>NZ_JACKZA010000006.1 GCF_015100155.1 Acidithiobacillus sp. HP-2 | reverse complement strand
GTGGGCTCGGAGATGTGTATAAGAGACAGCCTGACGCCCATCAACCATCCGCACCGTCGCAAATTCTTCCAGCAATACCGCCACCTCTGCCTCTATGGCCTGCTCAATCAGAGAGCGTGCCGCGCGTCGAAGTATCCCTTCAATGCCCAGACCCAACTCTCCCATCCCACCTGCTATTACGGTATTCTTTTCCACGGCGTACTCCTTATGTTGCTCTTTGAGTCGGAAACCCTTTGTAGCAACAGTACGCCACCTCATTCAAGCCAGTTGTAACGCGCCCGTACACCACTTTCGAGCATAGCTCCGCCTTCACGACATTAATCCCTACGACTATCTGGTCGATGTCCTGCAGCGGGTCAGCCAGCATCCCGCATCTCGCGTCGCCGAACTGACCCCCAGACTCTGGAAACAGCACTTCGCCGCCAACCTCCTGCGATCGGACCTCTACAATATCCTGAAGTAGCCCGCAAGATACGCCGCTCAGTTACCGGTTACGTAGCGAGTGGTAGATGTCTTGGTCATAGCCGCTACTCCGAAAGGTTTCGAACGAGGCGTAAAGCTATCTTGATGTCTCAGGAACGCTGAACATTGTTACCAGCGGATGGCCCTGCGCTGGCAGCGGAAACTCAGACAGATAAAGTGCTGTAGCTTCAGTCAGATTGACAATAGCCTCTTCGACCGTTTCGCCTTGGGTGGTCGTACCTGTCTCTGGATTTAGCGCGACATAGCCGCCTTCTTCGGCGGGGGTAAGAACAGCAGTCAGTTCCATAGCTTCGCTCCCAAGAAGACATTCATTGTCTCGCAATTGATGCTTGACGCCTAAAAAATTTAGACTCAACAATGCTATCATCAAGCGATGTTTAATGCAAAATTAGCAGTAACAACACGCTGTATATTCATGGCATTTTCCATTGCACACAATTTAGGACAGCCTAAAATCTTCCAGATGAAAAACACCAAACCAGATTCCAGCAACCCACCCAAACTTCTGGATCGGCTGCGCGCTTTCTGGCTCTAACGCCTGGGCTCGTGCGTGTGGCCGCCGACCTGGATTTCCGATTCAGCGACCTCTTGTTCCTCACCAGCTACGAGGACGTAACCCTGAGGGCTTCTCTCCGATTGGTGAAGCCCGCTAACTGACGTACCACTTATCAGTGTGTCTAATTGAGCGGGAAGGTTTTTCAATCAAGCAATCCGACGCGTACTTGTGCAGCACACTGGCGATAGCTGTCGGCCAAATAGACTTGATATGCACAATCGTTAGCTTTGTGCCGCCCCCTGCTTTTTAGGTAGCTCTGGATTCATGCAGTCCCATGGTGCAGCGCTACTTACATGAAAATCCATTGTTGGAACATAATTCGATGGGTCATCTAAAGTGCCAGCCTTTATACCCAGCACTCCTGGCATATGGCCGAACCTTGCGAACAATTGGGAACCACAGTTCGGGCAAAAGCCTCTTTTGTGGATATTTCCGCTATCTGCCTGAGATTCGTAATATTTTACTGCACCTGAAACAACCACATTTTTTTCAGGGAAAAGCATCGCCGGAATAAATGCACCACCTGATGATCTTTGACAGTCTTTGCAATGACAATTTCCAGTAAACACTGGCTCAATATCAACTGAATAGCTGATTTCCCCACAAAGGCACCGCCCGGAATATTTTGCATTCATAAAAATTCCTATCTATATAGTTGATGCACAATCGGGATAGTGAAGAAGCCTCACGGTCCCCTCCTCTCACAACACACCGGACGAACGGGCCACATATCCTGCGGTTCGATGAACTAAATTCTAACAGTGCTGCAAGGCTCGGTACTCCTAGCAGCCCGTCGGTTTTAACTTCGGACTACTGCCAGATTTCGCCCCGAATTTTTTGAAATCGCTCATTTTGAGTCTTTTTCGGTCATTATTGCCCTGTTTTTTGCGGTTTATCTGCATTTTCCTGCCCTACAGGCGCAATACGGCCATGCGTTTTATGTTCCACGCCAGGCAGACCAGACTCCATTCTCCCTGAACCTGACGCAGGCCGCGCAAGGAGAACTGCCGGAATCCCATCACGGATTTGATAATCCCGAAGACCGGTTCTACCGTTTGTTTGCGCAGACGATAAACGCTTCGGCCTGCCTGCGTCTTCAGACGATGTATCATCGCCTGCATGCGGGTTGCATKYWMASGRACGGTAGAACCGGTCTTCGGGATTATCAAATCCGTGATGGGATTCCGGCAGTTCTCCTTGCGCGGCCTGCGTCAGGTTCAGGGAGAATGGAGTCTGGTCTGCCTGGCGTGGAACATAAAACGCATGGCCGTATTGCGCCTGTAGGGCAGGAAAATGCAGATAAACCGCAAAAAACAGGGCAATAATGACCGAAAAAGACTCAAAATGAGCGATTTCAAAAAATTCGGGGCGAAATCTGGCAGTAGTCCGAAGTTAAAACCGACGGGCTGCTAGCGAATGATCCACAGCTTAGGCAACACTTTTGCCCAGGGCGGATTGTGACGCTGATCGATGCTATACATGCCGAACTCCAGCAGATCCATCATCCAGAATGGCTTGCTCAGGCGGGTGCCGCCGATACGTTAGTGATCAGCAAAACTGATTGTGTCGAAACATCGGCACTGCTGGCGCTGCGCGATGCACTGGCAGGACTTAATCCTGCCGCTGATCTCGTTTACGGCTATACGGCGTCGGCGGCCTGGTTAACGCAGTTCGCTGCGGGGCCAGCGGTGACACAGCAGCGTGTCTTTAAAACATTGACCCGGCTAGGAACCCTCGCCGAGGTACACGCCGAGGTGCATGCAGTCAGTTTGATACTGGACAAGCCGCTCGATTGGACACATTTCGGAATCTGGCTATCAATGTTACTGCACGCCCACGGTGACCGGCTCCTGCGTTTCAAGGTGCTGCTCGATGTCGGCACTGAAGCTCCGGTGGTGTTACACGGCGTGCAACACGTACTGAACCGTCCGAGGAGATCAAAGCGTCTCTCACCCGTTTTATGGCAGCCATGGCTCCCATGAAGTGTTAATTCGCGCCTAACAGAAAAAAAGCTTTTTTTTCAAAATCTTGTTGGGAAAATCTAAGTGAAATAGTGAATGGGTAGAATTTAATGTCCGTTTTCACAAGCGCGGTTGTTAAACAGATACCGTCTTGATGACGCCTATGCAAGGTAAGCGTTCAGCGAATCCACCCTTGCGGATTGGAGCCAATCAGGCTAATGCAGATTTTTTCCAGTTCCACGGCAAGAGTTCGTGGAGTTTTTTGTTGGGCCAGGTCGGGAGCTTTTCGAGGGCATCACAGCGGTACGCGAAAGGCTCAATGCCATTGAGCTTGCACGTTTCGATGATACTGTAAAAGGACGCGGCCCGTTTACCACCAGCGTCATTACCCACGAACAAGAAATTCTTGCGGCCAATGGCCACACGTAGAGAATCTTCACTGACGATCTTGCGTGAGTACGGTCATCTTGCGCATGCCCAGAATGTTGGGACTCACGCCGTCACTGCGTAACGCCGTGACGTGGGCATAGCGGCGATGACCCGTCAGAATAGAGAGGAATAAGGTCCCCAGTACATCACGTTTCTGCGGCTTTTAAGTTAATACGTTGACGCTTACGATCAATCTACAACCCAACCAAAACCATCGCCCCCATCACCATCAAATAACTGAACGCCGGGGACATACCCTGCGGTTGCCACCCTGCCCGCTCAAAAACTGGCTGGATCTGCAACCAGGAGGCTTCCGTACTCTCCCATTTTTCAAAAGCATGCTTGACCTGAATCTCATCCCGCTTATTGAGATGCAGCGCTACCCGCCAGGATTGCCGCCAACGGGAACGCTGCTTCTCATGATCAAAGCTCAGATACCGGATATTACGCGGGGAAATCCCCAATTGCAGCAGCAGTTGCTTGTAGGCTTGCGCTAGAACCACTTCCTTAGTATCGTCCGGGGATCGTAGCAGCAAAACTCCAGGCTCACTGCGCCAGGCTCTTTTCAGGTACGCATCAAGCGCGCTGCTTAATAGTGCAGGATCTTGCTCCATCATGGTCCAGAATCCTGGAAGCATGTTTTTTAGGTGTTCCTGGTCATTCCGGGTTAAGGGACGGGGTGGCAAGGGTATTTCCAGCGTGCCTTTGCCGAACTGAGGAATTTTAAGCGACTTGTGGCGCGGACCCATCCGGCTTTTCAGCGCAAATATGTCCTGCGCTTTGCGCGCCATTCGGGCTAATTGCTGTGCGGTGTAGTCAACGTCTTCAGCTATGGGCTGCCAGAACAATTCGTCTTCTGCTTTTTGCGGATCGGTAATCACTGCAGATTGGGTAAACCCCTGCAAAAGTAAATACCAAAGATTTTCCAGGATGCGGATTTTGGACGCTCCTACGGATTGGGCGGATGCAGTTTCAGAGGATACAGTTTGAAACATCCCGTCCTCCTGTAAAAATTCGGGGGACTGCAGATCATCCGGCATCTTGATCCGAAGCCTTGACAACAGACCATCCATACCCGCCTGCTTATAGGCTCGATAAATAGTTTTCTCATGCAGTAGGCCTGCCAGTATTGCGAGCCAATCACGGATCGAATGGGCTTCAGCTATCTGTACACGCAGATGCAAAGCCAGAATCAGATCCAGGTTATGCAGGTAGTGGTTCATACTGATTTCAGGACCGGAGTGTCCCAACAGCGCCGCTACGGCATAGAGCTGCTTGCGGTTGGCGTGATCAACACCCAACAATCTCTGCCGAAATACCCGGGCGGAACCCTGTTCGCTCTTATATGGCAAAGGTAAATATTGCGGCCCAATATCTGCCAACATCAACTTCCACAAAATCTGGTTAGCAAAACTATGCCGCAGATGATGAAAATGCAGGCTTTGGTTGCCCGTAACCGCTCGCATATCTGCATGAATGCGGGACATCGCAGTTTCCTGGGCAATGGGATTGTGACCAATCTCAGGGAGCACAAAGAGATATTCCTCACCAGAAACCGCGCCACTTTCTCCGCGATAGGCTATCCATTTACGCAGAAGTTCCAGTTCGTCATTCTCCAACAGCACATCCAGTGGTAAAGCGCGCGTTGCATGACGGGTTTTCAAACGCCGTTCACTAAATGGACGAATGAGCAATCTGGCCTGCCCTATCAGATGACAGTCGGTCAGACGCAGACGCAGCACTTCCATGCGCCGCAGCCCACAACGGTAGCCCAGAATGGCAACCAGCGTGAGCAGATTGGGAAGCTGCTGATGGTGCAGGGCATGCCTGCCATCCTGAAGGCGTTTTTTCAGGCGAACGAACTCCGCCTCGCTGATGACCTGAGCGTCGGGAATCACATCGATCTGAAACCCACCCAGATCCTGAAGCAGTAAAGGGTCTACTCCCTGACGCTCCACCAGAAACTGATGCCATTCCCGAATGGCCCGAATCAGATGGACTCTCTGATGTACCGTATCGACCTGCTCCAGAAGGTCTTCATAAAGTTGACGCCAGGACGGATCACCGAAACTTTCCACCAACTGGGTATCTTCCAGCACCTGCAGCATCAAGGCCGCGAGACGGCTAACATAGCGGCGAATAGTCGTCATCTCCAAGCGGTGGCGATAGGATGAGCCTTCTTTCAGTAAATGCTCAGCCCAGGCAAACATACGCCTTCCCAGGGGATCCGAAACATTCTCCTGCTTCAGAGCGTCCTTTAGCAGTTTTAGAGCATTGGCTCGGTTTTTGGCCCGCATGGCCTGCCGTAGTGCCCGCAGCCAGGCGACCGTCACAACCCCTTCCATTACTTCAGGGGCTGATTCCAACGCTGCATCGGCTTTATTCGATATACTTTCCTTTGCCTCAGAAATCTTGGCCTGAGACCCTTCAGAATAGCCATGAATACGCCACCAACTTTGACTTACCAAGGCATGGGCATCCAGATCTCCCAAGGCATAAGCACCCAAAAATTGCGGTAATTCCAGACGCGCCGCTTGTGTCATGCCTCTGAACAATGCCCTGATTTGGAGATGCCGTCGTCCGATCCGGGGCCATTTGCGCAAGGGTAATGTCATGATCCGTTGTATTTCCTGCGCGGATATTTCCGAGGTCCGTTGCTGTAGCGTGTCTTCTGCATCATCTGTCCGTGGAAATGCCCGCAAATAATGCAAAATCAGGATTTCCGAAAATGGATCAGGAAACCAGCGGCGCAACCGCACACCACCCCGAGGCATAGGAATTTGCAGGTCCCAGAATGTGAGTCCCGGTGATTCGAAATAGACCAGCGCATGCCGCCCACGCAACATAGATGACAGACACTTTAATGCCACCATTTCCCCTAAGCCACCAAAAAGTAGTGCCGACAGCAGAATTTCTCCCTCACAATAGGCTTGGATTTCCGCCCGGGATCCATCCAGCCTTGAATGTTTTTGCTGCATTGCCTGTTTCAGCAGCATTCTGGCATTACCGACCTGCTGGTAATCCGCCATGGCTTGCCTCCGAAAGGGTATTGCTTCGCGTTCCAGCATCATCGGTACGGCCGGTGGGCACCAGGTCCATAACGATGCCTGATTCCCACGCCGGATCAGCAGGCTGAAATATTGTAGACATTTGGCCTGAGCCCGCAGCCGGGATTTGAGTCCGGCTTTGATGTCTGTACATTTATTGTTGCCCCCATCCGGCGCATAGGTTTCCAGGATCCGGTCATGCAGCGTGGTCGCCAAGGACTCCCGGCCTTTATCGGATACCAAAAAATGGGTAACAGCTCCCTGCAGGTTATTGAGGAAGGTTCTATAAGGCAGCCCTTCAGTTCCTTTCTTTCGGGCATATGCCGTATTGCTTTCCCGCAAAAGCCATCGCTCGTATTCTTCGATTTCTGCCTCGTCAAATAGAAACTGTCCACGTTTAGCAGCCGGCATCTGCAGAATTTCCTGACGAATTTCCTTAAAAGAGGCTGTCTGGATGGGAGGTTTGGGTGTTGCAACATTCAGAGAAAATTTTGCTTCTTCCATCATTTTTGTCGCTTGGCGACCCTAGTAGGCAAGGGCTGTGACCGGAAACCCAAGCTATTCAGCATCGACTCCAGATACGGCTTCAGCAGATTCACATAGGCCAGAGCTGACTGACTGGAGTAGCGGCTCCAGGGAGATTCTCCGGTATACCAATGCCCCATGAAGGCATCGACCACTTCGGCCGGGCAACCCCGTTCCAACAGGTAACTACGGCAGAATCGTCGATGACTGTTCACGGGCATATCCACCTCGAAAAGGGATATTAGTTCGGGACGCAAATCGTTTGGACACAAGCCTGTTATCGCCCGACCCTTCATCAGAAAATTGCTGCCAGAAGCGCTGTCGCGGACACGTGAACTCTCCGACCATTTTTTCTGTTGCATGGCCAGATCCCATTGCCTCTGCAATTGCTGAAGCAAATCTGGGGGTAACCAGAGCAAGCGCAGATGGGACTGATCCCGCGTCGATTTGTCCTGATGAACGATAAAGCCTGACGCAGTCCCTTCTGCGGGATTTTCTGGAAAAGGCGCACAAATTACCCGCGAGGCGGTGGCATAGGCAAAATACAACCAGGTGTAGAGTGTGTAGTCGTTGTAATAGGCATTCCAGTCTGCACTTAGATTTTTGGCATGGTTGCTGAGCGTAGGGAGGGATTGGACCTGTTGATCCAGGCGATCCTGCAATCGTTTTATTCCTGTCCGAATGATTTCAATCCTGGGCCGAAACAGGGAACCCAGATAGCCTGAATTATCTGCTGGCAAAACCTCAACGGAACCGGCCAACAAGGAATGGCTGCCATAGGTTTCCTGCAACACCTGGACATAGCGCGCCACCAACCTTTTCTGGGTGAGTGTCGTATAAAAACGCCGCACCTGACCAAGACGCTGTTTTTTAGGGAAAACCAGTTCTGTTTCCCCGATGTCTCCACGACCCGCGCATCGGTACCAGAGAAAATTTTCCACACGGGTCAGAGTGAGATAGCCAGAGGGGTCGACCGTGCGCAAATATTTCTGGATATCCTGTTGATAGTTACGCCTACCCTCTCCGAACAGGCGCACTTTGGGGAGGTTTTTATCTGAGTAATGGTTTAGTAGCTGCTCCAGATATTCGCCACAGCCCGTCACATCCGGCAGGCATAAGATGGAGTCCTGGATATCCGCACACAATTTCGGTGCTTCAGCAAATTGATTGTACCATCTGCTGGGAGGCTCGATTTTGACATACCATGTACCCCATTGCCTCTTTTCTCCCGATTGAAAGGCAAAATGATGGTATCCTTTGATATGGCCTCGGCTTTTGACCAGTTTCAGCTGGTGACATTTTTCAAAGCCAATACCAGTTCCGAGTAAAATAAACAAGATAACGAGGCTCTGTGCACGCAATGATGGCTTCAGGGGGGCTTTTTCGAGGGCATCGGGAAATGCTTCGGCCATTGCACGACGCAACCCGTGGATGGCGGTATCCGTCAACTGTTCATAATCCCAGAGGAAAAGCTGGTTTTGCAGGGCTTCCGCCCGGACTCGACCCTGCAATGCCGTCGTCAGCAGATTAGCCGCACCACCACCGGATTTACGTGAACATATGGGCACTTCCTCGACAAAAGCTTCACCCACATTTTCATCGACATCAATGTCGTACTCTTTCTGATAGCGAACAGCGTCACCCGGCTTGCTACCGAAACTGCCAGCTGCTTCGGCTCTTTTGCGAAGAGGGCGCTGAGGTTTTTGAGGATCTTGAAAATCCGGTTTGACCGTCTCTTGATCCAGATTCATAAGAGGCAGGTATCCCACAATACTTTCCTTTTTGCCTCTACCCTGAGTCAACCGTCCCGTTGGCTGATGGAAGTCATAGGCGGTAGCCAGCATATAGATGAAACCCTGCAAATGGCTCCGCAAGGAGCGATGAATGGGTTCGCGCGTCAGTTTTTTAAAAACTTCGTCAAACTCGCTTTTCTGCTTCCGCTCTCTTTCATCACCTTGTTCCTCTTGACCGTCGGTCTTTTCGCCCCTGGTATAGACCTGCCAGGCAACATAAATTGATTCCGCCAGTTCCTGGGGAGCATGTTCAGGATGCAAGAGTTCTGCCGAAATCCCTTCACGACGTGCAGAAATTTCCCGTAAAAAAATACCTGCCCGGTAGGTATAACCCAAAACATCGTCGTAGGGGGCTGAAGTAACCCTTGCAAAGTCATAGAACCGATCTTTGTTCCTGGCGATTAAGTGCAGATGCGCCAGAAGGACATGTCCCTGCAATAAATACCATTCATCCTGCTGGCCGAGGTCAGTTTTCCACCACAAGAGCGCATAGAGTGGATGAGATTTTGTACAAACACCTGTCAAGGGAGACTTATGGGGATTTTTTGCATATTCGGAGGGAGGAATAACATCGGGTTCCTGGCGTAGAATCCAATCAAGCAACAGGGGCCACTGCGACATTTCCACCGGCGGCGCGTTCAAAAATTCCGCCAAATCGATCAGGTCCAAGATTGATTGCAGATTTTCTGCAACGATGGTCAACTCCAGTAACGTGCCATAGACCCCAATGTCCCGAAACAGGGCCAACAGCGCATCTGCCGAAATGGTCGGGTCTCTTTCAGCCGCTTCCATACAACGCTGAAATTCCGGGCAGTCCCGTGGCGCAACCGCTGCGGACTTTTTTCCTCCCGGCTTTTTGGGCTGGGGCGAACGAGAGGGACTTGCGCTTTCTGCATCAGTCATTACATTGCCTTTCTATCTCCCCAGAACACACCCGTTATTATCAATCCAACCCTTAAACACCCGACATGGCATAATGGTCAGAAGGGTAACGAAAATAGCTGGTGGCCTTGTGTGGCATTTGGCGCAGACGCTCCATAAAGACTGTGGCCTTGGTCATGGTGGGGTTACCAATATGTGCAATCTGCTTTGATAGTTTAGGATGCGCTCCAGACGCTTTGATCAATTATTGCACACTCGTCCGCGTCTGTTTGCACAGACAATACACAGGGCAAGCGATCTGACGAACGTATTATGACAGAAAAAGTGAACTCTCCACCGCTAAAGGCAGTAGCTTCATTTGCAACTGAAAGCAAAGCCCAAATGCCTTTTGTCGTGCGTCTGCACGTATGGTAACATGTCACTATACATGCAACCAGCGGAGGTATCATGTCGTCTCTTCACACTTCAACCGACAAGACTGCCCGTCATCGCGAAAGAATGAAGGCTGCAGGTTTACGCCCTGTTCAGTTCTGGGTGCCCGACACCCGCTCCCCCGAGTTCGTTGCACAAGTTCGCCATCAGTGCCTGAAACTCAACACTGATCCAACCGAAGCGGATATTTTACAGTTTACCGAAGAAGCTGCTGCACTCATAGATGGATGGGTATAATGCAACGGGGGGACCTGGTCACACTGTCTCTGCACGGTGACTATGAGAAACCCCGTCCCGCCGTCATCGTGCAGTCTAATCTGTTGTCGGATCTCGAAAGTGTCGTGCTCTGTCCGATCACCAGCGATCTGCGTGACGCAGTATTCCGCGTGACGATTGAGCCCAATCCATCCAATGGCCTACGAGCCTTATCCCAAGTAAGGTGGACAAGCTGGCGACCTTACCAAGGAGCAAAATTAGCACCGCTTTTGGCCGTCTGGACGAGGGCAAGATGAAAGCAGTTGATCGGGCGCTGCTGCTGGTGATCGGCATGGCCTGATCCGCTCAAACGAACTCCCGATTATTTCTCAAGCACTGACCGTCAGCACCATATTGGTGAAGGCCACGCATAAGCCGGTCTGATCTCGGTTGCAGCCACTCGGCAGAAGCAACTACGGGGCAACTGGACCGGTTATTTCAAGGCTGAGGGCAACTGCTGGTCCTTGTTTGATATAATCGTTCTCCCTTTTACCCTACTAATGGTCTCCAGAAACGCGAAGCGGGCCCGGGACCTGACAGACAAGCAAACTGTCGATGGGGTGGTTGCGCCGTAAACGCCTGTTGGCGGCTATCTAATGCTGCACTCATTCGGTCGCAGGCCTCTACCTGAATCCTGCCGGGCATCAGGGGGCGGGTCGAACGACTGGACCAATGGATTTTGAGCGCAGCAACCAGATCAGGATTCAGCCGTCTTAACCACGCAAGATGAGAAGCCAGCACTTCTGTCGTAGCTTCCTCGTGCGCAACAGTCCAACCTTCCATAATGCGCCTGCCATCTTGATCATAACCCAGAACCTTCCCTACATCGTGCCATAGCAAAGCTGTGCGCGCGATCTCCCATTCCAGCAATGTCATGGATTCTATCCGGGTCAAAAGACGTAGAGCCTCCACAGAGTGCCGTAACAATCCACCCTTCTCTGCATGATGATGTGACTGGCTCGCTGGAATCTTGATCCAAAACAGGCTGATCTCAGGATCAAGCAGAATTCGTTGACTGAAACAGCGTAATGAGGCATTCGTCATTAATTGGATATGCGCCCATAATTCCCGGAGATGGACCGGGTAAGGTGTTTCAGATAGCAACCAGTTTGGTAGACTGGACATTGCTCTACTGTGCAGATCAGAATCAGTAAAAGAAACCAGACGCAAGTCCATGATATCCAGCACCCACTCTTGTCCCAACCGACGCGGACGTACGCTGGCAGAAACTTCGATCCCATCTGGCCAGAAACTTCGGAACGGAAACGCCTGCCACCAATAAGCTGTCCAATGTCTCCCCCCGGGAGTTGTGAGGCAACAGGAGCAGAAAGCCTCCCCAAAGCGACTGGTGCGATGCTGTAATCGGGAAAGCACAAATCTGTGTTGATATGTCGGCAAATGAGTCATGGCGGCCATTAGCATAGGTCTCCAACGTTCAGCGCCCTATCCAGCCTGTCCACGATATCTGGCAGCCGTTGTGCGGCCTGCGCTTCATCCATTTCCAGTAGCACCCTGCAAACCCATTGCAGTAAAATCATTTGGGTGGAAGTTTCTCCCGATACATCAAGTATCTGACAAAGCGTTATTGGATCAGGCAGGATAAAAGAGGCTTCCAGAGCTGCCACCAGACGGTTCAGAACCTCATTACGCACCTCCGGAAGAACTCCAGACGACTGCAACGATGGTGCCGTTGGAAGATGTTGCTCAGTCATGATCCACCTCCGAGGGTAATGACAAATGGGACAGCAGCAGCCGCTCCATCGCTGAACCATCCTGCCGGGTAAGATTGGGGACATAGCGCGAATAAACACGAAACAGCATTTCTGTGGTGCTATGACCCATTTGCCGGGCAATCCATTCTGGGCTTTCACCAGAAGCCAGCCAGAGTGTGGCCGCCGTATGGCGGGTTTGATAAGGCCTGCGAACTTTGAGATTCAGATAACGTAGCAAGGGGTACCAGACCCGCTTGGTCACATTATCGTGACGCAGGGGGGTTCCCTCGCGAGTGCAGAAAACATAATCATTCGGCACCCGCCTCTTGGCCCTATCCTTGTGATGGTAAATCTCGTGCAAAGCCTGAAACGCCTGATGAACAGGCAAAGACATTTCCACGGTCCGAAAAGAGCCATCGTTTTTAGTAGGGACCACTTGCCCTTTGACCGAAGCTTCATGAACCAGGATCTGCCGACGCGCCAGATCCACCTTTTCCCAGCGCAAGCCGTCTATTTCACTGGTACGCAACCCCGTAAAAAAGCGAATCAAATAATAATCACGGAAATCAGCACGCACATTCCGCAAAATCATATCCACTTCTTCCAGAGAAAAAGGTTCCACGTCCGTACGAGGCACCTTCAGGCTTTTGATTCCATGATAAGGTGCGGTAAACTCAAAACGGTTGGCCGCTTCGTTGAGGATCATCCGCAAGGGTGTGAGGATATGATTGATTCTTGAAGCAGAAAGGGTTTTCCCTTTCCGTCCGGGGACTTTGGCGAGGCCCGAACGGAACGCAAGAATATCTCCCTTGGTGATTTGGCCAACCCTTTGCTCCCCGAACACAGGCAACAGGTGCTTTTGCAATGCATTTTCCACGGTATAGTACTGGGTTTCCCGCCACTGAATCCGCATTTCTCCCAACCATAACTCTGCGAATTCTGCGAAGGTGGGGGTATTCTGTTGGCCCAACGTAAGTTGGCCATTGCTAATTTGCTCCTTTCCATTAACCACCCGTCCCGCCGATGCCTTTCCTGGAAAATGTGACGTGTAATCAAAGGTGCCAAGTGCGATTTCTTGCTCAATAATTGTCAAAATCTTCTGCATTTTCCGACGATTAGCTGGACTATCAAGAAGCGTGGTCTGTTCTCGACACCGCTGCCCCTGGTAGCGAAAATCAAAAAATAGTGTTTTAGTAGATTTCCTAACTCGAATGCTACCCATGACACACCCCTCCTCTAGACATGGGAATGGTTAATCCTGAAGAAAAAGAACTCGTTGCCATATCTTTCTCAATAACCTCCCATATATACAATATCTTCCTGCCCCCAAAAGGACGAATATAATGAACACCCTCAATCAGCACTGAGTCCTTCAACCTATCTCTGATAGTTCTTTCGTCATACTTGATACGAATCGACAATTCCCGAGTTGTTAAGTACGTAGTATTTTCTTTCATGGCGTTTTCCTCTATAGTCTTCACGATCTCTGGATGGCTTCCTTAATCTCACAATGCCATCTTGAACAACATTATTCCACACAAAATACCATGGTGCAATATTTTTTGTTGCCTTGGCTAGCATTCCGTTTTTCTGCATAACATTTCGAAAGGACGATCATGATTAAATGTCATCTTTCCAGATTGATGGGCGAGCATAAACTGCGAATCGCTGATGTAGCAGAACGCTCCGGACTAAATCGAAGTACAGTATCTCTGCTCTATAAGGAAACTGCGGTGAGGGTAGATATGGACACCATGGACAAGCTCTGTAAGCTCTTCCAATGTGGCGTAGGGGATGTTTTTGAGTATATTGAAGACCCCGAAAGCCATAATTATTGATTTTTTCTTCGTTTTTGCATTGTTTTTCTACTAATCATGCGATTATTTGCAATCGGCACGGAAGCTAAAGGTCAAAATTAGTAATCTTTTTGCTTGGCACAATGGGTAATTTACGAAAATGGGCACCATTTGGGCACAGAATGGGCACCACTTGGGCACAAAAAAACCGGCACGCAGCCAGCCTTAATGTAACTCAATGATTTTATTGGTGCGCAGTACTGGATTCGAACCAGTGACCTTCGGCTTCGGAGGCCGACACTCTATCCAGCTGAGCTAACTGCGCGTGCTGCAGATTATAGGGAACTCGCTGGCGCGTTGTCCAACCTTTCCTGTGCAACTCCCTGAAAGTCCAGCGCCAGCCAGTACTGTTCGGTAGAACGGGCGCGGGAAGCTTCCGGTTTGCGTACCACAATTTTTTTGAAATCCTTGCGCAGGGCACGGCGCAGCTCTTCAGCGCCCGCCCCCATAAACACCTTGATCAACAGCGATCCGCCCGGACGTAGCCAGCGTTGGGCCATATCCAGCGCCAGCTCCGCCAGGTCTATGGCGCGCGCCTGATCGACACTGGCAATCCCGGACATATTGGGAGCCATATCACTCATAATCAGATCCACCCCTTCCGGCAGGGCTTCCCGACAGGCGGCAATCACCGCATCTTCGTAAACGTCACCACAAATTACCGTGGCATCGGCGACCGGATCCATGGCCAGGCGGTCCACAGCCACCAGCCGCCCGTTACGGCCGATGAGCGGGGCGGCCACCTGGGTCCAGCCACCCGGGGCGGCACCCACGTCAAGGACGCGCATACCGGGGCGAATCAGCCGATCCTTCTCCTGAATTTCCAGTAATTTATAGGCTGCCCGGGAACGATATCCTTCTTTCATGGCACGCTGCACGAACACATCCCGAAAATGTTCTTTCAGCCATTTTTCACTGGATTTACTTCTAGCCACTGCAACAACCTCCGACCTTTGACCACCGCATCGCGCAAACGTACACTCCCGTCCACCATTTATCGAATCATCTGTCTGACGAGGATACCATGCTGGACGCCAAACTAAGACAAAACCTGCGCGGTCAGGCCCATACCCTCAAACCGGTTGTGATGATTGGTGCTCAGGGCGTCACTGATGCCCTGCTCGCCGAACTGGAAATCGCTCTGGATGCTCACGAACTCATCAAGGTCCGCTTGCCCCAAGTGGAACATGCGCTGCGCGATGCCATGATTACCCGGTTGGTCAGCGCCAGTCACGCCGAAATCGTTGGCCGTATTGGCCGCATCGTCATCCTGCATCGGCTCCGGCCCGCTGCAAAAACGCCCAACAAACGACGCTGAAGCAGCTTGGCAGGTGGCTTCCCGCTCGTTAGACTGGTTCTTGATTATCCTAGCGGCTCAACGCCCGGAGTAAGATCATGGCAGAAAACGCCCCCACAGACATTCGGATCACCGTAGAAACCCGATATATTCCCGAACAATCCAGCCCCGAGCAGGCGCATTATGCTTTTGCCTACCAGATCACCATCGAAAACCACGGCCCGCAAACCGCACAGCTGCTCAACCGCCACTGGATTATTACCGACGCCGAGGGTCATATCCAGGAAGTCAAAGGTCCCGGCGTGGTCGGCGAACAGCCCACCCTGCAGCCTGGACAACGCTTTCGCTATTCCAGTGGCTCGGTTCTGTCTACCGCTGTAGGCAGCATGCACGGCAGTTACGAATGGATCACTGCAGACGGGGAAATCTTCGAAAGCCCCATTCCTGCATTTCGTCTGGCCGTCGCTACGGTATTTCATTGAGCCGCAGCAGCCTGCAACGCGCCTACGGCATCTGGGCGCCCATTTACGATCAGGCAGTACGCGGTTTTTCCGAACCTTTACGACAGCGCAGCCTCCGCCAAATCCCCCAGAATGCGTCCTGTCAGATTTTAATTGATGGCATTGGCACCGGGCTGGACATTCCCTTTTTGCCAAATCACTGTACCGCCATTGGCATTGACCTGACCCACGCCATGCTGCGCCGCGCGCAAAATCTGCCAAGCACCATCCCATTGGTTCAGGCCGACGCCGAAGTACTGCCCTTTGCCAATGCGACCTTCGATTTTGTGGTGATGCATTTGATTCTGGCGGTAGTGCCCAATGCCGGCAAAGCGTTGGCAGAAGCCAGCCGGGTTCTCAAACCCGGAGGCCGGATTTTGCTACTCGACAAATTTTTACGCCCCGGCCAAAAAGCATGGATAAGACGTGCGTTGGGTCGGGTAGCGGGTGCCGTGGCCACCCATACCGATCTGACCTTTGAGGAGATTCTGGCAGAGCGCCCGGAATTACAGTGTATACGTGACGAACCGGGTGCCATGGGCGGCTGGTTCCGCCTCATCACGCTGGAAAAGATCGCATAAAATATCAAGCCCGGAAAGCGTTGCCGCTTCCGGGCCTGCAGTCAGCCACCGAACACAGCGTGTTAAGGGGGCAAGGTTCTCTTAATTTAAAAACGACAGTTGCCGTGGGTGCTTTGCAGCGTGTTTCGAGCCGTTGTTGTTCTTGGCGAAATCCAGCGCCCGTCAGGAAAGCTGTCTGAGCCCGTAGGGCGAGTTCTTTCCTGACAGCAGGATGAGCCTTGGAACAACAGGCGAGGAACAGCAAAAAGCACCCACGACAACTGCCGCTTTTAGGGCTTAACCGTTTCCGGCACCGCCACGTGAAGCTTTTTTACGCTCGTTTTCCGTGAGATAGCGCTTGCGAATCCGGATGGACTGCGGCGTTGCCTCCACCAGTTCGTCGTCGGCCAGAAATTCGACAGCAGCTTCCAGCGTCATTTTGATGGGTGGCGTCAACATGATGTTTTCATCAGAACCCGAAGCCCGCATGTTGGTCAGCTTCTTTTCCTTGAGGGGGTTGACCACGAGATCATTGTCGCGGCTATGAATACCAATCACCATGCCTTCATAAACCTTGTCGCCGGGGCTGACAAACATCCGCCCTCGATCCTGCAGATTGAAGAGGGCAAACCCCACTGCCTCGCCTTCTTCTGCAGAAATCAACACACCATTATTACGCGCCGGAATGCTGCCTTTGACCGGACCGTATCCGTCGAAAATATGGCTGATCACCCCTGTACCGGAAGTGGCCGTCAGAAACTCGGTATGAAAGCCGATCAGACCGCGTGCGGGAATTTTGTATTCCAGACGCACCCGGCCACGACCATCGGGCATCATGTCCTGTAATTCACCGCGCCGGATGCCCAGACGCTCCATGATGGTGCCCTGATGGGTTTCTTCCACGTCTACGGTCAAGGCTTCATAAGGCTCTTCCCAGACGCCATCGACCTGACGCTGAATCACCCGGGGACGAGATACGGCCAGTTCATAGCCTTCCCGGCGCATGTTTTCGATGAGGATGGTGAGATGCAGCTCGCCGCGTCCGGACACCATGAACACATCGGCATTATCCGTATCTTCCACCCGTAACGCTACGTTAATGAGCAACTCCTTATACAGGCGATCGCGCAACTGGCGGCTGGTGACAAACTTGCCTTCGCGACCGGCAAAGGGGCTGGTATTCACCTGAAAGGTCATGTTCAGGGTCGGTTCATCAATCGGTTTCCAGGGCAGGGCTTCGGGCGCTTCCGGCGCGGCAATGGTCGCACCAATGGAAGGCTCTTCAATACCGGTCACCGCCACAATATCGCCCACCGTAGCCGTTTCCCAGGGCACCCGCTTGAGGCCATCAAAACCCAGCAACTGCAAAATCCGCGCCTTGGTCTGGGTCTGATCCACACCATGAATCAGGACAATATCCTGGCCGGGTTTCATGGAACCACGGCGGATCCGGCCAATGGCAATACGACCCACATAACTGGAGTAATCCAGATCGGCAATCTGCATTTGCAAAGGGCCTTCCGGATCACCTTCCGGGGCATGCACATGGGTCAGAATCATCTCGAAAAGAGGTTTCATGTCCCCCGAGCGCACCTCAGGATCCTCACCCGCATAGCCCTGCAGACCAGAGGCGTAAATAACCGGGAAATCCAGTTGTTCTTCGGTAGCACCGAGTTTGTCGAAAAGATCAAAAGTGGCGCTGATGACATGGTCGACGCGAGCACCGGGGCGGTCTACCTTGTTGATGACGACAATGGGTTTCAGACCCAGTTCCAGCGCCTTGCGGGTCACGAAGCGGGTCTGCGGCATGGGGCCTTCGACGGCATCCACCAGCAGCAGTACACCATCCACCATACCCAACACCCGCTCCACCTCAGCGCCGAAGTCGGCATGTCCGGGAGTGTCGACAATATTGATATGGGTATCGCCCCACTGCACCGCCGTATTTTTCGCCATAATGGTAATGCCGCGCTCTTTTTCAAGATCGTTGCTGTCCATCACCCGCTCTTCCAGCTGCTGGTGAGCGGCAAAAGTACCGGACTGACGGAGCAACTGATCCACCAGCGTGGTTTTGCCATGGTCAACGTGGGCGATGATAGCGATATTACGAATTTGACGAGCCACTGATATTCCCCAAAACGGTCATAAGAAAAAACGCGGGATCAAGCCTCCCCGCAGCGGGTTTTCTTATAACGGTATCCTGCTCAAAAAGCAAATAAAAACCGCCCCGAAAGGGGCGGCAAGAGGGCGACCGAAGCCACCCGGGAACTGCTTTGACTTAGAAACCAGCCTGGAACTGCAGCATCAGGGTGTTGTAAGCCACACCGTTGATGGGTGCCTGCCCATTTACAGAACTACCATAGATCTGATTTATTGAACCACCACGGGTCGCCATGATGTAGTTCAACTGCACTTCGGCAGCATGGGGGTTGTTGGGATTGACGAAATAATTCAAGCCCACTGTAGCGTTACCCAAGGTACCCTGACCATGTACCGTGTACGAGTCGTAACGGATGGCAGGCTCAATATCAATGGGAGACAGGGTCATCTCGTAAAGATTGGCTCCCAATTCCGCATGCCAATCGTATGCGGTATAGGTAACCGGGTTGTAGAAAGAATTGGTTACAAGAGGAACAAACGCAGGATTACCAGGAGTGTAAGCAAAATTATTCATTCCGCTTGCTCTGGTGAAGCCTGCGCCATAGTGAATACCCATCAAACCACCATGCACGCCCACGTTCCAGCTGTAGAGATCGTCGCTATCATAATAGGTTTCGGTGCCTAAACTGCCACTTGCTTCAGCAGTCAACAACGGACCCATGCTGTACTTCAGCATGCCGGAAACAATGTACTTGCCATTACCATTGAGCATATTGCCCTGACCACCACCCATTGTATTGGCATTACTGAAAACCGTGTAATTGTCTACGGAAGTATTATCAAAAATACCGACCGCGTAACCTACACCTGAACCCATGACGTTGTTGGCATGGAACATGGCACCTGCAGAACGACCGGGCAACAGGGACTGACCCATATTGCGATAGATGAAGGGCAACTCGTTACCGGCAATGCTGGTATATTCCAGGCCTTCAGGGGTTTTGAACTTGCCGACTTTCAACTGCACAAAGGGCACCGGAGCATAGTTGATCCAGGCATCCATCAGCTGGGCTGTGGTGCCGCCCATCATGTTGCCGCCCAGGCCGTTATTCAGGCCATTGGCCATACCATTGCCGAGACCCGCTTCGTCATACGCACCCTCGATGAAATAGTTGACGCCAGGAACCGCTTCACCCTTGAAGCCCAGACGGATGCGGTTGGCACCAAACATCAGTCCATTGGAAGTACCGGGACCGGTACCGAACTGCTGGGCACCCGTGATCTGGGCATACCCAAAAACGACCGGACCGGTGTCATTACTGGAACTGTCTGCAGCAAAAGCCACACCAGGAACCAAAACTGCGGCCGCAACGGCCAAAGCGATAAGATTCTTCTTCATGATAAAGCTCCTCCTCGAGAGCATTGTTTGGATACTACGCTGCAAGTTATAGCACCGGTGTGGGCACTATGCAACATTTTGACAACACCTTTTTTACAACGTCAGCAAAATAAATACAAAGTCCGGTTTATTTTCACCTGATCCGGCAATCCGGTTTGACAGGGAAGCTGGCCTGAAGCTATCATCGCCGCCACTCTTGGGGAATCGTCTAGCGGCAGGACAGCGGACTCTGACTCCGCTAACCGTGGTTCGAATCCACGTTCCCCAGCCAAGAACATAGCAGCGCCCAGGTTTTTCCTTGGCGCTTTTTTGTTGCCATGATGACACTGGCCCTTTTCGAGCCTTCCGCCTTAGTCCGTGCTAAACTCTTGTCCATGATAGCTAAAACTGATCAAACTGCCCGCAGCGCACTGAATTTCACTAAAATGCATGGCCTCGGCAATGATTTTGTCGTGTTCGATGGTATCCGCCAGCGGGTCCATCTGACGCCAGAACAAATCCGCGCCATGGCTGACCGCCATTTTGGTATCGGCTGCGATCAAATCCTGCTGGTAGAAAACCCCCAGTCCCCGGACTGTGATTTTCGTTATCGCATTTTCAATGCGGACGGCGGTGAAGTTGCCCAGTGTGGTAATGGTGCGCGCTGCTTTGCGGTTTTTGTCCGCCGCGCCGGGCTCAGTGACAAGGAAGTCATTCAGGTAGAAACCCAATCCGGACAAATGCAACTGCGCATTCTCGAAAACGGCGATGCAAGCGTCAATATGGGGGCTCCGCGCTTTGCTCCGGAGGCCATACCTTTTAATACCCGGGAAGAAGACCCCGAATACCTGCTGGAAGTCCATCATGACACCCTGCGCCTGGCCGCACTCAGCATGGGTAATCCGCACGCCGTGCTGCGCGTGCCGGATGTGGCCACTGCACCCGTCACCCAGCTCGGGCCGCAAATCGAAAAGCACCCGGATTTTCCGCAGCGCTGCAATGTCGGATTCATGGAAATCTGCGACCGCTCCCACATCCGGCTGCGGGTCTGGGAACGTGGTGCCGGAGAAACCCTGGCCTGTGGCAGTAATGCCTGTGCGGCGGTGGTGGCCGGAATCCGCTGGGGAGCGCTGGACCCGGCCGTTGCGGTAGATCTTCCGGGGGGTCGCTTGCACATTCAATGGGCAGGACCGGGACAAGCCGTTATGATGACCGGACCGGCGCAGGTGGTTTTTGACGGAACCTGGCTCTTGTGACGCATTAGTTTGACAGACAAAGGGGAACAGCCTCATGCAGAATACCACGGTACAAGCCATAGCTGACAGCCTGAACTGCGACGCCCGGGATCTGGCTTTTCTGCACAAACTGACAGATCAGGAAGGTGAAACCCTCGCCCATCTGATCGCGGCGCAGGAAGTACACAGTGCCCCCGAACGCTACAGCGACACCCACTGGGAGGATGATTAAGTTGGCAACAGCCCCTGAACACGATGCTCAGGCAGAACAAGTCCGCCAGTACCTGCTCGAACATCCGCAATATTTATGGGATCAGGAAGATTTGTTACTGTCCCTGACCCTTCCCCATGTCGGTCGCGGGTCCGCCTCCTCCCTGCTGGAAAGACAGGCACAGGTTTTACGCGACGAAAATAGCCGTCTGCAGCAGCGCATTGCCGCCCTGCTGGGTGCCGCCCAACAAAATGCGGCGCTGGGCCTGCACCTTTCGGATCTGGCTACCGAATTGCTGAACACGCCGGACTGTCCGGCCACCTTGAATACCGTGCTGACCCGGCTGCACGAAGGTTTTCAGGTGGAGGCGCTGGCCCTAATAGCCCGCACGCCGGTGTCGGGTCTACCCCAGTTTACGGTGCTTGAAGAAGCGGATTTTCTGGAGATACTGGACGGCTCGCCGCCCACCCAAGCGGCCACTGGTCTTTCTATCAATCCAAGCCTGCGGAGCACTTTGTTTGCAGCCGAGGGCGCAGCTCTGGAATCTTTTGCCCTGATTCCATTGGTCGGCCAGCATATTCAGGCGGGCATTGTGCTGGGCAGTCAACATCCTGAGCGTTATGCCAAGGATGCGGGTGCGGATTTGCTCAATCAAATTGCCCGTCTGGTGACGGCCGCTCTGGATCGCTGCCTGACCCCATGTTGATGCAGGAAGCAGTCAACGACTTCACAGAGACTCTTGCCCGCAGCGGGCGCAGCAGCCCTGCCACCGTCGCGGCTTATCATCGCGACTTACAAGGCTGGTTGCACTTTATGCAAAGCCGTGGACATCAGGACATTGCCCATATTCAGCCCGGCGATTTGCGCGCTTATCTGATGGCGGAACGCAGTCGTGGAGTGGCTGTGCGCAGCCTGCGCAGACGCTTCGCCGCCCTGCGTGCCCTGTATCGGCATTTGCAACAGGCATTACCGGATTTATCGAATCCGGTGCAGGGCATCATGATGCCCAAATCCGAACAACGCCTGCCGGACTGGTTGACCGTCGATCAGGCCAAACAGTTGATGGATCCTGCCGAAAAGACCTCTACAGCCCCCAATTTTGCGCAGAGCCGCGATCAACTGATCCTGGAACTGCTCTATTCCAGCGCCCTGCGCGTCAGTGAACTGGCGGGATTGAACCTGCAGGATCTGGATCGTCATGGCGGGACCGTGCGGGTCATGGGCAAAGGCAGCAAGGAGCGCATTGTTCCAGCCGGGAAAAGCGTCTGGCGAATGCTCGAACTGTATTTACCACTACGTCATGCCCTGCTTATGGACAAGCATCTTTTTGAAGAAAACGCTTTACTGCTCAACGCCTCTGCGCATCGTCTCAGTGTTCGCAGCATTCAGATCCGCGTGACGGAAATGGGAGAAAAACGCCTGGGTCAGCATATTCATCCCCACACCCTGCGCCATAGTGCAGCCAGCCATTTTCTCCAGTCCGCCGGAGATTTGCGCGCCGTGCAGGAATATTTGGGACACGCAGGTATTGCAACTACGGCTATTTATACCCATATGGACTATCAGCAGTTGGCGCATGTATATGATGCGGCCCACCCGCGCGCCAGACACACAAAACGCCCGGAAACCGAGGACAATTTATGACAGATGCATTACCCATGCACGGCACCACCATACTTTGCGTGCGACGCGGCAGCAATGTGGTGATGGCCGGAGATGGTCAGGTAACTTTTGGCAATACCGTCATGAAAGGCAATGCCCGCAAGGTAAGGCGTATTGAACCGGGGGTGTTGACTGGCTTCGCGGGTGCTACCGCCGATGCTTTTACCCTGCTCGAACGCTTTGAGGCCAAACTGAAAGCCCATCCTGGACAACTGGCCAAGGCGGCTGTTGAACTCGCCAAAGAGTGGCGCACCGACCGGGTATTGCGGCGCCTGGAAGCGATGCTGGCCGTTGCAGACGATAAGCAAAGTCTGATTATTACCGGCCAGGGCGATGTGCTGGAACCGGAATTCGGCATTATTGCCATTGGCTCCGGTGGTCCCTTTGCCCTTTCTGCGGCCCGTGCCCTGCTTGAAAATACCGAGTTGCCGGCCCGTGAAGTCGCCGAACGGGCGCTGGGCATCGCCGGGGACATCTGCATTTATACCAACCACAACC
The DNA here is from genome assembly GCF_015100155.1 of Acidithiobacillus sp. HP-2. Taxonomy (GTDB): domain Bacteria; phylum Pseudomonadota; class Gammaproteobacteria; order Acidithiobacillales; family Acidithiobacillaceae; genus Acidithiobacillus. The sequence goes on along the minus strand of NZ_JACKZA010000006.1, from coordinate 155,920 downwards.
ATACGATTGAAGAACTATGAGCATGTCTGAAATGACCCCCCGTGAAATCGTCCAGGAACTGGACAAGTACATCATCGGCCAGTCTGACGCCAAGCGTGCCGTGGCTATTGCCCTGCGCAACCGCTGGCGGCGCGGCCAGGTGCCTGCCCCCCTGCATCAGGAAATCACCCCCAAGAACATCCTGATGATCGGACCTACCGGCGTCGGCAAAACCGAAATTGCCCGCCGTCTGGCGCAATTGGCCAATGCCCCTTTCATCAAGGTGGAAGCCACCAAATTCACAGAAGTGGGTTACGTCGGCAAGGATGTGGAATCCATTATCCGCGACCTGACCGAAACGGCGGTAGACATGATTCGTAGCGAACGCCAAACGGCCATGCACCAGCGCGCTGAAGAAATGGCCGAAGAACGCATTCTCGATGCCTTGATTCCCGGCCCCCGGGACAGCACGGTGCCACGCAGCGATGAAGGGACCCGCCAAAAATTCCGCAAGATGCTCCGCGAGGGCAAACTGGATCAGCAGGAAATCGAAATTGAGGTTGCGGCTCCCAAAGCGGGTGTGGAAATCATGGCGCCAGCGGGTATGGAAGAAATGACCAACCAGCTGCGGGATATGTTCTCCAATATGTCCCAAGGTAAAACCAGCACCCGCAAGGTGCCGGTGGCGGAAGCCCGGCGTCTGCTGACGGATGACGAAGCTGCCAAGCTGGTCAATGAAGAAGAAGTACGCGCCCTGGCCCTGGAAAGAGTACAGTCGGGCGGCATTGTTTTCATCGATGAAATCGACAAGGTGGCGGTGCGCTCCGGTAGTCAGCAGGGTACCGACATTTCCCGGGAAGGGGTGCAGAGGGATTTGTTGCCGCTAGTGGAAGGGTCCAACGTCAGCACCCGTTATGGCGTGGTGAAAACCGATCATATCCTGTTCATTGCCTCCGGGGCATTTCATCTCAGCAAACCTTCGGACCTGATCCCGGAACTGCAGGGACGACTCCCTATTCGCGTAGAGCTGGATGCCCTGAGTGCGGCAGACCTGGTCCGTATTCTGCAGGAGCCGGAAAACGCGCTGGTGCGCCAGTACAGCGCCCTGCTCGCCAGTGATGGGGTCACCCTGCAATTTACTGATGATGGCGTACGACGCATAGCCGAAATCGCGCAACAGGTCAACGAACGGGTCGAGAACATTGGCGCCCGTCGCCTGCATACCATCATGGAACGCCTGCTGGAAGAAGTGGCTTTTTCAGCGCCAGACCTGAGTCAGCCCAGCGTCGAAGTCAATGCAGAATATGTGGATGGGCGCTTGCAGGATCTGGCCCAGGACGAAGACCTGTCCCGCTATATTTTATAGACCGGGTTCAGAGTGTGTTACCGGAACGGAACTCAGGGCTTGAGATAAAACGCTCCAGCCGCCTGGGCTTGGGCAATGGCAATGACGCCCGCCGGAACCAGATGACTGCCAGCAGGCCGGGCGGCTGGGTCGAGGCCCATGTTGCGCAGACTGTTTTCACAAAAATCCACACATAAACCGGCGCTGATCCGCTCTTCGATTTCCCGCCGCCAGTGACCATGCGCCCACAGTGAAATCGGAGACTGACCGTTAGCAATGACGCGCAGCGCCTGATCGGGATCCGCTGCCGCTGCGTTGCGCGCATTGGCCAACAAATTCGGCCAGCGTCCTGCATCATCAATATGAAACAACAACATCTGTTCAGGCCGCCGGACTGAGTGCCAGCATTTTCTGCCGCAACTTGCCCATGCTGCTTTTTTCCAGCTGGCGGATACGCTCTGCAGAAACTCCCAGCTCATCACCCAGCACCTGTAATGTCTTGGGATCCTCGCTGAGCCAACGGTTTTCAATGATGTAGCGATCACGCTGAGGCAGGGCCGACAAGGCACTCTGCAATACGGCATGCTGGTGCTCGTCCCAATCCCTATCCAGGAGCTGATCCACAGTGGACTCCGCAGTATCAGCCAGTTCCATGACCCGCGAATGGCCACTTTCCTCATCGGGCTCCATATTCAGGGAATAATCATGACCAGTCATCCGGCCTTCCATTTCCAGCACCTGCTCTTGGGTAACGCCAAGATCTTCAGCAATAGCCGCACTTTCCTCACCACTCAACCAGCCGGTGTGGGTTCGGCTGGAACGCAGATTAAAGAACAGCTTGCGCTGGGCCTTGGTGGTAGCCACTTTGACAATACGCCAGTTGCGCAAAATGAATTCATGAATTTCCGCTTTGACCCAATGTACGGCAAAAGAGACCAAGCGTACGCCATGATCAGGATCATAGCGCTTGACGGCTTTCATCAGGCCGATATTCCCTTCCTGAATCAGGTCGGCTTCCTGCAGGCCGTAACCCCGATAGCCACGGGCAATCCGCACCACAAAGCGCAAATGACTGAGCACCAGGGATTTGGCCGCTTCGACATCTTCATAATTGCGCAGACGCAGAGCCAGGTCCCGCTCTTCTTCGGGCTCCAGCATGGGCTGGGCATTGACAAAACGCAGATAAGCCGTCAGCCCGTCGGCGCTGACCAAATCCCTACTGGCTATAGCAAGTTCATTCATAAGTTAGTCCTCGCAACGATCAACATACATTGGACTCTCAAGATCTGCAGCTGGTTCCTTATCTCCTAAAACTGAACCGAGCCTCTCAATACATATACAACATGAGAACTAGATGGGGATCCCGAACAATATTTTCAAGGGTAGTTCATCCGTTATGAAAAAGTATGGTCGAGGTGCTGACCCACTGCAAGGCGTGAACCCAGCCAGCCAAGAATAGCGCTGATGATAATCAGGATCAGTCCTTCCAGACCCGTCAGGCCTAAAAGCTGAAACCGGGTACCATACAAAGTCGCCAGACGATCAACCGGTCCCTGCAAAATCGCGATGGTAATCGCAATAATAATCCAGGCCAGTATTCCGGCAATGGCCCCCTGAATCAGTCCCTGATACAAAAATGGCCGGCGAATGAAGGCCCGCGTTGCCCCCACCAGACTGGCAATATCAATTTCATCGCGGCGCTGGGCAATATGCAGGCGAATGGTATTACCCATAACCAGAATTGCGCCCACGGCCAACATAATGGCCAAAATCCAGACAGCCCTTTTACCCAGGGCCAGAATGGCCTGCAGACGCGCCACCCAATGCAAATCGGATTGGGCACTGGCTACTCCGGGTTGACGCGCCCACTTCTGAACTTGCGCCTGCAAGGCCGCCGGACTTTCAGACAATGGATTCAGTTCAACAATAAACGAAGCCGGGAGTGGGTTTTCTCCGAGAATTTTGATGGCAGCCGTCATTCCGGCGTTTTTTTCAAATGTTTTCAATGCAGCTTCCTTACCGACATAGCGCACATTGACGACTCCGGTGCTGCCCTGTAACTGCTTCTGCAGCTGCTGTATGTCTTGCTCTGTAGCATCCTGATGGATAAACAGGGAAATCTGGGCCTGATCCCGCCATTGCCCCAGCAATTGCTGGAGATTATTGAGCGCCGCAAAAAGGCCCACAGGTAGCGCCAGCACAATAGCCAGGGCAAAAATGGTCATCAGCGTTGCTAAGGGCTGCTTCAGCAGGGTGTTCAAGGCATTTTGGGCGGCTTCCCGACGAATATGTAAGGCACTCACGCGGATTTCTCCTTGGAATTTTGCAGCATCCCTTGCTCCAGATGAAAGACGGGGAGCCCCAGACGTTCTACCTGGGACTGGTCATGGGTAGCCACCAGAACCGTGGTACCGTGCTGATGAAAGTCCCGAAACAGATCCAGAATTTCCGTGCTTAACGAACCATCGAGATTACCGGTCGGCTCATCGGCGAGCAAAATTTCCGGGGTATGCACAATGGCCCGGGCAATCCCCACCCGCTGCTGTTCGCCGCCCGACAGAGTGGCCGGCAAATTATGAATCCGGTTACCCAACCCGACTTTTTCCAGCGCTGCCCTTACCCGGCTTTGAATCTGCTTTCCAGATACCCCACTGACCTGCAAAGTCAGGGCGACATTATTGAACACGTCACGATCCATCAATAATTTGTGATCCTGAAAAACCACCCCAATGCGCCGACGATAGGCGGGGATATGACGTTTTTTAAGAGTCGAAACATCCACGCCATTGACCATCAGCGTGCCATGACTGACGTCCTCCAGACGCAGCAACAATTTCAGAAGCGTACTTTTGCCTGCCCCCGAAGGCCCGGTCAATAAAGCCATCTGCCCGGTCGGCAATTTAAGATTCAGTTCCCGCAGCACATGATGGCGGCCGGGATAATGTTTGGTGACATTGATAAATTCAATCATGACTTCGGCTCCGCGAAGAGGGCATCAACAAAAGATTCTGGATCAAAGGGACGCAAGTCAGCCACCTGTTCGCCTACACCAATGTAACGAATCGGAATCGGCAGAGCCCTGGCAATAGCCGCCACCACCCCGCCCTTGGCGGTGCCATCCAGTTTGGTAATACAAATACCTGTCAAACCAACAGCCTCATGAAACTGCCGGGCCTGATTCAGGGCGTTTTGTCCGGTTCCTGCATCCAGTACCAACCAGACCTGATGGGGCGCGTCCGGATCCTGCTTTGCCAGTACCCTTTTGACTTTTTTCAGCTCTTCCATCAGATGGTCCTGGGTATGCAGGCGTCCTGCCGTATCGGCAATGAGCAGATCGGCAGATCGGGCCCGCGCCGCCGCAAACGCATCAAAAACTACCGAGGCACTATCCGCACCCGTTCCCTGCGCGACTACCGGAACCTGCACCCGTTGTCCCCAGCCCTGTAACTGTTCAACCGCAGCCGCGCGAAAAGTGTCTCCGGCCGCCAGCACCATGGAAAAGCCTTCGGCTTTCCAGCGTGCGGCGAGTTTGCCCGTAGTCGTCGTTTTCCCGGCACCATTGATACCCACCATCATCAGCACCTGCGTCCGTCCCTTTTCCGGCACCCAGAGTTCCGCACGCGGCCGCAAAATATTGAGCAGGGCATCGCGCAGGGCTTTTTTCAGGACAGCGGGATCCGTCAGTTCCTTGCGACGCACCTTTTCCGTCACCGAGGCCATGATTTCCCGAGTCGCTGCAGAGCCCAGATCCGCTTGTAGCAATAACGCTTCCAGATCTTCCAGCAATTCGTCATCAATGACTTTTTTACCCAGGACCAGTCGGCCGACGCCTTCGGTAAATTGCTCACGACTCCGGTTCAGACCTGCCCGCAGTCGCGCAAAAAGCCCTTTTTGCACGGAAGCAGCGGCGGGTTCGGCAGCAGGCAACGCCATATCGGGAGACTCCGTTGGCTGCTCTTCCGGCTCTTCTAATGGCTGTGCAGGTGGCGGGGTGGTCTCGTCTTCAGATGCGGGTTCCGGCACTGCCTCAACATGTGCAGGCAGATCAGTCTCAGGTTTTTCCTCAGCAGGCTCAGACTGGACAGTTGCGTCAGCGGCTTCTGTCATTTCCTCCTGAGAAGGGCTTTTGTTACGCTTGAACCAGTTAAAAACCATTGAACGGGCAGAACCTCAGACATTATGAACAGTTGCATTATCCACCGAAGCAGCGCAGCGAACAATGCGCCCATCACTTGTGGCGCGCCGCCACCCGCTGCTCGAGCTAATAAAGCATGACCGTCAGCATCATTGCCGGACGTCATCGGGGTCGTCGTCTGTTGACCCCCTCAGGTTCAGGCGTTCGCCCTACGCCCGGGGTAGTCCGTGAACGTTTGTTCAACTGGTTGGGCGGGATGGTTGCAGGCGCGCGCGTTCTGGACCTTTTCGCCGGAAGTGGCGCTTTGGGGCTGGAAGCCTGGTCAAGGAATGCCAGTGAGGTGGTTTTTGTCGAAAAAAACCCCCGGCATCGCGCCCTGTTACTACAGAACCTCAAGGCCTGCGGGGTTCCGGAAAGCCAGCTTGCAGGTAAAGACGCTCTGGATTATCTACAGCAGAATGCCGCTTCCTTTGATATAGTGCTTGCTGATCCGCCCTTTGATCAGGGCTGGCCGCAGCGTCTGGCGTCTTGTTTTGCTGCCTGCGCAACTTCGGAAAAACCCTGCTGGCTATACCTGGAAAGTTCGGCTGCGGAACAATGGCAGGCCGCAGATATTCCTCAAGGTTGGCAGTCTTATCGCCACGGACATTGTGGTGACGCTTTTTACACCCTGTTTAGCAAGCAGTAGGAGAACATGCGCACAACATCCCAGCCCAGACGGATTATTTATCCCGGCACTTTTGATCCAATTACCCATGGTCATGAAGACCTGGTCCGCCGCGCTGCCCAACTTTTTGACGAGGTCGTGGTGGCCATTGCCTCGGAAACTCCCAAAAATCCCATATTTCCGCTGGCCGAAAGAGTCGCCCTGGCCACGGAAACCCTCACAGGCATTCCGGGAGTCCGGGTACGCGCTTTTTCCGGATTATTGATCCACCTCTTGCAGGAAGAAAAAACCCATCTGATTTTGCGCGGATTACGCGCCATTTCTGATTTTGAGCATGAATTTCAATTGGCTTCCATCAATCGCCGCATGGATGCGCAAATTGAGACCCTGTTTTTGATGACTTCCGATCAGCATACTTTCCTTTCCTCCAGCCTGGTTCGGGAAATCAGTCGCCTGGGCGGAGATGTCAGCGCTTTTGTCCATCCTGCTGTAGCCAGCGCCCTGAAACAACATTTTCGCGACGGTGTGGACCTACGCCATTCAGAAAAGTAGAATATGGAATTGGTCCAAGGAGAAATAAATGTCTCTGCTTATTGATGAAAACTGCATCAACTGTGATGTCTGTGAACCCGAATGTCCCAACAGCGCCATCAGTATGGGGCCGAAAATCTATGTCATTGACCCCAATCTCTGCACCGAATGCGTTGGCCATTACGACACGCCGCAATGCATGGAAGTCTGTCCGGTGGATTGTATCAGCAAAGATCCTGAGCATGCAGAATCTGCTGAACAACTGCAAAGCAAATTCCGGCAACTTACCGGACAGGCCTGAAAGGCTCTCGCAGCAGACTCAGGAGCGGAGCGGATTGGCGATCAAGCCGGTCACTCTGCTCCTGAATATTGGCAAGGCTCTGTTCCAGCTGCTGCACTCTCGTATCAATATTACCCATAGTCGTAGCAATGCTTTGTAGGGCATTCAGCTCTTCTTCGGCATTCTGATGAAATAGCTGGAGTTGCTGGTTCATGACGGCCATGATTTCATCCACCCAGTTTTCTGCTTCCCGACGGGTTTCGATGACAAAATCCCGGGTTCGGCCCGCTACCGTTAAAAATGCCTTACGCACCACGCTACTTTGAGTGTTCACCGCAATTTCCAGCATCATTCCAAAACGCTCGTAGCTTTCAGACATATCCATCAATTCCGCACGTCTGGGCATCATGGCGTAGGGCACGGCCCGCAAGGGGGGCAGGCGGTAACGCTTCTGCAAGGCCTTATATTCTTCTGCGACCATGGCGGACACTTGTTGTGCACCCTCCAGTGCCCGGTCAAAGTGGGCAATGGCTTCACTGAAAAACTGCCGAAACCGCTCGACAATTCCTGCGGTTGTCCAGGCCGAAAGCATTTCCGCCTTGGCGTTACTGATCACCAGATCAAAGGTGCTGGGTGCCAGAGGAATCAGCAACAACTCTTCCACTGCCTGGCGGAACCGGGCTTTTTTCTCTTCAAAAGCCTGTCGATCCTGCTCAAAATTTTTGAGCAGGATCTGGTGCTGTGCAACCAGTTTGGGGATTTTTTCAGCCGTACGGTCCTTGAGACTCTGTACACTATCCATTTGCGCCAAAAGACGATGGCGCTGATCCTGCAACATATTTTTTTGATCCAGCACCGCCCGCTCTATGAGCGTCCGGCATTTTTCCTTGATGGTTTCATGACGCGCTGGCAAAAGTACTTCCGCTATGGAGCGTTCCAGCGCGGCCATGCCACTGCGCTCCAGCAGTTCCGCATCCTGACGGATTCGGGCAACCAGGCCTTTTTGACCGGAAACCGGAATGACCTGATCGGGGCTGATACGTAAGCGGGTTGCCGTATTAGCCACCTGCCGGGTAATTTCATGTTGAATATCGTCTTCTTCCCGCAACTCGTCCCAAAGGGTGTCAATTTTATTCAAGAGTACAATCTGCTTTTGATGGGCATTGCGCATCAGGTATTGATCCCAGATCATCAGATCACTTTGCGTTACTCCGGTATCTGCACCCAGAAGAAAAACAATGGCGTCCGCATCTGCCAGCATGCTGAAGGTCAGTTCCGGTTCGGCACCTATGGCATTGAGCCCCGGAGTATCCAGCACCGTCAAGCCTGCATCCAATACCGGGTGTGCCAGATATAATATGGCGTGCCGCCAGCGCGGAATCAGTACCTTACCCAATCCGCAAGAAGGGCAAACCGTGCGTTCGCGATTTTTGGGGGTGCGGTTCAGCGGCGGGCAAAGACCAATACGCCGGGCATCTTCTACGGCCACACAAACCGTTTCCGTCAAATGCGCCAATGACTCGGACCGCTCCTTTTTGTCTGCCACAGACAAGGGGAACTTGCGCCAGGCACTTCCCGCCTTCTTAAGCTTTTCAATGCTGACATCGAGGCTGCGGCTGGCAATGGGCAGCAGCTGCAAACCGGGTCGGCCTTGCGGCGCACCGCGAATTTCCACGGGACACATAGTGGTCTGGCCAGAGCTGGAAGGCAGGAGTCTTTGCCCCATATCCGAAAAAAACAAGGCATTGATCAGTTCGGTTTTACCCCGGGAAAACTCGCCGACAAAAGCAATACGCAGACTGTCCTGTTCTGTGTCGTAGGCCAGGGCTTCCAACTGCAACATGGTTCCACTGGGCAGCAGGCCGAGGTCGGCAGTGAGTGCCGCCATTTCGTGCAGACCACTCACCAGATCCTGGCGCCAGCGGTTCAATTCAGACAGGCCCTCCAAAACCGGTGAAAGGATAATCGACTGCTCAGTGCTCATAGCTACTCCCGACAGGTCAGTGCTGACAATGGGAACAATAAGTAGTCGCCCGCCCGCCGATGCGCATTCCCTGCAAAGCTTTTCCGCAGCGGATACAGGCTTGTCCTTCTCGTCCGTATACCGCCAGAGATAGTCGAAAATAACCATTTCTGCCATCTGGTCGGGTAAAGTCTCGCAGAGTCGTTCCCCCCTGCTGAATAGCGGCTTCCAGCACGGAACGCACGGCTGCGGCCAGGAGCGTGTAGCGGGCCAGAGAGATGCGTCCGGCCGGACGACGCGGATCAATGCCTGCGGCAAAAAGGGCCTCATTGGCGTAAATATTTCCCACACCCACCACTTGATGCGCATCCATCAGAAAGGCTTTTACCGGAATCTGGCGCTGACGACTCTGAGCATGGAGATAGGCCCCGGAAAAATCCTCACCCAGAGGTTCCGGTCCAAGGCGGGCAATCAATGGGTGCGCATCCGCTTCTTTCAGCCAGCAAAGTACGCCAAAACGACGGGGATCATGGAAACGCAAACACGTATCCTGAGCAAAAAGCAGGTCCACATGATCATGTTTCTCCACCGGAGTGTCCTGCGGAAGCACCCGCAAGTGTCCACTCATCCCCAAATGAATCAGAATGCTGCCCCGTTGCAGATCCAGCAGCAGATATTTGCCGCGCCGTCTTATTTGCTCCAGTTTCTGACCGGCAACCTGCGCACTCAAATCCGCATTCACGGCCAGGCGCAAACGTGATTCGCGCACAATCGCGCCCTGCAGATTTTTTCCCAAAAGATGCGGACTGATTCCCAGACGGGTCACTTCCACTTCCGGTAACTCAGGCATGTTCAGGGCTCCTGGCGCTACTTACACGTTCTCTGCCTGCCAGATCACAATGCGTGTGTACCTGCTGAAAACCATGGTCATGCAGGAGTGTGCGCACCGCAGCAGCCTGCTCGCACCCATGCTCCAGCAAAATATGCCCCCCCGGATGCAAACGCGAACGGGCACCGAAAATAATATATTCCAGACATTCCAGACCCGTTGGACCAGCCACCAGCGCAGTCCCGGGCTCATGCCGCAAGTCCGGCAGATGGGGGTCATTACTGGCAAGATAAGGTGGGTTGGAAATAATTTGATCAAAACGCAGGGTTGGATCCAGGGGAGCATACCAATCACCCTGCAGCCACTGGATGTTTTTTACCCCGATTCGATCCCCATTCAGCTGGGCGACGGCCAAGGCTTCCGGGCTTTGCTCCACGGCAAAAACGCTGGCTTGCGGCCGTTCACGGGCCAGCACCAGGGCCAGTGCTCCAGACCCTGTGCCCAGATCAAGCAATTGCAGAGCATCACCAGCCTGATTCCCGGCCAGAGCCAGACTGACCAGTAATTCACTATCGGAACGAGGAATTAATACTGCAGCAGTGACTGCCAGATCCAGTCCATAAAAGGACCATTCACCCAGACAGTAAGCCAGAGGCACACCGCTGAGTCGCTGGTCCAGCAGTGTCTGTATTTGCGCTTTTTCAGCGGGAGCCAAAACCTTTTGAGGATTTACCAGAAGTTCCGTGGAACGGAGACCGAGACCATGTGTCATCAACCAGCGCGCTTCCTGGGCAGGCTGGTCACTGACTGCCGCCAACTGCGCACCCAGATGGCGCTGCCAATCCTGAAGACTAATCATCACCCAGATTTTGCAGCAAATCGGCCTGATATTCCTTGATCAGCGGCTCAATGACGGCATCCAGATCTCCCGCCAGAATAGCTTCCAGCCGGTACAGGGTCAGATTGATCCGATGATCCGTCAGGCGTCCTTGCGGAAAATTATAAGTACGAATGCGTTCGGAGCGATCACCAGAACCAATCAAAAGCCGCCGGGTTTGTGCAGCACTGCTCTGCTGTTTTTCCTGCTCCGTTTCCAGCAGTCGGGCCTGTAACAAGGCCATCGCTTTGGCACGATTTTTGTGCTGTGAGCGATCTTCCTGACAGGCTACCACCAGCCCCGAAGGAATATGGGTAATCCGGATGGCCGAATCAGTCTTGTTGATATGCTGACCACCGGCACCACTGGCTCGAAAGGTATCAATTCGCAGATCCGCCGGATTGATATTGATCTCACTGACCGTATCCACCTCCGGCAATACCGCCACCGTACAGGCGGAGGTATGGATACGCCCCTGGGCTTCAGTTTCCGGGACACGCTGAACCCGATGGCCGCCCGATTCAAACTTGAGTCGGGAATAGGCACCGCGCCCGCTGATTTCCAGCACGGCCTCCTTGTAGCCACCCCGCTCCGACTCCGATGCGGACAACAACAGCACTGCAAAACCCTGACTCTCGGCATAACGGGTATACATGCGCACCAGATCGCCGGCAAACAGAGCGGCTTCTTCTCCCCCGGTCCCCGCACGTACTTCCACGAATACATTGCGCTCATCGTTGGGATCTTTGGGCAACAAGCGCAAGCGCAAGGACTCTTCCAGTTCCTCCAGATCTTTATTTGCGCTCGCCAGCTCGTCATGGGCCATTTCCCGCAAATCGGGATCGCGCTCTTCAAGCAGCATTTTTTCCGCTTCGTCATGATCGCGTTGGCGCTGTTCGTGACGGCGCAACAAATCCAGTATGGGACTGATTTCACCCAACTCTCTGGAAAGACTCTGAAAGCGCTGGGTATCATTGACCAACTCAGGGCTGGTCAACATCTGGCTCAGTTCTTCAAAGCGAAAGGCCAACTGTTCCAGCTGGCCCTGCAAACGCGGACTGAGACTCATCCTTCAGCATCACTGAGATGAAAAAGAATGTCCAAAGCCGCAACCAGACTCTCATTGGTGGCTTCCTGGCAGGGCTGGCGCAAGGTCGCAATGGGATCATGCAGCACTTTATTGATCAGCGCCTTGGAAAAAGCATCCAGAACCGCGTGCGGATCCTGGCCCTGATCCAGATAATGCTGAAAACGCCGCACTTCGTCCTGACGCCGTTCTTCCACATGATCGCGCAGGCGGCGGATAGCCGGCACCACATCCAGACTTTCGCGCCACTGCTGGAATTGGCCCACTTCATCGGCAATGATCAACTCGGCGGCTGCAGCGGCTTCACGTCGCGCCCGCATTCCCGCCTGGGCAATATCATTCAGATCATCCAGCGTGTACAAATAACACTGCTCAATGCTTTCTACTTCAGGGGCAATATCCCGGGGTACGGCCAGATCCACCAGCATCAGGTCGCCACGTTCGCGCTGCGCCATGACGGCAGATACTGCCTCACGGCTGACAATGGGCTGGGTACTGGCCGTGCAGCTGACCACCACATCGGCGTCATGCAGAAGACTGGGGATCATTTCCAGGGCATGGGCATTTCCCGCAAACTTTGCGGCCAGTTGCTCACCACGTTCGGGGCTGCGATTGGCCACGGCAAATGTACTTACGCCGTGCTCCCGCAAATGGGTGGCCACCAGTTCTATGGTATCTCCAGCCCCAATCAGTAATACCGAGCGACCTTCCAGACCACCGAGCAACTGTTTGGCCAGACTGACCGCTGCGTAGGCCACACTCACCGGGGCAGAGCCAATGGCAGTTTCCGACCGCACCCGTTTGGCAACCCGAAACGTCCAGTGCAGCAGGCGATTCAAGACCGGACCGGCTGCACTGCTGTCAGCAGCTACCTGATAGGCATCTTTCACCTGTCCCAAAATCTGGGGTTCACCAATAATCATGGAATCGAGGCCGCAGGCTACCCGAAACAGATGACGGACCGCCTCTGCGTCGCTGGAGTAATAAATATGTCCATCCAGAGAACGGGGATCAATCTGATGAAAAGCACAGAGCCAGTTCTGCAAGGCCTGACGATTCGACCCATGACCGCCATGCACGTAAATTTCGGTGCGGTTGCAGGTAGATACAATCAGAGCTTCCTTGACGAGTCCCTGATCAAGCAGATCGCGATGCGCCACAGCCAGCGATTCTGGAGAAAAGGCGACCTTTTCCCGAACCGCAATCGGGGCAGTATGATGACTTAGACCAAAGCAGAAAATAGCAGCGACCGTCCCTGCAGAGCGACGATGGAGGGGCTGAATTGTCGCTGACCGCGCACAGGATTGCAAGCCGCAGCGCCAGCAGTTATTGTGCTTGCTGAATGATCAATCCGGAGCAGATGGTATGAGAAGCAAGCTGAGCGGCATGGTGGCAGGAATACTGCTCAGCCTCATCGCTGGAAATGCTGTGGCCGATACCAACCCTGCCGGGATGACCGGAGAACAATTGTATTACCTCCTGGTTGCCGAATTTGCGACCTTGCAGCAGGAGCCGAAGCTCGCCATACCGGCATGGGCAGAAGCGGCCAAACTGGCTCCCGAGGCAAATGTTTTAGAGCGCGCCACCCAGGCTACCGCCCGCTTCGGAGATTTTGATGACGCCCTGACCCTGGCCAGAAAATGGCGGAAACTGGCACCCGATAGCGCCAGGGCCGACCAGTTTGAGGCAGCACTGCTGCTGACCAAAGGTCATGAACAGCAAGCCATCAACCTGCTCCAGGCAACTCTGGCGCGCTTTCCTGATGATCCCAAAATCACCCTGCAACTCTCGGAATTACTGATTGCCCACGGCCAAAGTGGCGAAGCAAAGCGACTATTGACAGCGCTGGCCAGCAAAAATCCAAATTCTGCGAATGCTTACTATACCTTGGGTCGCATTGATCTGATCGAAAACAAGCCCGACCATGCCATCACATGGCTGGAAAAAGCGCTCAGCCTGCGACCTGACTGGCAGGAAGCTGCCATTCAACTGGCCGAGGCCCTGCAAGCCTCCCAAGGGCCGACCGCAGCCCTGCACAGTATTCAGTCTTTTACAGCCCATCATCCTGAAGCGACAAAAGCGCGCCAGTATCTGGCCGCGCTGTATTTGAAGATGGGAGGCACAACCCAGGCCTACCGGCTGTATCAGGGAATGGCGCAGCAGCATCCGGACAATCCCGAAATCGCCTTGTCCCTGGGGATCATGGATATTGAACGCCACAACTGGCAGGCGGCTGAAAGCAGTCTGCAGCACGCCCGCGATCTCGCCCCCCAATCTCCCGCACCCATATATTATCTGGGCCGGCTGTATGAGGCCCAGGGCCGCTGGGCAGAGTCTCTGCAGTGGTATCAACGCATTCACTCCGGCCCCCTGTATGCAGAAGTGGAGCTGCACAGTGCGCGCGCGGAGTATCAGCTGGGTGACCATAAAAAAGCCCTGACCCGCCTGCAAACTTTGGCGACTGCCCACCCCAAAGAGGCGCAGATTCCCCTTCTCCAGGCCGGTTTATTACAAAGCAGCGGCCACCTGCAGCAAGCCCTGCAAATACTTCAGCAAGCCCTCGCACGCCTTCCGGAAAATGCGGAACTCTGGTATGCCCAAGGTGCCGTCCAGGAACAACTCCATGATTTTCCAGCCATGGAGAAATCCATGCAGCAGGTCATTCAGCTCGCCCCTGATAATGCCCAGGCATACAATTTTCTGGGCTACAGCCTTGTGGAAAGGAATCAGAATCTCCCCGAAGCCAGCACCCTTTTACACAAAGCGATTGAACTTGAACCCGAAAATCCGGAAATTCTGGACAGTGTCGGCTGGCTCCATCATCGTCAGGGCGACAACCAGAAAGCTCTGGAATACCTGCAAAAAGCCCACCAGGCCCTTCCTGACGATCCCGAACTCAGCATGCATCTGGGACGTATCCTCTGGGCTCTGGGCAAACATCAGGAAGCCCGTCACGTCTGGCAACGGGCGCTGGATAAAAATCCCAATGACATCCCTCTCCGCCAGGAACTGACCCGCCAGCCATGAGACTTTCTTTCCCCACAACTTTAACTTTTGCGGCGTTGAACCGGCCTCTGCAACTCGGTACCGGGGCCATTCTCGCCTTGACGCTCTCGGCCTGCGCGACGATGACTCCTGTGCATCCCAACGCTTCCAACGTTCTCCCCACGGCGGAACGTAATCAGGTGATTTCCAGCCTGAAATACTGGCGTGCCAGTGGCGAAGCCGTCCTCAGCACACCCAAACAGAATGAAAACTTTGGCTTTCGCTGGAAACAGTCGCCCCGGCTGCAGGAACTTTCCATTTATGACCCTCTGGGCAGAACCGTGGCACGCATCACGGTAGATGCTTCCGGTGCTCATCTGGAAACCATCACCGGAGAACATCGGCAAGCTCGCAATCTGTCCACGCTACTGAGCATGGTCCTGCATGTCGAACTTCCTGCTGCGGAACTACCGGACTGGATGCTCGGCTTGCGCGGTAATACCAGTACCATCAGCAACAACGCTTCAGGATTGCCGAACATTCTCCGCAGTGGCCCCTGGCAGGTCCATTATTTGCAGTACACCCCCGTCGGCGGACTGACCATGCCCAAATTATTACAGGCAAATGGTCCGGATGGCATTGCCCTGCGGATGGCCATTACCCAGTGGCAAATGGGTCAAGCAGAATAAACATGCGTATGTCCTACCCTGCCCCGGCAAAACTGAACCTGATGCTTCGGGTCGTCGGACAACGGCCCGACGGCTACCATGAACTGCAGACCGTTTTTCAATTTATTGATTTTGCTGATCAGCTACAATTCAGTTCGCGACCCGCAGGTCAGTTTTCCCGAAGTGGCGGAGCCGCAACCGTCGCTGAGGCAGATGATCTTGCCATCCGTGCGGCGCGCCTGCTGATGGAAAGCGCAGGCATCCGGGAAGGCGTCCATATTCACATCGACAAGGTTCTGCCGCTGGGCGGCGGGATTGGCGGAGGCTCCTCGGATGCCGCCAGCACCCTGATCGTTCTCAACCGCCTCTGGCGAAGCGGCTTTACCCGTCAGGAGCTGATGGCACTCGGCACCCAACTGGGTGCGGATGTTCCGGTGTTCATTTTTGGACAGAGCGCCTGGGCAGAAGGGATCGGTGAACAGCTATCCGCCCTGAATGAGGTCCCCGAATCCCATTATGTACTCGTACATCCCGGCATTGCTGTCAGTACCCGGGAAATTTTTACCGCTCCAGAATTGACACGACAGCACCCGCCCAGCACAATAGGCGCGTTTCTCGGCGGGGTCATGGAAAACACCCTGCAAAGCACAGTATGTGCACGCTACCCGGAGGTCGAATCCGCTATCCAATGGCTGAAAAGTCATGGATTGCGCGATGTTCGTTTAACGGGTAGCGGTGCCTGTGTTTTCGGGGTTGCAGAAGATGCAAGTAGCGCCCGGATCATCGCTGGACAAGTACCTTTGCCATGGCGATCCTGGGCGGTCAAAGGATGTAATCGGCATCCTCTATTTGATCCTGCCGAGCAATGAGTTATTGGGGCGTAGCCAAGCGGTAAGGCACCGGATTTTGATTCCGGCATTCCCAGGTTCGATCCCTGGCGCCCCAGCCAATTGTCCTCGGACTGTTTTGCCACCTGCACAGAGAGAATGACATCACATGGCCCACGGCAATCTTATGGTGTTCAGTGGAAACGCCAATCCTGTTCTTGCTGCGCAAGTAGCCCGTTTTCTGCAAATTCCCCTGGGGCGAGCCGAGGTCAGCTCTTTCAGCGACGGCGAAGTGTTTGTCGAAATCCTCGAAAACGTCCGGGGGCGCGACGTATTTGTCCTCCAGCCCACCTGCGCACCGACCAATGATCATCTCATGGAATTACTGACCATGATTGACGCCCTGAAACGCGCCTCGGCCAACCGGATTACTGCCGCCATGCCTTATTTTGGTTATGCGCGCCAGGACCGGAAATCCCGCTCGCGCACGGCCATTACGGCCAAGCTGGTGGCGGACCTCATCACCAGCGCCGGGGCCAATCGGGTTTTGACCATGGATCTGCATGCAGATCAAATTCAGGGGTTTTTTGATGTTCCTGTGGATAATATTTACGCCTCCCCCATTTTACTGGGTGACATCTGGCGGAAAAGCTACCCGGAACTCATTGTCGTTTCTCCTGACGTAGGGGGTGTAGTTCGTGCCCGCGCCATTGCCAAACGGCTGGAAGTGGATCTGGCCATCATCGATAAACGCCGTCCCCGCCCCAATGAATCCGTGGTCATGAACATTATTGGTGACGTCGAAGGACGCACCTGCGTATTGGTAGATGATATGGTAGATACCGCTAATACCCTTTGTGAGGCTGCTCATGCCCTCAAAGCCCAAGGGGCAGTCAAGGTCTGCGCCTATTGTACTCACCCGGTCCTCTCCGGACCGGCCATGGAACGGATAGCGCGCTCCGAACTGGATGAACTGGTGGTTACGGATACCATTCCGCTCCGTAAAGAAGCGCAGGAAAGCCCGAAAATTCGCGTACTGTCGGTCGCCGAACTCATGGCCGAAACCATTCGTCGCATTGCTGAAGAAGACTCTGTCAGCTCATTATTCATGGACTAAGGATTAACTCCTGCCTGTCGCCGCCTTGCGGCCAAACTTTGCCCGTTGTATCATGCGCTCTCTCCAATATGGTGGCTGTAGCTCAGTCGGTAGAGTCCCGGATTGTGATTCCGGTTGTCGCGGGTTCGAGCCCCGTCAGCCACCCCATATAATACAATCACTTAGCGATGTTTGCTAAGTGATTTTTTGCGTCTTATTTTTTTATCAAGGCTTGCAGATAGCAAGGAATATCCTTACCATAAGTCGTCTCAGAACCCGCAGGCATGAGCGCCATGATTACCAGCAAATTGACCAGCAAAGCCCAAACTACCATTCCGCAGCCGGTGCGTGTTGCATTGCGTCTTCGTGAGGGGGATGCGATCGCCTACCGCATTGAGGATGGCAGGGTCATTCTGAGTAAAGCGACTCAAGAAGCTGAGGAAGACCCCTTCGTGCTATTTTCCGAATGGGACAGTGAAGCAGATCGACGGGCCTATGGGCAGTTGTGAAGTTTGGGATGTCGTAAGGCTACCGTTCCCCTATACCAACCGACCTGTTCATCAGTACCGCCCCGCTCTGGTCCTTGCAATCAACAACGGTACAGGGTCTCCACGTCTGCTGTGGGTGCTCATGATCACCAGCGCGGAAAACAGGGGGTGGCCCGGAGATGTTGAGATTGCCGATCTCGCAGGTGTCGGCCTGCCAGCGGCGTCGGTGGTGCGCACAGCAAAAATCGCCACTGTAGAGATGGACATGGCGGAACGCATAGGCCGTCTGGCCATGCCGGATCGCCGGCGTGTCATTGATGCAGTCCGGGACCGCCTTGTCGTGGCGGGGATTTGTAATGACTAAGGGTGCTGGACCTGTGATGAACGATGAAGGGGATGGTGGTGGAAAATAATATCCTGATACTCACCATCAACGACTGCCCCGGTATGCGGGTGGTTCGGGTCCTTGGGCCGGTCTATGGTACGGGTGTCCGGTCCCGCAATATCGTTGGTAATCTTCTGGGCGGTATCCGTGCCGTTTTTGGCGGAAAACAGTCTGGCTACTTAAAAATGATTGCCCAGACCCGCGATGATGCTCTGGAACAACTGGCGGAACATGCCCGATCTCTTGGGGCCAATGCCGTTCTGGGGATGCGTTTCGATTCTGGTGAGTTTGACGCCGGACAGGGGCAGGCCATGAATGAGGTCACGGCCTATGGAACAGCGGTGGTGGTGGAAGCAGTTTAATGCCGGTGGAATTATCCCCTATTGTGCCGCTACTGGCAGGACTGGATGCCAAACAGCAAGAAACTTCTTTGAGTGTGGGGGCTTCTGTGAAAAGGCAGCAGCAAACCGGCCACTGGACCGGCGACCATGTCGTGTTCAATGTGAACCGCCAGCAGATTTTTACACTGCCCGCCTGCGAGATAAATTCCAGGACCGCAAAAAGTATGGGTATCCCCAAGATACTATCCACACACCATCCTGAAGTCTGCGCCATGCTGTATGAGGACCAGCACGGTGCCGTCTGGTGTATCCGCCTGAACGGACCGGGTTTGCCGGTCTTTCAGGATGACTGGTTCCAAAGTTATGCCAAGATTGCCGTGCTGGTATAACGGGCTTTGGTTATGCCGCCAACCCCTCAGCCTGTTCAATAACCGTATTCACCGCCCCTTCCTGCATATCGGGCGGATAACCATGTTTTCGTAAAACCCGTTTCACCATGCGCCGCAGATGCGCTCGTGCCTGCTCGCGGATGGACCAGTCGATGCGGGTGTTCTGGCGCACGGTATCGGCTACTTCCTTGGCAATCATTTTCAGGGCTTCGTCGCCCATGGCCTGCACGGCGGAATCGTTGGTCGCCAGTGCGTCGTAAAAGGCGGCTTCGTCCTTGCTGAGGCCCAGTGCCGCATGGCGCTGATCCAGCGCTTGCAAGGCTTTGGCGAGTTCGATGAGTTCCTGCATGACCTCAACGGTATCCACCGAACGGTTGTGATATTTATGCAGGGCTTCTTCCAACTTTTCCGAGAAGGCTTTGCTTTGTACCAGATTGCCTTTGCCTTCCTTGCGCACCTTGTCCTGTAAGAGTCTTCTGAGCATTTCCAGCGCCAGATTCTTTTCGGGCATAGCCTCAATCTGGTGGATGAACTCATCGGACAGCAGGGATATTTCGCTTCTGGGGATACCAGCTACCGCATACAGGTCCACCACCCCTTCGGGGGCAATGGACTGGTCAATGAGTTGGCGAATGGCGTATTCCTGTTCTTCAATGATGGTTTCTGCTTCTCTGGACTTATCCAGTGTGGCACGAACACTCAGGAAGAAAACGATTTCCGTCCGGCAGCGTTCAACCGTGTCATCCCCTGCGGCCAGTGTCGCCGCTTTTTTAAGGCCCGATGTGGCATTACGAAAACGACGCTTGAGGCCCTCTTCGGTCAGTTCCTGCGCCAGAATGAACTCAAGTGCCTTACGCAAGGTAGCGACCTGTTCTGACCCGTCGCCGGTCAGATAATCCTGATAGTCCAACCCATGGAAAATACTGCGGCAAATATCCAGCTTTTCCAGCATGACCTTGATGGCGGCCTGCACGGTTTCTGCCGGATTACCCTTGCCACCGGAACGGGTATAGGTGGCGATAGCGTTTTTCAGGTCTTGGGCAATGCCGATGTAATCCACCACCAGCCCACCGGACTTGTTGGTGAACACTCGATTGACGCGGGCAATGGCCTGCATGAGGGTGTGCCCGCGCATGGGTTTGTCCACATAGAGGGTATTGAGCGCCGGGGCATCAAAGCCCGTTAGCCACATATCGCGGACAATGACGATTTCCAAGGGGTCTTCGGGGTCTTTGAGGCGATCAGCAATATCTTCATTGCCTGCTTTGCTGCGGATATGCGGCTTCCATTCGATGGGGTCGCTGGCGGAACCGGTCATGACCACCTTGATGCGACCTTGTGCATCATCGGTACTGTGCCAGTCGGGGTGTATCTGAGTGATGGCGTTATACAGGTCCACGGCAATGCGGCGGCTCATCGCCACAATCATGGCCTTGCCGGACAGGATACTTTTGCGCTTTTCCCAGTGGTCCAGCAAATCAGCGGCAATCTGTTCCATGCGTTTCGGCGCACCCACCAAGGCTTCCAGTTGCGCCCAGCGGGTTTTGAGGCGTTCGCGGTTTTCCTGTTCGTCGTCTTCGGTGATTTCCTCGAAGGTTTCGTCGATGATGGGGCGCTGGTCTTCGGGCAGATTGAGGCGCACCAGACGGCTTTCGTAATAAATGGGGACGGTAGCCCCATCTTCTACGGCTCTTTGAATGTCATAGATGTCGATGTAATCCCCGAAGACTACCCGCGTATCCCGGTCATTCAATTCCAGCGGGGTACCCGTAAAGGCCACAAAGGTAGCATTGGGTAAGGCGGCGCGTAGATTGGCGGCGTATCCATCGAGAATCTCGTATTGGCTGCGCTGGGCTTCGTCCACCATGACGATGATGTTCTTGCGCTCGGATAATACCGGATGCTTGCCCAATGGCGCGTTGCGGTCTTTCTGGAATTTCTGGATGGTGCTGAACAGGACACCACCGGATGCCCTTTGCAGCAGTTCCCGCAAATCACTGACGCTATCCGCCTGTTGCGGGTCTTGCCGCAAAAGTGTTTTGCTTGCTGCAAAGGTGTCGAACAACTGGCCGTCCAGATCGTTGCGGTCGGTGAGCATGAGGATCGTGGGGTTTTCCAGGGCGGGATGTTGGATGAGCATCCCCGCAAAAAAGAGCATGGTGAGGCTTTTGCCGGACCCTTGGGTATGCCAGACCACCCCACCCCGGCGGTCGCCCCCGATGCCTGTCGCCGCCAAGGTGGTCAGCAGGGCTTTCTGTGCGGCATGGAACTGATGGTAAGCGGCCATCTTTTTGATGATTTTATGGCTGTCGTCGCTCAGGACGATGAAATAGCGGATCAGGTCCAGAAAGCGCTTCGGTTCAAAAACCCCGTGAATCAGGAAACGTAAAGGATCATCCCCGCTTTGCATGAGTTCCTGCCCGTCGATGGTTTTCCGCGGCAGGAAGCGTTCATAAGGGGCACCCAGACAGCCCACGGCGGCTTTGAGGCCATCACTGATAACCAGCACGGCGTTGTAGGCCATGAGGTTGGGGATATCGGCCTGATAGGTCTGTAGCTGATTCCAGGCCTTGCGGATAGTGGCGTTGGCGTCTGCCATGTTTTTGAGTTCAAAGAGACCCAGCGGCAGACCATTGATAAAGACCACCAGGTCAGCCCGGCGATTGACCCGGTCATGGATGACGGTGTACTGGTTCACGACCAGAAAATCGTTCTGTTCGGGATGGTCGTAATCCATCAAGCGGACAATGCTGCCGCGTTCTTCGCCATCTACCATAAAGGCCACCCGCACCCCTTCCACGAGCATCTGCTGGAAAAGGCTGTTCTCGGTCATGAGTCCACCCACGGCGATGGCCTGCACATGGCGCAGGGCTTCTTCGCGGATGTCTTTGGGGGCTTCGGGATTCAGGCGATGAATGGACTGTTGCAGGCGTTCCAGTAACAGGGGGCTTTGATAGTCCTGCCGTTCGGGATGGTCGCTGTCGGGGCTGATATCGGGGCCAAAGGCGTAGGTGTAGCCCAGTTCTTTGAACAGGGCGATGGCGTGGTGTTCGATGGTGGATTCGTTGAGGGGGGTCATATTTTCTTGGGCCGGAACTCAATGTTTACGGCTTTGGGGTCCATGCAAAAGACTTCTTTCATGATGCCCAACTTGTCTATTTCAGCCGGTTTTTTGCTGAGCATGTATTCCCAATGTTCCCGCAATACCATGAACCGGACGGGTGATTTGTTCTTCAGGGCGTAAGTAAAGGCAGATAAGATTAAAAAACCTGTTTCATCAAAACCGAGTGGTATATCTGCAAGCTCTGGGGGGATATCATCCACGGTGGAAAATCCTTCCAATGGTTTGCCGATAAATTGATGGTTCCGTTGAACAGAGGCGACACCACGTTCCGTGGTGGTGAAATCAAAAAGGGGGATGCTAGCAGCTTGTCGGACTTTCCCTTTGCGTCGAATTATCATATAATTACTTATAATTCAATGTGATGAGTGATTTCATGGCCCACTTCCTCGATGCTGACCGCAAGACCGATTATCTTCTGCCCCCCTCCATGGACGACTGGCTTCCGGAAGGGCACCTGGCGCGATTTATCGTGGAAGTCATTGATCAGCTCGATCTCTCGCTGCTGGTCCAACAATATGCGGGTCGTGGCCATAAGGCCTATCACCCGGCCACCCTCCTGGCGATTCTGGTCTACGGCTATGCCAACGGGGTCTTTTCCAGCCGTAAACTGGAACAAGCCACCTATGATTCCGTGGCTTTCCGTTACCTCGCGGCCGGTAGCCATCCGGATCACGATACCCTGGCCACCTTCCGTCGCCGTTTTCTGGGCGAACTGCAAGGATTGTTCGTGCAGGTATTGGAACTGGCGCAGGAGATGAAACTGCTGAAGATCGGCCGGGTGTGTCTGGATGGCACCAAGATCCACGCCAATGCTTCCAAACATCAAGCCCTGTCCCATGGGCATATCGAACAGATGGAGCGTCATCTCCAGGCCGAAGTACAGGAACTCTTTGCACTGGCAGAACAGGCGGATCAGTCCGGGATTCCCGAGGGCGTGAATCTGCCCGAAGAGATCCAGCGCCGAGAAGACCGGCTGGCCGTGATGGCAATAGCCAAGGCGAAGATTGCCGAGCGGGCACAGGTCCGTTATGCCAAAGAGAAAGCGCAGTACGACACGCAAATGGCACGCCGTGCGGAACAAGAAGCCCTGGGACAAAAGCCCCGAGGCAAAGCCCCCCAGGCACCGGACCCGGCGCCTAAAGCGCAGGACCAGATCAATCTCACCGATGAAGAATCCCGCATCATGCCGGTCTCAGGCGGTGGCTTTGAACAAACCTATAATGCCCAGGCCGCCGTGGATGACCAGACAATGCTGGTGGTAGCCACCGGAGTCAGTCAGGCCCCCAATGACAAGGAACAGGTCATCCCCATGTTGGAAACCCTCCAGGCACAAACAGCGCAACTGGGGCCCATAGAAGCGCTGGTGTCCGATACGGGTTACTGCAGCGAAAAGAATGTGGAGGCCTGCGAAGCGCTGGGGATTACCCCATTCATTGCCGTGGCCCGAGAAGAACACCATCCCGACTGGCGGCAACGGCATACAGAACCGGAAGACCTCCCTGAAAATGCAACCCGCATGCAGGCGATGATACATCGTCTGAAAACGCAGGCAGGCCGAAGCGTTTACCGTCTGCGCAAACAAACGGTAGAACCGGTCTTCGGGATTATCAAATCCGTGATGGGATTCCGGCAGTTCTCCTTGCGCGGCCTGCGTCAGGTTCAAGGAGAATGGAGTCTGGTCTGCCTGGCGTGGAACATAAAACGCATGGCCGTATTGCGTCTGTAGGGCAGGAAAATGCAGATAAACCGCAAAAAACAGGGCAATAATGACCAAAAAAGACTCAAAACGAGTGATTTCAAAAAAATCGTGGCGAAATTTGGCAGTAGTCCGAAGTTAAAACCGACGGGCTGCTAGGCTTTCAAGTATTCCAACTTCCCACCCTTCAGGAATTTCCCCCAATTCCGAGTCCACCAACCGATCCGGGAACAGGTCCAGAATTTCCGGCGTGAGTTTCAGCCGTTTGCAGATGCTTTCCGGTGATTCCCCGGCCATCTTGGCGCGTACTGGGTCGAAGTCCACGAACCACGACTGGAAGATGGCCTGCGCCATGGCTTCCAGCGTCTTGGCCGTCTTGCGGTTGTTCTCGATCTTGTCGTCAAGGGTGCCCAGAATGTGGGCGATGCGGCGTTGTTCGGGTCTTGGCGGCAGGAGGACTGGGAGATTCTTGAGAACATTCGTATCCAGTTTGCCAGCACCAATGCCTGTATTTTCCACCTTGGAAAGCAACATTGTTTCGTTGCCAGCTAGCCAGTGGTACAGAAAATCCTTGTCAAGCCCGTTTTTTGCACACAAGGCTTTTACGTCTTGGTTAAAGGAGACGTCTCTTACAGCAATCCCAACAGGAATGCGCTTGTGAAGCTCACTACCTCGTACCAATAGCAGCACATTTCCTTTTCTCGTTAGCCTGCTACCTCGCTTCAAACCTTCTGGCGTCAGCGTCCTATCCGACTCAGATAGGCGACCAGTTTTCATCGAACTGGCACTTATCCAAGGGATATCACCACCCCAAAATTCAGGATTGCTTTTTGGGGGCGTCCCGCCTGAAGACCATTCAGTCAAGTCACCGAGCGCA
This sequence comes from Acidithiobacillus sp. HP-2, assembly GCF_015100155.1. Lineage (GTDB taxonomy): Bacteria > Pseudomonadota > Gammaproteobacteria > Acidithiobacillales > Acidithiobacillaceae > Acidithiobacillus. Next base: position 131,351 of record NZ_JACKZA010000006.1, on the reverse strand, counting down.
AGTTTCTGCCACTCACTCGCCATATCCAAGCCCCTTCAGGTTGGCCTCAATGAGCGCATCCACCCGCTCCATCACCTTCAATCCGCTCCCGTCCATTCTGGAAAAGGCAAACCACTTCTTGCCCAAATCCTTGAGCGACGCGCCGAGGTGGTAGGCCGCTTTGCCGTCCAGAATCAGAAAACGGTCGTGGCTGTCGCCAAACTCATGTATCTGGATCGGCGGATACTGGGCGTTGTGCTTTTTCAGGTCTTGGGCAATCTGCTTGCTGATGGTTTTGGTCAGGATGGTGGCGCTGACGCCTTGGCGGCGCTTGGTCAGTTGCATCAGCACACTGTCGTCGATGTAGTTGTCGATCAGGACGATGGATTGTTTCGCCTGGCGCAGCAGGTCATTGACAAACACATAGGCGTCGAATATCTGGCCGTCAAAAAAGATGCCCTGGGTGGGATTCAGGGTTTTGCTTTCAAGCGCGTCGAATACCTTGTTGAAGCGGTCGTCGGTGTTGATCTCGTGGTGGATTTGCCGTTTTTCCAGCGAGTCCATGCGTTGGAGCAGGCCGCCATTGGGGCCATGAACCGGCGCATGGCGATAAAGGCATTGATGATGTGGATGCTGATCTGGACGGCAGTTTCGCTGCGCAGCACCGCCGAGAGCATGGCCACGCCCTGTTCGGTGAAGGCGTAAGGATGGTACCTTCTCCCGCCATGGGCACTTGAGGTCACAGATTGTGATCTCAAGTCAGGCTCCTCGTTTAAGGTCACCAATGGTGACCTTAAAGAATCGTATTCAACCTGGGTGAGATGAAAGCGGAAAGACTCGGGAAACCGATCGATATTGCGCTTGACCGCCTGGTTGAAGACCCTGGTTTCAACGCCGTATAACCCTGCTAGATCGCTGTCCAGCATTACCTCCATCCCGCGCACAGTGTATATGAGGCTGCGCAGACTATCTCCCCGCAGTGCGATACCCGTGTCTTTATCACCCCCCATACCCGGCTCCTTCAGGTTGGTTTTTGCCGACTTGTCGTTGCGGTTATCCATCGCCCGCCGTCTCCGCATAAGACGGTAAGGGTGACCTGACCGGCTGCAAGTAGGCCCATGCCTCATCCTCTTCGGGTTTCAACCAGTCTTCAGCCAGTGCAGATTCTGAAAGCAGCGATTCTTCGTTGGCAAGCGGCGTTAGCAAGGTCAACAAGGCACGGCCTGCCGGAAGCGGCTTGCCCAACCCCACGGGATGAACCTGTCCCTGTGCATCAATTTCTACTTCAATAGTTTGTAGCATGGCTCAATCCTCGGATTCTTCATCCAGTTGAAGGTACACCACATACTCACTCTCAACATCCACGGCGATGATTTTGCCTTCCATCAGGGCATTCAATTCCTTGGGCGTTATACGGATAAGTTCACCACTACCCCATCGCTGCCCAAACACGGTATCCCCATCTAGAGGGTCCATGACCTCGTTGACAATCGCTACCCCACGGTTTCGGTCTACGCTCATGTCATCACCTGACCTGCTTGCCCTTGGGTCTCAGGCCACATACCGCAACACTTCCACTTCAGCCCGATGACGAATGGCGTCTTCACCCAGTGTCATGATGCGCTGGGTAGTGGCATCGTCTAAATAATATTCCCCGCACTGTGTACAGACCTCTGCGGGTACATCCTTGATAACCAGCACGGTGTCGGCACGTTCCAACGTAACGGTAACGAATCCGGGTGCCGTTTGTCCCTGCTTGCAGATAACACATTTCATGGCAAATTCCTCTTCCTGAAACCTTCCATCCACTGATCAACCTTGGGAATATAGACCGTAATCACAATGCAGTGGTCGGATATCGCATCCTTTGCGGCTACCAAGTGTAGCGGTTGGCCGTCAAACCAGCCTAGCATGAGCACGCTGGGATATGGTTGATCTGTCGGGTATTCGTCAATGACTTCACCAGCAGATAGTGTACTTACCACTGCATCCCGGGATATTCCGCGCTCAAACATGCGCTGAACGGCATGGCGACTAAAGGCGATTTCCTTACAGTTCATACCCCAACAACCCCAGATTCTTCCTCATTTCGTCTTCCAGCCTGCGTCCTTCGGCCAACTGTTCGGATAGATCTTTGGTCAGCCGTGCCATCTTTTCTTCAAAGGGTTCACCGTCATCATCCTTGGCGGCAGCCCCCACATAGCGCCCCGGCGTCAGGACGTGGCCGTTCTTGCGGATGTCATCCAGACTGGCGGCTTTGCAGAAACCGGGAACGTCTGCATATTCCCCGTCCCCATCGCCGCGCCAGTTGTGGTAGGTATCGGCAATTTTCTGGATGTCTTCGTCGGACAATTCCCGATGGGTGCGGTCGGCCATGAAGCCCATGTTGCGGGCATCAATGAACAGCACTTCGCCGGTGCGTTCAAACAGTTCCTTGCCCGCCAAGCCCCGTCCGTCATCACGGTTCTTTGCCAGAAACCATAGACAGACGGGAATCTGGGTGCTGTAGAACAATTGACCGGGCAGGGCCACCATGCAATCCACCATATCCGCTTCAATGAGGTTTTTGCGGATTTCGCCCTCGCCGCTGGTATTGGATGACATGGACCCGTTCGCCAAGACAAAGCCCGCCACACCATAAGGGGCCAAGTGGTGGACCATGTGCTGCACCCAGCCGAAGTTGGCATTGCCTGTGGGCGGTATGCCGTACTGCCAGCGTTTGTCTTCCCTTAGCAGATCGCCGCCCCAATCGGATATGTTGAAAGGGGGATTAGCCAGAATGTAATCGGCGCGTAAATCAGGATGCAGGTCTTTGTGAAAGGTATCTGCGGCTTCCACCCCCAAATCCGCCTCAATACCCCGAATGGCGAGATTCATGAGGGCCAGCTTCCACGTATTGGGATTGGATTCTTCCCCGTAAACGCTGATGTCGCCCACTTTGCCGCCGTGGGCTTCGATGAACTTTTCCGACTGGACAAACATGCCACCGGACCCGCAGCAGGGGTCATAGATACGCCCTTTATACGGGGCCAGCATGGTGACCAGCGTTCGGACTACCGAGGCCGGGGTGTAGAACTCGCCGCCGCGTTTCCCTTCGGCACTGGCAAAACGGCCCAGAAAGTATTCATAAACCCGCCCCAAGGTATCACGGGCTTGATGTTCTGCAGTCCCCAAGCCAATGGTGCCGATGAGGTCCACCAGTTCACCCAGACGGCGCTGATCCAGCGTGGGGCGGGCATAGCCTTTGGGCAGGATGTTTTTCAGATGGGGATTTTCTTTCTCGATCTCGGTCATGGCGTCATCAATGCGCTTGCCGATATCGGTCTGTTTGGCGGCGGCTTGGATCACTGGCCAGCGTGCCGAAACCGGTACCCAGAAAACGCCTTCTGCCGTGTATTCGTCGCGGTCTTCGACAGCATACGTCCCGGCCTCTTCCCGAATGATTTCCGTATATCTATCGGCAAATCGGTCTGAAATGTATTTGAGGAAAATCAGGCCCAACACGACATGCTTGTAGTCGGCTGCGTCCAGATGACCGCGCAGCTTGTCGGCAGTTGCCCAGAGTTTGGATTCGAGGCTGCTGGGGTCTTCGGTTTTCTTTTTGGCTGGTCCGCGTGGCATGGTGTCCCCTTTTGATTTTGTGTTGTTATATCATGAAAAGGCGGGATGAGGTGAGCGGGTGTGACTGGAATCGGGTGCAAGGTTGGACTAAAATTCAACGAGTTGTAGCCTTGCGTAAAAAACCTTGTGAATCCTTCAAACCGTTAGAGGGCAAAATATGACCACACGGGAATTTTTTCTTTCTGCGACGTTTACGGCAGGGCTGATGTTCATAGTGTCATCGGTAGTTCTTGCCATTGGCATTGTTTACGGTTCAGTAACCCCTTTGTTTTACGTGATCTCTGCTGGCCACCAAAATAAAGGTTGAAGATGAAAATTACACCAGTTTTTATAAAAAATGAATGGAATTGTTTTGTAAAACACCTTGCTCTGGCGTGAGTCAATGACAGACAGTGATATCAAAGCGTTTTATTCGCCAAATATAACCTTCATATTTTTCTATACTTATGGTTCTATCGCCTTAATTATCCTGATCTTTGAGGTCGTAGCATTCCATTACGCGGACAATCGCCCAACATTGTGGGTGACGTGGGTCACCATGAGTTCTTTTGTAGGCGGGTTTTGGATATTGCAGAGATACAAGCCTACCAGAATATCCATTCACCCTCATAATTATTTTTATGTCGTCAAGAATGTAGAATCTGTTATTTCGGAATTACCCATCATCCTTGAGCAGGAAAGAAAGTTTTACGGTTTTTCCCACGGCTATAGAAAAGTAGAAAATGGGGATAGTAGCGTATCATTCATCCCTGTTGGGAAACTGTATGGGGCAGGTGACAGCTTTTATAAAAGCATGATTGGAAAAGTAACGGTATTTTCTGGCACAACGGGAATCGTTGAAGTGAAAAAAGATAATGATGGCGCACTCATCTATGGCCCGTATTTTACCTTAAAGAAAGTATATGATGAAATCTGTTAATCCGTGATGGCAATCCAAGGCCCTTATTTTCTGGGTGCCCTCAATATGCTAAATTCCCGCAATGAGCAATGTTCACCCATTCCCCGCAGGCGGTAAATCCGCCAAACACTTGCGCAAGAAACGTAAACGCCTGACCGCCTATGGTCCGGCTCTGTTGCTGCAAGACATTGATAGCCAACCAGTAGATGTGCTCGATGCTATTATTCAGGCGGGTAGCCTGTACCTTGAACAGGCCGGTCAGGAACCCACTGCGGATGATTTGGCTGTCCCTTGCGCCCAGTTTCTGCAGACTATTCACGGCATGAATGCCCTGACGGAAGCGGCCAATGTGCTGATCTATGAAGCGCAGAGATACCCGGAATTAACGGATCAAGAAGCCGTGGATTGGTTGGTTCAACGGACCAAAGCCACACACAAGGTCATGCGCAAGCTGGATAAAATGCTTCCAACGAATGAATTTATTCTTTCTTCAGACAGTTTTGGACCGGACTTCATGGCGGAATACGCCACCAATGCTGCCATGCTGGTGGTCAGTTATTTTGCGGATGATCTACTGACTTACTATGACGAAAATTTCATCCAGACCAAGAAGGACCGGCGCAAGACGATGATGCTCGACTACCGGGATGCCTATCGGGAAGTGATTCAGGATTGCCAGATACACATAAACGCCCACGGCTTTCTGCTGAAAGAACTGGCTTCGGCGCAACGCGCATTGAATAAAGTAATGAAAGAACTATGACGGGTATCCAATGATTCTTGGGCACTCGTAAATGTTGACATTATTGACAACACCCAAGAAAACGAAAAAATCATTCCATGAAAGCAACCTTGATCACCCGCTTTAGGGATGTTGCACCTACCTAACGGTGACAATCTGAAAATGGTTGTTTGGCGCGTACCGCTATCAATGTGGATCAATTGATTGAGGATTTTATTGTAGAGGTGGAACGGTGGAAACGCGGACACTGACCATTACCGTACAACCGGACTGGCAGGCTGCTCTACGCAGTGCGGGCAAGGCTGCTCAGTCTGAAACCTACCAGGGAGAAACCCTGAATTTTGAATCAGCGGATGTATTTCTTGGCCGACTAACGGCATTACGCTGGTCGTTACTACGCCAGATTATGCGGTTAGGGGATGTCTCCATCCGCGAGCTGGCCCGGGCAGATAGGTCGAGATGTGCGCCGCGTACATGATGATGTGGTAGTGCTCACGGAGCTCGGATTGATTGAGCGCACAGCCAGTGGGGGTGTACTGTGTCCTTTTGTGGATATTCATGTGGATTTGCATTTTCGCAAGGCAGGTTAATCAAGACCACACCAAACTTTCTATAGCCTCATGTAAGCACCAAAAACCAAAGGCCCCGCCGGAAACCGGCGGGGCCTTTGCACATCCAGTACGACGATAAAATTACTTCATCATCGCCTTTTTGAACATGCGCTCTACCTTCTCATTGGCTTCTTCAGCCTTCTGGTTGGCAGCATTGGCAGTGCTCATGGCCTGATCAGCCGTGCTCTGTGCGGCATTAGCCTTGCTCAAAGCGTCAGTAGCAGTGCCCTGTGCGGCATTGGCCTTGGCAAGAGCCTCGTTGGCGGTGGACTGCGCGGCATCAGCCTTGGCAGAAACCTTAGCGAGGTCAGAACTGGTAGCGCAACCGGCCAGGCCCAAGGGCAAAATCAGCGCAGTCACTTTCAAAGCTGTGGTAAACTTGCTCATAGCAGTCTCCTTTGTTGGGTTGGAAAACGAGCAGATGAATCATAACTAAAAAAATAACCATACGCCAGCATCCACGTCACAATGGGTACTATTATTTTTCAATTTATCTGACAATAAAGGCAGCACAACACCACGCACAAGCTCGGATGCAATCGCAACCGATTGTTTTTAATAAATTTAATTTATCTCCTTGATTTTTTCCAGATTTTTTATAAAATATTGTTCCTTTTCATGATTTGAGAACAACGCCCGTCTGTGTTTCGACTGGGAACCGGCTCCAGAATGCCAGCTCAAAGCGGGAGAACCCTATGATTAAAAGTCTGTCTGCAGGAATGTGCGTTGCCCTGATGGCTTCATTATTACCGAATGCTCTGGCATTTAATTCTTCAGGATTGCCAGCCGGGATGCTCACTCAACTCACTCCGCAAACAGCCATCGTCGTGAACCCTTCTGGATCTGGCTCCCTGGAAAAAACCAGTGATCAAGGTAGTAACACCCGCAATGAATCTGCCGCTGGGCAAGGGGATGGCGCCCTCATCATTCACCATCAAGTTTTTTATTTGCGCCGGGTTACGGCATATAACGCTTTACCCAGCCAGACCAACAGCAATCCTGGCATGTCAGCCTGCGGACCCACCCGGCCTGATCAGATCGCCCTGTCGCCTGATCTTTTCTTTCGCAGCAATGGCAGCAATCGCTGTGGAGAACAAATCAACATCGTTCTCTCTTCGGGAAAAATCATTCATGGCATCGTATGGGACACCATGAATCCCCGTTACCACATGGCCGCCGATATTCTGATGGGCAGCGTCCAGCAAGCAATGGACTTTGGTGTTCGAAAAGCCCGCTTGCGTTTTGTGCATTCCAGCAAACCCAGTACCAGCGGCATCTGAACACTTCCGTTCAGGCCGGCCCCGCAGCCATCGTTGCCTCAATGTCTGCCACTTTTTTAGGGACATTTTGCGAAAGAATCTCGGGGTCGGCCGCTGTTACCACCACATCGTCTTCGATCCGGATGCCGATTCCCCGCCACCTTTCCGGTACCGAAAGATTCGCTGGAGCAAAGTACAGACCCGGCTCTACCGTCAATACCATTCCCGGTTCCAGTTTGCGCGAGGTCTTGTCTTTATTGCGATAATGTCCCACATCGTGCACATCCAGGCCCAACCAGTGACCGGTACCATGCATATAAAAAGCTTTATAGGCTCCCTGTTCAATCAGGGCATCACGACTGCCTGAGAGGATTTTCAGATCACGCAGGCCATCTACCAAAACCTTGACCGCCTCATCGTGATAATCAGACACCGGCCTCCCGGCCTGCACCGCAGCAATTCCAGCCTCCTGAGCAGCCAGGACGATTTCGTAGATTTCCCGCTGGGCAGGACTATACACACCATTCACCGGGAAAGTACGGGTAATATCCCCCGCATATCCAGCAACTTCTGCCCCGGCATCAATCAGAACCAGATCTCCGTCGCGTAATTCCGCATTATTTTCCGTGTAGTGAAGAATACAGGCATTTTCACCGCCGCCAACAATACTGGGATAGGCCACACTCGGTGAACCCAGGCGCCGAAAAACATGTTCAATTTCCGAGCACAGGGCATATTCCATCATGCCCGGCTGGCACTGGCGCATGGCATGACGATGCCCGGCACCACTGATGCCGACAGCGGCCCGCATGCACTCCAGCTCGGCAGGATCCTTGAATAGGCGCATTTCATGAATCAGACCGCCGACATCCACCACTTCCTGCGGATAACGAATGCCATGACGAATTTTGCTTTTCGCCAGATTTCGCCAATGCATGACTCTGGCGTCAAAATCACTGTTTTGTCCCATGGGATAAAACAGAAGCTCCCGGCCTTCCAGAAGTGCCGGTATTTGCTCATTTAAATCATGAATGGAATAACAGCGATCCACCTGGCATTGGGCCAGCGCCCCCTCCAGACCCGCCCTGCGCCCATCCCAGGTTTCCCGAGCCGGATCACGAGGACGGCAGAACAGAATTTGCTCTCCCTCAGAATATCCAGGAATCAGGACGAGGACGGCCTCAGGCTCCTCAAATCCGGTGAGGTATAAAAAGTCGCTGTCGCCGCGAAACGGATATTGCACATCACTATTACGCTGTTTGGGGACAGCCGTAGGAATAATGGCAACGGCAGAGTCATGCATTTTCTGCATGAGCTGACGGCGTCGGAATGGATAATCGGGAGTAGGTAAATCAAGTATGGGCATAAGGCAGGCCTCCTATGCCCCTATTATCACATAAATAACCCTGAAAACGACAGTTGGCCTGAAGGCTTTGCAGCACCAATCTGGATTTTAGTGCATCGCCGCTTCAACCTGTTTGAGAAAGGCTGGGTCAGTCTGGGTTTGCTTGAGCATGCTGGAATATTGTTCAGCGCTCAGATGGTTGGTCGCCAGCACTTTGTCCAACTTTTCCACATAGGATTTTTTGACCGCGTCCTGCTTGGCTTTACTCACGCCTTTCTGACTGATTTCAGCATGAGCCTGCGCGTTCAGGGGTTTGATCTGCTCAACAGCATGGGCAAAATCCTTAATCTGAGCCGGGCTTGCGGCCATGGCATCACTGGCAAAAGCCACATTGCTGACTAGTCCCAATCCTCCCAGCGCCAACACGACAAGTCCGAATTTAACAGAATGACCCAACGATTTCTGCATGGTGTTTCTCCTCTTGTGAAAGCAAAAATAAACCACATATATCAGTAAATTACGTGACAAATTGACGACTGTACAGTCGCTACCGTAACGACTCCTTGAAGATTTTGCAAGCCATGAAAACCCGTTGGGGAAAATCTCTCTAAGATCCCGAAAAGGCATCATCCATGGCATCACCCAGGCGCAGTACCGAAGTGATTTGGAACGTGCCGGGAGCCTGCAGCTGATCTCCACGCGGAGTGATCGCGCCTTTAAAGCCCAGCTTGACCGCTTCGCGAATACGCCCCTGGGCATCGGCAACGGGTCGCACCTCTCCCGCCAGACCCAGTTCTCCAAACACTACCCGTCTTCCCGTCATGGCCTTGTTGCGAAAACTACTTAACAAGGCCAATGCCACAGCCAGATCGGCGGCGGGTTCATTGACCCGAATTCCCCCAGCAATATTCACAAATACGTCCTGATCAAAAAACATGCTGTCCCCATGCCGATGCAATATAGCCAGCAACAAAGACAGGCGATTGGGATCCAAGCCAATGGCGACGCGGCGGGGATTAGCCAATGGGCTGGGGGTCACCAGTGCCTGCACCTCGACGAGCAGCGGCCGTGTACCCTCCTGCGTTGCCAGCACCACACTGCCGGGTACCGGTTTTTCATGCTGGGAGAGAAACAGCTGCGAGGGATTGGCCACCTCACTCAATCCGGCTTCCTGCATCTGGAATACGCCCAACTCATTGGCTGCACCAAAACGATTTTTGATGGTGCGCACAATCCGGTAGGGGCTGCCAGCTTCTCCCTCAAAGTACAGCACCGTATCGACCATGTGTTCGAGAACACGCGGACCGGCAATAGCACCTTCCTTGGTCACATGCCCAACCAGCCAGACGGTGGTTGCACTGGCCTTGGCAAAACGCACCAGACGGGCGGCACATTCACGCACCTGGGCTACAGATCCGGGTGCCGACTGCAGGCTATCGGTATACACGGTCTGTATGGAATCAATCAGCAACAAATCGGGTTTTTCAGCCTGCAGTAGTGCTTCGATGGCTTCCAGATGGTTTTCAGCCAAAACCCGCACCGGACTTTTCCCGAGGCTCAAACGCTGGGCGCGCATGGCCACCTGAGCCGCCGATTCTTCTCCCGTCACATAGAGCACCTTGCTACTCAGACTGAGATGATGGGCCGTCTGGAGAAGCAGGGTCGATTTGCCGATTCCGGGTTCCCCCCCCAGCAAAATAGCCGCACCGGGGACTTGCCCACCTCCCAGTACCCGATCCAGCTCTGACAATCCGGTCGTTCTTCGGCCAGCATCTTCCAAAGGTACCGCATGGAGAAACTGGGGCGGGCTCGCATTGGCAAAAGCGGTCTGCGATCGCGCACTGCTTTTTTCGACACGCTGTTCCACAAAGCTGTTCCAGGCCCCGCAATCCGGACAGCGGCCCAGCCATTTGCTGCTGCTGCTCCCGCAATCCTGGCACACGAATACATTTTTATCGCGACTCATGCCCGCAGCCTCCTGGGAACGCGCATCTGGATGCGGCAACTCATTTCATAAGGGATGGTATCCAGCTGCTGAGCGAGCGTTTCCAGAGTAGGTCCTTCGCCACCCATCAGCGTCACCTTGCTGCCAATATCTGCCTGAATATGGGTAATATCTACAAAAAGCATATCCATACTGACCCGCGCCAGAGTACGGGTTTCCTGACCGGCCACCCTGATGGCAGCACCTGATCCCAGCTGACGCGGATAACCATCGCCATAACCTGCTGCGACAACTCCCACCCGACAGGCTTCTGCTGCCTGCCAGGTGGCACCATAACCCAGCCAGTCGCCGGCCTGAAGATGGCGCGTCGCGACGATTTCACTTTGCCAGGAAAGCACCGGTTGCAGGCCCACATCCACACCATTTTTACCGGTGAAGGGCGATAATCCGTACATCATCAAACCCGGGCGCACCCAATATTGTTGGGCCGAAGGCAGACTCAGAACAGCCCCGGAGTTGGCCAGACTATGCTGGCCCAGCGTGTAACCTGAATACGCTTTGACCATGCGCTCAAATACCGCTATCTGTTGATCATTGAATGGATCTTGCGGGTAATCAGCACGCGCCAGATGACTCATCAGGCCCAGCACCTGCCAGTGTGGATAGGGCTGCAGTTTTGCGAAAACTTCACGTAATCGCTCCGGGGAAAAGCCCAGACGGTGCATGCCCGTATCCACCTTGATGAAAATTTGCAGAGCGCAATGCGGGACCAGGCTTTCGAGCCAGGCCAGTTGGCGATCTTCATGAATGACCAGCCAGTAAGCACGTTCGGTGGCGAGCAGTACTTCTTCCGCTGTAAAAGGACCGCCCAACAGACAAATGGGTTTGTTCAATGCCAGAACGTGCAGCGTTTCGGCTTCTTCCAGAGAGGCCACGGCAAAAGCATCCACACCGGCTGATGCCAGAACCGGAGCACAAACACGCACATCATGACCATAGGCATTGGCCTTGACCGCCGCCATGATTCTGGCCTGAGGCGCATGATTACGAGCCACCTGGAGGTTGTGGCACAAGGCTGAAGGGGAAATTTCGGCAAATACAGGGCGGGTCATGGGGCTATGATAATCCAAGCGCCGTTAAATCTGAAAACAAAGGGTAGAGAGAGACATTGCAGCGGCTGTGGCGCTCACGGTTACGGCTGGGCGCGCAACCGGAAAAACTCAATGACTGTATTCGCCACCCGTTGGCGCATAATTTTCGAAGCGGGTATATTCGCCGAAAAAGCTCATCCGCACGGTTCCGATGGGACCATTGCGCTGCTTGCCGATAATGACTTCGGCAATGCCTTTTACCTCTTCATTATCCTTGTTGTACACCTCGTCCCGATACAAAAACAGGATCAGATCGGCGTCCTGTTCGATGGCCCCGGACTCGCGCAGGTCCGACATTTGTGGACGCTTTTCAGTACGGTTTTCCAGACTGCGATTGAGCTGGGACAAGGCGATTACAGGAATGGACAACTCCTTGGCAAGGGCTTTCAATGAACGACTGATTTCGGAAATTTCGGCTACCCGGTTATCGCCTCTACCCGGAACCTGCATGAGCTGCAGATAATCGACCACAATCAAATCCAGGCCCTGCTCGCGCTTCAGACGGCGTGCCCGGGAGCGCAGGTCGGCAGGAGACAAGGCCGCAGAATCATCGGCAAAAAGTGGGGCGGTGCCCAATTCGCCAATGGCATGGGCCAGTCTTGGCCAATCGTCATTTCCCAGGGTACCGTTACGCAGACGGTGCTGATCGACCCGACCCCGTGATGACAAGGCCCGCAAAACAATTTCGTCTGTAGGCATTTCCATGCTGAACACCAGCACATTTTTGCCTTCAACGCAGGCGACGTGCTCGGCCACATTCATGGCAAAGGATGTTTTTCCCATACTGGGACGACCTGCCACAATCACCAGTTGACCCGGATGCAAACCCGAAGTTTTTTCATCCAGGTCAGCAAAGCCCGTAGCCAGACCAGTAACCCCTTTTTTGTCACGGGCGACTGCCTCAATACGATCAATCACGGCGGGCAAGACTTCATTCAACTGTTTAAAAGCTTTGCCTGACCGCTGCTGTCCTTCTGCCAGTTGGAAAACCCGGCTTTCGGCTTCATCCAGAAGCATCCGCGCTTCGCGCCCGTCAGGCCGGTAAGCCAACTCGGCGATTTCCCGGCCTACCCTAATCAGTTGGCGCAGGGTGGCCCGCTCACGCACAATGTGGGCATAAGCCAGCACATTGGCCGCAGAGGGCGTTTCATTGGCCAGCAGGAGCAAATACTGCACACCGCCGGCATCAGCGAGATGCTCATGATCCTGCAGGGTTTCTGACACCGTGACCGCATCCACGACGCGACCGGCGTTAAGCATGTTGCTGATCGTCTGAAATATCAGCCGATGCCGGCGCTCATAAAAATCTTCTGCGGCGACCGCTTCCATGACCTGATCCGCAGATTCAGGATCAATCAGTAACGCACCGATAACCGATTGCTCGGCCTCAATGGAATGCGGCGGAGCTTTCACCCCGCCGCCGTAGTCATCCTCTTCGTACAAGGTCGCGTCTCAGCGTGCCCGGTGATCAGGCCCGCTCGACAAAAACCATGACATCGAGCTCGACTTCAGGGTGCAGATGGATACGGGCGGGGAATTCACCAATCCGCTTGATGGGGCCATCTACCAGACGAATTTCGGTATGCGCCACTTCATGGCCCTGTGACTTGAGAGCAGCACTGATATCGTGCAAACCCACAGAACCGAACAGACGGCCGTCCTCACCCGCCTGCAGGGCAATTTTCACGACGGCATCAGCCAGAGCGGCTGCACGCTGCTGGGCGGCCTGCAGGCGTTCCATTTCAACCTGCTCCAAAGCCGCCTTGCGCTCGGCAAATTCTTCCAGATTCCGTTGGTTGGCAACTACGGCCTTGCCCTGAGGCACCAAAAAGTTACGTCCATAACCGGGTTTGACTTCGACAACATCACCCAGGCGACCCAGCTTGTTAATACGTTCCAGCAAAATCACTTTCATGTTCAATTCCTCCCAAAAATTCTTGCAAAACGTTCCTCAGGAACGTGGTCTCAATAGTCTTTGCCGCAGGTGAAACACCCTGTCCAGAATTCCCAGCACACTCAGTACCAGCAGCAACTGTGACAACAAAATCAGGGCAATATACAGTCCTACCAGGGCCATGGTGGGCCAGCCTTTGGCAGCAAACCACAAATGCACAAAGCTCAAGCCCTGCAGGAGATACCAGGTCCCGACCAGCAGCGCCAGATTTTGCAATGGCCAGGCCGATGCACCGTGGAGCAGACTAATGCCCAGCAGAGTTGCCACCACCAGCCAGATCAGCACGCCCGGCAATTCCAGGCTGCCGTAAAAGCGTTGCGGTCGATCCAGACCTTGATAACGCTCGTACCAACGACTGGCCAGCAATGCCGCAAGGGTCCATAGCAAAACCAAACCCGCTGCCATGATGCCCGGCAACAAGGGTGCCATATGCAAAACTGCCGCCATCTGCACCTTGCTGATCTCCTTGGCCAGGGGTTTCAGCGTCTGTGTCATCTGGGTCTGCCAAAAATCTGGCCCGGCCCCCAGTGGGACTACCCACAACATCAGCACCAAAATCAGCAAAGACAAGCCAATCAGCACCCAGACCACGCCACTCCACTGCGTATCCCAATGCAACCCCTCACCCAACAGTCGCCCCGGTAACCAGGCCACCAGTGCAAATAGCACCCCAAACCAGGGGTTAAAGGTAAAGAGCATACTGGCGATACCGGCGATGACCAGCACTTCCAGACTTTCCTTGCGTCCTGCCTGTAAAGTGACCAGAGCCACCAAAGCCACACAGTTCAAGAAGAGGGGCGCAGCCAGAAAGGGTACCAACCCGGCCAGACTGAACAGGACAGCAATACTTAAACCGGCTTGCCAGCGTCCGCTGAGAAACCAGCGCAGAACTCCACCCTGTGGCTGCGCCGTCACTGCTCCGTCAGCGCCTTAACGCACGACGTATGGTAACAGGGCCAGAAAGCGCGCGCGCTTGATGGCTGTGGTCAACTGCCGCTGATACAAATTACTGGTGCCCGTGATCCGGCTGGGGACAATTTTACCGGTCTCGCCAACATAGGCCTGCAAGGTTTTCAGATCCTTGTAGTCAATTTCCTTGACGCCTTCTGCCTTGAAACGACAGAACTTGCGACGCCGGGTAAAATTTCCACCGCCACGTTTATCACCGTCACCGTCACGATCTCTATCCCGATTAAATGCCATCTTGTCTGCTCCTTGAATCAGGCCGTAGCAACGGCTTCATTATCACTGTGAATGGATTCGCTTTCGCCTTGTTCGTTGTCGGTTTCGACGCGTTCACGACGATCATTTTCGTCTCGGGCCAGAAAAGACGCTTCAGTCACTGCTTCTTTACGCGCCAGAATCAGATGCCGCAGTACCGCATCATTAAAGCGGAAAGCATCTTCCACTTCAGCCAGGGCAGCACCGCTGCATTCCACATTCATCAACACATAATGAGCCTTATGAGCCTTTTTGATAGGATAAGCCAGTTGCCGACGACCCCAATCCTCCAGGCGATGGAAACGACCGCCATCGCCTTCGATCATGCCGCGATAGCGTTCAATCATCTGGGGGACTTGTTCACTCTGATCAGGATGGACCAGAAACACGATTTCATAATGACGCAAACGTTGCTCCTTATGGTTCACTGCGGAGTCCGGACGCCCATCGCCCGAACAAGGAGTAAAAAATGGTGAGGGCGTATTCTAATACGCGACGCGGGAAAAACAAGAGCTTAACAGGATAATTCGGTGATTTCGCGCATACAGCGGGCGCGCTCAGGGGCCGACAGGGGAATTCCGGCGTCTCCAGCAAGAGCGGCAAGCGTGTTGGTCCCGGTCTGCATTCCCTGATTTTGCAGGTGCTCAATGGCTGCATGGGCACCATCAGGATCATTGCAAACCAGGAGCAGATCCGCACCCGCAGCCTGTGCCGCATCCACCCTTGCAGACATGTCTCCCGCCGCATGGGCACCCACCATGCTCAAATCATCACTGACAATAACGCCTGTAAAACCCATTGATCCGCGCAATACGCCTGTGAGCCAACGCGATGAAAATCCGGCGGGCTGCTCGGGGTCTATTTGCGGATACAGACAATGGGCCGGCATGATCGCTGGAATGGCTGCCTGAATCATAGAGCGGAAAGGCTGCAAGTCTTCCTCAATGGCGACAAGTGGTCGATCATCGCGAGGCAAAGCCAGATGCGAATCGGCTGCCACAGCACCATGGCCAGGAAAATGTTTGGCCACTCCCTGCAGACCGGAATCAGACATCCCCTGCCAAAGACGCGCCGCAATGGCACCTACCCAATCCGGATTACGGTGAATGGCGCGATCACCAATCACCCGGGAAATACCGCGATCCAAATCTACACAGGGCGTGAAGCTGAAATCTACGCCAATTTCCCGCAATTCAGTGGCCAGCAGACGCCCCCAGTCATAAGCCAGGGATTGAGCCGCCTCCAGACCCAGAGCTTCGGCCTTTTGACCCAGCCTGGCCATGGGTGGAAAGCGTGTCACGCCCTTTTTGAGACGTTGTACCCGACCACCTTCCTGATCGATTCCAATCAGGAGTGGGGGACTGCGCAGCGCATGAATTTCCTGGCAAAGCGCCTGAACCTGTTGCGCATCTTCACAGTTACGGGCGAACAGGATGACGCCACCCACCGCCGGCTGGCGGAGCCGCTCAAACTCTTCGGGTGTTGGCCAAAGACCAGCAATATCGACCATCAGGGGACCACGCATGAGCAATCGCGGTTCAGCGGAGTGGGACATCCGGGCTGGTCTCCACGGTCGGATCGGCTTTTGCTGCGGAGGGTGCCTGAGCCGCTGCCTTACTCCCTTCCTTATCCACATCCTCCTGCTGGACCAGCTCCATATCGGGCGACATGGAAATAGGCAGCTCAATGCGCGGCGGCTGGCTGGGAATACCATGCACATGCACCGGAACAATCATCATGCTGAAACCATCATGCTGGAGTCGATCCTGGACAATAAAGCTGACTTCATCATGCAGGAGACCATGGAAAGGGCCCTTGCTCCGGTTGTCAATCACCCGTCCTGCAAAAAAGATACTTTGCGGAAAGTAGCGAATAGCCACATCCGCCAGTTCTTCCATAGCCAGAATGCGGTCGGTGGAGTAGGTAGCAAACCAGGTGGCAGCCATCCCTTCATTACGACAGAAGGCCATATACTGATTGGCTTCTGCTTCCACATAAACCTTCAGATCTTCGAGCGCCTTGATGCCCTTGAACTCGCCCTGTCCAACAATGCCAGCCAGCAAAAACACGTAATTTTTGACGAAGCCACCAACCATACGATGCGCCGTCAGCAAGGTATGCAAACCCAGGCCATCAAAGCGGCTCACAAAAAAGACCGCCGTCGCGCCCCGGGGGTCCAGGGGCAGATTGGGACCCGGCTCCAGATGTTCCGGCACCACATCCAGCATGGTCTCATCCAGCTCAGCGGTAATTTTGCGGATGCTCTTGTAGTGCCGATAAATCAGGTATCCGAGCACAACAACAATCAATGTCACCAGCAGGGTAAACCAGCCACCAGCATCAAACTTTTCGAAAATGGTGATGGCCAGAATGGATGCCGTGACCATGAAACCGAGCACACTGATCGTGAGGTGGCCTTTCCAGCGCGGCTCATGATGCCGCTGGGCAAACCAGTGGCGACTCAGCCCCGCCATGGTCAGCGTGAAGGTGATAAACACGTTGATACTGTAGAGCACCACCAGAATACTCACATGCCCGCCGGTCGCCAGCAAAATGGCCACCGCTGCAAAACCGACCAGCAAAATGCCGTTTCGCGACACAAAGCGGTCCGACAAATAGGAAAAGCGTTCTGGAAGCCAGCGGTCTACCGCCATGTTGGCCATGACAATGGGGGCAGTGATAATGCCGGTATTGGCGGCAATATACAGCAGCAATCCTTCCGTGACCAAAGTAATTACCGTGGCTGTAGGACCAAAATGGATTCCGGCAATAGTCCAGTCGCTGGTGATGGCCGTGTAAAGTACGGCATTGAGGGTCTGTCCCTGATGTTCATGCACATGATACATGAGATAGAGAAATATCAGGCTTCCGGCCACCAGTGACAGGGAGGTGGCCAGCAGGGTCATGGTCCGCTGACCAGTCTGGATGCGTGGTTCGCGCATGATATGGACCCCGTTGGCCACGGCCTCCAGACCGGTGTAGGTTCCACCGCCCAGACTGAAGGCACGCATGACCAGTGCGGCAATGAATATCCAGCCATACAACTGGTTATCACGCGCGGCTCCAGCCACCGTATTGTGGGCGATACTCGGAAAATCGCCGACATGACTGACCAGACCAAAACCCAGCATGATGATATGGGTAGCGACAAACGCCATAAAAATGGGCAAGAGAATCTTGATGGACTCCTTCATGCCGCGCAAATTGATGAAAATCAGAAACAGCAAAATAGCCACATCAATCAGGATGCGTTCACTGTACCAATAGGACGGCAGGCTGCTGAGCAACGTTTCGGTACCAGAGGCCACGGAAATGGCTGCGGTCAGAACGTAATCCACAATCAGGGCTGAACCGCTGACCAGACCCGCTTTCGGACCGAGCAGCGTTGAGGCCGTATGATAACCACCACCGCCATCCGGGAATAAGGCAATCACCTGCTTATAACCTGCCGAGATAATGAACACCGAAACCGGAATACCAATGGCCAGGAAAACCGCCAGATATTCATGCCCCTTCAAGGCATAATAAATTTCCGGAGGACCGTAGGCGGATGAGGACAAAGCATCTGAACCCAGGCCTACCCAGGCCAGAAAGGCAGCCAGAGACAAGCTTTCAAACAGTTTCGGGTTGAATACGTTTACGGCACGACGAAATCGGGGTAAGCGAATCCAGGCCATTCAGAACCTCCTCAACGGGGGAAATCAACAGGGGGCTGTAGCCCAATAAAAACAGGGAGCCCTGGAGCAGTTTCAGGGAAGAGGATGCACACATTCTCCGGGCTCATGCGAATGCAGCCGGCCGAGACGGGCTGACCGAGACGAGCGGTATCGGCGGTGCCATGGATATAAATGTAGCGCCGGAACGTGTCGCAATAGCCGCCGCGATTAAACCCGGATTCCATGCCGGAAAGCCAGAGAATCCGCCCCAGTATCCAGTCCTGATGGCCGTTTTCGTCCGGATTCTCGCTGGCGTCATAGCAGTCTCCCGTCCAGCGGCGTCCGCGCAGAATGGCATTAGCTGGCAATCCCGCGCCAATTTTTGCCCTGACTTGATGCCAACCGCGTGGCGTACAGGCGCTGTCACGCCTTTCTCCAAGTCCGTTAAGGGCCGTTGAAATGGGATATTGCACTGTTTCGTGCGCAGCTTGCATCACCCGCAGGTTCTGAGTGGCAACATCCACCCAAAACCAGTTTGCTGGCGTTTCATTTTTCAAAAAGGGCAATGGATTCGACATGGGCAGTATGGGGGAACATGTTAATGACACCCGCTGCTTTCAGGTGATAACCACGCTCGTGCACCAGATATTCGGCATCCCGGGCCAGAGTCGCCGGATTACAGGAAACATAGACCAGACGGGATACACCGGGAGTCAGACTTTGCAACACTTCCATAGCCCCACTTCGGGGCGGGTCAATCAGCATTTTGTCGATAGTTCCTGCCATCTGAAAGTCACTCATCCGCGCCTGGGTCAGATCAGCCACCTGATATCGGGCTTGCGCCGAGAGCCCATTGGCGGCAGCATTTTCCGAAGCCAGGGCCACCAACCGTGCATCGCCTTCAACGCCCAGCACATTCGCGCCCAAACGCGCCATGGGCAAGGTGAAGTTCCCTAAGCCACAAAACAGATCAAGAATATGGTCACCGGCCTGAGGACGGAGCAGAGCCATGGCACGGCGCACCGTCACCTGATTGACAGACTGATTCACCTGAGTAAATACCAACGGATCAAAACGCATCCGCAGTTGATAATCCGGCAGGTCATAATGCAGGGCGGACGGTTGTTCGGGGATCAGCGGATGCAAAGTATCGGGACCGCGCGGCTGCAACCAGATTTGCAGGTCGTGATCCAGTCCAAATTGACGTAAATGCATGAGATCACTGTCCGCCAGGGGACGCATATGCCGAAACACCAAAGCTACAGCGTCGGGGGTACAAGCTACTTCAATCTGGGGGAAATCCTGGGGAGACTGCATTTTGCCAATCAGGACCCGCAGTTCCGGAATACGCTGGCCAACGCGGGGGTCGAGCACCAGACACTGGTTCATATCTACCACGTAGTTGCTGCTACGTTCTCGAAAACCCACCAGAGCACCACGGGTTTTGGGGGTCCGCACCGAAAGGCGGGCCTTGCTTCGATAAGCCAAACCCGGACCAAAAATGGGTGGGAGAATTCTCTGTGGACGCACTTTTCCAATGCGCCAGAGGTTATCCTCCAACTGCCGCTGCTTGATGGCCACCTGCGCGCTCACATCCAGATGCTGCAAACTGCAACCGCCGCACAATCCAAAATGAGGACAGGGGGGTGTTACCCGCAATGAAGAAGTTTTCAGGAGCGTGACCGTTTCGGCCCGTTCAAAAGTTTTGTGATTTTCAGTGCGCCGGGCCATGACCTCTTCGCCCGGCAGGGCGCCATCGACAAAAAGCACCTTGCCGTCCACCCGGGCAACACCCCGTCCTTCTGCATCCAGGCTTTCAATGAGTACCCGCTCAGGCGCTGCATCGCGAATAGGCTTAGGACGCGACATGCAGGTTCTCCGGCCACAAGTCCAGAAACTCGCGGATATGGGCTTCATCACGGCCCTGTAAATAGCTGCGCAACTGGTTCTGACGCGCCTCATAAGCCAACTTGTCCAGATGCCCCCGGGTCAACTCAAAGCGCAAATGCAGCAGCGCAGTATTCAGAACGTCCACTTCGCAGTAATGGCGAATGGCTTGTTTTTCGCCCTGCTGATAATGATTCAGGACCTCCGCACCGCTCATGCCGAGTTTGCCCGGCAGCCCCAGCAACAGAGCCATGTCCTGCAAGCGCGCAACATTACGCGCCTGGTAAGCAGAAAGCACATCCATAAGATCCAGATGGCGCTCATGATAACGACTGGTGTAATTATTCCAGCGATAGTTGGGTTCGTTTTGCCCCTGTTCCCAGTACCGCGTTGCCGGAATGCCGTGCAAAAAAGCCCGATAGTGCAACACCGGTAAATCAAAGGCTGCACCATTCCAGGACACCAACTGTGGAGCGTGACGCTGAATCATCTGAAAAAAAGCATGAACCAGCGTCGCTTCCGGATCCTCAATCGCGCCAAAGCTGCTGAGTTTAACCTGATCGCCTTGCCACCAAAGCGCTGAAATGGCGACCACCTGATGCAGATAAGGGCGTAAAAACTCGCTGGCACCCTGGGTTTCAATTCGGCGTTGATGCTGCAGCAATTCGGCCACTCCCGCATCATCGGCAAGATCAATACCATGCAGGCGCCGACCTCCGGAAATATCCGGAATCGTTTCGATATCAAAAACCAGAATATTCTGCAAAATGGTGTTTATTTCTTCTGCCACTGACCACTGGCGTTCTGATACCAGTATCCTGCAGGGGCCTTGCTGATCCAGGTCTGGGCAAAAGTCTGTTGAATTTGTCCTTCCCAATCAGGATGACCATTGGCATTGGCTATTTGTTGGTAAAGATTCTGCAAGGTACTGTTATTGCTGCTAACCAGGCCACTGAGGCCGGCGCGTGCCTGCAAAGGCACTGCGGAAGCATCATGAATGGCAACCAGCCCGTTGGCCGTCCAGCCAACGGCACCACTTTCAAAATAGGGACGCATCTGCGCGGCAATGGATTCCAACTGGGCCCGTGCGGCCTGCACCCCGGGACTGGAAGCATTCAGATCGGCTGCCGCCTCGGCCGGTGTACTCAATGCCGAAAAGCTCGTTGCCAGCAGATAACCGGCCACATGAGCCGGTGTCAGACGCTCAAAAGCACTGGGGGCTGGTGCAGCTGCGGGCACGGCAGGGGCAGGAGCCACCTGAGCCGGTGCTGAAAGGGTGGGCGCTGTGGGCGTCGAAACCGCGCCGTGGGCTGCCGCCTTGTAAACTTCACCCACCACCTGATCAGCAAGACGTTTGGCAGCAGCGGCCGGAAAATAAATATTCACCGTGACGCAAGCCGAAAGCCCCATCAGCATGCCCAACACCAGCAGTGCCTGCCAGGTTCGGTTTTTCAGCAAAGCTTGCTTCATCATTCTATTCTCCTGTGTGCATTTGCGGTCCGGTTTCCATGGCCGTTTTCAGTCTCGCCAGCAACTCATCCCAACTCACCCGACGATTGTACCCCACTATATCCACCCTGGGCAGTCCTTGTCCCTGCAAAATGACAAAGCCACCATTTTCTGGATGGACGCCAGAAAGCTCTGCCACACCATTTGACAGATTTACGCCCATCCCCAGATGACTGTAACTGAAGGTATTGAACATCCGCAAAAACAGTCCCTGGAAGAAGCCGCTGATCCCATCTCCCCCACCCAGCTTGGTAATGCTCTGAACCGCCTGGTAACTGATTTTTTGGGGAACACCAGGCGTCTTGACGGTTTCAAAATGTCCCTGAAAAGCTTCTGGAGACCAGTTCAACAGGTACAGATTGCGGAGATTTCCATCCAATACCCCGCTGATATACCCAAAATGAAAAGCGTCCGTGAGCGGCTTCAATTGCAAGCCCTGAACGGACACGTTAGCCCGCAACAACGGCATCACGCCCAGGAAATTCTGCACCTGCAGGTCACTTACCCGCAACTTGCCACCAAAAATACCTGCGCTTAATTCTCCACTGGTCTGTATTGTCCCGGCGTGATAAGTCAAGCGCGGAATGGAAGCCTGAATCGTGCCGGTGAAGGGCGGCCAGTGCATAATCTGCGTCAGGGATTTCATGCTCACCCCCTGCAAATTACCCTGCATGGAAAAACCGGAATGGGATCCCGTCCAATGGCCGGAAAGCTCCTGAAAATGCAGCACCCCACCCAGAAGGTGGAGATCCACCGGCTGTTGCAAGGCAAATCCCCCCGGATGCAACAGTACGCGCACGGCCAGCGGGCCTAGAGGAATATGATACAGGGTGGCGCTTTGCCAGTTAAAAACCGCCTTTTCCACGGGTACATGGGCACCCCAGGCGCCATGACTGACGACGCCTGCCAGGCTCATTTGCTGGGTAGAAAAATCACCGTGCGGCAAATCCCAATGCACAGAACGCAAAGCCGGATTTCCCGCCACCGAAAAATGCAAATGACCCGCCAGCAAAGCCTGTGCTGCAAAACTGCTGGCTGGCAATAACGGTTTAATCCAGGTCGTAAAAAGGGGTGCCAGAGCGACATCTGCATCCTGCAAATGCCAGTCCAGCTTACTTCCCTGAACGGGTTCACTGACGGCAAATTTTGCGGTTCCCAGATTCGGCCAATTTATCTGACCCCGCTCCAGATGCCAGTTTTTTGCCGACTGGCGCCAGCGACTCTGCATGACAACCGGTCGCGCCGGCGCCGCCCAGTACCAGGGACTCCATAAAATGCCACCCTCGTCCCAACGCAGCTGAACCTGTCCCTGCCAGTGTCCTTGCAGATGCCCATCACCTGACAATTGTGCGGCGACATTCTGGGCTGCCTGCAACCCATCGGGACTACTGAACTGGCCTTTGTGCAGTTGCGCCCTGAAATGAACCGCAGAAATTTGTGACCAGCCAGCACCCGAAGAATGCATCTGCCAAGCGAGTTCTCCGCCACTTTGCCAGGTGGCCGGGAGCAGATTCAGGGCGGAAACCCAATCGCTTAAAGCGACTTCTCCCCGGGTCTGTAATTGCCAGCGACCTGAAGCTGCACTGCGCGCAAGCAGGGTCAGCTTGCCCAATTTTGCCCCCTCCAACTGGAAGTGCAGGCTACCAGCCCCCCCGGAACGCAGCACCTGAAAACGTCCAGTACCTTGCAAAGCCCCCCAGGGACTTCCCGAAATCGCCAGGTGCAAGGCTGAACACGACCAACCCTGCCGGGTCTTCAGGACACAGTTACCCTGTATGGCTTGCCAGGGACGTTGTTTGCCAAGCTGCAGGATCCCGGCCTGAAATTGCAGACTGGCATTTTTCTGCGCATGCGTCCGCAACATGACCCTCAGGTGCTGCGCTTGCCAGGCAGCGCCCTGAACCCGTGCCGCCGTGATTTCCAGGGTCTGCGCCCAAGCCGAACCGGACAACAAAAATCCCGCACAAAAAAATATAAGCCAATACCTGAGTCTGAACCCGGCGGTTGTTGGCAGGCGCAAGGGGTTAAAGTCCTGCATAAACACTCAGGCCGGAAAAACGCCTGTACTCAGGTAGCGATCACCGCGATCGCAGATAATTGCCACCAGGACCCCCTGCTCCAGAGTTTGGGCAACGCGCAGGGCGGCGGCCACCGCGCCTCCAGAAGATATTCCGGCCAGTACCCCTTCATCGCGCGCCAGACGCCGGGTCATGTCCTCGGCTTCCTCCTGGGTCACGTCTTCTATCTGACTGACCATCTCCCGATGGTAGATTTTTGGCAAATAGGCTTCCGGCCAACGGCGAATACCAGGAATTTTAGCTCCTTCAGCGGGTTGTACGCCGACAATCTGAATATCCGGAGAGACCGTCCGCAAGTAGCGGGAAGTACCCATGATCGTCCCGGTGGTACCCATGGAAGAGACAAAATGGGTGATGCTGCCGCGTGTATCCCGCCAGATTTCCGGACCCGTACTGAGATAATGAGCTTCCGGATTATCGGGATTGGAAAACTGGTCCAGCATGAAGCATTCTCCGGCGGCCACCATTTGCCGGGCCAAATCAATAGACCCTTCAATACTACGTTCAGCTGGCGTCAAAATGACCTCAGCGCCATAGGCCCGCATCACCTGACGCCGCTCGATGCTCATGTTTTCCGGCATAATCAGGGTCATCGGGATCTTCCGCACCGAAGCCGCCATAGCCAGAGCAATGCCGGTATTGCCGCTGGTGGGTTCAATCAATCGGGTGGAAGTCGTGATGGTGCCGCGCTCCAGAGCCCGCCGGATCATGTTCATGGCCGGGCGATCCTTGACGGAACCTGCCGGATTATTCCCCTCCAGCTTGCCAAAAATATGGACACCCGTTCTGGGTGCCAAACTCCTGAATTCGCAAAGCGGGGTATTCCCCACCCAATCTTCCAATCCGCCCATATGCTTCTCCTTGCCTGAACATGACGCCATCATAGACCCAAGCCCTAAACCGGGGCTATCCTGAACCCCCTTCAAGTCGGGATTGGAATCCTTGGAATGGAAAACAAGCACACAGAAAGTCACGAGAAAAACACGGGTTGGCTGCGTGCTGGCGTGCTGGGTGCAAACGATGGTCTCCTTTCTACTGCAGGACTGCTCAGTGGAGTCATAGCGGGTCAGGCCAATCATGATCAGATTCTGCTGGCCGGAGTTGCCGCCCTGTTATCCGGAGCGCTGTCCATGGCGGCCGGTGAATATGTTTCCGTCAGCTCTCAGCGTGACAGCCAGAAAGCGCAACTCCGGCAGGAAGCCCATGAAATAAAGAAAAATCCTGAACTGGAACAACTCGAACTTTGTCGAATTTATATGGACCGGGGCCTGGATGAAGCGCTGGCACGGCAAGTCTCTTTTCAATTGATGCAGCGTGATCCCCTCGAAGCGCATGCACGGGAAGAGCTGGGCCTGACTGAAGTCGCTGAAGCGCGCTCTGTTCAAGCGGCATTAGCCTCCGCTGTTTCTTTTGTGAGCGGCGCGGTACCGCCGGTTCTGATCGGCGCTTTTGTCCCGCACGCCTATGCGCTGCCCATACTCTTTGTAAGTACGCTGATTCTTTTGGCCATACTGGGGGTCATATCTGCCAAACTGGGTGGATCAAACCCTTTGAAGGGTGCCTTGAGAATCCTGTTTTGGGGCACAGTCGCCCTCGCCTTTACGGCACTGATCGGTCACTTTCTCGGTCAGGCTATCGGCTAGGACCATTTTTCGGAGGTATTCAGCATGCTGGAAGAAAACTCACTGCCAAGATGGCATATTTATCCTGACCAGGAACAGATCAGTACCCATCTTGCGGCGGCCATCACCCGCATGGCGGCTGAGGCCATCGCCCTGCGCGGTACTTTTCATCTGGTGGTGGCGGGAGGCAATACGCCGCGTGCCACTTATGCCCGGCTGCCATCCATGGGCCGCGACTGGCAATGCTGGCATATTTATTATGGCGATGAGCGCTGCCTGCCGCCCGAAGATCACGAACGTAACAGCCTGATGCTTGCCCAAACCTGGTTATCCCAGGTACCCATTCCAGGCGCCCAGATTCATACCATACCCGCCGAAGCAGGAGCCAGTGAAGCGGCCCGCCGCTATGCAGCCATTCTGCCCGCACAACGTTTTGATTTGGTACTTTTGGGTTTGGGAGAAGATGGACATACGGCCAGTTTGTTTCCCGGACATGACTGGGGGCAGGAAAAAGGCAGCTCTCCCACCCTCAGTATTCTGGATGCTGCTAAAGCCCCCCCGCAGAGAGTCAGCCTCAGCGCCTGGAGACTGCGCCATACACACGCCCTGTTTTTTCTGGCATGCGGCTCAGGAAAGCAGGACGCCATTGCTTCCTGGTTACGCGGTGAAAACATTCCTGCAGCGGTGGTGGGTCGTGGCGCGGATGTTTGGCTGGATATGGCTGCGTGGCCGGAAAGTCTGCCGGGGTAGTTTACTCTATACGAACCTCACGGCTCAACGCTTCAATAGCCAGCTGATTAAGGCTTTTGCCACCTGCCTGCGCCTTGATTAAGGCTGCGGCATGAAGCTCTGGCGGAACCCTGAGCAAAAGCTTACCGCTAGCCGGTTTTTCAGGTGATTTACCAATTTTTTCACACGCCTCAAGGTAATCATCCACGGCCTCTTCAAATGCCGTGTGTAAATCAGCAACATTCTCGGCGTGAAAGCCAATAATGTCTTGTATGCCAAGCAACCTGCCAACCAGACTATTGTCGCGGTCATCGAAATCAATGCGGGCGGTGTAGCCCTTGTAAGTCAGTGTGTTCATGGTTTAACTCCGATAGCAGTTAAATAGTCGCGTGCTTGCTCAACTTGATACGGTTTAGCTTCCTTGGTGGGATGCGGGCGATGAAAAGCGGTAATTCTGCCATTAAATTCAAAACGAACACGAGAACCACGCCCTTCGATAGCCCGACAACCCAACGCGATGAATAGAGTTTCGATACGCACCCATTCGAGAGAAGCTGTAGTCGGTTTGGCAAAAATAGCTTGCAACGTTTTGGTGTGCTTGGCATTCATATGATACATGCTATCAAAAAACGATAGCAATAAAAACAATTTTGGCAGCACCCTGCTACCGGATTGCTAAATTTATATAGGGAGTATTTTTCAGACTGCTGAACGTGTGGCTACGGAGTGCGCCGCTTAGCGGTATCCAGCGAACGGAAGGAGCAGGTTGAGCGCCAGAGGTGTTGGGTCGGGGTTACCGAAACGAGAAGAGCTAACTGGCATGCCAAGAGACCCAATCTGGCTGAGCACCATCGTTAACATAGAAGTATACCAATATTCTGTAGCACCACTCCACTTTGATGCACCAAGCGAGCGGATACTCATCGATTTGGCCATTGGCAAGCTCATACGCGGCAACTCCTTGTGCACTGAGGTCACCCTGCGAGACAAAAACACTATCGCCTTCGTACCGGAGGTACATGAGCCAAGCGTGTTTGCCGTTGCGAAGCATGCAAACGGAAGGGCCACATGCTTAACGCTAACGTCGCGATATAGCCCCAAATATTGGGGCGCGCTCTTGTCCTACTTCTGGCATCCAGCAACAGGCCCGGCGTTCATTCCGCAGCCGTTTTCTGCGACTGCTTAACCATAGAAAGCGCCGTTCCCACCAGAGCACCAATATTGCCGAGATCGGAAGGAATCACCAGACTGGTACTGCTCTTGGCCAAATATCCCCACTTTTCGATGTAGTCCTTGGCGAGCTGCATTTGCAGGGCTTCGTAGCCTCCGGGTTCACGGGCTGCCGAACCAATAACCCGGATGGCTTCGGCGGTAGCCTCGGCAACCAGTTGAATGGCTTTGGCTTCGCCTTCAGCACGCAATACTTCCGCCTGTTTGCGGCCATCTGCCACATTGATGTCCTGTTGCCGCTGACCTTCAGAAGTGTTGATTTGCTGCTGTCTTTGTCCTTCGGATTTGGCAATCAGGGCGCGCTTTTCCCGCTCTGCGGTGATTTGCAGTTCCATGGCGCGGATGATTTCCTGGGGTGGGGTGATGTCCCGTATTTCGTAGCGGAGCACCTTGACGCCCCAGTTCAGGGCCGCTTCATCCACCGAAGCCGCCACCGCCGTATTGAGCAGCTGCCGGGAAGACAGGGCTGCATCCAGATGCAACTTGCCGATTTCTGAACGCATGGTGGTTTGTGCCAACTGGATAACGGCAGTAAAGGGGTTGCTCGAACCATAAGCCGCCTTGACGGAGTCCGTAATTTGCAAATAGAGAATCCCGTCTACCGTCATGGTGGTGTTATCAAAGGAAATACAGGCCTGCGCGGGCACTTCCATGGGTACTTCGCGCATATCAAAACGAAAGGCCACACGGTCCAGAAAAGGAATAATAAAATTCAGGCCCGGTTCCAGAACCGCGTGATATTTACCGAGTCTTTCAACCACCCAGGCACGCTGCTGGGGAACCACCCGGATGGTGGTGCGTAAAATCAGAAAAGCCGCAACAATGACAATCAGGATGATGATGAGGGAGGACATAAAGACTCCTTGTCGGAGGGTTGCCGGGGTAGCACCCCTAAATGTAGCAGGTTATCGGTCTTGCCCACGATCACGGCGCGATCACCGGCACAGGGGGCCGGGCCATCATCTACCACCGCCATCCATTCGCTGCCCCGGTAACGCACCGTATAATGTTCATTCTGGTCAGGGCCACGAATCACATCCACGCCCTGACCCAAGTCAAAATCCGTCAGTCCCTGGGCTTTTCCGGCGAGCCGGTGGCGCAGCCACATTCCGGCAGGCAGCAATACCAGACAGAAGCCCAGAAACACCCAGTGCAAAACCGCGCCAGGCAGCACCAATCCGGTAATAGCGGTAAACAAGGCGGCTAAAGCCACCGCCGCCAGATAAAAAGTGCCGGTGAACAATTCGGATATTCCCGCTACGAAAGCGATAATGACATAAATATAAAGCATGCTAATTACCCACGCCGGGAGTCATTCTCCTCAGTCCATTTGCAAAAACAGTGCTGCCAGGGGCGGCAGAGTCAACTCCAGTGAACAGGGTAATCCCATCCAGCTCCGCGCTTCGGCAAACAGCGGAAGGTTACCCACATTACTGCCCTGATACGCAGCTGCATCACTATTGAAAATTTCCCGGTAACGCCCGGACTCTGGAACGCCGATACGATAATTTTTGCGCAGTACCGGAGTAAAATTGAACACTGCGAGAATAAAAGCACCGTTGCGATCGCGGCGCAGAAAACTGAGTATGGACTGGTCTGCGTCATGGCAATCCACCCAGGCAAAACCCTCTGGTGCAAAATCCAGATCATGCAAGGCTGACAAGTCGCGGTGCAGGTGTCCGAGATCCCGACTCAGCCAATGTATCCCCTGATGCCAGGGTGTTTGCAGCAAATCCCAGTCCAGAGCCTGCCCACAATTCCATTCCATTCCCTGGGCAAATTCATTGCCCATAAAATTCAGTTTTTTACCCGGATGAGCACACTGATAACTGAGCAGCAGACGTAAATTGGCAAAACGCTGCCAGGTATCGCCAGGCATTTTATCCAGCAAAGAGCGTTTTCCATGCACCACCTCGTCATGAGAGAGGGGCAGTACAAAATTTTCTGCATATGCATATAACTGGCTGAAGGTCAGATCATTCTGATGAAAGCGCCGATAAACCGGATCTTGCTGCATGTAGGACAGGGTGTCATTCATCCAGCCCATATTCCATTTCATGGAAAAACCCAGCCCGCCCACATAGGTGGGGCGGGAGACCATGGGCCAGGAGGTCGATTCTTCGGCAATGGTCAAAATACCCGGATAGCGCTCATTGAGCACCACATTCATTTCCCTGAGAAAATCAATGGCTTCAAGATTCTCCCTGCCACCATACTGGTTGGGAATCCATTCCCCCTCGTTCCGGGAATAATCCCGGTAGAGCAGGGAAGCCACCGCATCCACCCGCAGGCCATCAATATGAAAACTGTCCGCCCAATAGCAGGCATTAGCCAACAGAAAATTGCGGACTTCGTTGCGGCCAAAATTGAAAATATACGTCCCCCAGTCACGATGTTCACCTTCACGGGGGTCTGCATATTCATATAAAGCGGTGCCATCAAAACGTGCCAGTCCCCAGTCATCCTTGGGGAAATGCCCCGGCACCCAATCCAGCAGCACCCCAATACCGGCCTGATGAAAAGCATCTACAAAGGCCCGAAAACCATCCGGGTTCCCGAAGCGGCTGGTCGGCGCATAGTAACCACTGACCTGATAACCCCAGGATTCGTCCAGAGGATGCTCCATCACCGGC
This sequence comes from Acidithiobacillus sp. HP-2, assembly GCF_015100155.1. Lineage (GTDB taxonomy): Bacteria > Pseudomonadota > Gammaproteobacteria > Acidithiobacillales > Acidithiobacillaceae > Acidithiobacillus. The sequence goes on along the minus strand of NZ_JACKZA010000006.1, from coordinate 101,281 downwards.
ATAAGTTCGATATGGGTGTAACCCATGTCCTGCACATAGCGCAGCAGACCTTCGGCAAGCTCGTCATAGCTCAGAAAATCCCCTTTCTCGTCGCGCTGCCAGGATCCCAGATGCACTTCGTAAATATTCATGGGGGCATGCTGCCAGTCGGCCTGCGTCCGCGCAGCCATCCAGTCCTGATCTTTCCAGACATGCTGACTGTCCACTACCCGGGCTGCAGTACTTGGACGTCTTTCAAAAGCATTGGCATAAGGATCGGTTTTCACAAAAACCGCGCCGGAATCCCGGTGACGGAGTTCAAACTTGTAGATTTCGCCCAATTCCAGTCCAGGAACGAACAATTCCCAGAGGCCACTCATTCCCCGGACCCGCATCGGGTGATAACGACCATCCCAGTGATTAAAATCGCCAACGACACTGACCCGCTCCGCATTGGGTGCCCAAACGGCAAAAAACACTCCTTCGACACCTTCATGATAACGACGATGGGCGCCCAGATGTTGATAGGCTTCATACAAGCGACCCTCACTGAACAGATAAACTTCCAGATCGCCCAATACCGGACTGAACACATAGGGATCATAAGCCTCGTGCGTGCCCAGGGAATCCAGCCAGCGGTAACGATAGGGGGTGGGCAGGCTTTCTCCGGCATGGGTGAAAATCCCGTCGGGATGCTGCATGGTCATCAGCACCCATCCCTGCGGGGTTTGCAGTTCTACCTGAGAGGCCCCGGGCAAAAAAACGCGCTGCATAGCTTGATTGTCGTTACCGATCCGGTGCTGCCCCAACCAGGCGAAGGGATCGTGATGACGGGCCTCGCGAATGGCTATTTCGTCATGATTCCAATCTTCGCCATGATTTTTTTTTGGTAATTTCGTCACCACAATCTCCTTTTCATCATTGTGATTGAGGAGCCACTCCCACCAAGAGCATAACACATCGCCGGAAAAGACCATTGTCCCCTTTGAGTGCTTGCCGACATCCTCCAAGTTCAGTACCTTTAAACCGAAAGCACGGGGGAATCCTGTCTATACTCCTAGCTAGGTGTAATACCAGTGCCCGACAAGGAGAAGAGCATGTCCGAAGAAAACCAGAGTGGCCCCAGCAATTCCCCGCGCTTTGTCAGTAACCTCACCAAAAATACCCTCGCCCTGGTCCTGGCTGGCGGTCGTGGCAGTCGCCTTGGACCATTGACCGACTGGCGCGCCAAACCTGCCGTGCCTTTCGGGGGCAAATTCCGCATCATTGATTTTTGTTTATCCAACTGCATGAACTCCGGCATTCGCCGTATTGGTGTGCTGACCCAGTACAAAGCGCACAGCTTGATTCGTCACATTCAGCTGGGCTGGGGATTCCTGAGAGGCGAGTTCAGCGAGTTTATTGAAATCCTCCCTGCCCAACAGCGCATGAATACCGGCTGGTACAAGGGAACCGCAGACGCGATTTTTCAGAATATTGACATTTTGCGTGCCCATCGGCCGCGTTATGTGATTGTTCTCGCTGGTGACCATATTTATAAAATGGACTATGGTCAGATGCTCGCCGAGCATGTGCAAAGTCAGGCAGATATGAGCGTCGCCTGCATTGAGGTCCCTCTGGAAGAGGCCAAAGGTTTTGGGGTCATGACCGTCAACCACGAAGATCGGGTGACCGGTTTCACCGAAAAACCCAGCGATCCCACACCCACACCCAACAACCCCGACCGTGCGCTTGCGAGCATGGGTATTTATGTTTTCAACACGGATTTTTTGTATGAACAGCTCATCCGCGATGCGGACAGTCGCGAGTCCAGCCATGATTTTGGCAACGATCTGATCCCCTACATGGTGTCACGCTATCGGGTCATGGCTCACCGCTTTCGTAACAGCTGCATTTCCAGCAATGAAGGCAAGGCCAGTCGTTGCTACTGGCGGGATGTCGGTACGGTTGACGCCTACTGGTCTGCCAACATTGATCTGGTGCATGTAACCCCGGATCTGGATTTATACGACAGCCGCTGGCCCATCTGGACGTATCAGGAACAACTCCCGCCTGCCAAATTTGTCTTTGACGACGAAGGAAGACGCGGCATGGCCCTGGACAGTATTGTCTCGGGAGGCTGCATCATCAGTGGGGCTACGGTCCGTCGTTCCCTGCTGTTTTCCAATGTCCGGGTCAATGATGGCCATACCCTCATCGAAGATTCGGTGATTTTGCCCAACGTGCGCATGGGCGAAGGGGCTCGCCTGCGTAAAGTCGTCGTCGACAAGGGTACTATCATCCCTGACGGGCTGGTGGTGGGCGAAGATCCTGCCGAAGACGCCCGCCGCTTTTATCGAACGCCCAATGGCGTCACTCTGATTACTCCGGAGTTATTAGGCCAGCAACTACATTTTGTGAGGTGACCTCATGCCCCCCGCACGCGCACTTCATGTCATTTTCTGCTGGCATATGCACCAGCCCGATTATCGCAATGCGGATGGGCAATACGCATTGCCCTGGACGTACCTGCACGCCTGCAAGGATTATGCAGACATGATCGCCCATTATGAGGAAAACCCCATGGCTCGGGGCGTATTTAACTGCGTGCCGATTCTCGTTGAGCAGATTGAAGATTACACCAGTCAGTTTGAAAGTGGGCATTTTCGCGATCCTCTACTCATCGCCCTGGCCAGCACTGATCTAAAAACCCTGAACAATGAGCAACGTCATCACCTCATGGAACAGTGCTTTCGACTGGATCCGGAACATATGCTGAATCCCTTTCCCGGATACCGCCGACTGTATGAAATATATACCATCATGCACAGTGATCCGGCGGAACTTTCTGACTATTTGTCCATTCAGTTTCTGGCCGATCTGCTGGTCTGGTATCACCTGGCCTGGACTGGTGAAACCGTGCGGCGCGGCAGCCCGCTCATTAAGAAGTTGATGGACAAGGGACACGGTTTCACGCTCGCAGACCGGCAGGATTTAATACGCTTTCTCGGTGAGCTGATCGGCGGACTGATTCCCCGTTACCGCGCCCTGGCAGAAGCAGGACGTATCGAAATATCCACCACCCCCTACTACCACCCCATTGGCCCCCTGATGCTGGACTTTGCCGCCGCACGGGAAGCCATACCCGATGCGCCATTGCCCGAATCCCCTGAGTACCCTGGCGGGGTCGAGCGTGTGCGCTGGCATATTAAACGCGCTCAGACTTATCATCCGCAACATTTCGGCATTGCCGCCCAGGGCATGTGGCCAGCAGAGGGCGGGGTTTCTGCCGCCTTCGTCAAAATGCTGGGTGAGGCTCAAGTGACCTGGACGGCTTCGGGAGAAGGCGTACTCACGCATAGCCTGCTGCGCAGCGATGACGATTCTGCACCACGCGGTCGGGCCGAATATTTATACAAGGCTTATCGCCTCGAAAATCAGGGACCGGCGCTGTTTTTTCGGGATGACGCGCTCTCTGACACCATCGGTTTTGACTATAAAACCTGGTTTGGCCACGATGCAGTCATCGATTTCGTGCATAAGCTCGAAGCCATCTGGCGCCAGACCGAAGATCAGGATCATCCCGTCGTCAGCATCATTCTTGATGGAGAAAATGCCTGGGAATACTACCCCTACAATGGCTACTATTTTCTTTCCGAGCTCTACCGGGCCCTTTCCAATCATCCCCATATCAAAATGTGTACCTTCGGCGACTATGTCCAGGACCATCCGGAAGCCATTAAAAGCATTCCGGATCTTGCCGCCGGGAGTTGGGTCTATGGCAATTTCAGCACCTGGATTGGCGATGGGGCCAAAAACCGGGCCTGGGATATGCTCTGCGCCGCCAAGCAGGATGTTGACCAGCATTTTGCCGGACTCACCCCCGAACTGCAGGAAGAAATCACTGAACAGTTAGGTCGTTGCGAGGGCTCGGACTGGTTCTGGTGGTTCGGAGATTACAATCCTGCCGATTCGGTCAGGGATTTTGATCACCTGTTCAGGATGAACCTGCGCAAACTTTATAACCTGATGCAAATTTCTCCTCCAGAAACCCTCAACGAACCCATCAGTCATGGTGGGGGACCCGCCGAATCTGGAGGTACCATGCGCCGCACCCATATGGAAGGATAAGCAATGACCCACAGCACCCCCCTCCTCCTGGGCGTCCACGCCCATCAGCCGGTTGGTAATTTTCCGCAGGTGATTGATGACGCCGTAATGCGCTGTTATCACCCCTTTCTTGAAGCCATGCATCGCTTTCCTGAATTTCCCTTTGCCATTCATATCAGTGGCTGGTTACTACAATATATGGTGCAACAACACCCCAACACCATGAAACTGCTGCAGGAAATGGTCACCCGCCAGCAGGCGGAGCTGGTGGGCGCCGGGGACACCGAACCGGTGCTGGCGGCTATTCCCCATGCAGATCGCATCACCCAACTGGAAGCCATGGCCGACCGACTGGACAAAAATTTCGGACAGCGCCCGGTGGGGGCCTGGCTGACCGAGCGCGTTTGGGATCCCAGCGTGGTTCCCGCCCTGCAAGAGGCGGGAATTCAATATGTGATGGTGGACGATTATCACTTTCTCTGCGCGGGGGCCTCTAGCGACCAACTCGGCAGCTTTCATCGCACCGAAGAAAATGGCCAGGCTATCGATGTTTTCCCCATTTCCGAAGCGTTGCGTTATCGCCTGCCTTTCTCGGAGGCCGCTGCCGCAGTCACTTATATCGAAGAAATATCCGCGCATAATCCGGGTAGCGCCGGGATTTATTTTGATGACATCGAAAAATTCGGGGTCTGGCCGGAGACTTATAGTTGGGTTTATGAAAAAGGCTGGCTGGAACAGTTTCTCCAGGGCGTCCTGAATTCTCCACATATTCAACCCATGCGTTTCAAGGATTATCTGCACCAGCATCGGCCCCAGGGTATGATTTATCTGCCCACGGTGTCCTACAGTGAAATGAACGAATGGACACTGGCACCGGATGCGGCCCGCAACTACGCGGCTTTTCTGGAACAGGAAAAGGCTGCAGGCCGCCTGGACCTACGCAAGCCACTCATTCGTGGCGGAATATGGAAAAACTTTCTGACCCGATATCCCGAGTCCAACTGGATGCAGAAACGCATGCTGCAATTATCCCGGCGCTTTCATGCTTTGCCCAAGCGCCAGCAAAGCAAGCAGATGCGTGCGGATTTACATGAAACCCAGGCCAATGATGCCTATTGGCACGGGCTGTTTGGCGGCATTTATCTGCCGCACCTGCGCCGGGCGGTGTACCATGCCATGGTTCGACTGGAAGCGCAGCTCGATAAAATCCAGGCACGGCCAGGTTTGCAGTTCATTGACGTGGATATGGATGGCCATGAAGAGCTGTATTATCACAATGACGATCAACAGTTGATCATTCGCCCGACGCCCTCCGCCGCCGTAGCCGAGTGGGATTGTTACAAACTGCATCACAATCTTGGGGATACACTGGCACGGCGCGACGAGGCCTACTACGACAAAATCCGGCACGGGGCAGTGGATCATGCGGCTCCCAGTGAAGGTATTGCTTCCGCCCACGACCGCATCAGCTTCAAAACAGAAATTAAGGCAGATGATCTGCTTGCCGACACCGCCCCCTGCCACAGTTTTCAGGAGTGGCTGGATAATGTCGCAGTCACGTATCCGGAAAGCAGCATCGTTCAGGATGCTCCCCATTTTGCGGGCGGTATCGCTGACAGCTGGGCGGTCAGTAAAGCCTATAGCCTCGCCCATAAAGGAATGATGGTGCATTTTCGGATAGAATCACCAGCTTCCCAACACAATACAGAGTCTCACCATTTTCAGACTCGGCTATTTCTGGCCATGCCCAGTTGTGATGGGCCGGCGGGACAGTTTTTTGCGGATGGGCAATCCCAGGGTGGCTTCGGACTTCCCATCCAGGGTGAAAAAACCCGACAAATCGTGCTGGAAGATGCCGTGATGGGCGGTAAAATCACCCTCCATTGCAATCCGCCGGTGCGCTGGGAGGCTGCGCCCCATATGACCGTTTCCCAATCCGAAGCGGGCTTTGAAAAAATCATGCAGGCCCTGCAACTGGATTTTTACTGGGACCTGACGGCTGGCAAGACGCAACATATCGAAATCCTTACGGAGATCATCGCCTATGACTGAGAAACTGACCATAGGTATTGATGTCGGTGGCACCAATTTACGTTTTGGGGTTTTCCGGGGTAATGATTGTCTGGACAGTATTCGCCATGAAGTAGATCTGCACGCCAAATGCGCTGCGGCAGCCGATTCAGAAAGCGCTGCCCGACTGTTCACGGAACTGCTTGAAGCAGGCATTGCTCAACTCCGCCATCAATACCCGGAAATTATTCGAGTCGGGGTGGCTGTGCCCGGTTTTGTGAATGCCAAAGGCGTTTTGCTGCAATCGCCCAACATTCCGCAACTCATCCACTTTGATTTGCAAAGTGCCGTTCAGAATGCCTGCCAATTGCCTGTACTCATCGAAAATGACGCCAATGCTGCCGGATATGGCGAATTCTGGGAAGAAAAACAGGAAAATCCCGAATTGCGCGATCTCTTGTACGTCGGCCTGGGTACCGGTGTCGGTGGTGGGTGGGTCCATGACGACCGCCCCTGGCGCGGTGAACATGGAACCGCCATGGAGATAGGGCACATCATCGTGGTCCCCGGCGGAAGACGATGTGGCTGTGGTAATCAGGGTTGCCTGGAACAATATGCCTCGGCACGCGGAATCCAGTCCAGTTACGTGGAACTGACCGGCACAGCACCGGATACTGCCGTTATTGCCCAGATGGCCTGCGATGGACGCCCCGAAGCCAGTCAAACCTTTCAGATGGCCGGTGATTATCTGGGACAAGCCCTGGCCAGCATTTTGAAGGTTGCCGATGTCCGGGTCATTCGGGTGGGAGGCGGGGTCAGTGCGGCCTGGGATTGTTTTGCGCCAGCCTTATTACAACGTTTGGACGCTGACTTGATTCCCGCGCTGCGCGGCGAGGTGGAAGTCAAACGCGGCAATCATGATGATCTCGCCGGAATGCGCGGGGTCGCCCTGCTGGCCGATCAGGAACTCAGCCAATAACCGATGCGAATTGGTGTATTTGATTCCGGACTGGGTGGCCTCAGCACCCTGCTCTCCTGCCTGCGTTATTTGCCGAATGCCCATTTTTTGTTTTATGGCGATAGCGCTCATAGTCCTTATGGCGACAAAACCGCCGGCGAAGTACAACAATGGACGGAAATTGCTTATGCCTGGTTTGTCCGGCAAGGCGTAGATGCCGTGGTACTGGCTTGCAACACGGCTACCAGCGCGGCAGCCATACCTCTGCGGGAATATGCGGACGTGCCCATCATCGGTATTGAGCCCGCCATCAAAAAAGCGCTGATGCTTTATCCCGAAGGCAGTATTCTCCTGCTGGCCACAGCCATGACCGTCACCGGTGAAAAGCTTCGTAATCTCTTGACGCAATTACCAAATGCCGAACAACGCGTGCAGCCTCTTGCTTGCCCGGGTCTGGCAGAACGCATTGAATCCCAGAGCAATGACTGGCAGCAGCAAGTCCAGGAGTATCTGCACAATCATGTTCTGCCTTATTACTCGACAGACACTCAAGTCATTGTGCTGGGCTGCACCCATTACTGCTGGATCAGCAACTGGCTGTCAGAGCTAAATGGACGGAATATTCCCACCCTGGATGGAAATGATGGCGTGGCGCGGCAATTATGTCGCAGGATCGACATACGGAGTCTCCCCGAGACGCCACCGGATTTGCCCACTGAAGCATCCATTGATTTTTATTTTACCGCCGCCGCTGCTGAAAAAACGCAAGTTGCCCGTCGCCTGCTGCGCGCTCACGGGGTCAAAACCTAGTCCATCTGGGCCCCATGATCCGTCAACTTCACGCCATATTTTTTGGCCTGAGCTTCGCCCTGGGCGTAAGCCAGATTAGCCAGTTCCTCCGCATGCTTGGCCTTGACCACTGCCTCATCATATTTACCGGCTTTGTCTGCCGCTTCGGCTTCTTTATAAATTTTCGGGGTGGAAAGCCACAAATAATGCACGGCTGAAGTTTTTGCCATGGCCGTCTTGGCCGCCGCCAGCGCATGCTGCGCGTCTGTAGCGGTAACCGTCGCCGCCGTCGCAAAACCCGCCATCATCAGGGTGCCTGCTGCCATCACACTCATCAATAGACGCTTCATAAATGCACCTCCCTCTACAAACCTTGTTCAGAATGAAACAACCGACCGGACATTACTCCAATCCTCAATCCAGCAAAATTTGTTCCTTCCCGGTAACTACCTGAAAAAACAAATCCCTCAACATCAATCCAGCAATCTGCTCAGGTTGAAATGGCCAATTCGGGCCAGAAGACCCAATGCACATGCGGGCCATACCGGACCATTTGATTCCATCGGCAGCACCTCTATATGAGTAGAGGCACAGCCAGCGCCAGGGCATGAATCAATACACCCACCAGACCGCCGACCAGGGTTCCGTTCACCCGAATATATTGCAGATCGGTCCCCACCCCTTCTTCCAGCAGGCGGATCATGTCTTTTTCGGGCCAGTCCTGAATGGTTTTTTCAATATGCTGCGCCAAACCATCGCGCATGGCCGGGGCCAAACGACGAGCACTGTTTTCCAGATAATCATTAATGGCCTCCCGCAAGACTGCCTGTTCCGCCAAAAATGTCCCCAACTGCCCGGCCAAAACCTGAATCTGACCCCGTAAACGGGAATCTGGACTGCGCAGATCCTTGTCCAGCCAGGCGCGCAGGTCGCGCAACAAACCATCTGCATACTCCTGCACTGCCGGATGGGAAATCAGGCCATTTTGCCAACGCCGGATACGCTCCTGAAACCGGGCGTCTGTCCGCAGCCGCACAATCGCATCAGCCATCCAGCGATCAAAAGCCAGGCGGCGTGGATGCTCGGGATCGTCCTCGATTTCCTGCAAAAGTTGATGCGCGGCCTTTACCAGATTTCGCGCGAGATTATCACTCAGGGTGGCAGGGTCCATGAGCGCACTCATCCAGGAGAACAAGGTGGGATAGGCGCGTTTCAGAATGGCTGCTATTTGCTCGGCCAGCAGCCCCTGCGTTTCTTCCCCATCCAGCCACTCGCGCAGGCGCTGAATACCATCTTCCAGAAGGGCCTGATGACGGTGGTCTTCTGTCAGTAATGCCAGAATATTTCCCATCCAGCGCGCCCCATCCACGCGCTGAAGCTGGCGACCCAGCGCGCTTCGCAGGGCAACACGCAATTCCTGATCATCAGTCAGCGCCAGGGCTTTTTGCAGCAACGTCGTCAATTGCCGGGCCAGCAGATGGCTGCTTTCCGGCTGGATCAGCCACTGCGCCAGCCAGGTGGCGGGATCGGCGCGGCGCAACAGGCGGACAATGGCTTCGCTTTCCAGAAAATGATCACGAATGAACGTGGCCAGACGCTTCGCCAGACGCGCCTTGTTTCTCGGCAAAATGGCCGTATGGGGAATGGGCAGACCCAGCGGATGACGAAACAGGGCCACCACCGCAAACCAGTCCGCCAGCCCGCCCACCATGGCGGCCTCGGAAAATGCCCCGGTCCAGGCCCAAATGCCCAAAAATCCCTGACTGGCTGAAAACAAGAACAACAGCAATGCCAGCAACAGTAAAACCAAAGCCCAGCGACGCATCACCTGCAATTTTTGCAGGCGTTCTCCTGGCCGAGGATTCAGAAGTGTTTTTGGGGGTTCATTATTATCGGCAACCATGTGAGCGAGTTTAGCACGGAGACTTGCATTCTGTAGAAATCGCCATTTAATATGCAAACATAATTATTGGCAGGGAGTATGGATCATGCGTCTTATTCTGGCGATTTTTTTACCTTTTCTGGTGTTTTTTACCATTGGCCGGCCGCTCGCAGGCATCATCTGCCTGCTTCTGCAAATCACCGTACTGGGCTGGATACCGGCGGCCATCTGGGCGGTTTACGCCTTAAGCCAGTACAAGACCGATCAGAAAATCCAGAAAGCGCTGGGACGTTAAAGGCCCTTATTAAGCCGATATCGGTTAACCAAGATAAGACTTCCTGCTCAAGTTGGCATTCGGTCAGCGTTCGTCTTCCTTAATGACGCGGATCAATGCCAGATTGATGTAGTAGTTGCTTCGTCCTGCCTTGACCTTTTCGACAAAACCCGCTTCGGCCAGATCGTCGAGGTATTTTGTTGCGGTCAGACGTGAAACCTGAAGATCGCGCTCAAAAAAGGCGATCTTGGTGTAAGGATGCTGGAACAGACTATTGATCAAGTCTTGGCTGTAGAAGCGAAACTGATTCCGGATTCGCTTCTTGTAGTCCATCAGGGCGAGGCTGATCGCTTGAATCATTTTGATGGCCTGCTCTGCGGTCTGTTCCACAGCATCCAGCATGTACATAACCCATTCTTCCCAGGCTTCATCATCCCGAACGGCCTGAAGCAGGCGATAGTACTCCCCTTTGTTCCGAACGATGTAGTTGCTGAGATAAAGCAACGGGATGTCCAGCAACTCAGCCTTGACCAGATAAAGCACGTTGATGATGCGCCCGGTTCGACCGTTGCCATCGTAAAACGGGTGGATACTCTCGAACTGATGATGAATCAGAGCCATCTTGATCAACGGGTCAACGTTGAACAGGGCATCGTCATTGATAAATCGCTCTAGGTCGCCCATCAGGCGGATGATCTCGTTATTGTCCTGCGGTGGAGTGTAGACCACCCGGCCTGTATCGGTCTGAAGATCAGTGCCCGGTAACTGGCGAAAGCCTGCGTCGTTCTGTTCCAGTGCTTCCTGAATTTTCAGAATTTGCCGGTTTGTAATCAACCCGGTTTTGCGCACCTCCTCAAAGCCCGTGCGAAGCGCTTGCCGATAACGCAAAACCTCCTTGGTAGCCGGGTCTGAATACACGCGCTCTAAAGCTTCGCCCTTGAACAATGCATCGTGCGTCGTGACGATGTTTTCGATCTCGGAACTGTCTTTGGCTTCCTGCAAACCCAGAGTATTAATCAGGATGCCCTGGTTCGGGATGGTCCGTGCCATACTCTTGAGTTCCGCAAGCTTACGGCTGCTTTTTACTAGCTTCTTCAGAATAGGAGCAGTTTCGAACCGTACCGGATCGAGCTGATGCAGCGGCTCAAGTGTCATGGTTGCTCCCGAATAGATGGAATGGCGAAACATGCAAAGAAAAACAACTCGACCTATACATATCGCGAGAAATATGCATAGGAAAACCCATTCTTATATACACGTCAAGTTTAGTCGGAATAAGATCTGTCTGCCGGGTTGGCATTGTGTAGCCCGTTTCGCGCACATTAAAAATCCCAGAAAGTACAAGACGTTCCGGGATTATGTTTACAATTTATGTTTGGTGGTTTTTAAAAAGGAATATCGTCATCAAAATCTTCCATTGGCGGGGGTGGGGTATCCTGTTTGCGCCCGCTGCTGGCCGGAGCTGAAGAAGCACCCGTCGAATGACCGCCGCCATGATCTTCTTCGTCAAAACTGGCTGCACCACCACCGCCCCCGCGTGGACCCACCAATTGCAGCCGGTCACCGATAATTTCAGTGGTGTAGCGCTCCTGACCTTCCTTGTCGGTCCACTTGCGGGTCTGCAATCGGCCTTCCACATAAGCCATACTGCCCTTGCGCAGGTATTCGCCAGCAATTTCGGCAGTACGTCCAAATAGCACGATACGATGCCATTCGGTGCGTTCCTGTTTATTCCCTTCGCGATCCTTGAAATTTTCAGAGGTGGCAATACTGAAATTGGCGATAGCAGCACCACTGGGCTGATAGCGCATCTCCGGGTCCCGGCCCAGATGTCCTAATAATATGACCTTGTTCACTCCCGCCATTGTCAGATCTCCTTGAGTACAAGGGGACGGCCGTCCCCGAAAGCCCTATACTAACCCATCCAGAGAAAAACTCATTCCTGAACCCAAAAAGGCTACGGCTACATGGAACATATCCAGATCCGGGGCGCACGTACCCATAATCTCAAAAACATCTCATTGACCCTGCCCCGGGACCGCCTCATTGTCATCACCGGCTTATCCGGTTCGGGCAAATCCTCACTGGCTTTTGACACGCTCTATGCCGAAGGTCAGCGCCGCTATGTGGAGAGTCTTTCGGCCTATGCCCGGCAGTTTCTGTCGCTGATGGGCAAGCCTGATGTGGATGCCATTGAAGGGCTATCGCCCGCCATTTCCATTGAACAGAAATCCACTTCCCATAATCCCCGCTCTACCGTCGGCACCATCACGGAAATCCATGACTATCTGCGTCTGCTGTATGCCCGCACTGGCACGCCCTGGTGTTGCGGAGCACCCATTCAGAGCCAGACCATCAGCCAGATGGTAGATCAATTACTGGCCCTGCCTGAAGGCGAAAAACTCATGATTCTCGCCCCCATGGTGCGTGATCGCAAAGGCAGTCATGAAGAGGTGATCAGCGCGCTGCGGGCCAGAGGCCTGATTCGTGCCCGGGTAGATGGGGAAATGCTCGAACTGGATGACATTCCGACCCTGGACAAAAAACGCAAACATCGCGTTGAAGCCGTCATTGACCGCCTGGTGTTGCGCGAGGACAGTGGGCCGCGTCTGGCGGAATCCCTGGAAACCGCACTGAGCCTCGCCGATGACCAGGCCATCGCCGTGTTGATGGGGCCGCAACATCAGGAAGAACGCCTGTTCTCCGCCCACCATGCCTGTCCCAGTTGTGGACGTTCCTTTCCGGCCCTCGAACCCCGGCTGTTTTCTTTCAACAATCCGGCAGGGGCCTGCCCACGTTGTGATGGCCTGGGAGAAATTACCTTTTTTGATCCAGACCTGATTATTCCTGATCCGGGTGCCAGCCTCAGCGCCGGGGCCATCGCCGCCTGGACCAAGCGCCACAAGGAACATTACACCCCCTTGTTGAATGCGCTGGCCGCTCATTTTCACTTTTCCCTGGAGTTTTCCTGGGAAGACCTGCCTTTTGAAGTGCGTGAGCAAATTCTGCACGGTTCCGACGAACGTATTACCGTGCAGCAAGGTTCACGGACGCATCAGATTCATTTTGAGGGAGTCATTCCCGGACTGGAACGGCGCCTGCGCGAATCCCAGTCTAATCTGGCGCGGGAAGAAATCATGCGTTACATGGGCCGCCTGCGCTGTCCGTCCTGTCACGGCAGCCGTCTGCGTGAAGAAGCCCGTATGGTCAAGGTGGGGCCTCTGGCCCTTCAGGAAGTGTCAGCGCTGCCCATTCGCGAATCCCTGCAACACTTTGCGAATTTGCAACTGGAGGGCCAGGAAGCCATCATCGCCGAGAGAATCCTGAAGGAAATCAGCAGCCGCCTGAAGTTTCTGGTAGATGTGGGTCTGGCCTATCTGAGTCTGGATCGTTCCGCAGAAACCCTTTCCGGTGGCGAAGCCCAGCGCATTCGCCTGGCCTCCCAGATTGGTGCCGGTCTGGTGGGGGTCATGTATGTTCTGGATGAACCCTCCATCGGCTTGCACCAGCGTGACAATGACCGCCTGATCGGCACTCTCAAACATCTGCGTGACCTGGGTAATACCGTCATTGTTGTAGAGCATGACGAAGATGCCATCCGCGCTGCAGATCATGTAGTGGATATGGGCCCCGGCGCCGGTACCCACGGGGGTGAAGTCATCGCTCAGGGTACTCCCGAAGAGATTCGCGCCAATCCGGACTCCCTCACCGGTCGTTACCTGACTGGTGATTTGTGCATTGCAATTCCCGAACGCCGCCGTCACGACCAGCAACGCTGGCTGGAAGTCATCGGTGCGACAGGCAACAACCTGAAATCAGTCGATGCAAGAATTCCCATCGGCCTGTTTATCTGCATCACCGGCGTCAGCGGCTCGGGCAAATCCACGCTGATCAATGACACCTTGTATCCCGCCTGCGCGCGGGTTCTGATGGGCAGCACGCAGAGTCCGGCTGCGCATCAGCAACTGCGTGGCCTGGAAGCCCTGGACAAAGTCATAGCCATTGATCAAAGTCCCATCGGCCGTACCCCCCGGAGTAATCCGGCCACTTATACCGGACTGTTCACCCCGATTCGCGAGCTTTTTGCCGCCACCAGCGAGGCCCGGGCCAGAGGTTACAATCCGGGGCGCTTCAGTTTTAACGTCAAGGGCGGCCGTTGTGAAGCCTGTGAGGGCGACGGCGTCATTCGCGTTGAAATGCATTTCCTGCCGGACATTTACGTACCCTGCGACGTTTGTGCCGGAAAACGCTACAAGCGGGAAACCCTGGATGTGCATTACAAGGGCAAAAATATTCACGAAATTCTCGAAATGACGGTGGAAGATGCCCGCCAGTTTTTTGATCCGGTACCAGCCATTGCCCGCAAATTGCAAACACTGCTGGATGTAGGGCTGGGTTATCTGCGCCTCGGCCAGTCCGCCACCACACTTTCCGGTGGCGAAGCCCAGCGGGTAAAGCTCTCCCGGGAATTATCCCGACGGGATACCGGACGCACCCTATACATTCTTGATGAACCTACCACCGGCCTGCATTTTCATGATATCGCCCTGCTCCTGGTGGTCCTGCAGAAGCTCGCCGATGCGGGCAATACCATTGTGGTCATTGAACATAATCTGGATGTCATCAAAACCGCCGACTGGATTATTGACCTGGGTCCCGAGGGTGGCTCCGGAGGCGGGCAAATCATCGCCACGGGCAGCCCTGACGAAGTCGCCCGCAATCCGGTTTCACACACCGGTCACTATCTGGCGCGACATTTATCCCGATAAATTGCACAATAGTCCTGTAAACATGACCTGGAGCCGTGAATATGTCCGTTCTCCCCGAACGCCGTGAACAAATCCGCAGCGCCCACGCCGCCCTGATCCTGCAGGTAGTTGCAGCCTGCCAGAACCCCCGGTTGCGCGGCGCTGTCGACGACCACCTGCGCGTCGCCGCTGCGAATGGTTGGGGAGAACTGGTGGCGGTCATTCAACAGATTATGGCTGGCAAGCGTGAACTGGGTTTACTGCAGGGACTGGATGAAGAAGACAGTGTCATCGTCGAATCCATTCTGATGGGTCTGCAAAATCCCGAAACGCTCCCCAAAAGTACGGGGCAGGCCGACCCGGGACTGGCGGCCCCAGGGCTGGCCAGTGTCATCCTTGCCGCGCGTCGGGGCGACCCCCAGGCCGTCGCCTGGTTGGGGCAAATGGCCAGTCAAATGCAAAAAGCCGGGGGCGACATGGCCCGTATGGGGGCCGCTCTCGGCCCCTTGTCCCGAGGTTTGGATGATCGCCGCAAGCTGGAAAAAGGCATGGGACCATTGGGTCGCAGCCTGCTTCAGGGGGTACTGGACGAACTCGCCAAAGCCGAATTGCAATAAGGTCCATTCCACCCGAAAAGCTTGAAATGTTGCTTTATCGCCCCAATTTCCCGAGTCAACGTCTTTTTATTTTCAGGAGTATTGCATGGCCACTGGTGAACACATCCTCGAAGTCAACTTAGGTAATTTTCAGGAAGCCGTTATTGAGCTTTCCCAAAAGGCCCTGGTCCTCGTGGATTTCTGGGCACCCTGGTGTGGACCCTGTCGCGCCCTGGGTCCTGTCCTCGAAAAGCTGGCGGAAGAAATGCAGGGAGCCTTTGTTCTGGCCAAAATCAATTCTGATGAAAACCCGGAACTTTCCCGGGAATATCAGGTGCGCGGAATTCCCGCAGTCAAGGCTTTCAAAAACGGTAAAGTGGTAGATGAGTTCACCGGTGCTCTCCCGGAGTCGGCCATCCGCCAGTTTCTTGAAAAACATTTACCCAAGCCCGGCGATGATCTGCGCGCCGAGGCCATGGCCGCCATGGCCCAGGGCAAAACCGATGAAGCCCAGTCACTTCTGGAAGAGTCCCTGCAAACAAACCCTCAAAACGATCAGGCACGTTTGGCACTGGCCCATCTCGCCATACAACAGGGACGTCATGCGGATGCTCAGGCACAAATTGATGCCATGTCCCCTCTGTTTCAGATGGAAATCGAGGTCGAAGGCCTGAAAGCATTACTGGAATTTACGGATGCGGCGCGCAAAGCTCCGCCCATGGCCAAGCTGGAGACGACCATTGCCCATGAAAAAGGCGACACGCGCGCTCTGGCCATGTATCAACGGGCGCTGGTTCTGCTTTTGCAGGGCCAGGAAGCTGCCGCTTTGGATCAACTGATTGAAATGGTGGAAAGACACAAAAGTTACGACGATGGCCTCGCCCGCAAAACTGTTCTGAAGATTTTTGCCCTGCACAGCAATCAGGGACCACTGGTTGAGCAATACCGCACCAAATTATCCCGCGCTTTGTATTAAGTGCTATGGTAGACATCAGGCAGGAACTAGATGCTTTATTACCGAGTCTAAACGCAAATGCGTCAATGCTGCAGAACCAAAACTCCAAAGGAGAGTCCTATGGCGAATAGTCGCCCGAAAACCCTGTTGAAACGCCCGAAACTACTGATTACTGCTGTTGTCGCTGCGTGCTTTGGTTTTACCCTGGGCGCCACCGAATGGGCACAGGCCGATGCCACCCCTACGTCGCCCGCCTTATCCATCCACACCAACACCGCACCCCAACAGGCGCTGGTTGCCCTCCCGGACTTTACCCCCATTATTGATCGCTATGGTCCGGCAGTGGTGAACATCAGCAGCACCACCAACAAAGTCATCCACCAACAGCACAACCCGTTTCCGCCAAATTCTCCTTTTTACCAGTTTTTTCAGCACTTCGGCGCACCCGGACAAGCCGGTCCCAGCCATCAGCAGCACGAAAAAATCCAATCTCTGGGGTCTGGATTCATCATCAGCCCGGATGGTTACATTGTCACCGCCGGTCACGTAGTACGGGGTGCCAATCATATTGTCGTCACCCTGACCAATCATCATGCCTATCCCGCCAAACTGATCGGACTTTCGGTGCGCTACGACACGGCCCTGCTGAAAATTGATGCCAAGGATCTGCCCACAGTTCCCATCGGCAATTCTGATCATCTGAAAGTCGGCCAGTGGTTGCTGGCGGTAGGTGCGCCCTTCGGTTTTTACAATACCGTCACCCAGGGGGTAGTCAGCGCCATGAACCGGCCGTTGCCTGATGACGAATACATCCCTTTCATCCAGAGCGACGTGCCCATTAATCCTGGCAATTCCGGTGGTCCGCTCTTTAACATGAAGGGCCAGGTAATCGGCATCAATGATCAGATATACACCAACAGCGGCGGATACATGGGCTTGTCTTTCTCCATCCCCATCAATACCGTCATGCGCGTGGTGCAGGACTTCAAGGACCATAAACCCATTCAGTTCGGGTACCTGGGTGTCGAAGTGCAGGATGTCACACCGCAAATGGCGCAAGCCCTGCATCTTCAGGAACCGGTCGGCGCCCTCGTGGCTTCGGTGATGCCGGGCAGCCCCGCTGCCAAGGCTGGCATCCAGCCCGGTGATGTCATTGTGACCTATGACAGCAAACCGGTTTACAACGTCGGCCAACTGCCGCCCATGGTCGGCAACACGGTTCCCGGCACCCATGCCAGCGTGGGCATCCTTCATCATGGCGTCGCGGAAACCAAAAATGTTCTGGTCACCGCCCTGCCGAAAAACATGGACGAGCAGCCCGGCAGTACCCAACCGGCAGCGCCTGCAAAGACCCTGAAAATCAGTCGGATGGATATTCATGTTCAAAATCTGACTCCAGACATTGAAAAACAGCTGGATGTTCACCATGGTGTCGTGGTGGTAGGTGTCAGTGAAGGCCCTGCCGCTGAAGCGGGCCTGATGCCCGGGATGATCATTCAGCAGATCAATCAGCAGGATGTCCAAAATGTCAGCGAGCTGGCGCACATTGTCGCCGGGTTACCAAAAGACCAACCCATTCCCATGTTGGTCCGTCAGGGTAAAGCGAGCATCTATGTGGTCATTACCCCGGCAAAGAAATAGTACACTGTGCATTGGCACGCGTGTTGTCCCCAAAACCATAATGGACAACGTAGTTAGGGGATTTTAGTTTTTTGCATCGAGTCACAGCTGGCGGAAGAGGAAGTCCATCTCATCCATTCATTCTGGAACAGAACCTGGTACGAATTATTTAATTGCTTTAATCGGTGCATCACTTTGGTATAAAATCTCTATTCCAGATTAATAGCTTCTGGGTATTCCAGCCTGTAGTGACATTGTGAATACCCTTTTGTCCTTATTTCCAGGCTTTTCGCTTTGATCTAAGGATGGCGTTAATCCTATCAAGAACTTTTGACATACTGGGTAGACAAGCTGATTTGCCACCTTGCTACCAGTTTCATGAGAGAGAAAATAAGGAACGTCAATGAACACAGCTGTCTTCAACCGCACTTCCGGAAATGCACCACTCCTGAAGGTACCTAAAATTACCGCCTATTTTTGGATAGCGAAACTCCTGACTACTGCCATGGGAGAGGCCACGTCAGATTTTCTCGTATTTCACACGAACCCCTATCTGGCTGTTATTGGTTGTGGTTTATTATTCCTGATTGCTCTCTGGCTGCAGATGCGTAGCAATCAATATAAAGCACACTATTACTGGTTTGCTGTTATCATGGTAAGCATTTTCGGGACTCAAATAGCGGACGTTACCCATGTCGTACTGGGTGTCCCCTATGATATCTCGACATCCGTTTTTCTGATGGCATTGATCGGGATTCTGGGAATCTGGAAGCTCAAAGAAAAGACGCTTTCCATTCACAGTGTGCATACACCTCAGCGCGAGGCTTTTTATTGGGCGACCATTGTAGCCACCTTTGCGTTGGGCACCGCCGCTGGTGACATGACTGCATCGAGCCTGGATTTAGGCTACCTTGAATCGGGGATCTTGTTTGTCATAATGTTTGGCATTCCCGTGATTGCATATTTCATGTTCGATCTTAATGAAATAGCTGCCTTCTGGATTGCCTATATTTTGACCAGACCATTGGGAGCCTCTTTCGCGGATTGGACAGACAAACCCATTCAGTTCGGTGGCCTTGGTCTGGGTACGGGTCCGGTGAGCATATCGCTAACATTGGTCATTCTGATGCTGCTCACCTACTTGATAATTCACAGAGTGGACGATCCCAACTAAAATTTAATGCGAAAGAGAGGGGTTTATGGTCACAGAAACCCCCGGCCTGTGAATGCCATTTTACGGGATATGAAAACATCTATGCCGGATCGGGCAGGAGTCCGAACCTGATCGGCTTTTTTATCCAGCGTACGGCATTGCTCTGGACACACGAGGCTTCATATTCGGTGGCGGCATCCCTGTATTATGTGTGTGCCACGAACCAAGGGAATAACGCACTCTCCTGGCGGTATATGAGGCTGCATCACCTTTTTTTGGCCGCATTGCATAGGGTAGGGGGGTACTCTATACTGACTCTATGGCACATACCATTAAAGAGAAGCAACAGCTGCTTGCCCGCCTGCGCAGAATACGGGGGCAGATTGAAGCCATAGAGCATGCATTAGAGGAAGAAAGAGGCTGCGAAGTGATTATGCAGCAAATCGCCAGTGTGCGTGGTGCCATTGCTGGATTTATGGCAGAGGTCGTTGAAGATCATGTCCGCACCCATCTGGTAGATACAACCAGTTTTCCAAAGGCTCTGAATCAGGAAGCGACAGAACAGCTTATAGCAGTAATTCGTACCTACTTGAAGTGAGGCAATATATGGCCGTTCAATCTGCCAATCTACGGCATGGACACATTTTTCTGCGAACCGACCACGAACATAATGAACGAAGAACCTGGTGGGTGGTCTGGATATGTATTGTAATGATGTTGGTAGAAATTGTCGGTGGCTTTTTATCTGGATCTATTGCCCTGATAGCCGATGGCGTTCACATGAGCACGCATGCAGGTGCCTTATTGCTAACAGCATTAGCCTATCGCTATGCACGCAAACATGTTCATGACCCACGTTTCAGCTTTGGGACTGGGAAAATCGGTGACCTTGCTGGTTTTAGTAGTGCCATTGTCATGGCAATGATTGCAGTGGTGATAGGGTTTGAGGCTGTGAGACAATTTTTTGCTCCAATGCCGGTCAATTATACTGAGGCGTTGCCTATTGCTGGCCTGGCCTTATTGGTTAATGTGATTACCGGATGGATTCTTATCGGTGGCCACTCTCACCATCATGGGCACCACTCCATGCACACACATCCGCATATAACTGACCATGAAGATGAGCGAAAATCCTTTTTCCTTAACAATAAAAATATTCAACTAGAAATTTATGAGCGGGGTGTGCCGCCAAGATTTCGCATCTATAGTGACCATGCCACCGATCTAGCCAACTTGCCTGTATCCGTCGAGACCGTACGCCCCAATGGCCAACGCCATGTATTCCTCATGGCGACTCAAAAAGGTTATCTGGAATCTGTTGAAGAAATTCCCGAACCACATGAATTTTCGGCCATAGTTGACTGCAATGGAACAAGCAGTTTGGTCCAATTTTCTGAACACGAGCACACACATGAGTCGATCGGGCGGGATAACAATATGCGTGCGGCGATTGCTCATATTGTAACAGATTCAGCGGTATCCGCTCTTGTTGTTGTTGGGCTATGGCTGGGATTTACTTTTAATTGGCTCTGGATGAACCCATTGGCAGCTATTGTTGGGGCAATTGTTATCGGAAATTGGGCATATGGATTAGTCCGGGACACCGCCAAAATTCTTTTAGATATGACCCCTGATCAAAGTCTAGCCCAGCAGATGCAGGAGAAAATTGAAATGGATGGTGACACAGTGTCAGATTTGCATCTCTGGCGCCTTGGTCCGGGTCATCTTGGTGCAATTCTTTCTGTGCAGACATCCACGCAATCTAGTATTAAAGAATACCAGCAGAAATTATCATGTTTTAGGTCCATATCCCACTTAACTATTGAGATCTATAGAACTGAACCTCCAAATTGAGTGAGTGGGTGATCGAGGTGATTTATCGACTGCCTTGGTCGGTATTCTTCTGTTGGATGTGAATCTGGTACATTTGGCCAATGGAAATGCTTTGTGAGATGGATGAATAGAGGGCATAAGCCAGGTAAGAATACACCATCCCTACTCACCCGTTGTCAGTAAAGGCGGTTTCAAGTTTGAAGTGCAACACCATTGTTTAACTGCCTGATTTGCTGTGCCATCACTTCGGCTGGAGTGTGGTTTCGCTGATCGGGCATCAATTGCCTGTATTTTCTGGCCATCTCTCACCTCCGTCTGCCTTCGACCAGAGGTGTTACACTTCATTTTAGGGCGCGCCCAGTTTTTACGGAGACAACCTTCCCAGAAGATCCTCCAACTACCAAATGGTTTCTACTGAGCAAAACATCTGCGGGTCCAGGAGATCCAGCAAAAAGATGCCTTTTATATAAAACCCTTCCATTGTTTGGGTTAATCACAAACAATACACCGTGACTGTTCACTAAATACAATTTACCGTTATAAATATTAGGATTGCTGACATCTTCTCCAGTATCAACGGACCAAAGTAAACGCCCAGTACCAACCCTCAAAGCATATAGTATATGAGTTATCCGAGGCTCTATAAAGATAGTACGATGCCAAGCAGTGAGTGGAGGATCATAAATTCCCGCCTTTTCCGGATCATGGTTGGACATCTTGGAAAAATGAACGTGGATATCTAAAAAGTGCGCCACTCTACGGATGGCAGCAATAGTCCAGTTGGACCAATAGTACTTTTCATCCAGTAGACGTTGATGTATCCATGCGTTGGGAGGCAGTCTCTTTGTATAAGTGGTTTTATTAAAGATCACATCACCTGTTTTTGCCTGCATACCAATAACCTGAAAGGTGAAGTATTTCATCTTTTCATGTCGCCAGATATGGTTGATAATCTGTAACAGACCATATGGTGGATTTCGCATATATGCTGTATAAACAATTCCATGAGAGAGGACTGGAGATGCTTCAGCGAGATTTTGAGCATGAGAAAGATTTTGTGACCATACCACCTTATGAGTTCGCCAATCGATATCATAAAAATAATTTTTGTCTGTAAATGAATTATCAGTCCCAAAATAAAGCTGATTCTGTGCATGCAGAGGTGAAGACATTGCTGACCAACCACTAATTGCTGTTTTCCATAGAATATGGCCCGTTTTCTCGTTCAAAGAAAAGAAATGACCACCGCCATCAGGGCCAAGGATTTCGTGATTTACATACGCAGGTGTTGGCATAACTTGACAGCGGGTCAAATGTTCCCAGGCAGTATGGCCTGTTTTCCTGTGAACGGCTATCACTCCATGCGGGTATGGTGAACGGCAAGAATAACCTTTATTTGTCGAAAACATGCGCTTTCCACCCATTCCAACAATGACCAAATGCCGAGTAACAATGGGTTCTGTCATACTGATATTAGGTAATTTTGTGGACCAAATTATCCGACCATTTTTCCCATCAACTCTGACGACCTTTCCTTGTTGAGGTTTTGATCTTCCAGCGCTTATAAACAGATTGTTTTTGCGGATATTGATGGGAGCGATAATTCTTTCACCTAAATTTATTGTAAAACTTCCCAATTTCTGATTCGATGTATTCAGATGGTGAATATTATCTTCAAATTGATTCACTGACGATGCCGAAGCTATAGTCATGGGCGCAGTTGCAAGATATAGAATCACAACTATTAACCAAACATGTTTTAATGCATTAATTTTTTTTGTGGTGATAGACAATAACCGGTTTATTCTCATTTCTGGCCACCATGGTTAACAATCAACTCAAGAGAATCACCTGTGATTTTTTTGTTTAATCTGTTAGTACTATAGAAAATGATATTTTTTACAAACAATAGGACCGTGTTATTTACATAAGCACCATCAAATATAGAGTTCATCATTTTTATTACTCTCCAACTACATTGCCCTGAATCCTCACAACGATGCGTAATACAAGGTTGGCAATAAACCCTCCAACAATAAGCATGATATTGGCAATTTGCATATCAATATAAGCATCTGATTTTTTCTGAAACACCAGTGCTGCAGTTTTAGTCCCATTAGCAAGAAGCTCCAGAGTAAACAATGAAGACGCAAATATGATCAGGACTATCAGCATCACATTTATTGCAACATTCCATGTATTATGATTAATGCGTTTTGCAATTAATACCGAATCAGAATAGTAAATAATAGACATCAAAGACATTTCTAAGGCAATTTCTGCAAAATCCCCAGAATATATTCTTATCACAATAAAAAACAAATAAATAAGCACGGGAATGCTTAATATGGAAATCTCTGAAAATGAATCGATGCAAATGTGGATTATTTTTTCTATTTTATTAAGATTCATACGCACTCCACGTGATCAACAAAGCGAGTAATATTAGTTCGCAAAAGTACTGGTAAAGAAAATTATCTTTTCATATTTATTGGCAAGTACTATCAAATGCCTACCATTCAATTTAAATGACCATGATGAACAGCCCCCTCATTGCCCATTACGAAGCAATTCCCCAAGGGCTGTTTTTGAAAAGTTCAGATCTGTAAGTGAAAATGACAGATCTTTCCAGCTTGCCATTAAATGACTAATTTTTTACGCCATTGTCCCTGTTCCATCATGGGCTCAAAAAGCATGTAGTAAGGCCCTTTATCCAAATGGGCAAGTACGCCCTCATTGTGAATCTGCCGCAACTCGTAATCCAGCATCGCATGGGCTATGCCCATATGTGCATGTTCAGGAGACTCCCATTCCATGTGCACCAAGTACTGCGTTGGCTTCTGTCCCGGAATCAGTGGCTTATCAGGCACCTGACTGCCATAGTTGGTGTTGTACTCTGGTGGATTGGCGCCCAGCGTGGCCTTCAGCATCCCTTTGGGGTCAAACTGAAAGGATCCTATGGCAGAAACGCCAAACTGTTTCATGATCATCCAGCCGATCATGCCCGGAACATTTTCTTTCATCCAGGTGAGCGTCTCTATGGCCCCTTTTTCAAAAGCTTCCTCATGCCCGTCCATCACCCAATGGTCACCAATGGCAATACTTCGCTTTGCCGATAATGCCACTTTAGGCACGAGCTTCTGCTCTGCGAAAGACTTTCCTAAAGCTGCAGGAATATCGGTCATACCCATAATCAGGGGGAGATCGGAACGAATGACTTCATAATAGGGTTCCCATGGTCCCTCTATGACCATATCCAGGCAGCTTCCACATAATTCAAAAATTTCCTTGAAGTTTTCATGATGCATCTCTTCATGCGACTTCACGTCTTTCCATGCGGTGTACTGAAACATGGAAATAGGATTCAGGGTTTCATGCATATCAATAGCGCCACCACCATAGCGCCCAGCCATAGGATGAATGCCCGTCTGCAATAATTGTTCAAAACCTAAAAACCCGGGATGCGAGGCCGTAGTGATACAAACCTTGGGCCCAACCTTCATCATGGTTTCATAACTTTCCGGTCGATTGGCTACTTTTGACTGATTGATGGCAATAATAGGATTTTTACTCATACATTAACCTCCAGTAGTTACTCATGGAACAAGTTAGACAAGTGAATTACCGATTAACTCACCTATAATATCCTCAATAAGAGATGACAGGAAAACATTTAATCAGAGCACCTCTCTTTGAAATCACCCATTTTTCCTGTACATATCCTGCTTCCTTTGTGTCTTTACCTTCAGCCTCTTGCTGAGCGTTTCCGGTAATTTTACCGGCGACTTCTTTGACGGCATCTTTGACCTGCGTTTTATTCATAAAACTCTCCTTAGTTGATAGATTGTTCAGCAACACGACCTTGGTTATTACTGGGCTGCGTGAGCTAACTTTTCCGAGTGTTTATCGAGCTCATTCAGTAGCACATGAATCCCGCCTTTTTTCAGAGCACTGGTAAATTCTGCTTTCTGCATCGCCAGGTTGCTGACGCCGTTTGTCGTTACATTGACAATTTTCCATTGGCCATGGTTTTGGCTGAGCAGATAATCAAACGTGTTGTTTTTACCACCATTGCCGGACTTCAACGTACTGCTGACCATCATTCGGTGGCCAGGCACGCTCTTGGAGACGGGACTACTAAACTTTTGACCAGCGTAATGGGTGAAATGCGCGGCATAATTTGCCACAGAATAATCGGTCAGCGCCTGCACGAACTGCTTCTTTTCTGGAGCAGACAGCTTATCCCACGCGGTCCCCAGGCTGTAGTGCGCGATCTTTGAAAAATCATAGGCGTGGCTGATTTCGGGATACAATGCGTGAAAACGACTCTTAAAGCTACTGGATGGCCCCATTTTCATGGAGTGTATGAGCGCCATGTTGAGCTTGGCCACGACGCTGTCGGGCGCATTACCTGTTGACGCAATAGCGCTTCCTGTACCCAACATGAATATCGTTATACAAGCACCCAAAAACTTTGGGTTTTCTGTACGTTGTGAAAATTTCATCCTTATCTCCTTTTTCATTTACTTGAAATCAAATAGGCGGGGCCTTGACGGTAGCCTGGACACCCAGCGTCTGGTTCAACGACGAGAAAAACTGTCTGGAAAGTGTTTTATTGCCAAATAGTCCAACGCCCATCGTCACTTTGGTAACCCCTGGACTTGTAGATTTCAAAATGACGCTGACATCCGTGCCTGCTGCCGTTTTTCCATCAATGATCCATTTGTCTGGATTTTTCTTCACATTACCCACATAGGTAATATGCATTTCCGAAAAAACATGCAGAACGGCAGCCTGAACCGTTCCGTGCGGCCTTGGATAATAGGCATGATAGTCGGATAGAACGCCTGAATGTACAGCAGCAACGCTGCCGGCTCCCGCACCGGCTGCAGCGATAGCGACGCAGCCACTTAAAGGCAATACCGCCCCCATACAGAGAACTGCAGCCATCCAGCCGAGTTGCTTCCCGTAGTTTGGATATTGAATACGCATTGTTCATTCCTTGTGTTTGCTGTAAGCATGGAACGGATAGGGCGTCAGGATCCTGCTCAACGAGCAGGACGCTCTATTCCAGTTTACTGGGCATTGTTCGCTTCCCGAGCTGCCTGGTTTGCCGTCTGTTGCGCAGCGTCTGCCCGGTTTAATGCTTCATTTTGTTTATGCTGTAGCGCATCGGCTTTCGCCAAGGCCCGATTGGCTGTCTCCTGGGCAGCGCGTGCATTATTCTGCGCTGACTCGGCTTTGGCGCTAGGGCCGCCTCCGCACCCGGCAAGGGCCAGAGGGGCCAACATGATCATTGTCAGCGTGAGCGTCTTCATCGTTTTCCATACATTCATGATAATTTCTCCTTTGAATTAACACACCTCAAGGCAAGGCTTTCCCGAAACTATGTAGAGTTTTATTGGCGTTATAAGACAATGCATTACCAGAGGCTTTTTCAGCATTTTTGCAGGATGCCAACTTGTCTCGGCCGGCACTGTTTTTACACCAGGCTACTTCCTGCGACATTTTTTTCTGATGATGTAAATACCAGGAAACTGGATGGCCACCCTGGGGCCCTTGAGAAACGGCTGAACAACCGGCAAGAGCCATGCCGAATAACGGCGGTATTAGAAAAAACAATTTTGATATTTTCATATTCTCACTTATCTCCTTCTCCATGTAGATAACTGGATTTAAGATTCAGCTAATTTGATACGTTGATTTATTGTCGATTAATTCTGGTACATTGTCAAAAATTGATTACAATAACGTTGCTGTAGCTAATTGGCGACTTCTTAATGCTTTCTCATATTTCCTTGATTACTGTTTATTAACAATGATCATGGCGGGTTACTGAAGATCTAAAACATACATTATAAAATTACTTTGTCGTTGATATGAAACAATCAAAATAAGAATTTCATTGTACAAAAATGAATAGCATAGATCAGATAACGACACTGCAAAAAGGGCATAGGCAAGCAATAAAATACAAATATAACGTCACCATAAATAAGAATATAATTAAAACAATACAAATAACTTATTTATTTTTCAGATAGATACAAAAGTTGATAAGCTGTAAAATATTTACTATAGTATATAAATCAATTTGCACAAAGGTGAATCAAATGAAAACTATTGCTTTGATTGGCTGCGCAGCGCTGGGCGTGTTCCCCGTATTGGCCTTTGCCAGCCCACTTCAACATGGTCTGAACTATATCGGCATTTACGGGGAGGCTATCGGTACACCCGATTCATACAACTCTTTTAATACGCAAGATTTCGCACAGTCCTTCAAGTCCATGAAACCCGCTGCTGGTGGAAACACCTCGGGTGGTGTCGGTGTGGTACTGAACGGTATCAGTCAGGATGATGTCCTCTTGCATCTAGGGTTTAATTATGGATTTAGCCCCATTATTGGTGACAGCAATGGAAATACCAGCAACAATGGTCATTCCATGGCTTTTAATGCGCGGCTGGGCAAGGGGTTTCAGTTTGGTCACAATCTGATAGTGGGCCCCTATATTGGCTATCAGTACGCTCAGTTCAAATTAGGGATTGGTGATAATGGCAACTTCGGAAATGCAACCTACAATAATAATGCCATCGGTGGTGGATTGTTTCTTGCCATGGGGCCTGTTCAAGACCTCACCCTGTCTGCCCATGCTGGCTATATGGTGGGCATATCATCCAATGAAAAAGTGAAATTTTCTGATTTGTCCGTTCAGCCTGGCGGCGTTCCATCAGCCAATGTATTCCAGGTGGGCAGTAAACTAAGTTACCGCTTCCTGCCGAATGTCAGTGGATTCGTCGGGGTGAATTACGATCGCTACTTGGCATCTAAACAATTCGGCCCCATCAACGTGAAGACCCGTGTAAACAGCTTGCGGGGTATGGTAGGTGTTGCTTATAACTTCTAGCCAAACATTTTTGGTACGATGATATGACTTTTCTGTGAACTAACAGTTGTTTTTAATGCTGTTAGATCTACTGGCTTAGAGGTTACGGATAAAGTCATCCCCAGCGTAACAATCTGGAAGGTTTTTGTTTTATTGTTTACTAATATATCCTGAAGCAGAATGTAATTAGATTTTTCATATATTAGCAGAAAGGAGGACAAAATGCGTAACCTCAAATTATCCAAAATGCTGTTCAACGGATTGTTTCATGTTGCTCTGGTAGCCAGTGCAGATAAGGAATGTCGCTATCTACTAGTCGATGGTTTACGTGAGTTAATTACAGGCTTAAATGAGCTGATTGATCTCAACGATATGCCTGCAAGCTGTAATAACGGGGAAGTTCTGGAGCACGATATTTTAGACATTGAGCATGTAGTTTTTTTAATGTTAGAAGATGCCCGTGCTAAAGACAAGAATTTAGAATTACAATGCTCATTAAGTCAATTGATGGACGAACTTACCGCTATTAAATGGTTTTTGTCTAACCGGTCACAGATTAATAGCTCGATTAGGGTAATGGCTCCTCGACACCATGTGTAGTATATGAGAAGTCTCAGCGATGTATAGTGCCTACATAGAAGAAGCAACCTCTCATCGCTTACTGAGATGTTGATAACTGAAAGTTAGCACGATGAGGCTGTAGTAGAGAATGATGGCAATCAAAATTATGTGCAATGGTTAATCATTCAAAGCCATGAGGCTCCCATTATGGTCGTTAAGCTTTTGAATTCTTAAGATGGACACCTTTATCAGGGAGCAGATTTGGCCCTTTCCAAGGTTCATGGCTCAGTTTATTTACAGCCCCAACCTGATTAAACCGAATTTCCAATCAGCGTTATCGTTAATCATTATTTGGCTCATGTTACCATCAAATGACTAGGAATATGTAGGGTAACCGAATCATTGCTCTTGTCGACCAGTTCAAAGGCAGTGCGGAATATTCGGCAATCCAGAAGTTGGCAATTGCGGCGGCATCGGCGGATGCCATGAGACAGAAAAAGACCTGATTCCCAACCTGCCTTTGAACGACTGCTTCCGCTGCATTTTGGTCGTTCGGATCTAACGCTTGCCGATCCGGGACAGTGACCGACCCAACAACGATCTATACCCTTGCGTTGGGGTGACGCAGAGCGTCTACCCGGTAGACGATTGAGGGTACCTAATGAAACTATACATCGCTGAGAAGCCCAGTCTGGGCAAAGGGATCGCCGAGTATTTGCCCGGACCGAAGAACAAGGGTAACGGGTTCATTCAGTGCGGATCCGATACCGTCGTGACCTGGTGCTTCGGCCATATCTTCGAGCAAGAAGAGCCGGACTTCTATACGCCCGATGATGTCCCCACCACGCCGAAGGGCAAGAAGAAATGGCGATTTGAGGATTTGCCCATTTTCCCCGAGCAATGGAAAAAGCGGGCGAAGGATGACGCCAAGGCCCAGATCAAGGTGATCCGGGACCTGCTCAAGAAAGCTTCGTCTGTCGTCAATGCAGGCGACCCGGACCGAGAGGGCCAGCTGCTGGTGGATGAGGTACTGGAGGAACTCCGCTGGAAAGGACCAACCCTGAGGATCTGGCTGGCCGCCCTCGATGAGCAATCCGTGCGTAAGGCGCTGGCATCGCTCAAGGATAACCAGGACTACCAGAATCTCCGCAATTCTGCCGAAGCCCGTGCCCGCGCGGACTGGCTCATGGGCATGAATCTCACCCGCGCATTCACGCTGCGCAACAGCGGCGCTGGGGTCGTCTCCGTGGGTCGGGTGCAGACGCCGACCTTGGCTCTGGTCGTGGCCCGTGATGAGAAGATCGAGCACTTCAAGCCGAAGGACTACTACGTTCCGCGCATCAACGCGGGCTTCTGGGCCACCTGGGAGCTGAGGGAGGATTTCGAGGGCGTCGATGTCGAAGGCTACCTCACCGACCGGAAAGCCGCTGATCGGCTGGTATCCCGGGCCAAAGCAGACGGCAAGGCGTCGGTGAAGGACTTCACCAGCGCCGAAAAGCAGCAGCAGGCACCATTAGGCTTCTCCCTTGCCGAGTTACAAAAGGTCTGCTCCGCCAAGCTCGGCATGTCGGCGCAAAATGTCCTTGATGCGGCCCAGGCGCTGTATGAGGAACACAAGGCGGCGACCTATCCCCGGACCGATTGCCGCTATCTACCGGAAGAACAGCATGGGGATGCCGGACAGATACTGTCCGGCCTGGCAAAAGCTGGATTTGCGGATCTGGTGAAAGCCGCTGATTCTGACCGGAAGTTGGCCATCTGGAATACGGGTAAAGTGACGGCGCACCACGCCATCATTCCGACCGGCTCCATGCAGGGCTCCATGAGACCCGCCGTGGCCAAAGTCTACGAGATCATCGTCCGCTCCTATCTCGCGCAGTTCTATCCGCCCTATGTGTATCGAGCGATCAGGGCCATTCTGACTTGCACCGGCGAGGACTGGAAGGCGACTGCCAACATCCCGGTCTCCGCAGGCTGGAAAGCCGTGTATGGGATGACCGATGACGATAGTGATGACACCCCCGCCCAGCTGATCCCGGCGCTCAAAAAAGGCCAGGTTCTGAACGTCCAGGATGCAGATGTCCAGGCAAAACAGACCAAGCCGCCGGCCCGATTTACGGATGGGTCGCTCATTGAGGCCATGAGCAACATCCATAAGGTGGTGGAGGATGAAGCCGCCAAGGCCAAACTCAAGGAAACCTCCGGACTGGGAACCGAGGCCACTCGGGCCAGCATCATTGAAACGCTGCTGACCCGGGGATTCCTGGAGCGTAAGGGCAAGCAGATCCTCTCCACCCAGGCAGGGCGGGCGCTGGTTCACGCGCTGCCCAAAGACCTCACCGATCCCGTCCTGACGGCACGCTGGGAAGATGCCCTGTCATCCGTGTCTGAGGGCCGCGTGACGCTACAGCAGTTCGAGGAAGCCCAGCGCAAATTCGTGGTGCGCATGATCGAGGCGGCCAAGGCGACGACCGTTGCTGTCGGCCAGGCACGGCCGACTTCCGGCGCTAGTCGTGGTAAGTCGTCTGCCGTGAAAACGCGGGGCAAGATGCAAAAGGTTGGGCCCTCCTGCCCCGCCTGCAAGAAACCAACCATCATCCTGAAGACGAAGAAAGGCGACGCTTTTTGCAAGTGCGAGGGCTGCCAGTCCTGCTGGTGGCCGGACAAGCAGGATGCCAGGAAGCTCGGAACGAAGTGGAGCGAGAAAAAAACATGAGCGAGACAATTTGTTGCTTCCTGAGATCGTCTACCCGGTAGACGAACCCCGCTTTTCCCAGGACATCTGGTCGCGTTATCCCCGCAGCTCCACCGCCTTATGGACGACTCGTTACCGTGTAACGACCAGCCGGTACTCGTTCCGGCTTGCCGACCACAACCCAGACGGCCGCCGGGGGTCCAGTTGGACCCCACTTCGTTGTCTGGGCTTCGGACTGTGGATCGCGGGGATAACGCTCCAAAAAATCGTCTACCCGGTAGACGAAAACGCCAAAAAAAGTGTCTACCGAAAGAAAAGCGGAACGCAAGATAAAGAAGGGGTCATGTGGGCGTTTTCCGGGAAAACTTGGCCACTGCGCCCGTCTACCCGGTAGACGATCCGCCCCATCTCCGATCTATACCCGCTCATGCAGAGCAAATACGTACCCGTTTCCGTCTACCCGGTAGACGATTCGCGGAGAAAGTCCGCTCCCATCTCCAGATTCGCCATTCCGGCACTCCTGGGCGCCCTGGTTGGTGCCCTGGCCTGGCCTCATGCCATCTGGCTTGCCCCACTGGCGTTGCTGCTTCTGCCCATCGTGAACAAGCGGCACTGGTTGCACCCGTTTCTGCTGATGCTGGGTTACCACCTGGCGACGACCTATGGTCTCATCAAAGGCACATCGGTTTTCTTCCTACACGCCGGGCTGTTTCTCGGTATGGGGTTCTGGTCGCTGTCATCTCTGGCCTTTGCCCTGCCCTATATGGCGTACCCGTACATTACTCTGTATTTCCGTGGCAGCAGCCCTGCGGGCGGCAGCCTTACTGGCGGCGGTTTTGGCGCGGTCACGGCCACCGTCATCACCTCCGCCATATCCACGATCTTCCCGCCTTTGGGCATCATCGGCTGGACTTCCCCCTGGCTCGGCGCCGTCGCCGCAGGACCAACCGGCATCCTGCTGACCATTCTCGGGATCTTCGCGCTGGGGCGCTTGACGCAGAAGAATCAAGAGATCTTGACCCGCCTGCTGGTGGTTGGATTTGTTGTCGTCGCTCTTTGGCTTTTGCCTTTTGCTTTCCCTGCCCTGGATGCCATGATGGGGCACCCGCTGCCCACAGCGCCCACTGGCTGGGTGGGCATCGATACCCACCTGGGCCGTCTGCGTTCCAATCTTTCCTATGTCGAGGCATCCATGGAACTGGCTCCGAAGGTCCTGGCGGATCTGCGCTCTGGCGACAAAGTAGTGTTACTCCCCGAAACCGTGGCTGGCCCCTGGCTGCCGGGCACCCGGGCCATTTGGCGCCCGGTCATCCGCTGGACGGCCCGACATCCAGAACAAATCGTGTTGCTCGGGGCCGATGTGCCCCTTGCCAAGGGTTACCTGGATGCTCTGGTCAAGATCCAGGATGGCCATCAGACGGTGCTGCCGGATCACATCCCTGTGCCATTCTCGATGTGGCACCCGTGGCGCCCCCAGGGCAGTTTCCGGATGGCCCCGTTTTCCCGAAAACCGGAAACCACGGAGATGGACGGCAAAAAGGTCGGCTATCTCATCTGCTATGAGCAACTGCTGATGTGGCCGGCCCTCGATCTATACCCGCATGGGATACAGATCCTGCTGGCTCCGGCCAATGACTGGTGGGCGCGGGGGACTAATATCCCGGCCATCCAGAGAGTGTCGGCAAAGGCCTGGGCTGCGTTCTTCAGGGTACCGGTATTGTTCGCGGTGAATCAATGATGGGGGGAACGGATGAAGAAGCCTGATCATATGAAGGCAGGAGTTTCCATGGGAAACCCCTCTGGTCCCTGCGATCCAATGCTGGCCTGGAAGTCCGTTCTGGATTCCCTGGATGACAGGCGCCGTGAACGACGCAAGGATCTGCTCAAGACGCACCGGTCCCGCCCCCTCACCGTGCAACGGCGGATTGCCAAATGGGAAAAGATGCTCCCTGCGGATTATTCGCGGATTCCGGCTGAACAGCACATTGCAGCCCTGGAAGCCTCTCCGGAAAAGGCGATCACGATCCTGAAGGAGCGGGTGCGTGAGCAATCCTCTTCGACCAGTCATCGCTCGGTTTGACCAGAGGCTCATCGCCTTCTTCGAACGGCCCGGCCCGCGCAAGCTGGCCGAAGCCCTGCTTTGGGGTGCCGCCCAGTTCGAGTGGCTATTCTTCTTTCCCTTTCGGCTATTGACAGGCCCCGCACGTTGTTTTCTGGAGCGCCACCATGCAAAGAATATCCGCCGCAATCGCTAAGCGGCTGCTCTGGTGGGGCACATGGGCGATCATCGGTGTCCTGGTGCTGAATGCTGCCGTAGGGCTATGGATGCAGTCCCAGCATCTGGTGTTGAACGACTCCACCTGCGAGCCGGTGGGCCTCTACCAGCTTCTCGGCTCGCCCTATCCGTTGCATGATGGAGAACTGGTCGAAGTCGGGATTCCTGGCCCCGCCCATCACACCGCCGTTGCGGAAGGACTGAAGTACCACTGGTTTCCCGCTGGACAGCCGTGGATCAAAGAGATCGCCGCTGTCCCCGGGCAGACCGTACGGCTGACGAGATCCGGGGTCCGGGTAGATGGGCACACTCTGCCCAACTCCCGGGTGGATCGCTGGACGCCCGGCCACCATCACCAGATTGTTCATTACCCTTTCAGCACCTATCACCTGCAGCATGGGCAGGTCTGGCTCTACGCTCCAGGCAACTATGCCTTTGACTCCAGCTATTATGGCCCGGTCCCGGAGACCAGCATCCTGCAACGGGCGGTTCCCTGGTGGACGATTCCCGGGAGCCAGTTCTGGCTGCAGAAGGGAGACTGAGCCCCGGGCCGTACTCGTAAATCGTCTACCCGGCAGACGATCTGGCCCGGCGCTGATCTATACCCATTCGTGAAAGGGGCACGCCAGGAAAAATCATGCTGACACCATCTCTCTTTAACGGTATGCCCTATGCGGGGGAATCGACGGTGATCCCGTTAAAGATGCACCTGTACATCCAGGCTCTGGCCTTCGTTCAGGGGATGACGCTGAGGGCCGTCCATGAGGATTGCGCCACCCGGTTTCTGGCCGAAAAAGCCTGGGAGAAAGGACTTCGATGGCGGGATGGGCACCCTCCGGCCGTGTCCGGCCCGGAATGGGTGGAAGTGCACGTGCGGATTCCGGCGCATCTGGCGGACAACCTGGCAGAGGTCAGCCGCCGCAACAGAGTCGGCCTGCCTGATGTGCTCTATACGATGTTGTATTGGTATGCCTGGATTCTGTACCCGCCACTGCAGGAGCAGGAGCGGCGGAAAACGAAGTTTCGCGCTGGCAAAGCGCGAGAAGCGAGGGAGAGATGCCACAGATCATTACCGTGACCAATCAGAAGGGCGGCGTAGGAAAGACCGCTCTTGCCGTTCACATTGCGGCTTATGCCAGCATGGCGGCAAAGAAAAAGACCCTGCTCGTGGACATGGACGGCCAGCGCAATGCTACGTTCATCACTACGGGTGAGCCGAATGGCCGTGGCAAATCGGTATTGGAACTGTGGGATGGGGACACCCGTCTGGAGTTCCAGGATACCCGGTTCGGGGATCTCCAAATCCTGCCAGGCCACCAGCATGTCCATCTGGTGGAAAAGCAGGGATTGAAGGCCGGACAGGAGGCGATGAGCCGTTTGCTCGACATCGATTTCGATGTGGTGGTCATCGACACGCCACCAGCCGCCGGCGTACAGCAGCTGGCCCCGCTCTATCTGGGCGGATTGCTGGTGGCGCCCGTGGAGCCCGACCTGTTGGCGTTGCAGGGGCTCACTTCGCTGCTCAAGGTTTGGCGGGAGATCGCCTCGCAGGTCGATCTGGGATTGTCACTGGTCATCAACAAGCGGGTTTTGAACTCCACGAATCAGCAGATGGTCGTGGATGCGATCACCGAGTCGGGTTTCGGTCAGCATGTGCTTCCGGTGCATCTGACCAATCGGCAGATTGTTTCCAACGCCATGAAACAGGGGATGCCTGTCTGGAAGCTGGACCCGAAAGACGCGGCAGCGGCGAAATGGGCCATGGCCTGCAAGATGATTCTGGAAATGGACCGGGTGCCGACGGAAGAAACGGTGAAGGAGGGATAAAATGGCCAAGGTAGATCTTTCAGAGAATCTCTTTGATGAGATGAAGCGCACACTGGCCGAGATGGCGGGAGATTCCGGCGAGACCGCTGCCAAAGCCGATCGTCTACCCGGTAGACGACTTCCGGGCCAGGAAACGGCTCGTGCGGATGAACGAAATGCCGTCGGGGGCGGAACGATCGGCGGCGGAGCCGCTTCAGCGCTCTTTCTGGCGTTGTCGGAGATCGAGCCAGACCCGGAGCAGCCGCGCAAGACGTTTGTGGCATCCGGAGCGCAGGACGCCATCGACAATGATCTTGAACTGCTGAAGGAGAGCATCCTGCAGCATGGGGTATTGCAGCCCATCGCGGTTCGTCATGTCGCGTCGGGAAGGTATCGGATCATAGCGGGCGAGCGGCGCTGGAGGGCATCCATGGCTGCCCGGGACAGTGGCCAGCCATGCCGTCGCAAGGGCTATGACCTGTCCCGGATTCCCGCCGTGATCCTGGAGCCCGACACAGACGCCGACCGGCTGGAAATGCAGCTGGCCGAAAATCTGGCGCGGGCGGATATGACGCCCGTGGATACGGCGAAGGCTGTAAAGCAGCTGATGGATAGCCTGGACCCAAAGCCGAGCCTGGCGGATCTGGGCAAGCGGCTGGGTCGATCCAAGGCATGGGTACATCAGATGCTCTCTCTGGGGAGCGAAGATGCACAGGCAGTGGCGGAGTATCTGGGCGTACCGCTGGAGTCCATCGGACAAACAGACATCAGTCGCATGAAAGGATGGATGAAGGACGCGGGCAAGCGCATCGTGCTGGACGCCATCCGTGCCAGACTGCAGGCTGGGGAAACCCTCTCCCGTGTGCTGGTGGATAGAGAGGAAGATCGCTACGAACAAGGTTTGAGCGGAAAACCGCAGGAGGTAGACATGCAGCAGGAAAAAGGGTTCGTGATGGGTTCGCACCCTGCAAGGGCTTTTGATGCCAATGGGGAAGAAGTGGACATGTCCACGATTGACCTGTCCGAAGTTGATAGCGATGAGGACATTGAGGATGGGGGCGCCGTGGATGAGAACGGAGTGGTCATCGGAGATCCGGCGGATGGAGTATCCCTGCCGGGGGCACCCCTGCCGGGGGCATCCCTGCCGAATCAGGTGACGGTGGCCCTCCCCCGCCCTTTGTTGGAGAGGGCTTTTGCAAAGGCCGGGCGCGAATTGTCCGGGACGATGGGAACGACGGAGATCGTTGAGGTGTTGGAGTTGGTATTAAACGGGTGACCGCAAACCGCGACATGAAGGAGCGTGAACGCTTGAGGTTGTTTTGCGGTCTCATGTTGGCCTAAACCTCAAGGAGAATAGTCATGTTTGGATTTGGCGAACACAATGATCACGCAAACGTCCAGCAGGTCATCTGCACCTGTGGAACCAATATGGCCTACCAGGGCGCACACGGTCTGCGTATGGGTGGGCTGACCGGCATGTTGGGGGCGGGCGCTGCTTTCCTGGGCGGTCAGGTAGCTACCGATGGCGAAGAAGCCTTTGAGAAAAAGCTGGAAGTCGATATTTACGTTTGTCCCCAGTGCCAGGACGTGCGGTTGAAATACCGCAAAGGCCTGTAAATTGGGTGTCAGCAAAAGTTCCCATGCACCCCAGTATGGGATGCGGCGGCAGCCAAAAAAAGAACAGGCACCGATTCAGGACGCCACACAACCTGATGGGTATCTACAGGAAATTAAACAGAACATCGTAAAATCCTGTGGTGGCGCCAGGACACCCTTAGCAGCCGGAACGGGCGGAAGTGGGTTTCATTATCCGCGCGATCTGGCATTGCCAGAAGACCCTGTGCCGGAATGCAGGGTGCCCAGCAAGCCACAGGTCAAAATAGAGGTCCGGAAATCCCGGAAAATAACAACCCAGACACCAAGTCTGGCCTGAGAAGGAAAAAACTTGCTTTCTATCGAACCACAGGCAGGTCCAGTGCCCATTATCCAGGTTACTTGGGCAAAATTTGGGCATTTGCCAGTTTGCGCCATTCTTTTATTCACTAAAACAAGTGATAATTTTTATATTGTTACATGATGGACCATCGGATTAGCAATAATACAGTCCAAAAACTAGCCGTTACGGAAACACAATAACGCAACTGGTCACACATTGATCAAAATCCGTCTTCAGGCCGAAAAATCAAACACCCTTCATTGCGTGTGTTCCAATGAGATGGTTTTCAGTGCCCAGAGATTGACAGGGTGTCCTTTGATGCTTTTGATGCAGCGTAGCACGTGTACCTGTCCATGACGTTCCATGTCCAGGATGATGCTGTTGATGCGACTGGCGCTGAGATGCAGCTGTTTACTGATTTCAGCCACAGTCATGGGACCTGCGCGCAGGCAGGCGATAACGCGGTCCCGATCTTGGAGAGTCAGTCTATCCATGGACATCCTTTACCAAACAAAAAAAGCCCACATCGATGTGGGCTAGTCAGAGGAACGAAGCATGATGCCATTCCCGGGCTGCTCGGCATTGTCCTTCCGGGCAAGGACCTGACGAAACAAACCCGCACAGATTCGCTATGCCTCATTGCTTTCTACCGTACCGCTGTACATCGCCTGGCGCAAGCCAAAATCATCACATTTTTTAACACATTGACCATCCGTGGATGGACGGATTTGTGCTAGGCTGAGGGTAAACAATTCAGGAAAGGATCATTGCTATGCGCATGGATCAATACACAGAAATTCAACGCAGAAGTTTTCGGGTTCTGCGGCTGATCACCGCTCTGGTTGCGGTAGCTATTCTTTCAGGATGCATCATCGCTCCTGGCGGATATGGGTACGGCTACCGTGGTCATCCCCCCATTCACTACGAATGGTGGCACCACGGGCAGTGGCGGTGATGCCATGGATGCTCATAGGAAAAAGTATCGTGACTACTTCATATCCAGTTTCCTGTCAGTCACGTTTTGGGGGTTACTGCTGTTCGCAACATGGGCGGCTTCGAGCCCAATGGCCGCCGCACAGATAAATTTCGCGTTCTCCGTCGGAGACGGGGTCAATGCGTATTACCTGCCTAACGTGTCAAACTTTGTGTACGCATACGATAATTACTACTACGACTGGACGGGCAATGGCTGGCTGTACAGCACGGATTACTATGGTCCTTGGTATCTATTACCGGCAACCAGCTTCTTGCCACTCCCGCTCGAATATGGGCCGCCACCACCGACTTATCCCTACCAACCCTATTTCTTCTGGTGGCGATCCAGAGTGGCGCCCTGGTATCAGGTGCACCATCCCCATTGGTGGTTTCGGCACCATGCGGACATGGCGCATTACCGGATATGGCGGTCCCGCGTGATCCCTTTATACCGGGGTAGGCCTTTTTATCGCGGACCCATGCACCCGGTATTTCACCACCCATATCCTGTTCGTCGGATTGCCGGTCCGGTGATGCGGGGCAGAGTGATTCATCCTGAGGTTCATCCGATATTCAGACCAGGATTTCGACAGGGCGCACGTCCCGTTTTTCACCCGCCGGTGCACGGACCTATAGCGCGTCCGCACCCAATCTATCACCCCGGTCAACCACAACGGTTCCATCCAAGATTCCGCCATCCGCCGGTACATCGTGCCATGCACCCGGTTCAAAGAAATAGAGGGCGGAGAGGTCCAGGCGGGCAACATGACCATTGACCCGGATACTTAATTGCCACTTTTGCTCGTGTTGTTTGGACCCAGACCTGCGTATTACCAATCCGAGGTCTCAATGAGGGACGCTACATTAACAAAACAACGTGACAGGTCACGTCCTCTCAAAACCTGCCATACAGGGATGCAATCGTGAATCTGCATCAAGAGGGATTTTCGAGAACGGAAACTCCACAAAAATCGAATTTCAGATTACACCGACAGAGAAAGTCAGCATCTTATGGTAACCTTATTCAAACCCCTTATTCATCAGGGAAACCATTCCGACTAGCTGTAACATGAAGAAGGATAGGAGGTAGTAGTTATGTCTGTAGATTTAGAACAACCTTTAATAATTAAAGAAACTCAAGTGCCTGTTCGTTATCTAGAGAAGAAGAGCGATGGACGTATAGTGGTGGAGATGCCTGTATCTAGGAAACGGGTTATAGATGTGTTGGTGCTTGAGCATGAATTGGGGAATACAGAAAAGGAATATAAGGATATGAGCCCGGGGGAAAATGTCGCGTTACTAACAATAACGGGAGGTTTTCTTGCTTTGATCTGGTACTTAAAGAGGAAAGGGAATGGATGGCTCTGATGAGTCTGGTCACGCCAATGGATGGTTCACAGGCTAATATATATGTAGGGCGAAAGGGGGCAAAAAAGGCCCACACTTCAGTGGGCCAACGGAGACGTCAAAACATCCGCCCGGACTATTCAGCAGGGTCCTTCCGGGCAAGGACTTTGGCCTTTGCCGCCTAGAGGATGGCAGGCGGCGCTTCTGCCTGATTACCCCTATCATAGCCTTGTCCCTCTCTGGGAATCCACCAGGGGGCAGGCATGTGATCATCAGCCGCCGTTATTCGTGAGGTTGTCCTGCAGGACATAAGGAACCATAAACAACGAGCCCCATGACAAGCGGCTCGTTTTGTTTTGGCCGTTAAGGTGCGCCAGGCCCTCCAGGGGGCGGTCCGCCTGGCCCACCCGGTGGAGGCGGTCCACCCGTAGGTCCTTGGTGGGGTGGCTGTTGAGATCCAGGTCCTCCAGGCCCCCCTTGTGGCGGCCCTCCTCTCGGGCCAGATTGAGGCCCTTGCGGGGGTCCTCCTGCTGGCCCTGGCTGGAACCGAGGCCCTCCATGGTCAGGACCTGGTTGTGGGCCGAAACCTGGCCCACCCATAGGTCTTTGGTGAGGTCCAGGCCCTCCAGGTCCACCCTGTGGTGGCCCCCCTCTCGGACCAAATTGAGGTCCTCCAGGGCCTGGTCTTCCGGGTGGTGGACCTGGTGGTGGACCGAACCCCGGCCCACCTGGTTGCGGCCTCCCCGGAGGCCCAAAGCCCGGTCCACCGGGAGGAGGCCCAGGCGGAGGCGGTTGTGGTGCGCCAGGCGGAGCCGGTGGCGGTGGTTGCACCCCCAGATAATTAAAATAAGTGCCAGGTGGTGGTGGCGGTGGCGCTCCTGCCGGTGGAGGCGGAGGCGGAGGCGCTCCTGCCGGCAGAGGCGGGGGCGGTGCCGGATA
Source organism: Acidithiobacillus sp. HP-2 (assembly GCF_015100155.1). GTDB lineage: Bacteria > Pseudomonadota > Gammaproteobacteria > Acidithiobacillales > Acidithiobacillaceae > Acidithiobacillus. The sequence continues at coordinate 60,977 of NZ_JACKZA010000006.1, read as the reverse complement.
ATACTGGTAGTATGTCTGCGGGTAGTAGTACCACATCATGTACTGCGCATAGAGTGGCTGACTGTAATAGCCGGTATACGCTGAGGGCGGCTCAAAATAGCCATATTGCTGGGGCAAGCCCGTGTTACCGAGATTGATCCCGAGGTCGCCCAGCATGACACTGAGATCAAACGGCCCAGCAGACGCCGGTGTAGAGAGGGATAAAACCCCTAATCCGGCAAGGCCTATGGCGATACTGAGTACAATGGGTTTACGCGGCATAGCAAATCCTCTTTTGTTGGTTTACTGGATGAAGCCGAACTTGTTCCCAGAATTTTGCTTATGGAAGGGAAGGAAGTGGATTACCTGCCGTAACCATTGTTGTACTGACCAGGTCCTTGGCCGGGAGGAGGCGGTGGCGGCGGCGGATGACCGTAGCCGTTGTTGTACCGACCGGGTGGAGGTGGCTGGTTATACCCTTGATGTCCATACCGGCCGTAGGGGCCATAAGCACAGCCTGAGAGCGCCAAAATACCCAAGGTAACTGCAGCGATTTTTCTAGTTGAAATAGGCATAGCTTATCCTCCCGTGTTTTTACCATCCATGAATATGGGGCGTCATGCGGAATTTATCAACTAGCATTCCGGGCTGGACCTCGGCCATAGTCTGGCATCTCTAACAAACAGAAGGCATCAGAAGTACTCCCACTCGTGATAGCATATTCCGATGGCAGTTGGAATTCTTCCATTTTCTTTTCAATGAGATGAATTATTTATGCGACCTTTGAAGCTGTGAATACTCTGGGGATGGTATCATTGTATACAAACCCAAGCGCAGGTGGTGATCTTACGGGAATCCACCCACAAAGGATTATTCCAAAAGTGCTTGGGATCGGTGGGCTGGGAATTTGATCGGGATTGAACATTGGCAGGCCAGGTGCTAACAGCGGTGACGGTGCTACAATCATCCGTCGCCGTCATCCCCCATCAACCCCCCTATAACGCTTCTCTCCGCGTCCCGCGCGGACGTGTCATATTTTCCCTCCCCCGTGGGTTTGCGACCCGCGAGGGGCTTGCACCCAGCGAAGGGCTTGCACTCTCCTGCCACGGCGTCCAGATCGCCAGCCGCCGCAGCCAATGCCGCCCTTTCAGCCTCGCTTACTTCCTCGACAGACTCCTGCTCTTCCGGTTTTTTCTCAATATGGGGGATGGGTAGCGTTCCACCCGACTCGCCCAGAATAGCCTTGTAGTCTTTCCTGGCTCCGGGGATGGAATCGCTCTTCTCCGGCCACCGAATGGATGCCCGATCAAGCCATTCCGGGTTCTTGAAATAGAGCAGCTGCTGTCCATAGATGGGATGAAAGCCCGCCGCGAATACCAGCATATCGCCCGGGGTCTGGATATTGGCACCTTCCTTTTCCGGTCCCCGCAAGGTCATGACCTCATCCGCCGTCAGCAGGGGGCGGGACTGGTAGCTGAGGCTCGTCGAATAGCCCTTGTTCTGACCGAACAGCGAGCCGTCAAAACTCTGGTTGTCGTTTTCCATGGTCACGGTACGGGTACCCAGCATGTCGGAGATCCACCTGGCCGTCTCGACCTGGTTGGGCGCGTAGGCCGCCCGGATGTGGCAATTGCCGATGACGGTCCTGGCCCCGGCCTTGCCGTAGCCATGGCCTTCATCTTCCAGCTGGGCGATGTCCTGGGTGATGAGATACAGCTTGACGTTGTAGCCTGCGAGGAAGGCGATGCTGTCCAGGAACACATCGAGTTTGCCCAGGCTCGGGAATTCGTCGAGCAGCAGGAGCAGCCGATGCTTTCCCCTGGCAACGATTCGCCCGTCTTTCGCTTCCAGGCGTTCTTCTGCGGTGAACTGGGAGGCGATCTGGTTGAGCACCAGGCGAATGAGGGGCTTGAGCCGGTTCTTGTCTTCCGGACTGGTGACCAGGTACAGAGAGACGGGTTGTTCGGCGTCCTGAAGGTCGGCAATGCGAAAGTCCGAATACTCGGTCCACTTCGCGACGATGGGATCCCGGTAAAGGGACAGGAAGCTCATCATGGTCGAAATGACGCCCGATTTTTCATTATCGGCCTTGTTCAGCATCTCCCGCGCGGATTGCGCGATGACTGGATGCACTTTGGTGAACTGGCCGTTGCCGTCCCGCCAGCCATATTGCTCATCCGGGTCATGCTCCGTCTGCATCATGCGCTCAAAGGCTACGTCCACGCTTTCCAGCGTGGGATCGTTGAGATAGGCGGCAACGCCCCGCAGGGTCTTGTCCGGCATGGCGTAGAGTACATGCAGAATGATGGACGTGAGCAGGGCAAAACCGGTTTTCTGCCAGTGATCGTTCAGACCCTTGCCATCCGGATCCACAATCATCGTGGCAATGTTCATCACGTCCTTGACTTCATACTGGGTTCCGACACGCACCGCATCCAGTGGGTTGAAGTGGCAACCCTCTTCGGATACCGAGCCTGGTGAAAACTTCAGGATATGGTGGCCCATGGCCTTGCGGTATCCCGCCGTCAGGTTGAAGTTTTCCCCCTTGATGTCATGCACGACAACCGAGTCCATCCAGCCGTCCAGCAGTGTGGGCAGGACCAGGCCCACACCCTTGCCGGATCGGGTCGGGGCAAAGACCAGGATGTGCTCTGCCCCGGTGTGCTGGAGTGGAGTGGCCACCCCGTTCTCGACAAAGGCCCCAACATAACAGACATGCGGAGAGTCAAACCTGTCAAAAATTGACGGCTTCGGGATCTCTGACAGGCGTTTCTTCTCGCTCTCCGCCCTCTTCTTCCGCCACTCTGCGGCCTCCTTTTTCCGCTTTTCCTGCCGGTCTTTCCATCGGGCCAAGTCGGAATCTCCCTTGAGCCCAAGCCAGGTATGTAGACGATCCATCCCCGTCCTTGGCGGGGGAGAAGGCAGGAGCGCCGCGCGGATCGCGTCACTTTTACCCGCCCAATGCGCTGAACCATGCACAGGATTGTCCAGGACGGCTTTTTGCGCGTCCTTGTGCTTTTTCCCGAGTATCCCCGCAGTGAGCATGCCCAGCACCATGGCCGGCAGACCTGCGTCATAGAACGCCTGATGAATCACTGGATAGTGGATGTTCAGGATCATCGGCCGCAGGAACGGCAGGGGGTCATACAGACGCCAGCCGTAGGGCAATGCGATGTAGGCATGCGTCTTCTGGATGAAATCGTCGGTCCACCGGTAGCCGGGAAACACGTCCCTGGCCACATAGGATATGCCTAGCGTGTAACCGAGAACGCCCGCCGCAACGCCGACGAGCGTCGTCTTGAGCCTGCCGCCCCGGGCGAGGCGCTGGACCTTGTAGTCGGAGACGGTGGAGTTGGGAGCATGAATCTTGTTTACCATCTCGAAGTCCTTATGGGAGAACCGGCCAGGAGTGGGAGTCACCTGAGGGTGCAGGCGTTACCGCCTGAGCAGGCTTTGCCAGCCACCGGAATTGAGGAAAGGGATTGGTCGGTAGTGCCTTGTTGACTTGGGAGACGGTGCGCAGTCCGCCGTAGTCGGCAGGCTTGCGGCCGGCAGACGCGAATGCTCCAGCGGCACCCAGTATCCGGTTGGCGTATTGGGCATCCCCCCAGAGCCGCCCAGAGTTGTACGCTTCAAAGGCGTGGTAGAGCGCTTGTTGGCCCCGGTAGCCGCTGGCCAGCGCCTGTTGCCAATCCATGTGCAGGATCTCGCTGCCTGCCCGAAGGTTACCGCAGGCATTGAAGGCTGTCCTGGGAGTGAGCCCGAAGGCGGCGAAGTTCCCGGTATCCACCTGGGCCAGCCCCACGTCGACCCGCTGGCCTGCGGCCATGGCGTGCCGCAAATACCGGATGGCCTGAGCCCGACTGCCGGGAATGACCATGCTCCGCGTACTGTTGTTCCACATCGCCAACGGGTTGCCCCCGGACTCCACCCGCACAATGGCGGCCATCGTCGAGGGTGCGACCATGGGGGCGCATTCCGCACTGATCTGGGAGACTAAAATCATCGCGCACTCCGTGACGATGCTGGGCGGATATCTTCCGATTCCAGAATCCGATCGATCATCGCGGAGACGCTCCATCTGCTTCCCTGAAAGCCTTGCAGTCGCTCCAGCACGTCGGCAGGCAGGGTGATCGACATGGGGCGAAGGTGGCGCCCCGGGTGCTGTTTCTCCCGCCGCCGGGCCAGATCCTGCAGGCCCTCATCGGACAGGGAACGCACTTTCTGTGTCACAATCGCTGTTCGCCTTGCCGGCGAAAGCCCTGCGCAATCGTGCTCTGTCCGGATGATGATGCTTCCGCGCATTTTTCGCTCCTTACCCCTTGGCAGGGTGCAACCCATAGGGATTGAGATTTGGTCCAAGCGCCGGGTCGATCATGGCCGACCCCGTCTGCATGGCCGGGTCGTAGGGGCCGGGGAAGATCATGTCATGCGCCACCACCACCGAGAACAGATAGCCGGTGGGAATGGTAATCGTGGGTGCGATATCGATGTACTTTTCCAGCAGCTGGGATTCGGCTTCCCCAAAGGTCTGTGCCAGTGCTTGCTCGCTGTCCTGAAGTGCCACATTCCCGGACATCTGGCCTGTCACACTGGTCGACGTGGACGGAGAGGCAATCGCCATCCCGGCATCCACGATCGACATCAATAACGCATTCCTGAAGATCAGCCAGGTGTGGTCATTGACCTCCCCGGCGAAGCCCGCGTATCCAGCACCGCCTGCCCCTTCGTATCCCGGCAGGTTCATGGTGGTACCGTTCGGAAACTCGATGCGCGTCCAGGCAACGGCCAGCCGGTTGATGCCCAGGGCCGTCTGTGTGTCATAGGTGCCCACCAATTTGGCGCCGGCAGGGATCAGGAGCGTTGCCCCATTCACGGACGAATAGACGTTCTGGCTGACCACCGCCGTGATCTCTCCCGGCAGATAGCTCTTGATGCCCGTCTGCAAAACGGCGGGAATGACCGATCCGGAAAGAATCTCGTAGGGGCTCATCTCCCGGGTCACCAGGGGCGGCGGGGTCTTTTTCTTTGTTTTCTTCGCCGCCATCTGCTCCGCGTCCGGCAGGGCCGTAGGGAGCACTGTCGGAGCCTTCGCAGACGGCGTTGATTCCGGCGTTTTCCAAGCAAGGCCCTCACCGGCTCCGCTCCCCACGCTTCCCGTACCCAGGGCGGACGCGAAGGCGGCGTCCTGCGTTGCGTAGGGATTCTTTGTGGGCGCTGTGGACGCTGGAGCCTTCGCTGGATGAGACTGCTCAGCATCACTGTTCGTGGCCGCAGTTGCCGACGCGTCCGACGCCCCTCCAGGCGTAGTGGGCTGGTGGACCTGCTTCCGGTGCGCAGGGGCGACCGGTGCGCCAGTCCCGCTCGCTGGCTGGATGGTTTTGGCCTGCACCTGCGGCCTGGTGTGCCCGAATATCGGGTGATTTTGCAGATACTCATAGCCGCCATAGGCGCCCAGTCCGACCACCGCAGCTGCGATATAGAGTGGCGTCCGTTTGATGCGCGTCGCCATCCGGTCCCTGTCCGGCTTGACCTCGATCCCGGGCTGACTGGCTTGTGGGCCTGGTTGCCTGCCAGGGCCTTTGCGGCTATCCACGGCGGGCTGTTGTCCCGCCGGGAGCAGCCCTTTCTTTTTCTGGAGCAAATCGGAGAAAAATTCTTTGCCGCTTTTCATGGCTACGCTCCTGCCTCGTTCGTGAGGCGAATTTCGGCCAGGTGATTCCAGTTGCCCGTGAGCAGATCGATACGGTAGGGGACGGCCCCCACGGCCAGCGTGTGTCCTTCCATGCGGTAGCCCACCAGCAAGGATTTGCCAGCCTGGTTGCGCACCAGAACCATCGGGGGTTTCCCTGTGGGCAGGCGGATATAGGTCATCCTGTCCTTGATGTCGCTGACCACGCTGATCGGCTGGACAGGCTTGCAGTCGCCCGTGAAACACTGCATTTTCCAGTCGAGATCGGCATGTGTGGCATTTACATGTGGAGCATTGGCATGCGCAGCATGGGCGATGACCGTGGCCTGCCTGTACTGGTTGCGTGTACCCGCATCCCTGGATTGGGGGAGATCGTGAGGGACGCGATAGAAGGACAGAACCGGCGTGAACCGGGAGGTACCGCTGACCAGGCCCACGGTGTACGTCAACGGATAGCCATGAGGGCTGGTCGCGACGATCTGGATACTGCCTTTGAGTCCGGCAAAGCGGGGCATGATTTCCAGAATGGGATGCCTGCCGGCTGCGGTCTCCTTCACGACCCACTCGGCGCGTGGGGCGCCGACCAGGGAGACCGGCTTGACGCCCTTCCCCAGAATGACCACGGAGAAATTGCCAGGGGCGGTCTGAAGCACCGGCAGGACTTGCCCCAGTGGCACGATGACCTCTCCGCCCGGGCGCGTGAATACGGGGAGCTGCGAGAGCGTGCCCAGGGCAAAGGCCCGCACCGATTGTTGCTCCACCGCCCGGATGGGTTCGCCATAGTGGATATTCAGACTGTGCCGAAAAATCTGGGCGGTGTTCACCGTCTCGGCAATTGGCGCGGACTGTCCGGCAACTCCTGGCACCTTCACCGTGGATGCCATAGAAGCGGGCACACTTGCTGCCATGGCAATCGTGGCCATCACCAATACAGACCGTTTTTTCATCGTTTTTGCCCCGTAGCGCATGTTACCTCTCCTCCTGCTGGATGGTGACCACCTCAGAACCCAGCCGTAACAGGATCTCGGCAGGAACTGAATCGACAACATAGGTGTTGCCCCGGATCTGGGTATTGACTCCGATCAGGTGTCCGCTGGCATTGCGGGCTTGCAGGATGGGAAAGCCTCCGTGGCTCGCCAGCCCCTGGGGCATGTCGATGAAGGTATGGGTCCCATCGTCATACACGCGCAATGGACGGATCGGCTTGCAGTCGCTGGAACGGAACCATCCGCCGCCACCGCAATGAATGGACCAGCGAAGATTGACGTGATTGAGACGGATATTGGGCAAAGGCAGTACATTGCCTTTAGGGTCGGCAGTCGACGGATCCGTTGGCGCGTTGTCTGCCGTCTGCAAGGCAGCCGCCTGCGAGCCTGCTGACGGCAAGTCTGTTTTCCAGGAACGGACCTCGCCCCCGCTATCCTCGATCTTTAGGGCGGGGATGTAGTGCACTGCGTCACTGACCAGACGGATTTCATAGTTGATGGGCCTGCCCTGGTCGGTTGCGGCTACCACGATGTTTTGGTGGAGACCCGTAAATTTCGGGCTCAGGAAGATTTCCGGCTGTTTCCCAACCAGCGCCTGCTGCACATTCCATTCCGACTTGCTGATGCCAACGGTCGTCACGGGCCTGATCCCGTCGGGCAGCTCGATGATGCATGTGTGCAGCGGCGAGCAAACCAGCACGGGCCGACCGGCCAGGCTGTCGACGGTTCCGTTCGCGCCACTGATTACCGGAAGAGTGTCATCCATTGCCTGGGACGCCGTAAGCGACTGACGTGCCAGCGCTCTGGTTGCAGCACTTTCTGGGCCCTCGGGCGGCGTGGCGATGGACTGTTGCCACACCTGCACCGCCGCTATCCGCTCGGCGGCCTCCGGGGAGATGGCCGGGACCTTCTGGCCCGCAGATGTGGTGCCGCCAGATGCGGATGATGTCGTGGACGGATGGGCGGAACCGGTTTTCGCCCCTGCAGGCTGTATTGGCGGTCTTCCCTGCTGCGAACTGAACGGGTTCACCGCAGGGAGCCCAGTATTCACGCCGGCCAGCGCCAATCCAGGAAGGACGGCGAGCCCCAAAGAAAGCCATGTTCGATTTATCATCTCATCTTCTCCTTACACCTGGGGACTGAATGCAAAGTGCGTGATGTAGATGCCGAATGGATTGCCTTTCAGGACATTGGGGTTGTTCGATGGCGGGACCGTCGCGTAAGTGACCGTGCCTTGCCAGTTCTGCTCGCCATCCTCCCCGCCATGCGGGCCATAGCGCTTTACCAGGAAATCGACGATGTACGAGCCACCCTTGCCCGTTACCTGCCCAACGGGAACGGCGCTCTGGATCGTGACCGTGTTGCCTTGCGTCTTGTTGGAATAGGCCGCGTAGGGATTGTGCTGCGCATAGAAGGCGTCCAGCGAGGATTCCGCGCTCGATGCGATGTAATGATAGGATTCATCGATGAAGTGCTTCTGCACAAACTTGTCCGGGCTGCGCGTGAAAGCGAGCCAGGTGAAGCGGGAAACGATGTGCTGCACTACCGGCTGGGCAAAAGAGCCAGCCCGCACGGCCTGCGCCAGTTCCACAGCCTTTCCCAGTTTGTCCACCTCGACGACATAGGGCACCACATGGACACGGTCTGCCTCAAACACCATGCCCGCCCCAAACAGGGCGGCAATGCCGATAGCCGACAGGGCAGCGATGCGCCAGTTTCTCGCCTGCGCGATGTAGGAGCCGTAGCGCTCAAGCCATTCCTGGCGGGCAGCCAGATAATCGGGATTGCTCGACATGAAAATACCCTCTCAGATGGTTCCTGAGAGGGTATAGATCGAGGGCTAGGGGGATAACCGGCAGGAGGCGGCGTCGCCTTATGCCAGCCTACAAATGATTTCCTCTGCTGGATGAGAGCAATCCATCTACTGGCGACTATCAAGGTTCAACGACGGCTGGGCAGCGGAAGCTGTCCATTGCTTACGTTGGAGAGTGGGTACAATACTCGGCTACTGCTGATGACGTGGTCGAGCTACATCGGCTTCCAGAAGCATGCGCACGTAGCGGGTGTAGGGCACGCCCTTGGCTTTGGCTTTGGCCTTCACGGCTTCCAGCAATGCTTCGGGTAACCGCATGTTCAGGGCGGCGTCTTTCGGCGCGATTTCGAAGCGCATTGGCTGGAACTGCCGGAAGTCGAGGTCGGACAGGTCCTGCTCTAGGAACGCTTCGGCCTCTGCATCAGTCTTGAACTTAGGTACCTGCTTCATAATTCGCAATCTCCTTCTCGTGCATGTAACGGGCACTGATCGGGCGAATGAGGTCATCCCTGATGGCAAACGCCACGAACATTGGCCTGCCATCGACCCGGCCCACCGCAATATGCCGACTTTCTGTCGGGAGGGAGTGCTTCGGGTCGGGAGCAACCATCACCCTTCCTTCGAGAAACAATCGCTCTATCACTTGGCGGGAAACGCCATGCTTTCCGCACTTCGGCCAGTTGCCGCTATCCCAATCGAAGCCCACTATCTCCATGAGAGAAGTGTAGGCGTGCGTCTACACAAACGCAACTCATCCATTTGCCCAGGTATCTGACCACCAATGGGCGGTTTCCGCTCCGTTGCCGCCATTCGCCCTGCAGCCAGGAGTGACAGCAACGCAGCGGAAGCGGTCATTCGCGCCCAGATTGGGAACGGGTTAATATTTGCCAATATCAGGCATCAGGCAAATCGGCCGGGCCATCCCGAAGCTTTGAGTAATAATTTGGCACCACATTAGCCAAGGGAGTCCCTATCTCTTGCGGCCTTGGTACGGCCGCAAGAGATTATTTCCAGCGCATGGTTGCTTCTCCTTCGTACAACGGAAAAATCTGTTTCTTGGTTATATGACCTGGTATTCGTGCAAACGAGTCAGGGTCAAAGAGCCGACCAAGATAAATACACGCTAAGGACAAAGGGAGGAAGGACCGTGCGGCAGATTGGATTTGACAAGAAATTCACCCTTCTGGTGCAAAAGTCTCATCTAACAAAGAACACAATTCAAGGGCAGGAACAAGCTGCTGCGTCATTGGAAAGAGCAGAACGGCAATTGCGCGATATGTGGGGAGAAAATCCCACGGGAAACCGGGTGGCATCTTCATCGCCAGAAATTGGAAGTGGTAACAACCGGATTCTGAAAGGGGTCTTAGTAGAGGCTTGAGCCGTGTGAGGGGAAAGTCTCAAGCACGGTTCTTAGGGGGGGATGGTCCAACAATGGCCTGTCCCTACCCAACTCCATATAAGTAACGAAATACATTAATAGACTTAAAATTGAATAGACAATAAATTGTTAACATTCGTTTTTACCGCGCTCTGGTCTGACGCAGCCGTCTGCGGCACATGCGCCAGATAACCCAGATGCGCCAGCCCTGCATGATGCCAAAATAAGCGAGCAGAGCGAGGGCGGTGCCCAGTATCAGGCTGCCTATCCAGGTAACCAGATAGGCATGCCAGAGCCGGTCACCCATCGCCAGAATGCCAATATCACCATGAAATATTTGATGAATATCACGATAATGAATGGTGATGGCAGGAGCGATGCCCAACTGGGTGAGTAGCCAGAAACCGAGTTCATAACAAGCGAAAAAAAACGGTATGATGGTCAGAGGGCCCGTGACCACGAAAGGCATTGCTACCCCTACCGGAATGTAGGCCCGCCGCCAGAGACTGAGCAACAGGATGCTGAACACTTGCCCAAAAAAAGGCAGGCTTCCAATAAAAGTCCCAATGGCGGCAGCACGAGCGACGCTATGGCGATGCGGGTGCCAGAGCATCGGGCGTGCCAGATAATGGGTAAAACGTCCGAGGGGACGTTTTTTGAGGATTTCCTTACGGGTGGGAAGGCTGACAAATGCGGGTAGGCGCAATGGGAATTTCCAAAACAATATTCGCCTTAGTGTAGCCAAGCACTTGCCTGGAACCAAATCCTGGTCGTCCTTGGTGTTAAACAGCGCTTGAGATTTATCAGTTTTTAGCAGAAAACAGCGTCAAAATGCTTTGCCCTTGACCTGACATGTATTCCACAAAATATGTCAATCTATCCAAGTGGTTAAATATTCATTTTTAACAAAGTCGCATGGTAAATGCATGATGCTGACATATGGCAAAAGATGACGCTGATTAACAGTGGGGCAACACGAATTCCGCATTGAGCCGTTTTCGATAAATGAAATCTTCCATGGCATCACGGGAAGCAAACCGGGTGTGCACGTCAACGAATATCGCCATATTGGGGTGCGGCATCGTTGTCAGGTCGTGCTTCTCCGTAAAGTGCTGCAATGCCTTGGTGGCCGCCGTGACGGCAAGATCGTGATGATCGTCGCGATGATCTGGTATAGACCATTCAGCCATCCTGATTTTGGATTCGATGATCGCGGCTCCACGCCGAATGGCCTCAGAGATGATCTGGTTCATCGTGTGATTTTGTCGGGGGGTCAACTGGATGCTTTGCGACCAGCGCATAAGGCGGATGGCCACCTGTGCGCTGCAGTCGTATCCCTTCGGCGCAAAGTCACTCCCGCGCAGGTCTTCCAGAAATCGCTTTGGCTCTGAAAAGAATGGGCCAAGGTCGATCAGGTAGGATGCCAGGTCTCTGGTCGCGCTTCGGGCGCAAGCGGAGCGGACGGGATGCGGGTTCAGCTTGGGGTGACCTTCTGAGAAGTGATCCATCAGCAGGTGCTGCTCATGATTTCTGTTCATGATTCACCCCGCAGACAGATAGCCGTATCGGATTTGCACCCCCTCCCCCGGCGATGGCTCTGCCAGTCAAAGAGCAGCAGGCCGCCATTTTGACACAGCCGATCGAAGGCGGCCGGACCCAGATATTTCTCCACGCCCTCCATATTCTCGTTGGACAGGATAAGGGTCGGCTTCAGGTCGCGGTACCGGTGATCGATCACCTCGAAGAGATGCACCCGCTCACCATCGCTGCCGAAGGTTTTCCCGATCTCGTCGATAATGAGCAGACCCACTTCCGCAAACCCACGGATAACCTCCAGCTCCGTACTGTTGCCGATTCCCCGCTGCCAGGTCTGGCGGATCCGGGCAATGATGTCGTAGGCCGTGACCTGGAGCACGCTGTACCCTTTGGACAGCACCACGTGGGCGATGGCAGACGCCAGGTGGTTCTTGCCCGTGCCAGGATTCCCGCAGAGGATGAGGCAGGATCCCTTTTGGGCGCGCTCTTCGAAATGATCTGCGTAGTCCCGGCAGACGTCGAGGGCCGTCTGCTGACCCGGGACCTCGACCACGTAGTTGTCGAAGCCGCAGTCAAGGTAGCGCTTTGGGATGGCCGCGCTCTCCATGAGCCGGCGGGAGGCATGCTCCGCCGCGCACACCGGACAGACCGGTGACAGGTAGCGGATGACGTCCCGCTCATCCACCATGGAGATCGGATAGCGGCCATGGCGCGCGCACTCGCGGTACTGGGGATGACGGTCGGGCAGGATCGCCTCATTGGTAGAGTCGAATCCCCATTTGGCAAGGAGATCCCTGGCAGCATCGCCCGCAGGGACGGATGGCTGATGGTGGATATCGGACTTCTTTTCCATGGCGGCTCTCCTACAGTCTGACATAATGAGATTTGGCAACGGCGATGGGCGGCAGCAGAGAGCGGTTGGGCGGCCCCGCTGCCGGCTGGCTCTTTCCTCCTTTCCCTGAAGATTTCCCAGGATCTTTCAGCATTGCAGAGATGTAGCCGACATGGATGCCGCCGCCTTTTTTCTCCAAGGCGATCTCCGCCGCAGCCAGAATGTGCTCATCGGAATGGCGTGCACACATCTCCTGCACAACGACCATGTGAGGGGCTGCACGAACACCAAGTGCCCGTAGTTTCTTGCATAATGTGCCTTCGCGGGTTGCGGTCGGCGGTGGAGAGGACTCTGTGGGTGGCGTTTCCTGAAACGTTTCACCCGCCGTTTCGGAAACGTTATCAACGTTTCTTCTCTCTCTCTTTTCTCCCTCTCCTTCTTTTCTATGAAACGTTTCAGCCGTTTCTGGAAACGTTTCCGTGAAACGGCCTTGAGACGTTTCAATCGTTTCATCGGCTTGGGTAGAGTGTGCTTCCTCAGTTCTGATAGACTGAGCGCTTTCCTGTTTGGCCCTTTGTGCCGCCCGCCAGCGACGAAGGCGCTCACGATCCTTGGCGCGCGGGTCCGAAGGGCTTGATGTCGGCTGTTGAGTCTTGTTACCCCAGGCATCGAGTACCATTTCCGCAAGCACGGGATGGTACAGGCGGCCATCGGAGCAAAGGGAGAAGCCATGCAATGCAATCGTTTTGACTTTCATCCACCGTCGGAGAGAACCCCGATATCCAGCGAGGCAAGCCAGGATCCTGTCATCGTTGGGAAGACTGCCAGCCGGTACCTGCCGCATGGATTCGGTCCACAGCTTTACCGCTGCGCCGAACTCCTCATTGCTGGCCAGGTGGATGAAGTCGCTGGAATGGAGTCGGCTCAGGTCCAGCTTCATCCAACAATAGGAACGCAGATCAATGTCGGCTGATACAGGTGGGGGCGGAAGCGCTGAACAATCCAGTTCTTGTGCGTCATTTGGAATTGGCATGGTCTCTTCCAGCCTTCTCAGCCCTGCGAATGGGCGCCAGGAATGATCGCGCGGCTGAAAACGCAATCCGGGTGCCCCCGTTGCCTGGCATAGAAGTCGTAGTAGTCGATTGGTGTCTCATGTGGCTCCCCGGTCTCTGATCTCATCCAAGGGGCCGAAAATGTCGGGCCGGAGTTCGGCACGGGTGACAACGCCGGCGGTGGCGCGCTCGATGGCGATGGCGCGGGCGAGGGGAACTCCTCGACGCCGCCAGTGGCTAACTGCCATAGGGCAAACTCCTAGCGTGCGCGCGAGCGATGACTGGGAGCCAAAATGTGACACTGCACGGTCAAGTCCATTCATGAGGCAAAGTATAACCACAATGGTGACACTGTCAACACAGCGGTGCTTCCCTGCTTGTGAGCTAAGGGGAACAATCAACGCATGAAAAACCGAAAACCTACAGGATCTACAATTGCTATTGCCATGCTGGAATCGGACAGGCAGAAACGCGGCTTATCCAAGCGCCGCTATGCGCTAGATGTTCTCCAGCTCAAAGATGCACAGAACTATCAACACTGGGAGGAACGCGGGGTTCCCAGAAAGGAGCTGGTCAGGTTATCCAATATACTGGGAGTTCCTGCTGAGACCCTTGATGCACTTGGAGGACAGGGCATTCACAGCCAGTTGGAAAAGTCTGGTGTGACTGAAAGTGTGGATGTCAGTGCGTGGTATCCAGGCGAGGAACCAGTGCCGGATGGTTATGCCGCCATAGAGGCCGTATTACTGGAAGTTGGAGCGGGTAATCGGCTAGTTGTCACTGATGCACCAGAAAAGAAGTTGAGACTATACGACGCTGATTTCTTTGTGACTAGACGTTGTGTGCTGAACGCGTGCAAGGCGTACCGGGTGCGAGGGGAAAGCATGAGCCCCTTCATTTTTGACAATGACTGGATTGTTGTAGACACCCGCCGGCGCGTTCCGCCCGGACCGGGCGTGACAGATCCACGATTGTGTACTTTTGTCCTGCGCGTAGACGCTGAAGTAATGGTTAAAATGGTTCACCGGCTCCCGGACGGATCATTGCGGGTTAGCTCCATCAACCAGGACCCGGTATACGCTCCTTTTTCAGTCCCTGAGAACCGCTTAGATTCCGTGGAGATCTGGGGAGGCTACTTGGAGCGTAGTGGCGGCAGACCGATGAGGTGATGGATTAGGTACCTATCGTTGTTATAACCATTATGTTGACATTGTAACCTTTGCGGTTATAATTTCTTCATCGAAGCCGCCCTTCCCTCGCGGCATCATGGAGACCAGCAGCCATGCAAAGAACCACGCTTGATGATGAACCAATCAGGCAGGGGTTTCACCCCAATGCGGACGGGGTTGTCCCACTGCACCTAATCCCTCTCAGATTTACTCAGAAACACGCACCGGTTTCCGTCGCCTACCGCGACGGCGCTGTACTGACTTTCCTCTTCGATCGCTCCACACCCATTGTCGACCTCATGGCCATGATCTCACGCGCCGGCACGGTGCAGAAGGTGGTGCTCTGATGCAGCGCACCCGCCTGTTCATAGTCACAAGGAAGGGCCCAAAGCAACGGAGCCGTTTGGAGTTGCTGCTTAGCCGGATACTCCTGTGTGCACCGAGAGGGTCCTTTCTGTTTCGGGTGCCAGGCCGCATCGGGAGAGACGCGCGTGGTGACACCCCCTCACGGTGGTGCTCTGTTGTACTCTGGAACGAGGTGGCATCATGATCCAGATCGCAAAGGACGCCTCACGTCTTGGCATACTCATCCGGCCCAACGGCACCCGGCTACCCATAACAGGGCTTCAATCCGAAGGGACAACTTCAGTAACAGGTATTTACTTGGGGTTCGAGACGGCCATTGGTGCCATCATTGCTTTCGGATACTCTCCGGAAGATTCTACGCCAACACCTTCCGAAGTTTGGGAAAACGCTGCGGGAAGGTATCAGGCACAGGCCCCGCTGGCAGTCCATTTTGGGAGCTGATCCATGAGCGCCCTACCCCTAAAAGAGCCCTCTCGCCGAATCACGCGCAATAACGGCGGGAGCTTCCGCGTGGCAGACTGGATTTTGGAATCATGGCTACTTTTCTAACGCCGGAAGATCTATATAGCCTCACAGGACTGAAGACCAAGCCTGGGCAGGTCAGATGGCTATGTGACCATGGTTACAGGCATGAAGTGGCGGCAACCGGGCGACCAGTGGTACTTTGGGCAGAGGTCGAACGTCATCTCGTTGGATCAGGGGCAATGCCCAGACGTAATGGGCCGAGACTGGATGTTCTGAAGCAGGAGACACGACAACATGGGACGGCATAGATCGTCACACCATAACCTACCGCCAAGGATGCACCAGAAAGGCAAGGTATACTATTACGTCACGCTCGTCGCCGGAAAGCGCCAGTGGACCAGGCTCGCAGATAATTATCCTGAGGCCGTTGCCAAGTGGGCCGAGATGGAAGGACATAATGCCTCCGGCTCCACGATGGGACAGGCCATAGATCGCTATATCGGTACGGAGCTATCCAAGCTCGCAGAGTCCACCAGAAAGGAATACATCCGTCAATCCGCGCGGCTGCGCTCCGTGTTTGGGCACATGCAGATCGTCGAGGTGAGAGGTATGGATATCGCCGCTTATCTGGACCAGCATCCATCACCTGTTGCAGCCAATCGCGAGATGGCCCTTCTTTCAACGGTCTTCTCCTTTGCCATTCGATGGGGCTGGTGTGAACACAATCCAACCAAAGGTGTCAGGCGAAACAAGGAAAAACCACGGGACCGCTACATCACTGACCAGGAGCTCGACCTTATCAGGTCACATGCAGATAGCCAGTGGCAGTGCATCATTGATATCGCCTACCTCACCGCCATGCGACGTGGCGATATCATGAGGCTTCGATTTTCGGATATCAACGGTGACTCTTTACTTATCAGTCAGGGCAAGACCGGGAAAAAGATGGACTTCATCATTACCAATGCATTGGACGAGGTGGTTGCACGTTCCAGGAGTTTGCGCCGCAGGGTAGGGTCGCTCTACTTCTTCTGCACACGAGATGGGCAACCCTATAGTGTGAGCGGTTGGAACAGTGCCTGGCGACGTATTGTGGCCAAATCTGGCGTGGAGGATATTCACTTTCATGACATACGAGCCAAGGCGCTTACTGACGCCAAGCGGGTCGCTGGAAGAGACTACGCGCAAGCCCTGGCCGGCCATGCCAGCGGCGATATGACTGAGGCATATATCAGAGCCAGAGAAGCGGAGCGGATCACCCCACTGAGCAGGATTGTAGAAAAAGGCGGTGATTGTAGAAAAAGAAATCAGGAAGATGCATCCTAACCCTTTGATTTATTGGTCGGGGCGAGAGGATTTGAACCTCCGACCACCTGAACCCCATTCAGGTGCGCTACCAGGCTGCGCTACGCCCCGCAAGAGCCGCTACTCTAATGCTTCGCTGGCGTCGGGTCAATGCTTGCCGGCACATATTTTTATCAATTCGGACAATTCAGTCCGCAGGTAGGTCAGGCGGTTGCCCGTGCTGGAATGCAGGCCGGAGGCATTATCCTCCATTTCGAATTCCAGTTGTGCCGCTGAGACCGGATGCCCGTGACTGGATTCGTTGCGCAGCCCCTGAAGTCGTTCACGAGCGCCGTGGATGGTGTAACCTTCTCCATATAGAAGCTCACGAATCTGTCGCACCAATAGTAAGTCGTGGCGCTGGTAATAACGGCGATTACCTTTTCTTTTCAGCGGACTGAGTAGCGGAAATTCCTGCTCCCAATAGCGCAGTACATGGGCCTTTACCCCACAAAGCAGAGACGCCTCGCTAATGGAGAAATACCGTTTTTCAGGAATTTCTGGTAGCGCGGCGAGCTCTTTGCCAGCTTTACCCTTAGCCGTTATCTGGTTCGCTACCATTGACGTAGGCTTTGAGCTTCTGGCTCGGATGGAAAGTCACCACCCGCCGTGCGGTGATGGTAATTTCCACGCCGGTTTTGGGATTACGTCCTGGGCGGGGGTTTTTATCGCGCAGGGTGAAATTACCAAAGCCGGAGAGTTTCACTTCTTCGCCCTGGGCCAGGTTTTCGCGAATATGATCAAACATGGCTTCCACAACACCTTTGGCTTCACGCTTGTTCAAGCCCATGGTTTCAAACAACATATCAACAATTTCTGCTTTCGTGACGGCCACTTTCTTTTCTCCCTATGCCCTGAGTTCTATGGAGCCGATTTGCTTCACTGCTGTGAGCATTCGCTCCAGTTCCATTTGTACATCAGCCTCAGTCAGCGTACGCTCACGATCCTGCAAAATGAGCGCAAATGCCAAACTGTAGGTCCCTGCCGGCAGGGATTCCCCCTGATAGCGATCAAAAATACGAATTTCCTGCAGCACCGCACTGGCAGCCTGCTGCATTGCCGCCAGAACTGCTCCTGCCTCAATGTTTTCGGGTATGACCAACGCCATATCCCGGCGCAAGGCAGGATAGGGTGACAACGCCGTAAAATGCCGCCCTTTCTGCAAATGTTCCAGCATCTCTATGTCCAGATAGAAGAAAAAGGCCGATTTGTCCAGGTCATAGCGCGCTGCGAGGGTCGGATGCAGAGCCCCGAGCATCCCGATTCGGCGGCCTTCAACCAGAATTTCTGCGGCCTGTCCGGGATGCAGCGCATGCTCAGTGGACAGGGTCTGGAACTCAAAATGGGTTTGTGGCCATAACGCCAGAATGGCGGCTACATCCCCTTTAAGATCAAAAAAATCCACATCCCGGGTGGGTTGCGCCCAGTTTTCACGATCTGCAGCGCCCCAGATACAACCCGCCAGGATCATGCTCTGTCGATCTGCCGAATAGACTCGCCCCATTTCAAAAAAACGAATACGATCCTGCTGACGCTTCGCATTAAATTGCAAGGTCTGCAACAAACCCGGCCAGAGGCTGGCACGCATCACCGCCAGGTCTGCTGACAAGGGGTTCAGCAAGGCGGGTGCATCCGCATTCGGCTGGAAATCATCCTGAGATTCCTGGCTGATAAAACTGTAGGTAATGACTTCGTGATAATCGCGGGCCTGCAAAATATGGCGCAATCTCTGAGATGATGACGGCTTATCGGGAACCGCCCGCAAGATGCCACGCGGGCGATGGGCTGGAAGACGGTCATAACCGTAAATTCTTCCCACCTCTTCAATGAGATCTGCCTCAATCCGCAGATCAAAACGATGGCTGGGGGCAGTGGCCTGCCAACCATCCTGCGCCGGATGGATCTGCAGACCCAAACGCGTCAGCAACTGCTCAACGTCGGTCGCCGCGTAGGGCATTCCCATCACCCGCTCAAGACGTTTTTGCCGCAATGAAATTTCGGCGGAAGCTGGCAACTGGCCCTTCAGGGTAAATGAACGGGAGGCACGCAATTGCGCGGCGGCCAGCTCCATCATTTGCGCGAGCACGCCTCTGGCCACCTGCGGAGCCAGATTAAAATCCACGCCCCGCTCGTAGCGCATGGCGGCATCGGTTTGCAAACCCAGTCGACGTGCGCGGCCCTGAATGACCTTGGGTTGGAAAAACGCCGCTTCCAGAATAATGGAACCGGTTTGCGCGGTCACACTGCTACGGCGTCCGCCGATAATACCCGCGAGTGCCAATGGTCCCTGCGCGTCGGCAATGACCAGCATATCAGGCTCCAGGTTCAGATCGCGGCCATCCAGCGCATCAAGGACTTCTCCGGTCCTGGCCCAGCGTACACACAGGCCACCCTGAATCGTATCAGCATCAAAAGCGTGCAAAGGCTGACCGGTATCAAACATCCAGAGGTTCAGCAAGTCCACCATCGGGTGGATACTGCGCTGACCGGCACGGCGCAAACGCTCACGCAAAAAATCCGGCAAGCGATTTGGTACGCCGTCAATCCACAATGCGGTATAACTGGGGCAGGCTGTTCTGGCTTCAGCATCTATGGATACAGAATAATCACCCTGCACGGGGTGTTGGGTGGAGTCCTGCTGAGACCACTCGGGGCCTTGCGTGACAGCCTGGGGATCATGCAGTTGCTGCGCCCCGAGGGCATACAGATCACGTGCCACGCCCTTTATGGACAGGGCATCACCACGATTAGGGGTAATGCCCAAAGTCAGAATTTCATCATCCAAATGCAGGTAGGTCCGCAGATCTGCACCTACGGGAGCCTCTGCATCCAGAATCAACAATCCGCTACTGCCATCTTCCAGACCCAGCTCACCGGCCGCACAAAGCATGCCCTCCGAACGCACCCCGCGCAGTTCCGAAATGCCTATTTTTTTATTACCCGGCAACTCCGCACCCGGCAAGGCCAGGGGTACCCGCTGCCCTTCAGCCAGATTTGCAGCCCCACAGACAATCGTCCGCAGGGTACCGTCACCAGCGTCTACCTGAGCGATTCGTAGCTTGTCGGCTTCCGGATGCGCTGCCACGCTTTGTACCGCCGCAACGACCACAGAATGAAAAGGCGGAGCAGCAGGCTCGATAGCCTCTACCTCAATTCCACCCATAGTCAGCCGACGCGCGATTTCTTCCGTATTCCAGGAAAAATCCAACCAATCACGAAGCCACTGAATACTGATACGCATAGCCTTCGCTCCTCAGGAAAACTGCTTGAGAAAGCGCAGATCGTTCTCAAAAAAGAGACGCAAATCATTGACCCCATAACGCAGCATGGTCAGTCTTTCGATGCCCATGCCAAAAGCAAAACCGCCGAATTGTTCGCCATCTACTCCGGCACCAGCCAGTACCGCTGGATGCACCATGCCGCAGCCCAGCACTTCCAGCCAGCCGGTTTGCTTGCAAACCCGACAACCTGAACCACCACAGATGACGCAGCCCACATCCACTTCCGCAGAAGGCTCCGTAAAGGGAAAATAGGAAGGCCGAAAGCGCACCGGCAAATCCGGTTTGGCAAAAAAACTCTGAAGAAAATCTTCCAGCAGGCCACGCAAATCAGCAAAACTGGCTTCTTCATCAAGAAGCAGGCCTTCCACCTGATGGAACATGGGCGTATGGGTAATATCGGAATCCCTCCGGTAAACGCGTCCCGTTGCAATCATCCGCAAAGGCGGCTGCTGCTGCTCGAGATAGCGAATTTGTACGGGAGAGGTATGCGTACGCAACACCCGATTCTGGTCAAAGTAGAACGTATCGTGCATCGCCCGCGCTGGATGATCTTCGGGAATATTCAGCGCTTCAAAATTATGATAATCGTCTTCTATTTCGGGACCATCACTAATTTCAAAACCCAAACCGGAAAAATATTGCTCTATCCATTCGAGTGTCTGACGGATGGGATGACTGCTCCCCAGCGCAATACGCCTTCCGGGCAGAGAGACATCTATTCGCTCAGCCTCCAGGCGGGCTTGAATCCGTGCAGTTTCCAGTACGGTCCGGCGGGATTGCAGCAGATTCTGCACTTCCTCCTTGCGCACATTCAGTAATTGTCCGGCTTCACGGCGCGATTCTGGAGATAATTGTCCGAGTTGCTGCATGGCCTGGGTCAACAGCCCCTTTTTCCCTAACCAGTGCAGACGAATTTGTTCCAGCGCAGCAAGATCTGCAGCGGCCGCAATATCACGCGTGGCCTCTGCAAGGGAAGCTATGGAAGACAGCGACATATCCACAGCCTCCGTCACAATTAAGCGGCCAGCTGGCCTTTAGCCACCTCAACCAGACGGGTAAACGCCAGCTTGTCGCGCACCGCAATATCCGCAAGGACCTTGCGATCCAGCTGAATGCCGGCACGCAACAAACCATTCATGAAACGGCTGTAGCTAAGCCCTTCTGAACGCGCTGCGGCATTGATGCGCACAATCCAGAGGCTGCGGAAGTCCCGCTTCTTGGTACGACGATCCCGGTATTCATAAGTCAGGGCCTTCATCACCGCCTGATGGGCGATGCGGAAGTTGCTTTTACGTTGACCACGGAATCCCTTGGCGCGAGCCAGGACTTTTTTGTGACGGGCGTGGGCGGTTACGCCACGTTTTACTCTAGGCATGGTACGATTCCTCTGTCATCAAGCGTAGGGAAGCATGCGCCGCAAGGCAGCCTGATCGCTTCCCGAAGTCACCAAGGTGTGGCGCAGATGACGCTTCCGCTTGGTCGTTTTTTTGGTCAGGATGTGGTTCAAAAACGCCTGACGATGCTTAAATTTGCCGGATCCGGTGCGCTTGAAACGCTTGGCCGCTCCGCGATTGCTCTTCATTTTTGGCACGATGCTCTCCTATTTTTTCCGTGGGGCGACAATCATCACCATTTGCCGTCCCTCCATGCGTGGCCGTTGTTCAACCACCCCGACTTCTGCTAAATCCTTTTCTACCCGGTTGAGCAGTTCCATGCCCAGTTCCGGGTGAGACATCTCACGACCGCGAAAGCGCAGGGTAATTTTGGCCCGGTCTCCATCATCAATAAAACGCATGATATTACGGAGCTTGATCTGGTAATCGGCATCATCCGTACGCGGACGGAATTTGATTTCCTTTACCTGGGTCTGCTTTTGCCGACGCTTCGCTTCATGCTGACGCTTGCTTTCCTGAAAGCGAAACTTGCCGTAATCCATGATCCTGCAAACAGGTGGTTCCGCCTGTGGAGCAATTTCCACCAGATCCAGCTCGGCTTCTTCTGCGGCCGACAAGGCTTCCATAACGGAAACCACACCCATTTGTTCACCTTCCACCCCTATCAGCCGGACCCGCGCTGCGGTAATTTCCCGGTTGATATTGACTTCTTTCTCCGTCGCGATCGCCTTATCCTCCTCGCTAGCCTTGCCACTCCAGGGTATTCTGCCGCTCCTGATGCATTTTCTGCAGAGCGGTGCCCAGCGCAGCAAT
Source organism: Acidithiobacillus sp. HP-2 (assembly GCF_015100155.1). Lineage (GTDB taxonomy): Bacteria > Pseudomonadota > Gammaproteobacteria > Acidithiobacillales > Acidithiobacillaceae > Acidithiobacillus. The sequence goes on along the minus strand of NZ_JACKZA010000006.1, from coordinate 38,877 downwards.
GCCATGGGAACCCAAGTCCTGACCGTTCCGATCCCTGAGCGCCACGGTTCCCGCTTCCTGTTCGCGTTCTCCGACGACCAGCATATAGGGCACCCGGCGCAGGGTGTGGGCGCGTATCTTATAACCTATCTTCTCGTTTCTCAAGTCCGTTTCGACACGGAGGCCGAGTTTGCTCAATGCTGCAGTGACAGATTCCGCATATTCGACAAAATGCTCACTGATCGGAAGCACCGCAACCTCCACGGGTGACAGCCACAACGGGAATTTTCCTTCGTAATGTTCGATGAGCACCCCGAAAAAGCGCTCCACGGAACCAAATATGGCGCGATGCACCATGATAGGCACCTGCCGCGAACCATCTTCGGCCACATACTCCATCCCGAAACGCTCGGGCAAATTAAAATCGAGCTGGATGGTGCTGCACTGCCATTTACGGCCAATGGCATCCTGAATTTTCAGATCGATTTTCGGCCCGTAAAAAGCTCCGCCCCCTTCATCCACCCGATATTCAAGGCCTGCACGTTCCAAGGCCGTCTGCAAAGCCTGGGTAGCTGTTTCCCAGATGGCATCACTGCCCACGGAGTGCTCTGGCCGGGTGGAAAGGTTGATTTCGTAGCGGTCAAAACCAAAGGTGCCGAGAATTTTTTGAACCAGCGTCAGCACTTCGCCAATTTCCACCGCAATCTGATCAGGGCGACAGAATACATGGGCGTCATCCTGGGTAAAGCCGCGCACCCGCATCAAACCATGCAGTGCGCCAGACATTTCATGACGGTATACCGTCCCCAGTTCCGCCCAACGCAGGGGCAAATCCCGATAGGAACGCAACCTGTCTTTGTAAATCAGAATGTGAAAAGGACAGTTCATGGGCTTGAGCTGATACGGCTGGCCTTCGTCCTGCATGGGATCAAACATGGATTCCGCGTAGAAGTCCTTGTGCCCAGAGGTATGCCACAGCTGCTCATGGGCAATATGCGGAGTAAACAGTAATTCATAGCCCCCATCCACGTGGGCACTGCGCCAGAAGTCCTCAATGACTCGCCGGATCCGGGCACCCATAGGATGCCAGAAAACCAATCCGCCCCCAGCATCTTCCTGGATGGAGAACAAATCCAGTTCGGTGCCAATACGGCGATGATCGCGCTTTTCAGCTTCAGCCAGTTGCTGCAAATAGGCGTCCAGATCTTTCTGGCTCGCCCAGGCCGTTCCATAAATCCGCTGCAACATGGGATTGCGGGAGTCTCCACGCCAGTAGGCTCCGGCCACCCGCTGCAACTTGAAGGCACCCAGTGATCCGGTAAAAGGCACATGAGGACCCCGGCAGAGATCTACGAAATCACCCTGGCGGTACAAACTTAATGCTTCACTGGCCGGAATATCACGGATAATCTGGACCTTGTAGTCTTCACCCATGCTCTCGAAGAGATCAATGGCGGCATCACGAGACAATACTTCGCGCTGGACGGCAAGATTCTGCTTCACCAGTTCGCGCATCCGGTTTTCAATGGCGGCAAGATCTTCCACCGTAAAGCTGCGCGCACTGGCAAAATCATAATAAAAGCCGTTTTCAATCACCGGGCCGATAGTCACCTGAACACCCGGAAACAGCGATTGAACCGCCTGCGCCAGCAAATGCGCAGTCGAGTGGCGAATCACTTCCAGACCTTCGGGACTGTCCTTGGTGATAATGGCTACAGCCACATTCTCATCCAGCACCGTGGAAAGATCCTTGAGGGTACCATCGACGCGCATGACTACTGCTGCCTTGGCGAGTCCGCTGCCGATAGTGCGCGCCAGTTCCAGCCCGGTGAGAGGTTCAGGGAACTGTCGATGACTACCGTCTGGCAACTGAATGTCTGGCATATGCCCCCTCCAAAGAAAAAGCACCAGAGAGATTCCTCCCTCTGGTGCGGGATTTGGTAGGCACGGGCGGTTTCGAACCGCCGACCTCTACCGTGTCAAGGTAGCGCTCTCCCCCTGAGCTACGCGCCTGCAGCCCGCAAATGTACCCATTACGCGGGCTCCGGTCAAGATCTACGCAACATGGGCAGCACGTTAAAGCGCCAGATGAAACCCGGTATGGCAAAAACGGCAAACATGCACAGGGCAATCACATAAAATTCCCACCCCTGGGCATGAAGGCTACCATCCAGACTGTTTTCAACAGCCATGCCGATCAGCCCCACAATCAAGTACATCACCAACCACTCCAGCAGATACCACTGCAGAGCCTTGCCTCCCGCAACCGGGCGTATAAAAAACAGGCGATTGCTCAGCCAGGGCAAATTGGCTGCCACAAAAGCCAGTAATATATAAAGTAGTACCCAATTATGCATATCCATCAAATCACTCCCTGCATGGCATAAAAACAGAAGGCCATCAGCGGTCCGGGGACAATCCCCAGAACCAGCAAGGCCAGACTGTTGATACTGAGGGTAGCACTGGCAAGATCATCGCGCACGATCGGCCCGCTTTCCGGTTCAGGGGCATCAAAATACATGACTTTAACGACCCGCAAATAATAGAAAGCCCCAATTACTGCCAGCAATACGCCGATCACCGCCAACCACACATAACCCGCTGCAATGACGGCCTGGAACACCGCCAGCTTGGCATAAAAACCCACCGTCGGCGGAACACCCGCCATGGAAAACATGATGATGAGCATCAAAAAGGCATACCAGGGTTTGCGCTGCGATAATCCCTTGAAATCATCAATGCGATCCGCCTCAAAACCCGCCCGGGTGAGGAGCAGAATCATCCCGAAACCGGCCAGAGACATCAGCACATAAACAATGGTGTAGAAAAATGCGCTGGCAAAGCCAGCTTCTGTCCCCGCAACAATGCCCAGGGAAAGAAAACCCACATGCCCTACGGTTGAGTAGGCCAGCATCCGTTTCAGATTCTGTTGGGCAATGGCAATCAGGTTGCCTACAACCAGAGATACCAATGTCAGGGCAATAAATATCTGCTGCCAGGATTCCAGCATGCCGTACCCACCATCTACCAGCAGGCGAATAATCAGGGCAAAGGCACCGATTTTAGGTGCCGAGGCCAGAAAGGTCGTTACCACCGTGGGTGCGCCCTGATAGACATCCGGCAACCACATGTGAAAGGGGGCTGCGCCGAGCTTGAAAGCAATACCCGCCACGATAAAGACCAGGGCAAATACCAGAATCAGATTACTGCTGGTAACATTCACCAGTGCTGCAGCAATATGGCGAACCTCCAGGGTTCCTGTCAGTCCGTAGAGCAGCGACATACCGTAAAGCAGCAAACCCGAAGCCAGGGCACCCAGAACAAAATATTTCAGCCCTGCTTCGGTTGCGACCAGGCTGTCGCGATTGAAGGCAACCAGCGCATATTGACTCAGCGCCAAAAGCTCCAGCCCCAGATAGATGCTCAACAGGTTGGCGCCCGAGACCATCACCATGACCCCCAGCAGGGCAAAAAGCAACAATACGTAGATTTCGCCCCGGTATATGCCGCGATCCATCAGATAGCGTCGCGAATAGAGCACCACCATCAATACGGCCAGATAGCTGAACAATTCGGCCACATTGGTAAACGGATCCAGCACCAGCAAACCGGCGAAAGTCGTACCACTTTGTCCCAATTCAAAAAAGGTCAGCACTGCTGCACCCAGCAGCGTCAGGACCGTCAACACCGGAGCCACGTCCCGCAGTCGTTCACCCAGGTATAAATCCGCCAGCAACACCACGCAGGCCATGATCAACACCCAGATTTCCGGTATCGCAAAAGTCCAATGCAGCAGAAAAGCATTCATAGGCAGTGTCCTTCTACGCCGGAATTTTCGAAACAGCTATCTGCGCCACCAGATGCTGTACCGAAGTATGTACGATATCAAGGAAAGGTGCGGGCCATACGCCCAAGAGCAACGTGAACGCCGCCAGGGTCCCAAGCACCAGCATTTCGCGGGCATCGAGATCTTTCAGGGCTGCCACCTCGGGGTGCACAATTCCACCAAAAATAGCGCGTTTGAACAGCCACAGGGTGTAGCTGGCTCCGGTAATCAGACCAGTAGCGGCAAGAATCGCATACCACGGATTAACCTGATAAGTGCCGAGCACCACCATGAACTCACCCACAAAACCGGAAGTCCCCGGCAACCCCACATTACCCATGGCGAATAACATCATCAACGCCGCAAATATCGGCATGACGTTGGCGACCCCTCCATAGGCCTTGATATTCCGGGTGTGCATACGGTCATAGAGCACGCCGATGCAGAGGAACATGGCGGCACTGATAAAGCCGTGAGAGAGCATCTGAATAATACTGCCTTCAATGGCGACACTATCAAACACGAAAAAGCCCAGCGTCACAAAGCCCATGTGGGCAATGGAGGAGTAAGCCACCAGTTTTTTCATGTCTTCCTGAACAATGGCCACCAGCGCCACATAAATAATGGCGATCAGGGAAAGCAGAATCATCAGCCAGGCGAGTTTGTGGCTGGCATCCGGAACAATGGGCAGACTCAGGCGCAGAAAACCGTATGCACCCATCTTCAGCATGATAGCGGCCAGTACCACCGATCCGGCGGTAGGCGCCTCCACGTGGGCATCCGGTAACCAGGTATGTACTGGCCACATGGGAATTTTTACCGCAAACGCCACAAAAAACGCAATAAATATGAGAATCTGCGCCGTCATTCCCAGGGGGGTGTGCTGATAAACCAGCAAGTCGAAACTGTTGCCGCTGTGAAAATACAGGTACAACAAAGCCACCAGCATCAACACGGAACCCAGGAAGGTATACAGAAAAAACTTGATGGTGGCATACACCCGTCGTCGTCCACCCCAGACGCCGATAATCAGGAACATCGGAATCAGCATGGCTTCCCAGAATACATAAAAAAGAATGGCATCGAGGGCGCAGAACACGCCGATCATCATGCCTTCCATAATCAGGAAAGCCGCCATGAATTGGGCAACCCGGGTCTGGACATTACGCCAGGAGCTGATGACCACCAGTACGGTCAAAAAGCTGGTCAGCAATATAAACCACAGGGATATACCATCCACACCGAGGTGATAATAAATATTCAGGGAAGGAATCCACGAAACCCGCTCACTGAATTGCATGGCCGCAGTGTGCGTATCAAAACCCGTATAGAGGGGAATGGTAACGGCAAAGGCCAGCAAGGACACAATCAGGGCCAACCAACGCGCCAGCGCCGCACGGCGATCTCCAACGGCCAGAACCAGCAGGCCGCCGACGATGGGTATCCAGATAGAATAGCTGAGGAGCGAAGCGTTCATCAGTGCCTACCCCTTCCAGATCACAAAATATGTCATGAATAAAATCAACCCGATAATCATGGCGAAAGCATAATGATAAATGTATCCCGTTTGCACTTTACGCCAGGACAATGCCAACTTGCCGATGCCGAAAGCGGTGCCATTGACCATCAGGCCGTCAATCAGTTTTTCGTCACCAACATGCCAGAACAACCGTCCAAACTGAATAACACCGCGTACCAGAACCGTATTATTAAAAGTGTCAAAACCGTATTTACTCTCCAGCAGCCAGGCTGCCGGACTGAGGATGCGGCTGAGCCATTCGGGTAAACCCGTATTCCAGGCATAAAAGTAGGCAGCACAAACAATACCCGCCACGGCCAACCAAAAGGGCCAGGCTTCCAGACCATGCACGAGGAAGACGCCAGCGCCCTGCCAATGTGCGGCAATTTCACCGATGGTGTTGAACTGCGGAGCAATAACCAGCGAAGAATCGAGAAAATGCCCCAAACCTACCGGACCGATGTACGCCCAACCGGCATATACCGCAGGAATAGCCAATGCAATGAGTGGCACCGTAATCACCCAGGGTGACTCATGCAGATGATCCCGGATGTAGGGGTCCATGCGGGGTTTACCGTGGAACACCATGAAAAACATCCGGAAAGTATAGAGGGCCGTGACAAAGGCTCCCGCCACCAGAATGAACTCGGCCCAGCCAGCTCCCGGCAAGGTGGAAATACCCACAGCTTCAATAATCAGATCCTTGCTGAAAAAACCGGCAAAGGGCGGAATACCCGACAGTGCGAGACCGCCGATCAGAAAGGTGATGTAAGTAATGGGCATAGCCTTGCGCAAGCCGCCCATTTTACGGATGTCCTGCTCATTGGCCATGGCGTGAATCACCGAACCCGCCGCCAGGAACAGCAACGCTTTGAAAAAAGCATGGGTCATGAGGTGAAAAATAGCCGCTGAAAAGGCCGAAGCCCCCAGTGCAGCCGTCATGTATCCCAACTGGGAAAGGGTTGAGTAGGCAATAATGCGCTTGATGTCATTTTGCACCAGTCCGATCAGCCCCATGAACAAGGCGGTAATAGAGCCAATCAACAAAATGACGGTCAACGCTGTGGCCGATTGTTCATAAATGGGCGACATCCGGGCCACCATGAAAATCCCGGCGGTAACCATGGTCGCGGCGTGAATCAGCGCCGAAATGGGGGTTGGGCCTTCCATGGATTCCGGGAGCCAGACATGCAGCGGCACCTGGGCTGATTTGCCCATGGCACCGATAAACAGCAGCAAGGCAATCCAGGTCAGTACATTCCAGGGATGTCCGGGAATAATTTCTACGGTCTGGCCGACCAGATGGGGCACCATGGCAAATACCGTCCGGTAATCGAGACTGCCGCAGTAATGATAAATAGCCGCAATACCAATCAGGAAACCGAAATCACCGACCCGATTGACAATAAATGCCTTCAGGGCTGCGACATTGGCGCTTTCGCGCTGGAACCAGAAACCGATGAGCAGATAGGAAACCAGACCCACCGCTTCCCAGCCAAAAAACAACTGAAGAAAATTGTTGCTCATCACCAGCATGATCATGCTGAAAGTGAACAGGGAAATATAACTGAAAAAGCGGGCATAACCAGGATCACCATGCATGTAGCCTATGGTGTACAAATGCACGCAAAGCGACACAAAAGTAACCACCACCAGCATCAGCGCGGTCAGGCTGTCCACATCAAACCCGATGGGTACTTGCAGATGGCCGAGCACAGCCCATATATAGATATTGCCGTAAAAATCGACCCCATGCAGGGTCTGAAACAGTACCGCGAGGGCCAGATAAAAAGAGACGGCAACCCCCGTCAAGGGCGCCCAGTGCGCTTGTTCCTGCAGCTTCCAGCCGCCAAAACCAGCCACCAGAGAACCGGCCAGCGGTGCCAACGGAATAATCAGGTACACAAGAAGAGGCGGAAAGGCATTCAACCAGTCAAAAACCCACATATCAGCCTCTCAACTCGTCAATATCTTCTACGTTGATACTCCGGCGGTTTCGGAAGTAAACCACCAGAATGGCCAGACCAATGGCTGCTTCAGCAGCAGCTACCGTCAGGATGAAAAAAACAAAAACCTGCCCTTCGAGATTACCCTGATAGCGGGAAAAGGCCACCAGATTGATATTCACTGCCAGCAGCAGTAATTCAATGGCCATCAGCAAAATAATCACGTTTTTGCGGTTCAGGAAAATCCCCACCACACCGATGGAAAACAGGATAGCCCCGAGTATCAGATAAGCGGCGAGCGTTGGTTGTCCACCCATCATCATTGTTCTGGCCTCCGCAAATTCACCAGGCTGATGCGGTCTTTGGCACGCACTGCCATTTGCGCATCAATACTCTGGGTTTTAGTGCCCTGGCGACGCCGCAAGGTCAGGGCAATAGCCGCAATAATCGCAACCAGCAAAATCACCGCCGCAATCTCAAAGGGATATAAATAATGAGTGTAAAGCAATACGCCCAGGGCGCGGGTATTATCTGCATTGGCAGGAATAGGGCCGGGAGCAGGAATATGGCCCAACGGCGAAGTCCAGAAAACCACGGCCAGTTCCAGCACGCCCAGAATGGCAATGGCCAGCCCCAGCGGCAGGTAACTCAAAAACCCTTCCTTGAGACGGGTCAAATTAATATCCAGCATCATCACCACAAACAGGAAAAGCACCATGACCGCGCCCACATAAACCAGAATCAGGATCAGACCCAAAAATTCTGCGCCCAGCAAAATGAACAGGGCGGCGGCATTAAAAAACGCCAGCACCAGAAAAAGCGACGCATATACCGGATTTCTTGCCGTGATTACCGCTGTCGCAGAACCCAGCAATATCGCCGAAAAAAGGTAAAAAAGAATAGTGGTTATGATCATAATGATTATTTTCCTGTCAACGATATGCGCGGTCTGCTTCGCGATCCGCTGCCAATTCTGCTTCCAGACGATCACCATTGGCGAGGAGCATATCCTTGGTATAAATCAGATCACCACGAATTTCGCCGTGATAGGACAACACCCTACTTTCGACAATGGAATCCACCGGACAGGATTCTTCACAAAGACCACAAAAAATGCACTTGCTCAGATCAATGTCATAACGGGTGGTGCGGCGGGTTCCATCATTGCGTTGCTCACTTTCAATGGTGATCGCCAATGCCGGACAGACGGCTTCACATAATTTACAGGCGATACAGCGTTCTTCACCGTTTTCATAACGGCGCAGGGCATGCAGCCCCCGAAAACGCGGAGACTGGGGCGTTTGTTCTTCGGGATACTGCACGGTAATTTTGCGGGCAAAAAAATACCGGCCGGTCAGCTGCATACCGCGCAGCATTTCCGTCAGGAAAAAAGTCTTGAACCACTGCTTTGGGCGAATTTGCATATTGTTCTCCTCAGCGCAGAATGGCACGCATGGGTGTTTCCAGGGCAATACCCACTACCACAATCCAGGCAATGGTTACCGGAATGAACACTTTCCAGCCCAGGCGCATGATCTGGTCATAGCGATAGCGTGGGAATGTTGCACGAATCCACAAAAACACATATAGCAGAAAAGCGGTTTTGAGCAGCAACCAGACCAGGCCGGGTATCCAGGTCAATAATGGTGTGTTGATGGGTGCATACCAACCGCCCAGAAACAGGACCGTCGTCAACAACGACACAAAAATCATGTTGGCATATTCCGCCAGGAAAAACAGGGCGAAAGCCATTCCAGAATATTCCACATGGAAACCGGCGACAATTTCCGACTCGCCTTCCGCTACGTCAAAAGGTGCGCGGTTGGTTTCCGCCACACCGGAAATAAAATACACCAGAAAAAACGGAAAAAGGGGCAACCAGTACCAGGACCAGAATCCGCCACCGGCCTGGGCCTCGACAATTTTGCTCAGATTCAGGGTCTGGGCCAACATCAACACCCCGACCAGGGCAAAACCCATGGCGATTTCGTAAGCAACCAGCTGTGCGGCGGCGCGCATGGCACCCAGAAACGCATACTTGGAATTGGAAGCCCAGCCCGCCACGATAATGCCGTACACGCCCAACCCGGCAATCGCCAGCACGTACAGCAAACCGGCGTTCATGTTGGAGATAGCCACATCCGGCCCGAAAGGCACTGCCGCCCAGACCAGCAGCGCGGGGACAAACGCCAGCACCGGTGCTGCCAGAAACAGGAAGCGATTGGCACTGGTGGGAATGATGACTTCCTTGAACATCAGCTTCAGCGCATCGGCAATAGGCTGCAGCGAACCTCTGAAACCCACCCGGTTGGGTCCCAGACGGACCTGCATGTAACCAATGACCTTGCGTTCTGCCAGGGTCAGGTAAGCCACACCCAGCAATAACGGCACCACCACAATGACAATTTTGATAATCGACCAGATGACTGCCCACCAGCCGGTTTGATAAAAATCGTGCATTATGATGCCCTCTGGGTTTCCGGCAGTAATGCTGCCATCGCTACGGAACAGGGCAGATAAGGCGCAGCAAGTCCTGAAGTTTCCGGGTAGCCCAGAGGAATCCAGATGCAACCCAGAGGAATATGCGTATCCAGATCCAGCGCCAGAGTGACTTTTCCTGATGCGGAACTGACTTCCACGGCCTCACCCTGAATTCCCGACTGACGGGCCTGATCGGGATGCATTCTGGCAACCAGGGGCGTACTCAGCGGCTTGGCCCGGCGTACCAGAGGATCCCCCTGATATATGGGCCAGTCGCCAAGGCGCAACAACGCGCCTGCTGGTATGGGTTGCACTGCTTCCAGTGCTGGGAAGGCGTGGAAAGGCGGAATATCCATACCATAGTCGCCCACAGCATGATGCCAGGCGGCGCTCACTTCGCTCAGTTCATTGTACTGAAAGTCCGGCAGCTTCAGACTATCACCCAATACCCGCAATATTTTCCAGCCGGGCCGGGCTTCACCGGGTAATTTCACTGCCGCGCGGAAGGACTGGCAGCGTCCTTCATTATTCACATAAGAACCTGAACCCTCGGCAAACGCGGCCATGGGTAGTATCACATCCGCATACTGCCGGGCTTCATTCCCAAAATGACTGATGCTTAAAACAAACTCGGCATCGCGCAGGCGCTGGACGGCTTGTGCTCCTGCAAGACTATCCACACCCGGCTCTACGCCGAAAAGAATAAAGCCCTGCATTTCGGCATTCCAGCAGGCACCTGCAGGCAAACCGGGCTCTGCAAGCAGGTGGCCGCCAGGAGCGCGCTGGGGGACACAGCCACTCAACCAGGCTCCGGCACTATTGCTTTCATCCGCCAGCCAGCCAATCCGCCCACCCGCCAGTTCGGCAATGCTTTCCACCTGCGCCAGCAGATCAGCAGCCTGGGGATGATGCAGCAAGGCACTGCCAATCAAAATGAGCGGATTATCTGCTGCCGCCATTTCCCGGGCCAAATCTACCAGACCATCGCTCTGTTTTTCTTCATGAACATGGGCAAAATGCCCCGCCAGTTGCTGGTACAAGGCCAGATCTTCACCCGCCCCGGCAACCATCTGGGTGACCGGAAAATTGAAATCCTGACGCATGCTGTCAATGCTCACTACCTTGCCGCCGTTCAGTACCGCCTTATGCAGGCGATGGTTGGTCAGCGGCTGCTGGTGTCGGGTGAAGCCATGACAGAGCACAATCAGTGGCTCTCTTTCCAGTTCTTCCAGACTCATATTCAGCGCCGGATAAAGAGGCATGGCCGCATCCGCACGGAAATCCTGCTGATGCAGACGATGATCCACATGCGGGCTACCCAGTCCGCGCAACAAGGCCTGGAACAAAAACAGTTCTTCGTTACTGGACTGTCCGGAAATCAGTCCGGCCAGCTTGTCTGCACCGTGACGGGCCAGCACTTTTTCCAGTCCGGCGAGCGTCGCTTCCAGGGCTTCGGCCCAGGAGACTTCCGTCCACTTACCCTGCGAATCGCGCAACAACGGCTTGGTCACCCGATCAGGCGCATTTAGTCCGGTGTAGGCATAGCGCCCCTTGTCACAAATCCACTGTTCATTGACAGCTTCATTATTGCGCGGCAAAACCCGCAGCACTTCCTTGCCCAGACTTTGGACATCGGTATTGCAGCCCGTGGAACAATGCGGACAAATGCCGGGGGTGTGCTTCAGTTCCCAGGAGCGGGCCTTGTAGCGGAAGGGTTTGCTGGTCAGCGCGCCCACCGGACATAAATCAATCATGTTTCCGGATAATTCCGATTTCACAGCCTTGGCGACATAAGTGCCAATGGCCATGTGTTCACCGCGTCCGGTAGCCCCAAGCTCCTTGATGCCACCGATTTCCTGCCCGAAACGCACACAGCGGGTACACTGAATGCAGCGGGTCATTTCCGTAGTGATCAGCGGACCGATATCCTTGTCTTCGACAACCCGCTTCTCCTCATTGTAATGACTGTGCGGATTGGCAAAGCCCATGGTGATGTCCTGCAATGGACATTCGCCGCCCTGATCACAAATCGGACAATCCAGGGGATGGTTGATCAGCAAAAATTCCAGAACACCCTGCTGGGCCATTTTTGCCTTGCGCGAAGCCGTGGCTATTTTCATTCCGTCGGACACCGGGGTGGCACAGGCGGGCAAGGGTTTTGGCGCTTTTTCCACATCCACCAGACACATCCGGCAATTGGCGGCAACAGAAAGTTTGGGGTGATAGCAGAAAAACGGGATATAAATCCCTAGAGACTCAGCGGCCTCCATGATCGTGGTCCCGGCTGCCACTTCGACTTGCTGTCCGTCTATTTCAATATGCAGCATCAGTGTTCTCCCATACTGATCATGCAGCTTTTGTGTTCAATATGGTATTCATATTCCTCACGAAATAACTTGATGGAACTCACCACTGGGGCCACACCACCATCTGCCAGGGCGCAGATGGTCCGCCCCTCAATCCGCGAACCCACATCCAGAAGCAGTTGCAGGTCTTCTTCCCGACCCTGACCGTTTTCGAGGCGATGCATGACCCGCCACAACCAACCCATGCCTTCGCGGCAGGGTGTACATTGACCACAAGACTCATGCATATAAAAACGGGCAATGCGCTCCACCGTGCGGACCATGCACACACTGTCATCCATGACAATCACGGAACCCGCACCCAAAGCCGAACCCGCCTTGGAAATGGAGTCGTAATCCATGGTGACATCCATCATCACCTCCCCAGCCACCATCGCCGTGCTGGTTCCACCGGGAATCACCGCTTTCAGCCGGCGACCAGGACGCAAGCCCCCGGCCATCTCCAGCAATTCCCGGAACGGAAGCCCCATGGGGACTTCGTAATTTCCGGGTTTCTGGACCTGACCAGTGACGGAGAAAATCTTGGTGCCCCCATTATTGGGTTTACCCAGATTCAAAAACCACTCGCCGCCCCTGGTGATAATGTCCGGCACCGAGGCGAACGTTTCGACGTTGTTGATGGTGGTGGGTCGCCCATAAAGTCCGTAGCTGGCGGGAAAAGGTGGCTTGAAGCGCGGCTGGCCCTTTTTGCCTTCCAGGGCTTCCATAAGCGCGGTTTCTTCCCCGCAAATGTAGGCCCCGGCACCCCGATATACATACAAATCGAAGGAAAAACCGGTACCCAGAATATTCTGGCCGAGATACCCCGCTGCATAGGCTTCAGCCAGCGCATCCTCGACAATATGGATGGGTTCAATAAACTCGCCACGAATAAAAATGTAGCCCGCCGTGGCACCCATGGCATAGGCACCAATAATCATCCCCTCAATCAGGCGATGCGGTTCATAGCGCATAATATCCCGATCCTTGCAGGTGCCGGGCTCGCCCTCATCGGCATTGCAGAGCAGATATTTCGTGCCACTGACCCCTTTGGGCATGAAACTCCACTTCAGTCCGGTCGGAAAGCCGGCACCACCGCGTCCACGCAGAGCGGATTTTTTCATTTCGGCAATAATCTGCTCGGGCGCCATCGGTTCCTGGAGGACCTTGCGCAAAGCTTCATAACCACCGGTTCCGGCATACACGGACAGACGATGGGAGTCGGGAATACCACGATTCTGCAGCGTAACGCCATTAACGTACATCTTCAGATCCTCCCCGCAATTGGGCAATCAGGGCATCCAGACTTTCTGGAGTCAGGTTTTCGTAGTACCGATCTCCCAGCTGCATCATCGGCGCATCTTTACAGGCACCCAGGCATTCCACTTCCTGCAGGGTGAACAAGCCATCAGCCGTCGTTTCACCCAGACCGATTCCCAAGGTTCTACTCAGATGACCAATGATTCTGTCTGATCCGTTCAGAAAGCAGGACACGCTGCCACAGACGCAGAGCTTGTGGCGACCCACGGGCTTGAGGTCATACATGGTGTAAAAAGTCGCCACCTCAAAAGCCTGAATGGCTGGCAAACCCAGAATTTCTGCCACATATTCAATCAGTTCATCACGCAGATAACCCTGTTCTTCCTGGGCAATACGCAGTGCCGCCAACAACGCAGAACGCGACTCTTCCTGCGGATACTTGCTGCGCTCAAAGGCAATAGCTTTCAGGGACTTTTCCGATAACATGCTCTACCTGTCAATCTCGCCGAAAACAATATCCATGGTGGACAGTATCGCCACCACATCTGCAATCATGTGTCCCTTGGCCATTTCATCCATCGCTGCCAGATGAGAAAAACCGGGGGCACGAATTTTCATCCGGTAGGGTTTGTTGGCACCATCAGAAATCATGTAGATACCGAATTCGCCCTTGGGAGCCTCAACGGCTGTGTACACTTCTCCTGCCGGAACGGACATGCCTTCCGAAAACAGCTTGAAGTGATGGATGAGGGCTTCCATGCTGCCCTTCATTTCTTCACGGGGCGGCGCGGCCACCTTGAAGTCATCCGTAATGACCGGCCCCGGATTCTGGCGCAGCCAATTCACGCATTGGGCAATGATGTGGTTGCTTTGCCGCATTTCCGCCACCCGTACCAGATAGCGGTCATAACAATCCCCGGTACTACCGACAGGAATCTCAAAATCCAGATCAGCATAAGCTGCGTAAGGCTGGGTCCGCCGTAAATCCCAGGCTACCCCGGAAGCCCGCAACATGGGACCGGTAAAGCCCAGCTGCACCGCCCGCTCGGAACCTACCACACCAATCCCCACTGTTCTTTGTTTCCAGATGCGGTTATCGGTCAGCAATGTTTCATATTCGTCGACATAACCGGGAAAACGCCGGGTAAAATCTTCAATGAAATCGAGCACCGTTCCCTGACGATTGGCATTGAGTTCATCCAGGCGCCTGGCATCCCGGTAAGGCGAGGCCACATATTGGGGCATCTGTGCCGGGAGATCACGATACACCCCACCAGGCCGATAATAAGCTGCGTGCATCCGCGCACCGGAAACCGCCTCATACACGTCCATAAGATCTTCCCGCTCACGAAAGCAGTACAGGAAGACACTCATGGCACCCACATCCAGCGCATAGGCACCCAGCCAGAGCAGATGGTTGAGAACCCGGGTAATTTCGTCGAAAAGCGTACGAATATACTGGGCACGCCTTGGCACTTCCAGACCCAGCAGCTTTTCCACAGCCAGGCAGTACGCATGCTCGTTACACATCATCGACACGTAGTCGAGGCGGTCCATATAGGGCAAATTCTGCAGATAGGTTTTATTTTCGGCCAGCTTTTCCGTAGCACGATGGAGCAAACCAATATGTGGATCAGCACGCTCGATGACTTCCCCGTCCAGCTCCAGCACCAGACGCAACACCCCGTGTGCCGAAGGATGCTGCGGCCCGAAGTTCATGGTGAAATTATTGATTTCTGGCATTGTAACGCCCCTCCTCCCCGGACCGGATGATGCGCGGGACAACCACCCGTTCTTCGGTGCGCGTGGGTTCGTAAATGACGCGCCCCTGATCGGCGTCATAACGCATTTCTACGGTTCCCACCAGCGGAAAATCCTTACGGAATGGATAACCCACAAAACCATAATCGGTAAGAATACGGCGCAGGTCGGGATGACCATCAAACAAAATCCCGTACAGATCAAAAGTCTCCCGCTCAAACCAGTTGGCGGCCGCCCAGACATCCACTACGGAGGGAACAATCGGCAACTCCGTGTCCGCAAATATCCGCAAACGGATGCGCTGCCGGTGTGGCAGGGAAAGCAAATGATAGACCACCGCAAAACGCGGACCTTCCCAGGTACCGTCGCCATATTCGGAGTAATCGACTCCGCATACATCTATCAGCATGTCGAAGCGGCAGGCAGGATCGTCGCGCAACCAGAGACAAGCTGCGTGGAACTCTTCCAGCGCTATTTCCACCGTCAATTCTTCACGATCAACACGGGCATCGCGCAGATTATCTCCCAGCTTTGCGCTCAGTGTCTGGCGCAGGTTTTCAAGTGCGTCAGTCATGGCTTACCTGGCTATCGTGTTGGTGCGGCGAATTTTTTTCTGCAACTGAATCAGACCGTAAAGTAGCGCCTCGGCAGTGGGCGGGCAACCGGGAACATAAATGTCCACCGGTACGATGCGATCACAACCACGCACTATGCTGTACGAGTAGTGATAATAGCCACCACCATTAGCGCAGGAACCCATGGAAACCACCCATCGCGGTTCCGGCATCTGGTCATAGACCTTACGTAAGGCTGGGGCCATTTTATTGACCAGAGTTCCCGCCACAATCATCACATCTGACTGACGCGGACTGGGACGAAACACGATACCAAAGCGATCCAGATCATAACGGGCTGCTCCGGCATGCATCATCTCTACGGCACAGCATGCCAGCCCAAAAGTCATGGGCCACAAGGAGCCGGTCCGACTCCAGTTGACCACGGTATCGATGCTGGTGGTCACAAAACCTTTTTCGAGGATGCCTTCTATTCCCATTCCAAGGCTCCTTTTTTCCACTCATAAATGAAACCCACCACGAGAATGGCGAGAAAAATCATCATGGCCAGAAAACCCATCATGCCGATCTGATCAAAGACCACGGCCCAGGGGAACAGGAAGGCAATTTCCAGATCAAAGAGAATGAACAGAATGGCCACCAGATAATAGCGCACATCAAATTTGACGCGCGCATCTTCAAAAGCCTCAAAGCCACATTCATAGGGCGAGAGCTTTTCGCTATCCGGTTTGTGCGGTCCCAGCGAGGCGCCCATCAGCAATGGGACCACACCGACCACCAGTGCCACCACAATAAAGATGAGCACGGGTAAATAGTGGTTCAACATCCCCAACACTCCTCCACCCAAATATGGACCTGAAAACACCATCTCCAGAGTCCGCTATAAATTAATTTTCTTATATATAAATCAATGCTCTGGTATACTCCAGAGACAAAAAAACAGCCCTATAGGCTGCAATTTGGTGCCGAAGACCGGATTCGAACCGGCACAGCTTGCGCCGCCGCCCCCTCAAGACGGTGTGTCTACCAATTTCACCACTTCGGCCGAAGTTCTAAAACTTTCTCATGACCCGCTTGCTACGTCAAGGCTTCACAGGTGTTTTTGCTGTAGAAACTGGCGCTGCTGGCACACTGCCTGCTGCGGATGTGCTTACGGCCGCTGCCGCAGAACCCGTAGCCGCTGCCGCAGGATGAACGACCGTGGGCGTTGCAGTAGCGGGTTTCACCGGTAGCGTGCTGGTAACCGGTGCCTTGCTTGGCAAGGCAATCCCGGAAACCGCACTGCTTGCAGCATGATCGGAAAGATACGCCAGACCAAGACTGTTCAGAAAAAATATGGCACCAATAACCGCAGTGGTATGGCTGAGGAAGTTTCCCGCTCCCTGGGCGCCAAATACGGTTTGCGATCCACCGCCGCCAAATGCTGCGCCCATATCCGCCCCCTGACCTTTCTGAATCAGGACGAGCCCTACCAGGACGACACAAATAATCACCTGAAACACCAATAACAAGGTGTACATCAAATCAACCTCCTCGTCCTGCCAATTCGGCAGCACGACAAATTTGAATAAACTCTCCCGCGCTCAGGGATGCTCCGCCAACCAGAGCCCCATCAATATCTTCCTGCTCAAACAGCGCCGTTGCGTTGTTGCCCTTGACGCTGCCTCCGTACAACAGAATCAGGCGCTTGGCCAACTGGCTGGAATGCCCTGCCACCAGCTTACGAATAAAAGCATGTACGGCCTGGGCCTGTTCCGGACTGGCACTTTGCCCGGTGCCAATGGCCCAGATGGGTTCGTAGGCAATGATGAGGTTAGGCTGGTTGGACTCCAGATTCAGCAAAGGCAATATCGCCTCTACCTGACGCTGCAGAACCTGTTCGGTAGCGCCCTGGGCGCGCTCAGCTTCGCTCTCACCCACACAGACCACGGGTATCAGGCCCGATGACAGCGCCGCTTTCACCTTGCGGGCCACCAGTTCGTCCGTTTCCGCAAAAATCTGTCGTCTTTCCGAATGTCCTACCAAAACATAGCGACAACCCATGTCGCGGAGCATTGCACCCGAAATTTCTCCGGTATAGGCCCCATTGGGTTCCCAGAACAAGTTCTGCCCCCCCCAACGCAAAGCGGTTCCCTTTGCTTCCTGAGTCACCGCGTGCAAAAGGGTATACGGCGGGAACAGCACCACTTCAGGACGCATCTGCTCCAGATCGGCGCTGAGAATGGCTTGGGTAAGATGCACGGCATCGGCACTGAGGCCATTCATCTTCCAGTTTCCTGCAACCATGATGGGACGCAAATCAAATCTTCCTTGTTCAGCTATATGTCATGATCGTCTAATGTGCGACCGAGTGTAAAGACTCCACTCGAAGCGGTCAATTTTGCATTTTCTGATTTTATCCGGGCGCCAGATCACTGAGTTCTTTGGCAAGCTTCTCGGCAACCCGCGCAGCCAGGTCTACTGACACGGCCTCGACCATGACCCGCAACAATGGCTCTGTACCTGATGGCCGCACCAGTAGCCGCCCTTGATCCGCCAGTTCTTGTTCTGCGGCCGCAACCCGTTCTTGGGCTGCGGGATGATCCAGCAAACGTCGTGCATCTGCCAGACGTACGCCAATCAGGACCTGCGGATAGGGCTGATAGCCTTCCCGTAATGCCTTCAGGCTTTTGCCGGATTTACGCATAATGGCCAGCACACGCAAGGCAGCCAGAATCGCATCCCCCGTGGTATTGGCCGGCGTAATAATATGCCCCGATGATTCGCCACCCAGAGGGAAGGCGTGCTGCTGCATGGCTTCAAGAACATAGCGATCGCCGACGGCGCTACGCACAAAGGGCACTCCCAATTCAGCAAGGCCCTGCTCAAGGGCCAGATTACTCATGACCGTACCGACCACGCCAGACAAAATACCCTGCTGCTGCATGTCGCGGGCCAAAAGCCAGATGAGTTCGTCGCCATCCAGCAGCGCGCCCTGCCCATCCACCAAAATCAGTCGATCACCATCACCATCAAAAGCAATACCAAGGTCAGCCCGACTGCTGCGCACCTGCTCCTGCAGGCTTTCCGGACAGGTCGAACCGACTCCGGCATTGATATTGATGCCATTGGGTTCCACACCGAGCAAAGTCAATTGTGCGCCCAACTCCCGGAATACCATGGGGCCCACCTTATAATTGGCACCGTGAGCACAATCCACAACCAGATGCAGGCCACGCAAGTCCAGGTTGGCGGGAAAGGTGGTTTTGCAAAACTCTACATAACGACCTGCTGCATCCTCTACGCGGCGCGCCTTACCAAGCTGTTCGGAATCACAAACCAGCATTGGCCGATCCATCCAGGCTTCAATGGCTTCCTCCTGGGCATCGGGCAATTTATAGCCGTCGCCTGAGAAAAACTTGATACCGTTATCCTGATAGGGATTATGCGAAGCGCTGATGACAATTCCGGCGTCCGCACGCAGGGTACGCGTCAAATAGGCAATGGCTGGTGTCGGCAGGGGACCGACCAGCAACACATCCACACCAGCACTGGCCAGACCGGATTCCAGTGCTGATTCCAGCAAATAACCGGAAAGCCGTGTATCCTTGCCAATCACCACCCGGGGTCGCCCCGTAACACCAGCAGTCAGCACATGACCTGCCGCCCATCCCAACTTCAACACCCATTCAGGGTGAATGACGGAATCTCCGACCCGCCCCCTGACACCATCAGTGCCAAACCACTTTCTGCTCATTGTGTTTCCCTCAGCGGCTTTTCAGCCCCTTGTTTCTGAATACCTGTCCAGACTTTGATGGCCTGCACCGTTTCTGCCACATCGTGGACGCGCAGCACCTGCGCACCATGGGCCACAGCCCATAGTGCGGCGGCAAGGCTACCGGCCAGACGTTGAGCGGCAAGGGCGACGCCAGACAACTCCCCAATCATGCTTTTTCGGGAAACCCCGACAACAATCGGCAATCCCAGACTTTGAAGTACGTCCAGTTCCCGCAAAAGCCGGCAGTTTCCCCGTAGATCTTTGGCAAAACCAAATCCGGGGTCCAGCAATAACTGTTCACGGCGGATTCCTGCTGTTGCGCATACAGCCATGCGTTCCCTGAAAAAATGGGTTACCTCGCCAAGCACATCGTCATAGTGGGTATTGGTCTGCATGTTTCTTGGAGTGCCCCGCATATGCATCAGGCAAACCGGAATGTCCAATTTTGCGACCATGGCCAGCGATAGGGAATCGCCCTGCAGTGCCGTGACATCATTCATCAATCCCGCCCCCAGGGACCAGGCTTCGCGCATGACGTTGGCTTTGTAGGTATCTATGGACACCGGCAAAGGTACTGCCGCCAGAACGGCTTCCACCACCGGAAGCAGGCGATCCATTTCTTCGGACTCGGAAACAGCGGGGGCACCTGGACGGGTTGATTCCGCACCAATATCAATGATGTCGCCGCCACTCTCCCAGATCTGGCGTGCCCGCATAACCGCCAACTCCGGGCGGATATAAGTTCCGCCATCGGAGAAAGAATCGGGGGTGACATTCAAAATCCCCATAACACAAGGGCGCCCCAAATACAGCGGGCGCCCATTGCAATCCAGCGTTATGGTCAAACGGGATGCTCTCCGGGATTAAGGCCCGGCAGCGTCTGACCGCCAGTCTTATCCGAACTGGCAGCATTACCATCCGGGGGCATGGTCGGATAACTGCCTGCGTCATCTACCGGCGGACGGGGATCACGCCCGGCCATGATGTCGCTCACCTGATTGGAATCCAGGGTTTCGTACTTCAACAACGCCTGAGCCATAGCTTCGACCTTGTCGCGATTTCCCTCGATCAGCTTGCGCGCCACATCATAACGTTCACGAATGATGCCCCGGATTTCTCCGTCCACGGTCATGGCTGTCTGTTCGGAAATGTTACTATGCTTGGTCATCTCCCGACCGATGAACACTTCTTCTTCCTTCTCACCGATCACCATGGGGCCAATACTGGACATACCCCACTGGGTCACCATTTTCCGGGCCAGATCCGTGGCGCGTTCAATATCATTACCCGCACCCGTGGTCATCTGATTCAGAAAGACTTCTTCGGCAATACGCCCACCCATGAGGATGGAAATGTTACTGAGAATTTCCTCACGCTCATAATTGAAGCGGTCTTCAGTGGGCAATTGCATGGTTACACCCAATGCACGGCCACGAGGAATGATGGTCACCTTATGCACCGGGTCCGTGCCGGGCAACAACTTGGCAACCACCGCATGACCCGATTCATGATATGCCGTAGTTTCCCGCTGCTTGTCACTCATCACTACCGATTTGCGTTCGGCACCCATCATGACCTTGTCTTTGGCGTTTTCAAAGTCATGCATATCGACCAGACGCTTACTCTTGCGCGCCGCCATCAAGGCTGCTTCGTTGACCAGATTGGCCAGATCAGCCCCGGAAAAACCAGGCGTACCCCGTGCAATGACTTTGGGATCCACGTCGGGTGTAATAGGCACCTTGCGCATGTGAACCTGCAGAATCTGTTCACGACCACGAATATCGGGCAGAGGCACAGTGACCTGACGATCAAAACGCCCAGGACGCAACAGGGCAGGATCCAGCACATCCGGACGGTTGGTGGCAGCCACCACAATAATCCCTTCCGTACCTTCAAAACCATCCATCTCTACCAGCAACTGGTTGAGGGTCTGTTCGCGCTCATCATTACCACCGCCAAGACCCGCGCCACGCTGGCGTCCAACTGCATCAATTTCGTCAATGAAAATGATGCAGGGTGCATGTTTTTTCGCCTGCTCGAACATGTCGCGAACCCGCGAGGCGCCGACACCCACGAACATTTCCACAAAATCAGAGCCGGAAATGGAGAAGAACGGTACCCGGGCTTCACCGGCAATGGCGCGTGCCAACAAGGTTTTACCGGCACCCGGTGAACCCATCAACAGCACGCCCTTGGGAATCCGACCACCGAGACGCTGGAATTTTTGGGGATCGCGCAGGAAGTCGACAATTTCCGCCAGCTCTTCCTTGGCCTCTTCAACGCCCGCCACATCAGCGAAGGTGACCTTGTTGTTTTCTTCAGTCAGCATCCGGGCCTTGCTGCGCCCGAATGTCATGGCGCCTCGACCACCCGCACCACCGCCACCCATCTGGCGCATGAAGAAAATCCAGACACCAATCAGCAGCAGCATGGGGAACCAGGAAATCAGGATGGACAGCAAAATAGACTGCCCTGCCGGGGGTTTCACATTGATTTTTACGCCTGCAGCAAGCAACTGCGGCACCAGCTGGGTATCATTGGCCGGCGTGTAAACGCTGAACTTTTGCCCGGAACTGAGACTACCCGTTACATGATTGGCATCAATATTCACATCGGCCACTTGCCCTTGCTTGATGCTATTCACAAACGTCGAAAAGTCCATAGCCTGAGCGGGCGTCGAACTACTCGTATTGAGGTTCTGAAACACCAGCATCAGGATGACCCCTATGGCCACCCATAACAAAACGTTTTTTAAGACATTATTCATAAGTTACCCCCCGCAAGGGAGAATTTGATCCAGATTCAAGACTGACAGACGCTTTGATGTTAGCCCTCTGAAAAGCCACTGACAATAAGATTTTGTTCAACCCTGTGTTCCTCCCACCGTCAGATCGCGTATTTTGAGAGTAGGCTGACCGACGCCTACCGGCACACTCTGGCCATCCTTGCCACAAGTACCCACACCCGTATCTAACTGGAGGTCATTACCGATCATTTCAACCCTGGTCAGTACATCCGGACCGTTGCCAATCAGTGTCGCCCCTTTTATTGGCCGGGTTATTTTACCATTTTCAATGAGATAGGCTTCAGAAGCGGAAAACACAAACTTACCGTTGGTAATATCTACCTGCCCCCCGCCAAAGTTCACTGCATAGAGACCACGCCGGACACTGGCAATAATTTCCTGAGGATCCCGATCCCCCGCACGCATGTAGGTATTGGTCATCCGGGGCATGGGGAGATGCGCGTAGGACTCGCGACGACCATTGCCGGTAGAACGGGTGCCGGTCAGGCGGGCGTTGAGTGTGTCCTGTAAATAGCCCTTGAGGATGCCGTCTTCGATGAGGGTGGTACACTGGGTTTCCGTGCCTTCGTCATCGACATTCAGGCTGCCCCGGCGATTTTCGAGGGTACCGTCGTCCACCACGGTCACCCCAGGAGCCGCAACCCGCTCACCGACCCGCCCACTAAATGCACTGGTGCCCTTGCGATTGAAATCACCTTCCAAGCCATGGCCGATGGCTTCATGCAGTAAAATGCCCGGCCAACCCGGCCCCAGCACCACATCCATACTCCCTGCCGGGGCCGCTTCAGCTTCCAGATTAATCAGCGCCTGACGCGCGGCTTCGCGGGCAAAATCATCGGCCATCTGGCCCTTCAGGAAGGTCTGGTAATCATAACGACCACCACCACCGGCGCTCCCTTGCTCGCGCCGTCCACCCTGCTCGGCAATGGCCGAAACATGGAGACGTACCAAAGGACGGACGTCTGCCGCCATGGTGCCATCCAGCCGCGCCACCAGCACCGCCTCAAATTTGGCGCTCAGACTGGCCATCACCTGAACAATGCGGGGGTCTACCGACCGCGCCACTTGCTCCACCCGCTCCAGCAGGGCGATTTTTTCTTCGTTGGGGATAGAGGCCAACGGATCGGTTGGCTGATACAAGGACAGCCCATTGCGCCGCTGCCAGACCAGGCCCCGATTTTCACCCGGCTGATGGACAATGGCGCGCGCTGCATCGGCCGCCGTCAGCAGCGCTTCGACACCAATTTCATCGGAGTAGGCCAAGCCCTGGCGCTCACCCTGAATGGCGCGCACCCCTACCCCCTGTTCAATGGCATGACTCCCGTTTTTCACCACCCCTTCTTCAAGACTGAAGCCTTCGCTGCGACTGTACTGAAAGTACAGGTCGGCATCGTCCAGCGCCCGATGAGACAGTCGGCCAAACACTTTTTCCAGCTCCCCTTCACTGATACCGCCGGGAGTAAACAAGGTGGCACGCGCTATATCGAGGGTTGAAGCAGTCATATCATCCTTCCTTGAGAGTCCATACCGTCAGTATGCGCCCAAGAGACCAGTTAGAACAAGTCCAAATTTTAATTTCTTTAGACGCGCTCTGTAACTTCCACAAAAATCTTCGCAAAATGATTGCACTGGCTATCTTATCCACAACTTGCAAGCCATTTATCCACCCTTTCATCCACAATATGTAGTTGACAACAGCACCAGCAAGACTATATTTGGTGTGTGGGGCGTCTGGCAGGCAATTGTTTTCCGGGTGCCCATTGCGTGACATAAACGCTTTTTCCAGGCCCTTTACGCCCAGCTTCGGAGTCTCAACATGCCCAATCCCGCCGCTCAAACTGTTGTCAGCAATCCTGCATACGATCCATCAGAAGCCAGTCATTACAAGGTCATTCGCCGCAACAATGCGATGGTCACCTTTGATGCCAGCAAAATTCATATTGCCATGACCAAAGCCTTTCTGGCCGTGGAAGGTGGCGGCGGTGCCGCCAGCGCCCGGGTGCGCGACCTCGTCACGCGCCTGACCGGGCAGGTCATTGAGGCGCTGCAAAGACGCCAGCCGGGTGGTGGCACCTTTCACATCGAAGACATTCAGGATCAGGTAGAGCTGGCCTTGATGCGGGCGGGCGAACACGAAGTCGCACGTGCCTATGTGCTTTACCGCGAAGAGCGCGCCCGCGAACGCCGTCAACAGAGCATTTCAGCCCCGCAGGCGGACATACCGCAAATTCAGGTGAAATATCCAGACGGTACGCAGCGGGCGCTGGATCTGAAGCGTTTGCGGGCCGTCATTGAGGAAGCCTGCAGCGGCCTTGGCGAGGCTGTTTCCGTTGATACCCTGATGAACAACACCAGCAAAAATCTGTACGATGGCATCAGCGAAGATGAACTGTTTCAGGCTCCCATTTTGGCCAGCCGGGTCATGATCGAGCGCGACCCCGCCTATGCTTATGTTTCTGCGCGCCTGTTGCTGGACCGGGTACGCTGGGAAGTGTTGGGTGAAGCCGCCACCCAGACCGAAATGGCCGCACGCTATCCTGAATACTTCCGGGATTACCTGCAGACCGGCATTGCCCACGAACTGATTGATCCGCGCCTTGGTCAATATGATCTGGACCGTATTACGGCGGCCATCAAACCCGAACGCGATCTCAATTTCCAGTATCTGGGCCTGCAGATTCTTTATGATCGTTACTTCCTGCATGTCCGCGAACGCCACATTGAACTGCCTCAGTCTTTCTGGATGCGGGTGGCCATGGGTCTGGCTGTCAATGAAGTGGACCGTGAAGAACAGGCCATCGCCTTTTATGAAGTGCTGTCCAGCTTCGATTTTGTCAGTTCGACCCCCACTCTTTTCAACTCAGGAACCTTGCGGCCGCAATTGTCGAGCTGCTTCCTGACCACCGTGGGCGACGATCTGGACGATATTTACGAGGCCATCAAGGAAAACGCCCTGCTCTCCAAATTCAGCGGCGGCCTGGGTAATGACTGGACTCCCGTACGGGCTCTGGGTTCTTTCATCAAGGGCACCAATGGTAAATCCCAGGGAGTCGTGCCCTTCCTCAAGGTGGTCAATGACACCGCTGTT
Organism: Acidithiobacillus sp. HP-2; assembly: GCF_015100155.1. Taxonomy (GTDB): domain Bacteria; phylum Pseudomonadota; class Gammaproteobacteria; order Acidithiobacillales; family Acidithiobacillaceae; genus Acidithiobacillus. Next base: position 13,534 of record NZ_JACKZA010000006.1, on the reverse strand, counting down.
GCCGTCAACCAGGGCGGCAAGCGCAAGGGTGCAGTCTGCGCCTACCTCGAAACCTGGCACATGGACATCGAGGAATTTCTGGAACTGCGCAAAAACACCGGCGATGACCGGCGCCGCACCCATGACATGAACACCGCCAACTGGATTCCTGACCTGTTTATGGAGCGAGTGGAAAGTGGTACTGCCTGGACGCTGTTCAGCCCGAATGAAACGGCAGATCTGCATGATCTGACCGGCTCCGCTTTCCGGGAACGCTACGAACATTACGAGCGTATGGCCGATGCGGGTGAAATCGAACTGTACAAAAAAATCCCCGCCCTGCAGCTGTGGCGCAAAATGCTGACCATGCTGTTTGAAACCGGCCATCCCTGGATTACCTTCAAGGACCCCTGCAATTTGCGCAGCCCGCAGCAGCACGTGGGTGTCGTACATAGTTCCAATCTCTGCACGGAAATCACCCTCAACACCAACGACAAGGAAATTGCCGTTTGTAATCTGGGCTCCGTGAACCTGATTGCGCACCTGAAAAATACCGCAAGCACCGATCAATCCACCCTGCGCACCGACAGCACGCCCGAAGATCTGCTGGAACTGCTGGACACCGACAAGCTCAGCCGGACCATCCGCACCGCCATGCGCATGCTCGACAATGTCATCGACATGAACTACTACGCCGTGGCCAAAGCGCGCAACAGCAATATGCGCCATCGTCCTGTGGGTCTGGGTCTGATGGGCTTTTCAGATGCCCTGCTGGAAATGCGGATACCCTATGCTTCGCCAGCGGCCGTCGCCTTTGCAGACATCAGTCAGGAAGTGATTTCCTACTACGCCATTGAGGCTTCTGCCGATCTGGCGCAGGAACGGGGCAGTTACCCGAGCTTCCAGGGTTCACTCTGGAGTCAGGGGGCATTGCCCATCGACAGCATCGAACTGCTGGCCGCCAGCCGTGAACATGGCGTTGATGTAGACCGCAGCATTCGCCTCGACTGGAACGGGCTGCGGGACAAAGTTCGCAAAGGCATCCGTAACAGCAATTGTCTGGCCATTGCCCCCACGGCGACCATTTCCAACATTGTTGGCGTCAGTCAGGGGATTGAGCCCATTTATCAAAACCTTTACGTCAAATCCAACCTGTCCGGCGAATTTACGGTGGTAAACAGCTACCTGGTGCATGACCTCAAACGTCAGGGACTCTGGGACGAAGTCATGGTCAATGACCTCAAATACTTCGACGGATCAGTCTTGCCCGTGGATCGCATTCCTGCCGCCCTCAAGCCGCTCTACGCCAATGCCTTCGAAACTGATCCGGAATGGCTGGTCGAAGCCGCTGCCCGTCGTCAGAAATGGCTGGATCAGGCGCAGAGTCTGAATCTGTATTTTGGCCAGCCGTCCGGCAAGAAAATTGATGAAACCTACCGTCTGGCCTGGAAGCGCGGGCTCAAAACCACCTATTACCTGCGCTCGCTGGGAGCCACAGCGGCGGAAAAATCTACTGTACAAACAGGCACTCTCAATGCCGTGTCCGGCCACCAGCCCAAGGCCTGTGCCATTGATGATCCCACCTGTGAAGCCTGCCAATAAGCAGAGGAGAAATTGCCGTTATGTTGAATTTTGAAAACAGCCTGCGTCCCGAACCACTACGCAGCAGCAGCCTGAATGATTTGCCGGAGTCTGTGCCGGAAGAGGAAAGCATACGTTTCGCCCGGGTACGTGCCGAAGACAAACGCATCATCAACGGTCGTGCGGATGTCAATCAACTGGTTCCTTTCAAGTATCAGTGGGCCTGGGACAAGTATCTGGCTGCCTGCGCCAACCACTGGATGCCCCAGGAAATCCAGATGTCCCGTGATATTGCCCTCTGGAAAGACCCCAAAGGCCTCACGGAAGATGAGCGCCGCATCGTCAAGCGTAATCTTGGTTTTTTTGTGACCGCCGACAGCCTCGCTGCCAATAACATTGTACTAGGCACCTATCGGCACATCACCGCGCCAGAATGCCGCCAATACATGTTACGGCAAGCCTTTGAGGAAGCCATTCACACCCACGCCTACCAGTATATTGTCGAATCCATTGGCCTGGATGAAGGTGAAATCTTCAACATGTACCACGAAGTACCGTCGGTGCGGGATAAAGACCAGTTTCTGATGCCCTTCATCGACATCCTGGCCGACCCCAACTTCAAGACGGGCACCCTAGAAAATGACCAGAAACTGCTGCGCTCCCTGATTGTTTTTGCGGCTATTATGGAAGGGACTTTTTTCTATGTCGGGTTCAGCCAGATTCTGGCCATGGGCCGACAGAACAAGATGGTAGGCGCTGCCGAACAATACCAGTACATTCTGCGCGATGAATCCATGCACTGTAATTTTGGCATTGATTTAGCCAATCAGATCAAGGTCGAAAACCCACAGCTTTGGACAGAAAGCTTCCAGCAGGAAATTATTGATCTGATCCGCCGTGGCGTGGAACTGGAATGCGCCTACGCCGACGACACCATGCCCCGTGGGGTTCTGGGTCTGAATGCCCCGATATTCAAGGACTACGTCAAATTCATCGGAAACCGGCGCCTGGTACAACTGGGCCTGCCCCAGCAATATCCGGGCGTACAAAACCCTTTCCCGTGGATGAGCGAAATGATGGATCTCAAAAAGGAAAAGAACTTTTTTGAAACTCGGGTGACGGAATATCAGACTGGGGGGGCGCTGAGTTGGGATTGATGTTGGGGTGATTGTTGGGTTTTACGGAAAAATGGTGATGCATTGCCCATATGTGAGTACGCACCGAGCTCAGAAGTTTGGATCTGGTTCTGAATTATGGCTGTATTTATCTTCTGGAATGTTTTAGGTTTTCCTAAAGTTATATCTGATGGTAAATAATTTGAAATACAGGATACTGACTTTCATGGAGCATTTTTATAATGTGCGTATTAGTCAGAATCATGCTGTTTAAATTACGTTAGAAGCAATAGAGTCCAGTGTTAGGATGAATAATGAACTTAGATGAATTTAGTGCTGAACTTAAAAACAAAAATAATGAAGAAGATGTCCTCGAATTTTGCCGAAAGCATGCTTTACATGGCACGCCCTATATATTCAATACTCGGGATGAGGAGTTCTACGATTTTAGGAAACGGATTGCGAAAAAGTTCGGCATCCCTTTCCACGAAATATTTATTACAGGATCGGCGAAGCTAGGATTTAGTCCGTTTAAGAAAAAAAGCTTTGATTATGACTCTGATATTGATGTTGCCATTGTGTCACCAAGACTGTTTGAGAGGTTGATGACTAATATCGCCGAATATCAAATGATGATCAGAAAAAATAGAACTTCAGTCAGTGCTAGAGAACTAAAAATTTATCATTCATTCCTAGAGTATGTAGCACTTGGTTGGATTCGTCCTGACAAGCTTCCGGTATCCTTTCAGATGAAGGCAATCAAGAATGATTGGTTTGAGTTTTTTAGAGGCATATCCAATGGAAAATCAGAGGCCGGTAATTATCACGTAAATGCGGGCGTTTTTAAAAGCTATGAGCATCTAGAAAATTACACCCTTTCTGGGATAAAAGATTTAAAGCGATCAAGAAACCTGAGGAAAAACTAATGTCAACGCAGATTAAGCCTTCTGTTACCAATCCCACAATTGCAGATATTTATGAAAAAATTGACACTAATAGATTAGATCTAAGCCCAGATTTTCAAAGAAAGTTTGTCTGGACACAAGAGCATCAAGAGCAATTTTTAGACACCATACTTCATGGCTTTCCATTTCCTGAAATATATGTTTGCCAAGGAATTACGGATACCAAAAAATTGAGAACTACCCAGAAGGTAATCGATGGCCAGCAGCGCCTGACTACAATTAAAAACTATATTGAGAACGACTTTAAAAAAGATCTTAGAATTGTACCCAGCTTCGTAAGTTTGACCGAAGAGCAGCGCGAGGATTTTCTTTCTTACCAGATTGTTGTACGTGATATAGGGAAGGTTGAAGAAGGCCTAATCAGAGAGATATTTAGACGAATAAATCTGACAAAATTCAAGCTTGAAGATATAGAAATACACAATGCCATCTACGATGGAAAGTTTATTCAGGTTGCCAAAGATTTGGCGAATGAAGTAGAACTTGATCAGTTTGGTGTGTTTCATGAGTCTGAATTTACGCGAATGGCAGATGTTCACTTCTTCCTGCAGGTCATGTCGACTTTGATAAGAGGAGGCTATTTTCCTCGTGACAATGAAGTGGAAAAGTGTGTGGCGGAATATAATGAAGAATTTCCCGAGTCTCATAAAGTGAAATCACAAGTGCTTAAGGCGATAGCCATAATTCAGGATTTGGGCCTGGAGGTAGATTCGATTTGGTTTAGAAAATCATGCTTTTTTACTCTTGTGGTAGAGCTTTGTTTTGCAGGCGCTATCCCTTCAGATCTTATCAGTCGTTTAAATGAATTTGATCAAAACGTTCTCAGAAGTAAAAACATGAAAGAAACAGATCATGGGCTTTTCTATCATTCAATGTATTCTGGAACAAATGACAGGAAAGCAAGGATTAATAGGTCTGATTTATTTAAGAAATATATGCTGGTGTAGCGGCCTCTAATAAAGCGCTGAAGCGTTGGAAGACCTGACGCTGTACCTCGAAGAAGGTCAGCTCAGCATCGACAATAATCCGGTAGAGCGGGCGCTGCGGGGCGTGGCCATTGGCCGCAAGAATTTCTTGTTCGTGGGTAATGACGCGGGTGGTGAACGGGCCGCCACCTTTTACAGCATCATCGAAACGTGCAAGCTTAACGGTATTGAGCCCTTCGCCTACCTCTGTGATGTCCTCGACAAGCTCCCGACCTTGCCCAATAAAAAACTCCACGAACTCCTACCGTAGAACTGGAAAAAATCTGCATTAGCCTGATTGGCGCCAATCCGCAAGCTTGGGTTCGCTGAACGCTTACGACCATCAGGGCTCAACGGCGGCATGGCAGAGGAAGCGACCCTTCCCGTTCGGCTTGGGAATGAATAATATCGGTCAAGTGCAGGCAGCCGTCGGATTGTCGGATCGCATGATTTCGTATCTTGAATGCATACAGGGAATGGATACACGGCCCGCTAAGGTGGTAAATACAGTTATGAACGAAAATGCGCTAATACCTAAAATTCCGCCCGCGCTGAGGCGATTACGCCGACTTTACCAGATTAAAGGAGATCCTGCGCTTGCAAGTATTATTGATTTCGGTCGGGTGCACGTAGAACAATGCACTGGGTATGATAACTGGAATGGTGGAACTATCGGCCATGACGTGTTTTTGTTTGTCCCAGAAGACATTATGGATCTCGTAGACTTAGACAAACAAGCCTCTGTGTTCGAGCGACTGAGAGACGATTTAAACAAGGCGATACCTGAAGTAGAGAACGAATATGTCCGCGCCGTTTACGTAAAGAGTGCGGACGAATTGGATCCGCAATTTCAGGCATCTATTAATTTAACTGGGAAGCCGCAGATCGTTCCTGAACGAACTGGCCTATGGAAAACTAATAGTCTTCGCATCTTCTTAAGTCATCGTGATAAGCATAAAGGCGTGGCGCATGAGCTCGCAGAAGCACTTGCGCCTTTTGGCGTTTCTTCGTTCGTCGCACACGACGCAATAAAACCCATGCGTGAATGGGAGAAGGAGATACTGAATGCTTTGATCACAATGGAGGTTATGGTGGTACTTCTGACGGATGACTTCCACGAAAGCGAATGGACAAATCAGGAGATCGGATTTGCCTTAGGAAAAGGAATTCCTATTATTTGCGTAAAGGTCGGGACCACTGACCCTTGTGGCTTTATTGGATCAAAACAGGCGTTGAAAGTGCCTTATGATAAAGTTGTTACCGTGGCCCCGAAGATCCATCGTGCGTTGATAAATGAAATTGGACAAGAAGGGCGCCTGAAGGAAATTCTGATTGAATCTTTTATTTCGTCGCCCAACTATATTGAAACCATGGATCGACTGGAGCGATTGACTAATACTGCTGATCGACTAACTGACAAAGAATTCGAGCGGATCAAGGAAGGCTACGCCAGCAATCACCAGCTTTACACCTGTGGCGGTATTCATAATCGGGGTAATTGGTTTAAAAGGTATCTTGAATGTGCCACCGGCAAGAAACTAGAGTTTAAAGATAGGGAAATAATTGAAATCATGCCTTCCGCCGAAAATGAGTTACCGTTTTAGTTGGAGTTGAAATTAAAACTCTGATAGACAGGACTTCGAGCACAGAAAAGCTTTAGAATTACCAAACCTTAGTGCCGGAAGCTGTCAATTGATCCTCGGTAATAAATGAATGATTCCAGTCTAATCCGACAACGAACTACTTACAAATATCTTGCGCCTTCTACTGAACTATGGTCAGTGAGCATCTACCCCCACTACATAAAGGCATTCCAGGAAGAGTACCAAGGATTGGTATTGTCTGATCCCCACTTATCGAGTCACGCCTTGTTGTCCAACCTGCGGTTAGGTGCTTGTTTACCGTTTGATGGTGAGGATGACGGTAGGAATTGCCCTGACCATAAGAGTAGGCTATATAATGCGGATTTGTACTTGCCTGAGGAGGAATGTCTCTTCGATACAATCCTCCGTGGTGAGTGGCAATCAGACCGCCAAGGCTGTGCGGCAATGATATTTGAGGAATAAGCTTCACATACTTCGCATCACCTGGACAAAGGACATGGACCTTATCATTATGGGGACCTACCTTCGCTACAAAGACAAGTCCAGAGTTGTTCCGATCCAAGGTGTTAGGCAATTTGTGAATTTCACCAAAAGGTGTAATTACTGACGTTAAGTTGTTCGGCCAGATATTCAACGACCCGTGCGATTGGAGTTTCTGTGCAAATCTCATGTGAGACGGTCCAAGCGCTTGCCGAGGAACAATCCACGGCAACTGTTGAGCACTTTGGTGCCTGTCGCCTGAGATCCAATGGTCCATATCCCAATGGGAAAGCACAACCGGTGGATTGAGAGTAAAGCAGGGCTGAAAGTTGGCGGGATATGTCCCAGCATTTGTTCCACATCCACCGCCTAGATCGAAATAGAGGGCAGGCTGAAGGCTATTCGTAAGAACCGCCAAACATGCCCCTTGGCCAACATTATAAACCGCTAGGTAGTTATCTTTTTGTTTGGGGATTAGATGATTCAATAATTCTTCAATGGTATCTTGCGTGGCATCTTGCAAGCCATCGAGTGATACTATCTGCCTGAGACTGCGGCTTACCCTTCCTCTTCCATCCAGAGGCTCTATATTCTCAATGAAAACCTCTTCTATGTTTTCGTCATCGCTTGGGGAGCGATACCGTTGTGTCGCCAAGCTCCCAAGACTAGACACAGTAGCGATATTAAATCGGCACCAATGATCCACACGAAGGTTGCGCGTATTTTTTGAGGAGTCATGGGCCTCCAAAATCACAGGCTCCAATTGTTCAGCACGGGTTTCAAAGGTGTCGGCTTGGTGAAGTCGTTCTAGGCTCTTTGTGGGTATCGCATCGAAACGTATAGAAATGCCTTCCCGCGTGTGTTCAATTGAATCTACATAAGCAAAATATGACTTGTTTGAATGCATCTCCCAGATCCTGATACGGTATTATGTAATGAATACTACGCTGCTACTGAGCAAATATCAGTAGGCAGTTGAAGAAATGGTTGTGGCTGGCAATCCTCGTGATACGAACGACTGCTTACAGTCTAAACCTGAAATTCACTCTGAATGATACTACCCCAGTGGTCTGATAATCATAATCTGGAACAGCAGTCCACTTTCTTAACAAGTTATGTTGCTGATCTCCTGTGCTCGTATTATATCATATCGATGAGGGCTTTAGCCTTTCTCTTGTCAATATCTAGGTCAGTCTTCTGGTTATATTCCACCGCCGCGAGATCATCCCCCCGCTTTCGATTTTGCCATGGTTCCGGGCCTCAATAAGTATTGCTTCCAATGCAGGAATCAGCTTTTCCGCTGGATATGATGCTGGCATAACCCCAATACTACCGGTCTCGTGGTAAACAGCGTTCACAGTAGCCGCTGGAGTAGCGCCCAGTGTAGTGTAACGGCATAGATGATTCCGCCAATACCTCATCTATGGCAGCACGCCATTTCTTGTCTGTTACGCTCATCTTTATTCCCTTTGCCGTGCATCATACAAATACCGCTGAAACCCGCTGAACACTTCCCTTACCTGTACTGGGGTGCCCAGTTCCGCAAACGCATCGGCGATAGCGTTGTTGTACTTCAGCCGGAGTAGGAGCGATAGCTTTTCGGTATCCAGTTCCGCATCTCCCACTTTCACGTATTGCGCCAAAACAAAGTCCAGAAAGGCCCGCTGTTTGTCGGTGAACTGGTGGCCCATACTCTGCTTGGCGTGTTCAGCCCGCTCTGTCCTGGGAACCGGTTGCAAGGCAAAAGCCACATAGGCCAGCACGTCATAGAGATCACTATTCTGCGCGTCGATGATTTGCTGCATCTCCATGATCAGTTCCCGGTTGTAGCCCTTCTCGGCCAGTCCCTGCAGAAAGCTCTTCCGCGTCTCAGGATCGCTCCATATCTGGCGAAGCGCGTCCTCATCCTTGAAGAACTCTGGCAGTGTGCCAAAGAGCCCTTCCAGAAACTGCGCTGCCGTAACGGGATTGCCATCGGGTCCGAAATAGATGGTGGAAGATATACTTTGAATGCTGCGCTCCTTTCCGTCCCGCAGCTTCACCCGGATTTTGACGGGCCGCTCGGTCGGCGGTAGGGGTAGCCGGGGTTCCCGCACTTCGCCGCTTCCCCCTGTAGGTTCCGGCTCCAGCGGCTCGCCATCCCATTCCGGATCACCAAAATGATGATGCGCTTTCACGAAGTCATAGACAGTGAAAAAGTCCTTCCCCTCATACAGCCGGGTGCCCCGACCGATAATCTGTTTGAATTCGATCATGCTGTTGATTTGGCGAAGCAGAACAATATTGCGAATGTTTCGGGCATCGACGCCGGTGCTCAGCTTTTGGCTGGTAGTCAGGATGGTGGGGATATTCTTTTCGTTGTCCTGGAAGTCTTTCAGATACTGATCGCCCATGCTGCCGTCATTGGCCGTGACGCGGACACAGTAGAGGGGATCGGTGCTGGTCTTCTCCTGATTGATGATGTCCCGCACCAGGGCGGCGTGTTCCTGATTAGCGCAGAACACCAAGGTCTTCTCACGCTGATCGATGTGGCTCATGAAGAGCTTTACCCGATAGCGTTCGCGCTCGAGGATGACGATTTTGCGATTGAAGTCTTTTTCCAGATAGGTCTTGCCGCGCTGGATTTCGCCTTCGAGGAGAGCATCATCGGGGGTGTATATGTATTCGTCGATGGTGGTGGCGAATTGCTTGACCTTGAAAGGGGTCAGGAAACCGTCATTGATGCCGTCCTTGAGGCTGTAGATATAGACCGGCGCGCCAAAGTACGCATAGGTGTCCACGTTGTCGTTGCGCTTGGGGGTGGCGGTGAGGCCCAACTGTACCGCAGGCGCAAAGTATTCGAGGATGCCGCGCCAGCTGCTTTCGTCCTTGGCGCCGCCCCGATGACATTCATCCACCACGATGAAGTCGAAAAAGTCCGGCGGATAATCCCCGAAGTACGGTGTCTCACCGGGGCCACTCATGAAGGTCTGGAAGATGCTGAAAAAGATACTGCCGTTGGTAGGGACGCGGCCTTTCTTGCGGATATCCTCAGGAGCAATCCGCACCAGGGCATCTTCGGGAAAAGCGTTAAAGGCATTGAAAGCCTGATTGGCGAGGATATTCCTGTCCGCAAGAAAAAGAATACGTGGCCTGCGGCTGGGTTCGCGGGAGAGGTTCCAGCGGGCCTGAAAAAGCTTCCAGGCGATCTGGAAGGCGATGAAGGTTTTGCCGGTGCCGGTGGCCAACGTCAGGAGGATGCGCTCCTGTCCCTGCGCAATGGCTTCCAGGACGCGCTGTACGGCGGTCTCCTGATAGTAGCGGGGTTGGAATGATCCGCCGACACTTTCAAACGGAATGGCGGCAAAACGATCCCGCCAGGCATTTTCTACGGCATGGGTTTGATTCCAGAGTTCTTCGGGGGTGGGATAGCGGGTGATGTCGCCCTCGCTACCCGTTTCCATATCCATCCCATAGATGGATGTTCCGTTGGTGGCATAGGTGAAGCGTATGGCCATCTTCAGGGCGTATTGCTTAGCCTGCATCACTCCTTCGGTATGGGGCAGATCGCGGCGCTTGGCTTCGACGATGGCGAGCTTCTCGTTGCGGTACTCCAGCACGTAGTCGGCAATTTCCGGCTTGCCGCGTTGCCCGGCGCCCTGCAGTCGTCCCTGTGTGATCCGGTACTCCCGCAGTACCCGGCTGCCTTCCACCACACCCCAGCCAGCGGCCTTGAGGGCGGGATCTACCAGTTGGGCGCGGGTGTCGGCTTCATTCATGGCGGAGTCCTATAGGTCGCCGTTGAAGGCTTGGTGTAGGAGGGATTGTTTTAGTTCGTCGAGGGCGGCAAGTTTGTGTTGGTAGAGGGATTCGAGGTGTTGAGTTTCTTCATGTAAATTATCGAGACGAGCAACAATATGGTTCTGCTCCTCAACGGTCGGGGGAATGAATATGGAAAGGGAACTCCACTTCGACTTGTTGATAATGGGAAGGGTCGCTTGTCCAGCATTTTCATGAACGCGGCGCTGGAAGTCTACAGTGATCATCTGGTAGTAGACCATTTTAGCAGATATTCCAGTCGCTGGAGTTAATGAGTTAATCTGTTGATTAGTTGCAATTATCCTGTTTGCATACGCGGATTTGCCAATGGTTGCTCCAATGCATACCATGATTGCTGATGGTGCCATAACCAATCGTGCTTTTGCCGCTCCATTCTGACTTAACCCTTCGTTATCGTAGGTAATAGAGCCATCAGGCTTAAAGTCACCTGGTTTCACGAAGGGAATATGTTTACCCAGGTTTTCGGGCTCAGATGCCTTTGGTGTAGAACCGGTTTGAGTCTTACCGACTTCATCCAGCCGCTTCTCCACCCACCCTTCACCCCGCTGCGAAAACACCGCATTCAGATGGCTCTCAAAGATCTCACGGGCATTCTGGAGATTCTTCTCGGCGTTCGCTTTTGCGGTTGCTATGCCTTCAAAGGCTTCGTCGAGGATGGCGACGATGCGGCGCTGTTCGGGGAGGGGTGGAATCGGAATAGGATAATCTTCAATAAAGTCCTTTGTGATTCGCTTATGGCCTACAGCTCCGGCCATTCTGCTAGCACCTTCGTTTCGGAACGATTGCCGTGACAGGTAATAATATAGCCATTCGGCATCAAGCTGTTCGTTTGCTCGAAACACAATGTATTCACTGGAACCAAACCCGATATTATTAATTAAATCTGATGCGATACCCAGTTTTCCATTCTCAAAACAAGGCGTAATTTTGGCTAGTAAAACATCGCCATTAGTAAAATAGGTATAGCTTCCTATCACGTCACTCATGGTTCTAGTCTGGTTAGTGATCAGATACTTCTGATCTATCCCTAAGGTTTCCATAGGTGCGAACGATACAAAAAAATCGGCATTCTGGCCCTTGCGAGCCTCTGACTTCGGTGGTTTTATAAGGCACACCTCTTTAAGGGGCTTAACGTCCCACCCATCCCTCACAACAGCCCCCGAATAGCCGCCAGCACCTCAGCACTCTCGGCATCCAGTGCGGCAATCTCATCCAGTATTTCTTCCGGGCTACGCAGCACCTTTTCATCACCGCCATTGGGATTTTTGACCGACAGGTCATAGGTACGGGTGTCGATTCCGGACACATCTACCGACCATGACTGCGGCGAGTCGACCTTGGTCTTCTGCAGTGCGATAAACTCCGCCAGATCGTTGTCATTGAGGGGGTTCGTCTTCCCCATGTTTCGTCCGGGGTTCAGCTGGTAGTACCAGACCTTTCGGGTCGGCGCGCCCTTGTCAAAGAACAGCACCACGGTTTTTACTCCCGCCCCCTGAAAAGTCCCGCCCGGCAGATCCAAGACGGTATGCAGGTTACAGTCTTCCAGTAGCAGTTTGCGCAGACTGACCGAGGCGTTATCCGTATTGCTCAGGAAGGTGTTTTTAATGACCACGCCGCCCCGGCCACCCGCTTTCAGCATGCGGATAAAGTGCTGCAGGAATAAAAAGGCTGTCTCGCCGGTCTTGATGGGGAAGTTCTGCTGAACCTCCTTGCGTTCCTTGCCGCCGAAGGGCGGATTGGCCAACACCACATCTACCCGGTCTTTCGGCTGGATATCCATGAGATTCTCGGCCAGGGTGTTGGTATGGACGATGTTCGGCGCATCGATGCCATGTAGAATCATGTTCATGATGGCGATGACGTAGGCCAGACTCTTTTTCTCTTTGCCGTAGAAGGTACGCTCCTGCAGCGTCTGCATGTCGCCGGTGGTCAGTCCCGGCTGGGCCTTAAGATAGTCGAAGGCCTCACAGAGAAAGCCCGCCGAGCCCACCGCGCCGTCGTAAATCTTCTCGCCGACTTTGGGCGCCACCACCTGCACAATCGCCCGAATCAGGGGGCGGGGCGTGTAATATTCGCCGCCGTTACGACCGGCATTCCCCATGTTCTTGATCTTGGCTTCATACAGGTGGGAGAGCTCATGCTTCTCCGTCTGGGACCGGAAACGCAGACCATCAATGATCTCCACGATCTCCCGCAGGTTGTAGCCACTTTGAATCTTATTTTTGATTTCACTGAAGATTTCACCGATCTTGTACTCGATGGTGTTGGAGCCAGTAGCGCGGCGCTTGAAGCCTGACAGATATGGAAACAGTCGGATATTCACAAAATCCCGGAGGTCGTCCCCGGACAAGGCCTTGTGGTGGTCCATCCTGCCATCTGCCGTTTTGGGCGCCGCCCAATGCTCCCAGCGGAAGGCATCCTCCAAAATGAAGGTGTAGGGACGGCCTTCCAACTCCGCCTCCATGCCCCCGGTGTCAGGGTAGTTGTCGCCTCTCTGAAATGGAGTCAGGTGTAGGGTGGGGGCGGAAAGTGGATTATCGAGATGAAGAGTTATTCAGCAGAACGTAAGGCCGCTGTATTGCAGAAGATGTTACCGCCCACCAGTTTATCTGTGCCAGAACTGGCCAAACAGGAAGGGATTTCTGATGTGACGCTGTACCATTGGCGTAAGCAGGCGATAGCGAGTGGGACGATGAGTGCAGTGACCAAGAAGACCGCAGAGTGTTGGTCTGCCGAGTCCAAGTTGGCAGCGGTGGTGGAAACGGCACTGCTGTCCGAGGTGGAGTTGAGCGCATATTGCCGGGAGAAAGGGCTGTATCCAGACCAGGTAAAAGGGTGGAAACATGCCTGTATCGTTGGGCAGCAGACCGCCACCCAACAGAAACAGACAGCGGGTGCGCAAGGTCGTGCAGACCAGAAACGGATTCGTGAGTTGGAGCGGGAACTGCGTCGCAAAGACAAGGCCTTAGCCGAGGCGGCTGCGCTGCTGATCTTGCGAAAAAAATTGAACGCCCTCTGGGCTGTCT
>NZ_JACKZA010000007.1 GCF_015100155.1 Acidithiobacillus sp. HP-2 | reverse complement strand
GAATGACCAGTGCCAGGGCAACCAGTCCGACCAGGGTGGCGACGACCCGATGGGCGGCTTCCGGGTCACCCCGGACCATCAGCACCACAATATTGCGGGTGTAGGGCCATTTGGTCCCCAGAGACAGGCCATAGCCAAAGCCTTCAACGATGCTGCCGAGCAGGATCAGGACGATGGCAAAGCCGACTTCGCTGGCCTTGAGGCCGTTGACCAGGCCATTCAGCAGTCCGTGACTGCTGAAGCCCTGCCACAGGCCCGCCGCCACCGCCAGCAGCAGGGCTGCGGTGATCATCCGGCCAATCCAACGCACTACCGGCGTCATCTCCCCTTCTATGGCGTGGGGGAGTGTTGAATCCGACACTACTGAAGGTTTTGCTCCCAGGGACGTGGACATTCTCGTGCTCCTTAGTTACCTGAATCCGTATGGGCATTCATCCCCGGCATGGCTGCCATTCCGGGAGTGGCTGATGCATGCACGGCAGGTTGCATGGCCGATGACATCACCGACATATCCATGGTCCGCAGATACAGCTGTGAGAACATCCACCAGGTCAGCCCGATGGTAATCAGGAACAAAGGAATAAACAGCACCAGAGCCACGGTATTCCAGATGTTGTGTTCGGAAATATCGATATGCAGCAGGAAATAAATCTGGGCAATCACGGCAATTCCCGCACACACTGAAATCACCATTAACAAACCGAAAGGTGGAACCGAATGAGAGGTCACCAGAAAAGTTGCCACCAACATCAGGAAAGCCGAAATGGCAAAACCCAGAAAGTAGCCCTTGGAAGTGGACAGTTGCACTTCCGGATGCATGGTCGGATCTGCGGCACCGTGACTCATGATATGTATCCCCACAAGTAGACAAAGATATAAACAAAAACCCAGATCACCGCCTGCAAATGCCAGAACATCCGCAGGGTGAGCAGACGACCCACCGTTTCCTCGGTAAAGCCCTTGGTCATCACCTGGGCCATCATCACAAGAATCCAGATCAAGCCGAAGAAAATATGGGTCGCGTGCACCTGAGTCAGCACCATGAATGCCGACATGCCGCCGCTGCTGGCAAGGGTAATACCCATGGAATACAGATGACTCATGTCATGAATATCCAGAACCAGGAAAACCACACCCAGCACAAAAGCTGCCAGCATACCGTTGATCAAGCCGCTCTTATTTTTGTGCTTCAGGGCATTCATACCGAAACCATAAGCCAGAACACTCAAAAACAGGGCGATGGTCTGGGCAAAGGTGTACCAGGGTTTGACGAATTCAGCAGGGGTCGGCCCACCGAAATAACTATGTTGATAACTCAGCACCCCATAAGCGGCAAACAATGTCGCGAACAACATACCGTCGCTGAGCAGGTACAAAAAATATCCCAGGGTGCGGGTGGAAATCACGTCATGGGAATGATGATGGGTATCCCACAATTCCGCTTTTTTGGGATCAACCGTACTGGCATGTGAACTCATAATTAAAACTCCTCAATTCGTGAGTAGCGCAGACGTCCGTTGTGCTGGATGCCGCCTGCGCACTGAAGCCATTCTGTCGAATTTAGAACTGCCTATTTCGACGAATCGTTGCGCTGATAGGCCATGGCATTACCCACTACCCCACCGCTGACGGGATGACTGTGATGACTGTCGGCAATTTGCGCCTCACGGCGATAGGCCTCTTCTTCCATCCGCTGCAACTCGGCACCGGTGATGATATAGCCGGGATCTCCCCTGAACGAACGGACAATCATCAACACGATGATGGCCAACAATGACACAATACAAAGCCACCAGATCCGCCAGGTCAGTGCGAAACCGAGCACGAAAGTCAGGCCGCCCAGAATGATGGCCACACCCGTGTTGTTGGGCATGTGAATGTCTTCGTAATGTTCAGGACGGACGTTGTCGATACCATGCTGCCGGCGCCATGCCACTTCGTCCCGCTCATTGATATGGGGAAGCACTGCAAAGTTGTAAAACGGTACGGGAGAATGAGTCATCCATTCCAGAGAACGTGAGGTTCCCCAGGCGTCCGCGCCCACACGATTTTTTGCATGATCACGCACACTGACATAAAGCAGGATAAAAAATGCCAATACCGACAGGGTGTAAACGACGATACCAAACTCCATGACGTCCAGATAAGGCTGCCATCCGGTATTGAATACATATTCCAGACGCCGGGTCATGCCCATAAAGCCGAGCATGTACATGGGCACAAATACCAGTGCCGTGCCTGCGGAGAACAGCCAGAACATGGTTTTCGCCCAGAATTCATCCAGCTTGAAGCCGAATACTTTCGGAAACCAGTACAGGACAGAGCCAAAAATGGCATAGACAATAACCAGCAACATGGAGTGGAAGTGGGCGACCACAAACACGCTGTTATGGACCATATAATTAATGGCAGGAATGGCCAGCATCATGCCGGTCATGCCACCGATCAGCAGCAGAAACAGCGCACCAATCGCCCAGAGCATGGCGGCATTGAAGGTCAGACGACCCCGGTACATGGTAAATGCCCAGTTAAATACCTTCACCCCGGTAGGAATACCTACGAGCATGGTGGCCACGCTGAAAGCCGTATTGACATAGGGACCTGCGCCCATGGTAAAGAAGTGATGCAACCAGACCAGCCAGGACACCCCGGCAATAGCCATACTGGCCAGCACCATGGTGATATAACCAAACAGGGGTTTTTCAGAGAAAGTCGGGAAAATTTCCGACATCATGCCGAAAGCCGGCAAAATCACGAAATACACTTCCGGGTGACCCCAGATCCAGAACAGGTTGGTATAGAGCATCAAATTACCGCCCATACCGGCCGTGAAGAAATGCGCACCCAGATACCGATCTGCGGCAACCAGACCCAGCGCCACCTGCAATGCCGGGAAAGAAGTCAGGGCAATGACGTTGGCCGACAGTGAGGCCCACACAAAAATCGGCAACTTGCCCCAGCTCATGCCAGGCGCCCGCATTTTGATGATTGTGGCGAGAATGTTGATACCACCCAGGGTCGTACCCAAAGCCACCAACTGCAGGGTCCAGATCCAGTAATCCACACCCACGCCCGGGCTGTACTGCATTTCAAAAATCGGCGCGTATTCAAACCAGCCGTTGTGAGCAAAATCCCCCACAAACAGGGAAATCATGATTAAGGCCGCAGCCGCAGCCGTAATCCATAAACCCAGGGCATTCAGGTAGGGGTAGGCCATATCCCGCGCACCGATTTGAATGGGCACGATGATATTCATGAAACCTACCAGCAAGGGAGTTGCTGCCAGCAAAATCATGATCAGACCGTGGGCACTGTAAACCTGACCAAAGTGAAAGGGGGTCAGATAACCATGCAGGGATCCGAACACCCCGGAAGAATGCGGACCCACTGCCCAGACCTGCTGGGTACGAATCATCAAACCATCGATGAAGCCCCGGAACAGCATCACCAGACCGATGATGATGTACATGACACCGAGCTTCTTATGATCAACCGTAGTCAACCATTCTTTCCAGAGATAAGTCCATTTACCGTAGTAGGTAATCAGACCAAGGACGATAATGGCTCCGATGACCACCGCCACAAACAGCGGTGCCAGAATCGGATTGGCATAGGGAATCTGCGACCAGGCGAGACGCCCCAGAAGAGGGCTCCAGCCCCCAGGTAAATCTACGAGCATGTGATGATCCTCCGATTAATCGCGATGTTCAGCGGCTTGCTTTTTCATGTAGTCGACCATGTTTTCCGTCATCATCGGCGGGAGTGGCCAGGTTTTTCCGCGCATCACCTCAGTCATGACATGATCAAAAAGTCCCTGTTCGACTGAAGAGAAGTAAACCACGTGGTGATTGACATTGATGTAGGGCTGGGCAAAACGGTTAAAGCTGGCGTAGGTCATAGTGCCAGGGGCCTGCTGTACTTTTTGTACCCATTGCGAAAAGTCGGCCTTATCGACCATTTTGGTTTTAAAGGTCATCCAGGAAGTACCCGCGCCGGCAAAGTCGGAAGCAATACCCTGGTATTCACCTGCATGATTACTTAACAAAGCATTTTTGGTGCGCATACCGGGCATTACGTCAATCATGCCGACCAGCTGGGGAATGAAAAAGGTTGTGGTCACGGCACTGGAGGTCAGGCGGAAGAAAACCGGGGTGTGCACCGGCAAGACCAACTCGTTGGCTACGGCCATGTGATATTGCGGATAGACAAATAACCATTGCCAGTCAGTGGCAATGACATCCACTTCCACCGGGTCCCCATTGGGCTTCATATGGTGGGTGATTACCGTCGGGTTATAAGGATTGATTTCGAAAGTCCCTTTTACGGCGAAGTAGGACAGAAATCCGACGGCAATAATGGGAATACCCCAGACAAACACTTCAATGGTGTTGGAATGAGACCAGTGCGGATCATACTTGCCCCGGTTCTTGCCTTTCTGGTAACGCCACATGAACCAGACCACCAGCAAGGCCGTCAGTCCGACAATCGCACCCATGATCACCACATCCACGATCATGTAAAACAGGTTGGTTTTGGCCATGATACCCTTGGGATCAAATATCCAGTAAGGGTTATGTGCGCATCCACCCAGCAGCAAAATGGGAGCCAACGCCGCAGCGCGCCATCCCTTTTTCAGCCAGTTCCTCCACTTAATATCCATTATGTATTTCTCCCTGGCGGACAACAGATGATCCGCAATAAAACAAGATAGCGGTTACTATCCAATCAGCTTTTGATGAAAACAATACAAACTTATACTTTTTATGCTAATTTGAATCTCGGGTGTAAAAGTAGTGCAGAGAAGCCTGCAAATCAATAGAACATCCCCACAAATATTTTTGGGTTAATAAAAGTCTCATTAGTGCTATGAATATATTTAATTTTTTATTACGAATATAATAATACTCTTATTTTGTTATATTACAAAAAATCAATAATAATCAGTTTGTTATTGTGAAAATTAAAATTAAAAAACATTACTTCAATGTTTAATGTTGTATTTTTCCGCTTATAATTTCTTCTCTTGTATTGATATAGATTTTGAATAGATCAACAAGGAAATATTAAAAATAATATATTATTGTATTTTTATTTATATTTTAAATAACCTGATTTACGGTCGTATATTATAAAAATACAAGATTAACCTTACATATGTTTTTATTGTTTCAGCAGGCTTTTGTGTTACACTTTTCTCATGAAACAGCAGCCCTATATTCTATTTCTGCTCAGTAGCGCCCGGGTTTTGCAACTCCGGGATGGCACCGGCATACCCACTGGCTTCTGGGCTGAAGAATTGGTCGTTCCGTGGAATTTGCTGAAAAACTCTGGCTGGACTTTGTCTATTGGTACGCTAGACGGCAGTATCCCCATAGTAGATCCGGAAAGTCTGGATCCTGCCAATCTCAACCATGACTCGCAAAAAGCCAGCGAACTGGCGAAGCAGATCACCTGCATAACCGAACTGGAGCATCCTGTCTCCCTGCAAGGTCTGCAGGCCGGGCAGCTGGATCTTATGCAGGGATTATTTATTCCGGGCGGGAATGGTCCTCTAATGGATTTGGTAAAGTCTGCCGATGTTGCACGCCTTCTCCAGCATTGTCGTGATCATCACAAGGTATTGGCGACCTTATGCCACGGGAGCGCTGCCTTATTGGCGACTGCGCACGATCAAAGCGAACCGCCCTTTTCCGGAAACCGGATCACCTGTTTCAGTGCAGATGAAGAAGCCGCTACTGCACTGGCCGGCCGCTGGCCTTATACTCTGGAGGAGCACTTGAGAAATGCCGGATTCCTCGTTAGTGTCGGGGAATCCTGGCAAAGCCATGTGGTCGATGATGCGCAAATTCTGAGTGGTCAGAATCCAGCCTCGGCAGCAGCACTGACGGAAGCTTTTATACAACGATTACTTTTTCAGACCAACAAGGAAAAACAGCAATGAATGCAGATGCTCTCAAAAAAATGGCGGCCGAAGCCGCCCTCTCCTACATCCAGCCCGGGATGGTGGTCGGCGTAGGTACAGGCTCGACCACCAACTTTTTCATTGACGCTCTGGGTGCTGCAAAAATTCATGTAGATGGCTATGTCGCCTCCAGCATTGCCACCGAAAATCGCCTGAAAGCCCAGGGCTTGAATGTGCTGGACCTCAACAGCACCGGTGACATTCCCGTTTATGTAGACGGTGCCGATGAGGCTGATCCGCATTTCCGGCTGATTAAAGGCGGCGGCGCGGCACTGACCCGGGAAAAAATTGTGGCCAGCGCCGCCAGACTGTTCGTCTGCATCGCCGACGCCAGCAAAGACAAACCCATGCTCGGCAAATTTCCCCTACCCGTGGAAGTCATCCCCTTTGCCCGCAGCTTTGTCGCCCGACAACTGGTCAAGCTGGGTGGGACCCCTACCCTACGCAATGGCGTGACCACCGATAATGGCAATGTCATCATTGATGTCACCGGTCTGGATTTTTCTGATCCTGTGAAAATGGAGGCCGCCATCAATCTGATTCCGGGCGTGCTGGACAACGGCATTTTCGCCCACCGGCGCGCCGATGTGATGCTCTTCGGTAGCGAAAACGGCGTCATTGAGAAAAAGGCCTGAGCTCTGCTCAAAAGAGAAATGCATATGGAAGGTGAAATAGACCATCGCAGTACCCGGCGGGATTTTACCCACGGGGAGTTGCATCGACACGAACTGGACAGCAATCCCTTCCAGCAATTGGCAACATGGCTAGCTGCAGCAACAGAGGCGGGCAATTTTGACGCAACCGCCATGGTGCTGGCTACGGCTGATGCTGACGGGCATCCTGATGCGCGCTATGTTCTGCTCAAGCATTTTGATGAACAGGGACTCTGCTGGTATAGCGACCAGCGCAGCCAGAAGGGTCAGGAACTGGCCGCCAACCCGCATGCAGCACTGGTATTCTACTGGCCGGAAAATGATCGTCAGGTGCGCATCAACGGCCCTGTAGAACTGCTGGATGCTGCAGCGGCCGAAAGCTATTTTCAACAACGCCCGAGCCGCAGCCGTTATTCTGCTGCGGCGTCCATCCAGAGTCAGGTCATCGCCAGTCGTGCTGATCTGGAAGCGCGTGTTGCCGAATTACAGCAGCGCTATCCCGAGGACAACGTCCCACGCAACCCGGCATGGAGAGGGTACCGGCTGATTCCCGAGCGTTTTGAATTCTGGCAGGGCCGTCGTGATCGCCTGCATGACCGATTTGTCTATCGGCATCTTGATGACGCCAGTCATGCCTGGTTGATTGAACGACTCATGCCCTGAGCCGTCATGGCTCAAAACACTTCAATACGCGCCTCGTAATCCACCAGAATCATGCGATAAATATCGTTGCCAAGCTGCACATGGGCAGATTGCGGTGCCCCGATACGAATGCTGTTGCCTCCCGCCATGCTCAAACCGGAAGGGCCGAAATGTTCCTGTTCGATCAGGTCATCCAGTAGCGCCTGCAACTCCTGCCTGGGAACCTGACAGGTATTGTCAATGATCTTGCAGGGCTTGCCCCGTTTAGTTTTCCCTTCGATGATAACGGCATCGGCACGAATGGGCTGCAAGCCCTCATCTTCTATCGCTGCATCCTGAATCATATTGATCAAATCTCCTTAAATACCATCCCGAAATAACCAGGGCTCTGATTGTCGACGGGCTGCCTCATAAGCGCGAATGGCCCCTTCATGCTTCAGGGTCAATTGAATATCATCCAGACCATTCAATAACTTGTGTTTGTGTCCGGCATCCATGGGGAAACAATAGCGACTATCTCCCATGGTTTGCACTTCCTGGGCCGGCAGATCGATGCGCAAACGATAACCGGGATTGGCCGCCACTTCATGAAACAAATGATCTACTTCATCAGCCGACAGTCGAATCAATAAAATCCCGTTCTGCACACAATTATTTGCAAAGATGTCCGCAAAGCTGGGAGCAATGATGGCGCGAAAACCATAATCCGCCAGCGCCCAGGGAGCATGTTCACGACTGGAACCACAACCAAAGTTTTCCCGGGCCAGTAAAATCCGGGCATCTGCATATATCGGCTGATTGAGGATGAATTCCGGGTTATCCACCTGTTTGCCGTCTTGTTCCAGATAGCGCCAGGCATCGAAAAGATGCTTGCCCAGACCCTGTCGCTCAATGGTTTTGAGAAACTGCTTGGGGATGATAGCGTCGGTGTCCACATTGGGACGATCCAGGGGGGCGACAATCGCCTCTAATACGGTAAAAGCTTCCATTATTTCTCCAGTTGTCGCTTGACGAGATATTCCACGGCAGCCACTTCTGCCGAGCAACCCCGCAAGCTCGAAAAAATGCCAATTTCCACCATCCCCAGGCTGCATAAGCCCAGAGCGATGCGCAACACCCAGGAGCGGGCGCGCTTTTTATGGTGCGGACCAGTCACGTACATCCACAAAATGTCCGGCAATCGCGGCTGCTGCTGCCATAGCCGGGCTGACCAGATGGGTTCTGCCACCGGCTCCCTGACGCCCCTCAAAGTTCCGGTTACTGGTACTGGCGCAGCGTTCTCCAGGCTCCAGACGGTCGGCGTTCATGGCCAGGCACATGGAACAACCCGGTTCACGCCATTCAAAGCCCGCCTCCTTGAAAATCTTATCCAGCCCTTCGGCTTCGGCCTGGGCTTTCACCAGGCCCGAGCCGGGAACCACCATCGCCACTTTTACCGAAGCGGCTTTCTGATGCCCTCTGGCTACGGCAGCAGCAGCACGCAGATCTTCAATGCGCGCGTTGGTGCAGGAACCGATAAAAACCTTGTCGAGCGTTATGGCAGACAGTGGGGTATTGGCCTGTAAATCCATATAGGCCAAAGCGTCCGTCCAGCCCTTACGACGCACCATATCGGACTCCCGATCAGGATCAGGAATGGTGGCGCCAATTTCTGCGACCATCTCGGGGCTGGTTCCCCAGGTGACCTGTGGCGCGATATCCGCTGCATGGAGACGAATTTCCGCATCAAAGCTGGCATCCGCATCAGAATGCAATTCACTCCAGGCTGCCACGGCCTGATCCCAGATTCTGCCGACCGGGGCGTAGGGACGGCCCCGCAAGTAATCAATGGTAATGGCATCGACGCCAACCATGCCCGAGCGCGCACCGGCTTCAATGGCCATGTTGCACAAGGTCATGCGCCCTTCTACCGACAAAGCCTGCACGGCGGGTCCGGCAAATTCGATGGCGTAGCCGGTACCGCCCGCCGTACCCATTTTGCCGATAATGGCCAGCACCATATCCTTGGCGGTGACGCCCCGACCCAGTTCGCCATCCACCCATACCCGCATACTTTTGGATTTGCGTGCCCATAGACACTGGGTCGCCAGCACATGCTCCACTTCCGTGGTGCCAATACCAAAGGCCAGCGCACCCAGCGCACCATGAGTCGCCGTATGGGAATCGCCACACACCACGGTCATGCCCGGCAGAGTGAGTCCCTGCTCGGGGGCAATCACATGCACAATGCCCTGGCGCGGATCCAGCATGCCGAATTCTTCAATACCGAATTCCGCACAGTTCTGATCCAGGGTATCCACCTGCAAACGGGAAGTCGGATCGACAATACCCGCCGCCCGATCCGTGGTCGGAACATTGTGGTCGGCCGTGGCGATATTGGCATCAATCCGCCAGGCTTTGCGCCCCGCCGCGCGCAAACCCGAAAAGGCCTGGGGGCTGGTGACTTCATGCAGCAACTGCCGGTCAATATAAAGCAATACGGCACCATCGACTTCCGTGTGCACCACATGGCTTTCCCACAACTTGTCATAAAGCGTTTTTGCTGCCACAAGCTTCTCCTCAAACATCCCTGTCCAAAATTAACCAATGTCGTTCATAAGGGCAATGCCGTCATCCAGCACACATCCAGCGAAAAATCATGATTCGGCTGCAGCGCAAAGTGGTCACAGACCTCGGTTGGAGCCCCGGCCCATACGCTTTTGATCGCTGTTACGCGCTCTTCCGGGCTGCGCATCCGGCTTATCCAACTGGCAAAATCCAGGGGCAGCTTCCAGGTATCCTGATCAGACACCTGCCACCCGGCTGCAGCCAACATCGCCTGCCATTCTGAAACCCGGTAATCCCGCACATGGGAAGGGTCACGTAAAATTTCGACCGCCTGCAGAAAAGTATCCAGTAATGGATTTTCTGGTGCACACACGTCAATGATGACACATTTTCCCTGAGGATGGAGTACACGCCGCATTTCCCGAAGAGCCGCAGGGACATCCGCCCAATGATGGGCAGAAAAGCGCGTCACCACTCCATCAAAATAAGCATCGGCGAAGGGCAATGATTCCGCCATACTTTTTTCGGTGTGGAGATTAGACAATCCACGCTGTTGCGCCTCGTCAGCTACCACACGCAGCATTTCGCCGGAAAGATCCACCGCGAGCACTTCCCCGACGACTTCGGACAGAGTAAAGCTGGCATGCCCCGCCCCGCAGCCAAGATCCAGCACCCGCATGGCGGGCTGTTCGGCAAACTCCCTACGCAGACGCTGTAAATCTGCGCCCTGTGCATGTGCCGGGCTATGGAGATAATCCGTCGCCGCCACACCGAATTGCTTCTCTACCAGTTTTTGCTGATTACTCATGGGTTTTAGGTCTTCCAAAAAATATATACCCTTATCATACGAAGACCATCAAACTGGTACAATATGAGCATATATACTGGTATATTAACTACCATGATTGCGCTTTACATGGATCATATCGATGTCCGGAGACAACTTGGCCTTGGGGGCGTTTATTCGTCGCCACCGCGAAAAAACAACACCGCAGCAGGCTGGCCTGAATGCGCTTGGACGCCGTCGCACTACCGGGCTGCGCCGCGAAGAACTCGCCATGCTCTCGGGAGTCAGTGGCACCTGGATCACCTGGATTGAGCAGGGGCGGCCAATACAGCCTTCCGTGCCCACGCTGGATCGCCTCAGCAAGGTACTGCAACTATCCCATGCTGAACGGCAGCATTTGTTTCATCTTGCGGGCAAGGCTGATCCCCAGCTGGAATCTCCCCCTTCTGCCGTAGCGCCCACCCTGCTCCACCTTCTCAAAATCCTGCAATATCCCGCCTATATTCTGGATCGCTACTGGAATGTGCTTGCCTGGAATACGGCCGCCGCCGCACATTTTGCGGGCTGGTTACCAGCCAGCCCGGCTCCTGAGGAAAAGCCTCCCAATTTACTGAAATTTCTGTTCCTCGACCCCGGCGCCAAAAACTTTGTGGATGATTGGCAAAGCCGTTGCCGACGTCTGGTCGCCGAGTTTCGTGCCGATGTTGGCAAACACCTGGATGATCCCGAAATGGCCCGGATCATCACCCAACTGCAAAGTCAGAGCCGCACATTTGCCGGGCTCTGGCCTGCCCAGGATGTAGTGGAAAGAGAAGGCGGCCGCCGGGTATTCCAGCACCCAGTGCATGGGCGCGTGGTGTATGAACAAAGCACCTTATTACCAGCGGCACATACGGATATGAAACTGGTGATTTTATTGCCCTATCAGGAAGATGATCTTGTGTAACCATGTGTAAGGGTAATGCTCCGCTACGGTTATGCGGTAATATACCACTTCATCATCGCTCTTAGCTCGCGAGGGATACTGGAAACGACATTATCGTGGATTTATGGATTCGCTGAGTTCAGTAGATTGATTAATTTTTATATGTTTATAATTTATTTATTATTATTTGCCAGACTAAATCAATGGCAGGGTTCCCTCGTTATCATCTATCATGCCCTGCGTCGCCAGGCATGCGCATCCAGCCAAAGGAGTCCTGATGTTGAATGATGGTTTCAACGGCGTTCTACGAATGCTGAATTATACCCTTCACCTGTTTATTGCCGTCGCCTTGGCGGCTGCCAGCGTATTGATCATGATCCAATTCAGTCATGATGTGGTGGACGCCTTCCGGGAGCACATACTGGCAGCTGGCTTTCTCCACGCCTTAGGTACGCTTTTTATTGTTTGGGTCCTGTCAGCCCTGATTTCCGCCGAAATCACCTTCATGCGCAGTGGTATTTTCCATGTCGAGGTCTTTTTTGAAGTCGCCATGATTACGCTGTTAAGACAACTGATCTTGATCCCCGTGAAAGGCGGAGGGGAAACCATTCCGCAGGATGATCTCGTATTCTACGCCATGATCAGCGGCGCCCTGTTGGCTACCGGTATCGCTTACTTCCTCGTAGCCCGCAGCCGCTTGAGCACTGACCGGAAAGCGCCATGAAGCGAACAAACGATCCAAAGAGCGCTTCCAACAGACCTATGTCGACTAGCTTGATCAGTTGATAACTGCCCCAGCTTAAGTCTCTACCGTCCACAAAGTATTTCCACTAAAACCGGTCCCGCGTGGCAATTTATACCATTGCGCAGTTGTTCCAAGGCCCCAAAGGATGGATGACTTCCACCCGGTTACCTAACCATATAGTATCCCCCGGCGCTCGATCTATTGGCGCAAAAAAACCAAAAAATGGAGACCGTGCAGTTGAGTCATTTTACCACAACATTCTTCTTGAACCTGATCAACCTATTAGGGATATTCGCCTTTGCCGTCAGCGGGGCAATGCGCGGGGTGCGCAGTCAAATGGATATTTTTGGTATTGTCGTATTGGGCGTTGTTACTGCGGTTTCAGGGGGGATCTTACGGGATTTGCTGATCGGTGCCATTCCCCCGGAGGCCATCGCCAACTGGCATATCATGGCCCTAGCAGTTCTCGTGGGTGTTGGTGTATTTTTCTTTCATCACCTTTTTGATCATTTGCGCCACCCCGTACTGCTTTTTGATGCTGCCGGCCTCGGTGTTTTTGCTGCTACAGGGGCACAAAAGGCTTTGACTTTTGGCTTGTCTCCGGTCATGGCAGCAGTTTTGGGGATGATCAGCGGCATTGGCGGCGGCATGGTGCGCGACATTTTAACCGCCCAGATTCCTGTGGTGTTGCGTGCAGAAATCTATGCGTCTGCGGCCTTGTTAGGAGCAGCGGTTACTCTGGTTGGCGATTATATGCATTTACCCGCCATCGAAAGTACTATGGCTGGCGCATCACTGACTTTTGTTCTGCGGATGATGGCCCTGTACCGGCACTGGAGTTTACCCAGACCGCGCTAACAACCTGAAATGTCAACATCAGCCTTATTTCAGCCAATAGAACTTCTTACCTGTTGAATACTTCTAGTGGGATGATCCTGAAAAGTAAGGGGACCGTATCTGATCAGGATCAGGCTTCAGTTTTCTTGACAAATTCAGATTTCAGCTTCATAGGACCAAATCCGTCAATCTTGCAGTCGATATTGTGATCTTCGTCAATTAAGCGAATATTCCGTACCTTGGTGCCAATTTTAAGCGTCGAACTGCTTCCTTTCACCTTAAGATCCTTAATGATGGTAACAGAATTTCCATCCACCAATATGTTCCCAACAGCATCTTTATGAGTGACTTTATTTTCATGAGGTTCTATATCTTGGCTTGCTTTCCACTCGTGTGCACACTCAGGGCACACCAAAAGTTCGCCATCTTGATAGGTGAAAACAGAGCCACAGGCAGGGCAATTGGGGATGTCAGTCATAAAAGTCTCATTAGGCATGCGAAATTCTTTATATTCCTCAGATTATCATAAAAAACCAAATCGAACAGGTGGTTTTTGTGTAATAAGTTCGCCAGTTCAAGGATGGGCTTACCACACTACCGAGGAATCGAAAAATGAATGGCCGCTTCCAGTCTGCTGCTGACCATCAGGACTCGACGGCAGCAAGTCAGTCTTTTGAGCATGAACATTGAGAATCGCGACTGGCAGACAGGAAAGGCCAAGAGCTTGTCTTTAAAGTAGACCTTCAATCCCGCTTCTGCATAGGTTTTTCTGGACCAAGATCGTCAATGCGATAGCCATCTGGGTAGGTTGGCCGGTGCAATTGCGTACGCATCACGGGTTTGTTTCTGAGCGGTAGCGCACTGGCTATTCTTCCTCGCAAAAGTAATGCACGGGTGAGCACCCGGCTCAACCAGATTGATTGTCCAGATAAGCCCAAGGCATTGAGTAAGGGGCGATCCAGTAGCGCATAAACGGCAGGCCGTCCCAGTCGAAACAGTACGGGCGGCATATAAAAGCCCAGCAGCAAGTCTATCGTTTTGTCTGCAACATGCCGGTTTGAATTGGAATAATGAAAACGCTCTGCCTCATAGGAACGATTAAACTGCTCCAGTTGAGCATATTCATCATGAATATCCTGAATGTTCATGCGCATGCCTATGGCCCGCCAGAAGTGGAACCAGGCCAAGCGTTCTTTTTCTGACAGGGGGCGGTGCCCGAAACGCGCTATCCATCGTATCGGTTCAAAAATAAACGTAGACAATACATATAGATAGTCATCATTGCGAATCGTATATCTGGCGTGCTGGCGGTTGATGTTTTCAATGGCAGCCTGCCCTCGTGGACTATCGTAGCCGTGTTCAATCAATTCACTGAGGAGCAGGTCGGTATCATCGTAACGTTTGCGGGTGCGTTCAGTGAGTTCTCCTGTGTGGCGAAGGAGACCAGAAATGCGGGGTACCGCATACGTACGAAACAGGGCTAGTTCAAGCGCACGCGGTATATCAAAAGGATACGCACAAGTTGCCATCAGAAAGGTGATTCGGCAGTGATCCTTGACCGGATCTAACTGGAGAATTTCACGGTCATACGCGGTAGTCATAGCTGATTTACAAAAAGCTTGGAAGGCATCGGTTTCCTATGCGCGCCTTATGAGCGCTTCATGTCTTGTAGAGAAAAAAATCTGTGGAGTCACACTACTACAATGGCAGGAGACGGGTACAGCACGATGAAGAATTCACTGATCCTCGATTTCACTAAATCTTTATTTTACCCAGATCGGGGTGGAGCGCTTCAGATGACCGTAAGAGATTTACCTAAGAATGACGCGACTCCTGGTACAGCAACAGGATAAAGGTCTACCAGAGTGCTTTTAGCCTTTCTCAGCTACCAGTCAGAGATACGTTCATTTCCGAGTATCTGGATGAAAGGTGACTATGTCAGTACAGGCTTTTATGCTGATTCGGGTAATCCTCGACGTCCTGATCCAGGCGCTGACCGATGACCAGGCACTCAATCAGCGCCAGCGTGGTGGTACTCGCCACCAGAGAAAAAGCACATAAATCCATACCAGAACATAAATGGTGCTGAAAAAGAGGATCGGAAGATTCCAAAACAGCAGGTGATCTATCCAAGTCTGAATAAATGGCTGCCGGTACCCTTGTTCTCCGGCAGCCTGCTGCAATTGACTCTGCCAAATGGTCAGAAAACACGCTCGACCCAACACAGCTTGAATGGCCACAACGAAGAGTGCGCCAAGGTGTAATGCGCGCCACCAGAATATCCTGACCCAAGGCCACCCGCGCCATGCTCCGATTGGTATAACCACCAAACCAAAAATATTGAAAGTTATTACGGCCAGGTGAATGACCAGAATGGTTTGCGCAAGGAGCAGGTCAGTGGCGAGGCTCATCCAATCAATTGTCCGCTTGGTGCTTCTGACACATAGGTCAGGCTATCAAGCAGAATAGCATTCAAATACCGGCAGGATAAAGGAATGGGGAGGCGTCTTCCCCGCTGGTTATTACTCGCTGACTTGTCTCGCAGGCTGATATCGTTGATGATCCAAAGGTAATCATTGAGGAGGCACTGATCATGATCTGGCTGTTGGCGATTATTGGAATTCCCATACTGGTGGTACTCATGCTGTTTTTTTCGGCAGCGGAGGACTTCTGGTCGATTATCACCTTGCGCATAGATATTTCCCGTTTGCTGGGTGATCTGATTCATGTTTTATTTATTGTAGGTATAGGCTTGGTTGCGGAGATTTTTTCCGTATTCATGCTGATTAAAGATATCCTTTAAATATGTCAAAGAGTTTATCCGACGGCACCTTGAGAATCGGACGAACCGTGCAACATGCGTCAGCAGTGGATGACGACTGGCTCCCAGAAGGTCCCTGACTCGCTTTATTGTGAAAGCCATTGATCAGATCCGATAACGATAGCCCCCTCATTACTTCCCGATCTTTATATACCTTGTCCGTCATGATGGCTCTGGCTTATATGGCGCTCATTGCGTGGTTGGCGATTAGCGCTTGATTGCATATACTGTTGTTTCATAAGTTATTTTTTTATTTTTATCGCGCGTTGTCTCCCTTTCGGTCCGGTGGCCGTTCTGCTCAGCGTGGGCATTATTCACAAGCCAGAAACCTGCACGACCGGGCGTTCTCGCTGACTCCAGTGGCGATAACTGCGGGCCAGGGTAAAAAGTCCGGCGCCCAGCATGCCGACAAAAAAACCGATGGGCCAGTTGGTCCAATAGGACAGCGCAATGGCTGACCAGATGCTGCTCTCGGCAAAAATTACCGCCAGGAGCAGACTGCGCAGCGGGTGAATACTCAGCGACTGGGCAGCAGCAGGCGGCCCCACCAACAAGGTAAACACCAGAAAGGCACCGACGACTGGCAGGGCTGAAGCCGTCACCAGCGCCAGCAGACTTAAAAAAATCAGATCCATGCGTGCGGCAGAAATCCCCTGTAAAGCAGCCAGATCAGGGAAGCTGGAATCCAGCAGCAAGGGGCGAAAAATAGTGATCATGACCACCGAGACCAGAGCGCAAATCCCCAGTATGGGCCACAAATCCGCATCGCTGATGCCCAGCATCTCACCAAAAAGCAGAGAAAATACCTCAGGGGCGTATTCACTGGTCATGCTGAGAAAAAGCGCACCGACTCCCAGAAAAAGCACCAGTAGCAGTCCGGTTCCCACGTCACGCCGCCCTATACGGGCCAATTGACGCAAGAGCAGCACCCCCATTCCCACAAAAACCAGCAGACCAACAAAAGGATTCACTCCGAGCAGATTAGCCGCTGCCGCCCCCGGAAAGGCTCCCAACGGCAAGGCATGGGCCGCAAAGGCCGAATGGCGAATAACCACAAAATAACCGACCAGTGCGGCTACCAGGGCAATGGCGGTACCCGCAATCCAGGTGTTGATCATAAAACTGGAAAACACGGCTAAGGCTCCTGAAGACGGCGCAGGGACGTGATGCCCCGGCGCCGGTATTTGTGTTGCCACGAAGAACCGAACATAGCCAGCAGATAAAACAGAAAAATCAGGACCACCACAAAAAAACTGACGGGCCAGGCATTACCTGAAAACCAGTAATAACTTTCATAGGCCATCCAGATTCCCGACCAGACCGCCGTCAGGGCAATCATCATCGCCCAGAAAATGGCCTGGGCAGGTCGTCGACTGAGACGAATCGCTGCTCCGGCAGGGCCGATCAGGAGCGCCGTCGCCAGTACCGCGCCAATCGCCAGAGCACAAACCGCAACGGCCAGTCCCAGCACCAGAAGTTGTAGCAAACCCATCCAGCGTGGGGAAACACCCCGCAAAGTCGCCAGATCCGGGTCCACCGCTGTCAGAATCAGCGGCCGATAAAACAAGCCGACCAGCAAAAACACCGCCAGTACCGCCAGGATGGCCGGCCAGATCAAGCCTTGCGAAATGGCGAATAAAGACCCGAACATCACCGATACAGCGGCACCGGTGGTACTGGTGGTAGTGACATCCAGATATAAAAACAAAGCGGAAAGCCCCAGGCCAGCACCCAGCACAATGCCGGTCGCCAAATCTCTTTCCCGCGCCTTGCGGACCCCCAGAAATTCCATCCCGAATGCAGCAATCCAGGCCATGCCGAGAAACCCCAGCAAGGGGCTGATACCCCATAAAAACGAAGCGGCTCCTCCGGCACTGCTGACATCAGCCAGGGCATGACCGGCGAAAGCATTTCCACGCAACACAGTAAACACCCCAATCAGGGCACTGACCAACGCCGCGCAGCTGCCCACAATAAGCGCAGTCTGTACCGGCTGACTGCTTAAAAAAGCAAACATCCGCTCACACTCCGTGACCTGCACAACGATTCATATTGGCCACATCGGCATTTTCGGGGGCATCGGGCAGCACCAGAATCCGCCCGCCATGGTGCAGAACCGAAACGGGATAACCGTAAAGCTTGCTGAGTACCTCCGCCTGCACGACCTCGGCAACCGTACCGGTGGCAGCGCGCCCGTCTACCAGATACACCAGACGGTCCATCACCGGAATCAGCGGATTCATGTCGTGGGCAGTCACCAGCACCGTCATTTGCTGCTGGACAATCAAGCGCCCCAGCAAATCCACCAGTGCATTGGCGCTACCAAAATCGAGATTTGCCAGAGGTTCATCCAGAATCAGCAGACGCGGCTTACGCACCAGAGCGTGGGCGATGACGGCACGCTGCTGCTGCCCCCCCGATAATTCCCCAACCCGCTGATCGGCAAAGTCCTCCGCGCCCACGGCTTGCAAGGCCTGATCTACTACATGGCGGGTTCGTCCATTAAAAAACGGCAGACCCAAACGCTGACCATCCAGCCCCAAACGCACCAAATCGCGGGTGCGCAAGGGCAGATCCGGATCAAAATTGATTTTCTGAGGAACATAGCCCACCAGCTCCCGATGTTCCCGAGCTGGCGCAGCACCGATCAGCACCGTGCCGGCACGCTGGGTAATCAGGCCCAGCAAGGTACGTAACAGGGTGGTTTTACCCGCCCCATTTTCACCAATCAGGGCGCAGAGCTGCCCGGGATACAGATCAAAACTGACATCCCGTAAAATACTGCGGCCGCCCAGATCCACAGAAAGATCTGCGACCGCAAGAATCGGACTCTGATTGGTCAAGATATTATTTCAACACCGTCGTAGAGGTACCATTTTCTACGGATGCGCGCAGGGCATTCACTTCTGCGAGCATCCAGGATTGATAAGTGTACCCGGTTGGCATGGTTTCATAAACGCCCACAACCGGAATATGTGCCGCCTTGGCATTATTCAGGAAAGACGCAGTCAGGGAGTCAGTGACCTGCTGGTTATACAGAAACACCTTGACCTGATGATTTTTGAAAAGCTGATTCTGGATGCTGACATCCTGGGGGGCCGGATCGGTCCCATTCATGATTGCCGCCTGGAGATTCCAGGGGGTTTTCAGATCACAGCCTGCCGCCTGCAACATGTAATCGGCTACGGGTTCGGTAACCGCTACCGGAGTATGGGGATATTTCGCTTTGAAACTGGCAATGGCGGCATACCAGGGTTTCAGCGAAGCATCAAACTTTTGAACATTGGCCTTGAAAAAGGCGGCATGGGCAGGATCCAGCTTGCTCAGGCTCGCCGCAACCGCCTTGACCACCGCCGGCATGGTTTCCGGTTTGTACCAAAGATGCGGGTTTTTGGTGCTGTCGGGTAAATGCAAAAGATCCTGAACCACAATCACCTCCCGCTTGGAATTAGGATCAGCCGCCAGAATTTTTTTGGCCCAACTGTCATAACCCACGCCGTTACGGACCACCAGCTGGGCCGCCGCAATTTCTCTGGCCACAGCAGGGCTCGCCTCAAACGTATGGGGATCGGTATTGGGATTGCTCTCAATGGCACTCACCTCAACATATTTTCCACCAATCTGGCTGATGACGTTGGCATATTCATTTTCCACGCCTACGGCATGAATGGTGTCTGCTGCGGCCATTTGTGCAGCGCCCAGACCCAGCAACAAGGGCAGCATGGGCAGAAAACGACGTCCGGCGCCAGTATGCCGCCTGAACAGTTTAGATGGCGATAACTCATTGGATTCAGCGCGATACATAGTAATTCTCCTAACGTGGTGTTGATAACGAGATGTTTGTGCGTCATACTTATATGCAACTTTGTTGCACATTAAGGAACGATGCCGGGTCTGTCAAGTGGCCTTTCACCACGATAAAAACACTTTTATTGCAGTTGATAGTGATAATAGTTACCGTCAATATCGATTAAACAAGGGAGAATTCATGCTTCGCCAGCAAAGCCGGTACCGCAACATCCTCTTGAGTAGCATTTTTTTCTGCGCATCTACTGCCCCCGCCTGGGGTGCCAGTACGGGTCAGTCCATCCCCGAAGCAGCGCACCAAAACTGGTGGCGAGGAATTTCCCTGGTCTTGCATGGCCAGATAGAAGGCGTTTCCAATCTGAGTGGTGGCATCAGTACCGGCAGCACCGCAACCGGGCTCTGGAAAGGCGGACTAGCCCTGCATACCGGTAAGGCCGGTTGGTGGCAGGGAGGTCTTTTTGTAGTCGAAGGCCTTGCTGCGGACAGCAGCAACCCCGACAGTTTGTACATTGGTGATCTACAGAGCGTCTCCAATCTCACTACGCCCTATCAACACATGGCCCATCTTTATAAGGCTTATTATCGACAAAAATTCGGCGACTATACCTTGCGCCTCGGCTTGCTCAATCCTAACGACTATTTCGATGATACCGGAGTAGCAGGCGAACTGTTCAATGCCTCTTATGGTATTTATCCCATCATTTCGGCCAACATTCCCTTCACGCCCACTTATCCTTACTCCAGTCTCGGAGCCATGGCTGCAGCGAGCTGGGGCAATACCACGCTAATGGCAGGCGCATTTAGTGCGGATGGCGTCCATCCCTTCCTTGCGCCCTGGGGCAGTGACGGAATGATTTATTATGGTGAAGTCGACCAAAGTATTCCCATCGGCCCCGGCACAGCGATGCTCAAGGCCGGAGGCTATTACAATCACGTTTATGGGCCTTATCTCACGCAGAATATCGGCATCGGTCCGGCCCTTAGTCAGGGTGGATTTTACGGTACCGCCGAGTATCGTTGGAAAGCCGATCAGATGAACTGGGGGGTCTTCCTGCAAGGTGGTGGAGCCCCCAATGCCGCAGCCGTTTCGCCGGTGAATGCCTATATGGGCGCAGGATTGCGGCTGCGCCATTTTATTCCGGATTCACCCGGCTCTACCCTGAGCCTGGGCATGGACCGAGCCTGGCAACGCCAATCCGGTTCGAATACGGGGGCTGCGGAAACCAGTCTGGAAGTGAACTTCAAGCAGCCCTTTTTCAAGGATTTTTATATCCAACCCGACCTGCAATATATCGTCAACCCCGGTGCCAATGGGCCTGGGTACACCATCCCTAATGCCTTCGTCGCCATTATCCGACTGGGTTGGCACTATCATTTGCACGCTTGAAAACTAGACGGGGGGCAGCGCCTGACAGCCAACTGCCCTGCACTGCTTGATAAAGCAACTAAATAACAGGTTTCTAAATACCATCATCGCTTTTAGTGCTTGCTTGCCTCTTGTGCTTCTTTTTTTGCCTCTGCGCGCGCAGCGCGCATGAACAGAGCCGCAGCCAACCCAAAAAAGGCAAAGGCAATCAACCCTGTCACTATGATCCCAGCAGCAGTTTGCCCATCAGAAATATAATGCATGCTGTTGGTCATCGCCTGCATACTCATTGAATGCATATCCATTATCGATCTCCTGTGTCAATCAACGCGTCATTAATCTTATTCTCTGCTAGACCAAGAACAAAATAGAAATTCAGTCAGCTCGCTACAACTTTAATTATACCCTATCCTTACTATTGGCTTTGAGGCTACACGAAGCAGCGCACCCGTGCCTCATTGTTGTAAATGATTCTCGTTTTCACATATAATATACTCAGTTCATCAATCAATTGAATCATACTGAGGGCCTGAATATGTATATTGATGCGCGACTGGAACAAACACCCCCTAGCTTATGGCTACGCAATCAAACCGGTGAGGCAAGAATAGTTTTCAATGAAGAACAAATTGCTCAACTCATGGAATCTGGCTATATCTCGCCCTGCGATTTATGCTGCAGAAAACTGGAGTTGGAAAATCAGCAGATCAATGAATTACTGATAGGTGCGGTCACCCTTTTTCCGGAACAGTTTTCAGTATGCATGCATGTGAGGAATTGTCCATTTATGGGACCATCCTGTTACGACAAGGAAAACCCACGATAAAACCCGATATACGCATACCATAAAAAAGGTAGCCTCATGGAGGCTACCAATCGCCATAATCTGGCGCGTCGTGAAGAAGAAGTCGTTTTCCTGGGTCAGGATTCCAGTAATTTCTGATCAATATATTGACCTTTGGCTATGCCTCCGGTGTGCCTTCAAATCATAGCCATAAAGCGCCATATTCTTTGAATATCTCCGTAAAAATTCATCCTTTGCGGGCGGATTTACCGTTATTATCTGGATACTAAACTAATCTTATTTCAGCAAAAATAACTGTCAAATTTATGATTATCAAAGAACAAAACCGATTTCAGCTATCGCAGAAAACTGATTGTTTTTCATTCCAGTAACTCCGAATCCATCCCCCAAAGAAATATTTGAGACATTCATGTAGGCGAGGTTTAGACGCGCAAATAATCCATAATTGCTGTAGGTCGGCGTGACAGATAGGCCGTAAAGACTCGAGTCAAGCCCGTACCCAAGATAATTGGCATTAGCAATCATGTCTGGATTGTTTTTAAAGCTATTATTTCCGATAAAACCTTTTGCATATTCTACAAATGAACCAACAGTGTAGTGCTTGGAAAGTTCATAATCGGCAAATAAAGCAGCGGTAATATTACTTGATGAGGTCGGCAATCCTAATTTAGTAATCTTTGGCGCATATTGATATTGTACCTCTGGGGTAATTGTAAGGTTGTGTAAATTGTATGTCAGCCAACCACCAAACATTGTAGAGTTGTTTTCGGCAATGTCACCTTCTGTTTGATTGGTTAAATAACCGGTATGACCAAGATTTGCTCCTCCATAGAAATTAATAATGTCTTTTTTGTTGAAGCTATATGAAAACAGCCATGAAAGAAAATTATACCGATTCGTATAATACCCATCTGACCAAGACATATAGGCATAATATGGCCCAGAACTATATTGCAGCTGCACACCCCTTTGGGGGCCCGTTTGAACATTCGACAAAGTGGTGCTAACAATATTTGAGTTTTTGTAGTCAAAGCCGCACTCGAGACCTTCTGGAGACGCAATTTGCCCGATACCAATCTGAAAATGTTTGTTAGGGTTTATGGTTAAGTAACCGAACTTCATTGTCCCATGGGGAGTAAAATTTGGTTTATCGTTAAACGCGCCCAATACGTTGGAAGTGTTGGCCCCCGCCCATATGCTGAATCCAATAAACTTATCATTGGAATAAATATGTAACATTCCATTTGCCATATTAGCCGAATAAGTTTTTTGATTGAACGGGGCATTGGTTTGTGCATAAGCGTAGCCGTCTAGTACCCCCGCAACTTTTACTTTACCAATAGTCCCAGCATCTATGGTGTATGCTGGCGGCATTGCGATATCACTAACAGCTGCGAAAGCTATAGACGGTGAAAGCGAAGACATCATTATAGAAAAAACAAAAAATCGGCGCGGCCTTTTTGACGACATTAAGTCTCTCTTTAAACATAAAATTTATACATGATGTGCAATTAATCTCAGTCTGATTCCCATTTCAGTTAATCGATAAAAACTCCTTCACGTCCCTCCCGCATTGCACTAATGGGGTATTCCAGACAGGGGGCTTACATAAACTCGATGTGCCTGACGAAGGCTGATAACACCCTGACTTCCATAATAGGTTTCGAAATGCACACCCCGATAATCGGCAACACTCAGCTTTTGCGGTGCCTCCCGAAAATCAAGCAAAGCCGCGCGCCGGGTATTCATTACCATCAATGTCATCATGCCCATAAAAAACAGGCCCTGTTCAGGAATGCAATATCACGGACTGGCTGTATTCCACGCTGGCCTTATCCACAGCCGAACAAAAAAAGCAGATGCGAGATGGTTTATTGCCGCCTTCCCGACAACGGCCACTTTCTGCACAGCCGGTTTCCATCGCCATCAACTGCCCATTTTTGGTGAGTTTAGCCAGCAATGCGGACATGTACTCCGCATCGGCAGCATGTAAATCCATCAACGATTCCAGAGTGATGCCCGGATATTGGCGCACATGGGCGAGTACTTCTTTCAGCATATTCGTCTCCTTGAAAGTCTTATAGACAAGACGGCACAACCACTGGTTGGTGATGTAAACGATTATCGTTCGTGAAGTCAACACCAGTAATATCCATACCCTCTGCGAATGGAACCCAGCCGGCTATTAGCCCGGAGGCTTGCCGCGACTTTGGCAACAAAAGAGGGCGCGTTGCGTTCTCCTCACTTGACCTGCACAGGATTCCCATGTTGTTATGTGCAACTTAGTTGCATATTACAGCATGCCATTTCAGTGATCTTGTGAGGATTTATCATGTCTCAACTCTCCACCACTCCCCTTCCCGTCACCGTGTTGTCGGGTTTTCTCGGCGCCGGCAAAACCACGCTCCTCAACCATATCCTGCACAACCGGGAAGGCCGGCGTGTCGCAGTGATTGTCAATGACATGAGTGAAATCAATACTGAAGTTTCACCGTTTTCCCGCGAGGAAAATCGGCATGGTTAACAAAAATGTCGGTCATTAAATATTATGAATTATCTATGAATTATACTTATTAACGCGCTATTTGGTTACCCTGTTTTTTTGTTTTATTTCTTGTGAATCAGTTAGATAAAGGTGAACAGAACCGCCTTCCGTGATATAATGAATGTTCATTAACGCACTGATTATAAAACGCAAGAGGCCCTGTTCGATGTCCATGCTACGCGATTTACTCCTCCCTTTCCAATCGGCATTTTCTGATTCGCGACTAGGGCGCGAACGGGCTCAATGGTTCCCCTTCATCCTGTTGGCTATCATGGTCCCCTTCACCTCCTCCATGAGCAGCAATCTGCTGCGCTCCCTGCAGACCCTCTTTGGCCTGGATGTGAACGCCCGCCGTTTCTACCTCTTCATGGCCTCCACCCAACTGGCCTGGGATCGCCTCTGGCCGATTGCCTGGAATCTGATTCCGTCCCCGCTGGTCGATGGGCGACTGATCCTGGCCCTCGATGACACCCTCAACGACAAAACCGGCAAGCGGATCTTCGGCTGCGGCTTTTTCTTCGATCATACCGCCAAGGTGAATCATCCCACTTATCCCTGGGCACAGAATATCGTCATGCTCGGCCTGCTCAAGCCCATCAAAGGCCGCTGGGCCTGTCTGCCGCTGGGCTGTCGCTTCTACCATCGGCAGAAGGACATTGCGGCGGGCAAAATCAACGTCCGCCGTCATGGACAGGTGCCGGTCTTTCAGTCAAAAATGGCCCAGGCTGCGGCCATGATCCTGCCGGTGGCTACCCATTTCAGCGGCCACTCTCCTCTGATCGTCTGCGACAGCTGGTTCGGGAACAATGGCCTGTGGAAACCCCTGAATGCAGCGGAGCCATCCATCCACCTGTTGTCCCGCTTGCGCAGTAGTACGGTCCTATATGCAGAGCCAGCGGATGCGGCCCGGACCGCCAAGGGTCGGCCCCGCAAATATGGGGATCGTTGCGGTTCAGTGACTGAGCTGGCGACGTCTTTGCGGGCGCAGGCGCAAAAGTACACGGCCCAGCTTTATGGCAAAGCGCGGGAGATACGCGCCTATGATCAGATCTTCCTGCTCAAAACCCTGCGCTGCCCGGTACGGGTGGCCTGGGTCTTTCGCAAAACCCAGTGGGTAGCTTTCTTCACGACAGATCTGACTCTTTCCGTTACCCAGATCATCGAATACTATGGGGCCCGCTGGAAAATCGAGGCCGGCTTCAAAGAAATCAAACAGGAAATCGGGAGCGCCCGCAGCCAGAACCGGACCGCTGATGCCGTCACCAACCACCTCCATTTCTGTCTGCTCGCCACGACCCTGACCTGGATTTACGCCGACCGGATCAAGGCCGACCCCAAGCGCCGCCATATCGTCAAGGGACGGACCAGTTTTGCCTTCTCCGATGTCCGCAAACTGATTGCAGATGAAGCACTCTCCGAACATTTTCTGGGACTTTGGCCCCATCTCTGCCAACCCCCTCATAAATCATTCACGCAGATGCTCATGCGTATGGTGGCGTAACATGCGGCGAGCTGTATCTCATGAAAATCGGTGAAACTTCAGATCAATATTGATGCCACCCTGGTCCGTGAAGGGGGTGCGCAACTATCACGCACCGAAGAAAAAGTCGTTGAAATGTCCAATGGCTGCATCTGCTGCACGCTCCGGGAAGATTTGCTTGAGGAGGTGGCCTTATTGGCAAAAGAAGGGCGTTTTGACCAATTGGTGATTGAATCCACGGGGATTTCTGAGCCTTTGCCCGTCGCCGAAACCTTCACATTTGAGGATGAACAAGGCAGCTCACTGTCACAGCTGGCGCGCCTGGATACCATGGTGACGGTCGTGGATGCCTATAACTTTCTCCGGGAATACGCCGACGCCCAATTATTACGCGATCGTGGAGAGTCACTGGGCGCAGAAGATGAACGCACCATTACCGACCTCCTGATTGAGCAGATTGAATTCTGCAATGTGCTGGTGCTGAACAAGGTGGACCTCATCAGCCCGGAAGAACAGCAAAGCTTGATGGCTATTTTGAAGGCGCTCAATCCTCGGGCGCGCATTGAAATTTCCGAGTTTGGTCGGGTTCCTGTCAGTCGCGTACTGCAAACCGGTCTTTTTGACTTTGAAGAAGCCAGCCAGGCCCCCGGATGGTTGATGGAAATGCGCGGGGAACATATTCCAGAAAGTACGGAATATGGGATTGGCAGTTTTCATTTTGCCGCTCACCGCCCCTTTCATCCGCAGCGGTTCTGGGACTTGATGCATCAGAATTGGGACAGCGTATTACGCAGCAAGGGATTTTTCTGGTTAGCGACCCGGCCGGATGTCGCCGGGCTCTGGTCTCAGGCCGGGGGGATTTTCCGGCATCAGGCGACCGGACAATGGTGGGCCGCCACCCCCAAAAAATACTGGCCTAAAGATCCTGAAGAACGCCAGACTATCGAGAAACATTTTCAGGGAGAATGGGGCGACCGCCGCCAGGAGCTGGTTTTTATCGGACAAAACATGGATGAAAACATTATCCGTCAATCTCTGAGCGATTGCTTGCTTACCGATGCAGAGTGGCAGCAGGGTCCGTCAGCATGGAATGGTTTTGTTGACCCATTTCCGGAATGGTGAGGAGCTTCTATGTCGCAAGCCATATTAAAACAGGGTGCAGGAGCCGATGAAATACTGTTCGTAGATCAACTTGCCGATCTTGTCAGCATTTTCGATACGGACGTTCAGCTGTGCATAATGCAAAGATCCCAACAACTGGAAATACTGGATTATCTGGATGCCGCCGAAAATGATCTGGGCAGCGGAATTCGCCAATCCTTCAATCGTGGAACGCTGTTCCCTGCAGAGCTGTTGCCCGACTTATCCGGCCGGGAGTTCTTACTGAAAGACATACGCTTCCTGATGGAGCTTTACTTCGATTTAACCGGTTGCGACGCTATCGCGCTTCGCCTGATGGTTCTCGATCGGGCTATGTGCCCAAGATTCCATACAGATTTTACGGGAATCCGTTTGTTGTGCACCTGGAAAGGGCCGGGCACGCAATGGCTAAGCAGTGATTATGCGGATCGCAGTAAACTGGGAGAGGGATCCCGAGGACTGGCGGACCTGAAATCCGGGCTAATTCGCGATCCTCGCGGCATCGGGGAGGTCCCCGCATTTGCCATTGCCCTGCTCAAAGGAGAGGCTTGGGAAAACAATGCCGGAAAGGGGATCATACATCGTTCCCCGGCCCTGGGCAGCACAGGGAAAATGCGCATTGCGCTTTCCCTGGATGCGCTTTGGAATGATTAATCGGCCCCAGCACCCAAAGGACCCGAGGCCATTTGCATAAAGTTGGGTAAACCCATTTTGTCGATCAGATCAATGTGGGTTTCCAGCCAGTCAATATGCTCTTCGGTCTGCTCCTGAATTTCGACGAGAATCTCTCGCGAGACGTAGTCCTTGACCGATTCGCAATAATGGATGGCCTCGTTGTAATGAACGCGGCCAGCTTCTTCCAGTTTCAGGTCACAAGCCAGACATTCAGCCGCATTTTCACCGATGAGTAATTTATTCAGGTCCTGCAGATTGGGTAGGCCTTCCAGAAACAAAATACGTTCGATCAGTTTGTCGGCATGCTGCATTTCTTCAATGGATTCCGCATATTCATGCTTACCCAGAGCAAAAAGTCCCCAGTTTTTGTACATGCGGGCATGCAGAAAGTATTGATTGATGGCTGTCAGCTCAATGGCCAGCGCCTTGTTCAACAACTGGATAACTTTTTTATCCCCTTTCATGACGCGCTCCTGTTTGAATGGTTAATTTAGTAGATTGGAAAGTGATTAGACGGCCTGCTTGAGTATAGACCGGGAATGTTGATGCATGGGATATTGCATGGCTTTGGCATGCTGCATTTCCTGATCCAGAACCGCTTTGGCACAAGTCGCACAACGCCCGCACTGGGAGGCCACACCTAACTGTCGGCGTAGATCCCGCATGGAACAGGCACCTTCATATACTGCCTGATGAATGTCTTTTTCGGTGACAGCGTTACATAGGCATATATACATAGCTATTCTCATCAAAAGCTCTTACACAGCATTCAAACGCAAATGATAATGCATGTCAATAACATTACCCATAAAAATTGGCCGTTGGGTCTGCAGGCTTTTTGCTCCATTGTTCCTTGCCTGTTGTTCTGCGGCTCATCCTGCTGTCAGGAGAGAACTCGCCCTGCGGGCTCAGACAGCTCTCCTGACGGGCGCAGGATTTCGCCAAGAACAACAACGGCTCGAAACAAAAGTCGCTGCAAAGCCTGCAGACCCAACGGCCATTTTTTAGGTTCAACAGTCATTCATCAGTCATTTTCTTTCTACATCGGATGCCTTGGGAGTAAGATGTCGGGATTCTTTCATTCACAGCGAGACCCAAGCCCATGAGCCAAGCCCCCCATTCCACCCTGAATGCCGAAACCCTGTGCCAGATCAGCGAGGATATTCTGGTTCTCGCCCGCAAACAGGGGGCAACTGCAGCTGAAGCGGCAGCAAGTACGGGCAAGGGGCTTTCTGTGTCCGTCCGCCTCGGCGAAGTGGAATCCATTGAGTACA
Source organism: Acidithiobacillus sp. HP-2 (assembly GCF_015100155.1). Classification (GTDB taxonomy): domain Bacteria; phylum Pseudomonadota; class Gammaproteobacteria; order Acidithiobacillales; family Acidithiobacillaceae; genus Acidithiobacillus. Next base: position 141,776 of record NZ_JACKZA010000007.1, on the reverse strand, counting down.
ATCAGGATAAAGGAATGGGCGTGACGGTCTACCTGGGGCAGTCCAAAGGTAGCGCCTCCACCTCGGATTTTTCACGCAAGGCCATTGCCGAAACCGTGGAAGCCGCGCTCACCATTGCCCGTCACACCTCCGCAGATCCCTTTTCGGGCCTGGCTGATCCGGCGCTTTTCGCCCGCGAGTTCCCCGATCTGGATCTTTATCATCCCTGGTCAATAGACGCCGATACGGCGGCAGAGTTGGCACGCCGTTGTGAGGCGGCTGCCCGGGATAGCGATCCACGTATTCACAATTCTGAAGGCGGAAGCCTGGGCACCAGCGAAGCTCTTTCCGTTTACGCCAACAGTCTGGGTTTTGTGGGAAAAAGGCAATCGTCCCAGCATAGCCTGTCCTGCTCAGTCATTGCCGAAGACCTGAAAGGCGGCATGCAAAGGGACTACTGGTATGATGTAGCCCGCAATGCCAGCGCATTGGCCAGCCCGGAAAGTATCGGCAAAATAGCTGCGGAACGGGCGGTGCGGCGTCTGGATGCGCGCAAGCTGCCCACCACCAGGGTGCCGGTGATTTTTGAAAATCAGGTGGCTTCCAGCATTCTTGGACACCTGGCCAGTGCCATCAGTGGCGGCAGTCTGTATCGGAAAAGTTCCTTTCTGGTAGACAGCCTGGGCAAGACCCTGTTTCCGGAACATATTCGCATTTATGAAGAACCCTTGCGCCCCAGGGGATTGGGCAGTGCCAGCTTTGACTCGGAAGGCGTAGCCACCCGCAACCGCGACATCATTTCCGAAGGTATTCTGCAGGGATACATCCTCGACAGTTACAGTGGCCGCAAGTTGCAGATGCCGACCACCGGAAATGCCGGAGGTGTCCACAATCTGACCCTGGAGCCCGGCAGCCGATCGCTGCAGGAAATGATCCGGGAAATGGGACGGGGTTTACTGGTCACCGAACTGATCGGTTTTGGGATCAATATGGTCACCGGCGACTATTCACGCGGCGCCGCCGGCTTCTGGATAGAAAATGGCGAGATTCAATATCCGGTTGAGGAGATCACCATTGCGGGGAGCCTGCAGGCCATGTTCAAGGGTATGCAGATGGTCGGCAACGACCTGCTTATCCATGGCAACACCGGCTGTTCTTCCATTCTCATTGACGAGATGATGATTGCCGGCGAGTAACCCCTATGGCCAAAAGCATGAGCAAAGCACTCAGTAGCAGGTAGGGCAGACTCCCCCAGCGACCATAGGGAGTCTCTCCGGCCATGGGCTGCACCGAGCCATTCAGGGTGCCCACCACAAATTGCGGAAGCTGGGTGCGGATTTCGCCCTGGGGAGAAATCAGCGTGGTGATACCGGTATTGGTATCGCGCACATCCGGTTTCTGCTCCTGACGGGACTGCATGGCGGCCATCTGCATACTCTGGGCGGCAGCAATACTGTGCCCATACCAGGCATAATCACTGATATTGAGTAAAAAGGTCGCCCCTTCTCTGACCCCCTTACGGACATCACGGGAAAAAGATTCTTCATAACAAATGGTCATGCCAGCCTTTTGTCCGTCTACAGGCAGGACATAAGGACCATGCCCAAAGGAAAAACTCCCCAGACCCGGTAAAAAGTGGTGGACCAGAGGACCCAGCAGGTGCGGCAAGGGAATATATTCACCAAAAGGCACCAGATGTTCTTTCTGGTACCAGCGCAGGGGGGCGTTCCCGTCAATTTCCATGGCGGCGTTGTAGTATTTGCCATCTGCCGCTTCGGGAATGCCGATAATCAGAATCTTGTGATTCCGCGCCGACCATTCCTGTAACTGACTAATCAGTTCAGGAATTTCTGTCTGAAAAATGGGAAAGGCGGTTTCCGGCAAAACCACCAGCTGGCTATTTTTGGGCGTCTGCAAAATCAGTTGTACGTAATGGTGCAGTATCTGGCTGATGGCTGCAGTATTCCATTTTTCGGTGATGGGAATATTACCCTGCACCAGGCTGACCCGAAGCTTGTGCCCGACGGGATGGGTGAAGCTGACTGACCCCGCAGCCAGAGCCACCCCGGAAAGCACCAGCAAGGCGGAAACGCCGCCGAGCAGCGACCGCCTGGATTGGGATTCGCGCAACATCCATAACAGAATAGTGGCAAAACCGGCGGTGGCGAGTCCGACCCCATACTGTCCCAGCCAGGCGGAGAAACCACCCAGAAAAACGTGGGTCTGCGTATATCCTGTGGCCAGCCAGGGGAAGCCCGTGAAGAACCTGGCGCGACACCATTCCGCAAATACCCACAACACCGGTAAAGCGACAAGACGCGCATTTCCCCGAAAAAAACGGGTAGCCAGACATAGGGCCAAAGCTGGATAAATGGCACAATAAGCCGCCAGCAGCGCTACCGCCCCACCCGCAAGGAACCAGTCCATATGGGCAAAATTGTGCAGGGTGATGGATATCCAGCTGACTCCGCTACAAAATGCCCCGAAACCAAAAGCGTACCCCAAAGCGGCAGCCCGCCGGGGACGTTCAGCTGTGGTAGCCAACCAGAACAGCGCAAATAGCAGAATGATGGCGAGAAACCAGGCATTAAAAGGGGCAAAAGCCAAAGGCCAGAGCACACCCAAAATTAATGCGGCCAGAAGCCGCAAAGGAAACGCCCATGATTTGATGGAATCCTGAATCATGCACTATCCTGATCGGACAATTCGGGCAGCGCTGCACTGCGCGGAGGAGACACCCGGACAATCTGTACCCGGCGTCGATCGGCTCTTAACACTTCCAGTCGCAAATTACCCTCCTCAATCACTTCGCCCACCCTTGGCACATGCCCAAGCCGCGTAGCCACCCAGCCACCCAGGGTGTCCGCGTGTTCATCTGCCAGATGCGCCGCAAAATGTTCATTGAAATCCTCCAGGGGAATCAGCGCATTCACCAGAAAGTCACCATCTTCCCGTGAGGCTATCATGACATCTTCGTCAATGTCATATTCGTCTTCAATTTCCCCGACGATGATTTCCAGCACGTCCTCGATGGTAATGAGGCCGGCCACCCCGCCATATTCATCAACCACCACCGCCATGTGGTGACGACCGGTGCGAAACTCATAGAGCAGGTGATCCAGATGTTTGCTTTCGGGAATAAATGTCGCGGGTCGCAACAATTCTCCCAAGCGTGGCATGGACATGCCCGAACGACAGGCCTGGAGCAAATCCTTGGCCAGCAGGATGCCGCGCACGTCGTCGCGATCCTCTCCCACCACCGGAAAACGCGAGTGCCCGACTTCCGAAACCCTGGCGATGATTTCCGGCAATGGCATATCCATCTCAATCACTTCCATCTGAGCGCGGGGAATCATCACGTCACGGACGGTCAATTCGCCCATCCGGAAAATCCCATCCACCATGCGTGCCGCTTCGGCATCAATCACCTGACGCTCGCCAGCCTCCCGGACCAGATCCAGCAAACTGTCCTGATCTTCCACATTGCCGCGCAGGGACTGGGTAAAACGCGCCCACCAACTCCGTGGGCGCTCCTGGGTACTTCGATCTTCACTCATGTATTTGGTTCAGGTAAGGGTCGGCCACACCCATTTCAGCCAGCAATCGGGTTTCCAGTTGTTCCATGATCTGTGCTTCGTGGTCTTCGACATGGTCATAGCCCAACAAATGCAAGGTACTGTGAATCAGCAAGTGGCGATAGTGATTCAACAAAGTTTTCCCCTGCCCGGCAGCTTCCTGAAGCACCACGGCCGGGGCTATCACAATATCGCCCAACAGGTCGCGGCGGAACACTGGAGGCAGGGGATCCTGGGGAAAAGACAGACAATTGGTCGGTTTTTCCTGCTGCCGATAGTGAGCGTTCAATCGGGTGATTTCGGCATTACTCACAAAGGCGAGGGAGATTTCGGCCATGCGCCCTGCGTCCGGGGATCGCGGAGTCGCAACCGTCAGCGCCTGAAGAATGGCACTCCTGGCCTTGTTGCGGGAAGGGATAGCAGCCAGATCCACGGAATCATCCACAGACAGGCGCAGGTAAAGCCCGCTCAAGGTTTCTCTCCAAAGCGATCATAAGCCTGGATGATGCGGGCCACGAGCGGATGCCGGACCACATCGGCACTTTCAAAAAAGACCATTTCCACTCCCGGCATGGCGTCCAGCACATCCAGCACCTGGACCAGACCGGAAAGCTGACCGCGCGGAAGGTCAATCTGGGTGACGTCGCCAGTGACGACCACTTTTGCGCCGAAACCCATGCGGGTCAAAAACATTTTCATCTGCTCCGGGGTCGTATTCTGAGCCTCGTCGAGAATGATAAAGGCGTCGTTGAGCGTCCGGCCGCGCATGTAAGCCAGCGGTGCCACTTCAATAATTTGCCGTTCAATAAGTTTCGCCACCTTCTCGTAACCAATCATTTCATGCAGTGCGTCGTAGAGGGGGCGCAAATAGGGATCCACTTTTTCACTCAAAGACCCGGGCAGGAAACCCAGCCGTTCACCGGCTTCGACAGCGGGACGCACCAACACCAGGCGGCGCACCTGATTGCGTTCGATCTGCTCGACGGCCGCTGCGACGGCCAGATAGGTTTTTCCCGTACCGGCCGGACCGATGCCAAAAGTCAGGTCATTATGCCGGATGGAATCCAGATAGCGGCGTTGACGCAACCCTCGACCCCGAATGGTCCCTTTGAGGGTTTGCACCCCCGGGGGTTCCGACGCTTCCTGCGTTTCCGCTTCGGCTTCCACCTGAACCCGCTGAATACATTGATGCACCCAGTGACTGGAGAGCTTCCGGCCCTGAACGACCTGAGCATAGAGATCAGCCAGAACCGTTTTTGCCGCCAGCACCGCCGCTTGTGGACCGGTAATATGGAAACGTTCCCCACGCGGAAGAATGACGACACCCAGCCGGGATTCCAGTTGTCTTAGATGGTTGTCCAGTTCGCCAGCCATTTCCGACAAGTCAGCGGCGCTGGCCTGCTCAGCGATAAAATCACCATGACAGACGGCGGGATTCTTACTGGGAGGCTCCATGGGATTATACGGCAAGACGATGTGCCGCAGGATTGGACTGCGTCAGACGACCACGCAGACTATTCGGCAAAGCGGCCGTAATTTCTATATCCATCATTTGTCCTGCCCAGTCAGGGTTGCCGGGCAGATTGACCGAGCGGTTGCAGGCGGTTTTTCCGGTCACTTCACGCGGATCACGGCGCGAAGGGCCGGTAATCAATACCGCCTGACGTGTCCCCACCAGGCTCTGGGCGTAGGCTTGGGCCAGCCCGTTGATACGTCCCTGCAAAATGGCGAGACGGGCATCTTTTTCGGCTTCAGGGACACTGTCCTTGAGTTTCAGGGCGGGGGTATTGGGCCGCTGACTGTATTTGAAGGAGTAAGACTGGTCGAAACGCACGGCCTCAATCAAGTCCATGGTGGCCGCAAAATCGGCCTCGGTTTCACCCGGAAATCCGACGATGAAATCTGATGAAATTTGTATGCCTGGACGTGCAGCCCGCAGGCGAGCAATTTTTTCCAGATATTGCCCGACACTATGCTTGCGGTGCATACGCCGCAAAATCCGGTCTGAGCCGCTCTGCACCGGTAAATGTAAGTGCGGAGCCAGTTTTTCGATGGAACCGTGAGCGGCAATCAGGTCATCATCCAGATTACTGGGATGAGAAGTGGTATAACGCAGGCGCAGTAAACCCGGAATACGGGAAAGTCTTTCCAGCAATTCGGCAAGCCCGCCTTCACCAATCAGGCCCGTCGCGCCGCGATACGCGTTGACGTTCTGCCCCAACAAGGTGATTTCACGCACCCCCTGATCGACCAGACTGCGTGCCTCACGGATAATATCGGGCATGGGACGACTGTATTCACGTCCCCGGGTATGGGGCACCACACAAAAAGTACAAAACTTGTCGCAACCTTCCTGAATGGTCAGGAAAGCCGTGGCACCATCGCGACCGGGACGCTGGGGCAGGCGGTCAAATTTTTCGAGTACCGGAAAATCCACATCCACCTGAGGATGACGCTCAGCCACACAGGCATCGAGCAGATCGGGCAGACGGTGCAGGGTCTGAGGACCAAACACCAGATCCACGTAAGGGGCACGACGACGCAATTTTGCGCCCTCCTGACTGGCCACACAGCCTCCCACGCCAATAATTACTTCCGGGCGCTTTTCCTTGAACGGACGCCAGAATCCCAATTGGGTGAATACTTTGTCTTCAGCTTTTTCGCGAATGGAACAGGTGTTGAGCAAAAGCACATCAGCCTGCTGGGGATCGTCTACCAATTTCAGTCCATGACTCTGCGCCAGCAGATCCGCCATGCGCTCGGAGTCATATTCATTCATCTGACAACCGTAGGTTTTAATAAACAGATTTTGCAATGCATTTCCGGAAAAAAGCGGCCTCGTCATGATGATAGGGCCAGCAACCCGGATTGACAAGGGCCCCGTTTCGCTCAGTTTCGCTCCGCACGCTGCCCATGCTAGAGTATCGACCGTTCATATGGGTTCTGCGCAAATCCGTGCATTGCCCTTTATCCGGTGGAGAGAATCCATGTCCAGATCTTCCGGGCCGGTATCCCAGGCTTGGCACTTTACCCGCGAGTTTTTACGCGACCCCCAAGCCATTGGCGCGGTACTGCCCAGCTCTCCTTTTCTCGCCAGACGCATGGCCGCCATGGTCCCGGACGGGCCGGGACTGGTGATTGAACTCGGACCCGGCATGGGGCCGGTCACCAAGGCCCTGCTCGCCCGGGGTATAGATGCCAGTGATCTGGTGTTGGTGGAACAGGCGCCAACGATGGTCCGCCATCTGCGCCACCAGTTTCCGCAACTGGAAGTCATCGAAGGCGATGCTGCCCGACTCCAGGAAATGATTGCCCATCGTGGCAAGGTCCGGGCTATTGTTTCCAGCCTGCCGCTCCGCACCATTCCCCAGGAAATCGTCGCCCGTATTTTTCAGCAACTGCCGGCAGTCAGCCAGCAGGGCACGGTATTTATTCAGTTCACCTATCATTTCCGCAGTTCCTGCCAGGGCTTGCCCACTGAATTCCGGCGCGGACGCCCCGCCATGGTGCTGCGCAATTTACCGCCCGCCCGCATTGATCAGTTTATTTTTCACGGCAAAGGATCGGTCTGATTTGCCCCGAATCATGGCTTACAAAACCGCAGCACTGAATCATGCGCCCAGGCATTTATGGCCCTGGTTGGCGCTCCCGGCATCGCTGACTGCAGCACTGCAGCGCGCCTATGGTCATACCCATCGGGTCACGGCGCTTCTTATGGGGAGTGGACGCCGGAAACCGACTTATAGTGAACAGCGGCTCTTGCATTTAAAGCGGGGCGAGCGAATTTTCTGGCGGGAAGTCCTTCTCCACGCTGGAGATCCAGATCGGCCCGCCATATGGGCTATGACCACCATACCGCTTTGTGGACTGCGCCATGGTCTGCTGCCCCTGGCGCGCCACGGTTCCCGTCCCATCGGCAACACCCTGTTTCGGCATCGCCGCCTGCGCCGTTCCCCCATCACCATGGAGGCCTTGCCGCGCTTCGGCCAACGCGTCTGGCGGCGACGCTCCATTTTACGCCGGGGTCATACCGAAGTATTGGTTGAAGAACATTTCCTGCCGGACTTACCCCCTTGGGCGGGTCGAGGTCGACGCTGATGAATGATTTCATCCCGTTTCGTCAGCGTTTTTCCGCCTATCTGGCGTTGATGCGCATGGACCGTCCCATCGGTACGCTGTTATTGCTCTGGCCAACTTATTGGGGACTCTGGCTGGCGGCCAAAGGGACGCCTTCCCTGCGCCTGTTTGTGATTTTTACCCTGGGTACCTGGCTGATGCGCTCGGCAGGCTGTGTCATCAATGATTATTTTGATCGGGATTTTGATAAACAGGTAGCACGCACCCGGCACCGGCCACTGGCGGCGGGACTCATCAGTCCCGCCGCAGCTTTACGTCTTTTTGTATTGCTCTGCCTGTTGGCTGCTGCTTTATTGCCCTTTTTGAATCTGCTCAGTCTGGCTTTGGCCGGTGCTGCAGTATTCATTACCATTACCTACCCACTGTTCAAACGCTTCACCCATCTTCCCCAGGCTTACCTGGGCATTGCCTTTTCCTTTGGTATTCCAATGGCTTTTGCAGCAACACGAGGAACGGTTCCGGCCATGGCCTGGTGGCTGATGCTCGCCAATGCCTGCTGGGTGGTCGCCTATGATACGGCCTATGCCATGGCGGATCGTCCGGATGATCTGAAGGCCGGTATCAAATCTACGGCCATTTTGTTTGGCCGCTGGGATCGTCATATCATCGCCGGTCTGCAACTGACCATGCTATGCATATTTGTCGGCATTGGCGTCAGCACGCAAATGCACTGGCCCTTTTGGATTGCCTTGCTCCTGGTGCTGCTTCTCGGCATTTATGAACAGAGCTTGCTGGGGGGAGACAGAGATCTGGCTTTTGGTGCTTTTCTGCACAACAACTGGATTGGGCTGGTTTTGTTTTGGGGAATAGTGGCCGGTTTAGCGCCATCAAGCGGCTTGCCCATACCGGGAGCCTGGGGCTAAAACGGAGAATTCTGTGCGTTTTTGAAAAACTTATACACAGTTTACTCATAAACCGACAAAAGCCAGAGCAGCACCGTTAAGTTGTTGTTGAAAGTCATCATCTAATTGTTTTCATTTATTGTTTATCCTTGCCACTTTTTTGGGCAAGCCGGCTAAGGTCTTGAAGCACTAGGCATATGCGAGTTTTCCTGAGGTCCATGCACAGACTTATCCACAGAACTTGTGGGCAACTTTAATGCCCGCTGCGACGGTCTGCCTGCAAGTGGCTGTTTTGGGGCATCTGCCCCGGATATTTTCCTATGCCCTGCCGGAAAACCCGGAACGCCTGCCTCCCGGCGTACGCCTGCGTGTCCCTTTTGGTCAAAAAAGCCGTATTGGTATTCTGGTGGGATATGACCACTGTCCGCCGGAAATCACCTTGAAACCCATTGAGGCTGTACTCGATACGCGGCCCCTGCTTCCAGAATCCCTGCAGCAGCTTCTGAATTTTGGTGCGCATTATTACCAGCATCCTCTGGGCGATGTCTGGGCTGCCGCCCTCCCGGCGCTACTCCGTCAGGGTCGGCCTTTGCCAAGGCCCGCAGCACAGGCTTATCAACTCACCCAGCCTGAACAGATGCCTGCCCGTCCCGGCAAACTGCAGGAAGCCCTGATAACCCTGCTCAGCACCTCTAACCCTACCGTCGAAACAGAAGTACCATCACGTTTACGTCCGGTCCTTCGCCAGGCGCTTCACAACGGCTGGGTGAAAGCCCTCAACCTTCCCGCTCCCGGAGTAACTGCACAACCGGTCCCCTACCCTCTGAATGAAGAACAGCGCATTGCCATCACTCAATTACGGATTACCCAAGGCTTTACATGCTGGCTGCTGGATGGCGTTACCGGAAGCGGCAAAACCGAAGTCTACTTCGAAACAATCCGTCCCCATCTGGAAGCCGGTCGGCAGGTGCTTATTCTCGTCCCGGAAATCGGTCTTACCCCACAGCTGCTGGCACGCTGCCAGGCCCGCTTCGGCAAGGCAGCGGTCGCCGCACTGCATTCCGCCCAGACCGACACCGAACGTTTGCGCATCTGGGCATTGGCGGCCATGGGGCATATTCAACTGCTCATCGGCACCCGCTCCACTCTTTTTGTGCCCATGCCGCAGCTGGCCTGTATTGTCATTGATGAAGAACATGATCCCTCTTTCAAGCAACACCGGGGCTGGCACTATTCCGCCAGGGACATGGCCATTCAGCGGGCCAAACTGGAGAATATTCCGGTCATTCTCGGTTCGGCCACGCCCTCTCTGGAAAGTCTCTACAATGTCCAGCAGGGACGTTATCAAAGTCTGCAATTACGGCAGCGCGCTACCAACGCGCCCCTGCCGGGCATCACGATTGTTGCGCTTCGCCGCCAATATCTTCAGGGGGGGCTCTCCAGTGATCTTCTGAACGCCTGCTCAGAAACGCTCGCGGCGGGAAATCAGGTCTTGCTGTTTCTGAACCGGCGGGGTTATGCACCCGCCGTACTCTGCCATGATTGTGGCCATGTCCTGCACTGCCCACGCTGTAGTGCCGCCCTCACCTGGCACCGCCACCAGCAACGCCTGCGCTGTCATCACTGCGGATACGAGTCACGCTGGCCTGAAGACTGTCCGGAATGCCACAGTACTGCGCTGATCACTGCCGGACAGGGAACCGAGCAACTGGAAGAAGTCCTGCGCCAACGCTTTCCCGCAACGCCGGTCTGGCGGATTGATCGGGATGCATTACCAGGACGGGAGGCTTTTTCCGCCGTACTGGAGCAAATCCATCAGAATCAACCCGCTATCCTGGTTGGCACGCAAATGCTCGCCAAGGGCCATCATTTTCCAGCCGTCACCCTGGTCGGCATCGTCAACACTGATCAGGGCCTGTTCAGTGCCGATTTTCGGGCTCCCGAGCGCTTGCTGCAGATGGTTCTGCAAGTGGCGGGACGGGCAGGTCGCGAAGATCGACCCGGACGAGTCCTTCTGCAAACCCATCTGCCCCATCATCCCCTGATCCAGAAACTCAGTGAAGGAGACTATCAGCAAGCCGCCCGGTTACTTCTGGAAGAACGTCTGCAAGCAAGCCTTCCTCCCGGCACAGCCCTGACGCTTATGTGTGCTGAAGCCCATCAACGGGCAGCCATTCAGGCCTTCCTGGAAGCGGCAAAAGCCTGCGCTCCCGATTTGCTGGAAATCAGCGGACCGCAGCCTGCGCTTCTGGAAAGACGGGCCGGTTTTGAGCGTGCTGAATTATGGATAGAGGCGCCCACACGCCAGATCATGCAGAAGTCCCTTAAAATCTGGTTACCCTGCTGTCAGCAGCTGCCAGAAGCCCGTAGGGTGCGCTGGTTTGTCGATGTCGACCCGCAATTCATGCTTTGATTCCGGCGTGATTGGTAAAAACTACTATATATTGGGTATGCGTGAAATTTATGCGACACTCGTAACAAATTCGAAGGAGTACACATGCCCAAAAATGCCAAGCTCAAACTCTCCGATCCGTCAATAGAACGCAGTGTGTTGTATGTTGGTGAAAAAGACATCATTGCTGCCTCTACAGGAATCTTGAAAGAAGAAGGCTGGGATATCATTTTTGCAACCTCTTTAGCAGAGGCTCCCCAATACGCCAGCAAAAGCGGTGCGCTGGTTGGTGTAGTCGGCTTCAGCCAGAAAGAGTTCGTGGATCATGCGCATCGCGTCGAACTGATGCTAGCCCAGTCAACCCAGTTAAAATGGATTGCCCTGATCCCCCCCAACGCCGCTGACCAACCGGCTTTCCGCCAGTTGATTGGTAGCGCATTTTATGATTATCACACCTTGCCTTTAGATGCCCTGCGTCTGTCCATTACCTTGGGACACGCATTTGGCATGGCAGAAATGACTGCCGATACCTTTCAGGGCGGACAGTGGGATCTTCATCATCATCCCGAAAGCCAGATGGTTGGCGCCAGTGACCAGATGCAGAAAATCTATCAGGAAATTCGCAAAGTCGCTGGTGTAGAAGCGCCCGTTCTCATCACGGGCGAAAGCGGGACGGGCAAAGAACTGACAGCTCAAGCCATTCATGAAAGGTCCACGCGTAAAGAAGGGCCCTTTATAGCCGTCAATTGTGGCGCTCTTCCTGCCAACCTGATTCAATCAGAATTATTCGGGCATGAAAAAGGTTCTTTTACCGGTGCCCATGAACGCAAAATCGGACGCATTGAGTCTGCCACTGACGGAACCCTTTTTCTGGACGAAATTGGCGACTTGCCGATGGACCTGCAAACTAATCTGCTGCGATTTTTACAGGAAAAAACCATTCACCGAGTTGGTGGCCGTCAGGATATAGAAGTCAATGTCCGTGTGCTCGCTGCCACCCATATCAACCTGGAAGCAGCCATCAAGGAAGGTCGTTTCCGTCAGGATCTTTACTACCGCTTGAATGTTTTGCAGATAAAAATGCCACCTTTGCGTGATCGTGTGGGTGACATTCCCTTGTTGGCACAATATATATTCACGCGCTTTTCGGATGAAAAAGCGCATCGAGTCAAAGGATTCAGCGAAGAAGCACTCCATGCCATGAATCATTATGACTGGCCGGGCAATATCCGGGAACTCATCAATCGTGTCCGTCGAGCCATGGTCATGTGTGAAAAATTCCTGATTTCACCGGTTGATTTAGGTCTGGAGCGGCGCACCAATTCACGCATGCAGGTTACCCTGAATGAAGCCCGTGACGGTGCCGAAGCCAGCAGTATTCGTGGAGCACTGGCACAAAGTCGCGGCAGCGTCAGTATGGCTGCCCGCCAGCTGGGCATTTCGCGGGTGTCTTTATATCGCCTGATGGAAAAACACGGCATTTCCAAAAGCTGAATATACGCTAACAGGCTGATCAGCATAGCAACTTGCGCAGGGGCAGGTATATGCTATTCTTGAAAGTAGCCGGTTGGGCTATTTTTGATTATTTTGGGGTGTGAAATGGCGGTTGGTACAGTGAAGTGGTTCAATGACAGTAAGGGATTTGGTTTCATTACACCTGAAGATGGTAAGGAAGACGTGTTTGTGCACCATTCCGCCATTGAAGGTACGGGTTTCAAAACCCTGGCTGAAGGTGAAAGGGTCAACTTTGAAGTCACGCGTGGACCCAAAGGTCTGCAGGCCGAAAAGGTCCGCCGGGCTTAATTAGGGCTCAGCGTTAAAACCGGATGTTTCGCGCATCCGGTTTTTATGTTTTCTAACTCTCTCTCGTTGGCTTTTTGCGCTTGCCAGCCGTGCTACCACGCGGTTTACCCTCACCTTTCGATGGCCTGGTAGTTGCCGACAAAATCTTTCTGGATGGTTTCGCGTCTCCTCCGGTACGCGCACGTGGTGCTGAAGACCGACGGGGTGCTCCCGATTTTTCGCTTCCAGCTTCTTGTGGGGCAATTTGTAACGGCCGTCCCGCCACCCAGACTTTCTGCAAATGCTGCAAGGCGGCCGCAGGAAGATCCGCCGGTAACTCTACCGTACTGTACTCGCCGTGGATTTCCACCTTGCGGATATTGCGACTGGGAATCCCTGCCTCATTGGCAATAGCGCCGACAATATTTTTGATCTGGGCGCCGTGATCTTCGCCGACATCCAGACGGAAGCGCCGCATCGGCTGATCATCAGCAAGGGGTTTGCGGGGTGTGCGGTTGGCACCGCGATCACTGCGCACTGGCCTTTCGTCATCGCCGCCCCGCCGTGAAGAACCTGACCGCCCCGATCCTGAGGACTCAGTACGCATGGGCCGGGTGGGTTCTTCAACAGGCACCAGTGGCCGTTCTTTTTGCACCATGTAGGCCAGGGCTGCCGCAATTTCACTGAGGCCTACGTCATGCTCCTGCTGATAATCGGCAATGAGCGATTCAAAAACCGACAAATCCTGAGCGTTGATGACTTCCGACAATTGGTCCTTGAACTGGGTCATGCGGCGGTCGGCCACATCTTCGATGCTCGGCAGATGCATAGCCGTAATCGTCTGGCCGGTGGCCTTTTCAATGGCACGCAACAAATGCCGCTCGCGCGGAGCCACAAAGAGGATGGCATCACCGGCTCGGCCCGCCCGTCCGGTACGCCCAATCCGATGCACATAAGCCTCTGTATCATTGGGAATATCGTAATTAATGACGTGGGTGATGCGTTCCACATCCAGGCCCCGCGCCGCGACATCCGTAGCAATCACAATATCCAGAGCACCGGATTTCAAGCGTTCGATGGTTTGTTCACGCAGGGCCTGACTCAGATCACCATTCAGGGCACCGCAGGCATAACCGCGTGCTTCCAGACGCTCGGCGAGTTCTACAGTCGCCGTTTTTGTGCGCACAAATACAATCCAGGCATTGCTGTCTTCGACTTCCAGAATCCGGGTCAGCGCATCCAGCTTGTGGGTACCGCTCACTTGCCAGTAACGCTGGCGAATAGTGGCCACGGTGGTCGTCGCCGACTTGATCTTGATTTCAAGAGGGTCCTTGAGATAGGTTTTTGCAATCCGGCGAATGGCATCGGGCATGGTCGCCGAGAACAGGGCCACCTGCCGACCATCGGGCGTGTGCTGCAGGATGTCTTCCACTGCATCAATAAAGCCCATGCGCAGCATTTCGTCGGCCTCATCCAGAACTACCGCCTGCAATTGGTCAAGGCGCAGGGTTTTGCGGCGCAGATGATCCTGAATGCGCCCCGGAGTCCCTACTATCACATGCACACCCCGCTGCAGCTGCTTCAGTTGCAAGCCCATGGATTGTCCGCCGTAAATAGGCAACACATGAAAACCCGGCAGAAATTTGGCGTAGCTTTGCATGGCCTCGGCAACCTGAATGGCCAGTTCACGCGTAGGCGCCAGAACGAGTAATTGCGGAATACGCAGGCCAACATCCACGCGGCTGAGCAGTGGCAAGGCAAAAGCCGCTGTCTTACCCGTACCCGTCTGGGCGAGGCCAATGACATCACGGCCTTCCAGCAGCGGCGGAATACTTTGCTCCTGAATCGGGGAAGGCTGTTCATAGCCGATCTCCGCCACCGCCTTCTGCAAAGGTTCGGCAAGAGCAAAATCACTAAAACGGAGATCAGATTGTTGAGACATGGACACACCCGGAAGAGAATTCAGGGTCCGAACTATACGCCAATTATCGCGAACTTGCAGTGTTTTCTTGTCGATAAATGCGGTTCGGCAAAATCAGTCGGCGTCGAGTACCGCCTGCAGTTCTGTTTGAATCGCCAGATCTGCCCCGGGACCAACGGGCGTCCTGTCTGCTACAAAGGTATCTGTGAAGGCATATTCAAAATGCACATCCTGGAGGCCGAGGCTGCCGAAAATGCGGGTTTCCCAGGAATGATCATCGGCATGGGCCATCAGGGTAGGCCATTGGTCCGGACTGGCACATTCGAGGATAGGACCAAAAAAGATAGCGCCTGGCTTGTTTTTCAGGCGTAAAGCACAACTGCCGGGGGTGCGGCCAGACATTGGCAGAAAATCAATGGTGCGCGTCAGGCGCAACTTGCTATCCAGGGCAATATCAATGGGCGTGTTCAAAAATTGGGCCTCGGCGGGCTGCGCCACCAGCTTGCAACCGGCCTGCTTCCAAAGCAACACATCCTGCGCCCCAAAATGGCTGGGCAAAAACAATATCTGCAGCGGAGCCAACGCTTCCAGTTCAGCCTTCAATGCCTCGGTATATACCGGCGCGTTGACGAGAATGCCCCCGGCATCTTTATCTGCAATAAAATATACTGCTGGCTGTGCGCCCCCACCTTCTACGTGGTAAATATCCCGGTCGAAGAAACTGCACAACTTTTGCATACTCTGCTCCTGCCTCGGTCATTCCAGATGATGCTTGCAGTATAAACATAATCTTCGCTGAAACTCATCTTGCGACTGTTTTTGGTCGTTGTGGATACAGACCACTGTGGCATAATCCATCCATGAATATACTCCTGCTGGTTGCTGCCCTGATCATCATTCTCGCCGGGGCCGAGGCGTTTACCAATGCCCTGGAACATCTGGGTGACCGCCTCGGCATATCCGAAGGGGTCACCGGTTCGATATTTGCCGCTGTAGGCACGGCACTGCCGGAGGCCATGGTCCCCATCGTCGCGGTATTTGCTGCTGCATCGGGAAAACCCGCCCATCTTGGTGAAGAAGTCGGAGTCGGTGCCATTCTGGGCGCGCCCATGATGTTATCCACCCTGACCTTGTTCCTGATGGCCGTTTTTGTGTCTCCGCAACGGGGCTGGCAGGGTGCCCTGCAGCCAGAACCCAGCGGATTACGCCGTGATCTGGGATGGTTTCTGGCCGCTTTTGGCCTTTCCTGCGTCGCCTTGTTTGTCCCTCATCACATTACCCTGGTACGGGTAGGCATCGCCCTGATTCTGATCACCCTGTATTTTTTGTATGTGCTGGTCACCCTACGCGCTTCGGCAGCCCTGGTTGCCGAGGGTCATGGCACAGAAGCTGGTCATGCCTTATACCTCAGCAAAACAGGTTTACCCGTGCAAATGCCGGTGATTCTGGTGCAACTGGCGATTGGCTTGGGCATGATCGTGTTTGGTGCCAGTTTATTTGTGGATGGTATTGAAGGGTTATCCCACTGGCTGGGCATCTCGGCGCTGATCCTGTCGCTGCTGGTGGTTCCCATTGCCACTGAGCTTCCGGAAAAAATCAACAGCATCCTCTGGATTCGGCGCGGCAAAGATACCCTCGCCTTTGGCAACATCACCGGCGCGCTGGTTTTTCAGGGCAGCCTCCTGCCCGCCATTGGCGTATTACTCACCCCCTGGTCGCCCTCCTTCCCCGTACTGCTGGGGGCGGGACTCACTTTGTTGGCCGGCACTTATACCTATTTGCTGGTCATTCGTGGGGTCATCCTGCGTCCATACCACTTTGTGGTAAATGGTTTGTGCTATGCCACCTACTTTTTTGCCTTAACCTGAAGGTATCTGCTTAGCTGCTGCGAACAAACAAGGGACTCGCCGCTGGTGTCCTGCTTTTGCTAGACTATACCCATGCCCCGGTAGCTCAGTGGATAGAGCAACCGCCTCCTAAGCGGTAGGTCGCGCGTTCGATTCGCGCTCGGGGCACCACTACCCACGATACGACAACCAAGACAACCGGATCGGCTAACAGATAAAAGTTCGTCTATAAGTCTGCCCCAATTATAGTCTGTTTCTAGCACTATAAGAGATATATAAAATGGTCAAAAAACTAAAAAGAGAAGTAGGATTCTCAGGCCTTATTTTTGCCAGCCTGGGGGGCATTATCGGATCCGGCTGGTTGTTCGGCCCACTGAATGCGGCCCATATCGCGGGTCCCCTCAGCATTTTTTCATGGTTGATTGGTGCGGTGACCATCCTGTTTCTGGGACTCACCTACGCCGAAGTCGGCCCGTTATTTCCGCGTGCGGGTGCTGCTGCGCATATCGCCAATGTCGTTCATGGTAATCTGCTTGGTAAAATCTGGGCCTGGCTGCTGTTCATGTTTTATATTGCCATTGCTCCTGTGGAAGTCATTGCGGTACTCACTTATGCCAACAACTATATTCCCGGCCTTTTACTGGGTAACACGGGTCTACTCAGCGGATTTGGTCTGCTTGCCGCCGTCGTTCTGCTGGGACTGATGTTCTTGCTGAACTTCCTGGGCATCAAACGGGTCACCCAGATTTTCACCAGCCTGGGATGGTGGAAGCTGGCGGTTCCTGTCCTGACCATCATCGTACTGGTAGCATTTTCCTATCATCCGGAAAATCTTCATATCATGCATACGAAGGAAAATGTGCATGGCATGTTTGTAGCTGTGGCTTCTTCCGGCATTGTCTTCAGTTATTTAGGCTTCAGACAGGCTATTGAATTAGGTGGAGAAAGCAAAAATCCAGGCAAACACATTCCCTTGGCGGTAATAGGCTCCATCGTTATTGGTGGCTGTCTTTACGTAGCCCTGCAATGGGCTTTTCTGGTCAGCATGCCACCCGATCAACTCACCCAGGGCTGGACCAAGCTCAGCTTTACTGGAGTATTTGGTCCCTTCGCAGCAGTTGCCGGCATGCTCGGGATTACCTGGCTGGCGGTGCTGATTTATGCAGATGCGCTCATTTCTCCCGGCGGCACTGCCCTTGTGTATGCCACTTCAGCGGCGCGCGCCGTAGTCGCCAATGGCGAAGTCAAGGCAGGGCCGAGCTTCTTCACCAAAATCAGTGAAGGCGGCGTGCCCTGGGTGGGTGTCATTGTCGCTTATGTCATTGGCTGTCTGTATTTTCTGCCTTTTCCTTCCTGGCAAAAGCTGGTGGGTTTCATTACCACCATTTCAGTCATTACCTACGGCATTGGTCCCATCGTCTTGTTGCAGTTACGCCGTTCCGTACCGGACCTGAAGCGACCCTTCCGCCTTTGGGGAGCGCACATTATCGCCCCTATTGCCTTTATTCTCTCCTCACTGGTGGCGTATTGGGGTGGTTTGCAGGCACTTTCCTATATTTTTGGCGTCCTGTTTGCCATTCTCTTTATTTACTGGATTGTGCACCTGATTCAGGGTAAATCCGGTGACAAGCCCCTCGGTTTCAAACATATTACCTGGATATTTCCCTATTTTATCGGGCTCTGGGTACTTTCCTGGTTTGGACCCAAGGTGTTGGGGGGATCCGGGGATATTCCTTTCTATCTGTCCATGTTGCTGGTCGCCATTCTGGCCATTATCTGCATGATCTGGGCACTGAAAGTCACCGTTCCGGATGGTCGTGTTACCGATTATTTTGCGGCCATGGATCATGAAGGCATAGATCTGTAGTTACGGCTCACCAGTGCATATATTATCCAGCCCCCTTTTCAGGGGGCTTTTTGTTATCATATTCAGTATTCCTATAGCGGAGTGAAAATCATGGGGTATTCAAGATCCAGCGGGTCCGACAAGGCGGAGGGTGAACCGATCATTTTTTACCCGCCCAGCCAATCTGCGCCTTTAAAAAGACCGCTGTACGCATCACGCATTCCAGCCGGATTTCCTTCTCCTGCCGATGATCATGTCGAACGGTCTCTGGACTTGCACGAACACTTGCTGCCTCACCCCGATGCCAGTTTTTTTCTCAAAGTTTCCGGCGATTCCATGCTGGACTATGGCATCCACGATGGTGATCTGCTGATTGTGGATCGTGCCATTGATGCCCGGGAAGGTCATATTGTCATTGCCGCCATAGATGGAGAACTGACCGTCAAGAAGCTGGGAAAACACACCGGGAAGCCCGCTTTGCTGCCCGGCAATAGTGCGTACCCACCCATTTTGCTGGACCCCGAACAGGAACTGGTTATCTGGGGTGTGGTGCGGCACGTGATTCATAGTCTGGGACAGTGAACTTGCGCTTTGCACTGGTGGATGCCAACAATTTCTACGTATCCTGCGAACGCCTGTTTGCGCCACAGCTGGAGGGCCGCCCCGTGGTCATCCTCAGCAATAATGACGGTTGTGCCGTATCCCGGTCCGC
This sequence comes from Acidithiobacillus sp. HP-2, assembly GCF_015100155.1. Taxonomy (GTDB): domain Bacteria; phylum Pseudomonadota; class Gammaproteobacteria; order Acidithiobacillales; family Acidithiobacillaceae; genus Acidithiobacillus. Next base: position 122,743 of record NZ_JACKZA010000007.1, on the reverse strand, counting down.
CGAAGCCAAGGCCCTGAAAATCGGCATGGGCACCCCCTATTTTCAGTGGCAGAAGCTGGCCAAACAGCAGGGGGTAGTCGTACTGTCTTCCAACTATGCCCTTTATGGAGAATTATCGGCGCGAATGATGCGCTTACTGGACAGCCTCAGCGCTGCACAGGAAATCTACAGCATTGATGAGTCATTTCTGCATATTCCAGTCAGCGGAAAGGAAGCGCTGCGCTGGGGCAGTGCAGTCCGGCATCGCGTTCGCAAGGAATTGGGCCTGCCTGTTTGTGTCGGCATGGGTCCTTCAAAAACCCTGGCCAAACTCTGCAATCACTGGGCTAAAAAAGGGCGCGTGGCAGAAGGCGTTTGTGACTGGGACAACATTCCCGACGACCAGAAGGTCCAGTGGCTTCAGGATACCCCTATTGATGCGGTCTGGGGTATCGGCAGACAGCTCGGCGAGTCCCTGCGCCGCCAGAATATTCAGCAGATTGCGGAATTTTTACGGGCGGATCCCATCGCTATCCGTCAACGTTATGGCGTCGTGTTAGCCCGTACCCAGCAGGAGTTGCAGGGTATTTCCTGTCTGCAGCTGGAACAGATACCCCAGAAAAGGCAGCATATTCAATGCAGTCGTTCTTTTGGCCAAGCCGTAGAAAGCCTCACGGATCTGGAAGAAAGCCTGTCCGTACATACCCAGCGTTGCGCAGCCAAGTTACGTCAGAACGGTCAAAAAGCCCAAGGCGTCCAGATACAAATTCGCAGCTCGCCCCATCGGGGACGTTATTATTCGGGAGTGGCCTTTCGCCCGCTGGCGAATCCGAGCAATCATTACCAGGATCTGTGGCAGGCGGTCAAAGCCGCTCTGGCAGAAGCCTATCGACCAGGCGTGCGTTATATCAAATCCGGCATTTTGCTGAGTGCCTTGCAGGATGTGAACATGCCGGAAACCCGGAGCCTGTTTATTCCGGAAGATGATGCAATTACACCCGACGATGCACAGAAAAAAGCCTTGGCTGATGTGCTGACGCTGCTACAAAAGCGTTATGGTAAAGCGGCTCCAGGATTTGGGGTGGCCGAGCTGCGGGCCGAAAGAGCTTGGGCCATGCGTGCCGGAAACCGCTCCCCCCATTATCTGAGCACGTGGTCAGACATTCCCGTGGTACGGGCGGGTTGATTGCCCAATGAATCGGGAACCCGCCAGCCGATACCCGACTATTCGACTACCACCTCCAGCGCCCCTACATCCAGAAAAGCCGCTTCCACCATCGCCGATTCTTTCTCGTCAAAACCATAAAATTCACAGGAGATGACATCCTTCTCGGCAAAAACAGCGGGGCTGCACCGTAAAGGCTGCTGTAGCAGTTTTTGCAGCGCTGCATAGTAATCAGGATGATCCGCATGCTTTTCCATCCCGGCCTCGCGAATACTGGAAATGGCTTCCCTGGCGGCATTTTCATCGGCGAATAAAACTTTAAGGGCAAACATGAACACTCCTATTATTTAACGGGAACAGTAATAAACAAAACAACGACATCGCAACAATTAAACAGGCCGAAACGAAAATCTACTGCAAACAGTATATCACGCATTACTTTTTCTGAAATTATCTATCCTTTCCACATTGTTATCCGAACACGTTTAAACTATTATTCGAAATTATCAATAACCGCTGATTTTGTCTTTTTCTGGCAGTTAGTTACACATACCAATGATCTATCAGGCCGATTATACAGAGAAAATATATGACGCAACATAAAATCAGTTCCCGAACCCTATGGATAGTCATCACATTACTGCTGGCACTCATCGCATTTGCGGCATGGTCTTTCAGCACCAGACAAGGCACAACAGCCCATTCGGCCAAGACCAATAACAGCCACTTATCCAAATCCACAAATGACACCGGGAGATCATCCCCATCCGCAGCTCCAGATCACTCCGGGGCTTTGGGCACCTCGATTACTACTGCATCGACCAGCCCCGCACCAAGCACTACTACCGTCCCGGTCATCCATTTGTCCCATGTTCTGCCCGGTCTGGGAAATGACGCAGAAAACTATGCCAGCACACTGGAGTATTCGGCTCTGGGCCAGAGTTTTCGCAAAAATTGTCAGGATAAGGAAATAGCCATTCATAATGCCCTGCAATCCGGAAATACGGTTCAGGCTGCAACCCTGCAGAAGCAATATGAAAGCTGGAAACAAAAACAGCGCGGCGACGCGCTCAGCAGGGCCAATCAGGCCTATTCGGCAGAAGACTGGTCTGCAGCCGTCACCGACTACCAAAAACGTATTGCCCTCGGAGACAGTTCCGACCCGCGAATCTGGTGGCATCTGGCCAATGCCCTGCAAAAGCGGGATCGGAGCTCTGCAAAAGAGACTAAATATGCTGCCTATCTGGCTTATGATCGTAATATCTACAGCCAGAAACCGCATGTCACTCTCCTGCTTCCGACTTTGCAGCTTCTGCAGAAAGCACTGGCTGCAGAGGACGATCATCTCGGTGAAATCCATCTGCTCGAGGCCATGTATCGCGCTTATCCCGGCAATGCGCAAGTGGCTGTCGATCTGAAAAAAACCGTAATGCACTACGGTTTCAAGGTTCAGAAAATCACACCCGATACCAACCAGTTCCCCACCCGTACCTGCGTCCAGTTTACGGCACCACTCTCCGAGGCCCCGGATTTTCATGCCAGCAACTGGGTGACTTTTTCGCCTGCCCAGGCGCATGTCGCCGTGGTTCGCGAAAATGGCGGCATCTGCATCAGCGGCCTGCCCGCTGGCAGCAGTACCCAGATGCATATCCGTGCGGGTCTGCCCGCCATTGCCGGCGCTGTTCTGGCCAAGGCACAAACAGTCACATTGACCCTGCCCAACCGTTCTCCCAGCATCATCACCGATACCGGGCGCTTCATTATCCCGGCATCACTGTCCCCCGCCGTAGGTTTTTCCAGTATCAATATTTCCAGAGTTAAACTGAAAATCAATCGGGTACCAGAACGTGCCTTGCTGGCTTTTGTGGCCAACCACCCACTGCTGAACCAGGACGAGAGCGAATCCACCCTGAACAACCAGAACAGCCTGACGATTTGGCAAGGCAGCGCGGATATTCCGCATTTCAGCGCCAACCGTTTGATGCACAGTATATTGCCACTGCCCAAAATCCTGCAGAAACCCGGGCTCTATGCCATTGAGATCAGTCCGGGAGATGGTACGCCCAACCCTAACGGCGGCCTGAACAGCGTGCAACTGGTATTGCGCACCAATCTGGCACCTACCGTCTGGCAGGGCCGCAATGGATTATATGTGCAGATCCGCCATTATACGGATGCCAGCCCCTGGAGTGGCGTCAGTGTGAAACTCATTGCCCAGGACAATGATATCCTCCAGACCGTCCAGACCAACGCCGATGGCATTGCCTTTTTCCCCAAACCCATTCTCCAGGGCAGTGGTGGGCAAAGCCCGGCTGCCCTGCACATTTATGGGCCGGATAATGAATTTACCTTGTTCAATCTCGAAAACTCGCCGCTGAATTTGTCCGGGCGCGGCATTTCCGGACGCCCGGCACTGCAACCGGTCAGTCCATTCCTGTGGCTGGACCGGGGCATTTATCGCCCTGGCGAGACAGTCCATGTGGCGGCCATTTATCGCAGCGCCGCAGGTCAACCGCTGAATTTGCCTCTACATCTCATTGTGCGGCGGCCCGGTGGGCAGGTATTTCTGGATACGGTTCCAAAATTGTCTGACGATGATGCCATTGCCGTACCCGTCAAACTACCCCTGGCCGCTCAGGATGGCAACTGGAGTGTGAGTCTGGCGACCGGTCTCAAGGAGCCTGCCCTGGCGCAGGAAAGCTTTACCGTATCTGCCTTTGTACCGCCAACTCTGGCTGTCAAACTGGGAACAGCCAAGCCCATTCCGGCCGGACAGGCCCTGCAGTGGCCGGTAGAGGCACGTTATCTTTACGGCGCTCCGGGTGCGCATTTGTCGGGAACGGCGCGGATCAGCCTGAGCAGTGGTCCTACGCCCTATCCGCAATGGCAGAACTATCAGTTCGGACTACATGGCGAAATATTTACCGCCCCGGTCCAGGAGCCGACACTGCCGGACACCGATGCTGAAGGCCAGACACAAGTATCCATCAACTTAAAGCAACTACCTGATAGCACGCGTTTTCTGGAAGCCCATGTCGCGGTATCCATCAATGAGCCTTCTGGCCGTCCGGTAAGCGGCGAAATCGTTTTGCCGGTAACCCCAGACCATCCCCTTATTGGCATCGAAAATGCCTTTAAAAATGACACGGTAGCCGCAGGGAAAATACCGGAGTTTCATATTGTGGCTTTGGCACCAGACGGCAAGCCCAGCGCCATGCCCGTACAAATCGAAGTAGTCCGACAGTCTTCGCAATGGAACATTTTCATGCAACACGGCGTAGCCAGTTGGGGATATAGCTACGTTGACCATCCTGTACTGAAGAAAAATATCAGCTTACCCGCCGGTCATGCCTATACCCTGCAATTGCCGGTGCTGGATTATGGTCGTTACCGACTGCGGGTCATTGAGGCGCGCGGTGGGCTGGCAGCCAGTTCCGCGATTTTTTACTCCGGCTGGCAGACCAGTGCCAATCCGGGTGTACCCCAACGGGTTTCAGTACGCAGTAACACGGCAGAATATGCGGCAGGCAGCACGGCAGATATCCATATTGATGCTCCCTTTGGCGGCCCGGCCGTGCTGGTGCTCGCCAACGACAAAATCCTGTCTCTGAAAAATTTCAATTTACCCAAGGGCGGCATCACCCTGCATATTCCGGTGGAAAAAAGCTGGGGAGCGGGTGCTTATGCGCTGGTCGATGTGTTTCGGCCAGCCAGTGCCAGCGAGGCGCCAGAACGCGCCATCGGCCTGACCTGGCTGGGTCTCAAGCCTGGCGAGCGCGCCATCCCTGTTCATTTTGATGTGCAACCTGTTTATCGCCCCCGGCAAATCATCCGGATTCCTGTTAAAACCCGACCCGGTGCCTACGTGACGCTGGCGGCTGTCGATCAGGGGATTCTCAACCTTACCCAGTTTCCCAACCCGAATCCGCTGCATCATTTTTTCGGGAAACGGCGGCTGGATATCAGCGTAGCAGACAACTACGCTGCGTTACTGGCGCGACCTACCGGCTATGAGGCACTCCTGCAAAATGGGGCCGGAGCCAACTTCGGCCCGGCCGTGCGTCCCATTCCCCAGAAGGTGGTGGCACTATTTGCCGGTCCGGTGCAGGCCAACAGTGCCGGGGTTGCGGAACTTCCCATTGATGTTCCGGAGTTCAATGGCGCATTACATCTCATGGCCGTGACCTGGCAGGGAGATGCAGTGGGTGCTGGCAATGCCGACATTATCGTCCGCAACCGGCTCATCGCCAATTTGCTGCTGCCCCGCTTTTTGTCCCCCGGTGATAACGCCGAGGCCACGCTCATGCTGCAGAACCTGAAGCTGCCCGCAGGCAACTATCAAAGTGTAGTCACCGCTACCGGACCCATTCAGGTCGGGAATAATGGTCAGCACAAAACCTTTTTGAAAGTGCAGGCCATGCATCTCTTGCCGGTTACCCTGACCGGCACGGGAGAAGGGACCGCTCATCTGACCCTACGTATTACCGGACCAGGTGGATACCAACTCATCCGCCATTGGGATATGGTTGTGCATTCTACCCAGCCCCCGGTTTCCAAAAACCATAGGCTGACCCTGGCAGCCGGAAGCCAGCATCTCCTCAAGCCGGATCTGCAAGGCTTCATTCCCGGCTCCAGCACCACTGCAGTAACATTGGGCAACACCCTGCCCTTCAACCCCAAAGCCTACGTGCAGGCGCTGTATCAGGGTTGGCATTGTCACTCACTGCTCAATGCCGCCAGCCAGGGTTTACCGCTGACCATTCTGAAACCTCCGCTCATCACCCCGGAACAAGCCGCCAAGCTTCAGGATTACGTGAATCAGGTCCTCAATGATCAGCGTTATGATGGCGCTTTCGGGCTCTGGTCCAATAATGGTGACGCCCAGCCCTGGCTCACGGCTTTTGCCACAGAATTTCTCCTGCGCGCTCAAAAAGCCGGTGCAACGGTGCCGCAACCCACCATCGACCAGGCCCTGCACTGGCTGAGTAATGAGGTGGAAGAGGAAAGCCACCCGGTATTTGATCGCATTTATGCAGTCTACGACCTGAGTCTGGCTGGGAAAGCGCCAGCAGGAGCCATCCGTATGCTGGCAAGACACATGGATCAGCTCACCATGCCCTTGGCCCTGGCACAACTGGGCTCGGCATTGAACACCATTGGCGAACGCCATTTGGCCGGGCAGGCCTTGCAAAAAGCCATCAAAAGTCAGGGGCCCATTGGCGGCGACTGGTGGTGGGGACGCTCAGACTGGGATGCGGCCTTCGGTTCACCTTTACGGGATGCCTGGGCAGTACCGACAATCATTGCCCAGACCGGACTGATGCCCGATGCCCTGGTCAAATTACGGCAGAATCTGCCCGGCGCGGGACTGGAACCCGATAGTCTGACGACCCAGGAACTCGCCTGGGCGCTTTACGCCGATGGCGTACTAGGCGGCAACAATCAACCAGTGCATGTGCAATGGGGTCAGCGAACCATCCAGCAGACTGGACCCGTTGTTCTGCCTCTGAGACAGGCAATCAACATCCGTAATCTTGGCAGCAAAGCCCTGACAGTAGCCCTCAGCACGACAGGCATCACCAGCGGCCCCCCTCCGGCTGCCGACCAGGGGATGACTGTCAGCCAGGCTTTTTATTCACTCTCGGGCAAGCCCCTGCAGCCTGACTCCCTGCCGCAGAACACCGTCTTCGTCGTCGTTCTGAAAGGGAGCATCAGCGATAATTTACCCCATCGTGCACTGCTCAACATGGGTCTGCCACCGGGCTGGGAACTGGCAGGCGACCTCTCGGCGGGCAAGGTGCATGGGCTGCCCTGGCTCAAAAACCTCAGCACTCCGGAAGCCACTGCGGCTACCGATGACCGCTACGAAGCCGCCTTCAAAATGGCCCCCAAAGACAGTCAGGCTTTCGACGGCGACGGGATACCCGATTTCAAGACGGCCATTTTGTTGCGCGCCGTCACTCCGGGGCATTATCTTCTGCCCGGCGTTACGCTAAGCGACATGTTTCACCCTTCCATCTTCGCCCGCAGCGCTGGGCGCAAGGTCAGCGTGACAGCACCGCCTGCCTCATGAACACCGCATGAGTGGGCGCAAGACGGACAGAATATTTGCGAGCATTTTGCGCGGGGGCCGACGCTGCCTCTGGCCTCGGGGCCGCTACGCCTGGTGGCGTCGCTGCGGACACTGGCTGCTGCTCAGCATCATTCTGGTGGCCGTCATTGCCTGGTTCATGCCGCCCGATACCCAGACGCTGAAGCAGGAGGGGCGCATCATTTACGACCGCCACGGCCACGTGTTGAGTATGTTTCTCAATCACCAACAGCAATGGGCGTTTGCCACGCCCGCAAAGCGGGTCAGTCCAGTCCTGATCCAGATGCTGATCGCCATTGAGGACCAGAATTTCGCCTGGGATCCCGGTATTGACCCCTTCGCCATCATCCGTGCTGCCGGACAGATGATCATGGCGGGGCACGTAGTTTCCGGTGCGTCTACCCTCACCATGCAGGTCACCCGCATGCTCCATCCGGCACCACGCACCCTGCCCGTCAAAATTGTGGAGGCCCTGCAGGCTATTTCGCTGTATGAACATTATTCCAAGTCTGCGGTGCTGGGCATGTGGCTGTCACTGGCTCCTGAGGGTGGCAACATTCAGGGTATCGAGGCGGCTGCGCATGCCTGGTTCAATCAGTCTCCACGTACCTTGGGTCCGGCACAAGCGGCTTTTCTGGTCATGATGGTGCGCAATCCCAATCGGCTGAATCCATTGACCCACCCTCGCGCGGCTCTTGCCACCCGCAATCAGATTCTGCGCGAAGCACAACGCCGGGGCATTATTTCGAAGGCAGCACTGGAGCGTGCTCTGGCAACTGCGCTGCCGCAACGGCTCTATCCCATGCCTCTGCTTTCTCCCCAGGTAGCCTCGACACTACCCAGCGGGACGCATAGCACAATTGATGCGCCCATGGATCGCGCGGTGGCCGACATCGCCCAACATGCCCTGCAGCAGATGGCCCCCTCGGAGAGCATCGCTATAGTGGTTGTCAGCCTCAAGACAAAAGGCATCCGTGCGATTTATAGTGGTGATTGGGGTAATGTCCAGCGCGATGGTTTTGTCGATATGACCCGCGCTATTCGGTCTCCGGGCTCCGCCCTCAAGCCTTTTTTATATGGCCTCGGCTTTGCAGCCGGAATCATCCGCCCAAGCACCAATGTAGCTGATTTTCCCAGCAATTTCGGCGCTTATGAACCTAATGATTATAATGACCGCTATATGGGGGTCGTCACCGCAACTACCGCATTACGACGCTCCCTGAATGTGCCGGCCGTAGATCTTATCGAAGCCTACGGCCCCCTGCGCTTTGCGGCACATCTGCGGGCTGCCGGTACGCCGTTGTTGCTCCCCTATGGCGCGGATCCCGCCCTGCCTCTGGCCCTGGGTGGTGCCGGGATTTCCATGCGCCGCTTACTGGCACTATACACAGGACTGGCTAACGATGGTGTCGTCGAACGCTTGCACCTGATTGCCGGTCAACATCGCCGCGCACGCCGTCTGTTATCTCCTTATGCAGCGGAAGATGTTACCGCCATCCTCAATCGTCCCTTCCCTTTTGGTGGTCCTGGTGGCATTGCCTGGAAAACCGGTACCAGCGCCGGAAATCGCGACGACTGGGCCATTGGATATAATCACCGCTACGCCGCAGCAGTCTGGATTGGCCAACCCAATGGCGCCGCCCTGCCCGGTGAAACAGCGCTCGCCGCCATCCCCATCCTCGCCAAGGTTTTCAGCATTCTGCCGGGGCAGCCGATTGATATCCATCCGACGACCCGTTCCCTGACCTTGCAACGCCAGCCCATGGGTACGCTTTTGGAAATTGCCTCCCCCGCACCGGGAAGCCATCTGACAGTTGGTGAACCGGTCAGCATTCGCATCATTGGCGGAAATCGGCCCTTTCATTTTCTGCTGGACGGACGTCCGCTCGCATCCAACCCGGCGTTACGCAGCGTGGACTGGACACCAGCGGTGGCCGGTTTTTATCAGCTCAGCGTTCTCGATGCCAGTGGTCAACTGGTCAAACGCGCCTTACGCGCAGTGCCACCCATAAGCGCGGCAAATGTGGAATGGGGTAATAACGTCCACTGAACGGATGTAGGTGAGTATGAGATGTTGCCTTACCCGCGTGCCGGCGGCTGGATTTACCCGTTTCTGGAAGGGGTATCAAAACCGGCAGGAGGTATCCAGTATCCCGCTGGCGGAACGGTCTGGTGCGGTAATTCACCCGCTTCTGGTTCGCACTGCAAAAGCAAGGCACCTCTCGACTCCCATAGCCCAATTCGTCGAGGATGACGGGGACTAGCAGCCTGTCGGACTTTCGGTTTTGAAGTAGCGTAACACATTGATTAATATGCGTTTAAAAAATTCCCAGAAAATGGCAGGTGCAATAGAATCAGTGGGTTACGTGAATAATCCGACAGGCTGCTAGGCTCTGCCCCGGCGGTCAGGCGGTGGCGAGCGTCAGATGTCCGACTGGCTCAGCCGCCGGCCGCACCTTGATTTCGATGTCGTAGCCAAGGCGATTCAGGTAGTCCATTGTGCCATTGCCTCGGCCACCTTCAACCGAGTGCGGATGATGTCCATGTCCACCTTTGGCCATGCCTTATAGCAAATTCATGCCGCCATCGACCATCATCACTTCACCCGTTAGATAAGTCGATTCGGTCAGCATCAACGCCACATCGGCAATATCTTTCGGACTCGCGCTGCGGCGCATAGGCGCTTCACGTATCCACCGCGCACGAATATCGCCCCAATTCTCGGTCAGCGGCGTATCCACCAATCCTGGAGCAATAGCGTTCACCCGAATATCGGGTCCCAGGGTTTTAGCCAGTAAACGGGTAACATGATTCAGTGCGGCTTTGCTGGCAGCGTAAGGAATAGAAGCACCCTTGGGCCGCACTCCGGCATGCGAGCTGATGTTTAACACGGATGCCGGTTGTTCATCTGTCGATGCGGCGCGCAGGTAAGGCTCGCCAAGGGCAATAAGCTGCCAGGGTGCGACCACATGGAGCTCGTAGAGGCGATGCCAGATGTCCGGGGTTGCGGCCAATAAATTACCATGCGGAATCACGCTGGACGCACCCGCATTATTGACCAACACATCCAGCCGACCATAGTGCGCAATCACTTGATGGATCAGTTCACGGCGTGCGGCCTCGTCCAGAAGATCCGCCTGAAAATAATGGGCGCCCGCCAGTGTCGCTGCTGCTTGAAGGCCTGCAGCTGAGGAAGCGCGGGAATGTAGGGCCACCCGATATCCGGCCTGAGTCAAACGCTGTGCAATGGCGAGACCAATGCCGGAACTCGCACCGGTGACCAGTGCGACACGCGCCCGATCAGTCATTATCGTTTAATTCCCGAGTCATAAATGGACACCTCCAGCAGATTCCCATCGGGATCCCGAAAATAGACCGAAGTAATCGGACCTGCGGCCCCAGTGCGGGGCACGGGACCCGCTTCAAGGGCAACACCACAGTTCTGGAGATGGGCGAGCAACTCGAGAACTTCCCCCTGAGCGATGAAGCACAAATCAGCGGATCCAGGAACAGGATGGGCCGCATGCGGGGCAATGGGACATTCTGCCGGATGCAGATTAATTTTCTGCTGCCCAAAAACCAGGGCGTTGCGCCCCTCGCCAAAAGTGACAGACTGCATGCCTAACACTCGCGAGTAAAAGGCAATGGTTGCAGACATATCCTGCACAGTCAGGACCAGATGATCCAGTCGATCGATTTGCATGGGGGAGTCTCGGGCAACAAAAAGGAGGGCCCAATTTAACACAAAAGAGCTACGTGAGAACCCTGGCGATAACAAGGCTATGCAGGCAACCGCTGACGGTAATTAGGCAAGTGGCCTGACCGTCATTATCCAGTCTGTCGTGTAGGATAAAAATAAAGTTGGTAACTGGTACACACCCAGCAGAGTCTTCCTCGATCTCGCGGATAACCCCTTCGCAATCCTTCTGACCACAGCATGCCGATCCAGAGGCGTTTTGGGTTCTGCGGCTTTCGCGGTGCAATATCGAATCTTGAATATAGCAAATGCGGCAATAATAATGCGCTAACCGGCGCAATACAGTCATAATGCGCAAGAATCTGCCGGGAATTGTCGCGTATAGTTCTCCCATCGTCTCGAACAGACAGGAGAATCCTCATGGGCAGCTTAAATCATCGTCGTTATCAGGTCTTCTCGGCAGGATATCATCGCTTACCTGGACTAGCGTGGTATTTGTGCGATGGCAAACAGCCCTCTGGATGAGCACCTCTCGCAAAATCATTACAATAACTTACTGAATTTTTTTTATTATATATCCAGATGGTTGTGAGATTAAAGTACTATGCAAGCCCATTCTTTGCTTATCGGCCTCTTTCATATTCCGCTATGGATTCCTGTCACGATCTTCGCTGCGCTCATGCAGACATGGCGAACAGGGTTGCAGGCCAAATTAAAAGGTCAACTGAGTGTCGATGCTGCCAGTTTTGCTCGCTTCCTGTATGCCATACCCCTGGAGTTTCTAGCCTTCCTGGTCCTCCTTGGTCAATTGGGTCCGGCACTTTTCCGGTACAGTCATCCAGAATTTTGGCTGTTCTGTCTAGCTGGAGGGTTGGCTCAGATATGGGGAACACTGTTCCTTGTCCGTTCGTTTCATAGTCATGGACTGGTGACCGGCACAGCCTATGCCAAAACCGAGTCTGCCCAGTTGGTTATTCTGACGACCATATTCCTGGGTGCGCAACTACAACCGCTGGCTCTTGTTGGTATTTTTCTGGCTCTAGCTGGTGTTCTAGCGCTCGGGACCAAGGGTTGGGGCATCATTAGCTCTGGTTTCTGGCGAGGGCTGGGACAACCGGCAGCGCGATATGGCTTGGCAGCCGCCTTAGGGTTTGCCTTGAGTGCCATCGCTCTGCGTGCAGCAAGCCGCGAACTGGACCCCGGACTTTCCCCGCTAATCATGGGTTTGTGGATTCTCTTAGTGACCAATTTCATGCAAACCATACTGCAAGGGGGCTATCTTTTCTGGCGAAAACAGGACCAGTTGTGGGAATGTCTGGGCGGGTGGCGCGTAGCTTGGTCCGTTGGCATATTGTCGGCCCTGGGTTCCTGGGCTTGGTTCAGCGCTTTTGCTCTAACCCAAGTGGCCCTGGTTCGGGGGCTGGGACAGATTGACACGCTGTTGGTGTTTCTCTTCGGTCATCATGTCCTCAAGGAGCGCTTGGGTCGTGTCGAAATCATTGCAACATTGCTCATTGTCATCGGTGCTCTCTGCATTATCGCTCCAGATATTCACTGGGTGTCATAGGGGTCAAGTTTCGCCCCTTTTTGCCAGACTGCCTTGCGTCTGAAGTTCCGAAAATTTTGCCAGGAGAGTATATGTCCTCAATGCACTTCATCACATTGCTTCCTACTGTTGAATATTTTTCTGCCGGGTTTCTGGGGGGCTTGATCGGCTCTATGGTTGGATTGGGTGGCGGCTTTGTTATTGTTCCCTTCTTGCTGCTCGGCATGGCTTTTCTCCCTGCAAAGGTGGCTGGAACCTCCATAGTCGTGGTTTTTGTGACAGCCATCATCAGTGCCAGCCAATATGCGCGGCATCATTTAATCGACTGGAAACTGGGTGGCGTTCTCGCGGGCTTTTCTGTTCCTGGGGCGATAATCGGGGCGATGCTGGCAGGAGATATTTCCACCGGACTGTTTATGGAAATCTTTGCCGTTGATCTTTTATTGGTCGCAAGCTATATGTTTTTCAGGCCCAACCGGCCTTTGCGAATAACTTTTTCAAAACATTACAAAGGGAAAATCAGAGTCAAAGAATCTATCGACAATCCGGGAGGGATAGTCGCTTATGCGATTAATCTGCCACTGGCAGCGATGGTTTTTTTCCCTGCGGGTATCCTTGCCGGTTTGGTTGGGGTTGGCGGTGGATCCATCATGGTACCCGGTATGTTGCTCATTCTGGGAATGCCTGCGGCTATGGTGGCCGCGACCTCCATGATGGTGATGATTTTTAACGCGGGCGTTGCAGGCGTTGTGCAGGCCATTATTGGTCATGTAGATTGGATTGCTGCCGCCCTATTAAGTGTAGGGGCGATTGCTGGATCACGAATAGGCCCACATCTGTCTGTCCGCTTGAGGAAGGAGCATCTGACGCGATTGATGAGTGTAGTCCTGTTGGTTACGGCACTCACGGTGCTTTTTTTAGCTTAAAGATTGATGCCACAGTTAACAGAATAGTGAATTATTTTTATACTGGGAAAGCACAATATTGGGTGTAATTTTCCAATATTGCGACCAGATGGCTGCTGGCAGAGAGCGTTCTTGTAGAAAACTGTGGCGAAATAAATGGTGGCCGTGGTTGGTTAAGCCAGAGTCATAGAAGACTCAGCATAGAGGCTTGGATGTCAAACTGTACCTGGGATTGGTTAGCTTTCAGCGGAAGTCGGCGTCAAGAGGACTCGCCCAAGACCCGATTCATATTCCCGGTAATGCTTTCAATCTCTCGGTGAACTGAGGATCCCTTTCCAAGAAAGGGTGTGGCGCCGTGTGTTTGACAGTTGTCATTGGCTAAAATAACGCAGAATAACCGGCTAGGGTGTGGCCGTATCTTCCCCCATTTTTTGTTCCCCACCAATCCTGCTTCGGTCGCCTCTAAAATACGTCTGACCCCATTGTTGCATTGCCAGAATGATGGGTTTCAGTGTGCATCCGTATTCACTGAGGGTATATTCAACTTTAGGCGGGATCTGCGCATAGACTTTACGAATGATCAATCCATCTGCCTCCAGTCCCCTTAGCTGCTGAGTCAGCATCCGCTGTGTGATACTGGGCAGCAAGCGCCTGATTTCGTTAAAACGCATGGTGCGCTCCAAGAGATGGAAAAGAATCACTCCCTTCCATTTACCATCGAGAACGCTGAGCGTGGCCTCCACGGAACAACCGGGAGCACAACGAAAGTTGTCATTCAGCTTACGTGCCATTCCAGTACCTATAATCACACTAAGTATCTATTTAGTCACTATATATCAATAAGGTGCGTACTTGTCAATATAAATCATAGGGATAAACTCTAAAAACATTCACAATGCAGGAGAATCCATATGAAAGCGTTAGCCTATGATGCCAACCTGTCACAATCCTCTTCCACTTTGCTGCACACAGTGGAATTGCCAACACCTGAACCAACCGGCCACGATTTACTGGTAGAAGTGCGAGCCGTTTCTGTTAATCCCGCTGATCTGAAAATACGCGCAGGAGTTTGTCCATCTCCAGGAGAACAACGGGTTCTCGGCTTTGACGCTGCCGGTGTCGTCGTTGCCATAGGTGAAGCCTGTACCCTGTTCCAGCCCGGCGATGCCGTTTATTACGCAGGTGCAATTCATCGCCCAGGGAGTAATGCTGAGTTTCAGTTGGTGGATGAGCGTATTGTTGCACTCAAGCCCCAAAGTCTGGATTTTGCGGAAGCTGCTGCAATACCACTCACAGCATTGACCGCCTATGAAATGCTTTTCGATCGACTGCAGGTTAAACACCTTCCAGAAAGCACCCATCACCTTCTCATCATCGGTGGCGCGGGTGGCGTGGGGTCCATGGCGATTCAGTTGGCAGCCCAACTAACGACTTTGCAGATAGTGGCCACTGCTTCCCGACCAGAAAGCCGTCAGTGGTGCCTGGATATGGGGGCACATGTCGTTATCGATCACCATCAGCCCTTGGCCGAAACGTGGCAAGCGCAATCATTGCCTGCACCAGATTTGGTGTTTTGTACGACCCATGCAGAGACATATGGCCCGCAACTCCCTGATTTGATGGCACCGCAAGGGCATCTGGGACTCATTGATGATCCTCAGCAATTCGATATCGTACCTTTTAAACGCAAAAGCATCGGGGTGCATTGGGAATTTATGTTCACCCGATCATTATTTACCACACCAGACCTGCAGCAACAGCACAATATATTAAAAAAAGTGGCCACCCTCGTGGATACAGGAAAGATCCGTCAAACATCCACAATGGTATTTGATGGGTTAAATGAAACCTCATTTTCTAAGGCATATTCTCTGCTCGCGAACGGGAATCATACCGGGAAAGTGGTTATTTTCTACTGAGGATAAAATAACCCGTTTTAAATATCAGAGAATATAATGGCTATAATTTTTAGCCTCTTCATCATATTGAGTGGGCAAGGCTGACCGAAAAGTGTCTAGGGAAACACCCACTCAATGGAAGCCAGTGATACTGACTCAACACGATGATTTACTGAACACGCACAAAAACATCTTTAGTAAATACAATTTTCAAAGTCGGGTACATCAACTGGAATTCGCAAAAAACAAGAAAATTTCATAGAGCTCATGGAATGAGATGACATCGTAATTCTAAAATGGGACCAGTGTTTTTAGATATTCATCGCAACTAAGACATTTGTTTATCATTTTGTATGCAAAATAATTTCTCAAAAAGGTTGCACAGAGACGAATATGCTACATATACATATCGACATACAAAAAAATGTTACTTTATTAGGGGTTGCCCTAGCGCTATCGTCGGCATCATTTGTTAGCGTTTCTGTCCAAAGTGTGTTTCCATACATAGCCGGTTCATTAGCAATCAGCCAAAGTAATGCAGTGTGGACACTCACTTTTTTGGTGGTCCACTGGGCTTTGGGGATATTGGTTATGCCCCATATTGCGGACCGTATTGGGTTGTCGAAAACATTCAAAACTGCCATTGCTATTTTGGTTGTCGGTTCGTTAGTTAGCGGAGCGACGAACTCCCTCTTTATTATGCTGATATCCCGTGGTCTGGAGGGCTTTGGGGCCGGGCTTCTTGTACCACTTTCTCAGATCTACTTCATGAGCAACAGTTCTAATCATCATAGAACTATTTTGCTCTGGAGTTTGGCAATGCTCATACCATTTTTTTTTGGTCCTGTGATTGCCGGTTATTTCGCTGAAACCCTGAATTATCGCATGATATTTTACGTTTCCACTCTAGTATTCGCCTTGAGTTATTTCATGGTCGGTGACCGACTACCATCCACTCAGAAAATATTTAATGCTCAATTTGATTGGTCTGGACTAGGTGCTATATACATTTTTTTATTATCATCAACTATCTTCATGAGTCAGGGTGAACGTAATGGCTGGCTCTCTTCACGGTTTATATTAATCTGTTTATTGGTTTCATTAGTTTCTTTGATCTTGTTTATATTCATTGAAAAGAAATCAAAAAATCCTTTAATTCCTCTCGACCTGTTCACACTCCAATCATTTACTGTTGGGTTGATGAGCCTTTCTGTCCTTTGGTCCTTGTATATGGCATGGTCTACATTGGTTCCTTTATTTTCCGCCACCGTTTTGGGTTACAACGGGTTTTATAGTGGTTTAATTCTTGTTCCTTGTGGTGTTGGCTATATTTTTGGTGTGGTGATTTACCATAACACATCAAAATATTTTCATCATACCTACTTGGCTTTTGGCAGCCTTCTATTTATGTTTCTTTTTCTTCTCATTATCCACGCTTCCCCCATGGATAGTGTGGGCGCGTTCCTGTCTCCTATGTTTTTCTTGGGATTATCCGTGTCTTTTATGTTTGTCCCTTTCAATTTGCTAATTTTTTCTGATGTTCATGTTGAAAATCGCTCAATCGCGTCCGCTGCTAGCAACTTCATTCGAGTTTATCTATCGAGCGTGGGGGTAGAGTTGCTTCATATCACATGGCAGAGATATTCGTCGGTGTTCTACGCAAGTCAGAACGAGGTCAACTACCATGCGTTATCCCGCTCAGAACTACTGAGTCAGTTTTCAATCAATAGGCTTACCTCTATGTCTTGGTCTGTCAATGTTTGCGCTGCGATTTCCTTATTCGTCTGTTTTTTGGTTCTGGTTTTACTTTTAATAAACCATCTTATCAAAATTCCTAAGAACATCAATTGATGGCGCGCTCTTGAATGAAGTGCAACGCCTCGTCTGTTAATCAGCTTCATTCGTTAGCCATCTATCGTCTCAGATTTTCACCACCTCATATCGCTGAATATGAATTATTAAACAATTTAAATAATTTGTGTATTAGCAAAATTCTGATGTTTTCAAGGGTGAACCATCCAGACGCTGATTCCTGATGAAAACTGCCCAATCACCAGCGCTGGCTGCTATTGAGGCAACGCATCGGACTGCGGAGAGCTTTCATTTTGGACATCAATTCCCAGTTGTCGTCTGACGATACACCAGATAAAGTTACATGTAACATTTGCCATTTAAATCCTGGTTTGTCGATAAGAGACAGATCAAAAATTTTTTCCCAGCTAATGCGGCATTCGCTTTCTGTGTAGCCACTTGTACAGTTATTTTTACCCTTGACATAATTCTGATCATCGTTGTGTGCCACGACGTATGGCGTACCCAAGAATGAAGTGGGCCATTTCCCACCATTTCTCTCGATCATTGCAAAGCATTGCAGGATGGTTTCCCACGGATCATAGAAATGAACTAATAAACGATTACGTGGAATTTCGGCTTTTATAAGAATGTCATCAGGAGCAGTGGGCGTCAACCGTTCGATCGAAGCCCACAAAGGAAGTTCATTGTTATAGCCTTCAAGTCGCTTAGTCATTTGACCTTGCATCCAACGATAAGCGCTTTTCTTGCCGACACTGCAGCCTTGGGGGAAGGAACATTCCGACTTTGCATGCAGCTTACCATTGTCTTGCAATCCTTTGGCCGCATTTCGATGCTGCAAGGTCCAGATGGTTATCTTTTCATCGCGGGCGCAATTTTCAAGAAACTTTACCGCGCAGATTAAATCCATTCTATCTCCTCAGACTCCATATTTCTGCCAACAAAACATAACCGTCTTGATCTTCCCGCTCACTCGAAACGCCATCACTCTTAGCAGGGGGCAGCCCGCTGTGTCGCAATCTGGATCTTTGAAGCCTTATCCTGTTCCGTCATTCACCCCATGCTTCAAGTTTTTATCGTCCTAGCAGCCCGTCGGTTTTAACCTCAGGCTACTGCCAGATTTCGCCCCGATTTTTTTGAAATCGCTCATTTTGCGCTGATTTCGGTCATTATTACCTTGTTTTTGGTGGTTTATCTGCATTTTCCTGCCCTACAGGCGCAATACGGCCATGCGTTTTATGTTCCACGCCAGGCAGACCAGACTCCATTCTCCCTGAACCTGACGCAGGCCGCGCAAGGAGAACTGCCGGAATCCCATCACCGATTTGATAATCCCGAAGACCGGTTCTACCGTTTGTTTGCGCAGACGGTAAACGCTTCGGCCTGCATGCGGGTTGCATTTTCCGGGAGGGCTTCCGGTTCTGTATGCCGTTGCCGCCAGTCGGGATGGTGTTCTTCTCTGACCACGGCAATGAATGGGGTAATCCCCAGCGCTTCGCAGGCCTCCACATTCTTTTCGCTTTTCGCTGCAGTAACCCGTATCGGCCACCAGCGCTTCTATCGGCCCCGTTTGCGCCTGGAGAATTTCCAGCATGGGAATGACCTGTTCGCCGAACCGCCGCCCACTATCCGACAGATTCGGTGCCGACCCTCGTCCGTAACTCCCCGCCAATGATGGGCCAAAATACGCAGATTTATACAGGATTGTCACAAGTATTATCCAATCATGAACCTTTTTAAGATAGCGCACAAAGCGCATTCTGTCGGCAAAATTAGCGCGCCGCCTGATCTCAAAAGCCTTGCAGCTATCTGATCATTTGAACAAAGGATGGTCCATGCCACCTATCATCTATATCTTCTCTCTTTGTGCCTTTG
Source organism: Acidithiobacillus sp. HP-2 (assembly GCF_015100155.1). Classification (GTDB taxonomy): domain Bacteria; phylum Pseudomonadota; class Gammaproteobacteria; order Acidithiobacillales; family Acidithiobacillaceae; genus Acidithiobacillus. The sequence goes on along the minus strand of NZ_JACKZA010000007.1, from coordinate 103,775 downwards.
CTTTCGGCTTCAGTGAGTTCATCCCCATGGGTCTCAGCTCCGTCATGGCGGTATATTTCAAGGTCAATATCAGCGAAATTGGCCTAGTAGTTACCACCTATGCCGCCGGTGTTGTCATCGGTGCACCAATCTTGACAGCTTTCGCCTCAAAATGGTCACGCAAGCACCTGATCCTTGTCGCCATGTTGGCATTCAGTGCCGGTAATCTACTTGCTGGTTTTTCCGAAAGTTTGACTTTGCTGCTGTGCGCCCGCTTTCTATCGGGGCTAGCCCACGGTGTATTCTTCGCGGTGGCTTCGAGGGTCGCCACCCATCTTGTTGCACCTCCGCGCGCCGGTATGGCACTGGCGTTGGTCTTCGGCGGCTTAACAGTCGCGATGTCACTTGGGGTGCCAGTTGGAACTTGGCTGGGCAGCACCCTACATTGGCAAATAATCTTCATCGTTATTGCTGCCTGCGGACTGATCGGCAGTTTAGGCATCGCTACACTGATGCCCGCCGGTTCAGGCGAGACCACCACGAGGGGGGCAGGTTGGCGTGATCTCGGTGTTTTGTTTGACCGTAAGCTTCTGGCAGGTGCAAGCATCCCAATGCTTTCCTATACAGGCTCCTTTGCTCTCTACGTCTTCATCTCACCGATCTTGCTTCAGATAACTGGCGTGAGCGTAGAGATCGTCAGTTTGACTTTACTTGCCTACGGTTTTGGCGCAGCGCTCGGTAACGTGATGGGTGGACGGCTTACCGACAGTCAGGGGATGGATCGCGCATCGGCCATTCTACTTTTTGGCATAATGCTATCGCTCGGGTTAATCGCCTTTTCGCTGCATCAGTATGTCGCTATGATCTGGCTGGTGGCGTTGCTCGGTTTCACTACCTATGGAGCCATTCCGCCGCTTCAGTCTCGTCTACTCATGTTGGCCGAGCGCCACCGGCCGCAGACTATGGATGTCGCTTCAGGCATGAACATCGCGGCCTTCAATGTCGGCGTCTTGGCGGGCTCTAGTATCGGCGGCGTGGCAATTTATGCCTGGGGACTGCAATCACTGGCACCGATCGGGGCGGGCATCGCTGCGATCTCGGTCCTTACGCTTATTTGGCAGGTCACCATACCCTCCATGAAGGCACCGGCACGAATCACAAAAGCAGCGCATGCAGATGAGAAGAACTGAAAACAGCCCATTGTATCTGCAGCACTATGGATTTTCTTAGTATTCCCATGGGGGAATACGCCATAAATCAGCAAGGAATTCACTGAATGCACTTATGCGCTTGGGTGTTGGATGCCGCCTCGGACGAATGAAGTTGATTGGCTTTGCTTGCTCCTCCCAGTCCGGAAGGACATGGATCAATCTACCCGTCCGAATCTCGTCTGCGATATCCCACCTTTCTCTCAGCGATATACCCAACCCTTCAACACACCACGTTCGGAGTGTGTCTCCGCTATCGGTCACGAGATTGCTGTTCACAGAGATCACTTCTTCTGCGGCAACGATGGTCGAGTGCAAGTTCCAATTATTTTGTAACAAACCCGGATAAGAGAAGAGAAGGCAGGTATGCTTAGTCAAGTCCTTCGGATGCCCGGGCATGCCACTACGTTTCAGATACTCGGGTGATGCAGCCAAAATGCGTCGGTTATTGCCGAAACGGCGAACGATTAGTTGTGAGTCGTTGAGATGAGCAACCCGGAACGCCACATCAACATCGCCTGCGTATAAATTGATGATTCGGTCCGTCAAATACAACTCGAAGCCGACCTTGGGATGAAGCTTTCGAAATGCAGCCGTTGCGGCTGCTACGTAGCGGCTACCGAATGGAATCGGAGCGGTAATGCGAATGATACCGCTGAGCTCGGCCGACCCCACTCGGGCGATTTCAGCAGCCTCATCCAAAAGAGCCAATGCTGGCCGTACGCGCTCAGCGATAGCTCGCCCTTCATCCGTTATTTTTATTTGGCGGGTACTTCTCTCAAACAAACCGATATTAAGCTGTTTTTCTAGTCGCGCTATCTGTTTGCTGACCGTCGTTGGCGTTAAATTGAGGGATCGTGCGGCGGCTGAAAAGCTAGCGCAATCTACAACACGGATAAAAACGATAAGATCATCGAGGTTACGCAAGGCTTGTCACCATGGTTTGTTGAAGATAGTGATTCCCAAAGCCGCCCGCAGAAGGATCTTGGGATCTATGGTTTCGCTCAAACGATCCAATAAGCTCTGCCATCTCAGCCGACGTATGGCAAACAAATGACGCTGATAAACACAGGGAACGAGGATCAAGGGGTAAGTAGGTCAATATCCGTCTCCAGCATTGGACATAAGTATAAGGAACCAAGTTACCGACTTTATTTGTATCCTACATCTGTCCAGATTTTTTTCTTCAACTTTTCTGCCCAAACAAAATTTTTATATTGTTCATCGCTTCCCGAATCAGGCCTCATTACCTTCCTTAGTCGCTCATAGGTGGCCACCTGATTCCCATCATCTTCTGTGCCATGCCAATGCCCGCCGTGGAAATCCAACTGACAAAGGACATTTTGAATATGATTTTCAATATCTTGAAGACAAAAATTTCGTTTGAATCGCACAAGGAGAGTAGACAGGGCCATTTGCTGAGTATGCTCTACATCTAACAAAACAATCGGGAAATACTTTTCCTGAAAAAAAACAGATACCAGACATAATCTCTGGCGATTCCCGACCTTAGAAAAGGCCCTACCAGGTTCAAATCGGCATATCGCCGTTAAAATATGAACGTCTATTAGCCCATTTGCCATGGTTCGGATCACTTGTGTCAATCGCAATAAGTCTTCCGTAGCCCTCCCTTTGTCAACCGTAAGCACCTGAAATTCGACAGGCAGGAGATCATCGTGCAATGATTCTGGAGAAACGCTTACCATCCCCGGTGGCACTTTCCCGCAGCCTCGAATCCTTCGGGTTTTTCCATCTGCCTCAACGGAACCAACAATTCTCGGGCTTCTCCCTTTTATAATCCGCGTCCGCTCTTTTGTATTCAGTTGATAAACTTCGATTTCTCGATCAAAAATACTGGTTCTAGTCAAAATCGGCACGGTGGGTTGGTGAACATTTGTCCTGCTGCCCGAACTTCCTGTATCAATTACTGGCTCGCCTCCCGTTGCCGAACCCTCAACTGAATTCCGACCTTTGCTCTTTATTTTTGGCATCCGTACCGTAATTATTTTTTTCAAGGATGGGTGAGAAAAGTACAAAACATCACAGGGTATCCGCTTCCCAGTCAACGCGGAGATTTCCATGACAAGCCATTGATTTCCCCTTCGTACCCCACGGAACTGAATTTTACAGTCCTGCAAATTGGGTGGATTAAAAGTCATGTACTTTTGCCCAACTGAGCGTTCGTAAACGCTATCCCAGGCGCGTTGCCCTTCAGGGTTCACCGCCAGCCAGGCAAACTCCAGGACAAACAATCTATTGAGGGATCTCACCGGCATTTGCTGGGTATAATCAAGTTGCAGACGGGGATGAAACCCCGGTTCGACTGGCCTGAAGAGTGTCATAATCCCTCCAGGCTGCATAAGATGATTGGCAAGGGTTTTATTATGCAGGAACAGGCTACGAATAAGTTCCATAGCCGGTATCAAATACTCCATCTGATCGACCCGATAACGAAAGAGTCTTTGTACCCCCGGTGATTTGCCGCCAAACGAGTATAATTTGGGGGGAATTTCAGACGAGTCGATTTCTTCTCCAGCCCCGAGGCTGGGAATAATCACTTCCGAATATTCTCCGTAGGTTATTGGAAGTAATTTCCCATCGCTAAAGCGATAACCGAGTGCAAGGACTGGAAGTAGCCCAATAGGTACACGCCACACGTCAAATTCCTTTGACGACGCGCCACGTGTGACCATGCGGACCAGCCATTCCCTCTTATTATTCTGCTCAACTCCGGCCAACCAGTGCAGATTCAGTTCTTCAGATTTTCTGCGCAACGCGTTTATTTTGATCAATAGCTCCCTCCCTTCAATGATCTGTCGGCGATTTCTAGAGCAGCCAATGCAGCCTCTACTCTCGGGGAAGCTTTTGGAGGTAACCCCGCTAAACGGCGCACACGCCATGACCGCGTCGGTAATGTCTGGCGATCCAATTCCGAAACTGCCCAGGCAATTCGGCGTAGGCGAAACCCATCAATGGTCTCTGCTACATCAACCAGCACGTTGATGCTTTTAGGCAATTTTGCTCTACGTTTCGATAACCATCGCGGCAGACCCAACTTACGCTCTAAGGCTGCCTGGGTAACACGTTGTGGCAGAATCTCCCGAACAATTTCCTGAGCAGCCTTACGCAGTTGCGTCGCAATGCTACAATCCAGACTCTCCCAATCCACGCGTTGATCAGACCATTTCTTGCGGAGGGCTGTTGGGGAGTGCTGATCCAACCACTCCCTGTCATGGCGGTACAACCACGCTCGTTCTTTAGGTAATCGTTGCGCCAGTTGCGAGCGTGACAGACCTCTATGAATTTGTTGAATCTCTAACCACCGTGCCCTTATGCTATTTTGATCACGAGCGATCGTTTTGACAGTCCGCTCGGACAACTTCTTCCAGGGTACTTTCAACCCCACCCGGTATGCATGCAGCCTCACCGTCCCAGGATCAATGACAAGGCACCTGGCGATCGCCCTGAGTCCCAGGCCCTCCGCCACTTTCTGACGGATTTGATCATCCAGTAGGGGGCCAAAGTCCAAAATACGTGGCGAATCTTTTGATCCCATTTCTCGACTGTACACAAATCCGCAATCACAGGAAAATCGACCAACCACTCGATTCTGTTCACGGCGAACGGCGATTTCGCGGACCACATCCTGACCGTAGTGGTCTGCCATCCGATTGAAACAAGGCCACGGCCCCTTACCGAATGGAGGCGCTACACGCCGAAGTGGCGCATGGCTTTCCAGAAAAAGCTGGAATAGAACATGCCGCAACGGATGAAATGCCTTTCTGTGTTTCCGGACCATGGCTATAGGCCACGTGTCTCCTATCCCACCGGGGATAAGGTCGCTTAAAGGTTCAAATAGGTTTGATACGGCTTCTTTGAGCCCGCTCTGATCTAGACTTTCCTTGCCTTTACCGAATCCGCGATCTATTACAGCACTTCGATAATAGGCACTCCACTCACCAAAACTGGAAGGTAACTGTGAATGCTCAAGCAACGCTACACTACGTTTGGCAATTTCATTCAACAGCGTCACATGGCGCAGACTGCTCGCCCAGAATGGGAGCATGGTCACTGGCGGACAGTTCTTTTGATCTGCGGCGATGAAAAGGTGCTGGTTACTGGAACGCTGAGAAATTGCACTGTCCGCGAGGGCCGTACCATGTTCTGGACAAACCAACACGCCAGGAAGTTGATGGCTGCGTCTCCAATATACCTCCCCATAGCGGAGCAACATGTCGTTTAAACAGGTGGGGCAATACCGTAAATGTGTTGGGGCCGAAATCGCGCTCGCAGAAATACCCAGACGCGCATGCACTGCATCCGCCGGGCCGTCCATCAAAGATGTCAGTACGCATTCACCCACTGACTTGGGCTCAAAAGCTGTGTAATAAAAATAAAGGGTAAAATCATGAGCCAGTTTTTTCGGGCTGAGCCCGCGATCAGCTGGTATCTTTTGGCTCAATGCCGCCAAATGACTTTGCAAGCTCACCGATGCTCGTACCCCGATTTCACCAAAGAGATCGTACAGCGTGTGTTTCGGGCTTCTAGAACAAACGTGGAGATGATAACGCGCAAGCACACTGTACAAAAGTTCATCGGGATAAATTTCCGGAAAATAGGCCAGCACAAGAGGATCTTTTCAGCCCGCAAGGTCGGCTAACGGTGGCTTGACAGTACCCGCCGCACGCAATGCATCATACGCGGATACCCCCTCTTCTTTGGACGAAATGATCGCCCGGAGATCCTGCGCATCCGCAGGAATGGGCGTTTTCACGGTTTTAGTGGCACTTACAGTAGATTTGCGCGGTTTCTTAGGGGGGGTGGCGGGTGCGCGATCATGTAATTTAGCCCTAATAATGCCCACGAGATCCAAAGCCGACAGCCCCGGATGCTCTGCTTCGGCTTCCGCCACCAGAATTTTCGCGATGTCCGCAGCTACCCCAAGCTGCACCAGGACAGAAAGAAGGGTGTCCCGCAAATCCAGATTCGCGCTATCCGTCTTTTCATTCGTGGCCGAAGCCACTGGGGCGTAGGTGGCAGAGACAGGTTTTTCCGGCATACGACGCAGCGCATCGCTGAACACCTGTATAACTTGGTCCTGCATGGGGCGGATATCATCATATTGCGCGATCGCCTCGCGATCCCCTCGTTTCAACGCATTGATCATGGGTGCAATAAGCCGCATGTGCTCATTAGCCACCTGCCGTAGCAGACCAGCGTCGATACGTTCAGGACGACGGTTCAGAACCCCGAGCTGAATGGCACGCAGTTGTGCCATCATGAAGAGATTGATTAGCACGTCCACAATCCCCTGACTCTCTTCATATAACACCTGACGGACCTCGGTGGTAAGCGGAGAGGTCTCCCGCGTCCATTGGTAACACCACATGCGGTCAACAAAGTAATTCCAGGTCGGGCCATTTTCCATGCGCTCCCAAACCAGACTCCCCAGCCCGCTCGCACGACGTGCCTGCCGGAAGTCACCCTGCAACAGGGGCAGGGCCCCCATCGTACCGATGAGGATCACCGGGATACCAATGGTATTCACCAGTGTCACGAGAAAGTTCAACAACGCTTCGGCCCCGGTCCCTGGCGCTTCGCGAATGTGCTGGATTTCATCAACAATCAGCACACCTAATGCGTGCAGGTTCGCGACATGCGCCATATGCACCATCATCTCATCGACAGATCGCCGGCTACTTCCAAATTGCGCGCTATAATGCGTGCCCAACAAAACATCCATATTACGAAAAAAGCTGATACAAAGCTGCTTGGGCGACCCTTTATGGGGACTATCCAGCTTGAGCCAAACCACTTGGTCGAGACTGCGAGGCTCGGCATGATGAATTTTTTGCGGATACAACTCCAGTATTCTGGCCATACCGTAACTTTTGCCAATGCCGGAACAGCCAATCAGCGCAAAGCTGCTCGCGGTTGACCGGACTGAACGTCCGCCTGCCATGAGATCCTTTTCAAAAACCCGGGTAGCGCCTTCCCGGACGCGGCGGGTATAGTCCGCCGTGTTGGGGTTACGACACAGATAACCTTGACGGATCAAGAGACTGAATTTTGCTTCCAGGCTGAGATGGGTTTCCAGTGGCTCAAAATACCCTTTAAGTCGCGAGATGCAATGGGTGCGCATACTCGCGGAATAATCCCGCTCCGCCTCGTTGAAGGCGGGTGGATCCGCCATAGCCAGCAAGGCATCACGCGTGGACATGGGTGGTGGTAATTTCGCGATAAAGGGGTTATCCCGATATTCGGGCAACATGAAATACTCATCCGCCATGGTCGTCATCACCCTGATCCTCCCGCTGTCCACGCATAATATCCGCTATCCCGGGCAGTCGATAATCGTCAACCTCATTGGTTTTGGGAAAAGGCAGCACTGCCGCAGTTCCCGGGGCTGCCTCACCAGAAGGCAGCATTCTGAAAGCCTCCCGTTTTCTGTTTTCATGACTCTCCTTGCTCCGATTTTCGCGAATGTTTCCTGTCCGCTGACGAGCGCTTCCAGAGGGTGGAGAAACTTCTGACTGCATGGCTTCCGCTTCGTTGACGATACTCTTGATTTTTTCATTCAAATTTATACGACTCCGAAGTGCCTGCGGCTCATGGTTCCTTTGCCTCCGCCTCTCATCGCTATTTACCTGAAGGATTTCCCATAGCATTCGACCCTTATGATGGCGGCTTTTCTCAGTAAGCGTACAGGGGATAAATTTTCCGCCTTTAGCATCCTCATGCAAATAAATCTCATCCATATGGCGTGGATCATAGGAAATCCTGACTTTCCAGCGCCCCTTTTGACGTGCGCGTTCGAACCAGTGTTCTTCCATTGCTTTTTCACAAGTGTAGAAGCAGGTTGCATAGCGGATTCCTGAAGCGGTAACAGTCGCATCATCGCTCGGCATCAAGCTCAACTGGACCTTTTCCGGCGCGTAACTGCGTAATCTACCACTACGATGAGCAACACCCCATTCCCACAAATCACAAGGGATTGCTGGCACTTGGTCGGCGATCATATCCGGCGACTTTTCATACTCATTGAGCAGGTGCTGATTGTTGTAATACAGGATGCTGTAGAGAATGATGCGGGTAAATTGGTCTATATTAAGAATCGCGTCGAGCCGGTAATCCCTGGCTCCACGTTCTTGGTAGTCCGGGGCAATAAAACCCGGTGTAAAGGCCTTAAACCGTGCAGGAATCAAACGAAACCGCTGTTCTACGATGCCCTTCCAATCTGCACGATATGGCGCAGCATTCTCGACGTGCACATGATAATTCTTGACAAGGGTCTCTATGGTCTTGCCTGCAATTTCTCCTTTATCACCCAGTAACACATCCGGCATAGCCTGGCACGGCCAATCCGCTTCCTGGATTTCTACTCCAAACTTTCGGCAATAGGCCACTTTCGACATTACCGCATTCGACAGCGCCATCATCGCGCTGACCCAGGATGGGCCTTCCAAACCCACATAAACGCCTGTAATTATTCTACTGAAAACGTCTATTACGATGTAAAGTACGGGTCGCCCTACAATCATCGTGGGGTCATATCTGGAAACCAGATATACGTCCGCGATGGTAGCATCGATCTGGTAACGCGACGCCGGGCCAATAGTTTCGGCCGTGGAGGATCCCAATATTGCCCGCATATCCTTGTCATAAACTCTGGGAGTGCGGCGTATGCGATCCAGATGGAAAACATCGTTATCCTTCTGATACCAGTAGCGGAATTGCCGCAGGCTGGGGATATCTTTTTGTGGAACCAGTTCCTGCTGGCCGGTGTGCTCGTTGAGGACCCGCTCACAAAAATTATCGGCAATCAGTTCATCGTATGCCGCCCGAAAATCCAACTGACTATTGGTAATGAACTTCTTTGTGGCGATAGTACGAAATAGTTGCCGCATCTCTGACGTCACATTGACGCCCAAATCGTCTCGATCAGGAATCCGACCGCGTTTTTTCTCAGAAGCGGATTTGTCCTTGCCTCGTCCACCACACCTTGCATAATCAGGCAGTAAAGCATTGGGTGTCATACCGCGTTGCCAATACCGGCGCAGAAATCGGTAAATCGTTTGCTTGGTTACTCCGGATTCTTCCATGCTCCTTTTAATCGCTTCGCTACGAGCGATGGCATCAAAAATAGCTGGTTGATCAAAAATCAACGGACGAATCATCTCCCAAGCAGCATCACGTTTTTGCCGGTAAAACTCCGCTATATTTTCTTCCGACAACGCAATCTGCCATGGGTCAGTCTCCAGCACATGCCATTCGCCAGCATCACGCATCTTTTCCAACTCTTCCGCCGGATAAAACTCTGGCAGGGCTTTGGGATCGTGAATATCCATGAGATATAGACCCTGCATTCCAGGATCAATCCAGAGGACACGTTCAACTCGGTGCTCATCAGAAAACTCCAGCAATAGATTTACAGATAAATCTTTCATCCAATTGCGCTCCTGGATTCACCCGAAGGCACCTGAAAAAGATGTAATGGCCAGGTTTCTGTAATAACGGTATCCATGGGACAGGAAATCACCTTCTGTACCAAAAGGTGGCGGATAAGCAGGAGACTGTCACCTACATGCATAGCAAGTTGCTCGTCCATAGCCAGGCAGAATTGCCTCAAAGTCGTTGCGGGATGAGACGGAAGTGCCCGCAACAGCAGGCGTGCCTTTTCTTGGTAGTAACCGTCGTAAGGCGCGGTCAATTGGTCAAGGGTAATATAGGGATGCAGCCATGCAATGTTGGTGACCATAGCTTCGGGGATATCTCGCTCCGTAATGATTCCCCAGTCCACACCCTGCTGTACCCAATAGCGCCGTTCTATTTCGAGCTTTTCTATGACACGCGGTTTTTCAAGTTCACTGACGGGCTTGACGGCACGGGCCAACTGTCTCAGCTTGCCTTCCAAGCTGATATCGACCAAAAAATCCGTGGTCATAACTATTTCTGTAGCAGCGTCTCGCGGATGCTTTATATCGAGATCTGCAGAAATATGACGGGAGCGTTCACGGTCAAGAGGATACTGTTCGCGAATATCCGTAACAGCGTCCGCCCAATCAAACAAATAAAAAACATCCCGCTCAATGTCGGAGAGGAAATGATGTACGCGGCTGGTTTTAATCCCAGCTATTCGATGTGAGCGACCATGGGAAGCCACGTCCCGTATGGTCAGCCAAGGTTTGTAGCTTGCACCTCTGCCTTGCCCTCTGCCTTCTTTCTGGAATCGCGTGATTTTGTCTTCATCAAATCCGTAACGCCGACTGGCCATAGCGGGTATCCCCAACCTGCTGATCTATGGATCAGCATACACCCCCACTCCAGAGCTGAAAACCCAGGATGATACTTTTTTGTCGGGGATGATACTTTTTTGTTCAGGATGAAACTATTTTGTCTGGGATGATACTTTTTTGTCCGTTAACAAACATCCGTAACAGCACCTACCCGATCATTCCACCGTAACCGCCTTGGCCAGATTGCGGGGACGGTCCACATCGGTGCCTTTTACCAGCGCGGCATGATAGGCCAGGAGCTGTACCGGAATGACGTGTACCACCGGTGAAAGCAGACCGGTGTGGCGGGGCAGACGCATGACGTGAATACCCGCGCTGGCGCTGAAGTGACTGTCTGCATCAGCGAACACATACAACTCTCCGCCTCGGGCATGCACTTCCTGCATGTTTGCGGCCACTTTTTCCAGCAAACGGTCATTGGGGGCAATGACCACGACGGGCATATTGCTGTCCACCAAAGCCAGTGGGCCATGTTTGAGCTCCCCTGCGGGATAGGCTTCGGCGTGAATGTAGGAGATTTCCTTGAGCTTGAGGGCGCCTTCCAGGGCGATGGGATAATGCAGTCCACGTCCCAGAAAAAGCGCATGTTCCTTGCCCGCAAAACGTGCTGCCCAACCCTGGATTTGTGGTTCCAGATTCAGGGCATGCTGGACGCTGCCGGGAAGCTGGCGGAGAGCCTCCATATGGATGGCCTGGGCATCCGCATCCAGTTTGCCCTGCGCCTTGGCCAGAGAAATCGCCAGCAAATACAAAGCGACCAGTTGGGTCGTAAAGGCTTTGGTGGAAGCCACCCCGATTTCCGGGCCGGCACGGGTCAGAAAACGCAGCGCCGAGGCTCTGGGGATGGCACTTTCCGCGACATTGCAAATGGACAGGGTATAGTCGTGTCCCAGCTCCTTGGCCCGTTTCAGGGCCTCAAACGTATCCAGCGTTTCGCCCGACTGGGAGAGGGTCACAATGAGCTGGCGTGGGTTGGGAATGGAGTCGCGGTAGCGGTATTCATGACCGAGCTCTGCCTGAGCGGGAATCCCGGCAATGCTCTCCAGCCATTGCCGTCCCACCAGGGTCGCGTAATGACTGGTGCCGGAAGCCAGAAACAGCACGCTGTTCACATCCTTGAAAATGGCTTCCGCCTGCGCTCCCCACAAATCGCCCAGATTCAACTGGCTGTTCAACGCCCCTTCCAGGGTATCCGCCAAGGCCCGGGGCTGCTCGTGGATTTCCTTTTGCATAAAGTGCCGGTACGGTCCCAAATCGACAGCGGCAGCACTGAGTTCACTCCAATGTTCTTCACGTTTCTGGGGCTGCCCCGCCTGATCGGTAATGGACAGCTTGTCCCGCTCCAACAAGGCTACGTCGCCATCCTCCAGATACAGCACCCGGCGGGTTACGGGCAACAGGGCGGCCACGTCCGAGGCGAAATAATGGCCTTCATCCGCAATCCCCAGCAACAGAGGGCAACCCATCCGCGCCACACAAAGCCGTTCCGGGTCTGCAAGCGACAAAACGGCAATGGCATAAGCGCCGCGCAATTCCGCCACGGTTTGCCGTACCGCTGTAAACAAATCAGGCGCTGTCTGTCGATAAAAATGGACCAGATGGGCAATGACTTCCGTATCTGTTTCGGAAGTGAATACATAACCTGCCTGTTCCAGACGGGCACGCAGGGCATGAAAATTTTCGATAATACCGTTGTGCACCACCGCAATTTGTTCATGAGACAACATGGGATGAGCATTACATTCTGCCACCCCCCCATGCGTCGCCCAACGGGTGTGACCAATGCCCAGCATGCCTTGCAAAGCCCGCTTGCTGCTTGCCGCCGTCAATTCTGCCACCCGGCCCACGCTCCGCACGCGCTCCAGGCTTGGCTGCTGTCCTGGAACCTGCTGGAGCATCGCCAAACCCGCCGAATCGTAGCCGCGATATTCCAGGCGCCGCAAACCTTCCAGAATCATGGGCACCAAATCCGTCTTACTGACACCACCGACAATACCGCACATAAGCTCTGTCTCCCGAAGACGAGGGGCATCCTGCCCGCACTGAATTTATCCTGACATCAGCCCACCGGCTGGATGGTTTCCTCTTGGACCCGTAGTGCTGCCTTAGGCTACGCGCCGACTTAGCCCTTTCGTCAGGAACAGGCACACCTGCTGCCGTCAGGTTTCCTTGATTTTCCGTTGCGGGCGCTGCCAATCCGGAATGGAACGCTGGGGGCTGCGGCTGAGGGTCAAGCCACCGGCGGGCACATCCTTGGTAATAGTGCTTCCGGCACCAATAGTCGCGCCGTCACCCACACGGATTGGCGCAATCAACTGCGTCGCAGAACCGACAAACACATCATTACCGATCACGGTCTTGTGCTTGTTCACCCCATCATAATTGCAGGTGATGCTGCCTGCGCCCACATTTACCCCGGAACCGATTTCCGAATCACCAATATAGGTCAGATGATTAGCCTTGGAACCATTGCCAATGGTCGAGGCTTTCACTTCCACATAATTACCGATATGTGCCGCCACGCCAATATCACTACCCGGACGAACTCTGGCGAATGGGCCGATCCGTGCACTAGCGCCTATACGGGCGCCTTCGAGCACACTGTAGGGCAGAATTTCTGCATCATCGCCAATTTCCACATCCTGCAGAACCACGCCCATACCGATGCGCACCCGATCTCCCAGACGCACCTTGCCGATACACAGAACATTGGGGTCCATCCAGCAATCCTGACCGCATTCAAGAATTCCGCGAATATCCACACGTTCCGGATCCGCCAGGCGCAGCCCCTGAACCTGCAAATGACGCACCTGCCGGCGCTGGTAAATTCTCTCCAGCGTCGCAAGCTGAACCGGGTCATTGACGCCCAGGGCTTCGCTGGCATCGCTAAAAGTAAAAGGCCAGACCTCTTGATGACTGCTCCGGGCGATGGCGACCACATCCGTCAGATATAACTCACCCTGGGCATTATTGGCTGACAAGTCCGATAACCAGCCCTGCAGTGAAGCGACTGGCAATATCATCATGCCCAGATTCACTTCCCGGATAGCATGCTCTGTGCTGCTGCAGTCTTTCTGTTCACGAATGGCCTGTACCTGGCCTTTGGCGTCGCGGACAATACGACCGTAACCCTGGGCCTGTTCAAGAATGGCGGTACTCAGTCCCAGAGCGTTTTGCGGAGTTTTTGCCAGAAATGCGCGCAAGGTGTCAGCGGTGAGCAAGGGAACATCCCCATACAGCACCAGTACCCGGTCAGCACCCCGCAGACCGGGTAAAGCCGCTTTCAGGGCATCGCCGGTGCCACGTTGCTCCTGCTGATGCCACCACTGCAGCGGCCAGTTGCTGAAATGCTTTTGCACCAGCTCAGATCCATTGCCAATCACCACATGCAAGTGTCGCGGCTGCAAGCTCTGCGCCGTCTCCAGAACATGCTCCAGTAAAGGCTTGCCTCCCAAAGCCTGCAACACTTTGGGCCGGGCAGAACGCATGCGGGTACCCTGACCGGCCGCCAACACGACAATATCGGTAATCACCTGATCCATGATCTCTTCCTCAAAACGCACAAACCCCGGTCACAATGAGCGACCGGGGTTTATGAAACCTGCCCAAAGACAGGAGCATCGCTGCTTTTGAAACTAGCGCAGCAGGCCTTGCTCGCGCAAGCGCTGAACCGCTTTCAAACGGGCAATCTGAGCCAGCAGTTCACCCTGTGCCGCAGCATAATCCATCTGATCCAGATTACTGGTCAGACGTGCCTCTGCAGCCTGTTTGGCAGCAAGCGCCTTGGCTTCGTCAATATCCGTAGCCCGTTCCGCTGAATCTGCCAGGACCGTGACCACGTCCGGCTGGATTTCGAGCATGCCGCCGTTTACGAACAAATATTCGGTGTTTTCACCGTTGATAATCCGTAACTCGCCGGGACGTAATCCGGTCAGCAAGGGAGCGTGGCGAGGCAAAATACCCAACTCACCCATTTCACCGGGGGCTACCACCATGGTGGCAACGCCTTCGTAAATACTCCCTTCAGCACTGACGACCCGCACATCAATGGTCATGGCCATACCTTATCCCTGCTGCAGCTTTTGCGCCTTGGCAATCGCTTCATCAATAGTACCTACCATGTAAAAAGCCTGTTCCGGCAGATGATCATATTCACCGGCAACAATGGCCTTGAACCCGCGAATGGTATCTTTCAGCGAAGCATAGGTACCGGGGCTACCCGTGAATACTTCCGCCACGAAGAAGGGCTGGGACAGGAAGCGCTGAATTTTACGGGCTCGCGAGACCAGCAACTTGTCATCTTCGGAAAGTTCATCCATACCCAGAATGGCGATGATGTCCTGCAATTCCTTGTAGCGCTGCAGGGTCTTCTGACAGGCACGTGCCACGTCATAGTGTTCCTGACCGACAATAGCCGGATCCAGCTGACGACTGAAGGAATCCAAAGGATCCAGAGCGGGATAAATACCCAGCTCGGCAATCTGACGGGACAACACGACCGTTGCGTCCAGATGGGCAAAGGTCGTGGCCGGTGACGGATCGGTGAGATCGTCGGCAGGCACATAAACCGCCTGTACCGAGGTGATGGAACCCACCTTGGTAGAGGTAATGCGTTCCTGCAACTTGCCCATTTCTTCAGCCAGTGTCGGCTGATAACCCACTGCCGAGGGCATACGTCCGAGCAGTGCCGACACTTCGGTACCCGCCAGGGTGTAACGGAAGATGTTATCAATGAACATCAGAATATCGCGTCCTTCATCACGGAAATGTTCCGCCATGGTCAAACCGGTCAGACCGACGCGCAGACGGTTGCCGGGTGGCTCATTCATCTGTCCATAGCACAGCGCCACCTTGTCGAGCACGCCAGAGTCGGTCATTTCGTGATAGAAGTCATTACCTTCGCGGGTTCTTTCACCCACACCGGCAAACACGGAGTAACCGGTATGCTCAATGGCGATATTCCGGATCAGTTCCATCATGAGCACGGTTTTACCGACGCCGGCACCACCGAAGAGACCGACCTTGCCGCCCTTGGCGAAAGGACAGACCAGATCGATAACCTTAATGCCGGTTTCCAGCACTTCGGTGCTGGCCGCCAGTTCATCAAAGCTGGGGGCGGGGCGGTGAATGGCCTTGCGCTCTTCCGTCTGTACCGGACCCTTGCCATCGACAGGATCACCCAGGACGTCCATGATCCGTCCCAAAGTACCGTGACCAACGGGGACGCTGATGGGGGCACCCGTACGGGCAACCGCCAGACCACGCTTCAGACCTTCGCTGGGGCCCATGGCAATACCGCGCGCCACGCCGTCACCCAACTGCGCCTGAATTTCAATGGTGAGATTTTTTTCCGTGATGACCACGGCTTCCATGATCTCCGGGACCTGCCCGCGAGGAAAGGCGACATCGATCACCGGTCCGATCACCTGGACAATGTGGCCGACGGCATTATCTTTAGCTACCGCTTCGCTCATGATTTAACCCTCAAAAAATCCAAAAATGCTGTGCTTAATCGTCAAACCGCCGCCGCACCGGCGCTGATTTCGGCGATTTCCTGTGTAATGGCTGCCTGACGGGCCTTGTTGTAAGCCAACTGCAGATCGCCCACCATCCGTTTGGCGTTGTCCGAGGCATTTTTCATGGCCACCATGCGCGCACTTTGCTCGCAGGCCAGATGCTCAATGACCGCCTGATAAACGACAGACTCCACATAGCGATGCATCAGCTTGTCGAGAACCGGGCGAGCCTCCGGCTCATAAATGTAATCCCACATCTCCGCCGGTTTTTCGGCAGGCACTTCCGGCTTGGCCACGGGCAATAACTGCTCCAGAGTGGCGCGTTGCAGCATGGTATTGACGAAACGGGAAGAGACCATATAAACCACATCGACCTCACCCTTGGCGTAAGCATCGGCCATGGCCTTGATCGGTCCGATCATGTCCGCCAGATTGGGCTTGTCGCCCAGTCCATTCAGTTCAGCGACCAGATGCGCGCCATGCCGACGCAAAAAAACCAGCCCCTTGTTTCCCATGACCGCGAGGTCCGAACTGACGCCCTGTTCGTGCAGATCGTGCATTTTATGGACAACCTGCCGAAGCACATTGACATTCAAAGCGCCACAGAGCCCACGATCCGTGGTAATAACCAGAAATCCGGCCCTCTTGATAGGCCGAACCTGCATCAAAGGATGTTCATACTCCGGGTGTGCCAGCGCCAGATGACCCAGTACTTCGCGAATTTTCTCCGCATAGGGCCGGGCAGCGCGCATCCGTTCCTGCGCGCGCCGCATCTTGCTTGCAGCCACCATTTCCATGGCGCGGGTGATCTTGCGCGTATTTTTTACGCTCTTGATCTGACCGCGAATTTCCTTGGCATTGGCCATGCTGCTCTCCTAGTACGTCGAACTGGACTTGAACTGCTTGACTGCTGCGTCGAGCTGCTTTTTGAAGTCATCGGTGAGCTCTTTTTTGTCTTCGAGCCCAGTCATCAGGTCCTTGTTATTGCTGTGCAGATAAGCCAGCAAGGCCTTCTCAAAAGGCCGCACCTTGGCCACTTCCACGTCATCCAGGGCACCGCTGCTGGCGGCGAACAGGGCAACAGCCTGTTCTGCGACCGACATGGGTGAGAACTGATCCTGTTTCAGCAGTTCAGTAACCCGTTTGCCCCGTTCAATTTGTTTGCGGGTTATTTCATCCAGATCAGAAGCAAACTGGGCGAAAGCCGCCAGTTCACGATATTGCGCCAGATCCAGACGAATACCCCCACCCAACTTCTTGATGATCTTGGTCTGGGCAGCGCCACCGACGCGCGATACGGACAAGCCGGCGTTAATGGCGGGGCGGATACCGGAGTTGAACAAATCGGTTTCGAGATATATCTGGCCGTCGGTAATGGAAATCACGTTGGTAGGCACGAAGGCGGAAACGTCGCCGGCCTGAGTTTCAATGATGGGCAGCGCGGTCAATGAACCGGTCTTACCCTTCACTTCGCCATGGGTGAATTTTTCTACAAAATCAGCGTTGACGCGCGCAGCGCGCTCCAGCAAACGGGAGTGCAGGTAGAACACATCGCCCGGATAAGCTTCGCGACCCGGAGGACGCCGCAGCAACAGGGAAATCTGTCGGTAGGCCCAGGCCTGCTTGGTCAGATCGTCATACACAATCAATGCGTCCATGCCGCGATCGCGGAAGAATTCACCCATTGTGCAGCCGGAATAAGGCGCCAGATACTGCATGGCCGCTGATTCGGAAGCGTTGGCGGCGATGACCGTGGTGTATTCCATGGCGCCGTATTCTTCCAGCTTGCGGACCACTCCAGCCACGGTTGAAGCCTTCTGGCCCACCGCAACGTAAATGCAGTAAACACCCTTGCCTTTCTGGTTGATGATGGCATCCACTGCCACAGCAGTCTTGCCGGTCTGGCGGTCACCAATGATCAGTTCGCGCTGTCCGCGTCCCACCGGTACCATGGCATCAATCGATTTGACGCCGGTCTGCATGGGCTCGTCCACACTTTGACGATCCACCACGCCGGGCGCGATTTTTTCGAGAACGTCAAATTCCTTGGCATCTACCGGGCCTTTGCCATCAATGGGCTGTCCCAGGGCATTGACCACACGACCCAGCAATTCCTTGCCGATAGGAACCTGCATGACCTTGCCGGTGCATTTAACAATGCCACCTTCTTCAAGACCAGAGAATTCTCCCAGCACCACCGCGCCGACATTGTCCTGCTCCAGATTCATGGCCAGCGCAAAGCGCCCGCCGGGAAGTTCAAGCATCTCGCCATACATGACGTCTTCCAGACCGTGAATACGCAGGATACCGTCGCTCAGGCTGATGATAGTGCCCTGGGAGCGCGTCTCGACACGGCCTTCAAAGCCAGCGATGCGTGCGCGGATCAGGTCACTGATTTCCGATGGATTCAGTTGTTGCATACTTTGTTCCTCAAGACTTTAGCTGCGAAGGGTTCGGGCAAGTTGCTGCACTTGTCCACGCACGGAAGCATCTATGGTGAGATCACCCGTATGAATTACGAGACCGCCAATCAGCGAGGCATCTACCGACTCACGAAAAGCGACTTTGCGACCGCTGAAACGCTGTTCCAGCGCAGCCTGAACCGAGCTTTTCTGCTGCGCGTCCATAGCCACCGCACTGGTCACCAGAACGTCGACAATGCCTTCGTCATGGCGCAGAGCCTCAGCGAAGAGAACGGTAATTTCTGCTGCCGCTGCCCAGCGATCGTTGTGCACCAGAAGAGTCAGAAAGGCTTGCCAGCCCGACTGCTCCAGCGTGACAGGAGCGGCCGCGAGTAAAGCCACCTTGTCCGCTTCCGGGCGTTCGGGGTCACTCAAAAATGCCTGGGCCTGATCGTCTGCAACCATGGCGGTGAGCACCTGCAAAGCGTCTCCCCAAGCCTGTTGCTGACCAGACTCTTTGGCCAGCCCGTAAAGCGCCTCGGCGTAGGGTCGCGCCACCGTGATCTGATCTGCCATTTCAGACCCTCACAGTTGGCCGACCATACGGTCGATGATGTCGCGATGGGCGTTCTGATCAATTTCACGATGCAGAATACGCTGGGTGCCGTCGACCACCAGCTCCACCACCTGACCACGCAGAACTTCACGGGCCCGGTTGGTTTCCACATCAATTTCCGCACGGGCTCCGGCAATAATCCGGTCGGCTTCCTCACGGGCCTTGACCTGAGCTTCTTCACGCAGTTCCACACCACGACGCTCGGCGTTGGCAATAATCTCTGCCGCCTTGTCCTTGGCCTCCCGCAGCATTTCTGCAGCGCGTTTCTGGGCCAGGGCCATTTCTTCCTTACCACGTTCAGCAGCGGCTAAACCATCAGCGATTTTCGCGCGGCGGGCGTCCATTACTTTACGCAGGGGACCATACATATACTTGTACAACAACGCCACCAAAATGACGAAGGTGATCAGCTGTATGATCAGTGTTCCATTGATACCTACTGGATTCATGACTACCTCACTTGCAAGAGGGCCGGATCAACCGGGCCCGCATCAGCCCAGGAACGGGTTGGCGAAGAGGAACCAGAAACCGAAGGCCAGAATGATGAAGGGGAAAGATTCCATCAAGCCGGCAAAAATGAAGGTATTCACCAACAACTGGGGACGCATTTCGGGTTGACGGGTAATGCCTTCAATGGTCTTGGAGGTAATCAGACCCCAGCCAATGGCGGAACCCAGACCAGCGGCGCCAAAAATAATACCCACAGCAATGGCTGTAGCAGCTACGATAATGGTGTGTGCGTCCATGATGACTCCTTACAAGTGTCGCAAAAGTGAAATATAAAAACTGTATTAATGATCCTGCATATTCGCCATGCCGAGGTAAACCACGGTCAACACGGTGAAAATAAACGCCTGCAGGACAATGATCAAACTTTCAAACAGAGACCAGACCGTACCCATTACCAGCTCGCCCCACCAGGGCAACATGGCCAGCAGCAAAAATACCAGCTCGCCTGCAAACATGTTGCCGAAAAGTCGCAGGCCCAGGCTTAACGGCTTGGTGATTTCTTCGATCAGGGACATGATGATGTTCATCGGAAACAGCCAGATACCGAAGGGATGGGTCAGGTAGGTCTTGAAGTAGCCGAAACCCTTCACCCGCAAATTGGTGGCTATCATCACCAGAAACACTGTGATGGAAACGCCGAGGGTAGTGTTGAGATTGACGGTCGGGGTTATCCGAAATTCTGGAATACCAAACCAGTGCGCAATAATGCCGGGCAAATAGGCAGGGATGACGTCCAGGCTGTTCATCAGCAGTATCCACAAAAATACCGTGATGGCCATGGGTGCAATCAAGGGATCCTTGACCGGGAAACTGCCTTGGACCAGATCATCAATAAAATCGACGACGCCTTCCAGCCAGTTTTGCATGCCGCTGGGGGTACTGGTCTGCAATTTTGCGCCGACTACCATGCCGGTAATGACCAGAATGGCCGCCATGATCCAGCCCATGACAATGGTGTCCAGATCAAACGTCCAGAAACCGGAACCGATAGTCCAGTTGACGAGATGATGGGCGATATCGCCTGAAGCCACACTTAACTCCTTTGCCTGATACGTTCCCGCATCAGAAATGCCAAAAATACGAAATGGGCCAGCAAAAACCCGGCAACCAGCCCGATAACAGGCAGATGCAGCCAGAAAATTGCCAAGATGAGACCCAGAATGGTGATGATCCAGCGCTGCAACACCGCCCCACCCAGCCGCCGTGCGGCAAGATGCGTAGAAGCGGGGAGCGCGATCAGGCGACCACCCAGGATGAGCATGTTGATTACGCTCAAAAATGCCGCAAAAAGCAGTGCGTAGGCTTCTTGTCGTCCCCAGCGCCATGCCAGCAAGGCAGCCAGAAACAGGGCCAACGTCAACACCGTCGCAGTGACTCGCCCTACATAGGACGAGAAGTTCACCATGCCCATCTGTTTTTCTTGCTCTTTCAATGGGCAAAACTCAAATACAGGCGGAGTCTAAACACGCAGGTGCCCAGCGTCAAGAGTGATCCATCAGCTTTCGTCATCATTGAGCGATACGCCCAGACGTTTCAGGAGCATGGCCTCCTGCTCCGGACTTTCCCAGCGAATACGCAGTTCCCCCCCCTGGCCACGGGCGCGCAAATCCACACCAAGTCCCAGGCTCGATTGAATCAGTGCTATCAGAGCGGCCGCGTTGGGGTCCGGTTCCGGCAGGGGGGCTGGCGGATTCAGGTCTTTTTGAGCCAGCTTTTCGGTAGCGCGGACACTCAGGTTTTCATGGACCACCTTTTCTGCCAGAACCTGTTGCCGCTCGTCACTGAGGGTCAACAGGGCGCGGGCATGTCCGGCACTGAGGGCACCACTTTCCACGTGCGGATGCAACGCGGGACAAAGGCGCAAGAGCCGGAGCTGGTTACTGATTGCCGCTCGCGAACGGCCCAGCGTTCCGGCAAGGGCTTCGTGGCTGAGGCCAAACTCATCCAGCAAGCGCTGCAAGGCCTGGGCTTCTTCCAGCGGATTCAGATCCTGACGTTGTATATTTTCGATGATGCCGATGGCCAGGGCCTGCTCATCACCACAATCGCGGACTACCGCAGGTATTTGGGTCAAACCCGCCAGTTGTGCGGCACGCCAGCGGCGCTCGCCGGCAATGATTTCATAGCGACCGCCGCCCACGGCGCGCACCACGATGGGTTGCACCACCCCCTGATGGCGTATGGACTCCGCCAATTCCTGCAGGGAAGATTCCGCAATGATTCCGCGCGGTTGATAACGACCGCGCTGGAGCAGATCGACCGGGATTTCCCGCATGGATCCGTTACCCGAATCTTCATTGGCAAACAGTGCATCAAGCCCCCGACCCAAACCCACTCGCTTCATTTTATCCCCTCCCGTTGCAGGAATTCTTTGGCCAAACCCTGATAGGCCAGGGAACCCGCACAGGAAGGATCGTATTCCAGGGCAGCACGGCCAAAGCTGGGGGCTTCGGCAAGGCGAATATTGCGGGGGATAACCGTTTGATAGAGCTTATCCGGAAAATGCCGTTCCAACTCCTGACCGACCTCCGAGGAAAGACGGTTGCGGTTATCGAACATGGTGCGCAACAGGCCATCCACTTCCAGACGAGGATTCAGTTGGGCACGCACCCGCCGGACGGTATTCAGCAACTGCGTGAGGCCTTCCAGGGCATAATATTCACATTGCATGGGAATCAGCACACGGTTTGCCGCGACCAGGGCATTGATGGTCAGCATATTCAGAGCTGGCGGGCAATCAATGAGGATATAATCGAAGTCCGCCGCTTCGGCCAAAGCTCGTTTCAGATGCTGTTCTCGATCAGCACGCGGGTAGATTTCCACTTCGGCCCCGGCCAGATCGGGGCTGGAGGGGGCGAGAAAAAGTCCAGCAGGGGAGACTGCATGCAGCACCGCGCCGAGGGGCAATTCCCCCAGCAACACGTGATAAATGCTGCTAGCCGTATTACCCACCTTGCCCAACCCGGTGCTGGCATTGGCTTGCGGATCCAGATCAACCAGCAGCACCCGTTTGCCCGTCTGGACAAGTCCGGCAGCCAGATTGACGGCAGTCGTGGTTTTTCCCACACCACCTTTCTGATTGGCAACAGCAACAATGCGCATGTTTTGAGGTGATCTTCCGATGAAGTCTACAATCGCGCAAGAATACCCTGTCAGCTCGCGGGGGGCTAGGGCATCTGCAGCGGATTCGTCCAAATCAAGAGCTTGCGCAGCGGCGAACCCGGCACCTGCAAGTCGTGACAACGCAGCTCCAGCGCAGCCGCGCGGGGCCATTCGGCCAGTTCTTCTTCGACACCGGGCCCCTTCATAGCCAGCACCCTGCTCTGCGGACCCTGCAGATGGATGGTCATTGCATCCAGACGCGCGAGGGGAGCCGTGGCGCGACTGATGAGAATATCTGGCAAGTTTTCGGGCTGGTATTTTTCGCTGGTCGTGGGGACCACCTGCACATGGCTCAGGCCGAGCTCGGCCAGCACACTGCGTAAAAAAGCCACGCGCTTGCTGGAGGGCTCCACCAGCGTAAAGGCCTGATCCGGTCGGCAAATGGCCAAAGGAATTCCCGGCAAACCCGCACCACTGCCGATATCCGCCACCCGCCCGGCATCCAGAAAAGGCAGCACAGCAAGACTGTCCAGCAGATGCCGGGAGATCATTTCGAGCGGGTCGCGCACGGCGGTCAGATTGTGGGTACTGTTCCAACGCTGAAGGAGTAGCACATACTGAATCAGCAACTGGCGCTGATCGGGATGAACGGAATCCAGTTGCATGACCGCAAGCCCGCTGTCCAGGGCCTGGGCCAGTTGTTCTGGCAGGGCAGAAGCGGACGGCATCAGCCTGCCTGCGGCAAGCTGCGGCGTTTCACGTGAATCAACAACAGCGACACGGCTGCCGGAGTGACGCCCGGAATGCGGCTGGCCAGACCAATGGTTTGCGGACGCTGGCGACTCAGGCGTTGCCTGACTTCCGTGGACAACCCGCGCACCGAGGCATAATCCATGTCCTCAGGAATGGCCATGCCCTCCCAGCGGACGGCGCGCTCAATTTCATCCTGCTGTCTGGCAATGTAACCCGAATATTTGCACTCAATTTCCAACTGTTCGCTGACGCGTGGGTCCTTACAAACCGGGATGTCCAGAGCCGTCGTCAGGCTGGCGTAATCCCAATCCGGACGACGCAACAACTCCAGCGCGGTCACGTCCCGGTTCAGGGCCTGGCCCACATGCGCGGCAACCCGCTGCGCTGCTGCGTCTTCGGGGCGAATGCGCACACTCTGGAAACGCGCGCGCTCGGCTTCCAGATCATCCTGTTTGCAGCTGAAGGCCGCCCAGCGCGCATCATCCACCAAGCCCAGTTCGCGACCCTGCGGAGTCAGGCGCATATCGGCATTATCTTCACGCAATTGCAGGCGATATTCGGCCCGGCTGGTAAACATCCGATAGGGTTCATCCAGCCCCCGGGTGACCAGATCGTCCACCATTACGCCCAGATACGCCTCATGACGCCCCGGCACCCAGGCAGACTGTGACCGCGCCCGCCGTGCCGCATTGAGACCCGCCAGCAGGCCCTGTGCGGCGGCTTCTTCATAGCCGGTGGTGCCGTTGATCTGGCCGGCACAAAAAAGTCCGGGCAGGCGCTGGCTTTCCAGACTGGCGTGCAAATCACGCGGATCGAGAAAATCGTATTCAATGGCGTAACCGGGACGCAGCAAAACGGCATGTTCCAGACCGCGCATGCTCCGCACCAAATCCACCTGCACGGGAAAAGGCAGACTGGTGGAAATGCCGTTGGGATAGACTTCGTGGGTATCCAGTCCTTCAGGTTCGAGAAATATCTGGTGCGAGGTTTTTTCGGCAAAGCGCACCACCTTGTCCTCAATGGAAGGACAATAGCGCGGCCCTACGGACTGAATATACCCGCCATACATGGCCGACTGGTGCAAGTTGGCGGCAATGATTTCATGGGTGCGCGCATTGGTGTGGGTGATATGGCAAGCGCGCTGGGGGATATCCACCTGCCGGGTCATGAACGAAAAGGCGGGGAGTGGATCATCACCGGGCTGGGCTTCGAGCACGCTATAGTCGATGCTGCGTCCATCAATGCGGGGCGGCGTGCCGGTTTTCAGACGGGCAACCGGAAAACCCATTTCCCGCAGGCGCAGGGACAGGGCATTGGATGGCGGATCGCCTGCCCGTCCGGCCGCATAATTCTGGTCTCCCATGTGCACGCGCCCGCCGAGAAAAGTCCCGGTGGTCAAAATCACCTGACCCGCACGCAGCTCCAGGCCGGTTTCCGTGCGCACACCCGCCAGCCGATCATTTTCCATTAACAAATCGCCGGCCATGCCCTGAAACAATTGCAAATTGGGAAGGTTTTCGAGAAGACGACGCACTGCGCGTTTATACAAACTCCGGTCGGCTTGAGCGCGGGTCGCCCGCACCGCCGGCCCTTTGCTGGCGTTCAGGGTCCGAAACTGGATGCCCGCCTGATCAATGGCCAGGGCCATGATGCCCCCCAAAGCGTCGATTTCCTTGACCAGATGCCCTTTGCCAATACCGCCAATGGCCGGATTACAGGACATCTGCCCAATGGTATCGAGATTCTGGGTCAGGAGCAGGGTGCGCACACCCAAACGGGCTGCGGCAGCGGCAGCCTCGGTGCCAGCATGACCTCCACCGACAACAATGACATCAAATTCGTTTTGCATCCGCTGATTATCCGCGCCCGGGGGTGGTTTTTGCAATATCCAAAAAAGTGTTAAACCTGTCCGCCCACGCCTTTGAACTTCTCGACAAAGGCTGCGATTTTCTGGAACACACTCTGCTTTTTACTCAGGTACTGAGGATTCAGTGGGCTCATTTTGGGGAGCAGGGCATTGAGCTCGGTGCCATTATCGCTGGCAAACTCCCGTTTCAGGGAAACGCTGATATAGCGGCGCGCGGCTTCGACATTCAGGTTTTCGTCAGCGATAAGCGCATCGGCTTCGCGCCGCTGTTCGCCCTGGGCAAAGGTAAAAAAGGCCTCAATCAGGCTGGTTTTGTCACCAAGCTGATCCAGATCGGTTTGATTGATGAAATCCACCAGGAGCGTTTCTTTGGCACGATTCCCGAGGCTGGCACGGATCACCCGGCGCACATCTTCCACCAGGGCCACCTTGTCTTTGATTTTTTTGTTGTTCTCAAAAATCAGCTCGAGAATGTAATCCAGATTGATTTCCTGAGATTTGAGCAAATCTACCTCAAACACCACGTCATCCCAATCGATGCTGGACTCTGCTTTTTCCGAAGCGGATTTTTCCCGCCGCAACCAATCGCGCACATCATTGTAGGTAGAACGGTAGTCCTGGGTTTTGCGTTCGGATGGGATTTGAACAGCCTGCAACGCAGGCAACTCCTCATCCGTCACATAATACTTGGCCTTGAAGGCTTCTAAGGCTGCGGGGTCATCCATATCGACATTTTGCAAAGCTTTCAGGCTGGCGAATTCATCAAAGTTTTGCAGCACATTTTCCACGCGCAAAAATTCGCCAAACAACTTCACAAAGGCTTTTTTATCCGATTCTTTTTCAATGGCAGCAGGATCAGGAAAACGCTGCTCCAGTTCTTTCACCACATCCACAAAGCCGCGCCGCGCTTCGCCAGTGACCACATCGGTAAAGCCTTCCATGTACTCCCTGAAGCTTTTTTCGAGCACGACATTTTTGGTGTTTTTGTCCCCAAACAGGGTGATGGCGTCGATAGTCGCCTGTTCGAGATTGCGGAACGTGATGATATTGCCAAAGGTTTTGGTCGCATCATAAATGCGGTTGGTGCGTGAGTAAGCCTGAATCAAGCCGTGATAACGCAGGTTTTTGTCGACAAACAAGGTGTTGAGCGTCGGCGCATCAAAACCGGTCAGAAACATGCCCACCACAATCAGCAGATCAACTTCCCCGGCCTTCATTTGCTTGGCCAAATCGCGGTAGTAGTTCTGAAAACCGTCGCTATCCAATCTGAAGCTGGTTTTGAACAGTGCGTTATAGTCGGCAATTGCTGCCGCCAAAAACTCCTTGGCACTGCTGTTCATGGCCGAAACATCAAAGCTTTCATCAATAATATCGCCCACGGCATCTTGTTCTTCGTTGGCTGCAAAGGAGAAAATGGTGGCGACCTTCAAGGGCTTTTCGCGGTCTTTTTGCACGGTTTTGAAGGACTCATAATACCACTTGGCGGCTTCTACGCTGCTGACGGCCAGCATGGCATTAAAGCCTTTACCACCGGCCTGCAAACGATGGGTTTTTTGCCGGAAGTTATTCAAAATGTACTGGGTAATTTCGCGGATACGGTCGGGATGCAACAAGGCCTGGCGATTTTCGGCGGCACTGAGTTTTTTCGCATCCTGCTCGGCTTCCAGCGCCTTGAACTGAGGACGGACATCGTTGTAGTCCACCTTGAACTTCAGCACTTTTTCGTCGCGGATAGCATCGGTAATCACATAGGCATGCAGTTCGCGGCCAAATACGCTGGCCGTGGTATCGGCTCCCAGGGCGTTTTGCGGAAAAATGGGGGTGCCGGTAAAACCGAACTGATAGAACTTTCTGAAGCGTTTTTTCAGGTTTTTCTGGGCTTCGCCAAACTGGCTGCGATGGCATTCATCAAAAATAAACACCACCTGCTGGTTATACACCGGCAGGTCATTTTCGCTTTTGATCAGCCGGTTGAGCTTCTGGATGGTGGTGACGATGATTTTGTTATCATTTTTATCCAGATTGCGTTTGAGTCCGGCGGTGCTATCCGAGCCATTGACGCTATCGGGCGAAAAACGCTGATATTCCTTCATGGTCTGATAATCCAGATCCTTGCGGTCCACCACAAAAAATACCTTGTCGATAAAATCCAGCCCGGTGGCCAGACGCGCCGCCTTGAAACTGGTCAGGGTTTTGCCGGAACCGGTGGTATGCCAGACATAACCGCCACTTTCCGTGCTGCGCCAGTTTTTCGCCTGATACGCGCTGTTGATTTTCCACATGATGCGTTCGGTGGCGGCAATCTGGTAAGGGCGCATCACCAGCAGGGTATTGTTTACATCAAATACCGAATAATACAGGAGCACATGCAGCAGGGTGTTTTTCTGAAAGAAGGTAGCCGTAAAGTCCTTCAGATCTTTGATCAGACTGTTATCCGCCTTGGCCCAGTTCATGGTGAAATCGAAGCTGTTTTTATTGCGCTGGGTGGTGTTGGCAAAGTAGCGGGTGTCCGTACCATTGGAAATCACAAAGAGTTGCAGATACTTGAACAGGGAATGTTCACTGTTGAAACTCTCCTTGCTGTAGCGATGCACCTGATTAAAGGCCTCGCGGATGGCCACTCCGCGCTTTTTCAGCTCTACCTGTACCAACGGCAGGCCGTTGACCAGAATGGTCACATCGTAGCGGTTAGCGTGGCTGCCGGATTGCTCAAACTGATTGATGACCTGCACCTTGTTGCGGGCGATATTCTTTTTATCCAACAGGTAAATATTCTGAATATGGCCATCATCAAACACAAAATCGTGAATATAGTCATCGTGAATTTTGCGGGTTTTGTCCACGATGCTGTCGCTGGGTTTATCCAGCCAGATTTCCACAAAACGCAACCATTCACCTTCCAGAAACTCCAGGTTATTCAGTGCCTGCAACTGCACACGCAGGTTGGCGAGCATTGCCTCGGGATGATTCAGGCCGGGCAGGTATTCATAGCCCTGATTCGTCAAATCCTGAATCAGTTCGCGTTCCAGGTCCCCTTCGCTCTGGTAGCTATCGGCCACCTTCCAGTCCCGGTTGTATTGATCCAGAACAATGAAGTTGTTGGATTCGGCAATAGTTTTGTAGTCTGTCACGGCTGTACCTCCCAATGGCCGGTTTTATCGTAACCGACGCGTTTAATTTTTCCCGCCTGCTGCAATTTGGCTAAAGCCCGGCCAATGGTGCGTAGGTCTTTGCCCATCAGTTCGGCGAGCTGCTGGCGTGTCCGCTGCAGGTTATACTCCAGTAACACCAGAATCGCTTCGGGGGTTTTGAGTCCACGTACATCACGCTCCGGATTTACAGGGGCGTTTGCAGGGGCACTTATAGAGGCGTTTTGGGTTAGCGTCCGGGCAATTATCAACAACATGAAGCGAATAAACGGCGTACTATCGGCTTGCTCGTCACCCTGTTCAAGTGCCTGGTAATACGTCTGTTGATGATCTTTAATCACGCTTTCCAAGGGTAACAACAAAAACAGCGGGTGCCACCGAGACAAAATTAAGGTTTGCCACAAGCGCCCCATACGACCATTGGCATTTAACGCGCTGGCGTCCAGCCGCCCTACCTGCTGGCTGATCTCTGCTACCAGATTCAGGATTTCGCTGGTAATGGTAAAGGGCGGTTTATAAGGCATTGCCGTCCTCTTTCAGCAAAATAAAATGCTCGATCAGGCGAATCATCAGCGATTTATGCGCTGGCTCGCTTTCCGCGACCAGCAAGGCCAGGGCGACCAGCGTGTTGTCGTTAATCAATCGCTCCACGGGCCTGGCCAATAAATGCTGATTGCGGCGCAAGTACCATAAAAACAAAAATGAACCGCTGCGCTTATTACCATCAGCCAACGGGTGATTTTTAATCACAAAATACAGCAGGTGCGCGGCGCGACTTGCGACATTCGGATAAAAAAGTTCGTCACCATAACCCTGCTCGATGGTGGCAATCGCCGATTCGAGGCCATTGCCGCGCAACTGACCAAATAATTCCGTGGCTTCACCCTTGGTGATCAGTGCTTGTTTTAATTCATGGATGGCGTTTAGCGCCTCGTCCAGATTCAGCGCCAGCATGGCCGACTGTTTACTGTTCAGCTCCCCCAGACTTTGTTCATCATAGCCCTGCAACAGACTCCAGCTCCGGGCATAGTCGCTGATCACCGAAAGCACCGCTGCGCCTTCAGCGTTCACCAACTGCTGGTTGCTGAGGGTCTGGGATAAAAGCGCCATCGCTTGCTCAAATTCGATGCCGCGCTCTTGCAAGCGGCGTTGATTAAGGGTGTACCCCTGCACCAAATGTTGTTTGAGGGTGCGAGTGGCCCAGATACGAAATTGAGTGGCGCGACTGGAGTTAACGCGATATCCCACCGAAATAATGGCATCAAGATTGTACTGTTTGGTTTTGTAGCTTTGGCCATGGTCAGCCATATGTTCCAAAATGGAACAGGTGCTATCTTCGGACAACTCACCCGATTTATAAATATTGCTCAAATGTTTGGTAATGGCTGGTCGCTTGGTGCCGAACAAATCAGCCATTTGTGATTGCGACAACCAAACGGTGTCTTGGTCAAAGGCCACCTTCAGCTCAAGCTGACCATCGTCGGACTGATAGATTTGAATCTGCGTGTTTTCATGATTCATGGGCATTCTCCTGCTTGAGTTGGCTTGGGAAAGCGGAGCAGCAGATCGCGGTAATAATCGTATTGCTTTTGGCGCAGTTCGATTTCGCAGGGTAGGCCTTCGGTGAGGGAGGTGGTCAGTGCGTCGAACTTGTCGAGGATGGCGACGATGCGGGCTTGTTCGGCCAATGAGGGGAAAGGTAATTTTAGATTTTCAAATGTGCCTAGATTTATATTGCTTTGGGCACTGCCCTGGCCTTTTTCTTCTAGCTTTGTTTTTAATGAAGACAGTAGGTATTCAACATAACCTGAACTGGTCTTTTCAGGATTAGCTATAAAACCGATGACGCTATCAGGAAAACATGCATCAAATCCTAAAATGGATGTTTCAGCAATATTAGCAGCAATAGTTACGCACAATGTCCCTTTAGGCCACAATTTGCTTTGTATTAGCCCAAGCTCGCTATAGGTCTGGCTATATTGTGTAATGACATGCGCCGCATTTCTAATATCTCCGGTCTGGATGAAAGGTATATCACCGCCATACAATTTTTCATCATTTCTAGGACGATGTTTAGATTTGCCTCTACCAAAATCTAAGGCCACTTCTCCCAACGTCTTCCACTCCACTTCGCCGTTTTCAAAACTCAACAATTGGTCGCGGTAGTGGTTGTATTGTTTTTTGCGTAGATTAAGCTCGGTGGTCAGCTCGGTGGTCAGCTCGGTGAAGGTGTCTAGTATGCGCACGATTTCGGCCTGGATTTCTAACGATTTTTTGGGGTTTTCTGGGCAGGGGATGGGGATTTTGAATTCTTTTACCTTTGCGTCTGAAATTGCGGGATATGCTGAACCGCTTTGATTTTCCTCAACATATGTCTTGAAGTCAGTTGAAGCAATCCAGTACAGAATCCATTTTGGCAATACCTCATCGCTTTTTGCGCGCAAAACACAATAACCAGTACTTGCAACTTCACCTGCATATTCATCATCAATTAAGCAATAGCGCTGTTGGGTCGGACGGGTTGTTGCGAAAATTACATCATTCTTTTCAACGAGCTTTTGCGCGCGGCTTGGTGCATTGCTGAAAGTGATCTCGGGGGTATCGGCAATTTTTTTTGTTTCAATGCTTACAGATGTGAGATCAATGTAGCGATAGGCGCGGTCCGCATCGCGCCATCTGATATTGGTCGTGGGCAAAGTAACTTCCCCAAGCGCCTTCCACTCCACCGCCTCGCCATCCAGCAGCTTGTCCAAAAAATTCCCGCTGCTCATGCCTCATCTCCCTGCAATTCCCGCTCTATCTGTTCAATGCTGGGCAGGTTGGTTTTAAGGTTTTCGGGGAGGGCTTCCACGAGTTTATATTCAGCTATGCCCATGGGCTGGGTTTTATCGCCCAAGGCATATTCAGCCACCACTTTGTTTTTGCTTTTGCACAGCAGCAGGCCGATGGTGGCGTTATCGAGTTCATGCTTGATTTGCTTGTCCACCGCCGTCATGTAAAAACCCAATTGCCCTAGATGCTCGGGCTTGAATTTACCGGTCTTGAGTTCAATCACGACATAGCAGCGCAATTTGAGGTGATAAAACAGCAGGTCAATAAAGAATTCGTCACCGCCTACATCCAGCAACACCTGCCGCCCCACAAAGGCAAAGCCTGCGCCTAATTCCAGCAAAAAGTGGGTAATGTGCTCGACTAGCGCCGATTCAATTTCGCGTTCGTCGGCTTCTTTGCCCACATCGAGAAAATCGAACAGATAGGGGTCTTTGAGCGATTCCCGCGCTAAATCACTACCCGGCGGGGGCAGGCGTTCGGCAAAGTTGGTAACCGCTTTGCCGGTACGTTCAAGAAGTCGGGTTTCAATGTGGATATTCAGCACATTGCGCGACCAACCCTGTTCGATGGCGGCCTGGGCATAGGCCAGACGCTGTTCCGGTTGCTTCAGTCGGGTCAGCAAGACCAGATTGTGTCCCCAAGGCAATTGTCCAACAGCCTGTTGGACAATTTGCTCGTCTGGCCAGGCCTCGGCAAAGGCACGCATATACATGAGGTTGGCGCGGGAGAAGCCCTTCATCTCGGGAAAAGCGTTGCGCAAATCATGCGCCAGCCGCTCGATCACTTTCGCGCCCCAGCCTTGTGCGGCCTGCCGTGTCAGGATGTCTTGGCCAATTTGCCAGTACAGCAAAACCAGTTCGCGGTTGACGGCGAGCGTGGCGCGTTGTTGGGCGCGGTGAATGCGCGCTTTTAATTCGGCCAGCCAGTCGGCATAGCCTGCGGGCGGTTGTGTGAGTGCGATGGGGTGATCGTTCATGCCTCAATCTCGGCCACAATGGCATCTATCTCTTTGCGTAGCTGGTCGATTCTTGCCACGGTGGTTTTCAAATCGCTATTGAGCTCTGCAATATCCACCACCTCGCGGGTGTCGCGGGCTTCGACATAGCTGCTCACCGAGAGGTTGTAATCATTGGCGGCAACCTGCTCAAACGGTACGGAACGGGCAAAGTGCTCGACATTCGCCTTGCTGTCGAACACGGCCATGATCTCGTCGATGTGGGTATCCAGCAGCAGGTTGTTGTTGGTTTCTTTTTTGAACAGGCCACTGGCATCAATGAACTGGGTGGTGGTGTCTGTCTTGTGTTTGGAGAGCACCAAAATGGTCACGGCGATGGTGGTGCCATAAAACAGGTTGGGCGCGAGTGAGATGACGGTTTCGACGAAATTGTTATCCACCAGATATTGACGGATTTTCTGCTCGGCACCGCCCCGGTAAAAAATACCAGGAAAACAGACGATGGCAGCGCGGCCACGGCTTGAAAGGTAACTGAGGGCGTGCAGTACAAAGGCAAAGTCGGCTTTGGATTTGGGGGCCAGTACGCCCGCCGGGGCAAAGCGGTCGTCGTTGATGAGGATGGGGTCGTCACTGCCGATCCATTTTACGGAATAGGGCGGATTGGAGACGATGGCATCAAAAGGCTTGTCGCCGTCAAAATGGGGGGCTATGAGAGTGTCCCCCAACTGGATGTTGAATTTGTCGTAATTGATGTTGTGCAGGAACATATTCATCCGCGCCAGGTTGTAGGTGGTGTGGTTGAGTTCCTGCCCGTAAAACCCGTCTTCAATAATGTGCGCGTCAAAATGCTTTTTGGCTTGCAGTAGTAGGGAGCCGGAGCCGCAGGCGGGGTCGTAAATCTTGTTGACGCGGGTTTGCTTGTGCATGGCCAGTTGGGCGATGAGTTTGGAAACATGTTGTGGTGTAAAAAACTCACCGCCCGATTTACCGGCATTGGCGGCGTAGTTGGAAATGAGAAATTCGTAGGCATCGCCAAACAAGTCAATGTGATTACTTTCAAAGTCACCGCTATGCGCATCACCAAAATCCAGACCGGCAACACCTTTGAGCACGGCAGCGAGGCGGGTGTTTTTATCTTTGACGGTGTTGCCCAGACGATTGCTGGTGGTGTCGAAGTCGGCAAACAGACCTTTGATGTCGCGCTCGGAGGGATAACCGCTGGCAGAATTTTCGATAGCGGCAAAAATATCGGCCAAATCCGTATTCAGGCTTTCGTTGCTGTTGGCGCGGGTGGCCACATTGGCAAACAACTGGCTGGGGTAAATAAAATAGCCCTTGGTTTTAATGGCATCGTCTTTGATGTCCGGGGTGATGATGTTGTCCGGCAACTCGGCGTAGTGGATGCTGTCGTCATCGGCTTCGATATAAATAGCGAAGTTTTCGCTGATGAAGCGGTAAAACAGGGTGCCTAGCACGTATTGCTTGAAGTCCCAGCCATCGACTGCGCCGCGTACATCATTGGCAATCGCCCATATTTGCCGTTGCAGGGCGGCGCGTTGCTGGATGCTGGTCATTGGGTTTTTCCTGTTTGCGTTTTCTTCAACACCATTTTTGCCGCCATTGGTCCGGTAATGGGCTGGCCATCCATTCCCAACTGAATAAGCTGGTTTTCTCCTACCCGAAAGTACATGGGTTGTTGCATGCCTTCCAGCCGGATAGTTTGACCATTGATCCAGGTGAAGCTGTTACTGCGCGAAAAGGCCGAACCCGGACGGTCCATATAGTGGGTGCTCAGGGCATAGGTTTGGTCTTTGTGCAGCACCAGGGTTTCGCGCACTCCGGGACAATCGGCGCAGGGCAGGGTACCCACGTAGGTCCCGGCCCAGTCGAGGGCCGTCTGGCTGCTGTGCATGTCCGGCGCGGCGGCCTTGGTATCTGTTTTGGCTGCTGGCGCAGCGGGTTCAGCCACCTTGACGGGCAGCTTGGCGCAGGCACTCAGGGAAATGATGGCGAAGACAATAATGCTCAAACGGCCATTCCGGGTCATTGCTGGTCTTCCTCTTTGTAGATCAGTAAATTACGTCAGTGTAACAGGGCCGGCAGGCGCTCTCCAGACGCCAGCGCTGCGGTCGGCGTCTTCCTCCAGCATCAGCAACTGCAACGCGGGGAAGGCATGCTTCAATTCACCCGGACGCAGACGAAAATCCGGATTTCGTGGTCCGCGCCCGGCATAAAGCCCGGCCCAGGTTTCGTAGAACAGCAAACCGTGGGCTTTTAAGGCCTGCGCCAATATCGGGAAAAGCGGGCGGTGTAAAAAATGGGCAACCACGATCACGTCGAAGCTGTCCGGCTCCGGTGGCTGCGCCAGCACATCCCGGCATTGGGCATGGAGGGGCAGCCCCGCCGCTGCCTGCTGGACGACGGCAATGGCCGGGTCGGCGTAATCCCAGGCCCAGGTTTCCAAACCCCGTCTGGCGAGGAACAAGGCATTAGCCCCCCGACCACAGGCAAGATCCAGCGCCTTGCCCTGTGCGGGTAGCA
The DNA here is from genome assembly GCF_015100155.1 of Acidithiobacillus sp. HP-2. Lineage (GTDB taxonomy): Bacteria > Pseudomonadota > Gammaproteobacteria > Acidithiobacillales > Acidithiobacillaceae > Acidithiobacillus. The sequence goes on along the minus strand of NZ_JACKZA010000007.1, from coordinate 69,049 downwards.
AAGCTGCCTGCGCCTTGAGCAGGGGCAGAGGCGTTGCCGCCTGGGCGTCGCTCCCGGCGTAGCAGTTATTCCAGCGCGCCTGCCGATCTGCTGCGTCTTCAGACATGAAAAAGATCAGTGTTCATGACGAATACGCGGTAACAACTCACTGAGATTGCAGGGGCGATGCCGGTTATCCAGTTGCGGAATGATGATGGCTTCCATACCCAACCGGACGCCTCCAGTAGAACCGGGCAGCAAAAAAACGATGGTGCCCGTACAAATGGCGGCTTCGGCCCGGGACTGAATGGTGCTGGTGCCAATTTCTTCATAGGACAACATGCGGAATAATTCACCAAAGCCCGGAATGGGTTTGCTGATCAGGGGTGCGAGGGCCTCCGGGGTTACGTCCCGCCCGGTGACCCCGGTGCCGCCGGTGGCGATGATGACGTCAATGGTCGGATCGCTTATCCAGCTTTGCATCTGCTGGCGAAGGGTTTCCGCCGTATCGGGCAGGATGCAGCGCGCCGCTATCTGGTGCCCAGCGGCCAGGGCCAGCTCCGCAATTTTGTCGCCGGATTTGTCGGTTTCCGGGGTGCGGGTATCGGAAACAGTGAGGATGGCAATGGCGAGAGGATTAAAGACTTTACTATCAGTTGCAGAATGCACATTACTCACAGCTGAATTTCCTTTACAGGCGACACGGAAGTCCAGTATAAAAGGCCTCGTCCCGTGCTCCAAATGTGCCGGCTGAGTACCCCTGACCGGGAACAGGCCAGACACTGGTGCCCTAACGCCCGCCTCTGATCTGGAGAACATCCATGGATGTATTTCCCCCAGCAGATCATCCCGTAACCGCCCATTCGGAAGAGCAAATTATTCCGGATCAGGTGAAGGGCTGGCAACATCTGACGGCGCCGAAACCCGCCGACTGGGTACAGGCCGGGCAGCTTGCTGATGACTGGGATTTTGCCCAGGACATTCTCGACCCCGATGAACGCTCCTGGTTGCGGCGAGAAGAAAATCGGGTGTTTCTCACTTTGCAGTTTCCGGTGCGGGGCAGCGTCGACGATGCCTGGACTTTGCGGCCATTGGGAATGGTTCTGCACCAGCAAAGTCTGACCACGCTGCTGGCCGAAGACCTGCCCTCGCTCTCGCCTTTTTTTGAGCAGTTGGAGCATCTTTCCAGCCCTCCGGAAAGCATCGAGATACTTGCGGCGATTCTTAAAATACTGGCCCAGAGTTATGAAGATGCCCTGCATCAACTGAACATGGCCATCCATGAAAATGAACGGCAACTGGATTGGACGCAAAGTAATGGTGACTTTTTCACCTTGCTGGAAATCAGTAAAAGTCTGACCCGTTTTGAAGTGGCTCTGGTCGGCAACATTGCCACGGCCTTCAAGATTTCGCGTCTGGCAGAAATTCGCGATGATCTGCCAGCAACCCGACAGGTCGATACGGCCTTACTGGAGTTGCAGGTGGCCCATGAACGCGCCCGGGTGTATGCCGGAACCAGCACGTCGATGATGGATGCCTATGCCGGTATGGTCCAAAACAATATCAACCACGGGCTTAAGGTTGTGACCGTTCTGGCCATGATATTTTATGTACCGAGTATGCTGGCCACCCTGTATGGGGTAAACACGACCCTGCCCTTTCAGAAAACCCACTGGATTTTCTGGGTGATAGTGTGTTCGGGGCTGGGTATTTCCGGGGGATTGGCCGCATTTTTCAAGCGCAAGGGCTGGATATGATCGGGCAGGAGTCTATAAAGGAGAGGCAGGATGCTGCACTGGTTTGACGATAAAACGGATGCCCAGCTGGAAATCACCAGTGATTTTCAGTGGCCCCCCCGTGCCACCTGGATTCAGGTGGTGGCACCCAGCCAGGCCGAACTGGAATTTGTCGCCAAACATCTGCAGGTACCCGACTATCTGTTTCAGGACGTTTCCGATGAAGACGAACGTCCGCGTCTGGAGCGCGACGGGGATGTGGCCCTGATCATTTTGAAAGTACCGGCCCCCATGCAGGACGATGCGGAACTCCGCTTCCGGACCCTGCCGGTAGGACTCTGGCTGCTGCCCCAGCAGATGGTCACCGCCAGCGCGCATCCCCTGGCATTATGGGACGAACTCCGCAGCCAGCGTCAGCGCGGCAAAATCCTCCATGTCCGGGGACTGCTCGCCGAAATTTTCCAGGCTATTGCCCGGGATTTTCTGCGGGCATTGCGCCTCATCAACGCCGAAATTGCCGCCACCGAAAAAATCCTCCGCGACTCGCAGAACAATAATGAATTTTTCCGGCTGCTGGCGCTGAACAAAAGTCTGATTCTGTTTTCTGCCGCGCTCAAGGGCAACATTTCCGTGGCCCAGCAAACCCTGCGCCTGCCCATGCTCCTTCAGGATGAAGGCGATCTGGAAGACATTGCCGATGCCCTGATTGACTTGCAGCAGGCCCGGGATATGACGGAAATTTATGCATCCACCATTACCAACATGATGGATGCTTATGTGGGCGTACTCCAGAACAACATCAGCAACACCCTGAAAATCATTACCGCCTGGACCGTGGTGGTGGCATCGCCCGCTACGGTGGCCAGTATTTACGGGATGAACGTTCCTTTACCCCTGCAGGACTGGACTTATGCCTGGCCGGTACTGATGGGCGGGGGTTTTCTCATTTCCGGGCTGCTCTTTGTATTTTTCCGCAAAAAAGACTGGATCTGAGGCAACGATGACGGCCCGTTATTTCGACATGGCGGTTGGTGACTGGAATTCCAGTACATCTTGCACGGGTCCGGGATTATTTCTGCTCAACCCGGAACAGGCCCCCTCCTGCAGCGGACTGGGAAATCTGCTGCGCCATAGTGAAGACCAGCGCCTGTATTGTGAAGGCGAAGAAATCATCCTGCGGCTGCCCGTTGCCCTGCTGGAAGAAGATGCCCGATTTGGGACTGTCGCACGGGTAAGCCACCTGATTGTGCAGCACGACAGCCCCGGGCGCCTGGTCATCATCGCTGAAGACGCCCTGCTGGCAACCCTGCAGCAGGATTGGCTCGGCAGCCTGCAGCAAAATGCCCGTGGCGATCTTCTGCAAAGAATTCTGCTCAACATCATCTACAGTCATGAACGGGTCGCCCGGGTGTTGGTGGATCGTCTCCAGGAACTGCGTATGGCCCTGAAAACCGCCATGGGTAACCGTGAGCTGCGCGAAATCGTGGTCCTGAACCGGGATCTGGGAGAACTGGTCATCGCCTTGCGCGAAACCGGACTGATTTTGCGCGACGCCTTGCGGGCCACGCCCGGCGATGCTTCGACTTATCCCTTGCTGGATGCTGCCCTGCGCGAACAACGGCGCATGGAAGATGTCGTCAATCTGGTCTATGAGCGTTATTTGACCGTCACCAATGCCTACAACGGCATCATTCAGAATAATGCGCATACCGTCATGAAGGTCATGACGGTATGGCTGGCGCTGCTGATGATGCCCATTGCCTTTATCATGCCTTTTCACATGATGACCATTCTCCCGCTGGAACACTGGCATTATCTGTGGTTCGGCCTGCTTGCCTATGTTTTCGGAGCCACCCTGATGTTTGCCATCTGGGCCAGAAAACACGGCTTTTTTGCAATGTAGGGAGAAGCGGGACATGCTGCGAATTACGCGAGACTGCCTGCTTTCGGGCAACGCCAACCGGCGCAGCTGGATGGCCCTGGTCAATCCTTCGGCCCTGGAACTGAGTCAGGCCGCCATGACGCTGGATATTCCCGAAAGCTTTCTGCGCAAACGCCTGGAAGGCGAGGCATCGCGGCCGCTGATCAAGGAAGAACGACTGATTTCCCTGCAATTTCAGGTGCCGATACCGGAAGATGGGCGCATCGGCCAGTTTTCTCTGGTGCCTCTCAGCGTTTATTTTGTACCGGGTTATTTCGTGACCCTGGCGGATCAGGAAATCCCCTTTCTCAACCAGCTGATTGATCCAGATAAACCACGTAAACGCTGGGAACTTGTCCTGCGCATCATCGCCGAGGTGACCCGCCTGTACCTGCCCACTGCGCGCGCTGTGGCCCGGGAAATGGCCATGGTCGAACGGGATTTACGGCAGGCCCAGCGCCATGATGTGGTGTACCGGGGACTGGATATTCACGACCGCCTCCTGGCCCTGGATCTGGGCTTGCTGCAACTGGAGTATGTGGTCAGTGAAATCGGTCTGTTCCTGCCCAAGGAAGATCACGATCTCGTGGAAATTCATGAAGATACGCGAATTGAACTGTCACAGGTTCGTGATCAGGTGGATAGCGACCAGGAAACCATCAATGAATTGCTGGAATCTTACGCTTATGTGGTGCACAACAACGTGAACCATCTGTTCAAATTCATGGCGGCGCTGATTATTCTGGTCACCATTCCGTTGTTCATACCGGGCGCGGCGGCCATGAACGTCCCCCTGGGACCCCTACCCCACTGGCGTTATGGATTTGTCGCCGTTACCGGCGGCCTGGTACTGGTGGAAGCACTTACTGCCTGGATATTTTACCGCAAGGGCTGGTTACGGCTGGATTAGGGTTTTTTAGACAGCAACGACTCCGCCAGCAACTCCAGCCAATGGCGGACCGGCAGCTCCGTACCCCCCTGTAAATGCAACTGGCAACCGACATTGGCGGTAGCAATAGCGCAGGGTTCGCCCTGTTGCAGGGCGTCCAGCTTTTGCTCACGGAGTTGCCGGGATAAATCCGGCTGCAAAATGGAGTAGGTACCGGCAGAACCGCAGCAAAGATGCGCATCGGCAACCGCCGTCAACTGGTAGCCTGCGCGTTCCAGCAGGGCTTCGACCTTACCCAGCAGCCGTTGTGCATGTTGCAGTGAACACGGCGCGTGAAAGGCCAACGGGCCACGATTTTTGTGCTCCAGCGGCAGGGCTTCCAGGTGTTCGAGCAGCCATTCACTGGGGTCCCGTGCCAACGCCGCTACTTGCCGGGCTTTTTCGGCATAATCGGGGTCGTTTTGTAGAGCCTCGGCATACTCCTTGACCATGCTGCCACAACCACTGGCGCTCACCAGAATAGCCTCCGCACCGGCTATGATATGCGGCCACCAGGCATCAATATTCCGACGCATGTAATCCTGCGCTTCGGCGCGGGCGTTGAGATGCAAACTCAGGGCACCACAACACCCCGCCTCGGGGGGAACTTCCACGTGATAACCGAGCCGGTCAGCAATCTGCTCCAGAGCCGCTTCGGTTTGCGGCGTCATGACGCTTTGCACACAACCCGCAAGGGCAAGCACCGTGGGCCGGTGGTCGGACGTCGCAGCTTGCAGCAGATGCGGCACCGGAAGCGCTGTGCCAGGCCATTCGGGTATGTTCCGGGCGAGGGCTTCCGGCAAAAAGGGTTTGAACAGGGTCCCCAGTTGCAGCGCCAGACGAAAACGCGCGGGATGAGGAACCACCGCACGCAGCATATTGCGCTTCAGGCGCTCGAGGGCCTGACGCGGAATTTCGTTTTCCAGATGTTCACGACCAATTTCCGCCAGGCGGGCATAGCGTACCCCGGACGGACAAGTCGTTTCACAAGCGCGGCAAGTCAGGCAACGATCCAGATGTTTGAGGGTTTCAGCGCTGGCGGGCGTGCCGGCCAGGAACTCTTTGATGAGATAAATACGGCCACGGGGACCGTCCAGTTCGTCACCCAGTAGCTGATAGGTGGGACAGGTTGCCGTGCAAAAACCGCAATGGACGCAACTCCGCAAAATACTGTCCGCTTCGACAATGTCGGCGTCATTCTCAAAACGGGGAGCAATCCGGGTTTGCATAGGCTTCTCTATAGGGCCGCGTACAGGCGACCAGGATTCAAAATACCGTGCGGATCAAACGCATTTTTCAGGCGTTGATGCAGGGCGAACAGGGCTGGCGGCAAAGGCTGGAACACCTCTTTGGCATGGTCACCGCCGCGAAACAGGGTGGCGTGTCCGCCATGCTCAGCCGCCAGCGTCTGCAGGGCGCTGGCATCCCGTTGACCGCGCAGCCAGCGCTGTCCACCACCCCATTCAATAAGCGTCTGTCCGGGCAGAGCCAGGGGGGGCGTGGCGGGCGCTACTGCCAGCCGCCAGAGTGCTGCGCTTCCCTGAAAAAATACATGGCGATGTTCACGCAGATTTTTCCAGAAAAGGATGCCGTCGTTTTCGTCCAGCACCGCTCCACCGATTTTGCTCTGCGCCGCTGCGACGGCTTTCTCCGTCCCCGACAGACGCAGGTACAAGTGGGCCCCATCCCAGGCACTGGCTGACAAGGGCAGGGGCTGGCCCGCCCATTGATTCATCCGGACAATGGCTGTAGCCATGTCGGTGTCGTGTACCAGGGTGAGCTCCCGCTCGGGACGCGGCAACACTTTGAGCGTCACCTCCAGCAAAATGCCGAGGGTACCCAAAGACCCTACCAGTAGACGGGATACATCATAGCCCGCCACATTTTTCATGACCTGTCCGCCAAAGCGCAAAGATTCTCCCAGACCATTGAGCATGTGCACACCCAGCACGTAATCCCGGGCAGAACCCGCATAAGGCCGCCGTGGACCGGAAAAACCACAGGCCAGGGTGCCACCGATGGTAGCTTCCGCCCCGAAAAAAGGCGGCTCGAAGGGCAGCATCTGGCCAGCTTCGGCCAACTGTTCCTGCAAGGTCTGCAGGCTTGTCCCGGCCCGCAGGGTCACAAACAGTTCACTGGGTTCGTAATCCACAATCCCTTGATGCTCCCGCAATAGCAACGGTTCCGCATCAGCAGTTTTTCTGCCGTAAAAGCGCTTGGTCCCGGCCCCCTGAATCTGCAGGGGACGCGACTGCTGAAAGGCTTCGCGGACCTGTTCCTGCAAACGCTCGCGCTGATCCATCTTAAAAGCGCTCCAGTTCCGGGAAAGGTAATTGACCATGATGCACATGCATGGCTCCCAGTTCTGCGCAGCGATGCAGACTGGGGACGGCCTTGCCCGGATTCAGCCGCCCTTCGGGATCAAAGGCCGCCTTGATGCGGTGCAACTGGGCCAGCTCGGCAGGCGTAAACTGGGCGCACATGCTGTCCAGTTTTTCTACGCCGACACCGTGCTCTCCAGTGATACTGCCACCGACCGCCACACACAGTTCGAGAATGCGTTGACCGAGGGCTTCTGCAGCATGCAACTGCTCTTCCACATTGGCGTCATAGAGGATGAGCGGGTGCAGGTTGCCATCGCCAGCGTGAAACACATTGGCGACCCGCAAACCATATTCGGCCGACCAGATCGCGATTTGTTCGAGCACTTCCGCCAAACGCTTGCGCGGGATGGTCCCATCCATACAGTAATAATCCGGGGCCAGACGACCCACCGCCGGAAACGCGGCCTTGCGGCCTTTCCAGAGTAACAGCCGGGTTTCGGCATCAGCGGCAATACGGATGCTGGTAGCCCCTTGCCGCTGTAACAACTTTTCCACGGCGCGCAGGCGTTCCTGAAGTTCTGCCTCGGTCCCATCCAGTTCGCAGAGCAAAATGGCAGCGGCATCGCGGGGGTAACCGGCATGCACAAAATCTTCGGCGGCTTCTATGGCGAGTTGGTCCATCATTTCCAGCCCGGCCGGAATGATTCCTGCCGCAATGATGGCACTCACCGCGTCTGCCGCCGCCACCACCGAGGCAAAGGCCGCCAGCAATACCAGGGTATTTTCGGGAACCGGCAGCAAGCGCAACGTACATTCGGTCACGATACCCAGCAATCCTTCCGAACCCATCATCAGCGCCAGCAGATCATAGCCGGGACTGTCCGGCGCCTGACTGCCGATCTCCAGACGTTCGCCCGATGCATCCAGCACTTCCAGAGCCAGCACATTGTGGACCGTCAAGCCGTATTTCAGACAATGTACCCCGCCGGAATTTTCTGCCACATTGCCGCCAATGGTACAGGCGATCTGGGAGGAAGGATCCGGCGCATAGTACAGGCCCATGGGCCGCGCTGCTTCACTGATGGCCAGATTGCGCACTCCCGGCTGCACCCGGGCCGTACGGTTGCTGGTGTCCAGCGCCCGAATCTGCTTGAGTCGCGCCAGGGAAAGCACAATGGCCCCGGCGCAGGGACGAGCGCCACCGGATAAGCCGGTGCCCGCCCCTCTGGGAACCACCGCCACAGCATACTGCTGACAGATTTTCAGAACAGCCTGTACCTCTGCTCGATGACGGGGGAGGACCACCGCCAGAGGCAGCTCCCTGAGCACCGACAAACCATCACATTCGTAAGGATGCAGGTCCTCGCTCTGCGTCAGCAGGCCATCGTCCGGCAATAGGGCGCGGAGGGCGCTGAGAAATGCGGCATGCTCGGAATCAGGACTGCCCGCCATGATTTGCGCCCTTCACCGACCGCGCAGGCGACGCCGTGCCAAGGCAAGACTTTCGGCATCCCCGACGTTACCGGGAAATATCACCACCGGCAGATCCGGATAGCGTGGATGATCATGCGGGCACTGAACCACCGAGCAGCCGGGCAAAATCTGCCCCATGACCCGCGCCTTGCGCAGCGCCAGCCCGCTACTCAGAACATCATTGGACGTGATACCACCCTTGCTGATGAGGAAACCCAGATCTTCGGGCAGACCACGCAACAGATCCATGAGAAAAGCCGATACGGTTTCACCGAAAGCCAGACGTGTCGCCTGATCGGCAAACTGGCGTTCACTGCGGCTGGTGTAAATCACCAGGTCCAGGCCCTGAGCGTGAAGCCTGGCGGCCTGATCGAGAAGATGGGTTAACTGCTTTTTGCCCGCCTCACCGCTGCAGGCATCCACCTCTACCTCCAGTCCTTGCAGACCCGATTCCTCCAGCAAGCGGCTGAGCTGCTCGGTGGTTTTACGCACATGAGAACCGACCAGAATGGCTCCGGCTTTACCCCCGCGTACCAGTTGTGCCATGTTTTCCGCAGGCACCAGCTGGGGCGGCAGATCGGCCAGTGCGGTCAGCAAGCTGGCCGCACTTCGGAACAGAAAACGCTTGCCCTGCCCGGCAGCAGCCCGCAAATCCCGGGCAAAGGTGTGCAGATCTGCCGCTTCCACGGCGTCCACGACCACACAGGTATTATTTTTGAGTGCCAAAAGCTGCGCCAGGCAACCGGCGCGCAAATCCGCCAGACGCAAGCGTTGCACCTGCTCCGCAGGAATGCGTCCGTGGGTTTTTTCGGCCACATAATCGGGCAGATAACTATGCTGAAAGGCAAACACCGAATCCCGGGCAAATTCGGTTTCATGGGCGGGAACTTCTACCCCGTTCTGGATGACATAATGGGTGCTGTCACGGGTAATGCGCCCCCCTTCAAAAAATGCCGGAACCAGAAAATGCGCATCAAAAGGTCCCAACTCCTCAGCCATCACATCAGTTTCGACCGGATAATGGCCGCGCAAGGTCGAATCCGAGCGACTCACCAGCAATGGTTGCACCGGCTGTCCGTTATTGGCCAACGGCTCCAGAGCCACATGCAGGTTGCGGCAGATTTCCCGGGTGACCTGTTCGGCACGGACGGCGCTCATGCCCCGGGTATTACTCAAAACAAAAAAGAGCGGGGAATCATCCTGCAAGGCTTCCCGCAGGGTCTCAGGATCCCATCGGGTCAGCAGCAGGCAGGAATGGACCGTCTGCGAGCCGGTGGGATCATCATCAATGACGATGATTTTGGTACGGGTTTCCCGGGGATTACTGCCCACCAAAACTCCGCACCTTGCTGAGAATGGCATCCGCCGTAATCCCATTGAAAGCCATCAGTTCACCCGCGCTGGCGGTGGTTTCACCGCGCTGCCAGGCCAGGGTATCGCGATACGCCGCGCGACTGCGTAAGAGCACCGGCTCCAGCGCTCCGGAACCGCCACCGCCGATGGTCAGTAACATGTCGCCGGCAAACAACTGGTGGAATTCCGCATCAGCCATGAAATCCGTATCCGGCTCGGATACGGTATGCGCAGCCACATCCGAGGGGCGATACAACTGACGGGGATTGATGACGGAAACAATACGCACCCCGTACCCTTCTTTTTCCAGGATCTCGCGGGCGGCGAACACCGGCATCAACACCATGTCTCCGGTAACGGCAAAAGTTACCGTGCCGCGCGTGCCGCCAGCCCCTTCATAAAGAACTGCAGCGCCCTTGCGGACTGCCGCACGCGCTTCGGCCATGCTCAGATGCACGGGCAGCGGGCTTTTCGAGGCAATGATAATCATCGACTTGTTGACGCTATTCACGGCGTATTCATAGGCGGCCTGGATGACGTTGGCATCCGTGGGATAGAGCAGAAACAAATTGCCATTGCGCATTTGCGCGGCGAAATAGTTTTCGATTTCCGGACGTTGGTGGGTCCAGCCGTTGCGGCCCTGCTCCAGGGCTCCCGCCGTGAACATGCATACCGTCGAGGGAGTCTTGCGGCGCAGCTCGGCCATCGCCTGACCCACCGTCTGCATAATCGGCCAGCCGTTGATGGCAAAGGACTCATAGGACAACCACAGAGAACGACTGCCAAACAGGGCCAGACCCGCTGCCAGACCCGCGCAGGCATCTTCGTTGAGGGGCTCGTAAACCTGCCCTCCGGGCTGCTGGTTGTAGAGCGGATCTTCCGTGGGATGGCGGATTTTCAGGGCATCATTAATGTTCTTCATGGCTGAAGCTTCATTACCATCGGCATTGCTCACCACAAAGCGCGGGTCCTGCTGTCCCAGCCAGGCGACCAGTGCGCCCATGGCGGTGGCCGGCACGGCCTGTTCTCCGACGGCAAAATCCTGCAGGGGAAACTCTCCCAATTGGGCGATTTCCAGCACATGCTCGGTCACCACGGTTTTGGCAGCAGGACCACCTCCGGCACGGGAGAAATTGTCGCGGACCAGCGCCCAGGCCTCCGGACTCAGCGCGCGCTTTTGCAAAGCAGCTTTGATTTCCGGTGACTCAAAAGTGTCCTTGGGATACAAATTGTGGGATTTGGCACCGGAGACATGCACCCCGGCACCCTTCAACTGTTTGAGGATGAAGGCGGTGTGACGACCATTCAAGGCATTTTGCGCGGCCTTGGCGGCAGCACGCAGGACCGCTTCCATGAAAGCCATGCGTTGCCCGAAGGAGAAACGCGTGGAATCCACATAGGCGCCTTCCTGTCCGGCATCATCATAATCCTTGGCATCAACCAGAATGACCTCATCAAAGTCATGCGCCCGCCAGTAGGCCATCATTTCCGCGTTGCTCATCAGCGAGACCATGGAATGATGTTCCTGGCTGAAACCATTCCAGACCAGAATCGGCAGATAGTTGGTCACCCGGGGATAGGCAAAGTGAAAATGTTTCATGGAGCTCAGTACATACGGTTCGCCAAAGCCGCCATCGCCGATGGTGACCGGGAACAGCGTGCCGGGATGCAGCAGCGCCCCGGCCATGGCGAAATGTTGCCCCTGTCCCAGCGGACCGGCAGGCGCCAACAGACCCGGAATAGCGCCGGAGAGATGACCCAGCAGACCATGCTGTTCGCGGAAGCGCGCCATCATGTCATTCATGTTCTGAATACCCATGGCTTCCAGGGAGCGGTCGAGAAACATGGCACTGTAAAAGCCGGGCGCGTGGTGCCCCACTTCCGTGACAATGTTGGTATGACCAAGCATGACCATGGCCGCATAGGCCTCCGCGCTGGAGGCAAAACCCCCGGGATGGCCGGACGACTTGGCGGTACAGACCTGCAGCGTGCAATAACGCAGAGCATCGGCCAACAACAGCGACTGGTACACCGCCTCCCGTGCCTGGGGGTTCGCAATCGCCTTATGATCCGCAGCAATGGCAGGGGATTTGCCGTATTCGTCGAAATCCGGCCAGTTCTCACCAAAGTAGAGCATTCCCGCACAAAACTCGGGGGCATTGGTGGGCAAAGTATTTTGCTGGGTCATAACGGGCTTCCTGTAGCTAAAAATATTGCGCCCACTGTAAGCAGGATCACAGGAATCCGCAATAGAGCGGGTTTTTGGTATTGAATTCAATCCTCTTCTTCGCCGTCTTCGCCAACTCTTCTTTCGCCCTTGAGGGCAATACTGAGATTTTTCAGCTTACGATACAGATGGGTCCGTTCAAGCCCGACGATTTCAGCGGTGCGGGCAATATTCCAGTCATTGCGCGCCAGATGATACTCAAGGAAAGCCCGTTCAAAGCGTTCGCGGGCGCGTTTGAGGGTACCGCCGAAGTCGTCCTCGTCGAAGTTGCTGTTGGCGAGAGCCATGCGGTTATCCAGACCCAGCGCTCCTTCGATTTCTGCCGCACTGATTTCCGGACCTTCGGCCAGAATCAGCAGGCGCTCCACCAGATTCTGCAGTTCCCGAACATTCCCCGGCCAGGGATAGTGGTTGAGAACATCCATGCTGTCCGGCGCAAAACGACGGCCGGGCAGGCCATCCCGGGCACCATAAAACCGCACAAACTCTTCAATGAGTACCGGGATATCCGCCGTCCGCGCTGACAAGGGCGGAACCCGCAAGGGCAAGGCACTCAGCCGATAGTACAGGTCACTGCGAAACTGGCCGTTTTGTACAGCCTGGGATAAATCATGGGCACTGCCGGCAATGACCCGCACATCGACCGGTACGGGGGTACTGCCCCCCACCCGAATGATGCGTTTTTCCTGCAAGGCTGAAAACAGACGGGCCTGGGTTTCCAGATCCATATCGGCTATTTCGTCGATGAACAGGGTCCCGCCATGGGCGACTTCCAGACGTCCACGAATGAGCTTGCCCTGGGTTTCATTACCAAAAAGTTCCGTAGCCACATTGGGCCGGGCAATGGCGGCAGCACGCAGGTCCACAAAAGGCCCCTGTGCCCGACGGCTCTGCCGGTGCAGATAACGGGCCGCAACTTCCTTGCCGCTTCCCGCTTCGCCGAGCAACAGGGCCCAGGAGTCAACCGCAGCGACTCGGGTGAGCTGTTCCCGAAACTGGCGGATAGCCGGACTATCCCCGCTGGGCCGTTCTACCCAGCCGGTTTGGGCACGCAGGTCGCGATTTTCGCGCTGCAGGCGGCTGGCCTCCAGAGCGTGGGCAACCGTCAGCAGGGTTTTGTCCAAAGACAGCGGCTTTTCGACAAAATCATAAGCACCCAGCTTGGTCGCCTGGACAGCGGTTTCAATGGTGGCGTGGCCGGACATCATCACCACGGGCTGCTCCAGACCCGCATCCGCCCAGCGCCGCAACAGGGTGATGCCATCTTCACCGGGCATCCAGATATCCAGCAGGACCAGATCCACCATCTGGTCGCGCAGAAATTCTTCTGCCGCCGCCGCACTCCCCGCCGTTTGTACCTGATACCCTTCATCTTCGAGAATATCCGCCAGGGTCTGGCAGATATCGGGTTCATCATCGACGATCAGAATCTTCAATCTTGCCGCTTCCATGCCACCTCCAGAAAATCCGGGTCAACCCAGGGGGAAATCCATTACAATCCGCGCGCCACCATTAAGGCCCTGATTATCGGCAACAATCACTCCGCCATGCTCTTCGACAATGCGGCGGACAATGGCAAGGCCCAAGCCCGAGCCTTTGACCTTGCTGGTCACATAGGGCTCAAATACCCGGGCCAGGAGTTCTGCCGGAAAACCAGGACCGTCATCCATTACGCTCAACTCTAGCATCTTTGCCGAGCCGCTGTCCGTCAAGCCGGTACGAATCAGAATATGTTTTCCGGCAGGGCCTTGTTCCGTACCTTGCAGCGCATCCATGGCGTTACGCAGCAAATTGTTGAGAATCTGGCGCAGGCGATGCACATCCGCGCGAATACTGGGCAAATCCGCAGCCAGCTCCGCACGGATTTCAATACCGTTTTCCTGCCCTCGATAGAGGTCCAGAACATCGAGAATCAAAGGATTGATCTCCAGCGGCCGAAGCTCGATTTGCGGTTGCCGGGCATATTCGGAGAAAGCATCTACCAGCACTTTCAGGGCATCCACCTGATGAATGATGGTTCGCGTCGCCCGATCCAGGGTTTCACCTTCATCACCCAGACGTTCCAGATATTTGCGGCGCAGCCGTTCGGCCGAAAGCTGGATGGGCGTCAGCGGATTTTTGATTTCATGGGCCAGGCGGCGGGCTACCTCGCTCCAGGCGGCGCTACGCTGGGCGGAAACCAGGGTGCTGATGTCATCAAACACCAGAACAAAGCCTTTACTGCCGGCTTCGTCGGCAAATTGCGCTCCATGCACAATCAGGGTTTGCGGCCCATCACTGCGTTCCAGCTGCAGCTCTTTTTGCATACCGGTGCGGGGATGCTCCACCCACTCGGTCACCAGCTTCCAGAGCGGTTCGAGAATGGCCCCATCCTGCAGTTCTTGCAAAGCCCGACCCTTGGGTAAATCTTCCTGCAGAATCTGGACAGCTGCCGCATTGATTTCTGCCAGACAATGCTCGCCATCAAAGGTGAGAATACCGCTGGATAACTGTCCCAACATGGTTTCCAGATAGAGCCGGCGCTGCTCTGCCTGCTCCTGAGCGGCGGCCGCCTGCTGTTTGGCACGGGCAAGCTGGCGCGTCATATTGTTGAAGGAGTGCAGCAAAACGCCTAACTCATCCTGACTGGCAATGGTTTGCAGGGGGATAAATTCGCCTCGGGCTACGGCCTGGGTGCCTGCAGCCAGCCGGGCAATTGGGGCCGTCAGACGACGGGCCAGGTGCAGCCCCATCCACACGGCAGATAAAACCGCCAGGAGCAGCGCTACGGCCAGACTGAGCTGAAAAGCCGTTTTCATGGGCTCACGCATCAGCATGAGCTGATGGTAGCGGGTATAAGCCACCTGTACGGCTTCTGCCGCCTTGGTGAGCTGTTCGGGAATGGGCTGCTCCACATAGAGCATGCGGTTACTTTCACCCAGATGTGGGCTCAGAACGGGAATCAGCGCCTTGACCAGCAGGCTGCCATCTGCTTCAGGCTCAATATTTGCGGTTGGATGCCCTTCATCAGACAGGATTTCCTGACGCGGCAGGCGCGGTGCCAGGGCCAGATTATTACTGCTGGTGGCAATAATCCGGTTATCACTAGAAAACAGGGTGACACTGCTCAAATGGTACTGATCACGCAAGGCAATGACGGTGAGGATGGCGTTACTATCTGATTCACCCACCAAAGCCTGGGCGATGCTCTCGGCAGCCAGCAGCGTCGAATTGCGATAACGGTCAATGCCGGCCTTGGCTACATTCAAAGCCTGGTCCAGAGCACTTTGCACGGCCGAACTAAACCAGGAATCGACCCCCCGATTCAGATACTGCCAGGAAAATCCGAAAACCACGGCCGCAGGCAGAAAACTCAACAGGGTGATGATGATCACCAAACGCGTGGCGAGCTGACTGCCTACTTCTCCCCGACGCAGCCGGACCAATAGCGCCACCACGGAAACCAGCACCAAAACCAGCAAAAAAAGGACGATGCCTGCTGAAATGACCAGCATAGGGACAAAATAGCGGCTCAGGGGCCCGCCCGCGCTGGTAAAAAAATTGATCGCCAGAAAGCCTAAAATGGCCAGAAGCAATAAAATGGCACCCCAGCGCGGGCCAACCTTCTGGCGTTCCGGCGCCGCGCCGGCACTGAGGGCGCGTAACCAGTTTCTCAGTTTGAAAGGAGCGCGCTGACGGTCCATGGGGACTCCAGTTTCCAGTGATCCAG
This sequence comes from Acidithiobacillus sp. HP-2, assembly GCF_015100155.1. Classification (GTDB taxonomy): domain Bacteria; phylum Pseudomonadota; class Gammaproteobacteria; order Acidithiobacillales; family Acidithiobacillaceae; genus Acidithiobacillus. The sequence goes on along the minus strand of NZ_JACKZA010000007.1, from coordinate 53,399 downwards.
CAATGCACGCAGGCGCAGAGGGACAGGCAGAGCCTGTATATCCACATAAACCCGCAGCGCTACCTGTCCCCGTGCCGCGCCCTGTTGCAAAGGCAACTCGAAATCATGAATCTGCTTCAGGACGCTGACAACATCCTGCCAATGATTGAATAAGCGCATGGTGCCTGATGCATTTTTCAGTGCGTATTGATTGGTCAGCGGATAATAGTGAATTTGCCAGCGGGCTTCTTTTTGCGCATGGGTGCCCAGACCGGTAATAAAGGAAAATGGTTCGGGTTCCCGCCATTCCGCTTTTACGACCCAGATCAGGGTCTGGCCCTGATCGAGAATTTCCTGCAGCAGGTCTTCTTTAGTGATTTGCACCTGAGCATTGATTTTCACCCGGTTCATTTCTGGCGCGACCTGTAACTGTTCCACGTGAAACGCGGTACCTGCCAAAGCCCAGCCAGAACCCACAAAACACCACAAGCCCAGGATCAGGCCCAGCAAAACCGCGCCGCGCTTGCGCATCATGCCACCCGCCCGCGCAGAAACCAGCACAGGGGTCATTCAGCTTTCACCAGGAGGGCATAGTAAAAACCATCCATGTCATTCTGACCCGGCAAATGTTGTCCGGTGAGGGGATGGGCCTGCTGGCGGGCATCCTCGTGGCGTGCCAGAAACGCCCGAATCTGCAACAGATTTTCTTCGGGCAGAATCGAACAGGTCGCATAAAGAAGCCGACCGCCGGGGCGCAAACAACCCCATAATGCCTCCAGAAGGCGTTGCTGTTGGGCCACGGCCTGCTGGACGTCCTCGGCCTGGCGGCGCAGGCGGATATCGGGATGCCGGCGAATGACGCCAACACCCGTACAGGGCGCATCCAGGAGAATGGCGTCATACGGTTCACCATTCCACCAGCTTTCCGGATCACCCGCATCGGCAGCCTGCAGATGGGCGATGGCCCCCTGCCGGAATAGCGCTTCCCGTAATTTCTGGAGGCGTTCTGCAGAGCGGTCCAAGGCATCCAGACGGCGTGCGCCCAATGCCCAAAGATGCGCGGTTTTTCCTCCCGGTGCAGCACAAGCATCCAGTATTCGTTCTTCGGATTGGGGAGCCAGAATGTGCGCGGCCATCTGGGCCGCCGCATCCTGCACGGCCACCCAGCCCGCGTCCCAACCCGGAAGCGTGGCGACCGGAATGCTTTCGGGAAGACAAAGGGCGGCGTCACTCCAGTCCACTCCATGACAGGACAAACCTTGTGCCAGCAGCAACTCGCGGTAGTTTCCCGGGCTGACCCGCTGCGTATTGACGCGCAGCCAGAGGGGTGCGGGACGATTGTTGGCGGCGGCTATGGCTGGCCATTGTTCGGGATAGGCTTCCCTGAGGCGCGCGGCCAGCCAGGCCGGATGACCCAGATCAGGATCCGCTAGTTGCGCTTCCAGGGCTTCACGTTCACGCAGAAAGCGGCGCAAAACCGCATTCATCAGACCCTTAGCCCAGGTTTTCTGGAGGGTTTCGACCATCTCCACCCAATCGTTCACCACCGCAAAAGCGGGACGCTGGCCATGCCGCAATTCAAAAAGTGCCAGATGCAGAAGAAAACCCAGATTCCGGTCTTCTTCCCGCCAGCTTTTGCGCAGCAGTAATCCGGATAATTTCTGCAGCAACAGATATTCCCGTAAGGTTCCCAGCACCAGCCATTGCAACGTGGCGCGCTCCGGGCCGCTGACTGTCGTAGCGGCCAGGGCCTGATCCACTTTTTCTCCTTCATCCACGGCTTGCAATACCTTGATGGCCGCTTGCCGCAGCAGGGTTCCGCCGGGCATGCCGGGGTCTCCATGGTGATTTGGTTTTTTACTCATCCCAACTTTTCTCCCTGTGCAGGATGATACCCACGGATGAAATCTCCCGCGCTGAGTTTTCCCTTGCCCGCCGGTTGCAAAAGCAACAATTCGAGTTGCCCGTCACCACAGGCTACCGTGAAACTCTCCTTGTGGATGGCGGTGATGCTTCCTGGCGCAATATCCACCGTTGTCGCTATCGGTCTGGATTGCCAGACGCGCAGTCCTTTCTCCCGAAACAGCGTATGCGCAATGGGGCTGGGATTAAAGGCACGCACCTGACGGTCCAGCGTTGCAGCGGGAAGCCGCCAGTCCAGCAAGGCTTCTTCTTTCTTCAGCTTACGCGCGTAGCTTACCCGGCTTTCATCCTGAACCAGGGCTGTTGCGGTCCCTGCCCACAGCGCGTCCAGGGCCTGCCGCAAGGCGGCTTTGCCGAGAAGTGCCAGACGATCATGGAGGCTGGCCGCCGTGTCTTCAGGATGTATGGGACAGGTAAGTACGTTCAGCACCGGTCCAGAATCCAGCCCGGCTTCCATTTGCATAATGGCCACCCCGCTTTCCGCGTCTCCGGCAGCAATGGCGCGGGCAATGGGGGCTGCCCCCCGCCAGGCGGGTAACAGACTCGCGTGTACATTAATGGCGCCAAGGCGGGGTATATCGAGAACTGCCTGCGGAAGTATCTGTCCATAGGCCACGACAATCAGGAGATCCGCTTGCAGACTGCGCAGCAAATCCAGAGCCTCGGGAGTTTTGCAGGACTCCGGCTGAAAAACCGGAATACCCGTCTCTCTGGCCAATTGCTTGACCGGGCTTTCCTGCAGATGGCGGCCGCGCCCGGCAGGCCGGTCGGGCTGCGTCAACACCCCTACCAGAACTTCCGGACCGGCCAGTAATTCTTCAAGAACAATGCGGGCGAATTCGGGAGTTCCCGCAAAAACAATGCGTTTACTCACCCTGACGCACCCGCTTTTCCGCCTTGCGACGGATCAGATTCTGTTTCAGGCGCGACAGATGATCCACAAACAAGGTGCCATTGAGATGATCAATTTCATGCTGTATGCACACCGCCAGCAGGCCATCAGCTTCGAGTTCGATGAGTTTCCCCTGCACCGTCGTTGCCCGCAGGGTAATTTTTTCGGCCCGCCGAACCGTTTCCAGAACACCGGGAACCGACAGACAACCTTCTTTCATTTCTTCCTCGCCACTATGGGCGATGATCTCGGGGTTCACCAGGACCATCAAATCATTGCGATTTTCAGAAACATCCACGACAATCAGGCGTTGTCCGGCGGCCACCTGAGGAGCCGCCAAACCGATCCCCGGAGCATCGTACATGGTTTCCGCCATGTCATCGGCAAGCTGCTGGACCTGCTTGTCCACCCGGACAATAGGCTGCGCCATATTCTTGAGGCGCTGATCGGGAAATTCGAGTATTTTCAGGAGCGACATTTTTACCACCAAATTAATGAAGGGCTATCCGGCAAAAAACGTATCTTGGACTAATACTATCCCCTGCGGAAGTCCAGCGGAGATCATTACATGCACAACCACATATGGCGCAACCTTGTTTTTACCCTCGGCCTGAGCGCCCTGGCTCCGGTAATGGCCCAGGCGGCGCCTGCCGGGATTCAACTGCGCACACAACAAGGTTATACCGTAAAACCTGGAGATACCCTCTGGGGCATTGCCGGCCATTTTCTGGTTCACCCCTGGCAGTGGCCACAGATATGGCACAAAAATCCCTACATTCAAAACCCCAACCTGATTTATCCCGGTGATCGCATTGTCATCCACTATGGGGCCAATGGTGAACCCGAACTGGGTCTCGCATCGTCTTTCAGTGAAAACGGAACCAATTTTGTGGAGCTGCGTCCGCAAATGTCGAAAGATGCCATACCCTCGGTTTCTACTGGTGAAGTGATGCCCTTTCTCGGTACTCCCGGAGTAATCGACAGTAAAAAAGTCTTCGCGCAACTGCCTTATCTGGCTGCAGCCGCCAAGCAAAGACCCACCTATGTAACCGGAAATACGCTCTACACGGTCGGCCTGGAAAAGGCCCCTGTTGGCAGCCGCTACCAAGTCGTCACTCTGGGGCCAGAGTTATTCCAGGCCAAAACCCATCGTTCTTTGGGCTATGCTCTGGAAGACCTGGGGCAAGTGACGGTAACGCAGAGTGGTCATCACGCTGCGGTGCAAATCACCAAACTCCGCAAAGAAATTGATCTTGGTGCACGCCTGGTACCCGTCGTCACAACGGCAATCCCTCATTATTTTCCCAGTGCACCCCTCCATACTGTCGCGGGTCATATCATTGGCCAACTGGATGGGAACCCGGCGCTGACCGTCGGCCAGGTAGTCATTATTGATCGGGGTGCCCGGGATGATCTCAAGCCCGGTAATATCCTGCAGATCCAGCACAGCGGGGTAACGACCAATGCGGTTACCGGCAAGGCCTTTGTACTGCCGGACCAAACTATCGGCAATATCATGGTGTTCCGGGTTTTCCCCTCGGTTTCCTATGCGGTCATCACCATGGCCAGTCGGAGCATTCGTGTGGGTGATGAAATCCACAGTCCTGCCTCAGCCGATGGCACAGTGCAAAAATAATGTCTGATGCCGCCTGGCTGGCACTTTGCCGAATTAACGGTTTGGGGCCACAGCGCCAACAGGCTTTACTGGCGCGATTTAGCCATGCTGCCGCCTGCTTTCAAACGGGTGCCGGCCTGTTGCAGGACCTCGGTTTGTCCGCAAAGCAGATTCAGGCCTTACAAAAAGACCCCGAAGACCTTATCCGTCCTGCTGACCGGCGCTGGCTGAATAGTCCCGATACGGATTTATGTCGCTGGACGGATCCCGATTATCCGCCTTTGCTGCGGCAAATTCCCGACCCACCGCCCCTGTTGTTTATTCGGGGACAGCGTTCCTGTCTGAGCCAGCCCATGCTGGCCATTGTCGGCAGCCGCTCGGCAACGGCTTTGGGGGCAGCTACTGCAGAAGCCTTCGCCCGCAGTCTTGGTGAAACCGGACTGATCATCACTAGCGGCCTGGCCTTGGGTATTGATGCTGCGGCCCATCGTGGTGCTCTGGTCAGTGGCACTGTTGCCGTACTGGGCACCGGCGCCGATCTGATTTATCCGCGCACGCATTTACAGTTGGCGCACCAGATTATCGAGCATGGCCTGCTCGTCAGTGAACAGGCCCCGGAAACCGGACCACATAATGGCCTGTTTCCGCGTCGCAACCGCATCATCAGCGGGCTCAGTCTGGGGGTACTGATTGTTGAGGCGGCGGAAAACAGTGGCTCCCTGATTACTGCCCGCCTGGCTATGGAACAGGGGCGAGAAGTATTTGCGGTACCCGGTTCAATCCACTCGCCGCTGTCCCGGGGTCCGCATCGTCTGATTCGTGACGGTGCCAAACTGGTGGAAAGTGCCGGGGATGTGTTGAGCGAGCTGGGGCCGCTATTTGGCGCATTATGCCAGGCCCGACCGGTAACAGCAGCGGATCATTGGCAACCTGACGATCCCCATCAGGCGAAAGTCTGGGCAGCCATGGACTTTGATCCTCTGACAACAGAAGAAATTGCTGCGCGTTGTGGATTGACGCTGGGCGAGCTTTCGGCCATCCTCTTGGAAATGGAAATATCAGGTTACCTCACGGCCAGCCCCGGCGGCCGGTTCTGTCGCCTCCCTCCTGCACCCTGAAGGCTCTGGCATGGAAGACGTCATAGACATAATTACATACCTACTGGATCACCTCGACGACGAAGACGACGCGGTCATCGAAGATCATCTTCGTGCCGTGGGTTTTCCCGACGCGGACATTCAGCGCGCCCTCGACTGGATGGAAGGTTTTGCCGTTGAAGAACAGGAAGATACCAGCCCCCGAGCGCTGCGCGCCTATCATCCCTATGAGCTGCAGAATCTTTCTGTGGCAGCACGCGGTCAACTGCATGACTGGGAGCGCCTGGGCGTCATTAACGGCGCCATGCGGGAGCGGATCATTGATCGTTTACTGGCCCTCGACCTTGAGGATATGGATATGGAAACCCTTGACTGGGTTGCCTTCATGGTAATGGCCAACGATCCCGGCCCGGAAGCACTCTGGGTAGATGCCTTACTGGACACAGACGGAACCCGGATACTGCACTGACCTATGGCCCATCAGCTCGTAATTGTCGAATCTCCTGCCAAAGCCAAAACCATCCAGAAATATCTCGGGGATGATTTTGAAGTTCTGGCCTCTTATGGTCACGTTCGTGATCTTCGCCCCAAAGAAGGGGCCGTTGATCCTGAGCAGGATTTTGCCATGCGCTATGAAGCCATCGAGCGCAATGAACGGCATGTAGAGGCCATTATCAAGGCATTGCGCAAGGCTGATAAACTCTGGCTCGCCACCGATCCGGACCGCGAAGGTGAGGCCATTTCCTGGCATTTGGTAGAACTGCTGCGCGAGCGCAAGCAGTTGGGAAACAAGCCCGCCCAGCGCGTGGTTTTTCACGAAATCACCAAAAAGGCCGTACAGGAAGCCATTGCCAATCCCCGCGAAATCGCCATGGATCTGGTCAATGCCCAACAGGCCCGGCGCGCCCTGGACTATCTGGTGGGCTTCAATTTGTCGCCGCTGCTGTGGCGCAAAGTGCGTCCCGGCCTTTCTGCCGGTCGGGTGCAAAGTGCCGCCCTGCGTCTGATCTGCGAGCGGGAAGATGAAATTGAAGCTTTTGTCAGCCAGGAATATTGGACGATTGCGGCACGCCTGCTGCACGCCGACAATGAGTTTTCCGGGCGTTTGACGCACTGGCAAAACAAAAAACTGGAACAATTTGATATCAACAATGAAACCCAGGCAGAATCCATACGCAGCGGTATGGAAGCGGATATGCAGCAGCAACCACTTCAGGTCCGCGAAGTGGAGCGTAAAAGCCGGCAACGTCAGCCTGCCGCTCCTTTTACAACGTCTACCCTGCAGCAGGAAGCCTCCCGTAAACTGGGGTTCAACGCCAGCCGCACCATGCGCGTCGCCCAGCAGCTTTATGAAGGCATAAACATTGGAAGTGAAACCGTCGGCCTGATCAGTTACATGCGTACGGATGCCGTCAATCTTTCCGAAGAAGCCATTGCCGATATTCGCGGTTTCATCGACGGGCATTATGGTCATGAATTTGTACCGGAAAGCCCGCGCCGTTACAAAACCAAAACCAAAAATGCCCAGGAAGCGCATGAAGCCGTCCGCCCGACGGACATCAGCCGGACTCCGGAAATGCTGCAGGGTATTCTCGAAAAGGATTTGTGGCGGCTCTATGATCTGATCTGGAAACGCAGCGTCGCCTGTCAGATGGCCCCGGCCCGCCTGGATATGGTCGCTGTGGACATGGATGCCGGGACCCACTGGACGCTGCGTGCCAACGGTTCGACCGTTACTTTTCCTGGCTTCATGGCGGTTTATCTGGAAGGGAAAGACGATGCGGACGAAGATGAAAACAACCGTATTCTCCCGCCTCTGGAACAAGGCGACCAGCCGCAAGTCCAGGCCGTAGATCCGGAACAGCATTTTACCGAACCGCCACCCCGCTACAGTGATGCGACGCTGGTAAAAACTCTGGAAGCCCACGGCATCGGGAGGCCCTCTACTTACGCCAGCATTATCCAGACCCTGCAAAATCGCGAATATGTAGAAACGGAACAACGTCGCTTTAGGCCCACTGATCTGGGCAGAGTCGTTGGACGCTTCCTGTCCAATCATTTTGAGCGTTATGTGGACTACAACTTTACCGCAGGTATGGAAGATGAGCTGGATGCCATCTCCCGAGGCGAAAAGCAATGGCGGCCGGTACTGAACGAATTTTGGGGACCATTTCGCTCCTTGCTGGATGAAAAAGCCAACGTCAGTCGCGCCGAAGCCACCAGCGAAGCCATGGACGAAAATTGTCCGGAATGTGGAAAGCCTCTATTTCTGCGCCTTGGACGGCATGGTCGTTTTGTCGCCTGTTCAGGATACCCCGATTGCAAGTACACCCGTCCTGTGGACGGGCCCCGGGAAGCCCCTGAACCAGTTGGACGCGACTGTCCCGACTGCGGAAAACCCCTGGTCTATAAAACCGGTCGCTACGGGCGCTTTATTTCCTGCAGTGGTTATCCGGAATGTAAGCACATTGAACCGTTGACCCAGCCCAAGTCTTCCGGCGTCACCTGTCCTCAATGTGGAGAAGGCGAACTGGTAGAAAAGCGCAGTCGTTATGGCAAAGTATTTTATTCCTGTAATACCTATCCGAAATGCACTTATGCTGTCTGGGGGCCTCCGGTGGCCAAAGCCTGTCCACGTTGTGCCTGGCCGATCATGATCGAAAAAAGTGGAAAACGACTGGGTGAGCAGCTCGCCTGTCCCCAGCCAGAATGCGGATTCCATTTTCAGGTGACTGCCAGCGAAGCGGAAATTGCAGCACTGCTGGTGGACTATACGCCGCCTCCTCCCCGGGAAAAACGCGCCGCACCCGCCAAAGCTCCAGCGCGCAAAGCCGCCAGCAAGGCAGCGAAAAGTCCCGCGAAAAAAACCACGGCCAAAAAAACCGCCAAGGTCTCGGCAACTTCCGTAGACAAACCCGCGCCCGCACCACGCAAGCGCGCCAGTAAAAAAGTAGACAACCCATGACTTACGTCGTTACCGAAAACTGTATCCAGTGCAAGTACACCGATTGCGCAGAAGTGTGTCCTGTAGAATGCTTTCATGAAGGCCCCAATTTTCTGGTTATTGATCCTGACGAATGTATTGACTGCGCCGCCTGTATTCCCGAATGCCCGGCAGATGCCATTTTTGCCGAAGATGAGGTGCCGGAAGACCAGCGCGACTTCACCGCCATCAATGCCGAACTCACCAAAAAATGGCCGGTGATTTTGCGCAAGAAAAGTGCCTTACCTGATGCAGAAACCTGGAACGGCAAAGCGGATAAGCGCCCACTCCTGAAAGAGGCATAAACGGAGATCATGAAATGTTTCACGTGAAACATGTCTGCTAAAAAAACAGAAGCGGGCTCTCCCGAATTTCCTCCTTTACGCTTGAGCGGGAGCGTCTTTACGCTTTCTGTTTTACAGCTGGAAAGTAATGACCCAGCCTTACTCAAGGCGTGCATTGACGAAGAACACCGCCGTCATCCTGCTGCTGCGGCATTCCATCAGGAATCACCGCTGGTCTTGGATCTGAGCGGTATTCCTGAAGAAGCCCCACTGGCACTCGAAAAAATCATCCAGGTATTAAGGACCGCAGGCTGGATGCCCGTAGGCATTCGCAATGCCGCAACAACCCATCAGTTGCTGGCCGCATCCTTTCACCTTCCGGTATTGCGTGGACAGGCCCAGCGCGCTCCGGTGAACCCCGAAGCAACCATAAGCCAGCCGTCTCCTGCTCCCAACCCAGCACCATCTGCCGGTCTGCTGGTTGAACACCCGGTGCGCAGTGGACAACGCAATTATGCGCGTAATGGCGATCTGGTCTGTATGGCAACCGTCAACGCCGGAGCCGAAATCATCGCTGACCGCAACATTCATGTTTACGGACCGCTGCGTGGTCGCGCTTTGGCCGGCGTCAACGGAGATGAAAATGCCCGTATATTTTGCATGGCGCTGGAGGCAGAACTCGTCTCCATCGCAGGGTTATATCGAACCCTCGAACCGGACCACCCTCTTTGGGGAAAACCTGCGCAGGTTTACAGCCGCGACGAGCAACTGCATATTACCCCCTTAAATTCATAATGATCCGGAGACAAGAAACGTGGCCAGAATAATCGTCATAACTTCAGGAAAAGGTGGCGTCGGTAAAACCACTACCAGCGCAGCTTTTTCCAGCGGTCTCGCGCTGCGCGGGTATAAAACGGTCGTCATAGATTTTGACGTGGGCTTACGCAATCTTGATCTCATCATGGGTTGCGAGCGTCGGGTGGTTTACGATCTCATCAATGTCATTCAGGGTGAGGCAAAGCTTAAACAGGCCCTGATCAAGGACAAACACTGCGAAAACCTGTATGTACTCCCCACATCACAAACCCGCGATAAGGATGCCCTGACCGTTGAAGGGGTTACCACGGTTATGGACGAACTGCGCAAAGACTTTGATTATATTGTCTGTGATTCGCCAGCTGGCATTGAATCAGGAGCGCTCATGGCCTTGTATCATGCCGATGAGGCGATTGTCGTCACCAACCCGGAAGTTTCGTCAGTGCGCGACTCCGATCGGATTCTGGGGATTCTTGCTGCACGCTCACGTCGCGCCGAACAGGGAGAAGAACCCGTCAAGGAACATTTGCTGCTGACCCGTTATTCCGCCAAGCGGGTGGAAGACGGTGAAATGCTTTCTCTGGAAGACGTCAAGGAATTATTAAGGACGCCACTGCTGGGTGTCATTCCCGAGTCAGAAGTGGTACTGCAGGCTTCCAACCAGGGTATTCCCGCAGTGCACATGGAAAACACCGATGTGGCTGAAGCCTATAAGGATGTAGTGGCCCGCTTCCTGGGCGAAGAAAAACCCCTCCGATTTATTCAGGCTCCGAAAGTGGGTTTTTTCAAAAAGCTTTTTGGAGGCTGACATGTCCATACTTGATTATATTCTAGGCTCCAGGAAGAAAACGGCCAATGTGGCCAAAGACCGTTTAAAACTTATTCTTGCCCATGAAAGGGAGGAAGGGGGACCTGATTTTTTGCCTGCCCTGCAAGAAGAATTACTGACAGTTATTGCCAAGTATATTCCCGTGGATAAAAACAACATCAAGGTCAGCATGGAACGTAAAGGCGACTTTGAGGTGCTGGAGCTGAACATCCTGTTTCCTGATCAGCATTAAGTTTTTATCAAAGGCTCAGGTCAAAGTCGCTGCAAAACACCCTCCAGGCCAACTGCCGCTTTTGGCTGTATTTAGCTTTAATCCTAAAAACGGCAGTTGCCGTTGGTGCTTTGCCGCGACTTTTGTTTCGAGCCGTTGTTGTTCTTGGTGAAATCCTGCGCCCGTCAGGAGAGCTGTTTGAGCCCGCAGGGCGAGTTCTCTCCTGACAGCAGGATGAGCCATAGAACAACAGGCGAGGAACAATGGAGCAAAAAGCACCCACGGCAACTGCCGTTTTTAGGCTAATTACTCTCAGCGCGCAAATGATCCAGCCACTGACTGGATATTCTTTCCAGCAAGCGATTCTGACTCTGGCGTGCCGTCAGATTATCCAGATCCACCCATGCCAGGGGCTGGTCCTGGCCGGCGCAGGAAAATACTGCTTTGGTCCGTTTACCGGTTTCCGGATCAATCTGCCACTGCAAACACTGGGCGCAGACACCTTTGAGCATACACTGCATCGGGCTTCCTACCGTGGCTACCGCTTCCAGATCACTGCGGAAATAAGCACTGAGAGATCCTTTCAGGGCCTGCTGAAAGCCTTTTAATAATCCGGTAGAGCCCATGACCATCAAGCGATCCACCTGATCCAAGGCTACCGCCCCCAGCACCGTACTCTGACCGGGAAGTTCAGCGACTCCGTAAGCACGTAACAACTCCACCATATCACTGGCTTCAACACTCAAGTCCTGAGGACGATGCGTTGTAATCAGGGGACCACTCCCCGTACACCAGATAATCTGATCCGCCGCTTCTTCCAGTTCCGCCTGATTATCCAGTTCACTGGCTTTACCCAAAGCGGCGACATACAGAACCCGATTACCCGCAGCACGCAGCGCGGGACCGATATCCAGCATGACCGCAGCACCCCAGCGTCCTGCCACCACCAGAATGGTTTTATTCTGGGGAATATCTGTCGGTGCTCCAGTGGGACCCATTAATATCAAGGGATCACCGGGTTCCAGGCTCCCTACCAGACGCGGTCCGGTTCCCCATTGCAGTACCATCAGACGCACCGCATCATCTTCGACGCCGGCACCACTGACGGTCAGAACCGGAATCTGCAGGCGGGTATTATTCACAACCGGACTATGGCTTTCAAAAGTCTGCAGCCGGAAAAACTGGCCAGGCCGGAAATTGCGGGCGGCCAGAGGGGCTTTAATCCACATTTCGGTTACCGCCGGATTACTGCGATCCACGCGCAGCACCCGCATGGTCAGCAAATCCCGCAAGTTTTCCTGAAAGTCCAGCAGCCTATGTTGGGTTAGCGGAGCGAGGGCATTAAGACTGTGCATGACCTGCGGATAACTGGCTTTTGCCGAGGCAATGGCTTTGACCACGCTACCATGAAACACCGGATGGGTATCACCAATGAAACTGACGCGATGCGCCTGCCCATCTGTGTAGGAAGTAAACGGGCCGGCTTCGGGTGCCTTGCAGTGTTCAGCCACCTGCACTGCCTGGAGAGCGCTCTTGCCGTGGGCGACGTGGGTCTGAAAATGATCCCCATCCAGCAGCAGGGTACCGGGATACTCCCTTTCATAAATGATATTCGGTACGGTTCCCGCCGCAATAAATACCGCACGAGCAGGTAAACGCAACTCCTGATCACTGGTCAGCCAACGGCCTTCGGCTTCGCGCATCTGCCGGAAAACCATGTGGGCAATGTGTCCATAGGTGTCCAGTTCGGCACGCAGGGGGTCCAGACCCTCTGCGTAATACAGGCCCTCTTCCATGGCCTTGATCAATTCTTCATGGTTGCGTGTATACGCCGGGGATTGCCGCATACCCTTGCGATAGGCCAGCGTGACCCCGCCCCAGGATTGAATCAGGGGGACAAAATTCGGGGATTCGCCGGTTTCCTCTGCGCGTTCCCGCTCCTGGCGGACAGCGCGCCCGTGGGCAAGAAATTCTTCGAGAATTTCTGTGTCTTCGGCAGAAAGTCCGGCACGCATTTTTTCTTCACCGACACGCTGGGACATCTGCTCATAACGCGCAAGGACTTTTTCAACCTGACGAATATAATAGGCCTGTACTTCGGTGGCAGTATCCACCGCTGTGAGACCACCACCAATGACCACGGCGGGCAAACGGACCTGCAAATTGGCGAGACTGCTCTTTTTCCCGGCACCGGTCAGCTGCAGGGCCATGAGGAAATCACTGGCCTGACGCATGCCCCGGGCCAGACTTTCGCCCATGGGAACCACCCTGGGCAAACCCGCGCCCGTGGCAATACAGACATGATCAAACCCCAGAGACCAGGCATTTTCCAGGGTGATGGTGCCACCCAGACGCACGCCCCCAAAAATCTGGAAGCCGGGACGCCGGGCTAAAGTCAGATAAATGAGTTTGAGAAAGTTCTTGTCCCAACGCACGGTGATACCATATTCCGCCACCCCGCCAAAACCCAGCAGAATCCGCTCGTCCAGGTCTTCCTGCAAGGTGCTCCAGTCACGAATCGGCGCGGTCAGCCAGGCTTCCGGCAGCGGTTCGATTTTCAGACCATCAATACCCACTACCGCACAGCCTTCCTGCAGCAGGTGTTGAGCCATGGTGAACCCCGCCGGCCCCATGCCGGCCACCAGCACCTTGCGCCCATTATACGGTTGTGCCGCAAATTGAACGGCGCGCAAGGGATTCCAGCGGGTCAGCAAATCATAAAGCTCAATCCCCCAGGGGAGGTTGAGGACATCCGTCAAAATGCGGGTTTCAACCTGGGGAATGTTGACCGGGTCCTGCTTCTGGTACACACAGGCTTTCATGCAGTCATTGCAGATGCGATGGCCGGTAGCGGGAACCATGGGATTATCGACCATGGCCATGGCCAATGCGGCCAGATTCAGTCCGTCCCGTTTGAGAATCTGCATTTCCGAAATTTTTTCTTCCAGAGGACAGCCCGTCAGGGTCACGCCCAGAGGATCAACCTTCAGGCCCAGTTCCGGCACGCCTTTTTTCTCGGGGAATCCTCTGGAGCAAAAATCGCCATCATGATCATGACAATAGAGACAATAATGGACTTCGCTCTGCACACTGCGCGGGTCCATGCGCAAATCCGTCAGATGAAAACTGTCGCGGCGACGCAGGGTGCCGTCGGGCGCCACAAATGGTGTACCGGGGACCTGATCGAGCTTTTTGAGTGGTACGAGGGCCTCATGATCTACGCGCTGGGGCAAACGGAAGCTCGACCAACCTGTAACCGCCAGAGCAGCCTGGGGATCCTGAAGGATCAGGGCACACCATTGGGTCAGGCGCTGAATCTCCTCAGCATGGGTATTTTCATCCTTAAGCCAATCTTCACCGAGCCGGGAAATCGCCCACTCACGATCCGTATCCGGCCAGGCGCGTTGGCGTATCTGGCTATCCAGCCATTGATCCAAATCCGCAAAAGTCTCCGGAAATTCTCCGCGATAACGCCGGGCGCGACGCAGCACAAAATGCTTTTTGAAATCCATGACCACATCATGGCTGCGGGTTTGTGCCTGTAATTCGGATACTTCTTTTTCCAGGGCGAATAAGCGGGTAATAAACTGTTCCACATGGGGCGCCAGGCGCAGCAGAAATTCGCTTTGTTCCTTGCTCGCCGGAAGCAAACCCTGAGCCCGGTAATCATGCAGGGCTTCGGCGAGTGAACTATCCGCTTTGTTCAGACTGTCGAGAAATTCCTGATCCAGGCGCGCAATGCCCGCATCTGTAAAAAGTTCTTTATATTCAAAACCAACTAAATTCAGCACCCGCATCTCCCCATTCGCGCAGAGGCATACACGCCATCCACTTTCATCAAACTGTCACATTTTGCTGGCATTATAGACACATGTCACGTTTTCAGGACGAAACCATGTCTCATTACCGCAGTATTTTCCTGTCCGATATCCACCTCGGAACTCGGGGCTGTCAGGCAGAAAGTCTGCTCGACTTCCTGCGCCACAATTCCTGCCAGCAATTATATCTGGTCGGCGACATCATTGATTTATGGCGACTCAAGATACGCTGGTATTGGCCGCGCAGCCACAATACTGTCGTCCAGAAAATCCTGCGTCTGGCGCGCTCGGGTGTTAAGGTCCGCTATATTCGCGGAAATCATGATCCCGTCTATGAGCTGCTCTCTGATTATGTTCAGGGTCAGGATGATGAGAGCATTTCCCTGGGCGATATTGCCATTCTCAGTGAGACGGTTCATGAAACCGCCGATGGAAAAAAACTCTGGGTGATTCATGGGGATCAATTTGATGCGGCCATGCGCTATGCTACCTGGCTGATTCATCTGGGTGATCATGGTTATACCCTGTTACTCTGGCTCAATCGCCTGCTGCAATCCGCCTTCCGTCGTCTGGGTCTGCGCCGGCACTGGTCCCTGAGTGCCTACATCAAGTACCGGGTCAAAAAGGCCGTGCAATTTATCAACGACTACGAACATCTGCTTGCCGAAGAAACCGCCCGCCGGGGTTATGCTGGGGTTATTTGTGGCCATATTCATCATGCTGAACAAAAAAGCATTGACGGAATACTTTACTACAATGATGGCGATTGGGTAGAAAGCTGTACGGCGCTGGTCGAACACATGGATGGCCGGATGGAAATTATCCACTGGCCCATCACGTTGCGTTTTGATCAGGATGTCGCCGCCTGAAGCCGGTTTACCGGCTAAATATCCAGTCGCGATACAAAGCGGGCGTTTTCTTCGATGAAACGCCGACGCGGTTCTACCGCATCACCCATCAACATGGAAAACACCTCATCAGCCGCGATGGCATCTTCCACATCAACCCGAACCAGTCTGCGGTTTTCCGCATTCATGGTGGTTTCCCAGAGCTGCTCCGGATTCATCTCACCGAGACCTTTATAACGCTGAATTTCCACGCCCTTCCGGGCATCTGCCAAAAGCCAGTCCATCGCCTCCCGGAAACGCTGAACCACGCGATTTTTCTCGCCCCTTTTGATCACGGCGCCAGGATGCATGTTGCCTTCAATATTTTTCGCATATTCAGCCAGATGCCGGTATTCACCGCCCGCGAAAAAATCCTGGTCAAAAAAGCGGACTTCCTGACTGCCATGATGTTCACGCCGGACCACCAGGCGTAATCCGTCCGCTTCGCCGATTTTCTCGACCTGATAGTGTTCTGCGGGTAAAGCTGTTGCGCTCAGGGCAGTTCGTAGCCCTTCCGCAAACTGGTCCCAGTCATCATTACGGGCGGTTTCTGCAGCAATGGGCGGCAGGGTTGCCAGCGCCCAGAGCAGGGTGGCGGGATAACGCCTTTCCAGACGCTGCACCAGGGCTTCAATATTCTGGTATTGCCGCATCATGCCTGCAAGCTGATCCACACTGATGGCTTCACTATTTGCGGAAAGGTGAAATTCAGCACCATGCATGGCGATTTCACGCAAATAAGCTGCCAGTTCCGTATCATCCTTGATATAGCGTTCGTCTTTGCCTTTTTTAACCTTGTATAAAGGGGGCTGGGCAATATATACATGACCACGATCCACCAGATCCGGCATCTGCCGGTAAAAAAAAGTCAGCAGCAGGGTACGAATATGACTGCCATCCACATCTGCATCCGTCATGATGATGACGCGGTGGTAACGTAACTTGGCCAGATTAAAATCTTCCTTGCCGATACCCGTGCCCAGAGCGGTAATGAGGGTGCCGATTTCATCCGAAGACAGCATTTTATCGAAACGTGCCCGTTCGACATTCAGAATTTTTCCTTTGAGGGGCAAAATGGCCTGATGACGACGATCCCGGCCCTGTTTTGCAGAACCCCCTGCCGAATCTCCTTCCACCAGATAAATTTCGCAAAGACTGGGGTCTTTTTCCTGACAATCGGCCAGTTTACCCGGAAGGTTGGCAATATCCAGAGCCCCTTTGCGGCGCGTCAATTCACGCGCCTTGCGGGCGGCTTCCCGGGCCCGGGCGGCGTCGACGATTTTCGCGGCAATAGCCTGGGCTTCCTTGGGATGTTCATCCAGAAAAATGGTGAGGGCCTCGGCCATGGAAGATTCGACCACCGGTTTCACCTCACTGGAAACCAGTTTGTCCTTGGTTTGTGAAGAGAACTTGGGATCTGGCACTTTTACGGAAAGTACCGCCGTCAATCCTTCCCGGGCATCGTCACCAGTGACGGAAACCTTGGCTTTGGCCAGGGTTCCTTCTCTTTCCATATACTGGTTGAGGGTACGGGTCAGGGCGGCGCGAAATCCGGCCAGATGGGTTCCACCGTCATTCTGGGGAATATTGTTGGTGTAGCACAGCACCGTTTCGTTATAGCCTTCATTCCACTGTAGCGCTGCTTCTACAACAATCCCGTCACGTTCGCCAGCAAGGTTGATCACATGCGGATGAATGGCGGTTTTACTGCGGTTGAGATGTTCCACAAAGGCGCGGATGCCGCCGTGGTAATGGAAAATTTCTTCCCGGTTCACACGTTCATCCAGGAGCGTGATGTGTACTCCGGAATTCAGAAAAGCCAGTTCGCGCAGGCGTTTGGCGAGAATTTCAAAGTGGAACTGGGTATCGGCAAAAACCTCCGGAGAAGGTTTGAAACGGATGATGGTACCATGCCGGGTGGATGCTTCGCCCCGGGCAATAGGCGCCAGAGGGGCGCCATCCGCATAGGACTGGGTCCAGACAAATCCATCCCGGTAAATGCGCAGCTGCAGGGAAATGGACAGGGCATTCACTACAGAAACGCCGACACCATGCAATCCACCCGAGACTTTGTAGGAGTTATCGTCAAACTTGCCACCGGCATGCAGGATGGTCATGATGACTTCAGCGGCGGAGCGACCTTCTTCGGCATGAACATCTACCGGAATACCCCGTCCGTTATCACTGACGCTGACCGAACCATCATCATGAATAATGACCACAATGGTATCGCAATGCCCACCCAGCGCTTCATCAATGGCATTATCTACCACCTCAAAAACCATATGATGTAAGCCACTGCCATCATCAGTGTCGCCAATGTACATGCCCGGGCGTTTTCGTACTGCTTCCAGCCCTTTCAACACCTGGATACTGGAAGAATCGTACTTTTGCGTCATATTACTATTTCCTTTTCAAGCTGGCCCTGGGCCAGATAAAAATGACTGCCCTGAACACCTGCCGGTATTTGTCCGGCTGCAGTCACCGCAGCAAAAACCTGTATATTCAGCACATTCAGTTGTTCAACCCACCAGTTTCTGGCGGATTCATCCAGTTCGGCCGCAAAATCATCAATCAATAGGGTCGGCAAAGCAAAACCGGCTTCCCTGAGCAGAAGCAGCTGCGCAATGCGATAGGCAAGGCCCAATACGCGCAACTGCCCACGGGAAAGAATATCCAGGGCCATTTTCTGGCGAACCCGAAAAACCAGATTGGCCCGGTGTGGTCCACTGTGGGTATATCCCATTTCCCGATCCTGTCCCAGATCGCGCTGCAGACTTTCCTGCAAGGCCAATCCTTCTTTCCAGCCACTCTGCAGATGCAGACCCAATATCTCTGCAGCGCCAGACCAACTGGTCCAGAGTTTCTGCAGAAAAGGCTCTATGCGTGTCAGATAATCCTGACGGCGTTGCTGAATACCTTCTCCGGCCAGAGCCAATGCCGAATCCCAGGGACTTTTGCCTTGGGGTTTTTTCAGCCAGGCATTACGCTGTGCCAGGGCGCGACGATATTCCCGAAAAACAGTGCCGTAGTATGGATCCACATAATAAATTCCCCAATCCATGATCCGTCGCCGATCATCTGCCGTGCCGGCAACAAAATGACTGTTATCATCATGTAGACTTTGCAGAGGCAGGATATCCAGCAATTCCCAGGCTGAATGGACAGACTCCCCATCATAACGTATTTCCCGCTCTTCGCCACGTCTGCGCATTGCCAGGAAATGATCAGACATCCGTGCACTGAGCAGGTATTCCGCATCGCCTTCGCGCAAAACGTGGCGCGGTCCATGCCGCCAGGTTTGGCCGGTACCCAGAATGTGAAGGGCTTCGAGGACCGTACTTTTTCCTGCACCATTGGCACCTATCAACCAGTTCCACCGGGCATGGGTGGAGAGTTGTAAATTCTGAATACAACGCAACGACTGAATTTGCAGAGTCTCCAGGGTCATCAGGCAGGTTTTTTCAGGACTGGATCAGAGCCGCACCGGCATCAAAATATAAACCGGGTTATCTGAGTCCAGCGGTGTGAAAACGGCTGCACTGTTGCCGTCCTTGATGCGCATGCGAATATTTTCCTGAGAAAAAATCTGGATACTATCGGTGAGATAGCGGCTGTTGAAGGCAATGTTCATTTCATCATTTTGATATTCTACAGAAAGTTCGATTTCTCCTTCTTCCTGTTCTTCGTTACGACTGCTCAAGGTCATCAGATTTTTGCCCAGATGGACCTGGGTGGTGGGATTACGGTCGCTGACCAGTACTTCACTTTGTTGCAGGGCGCTTTTGAAGCTTTGGCGATCAAGTATTGCGAAAAAAGGATGTCCTTGCGGAATAACCCGCCGATAATCAGGGTACTTGGCATCGATCAGTTTACAGGCAAATTGCTGATAACCATCATCCAGTACAAAACTGGTATCAGAAAGAGAGAGATGAATATTACCACCGTTGACAATACGCAGTAATTCCATGACGGCTTTGCGGGGAAGAATGCACTGGAAACTTTCTTCTTCCAGACTATTGGCAAATGGCAGGGTCATCATGGAAAGGCGATGACCATCGGTGGCTACCAGGCGCATTTCCTGACCTTGTACTTCGAGAAGTACCCCATTCAGAAAGATGCGGGCGTCATTTTGCGCCATGGTGTTGGCGGTTACGGCCAGGGCTTCCCGCAATAAAGCGGCTTCGCAATCACCCTGGCAGCGACTGCTGTGAATATTGAGATAGGGAAATTGTTCAGCGGGCAGTACATGCAGGGTAAAGCGACTTTTAGCGGCTTTCAGTAACAGTTTTTCGCCATCCTTGTGAAACTCCAGAGGGGTGTGTTCGGGTAATGCCCGGCAAATATCATAAAGTTTACGGGCAGGAACCGCGCAAGTTCCGGGAGTATCTACGGGATGATCCTTGTCTACACTGAGCTGCACTTCCTGATCCGTGGCGATGAAGCGGCAATGTTGTCCGGCAGCTTCGATCAGCACATGGGCAAGAATGGGTTGAATGGGTCTGCGATCGGCAATATTCGCCATATTCGCCAAAATGGGCAGTATGTCTTCACGATCCATGGTGAGTTTCATCAGGAAATGCTCCTTATGGTATTAATTAAATAAATTATATTCTTCTTTTTAACTATTATTATTATTAAGGCCCTGAAGGCCTGTGGGAAACCGATATAAGCCCTTGTTAGTAATATTTTTATTGCACTAGACATCGCGCCGGCAAGCTGTGGATAAGCAGGTATGATCGGGGATAAAAATGAGCGGTAGTTTTCATACATGCTCAGCACCGTACTTTTCCATGGGCTTTTCCACAGCTTGTTCCCTAATCCGGTCATGCGCCCAGTATCCGTAGCAAATTGTTATAATCTTCATTGATTTGAGAGTCTTCCTGACGAAGCTTTTCAATTTGTCGGCAGGCATGCAGTACGGTGGTGTGATCGCGACCACCAAAGGCCTCACCAATTTCCGGCAGGCTGTGATTGGTGAGTTCCTTGGTGAGCGACATGGCGACTTGGCGGGGGCGGGCAATATTACGACTCCGCCGCTTGGACTGCATGTCAGAGCCACGTATATGAAAATATTCGGCAACGACTTTCTGGATGTTTTCCAGGCTGACCATGCGTTTCTGGACGTCAATGAGATCCCGCAAGGCTTCCCTGGCAGTATCCAGATTGTACGGCTTATGGGTAAAGTTGACGTGGGCGACGACCCGCCTTAACGCGCCTTCCAGTTCACGAACATGGGAGCGGATTTTTTCGGCAATGAAAAAAGCTACTTCTTCGGGCAGTTCTATGCCAATTTCTTCAGCCTTGCATAGAACAATCGCCATACGGGTTTCCAGATCATGCGGCTGAATGGCGACGGTGAGACCCCAACCGAAACGCGACTGGAGTCTTTCTTCCAGATGTTCGACTTCCTTGGGGTAACGATCACAGGTAATGATGATTTGTCGGCCACCGTCAAACAGCGCGTTGAAAGTATGGAAAAACTCTTCCTGGGTGCGATCCTTGCCAGCAAAAAACTGAATATCATCAATAAGTAGGGCATCGAGCTTGCGATAACGCTGCTTGAAATCGTTGATGGTGTTATGTTGCAGAGAACGCACCATGTCCATGATGAAACCCTCGGCGCTGACATAAAGCACTTTGGCGTCTGCGTTACGCTGGAGGATGGCATTGCCAACGGCTTGCATGAGATGGGTTTTACCCAGGCCGACTCCCCCATATATGTACAGGGGATTGTAGGATTTACCCGGATGCTCGGAAACCTGTCGCGCTGCTGCTACGGCGAGCTGGTTGGACTTGCCCTCAACGTAGGATTGAAAGGAAAAGCCGGGATTGAGGCGATTGCCGTTACGCGGGTCTGTACTGACCGGGCTGGGCGCAGCGCTGCTTTGGGGCTCCGGTGCAGGAGCCGCCGCTGTCGTATCCAGATTGAAGCGGAGCAGCATCCCCGGAGCCAGCTCGGCGAGAACGGCCTCCAGCAAATCCATCAGCCGTTCCCTGACCCACTGCATGACAAAAGGGTTGGGGGCAAACAGATGAAATTCGTTACCATGCAGCTCGCCACGCAAAGGGCGAAGCCAGGTATTGAACTGCTGAGGTGTTGTCTGTTCCTGCAGCTGTATGCAGAGCGCTTCCCAGAGGGCATCTCCGTTGTGCAGCGCGGATAAGTTTGAATCACGGCTCATACGTAACCTGGTCGAGTGCTGGGCGGTAAAATCGTGATGTTTGGACACGACAATCAGTTGCTGCAGTATAGCCAAGTGACACGATCTGCGCCAGTATATAATCTGGCCAGCCGGGATTTGTTAACTGAACGTTGCTAAATTTTTTTATTTATCCCTGTAAAGCTCAATATTAATAGTTTACCATCATGTTTTTAAATATTTTATTTATTTATTTTATTTTATAAATTTTACAAAAAAATAATTAATTAACAGTAATAAAAATAATTTTTTATGATATTTTATATAATAATTTATGACCTGTTTTGGAAGTGGAACAGGTCAATTCATTAACTGTGGTATCTTGCTGATCTTACAAAGGAAGAAATTTTATGGCGAAGGGATCTGTCGTAATTACCGGAGCGGGCAGTGGGATCGGACAGGCCTTGGCGCTGGCTTATGCGGAACCGGACCGGCCGTTGTTACTCCTGGGGCGCAGTCTGCAGAGCCTTGAAGCTACGGCGACTCTGGCGCGGTCGCGAGGGGCTGTTGTGCGGGTGCTGAAAGTTGATGTGGGTGATGTGACAACGCTGGATCTGGCCGCGCTAAATTTTTCGGATGAATTTGGTGAAATCAACGTGTTGATTGCCAATGCAGGAATCAGTCATGGGACTCTGGCCAGGGAGCGGGATGATCGTCCGGTTTTTGCCGAAATCATCACCACCAATTTGCTCGGGATGGATAACACCTGTACGGCCTTCCTGCCCTATATGGCGCAGGGTGGGCGCATTGCCGGAATTGCCAGTGTCGCCGGGTTTCGCGGCCTGCCTGGAGCGGCTGCCTATTGTGCATCCAAGGCGGGGGTGATTGCCTATCTGGAAAGTCTGCGACTGGAATTGAGGGTTCAGGGTATCCGCGTCTGTTGTATCGCTCCAGGTTACATTGCCACCCCGATGACGGCCGCTAATCACTATCCCATGCCCTGGCTGATGGCTCCGGAGAAGGCGGCGCAGAGAATGCGCAGGGCCATCGACCGTGGTCAGGCCTGGCTGGTTGTGCCCTGGCAGATGGGGATAGTGGGAATGATTTTGCGGCATTTACCCATTGCTCTTTATGATCGGCTGTTTGCCCGGGTTGCAGGGAAGGCTCGGAAAACCGGCTCTGCGCAAGGCGTTTGAGTTCTGTTCAGGCACCCTGAAACCGCAGTGGAATGAATAAGTTTTCCACAAAGTGTTTATAAGGAGGTTATGGCACTTTGTTCTTAACATGCTTTCGGTATGTTTTTTAATTTATTGGTTTTTAAAGAGAAATAAAGTTACAAAATAGGCAAAACCTGTTTCAGTAATGGAACAAAGCTTAAAATTCTGGGTTCTGCGGTATATATCCACAAAGTTATCCACAGAAAATACAGCACAGCCTGTCAGCCCCCATGCGGGGGCTGACATTTCTGGGGGGAGGCAATTTGATCAGGCAGCTTGAAGTCGCGGTTTCACAAACCACATCTGGATCAGGCTCAGGAGCATTTCCAGCAAGGCAACTGGACAGGACAGTGCTCCACCAATCAGAACCAGCCAGACGAAAGCCGGATTCTGATGGGTCAGGAACCAGCCACTGAAATCCACAAGCATGGCAATAAAAGGCAGGATGATCAGAGGGTATTTGATGCTGTTGGGGAAGCGCGATTTGCTGAATATCCAGCCAGCCACCCAAAAAATGACGCCGAGCATGGTCAGGTGAATCATACCGTTCAGCAGCATGGTACTGAGGCTCATCCCCGTATCGACCCTGGCCACGGTTTTGACATCACCGTAAGTAACCAAAGGCGGGTTATGGAGGACCTTGGTCATGGCAACACTGTGACACTTCAAACAGTTTCCGGCGATCAAGGGTTTGATGGCCGAATTGTAATCTGCCTCGGTTTCGCCCGAAGCAATCCAGTGATTGACGGCGGCAACCATTTTCGGTTTATCGGCTGCCGACATCCCTGCGTAACCCATCATGCGCGGCAGGACAGTTTGCAGCGTGCTGGAACTGCGATTGCCATAATAATGTTCGGCAACAGCATGTACGGTAAAGCCATTATTACCACCTACTGTAACATATACATAGGCTTCTGCGACCAAAAGGCCCAACCCCACCAGGAAAATAAATCCCGTATGGACCAGTTTTTCTGCTAGACTCAACTCCGGCAATTGCCGCATGTGGTTTTCCTCCATGAATGATGTCGTTAGGATAGGATTTGCGTGGCAAGTGAAAGCAATTTTCCTGCCGGATTTGAGGTTTGTCCATGCACAATATATTAATGCCCGAACGCGCTGAAATACCTCCCGTTGTGCTCAGTATTGCCGGTTCCGACCCCAGTGCTGGCGCAGGCATACAGGCTGATCTGTTAACTTGTGCCCGTCTTGGTGTCCACGCCTGTACCGCCATTACCGCACTGACCATTCAGGACTCAGTCAATGTTGAGCGCTTTAGTCTGGTGGACCCGGCGGAATGCCTGCAGCAGGCTCAGGTCATACTGGATGATATTCCGGTTCGGGTGATCAAGATCGGGATGTTGGGCTCCGCTGAGATGGTCAGAGCCTTGGCTGAACTCCTGGATGCTTACCCGCAGATTCCTGTGGTGCTGGACCCGGTCATGACGGCTGGTGGGGGTACTTCTTTGGCGGGCATGGGATTGCGGGAGGCCATATGCACCGAACTTTTACCCAGGGTGACCATTATCACGCCCAACGGTCCTGAGGCGCTGGCTTTGACGGGTGCAGCAGACTTGCGGGCCGCCGCAGTCCTGCTCAATGCGCAGGGTGCCCAATGGGTTTTATTGTCCGGGGGGCATGGCGAAGGTCCGAAGCTGGAAAACCTGGTTTTTCGGGGGGGCATTCTGCAGCAGACTTTTATTCAGGAACGCCTCCCGCATCAATATCACGGTTCAGGCTGCACCCTGGCTTCAGCGGTTGCTGCGGGTCTGGCCAAGGGCCTGGACATGCTGCAGGCCATAGAAGCCGCTCTTGATTTCACCCATGCAGCGCTGCGTACGGCCTATCCTTTGGGACGGGGCCAGTTTTTCCCTAACCGATTTGGTCATCCTCAAGGCAGCCATGGGCGGGAATGAGTTGCAGCCGGCCATTGCCGGTTTATACGTCATTACCGATCCGCACTGGATGCCGGAAGCGGTTTTTCTGGACAAGGCCGAAGCCGCTTTACGGGGTGGGGCAAGGATCCTGCAGTATCGCGATAAGGGCGACGTCCGGCAGGACCATGCGCGGCGACGGCGGCAGGCGGGTGCCTTGCGTGAACTTTGCACACAGTATGGTGCCCTGTTTGTGGTGAATGATGACCCCGATCTGGTGAGAGCGGTTCAGGCTCCGGCTCTGCATGTCGGCGCAGAAGATGCGCCTGTGGCCGAATTGCGCCAGGCCTTTGGTCGTGATCTGTGCATTGGCGTATCCTGCTATGCTTCGCTGGATAAAGCCCGGGAAGCTGTCAGTGCCGGGGCGGATTATGTGGCTTTTGGTGCTTTTTTTGTCTCGCCGAGCAAGCCGCAGGCCCCTCGCGTAGATCTGCAGGTTTTGCGAAAGGCCCGAGCGGAACTGAATATTCCACTGGTCGCCATTGGCGGAATTACCGAGGATAATGGCGGAGCGCTGATTGCTGCAGGTGCGGATGCCCTGGCAGTGATTTCCGGGGTGTTTGCCTCGGAACAGGTAGAAGCGGCCGCCCGGCGCTTTGCGGTATTATTTGATCATCCCGGAAATATTCCCAAGGAGTAATAATGACCCAGACTTCTCACGATTTATTCAAGGCAGCCCGGCAGTGTATTCCCGGCGGCGTGAATTCTCCGGTACGGGCTTTTCGTGGTGTGGGCGGAGATCCCATCTTTATGGACCATTCCGAAGGCGCGTATTTTTGGGATGTGGAAGGCAAACGCTATTTGGATTATGTAGGCTCGTGGGGGCCGATGATTCTCGGTCATAATCATCCTGAGGTCCGGGCCGCCGTTCATGCTCAGGTGGATAAGGGTTTGGGCTTTGGTGCCCCCACGGCCATTGAAGTAGACATGGCCGAGATGGTTTGCCGGCTGGTCCCGGGTATTGAGTTGCTGCGTATGACCTCCAGTGGCACCGAAGCGGTGATGTCGGCTATTCGCCTCGCCCGGGGTTATACCGGCCGGGATAAAATCATCAAGTTTGAGGGGAATTACCACGGCCATAGTGACAGTTTGTTGGTTAAGGCAGGTTCCGGCGCCCTGACCCTGGGGCAGCCCTCCAGTGCCGGGATTCCCCGGGAAGTCAGTCAGGATACCCTGGTTCTGCCTTACAACGATTTGTCTGCTGTAGAACAAATGATGCAGCAATATGGTTTTGATGTGGCCACCATCATCGTCGAGCCGGTAGCGGGCAACATGGGTTGTGTTCCTCCCGAACCGGGTTTTCTGGAAGGGCTGCGGACCCTTTGTGACCAGTATGAAACGATCCTGATATTTGATGAAGTCATGACCGGTTTCCGGGTGGCGTTGGGAGGTGCCCAGAGCCTTTATGGGGTGCGTCCGGATTTGACGACTTTCGGGAAAATCATCGGCGGCGGATTGCCGGTGGGGGCACTGGGCGGTCCCAGGGAAATCATGGAATATCTGGCCCCTAACGGCCCGGTTTATCAGGCGGGGACCCTGTCGGGGAATCCGGTGGCGATGGCGGCGGGCCTAAAGACTTTGCAATTGCTGAGCGAGCCGGGATTTCATGACAAACTGGCCGTGCAAACCCGAAAATTGTGCGACGGACTGGCGGAGCGCGCCAAGGCTGCCTCTGTCCCGTTACAGATTAATCAGGTTCCGGCCATGTTTGGCTGGTTTTTCAGCGACGAACCTGTACGCGGATTTGATGCGGTCATGCGTGCCGACAGCCAGCGCTATGCGCGTTTTTTTCATGGGCTGTTGGCGCAAGGCGTCTATCTGGCACCCAGTGCCTACGAAGCCGGGTTTGTTTCTGCGGCGCATGGTGATGCTGAAATCAAGGCCACCCTGGATGCTGCAGAATTGGTTTTGGCACAATTGAAGGAGGAAGCATGACCACTTTATTTACCCGTATTATCGCCGGCGAAATCCCTGCCCAGAAGCTGCTGGAAGACGAACATTATCTGGCTTTTCTGGATATCCGCCCAGTCCGTCCCGGACATACCCTGGTTATTCCCAAAAAGGAGCATGATTATATTTTCACCCTGGATGATCAGACCCTCGCCGGACTATTACCCTTTGCCAAACGCGTGGTTCCGGCGCTGGAAAAAGTCACCGGATGCAAGCGGGTCGGGATGATGGTTGCCGGACTGGAAGTTCCCCATACCCATGTCCATCTGATTCCCATGAACGCTATTCCGGACCTGAATTTTGCCCATGCTACGGATACTCCGGCAGCGGAGCTGGCTGCCATGGGAGATCAGATTCGGGCGGCCTTAGAGGGCTGAGGCTAGCATGCCGTCGTTGTGGCGCTATGTTTTGGTGCTGTTTCTGACAACCTTGCTGGGTGTCAACATGGCCTGGGGTAAAGGTAAAAACTGTCCACCCCAAGTGAATATCAACCAGGCCGGTATCGAACAGTTGCGTTGTTTGAAAGGTGTGGGAGTAAAGCGTGCTGCGGCCATTATCGCTTTTCGCGAAGCACATGGTCCCTTTCCGGGGCCGGCCGCCCTGGGTGCCATATTAAGCCCGAAAATTATATGCCCGCCTGCGGCCACAGATTATCACGCAAGGTCCAATATTCACATCAAAATGATGTCGTACTGCTCCTGGGTATAGGTGGCTTCCGCCTGGACCTTGATGGGGCGGCCGATGAATTCCTCAAGTGCCGCAAGGCTGGTGCTTTCTTCGTCGAGCAGTTTTTCCATAACCATGGGTGAAGCCAATACGACGAAACGCTCGGCAGGATAAGCCCGGCTTTCCCGGACAATTTCCCGCAGGATTTCGTAGCAGATGGTTTCTGCCGTTTTCAGAAAACCCCGACCATGACAATAAGAGCAGGGTTCGCACAGGGTCTGGCGGAGGCTTTCGCGGGTGCGCTTGCGGGTCATTTCCACCAGGCCCAAGGCTGAAATCTGGGTGATATTGCAGCGGGTGCGGTCATTCTGAATGGCTTTTTCCAGAGCGCGCTGCACCCGTCTTTTGTGTTCTTCATCATTCATGTCGATAAAATCAATGATGATCATGCCGCCAATATTGCGCAGGCGCATTTGTCGGGCAATGGCAGCGGCAGCTTCCAGATTGGTTTTGAAAATGGTGTCTTCCTGATTGCGACGCCCGACAAATCCCCCGGTATTTACATCCACCGTTGTGAGGGCCTCGGTCTGGTCAATGATCAGGTAAGCGCCGGATTTGAGGGTGACCCGGCTTTGCAAGGCCCTTTCAATTTCGTCTTCCACATTGTAGAGATCAAAGAGGGGGCGTTCGCCGCTATAGTGCTCCATGCGGTCGGCGACTTCCGGAATGACGCGCTGGCAAAAACCCACTGCCGCCTCATAAGTCTCGCGGGAATCAATGCGCACCCGTTCGATGTTGTCCGACATGACATCGCGCATCATGCGCATGGCGAGATTCAAATCACTGTGAATCTGGCAGGGCGCACTGCTGTTTTCCAACTGGCGGCGGATCGAACTCCACAGGCGGCGCAGAAAATCAATGTCCCCGACAAAGTCCTGATGTTCAACCCCTTCTGCCAGGGTACGGATGATATAGCCACCGGCTTCATCAGCAGGAATGGCGGCTTTGAGTTCGTCCTTGAGCCGGGATCGTTCTTCCGGCGACTCAATGCGGGTGGAAACCCCGATACGGGGCACAAAGGGCATGTAAACAAGGTATCTTCCCGGCAAGGTAATCCGCGTTGTCAGCCGCGCGCCCTTACTGCCGACCGGATCCTTGATGACCTGTACCAGAACTTCCTGACCTTCGTGCAACAGGGTACAGACATTGCGGACTTCATGATGACCGGGGCGTGTTTCAATGTCGGTTTCGCCATTCAGTTCCTCGCTGTCATCCTGAATGTCGGCAGCATGCAAAAAGGCGGTGCGATCCAGTCCGACATCGACGAAGGCGGCCTGCATGCCGGGTAATACCCGGCGCACGACGCCTTTGTATATATTCCCGACCAGTCCGCGATGGCCGCTGCGTTCTACCTGCAGTTCCTGGAGTACGCCGTTATCTACCAGGGCGACGCGGATTTCCTGGGGAGTGACATTGATGAGAAGTTCTTCGCTCATGTGGATCCTGAAAATGCGGGTGGCGGAAAGCCGCACTGCGTTAAAAGCCGGGCCGTTTCAAAAAGGGGCAAGCCCATGACGCCACTGAACGAGCCCTGAAGATGTTCGACAAAAACCGCACCCAGGCCCTGTATGGCATAGGCCCCCGCCTTGTCTGCAGGTTCCCCGCTGGCCCAGTAATCCGCCATTTCCTGGGGGCTCATGTTGCGCAGGCGCACGGTGCTGCTGTGCAGGATTGCATCGACCTGTCCATCATGCAGCAGGGCAACTGCCGTATGTACCTGATGGTCTTTCCCGCCGAGTTTCGCGTACATGGCATAGGCGTCGGCAGCGTCGCGGGCCTTGCCAAATGCTTGTCCGGCCAGGGCAACCACCGTATCGGCGGCAAGGATCAGATTTTCTGGATGACTTCCGGCCAGGGCCGTGGCTTTGCTGCGCGCCAGGCGCTGCGCCAGATTTTCCGGGCGTTCACCGGCCTGTGCGGTTTCATCGACATCCGCAACCTGCACCTGCGGGTCATAGCCCAGTTGCCGGAGCAGGGCCAGTCGCCGGGGAGAAGCCGATGCCAGAATCAGCTTGCTCACGAAGTGGGGCTGGCATTCACCAGAAGCAGCTCGGCGGTTCCCGCTGCCAGGCCGGAACCCGTTGCCAGGGCCAGAGACTGGTCGGGGACGCCATTACGCCGCAGGTTGCGCAAAATGGCTTCGGCGCGCTGGGTGGCCGCATTGGCTCCCAGCGGCTGGGGCGCTACCCGCACCAGAATTTCATGGGCATTACTTTGCTTGAGAATACGGGAAATAGCCTGCAAACGTTGTTCACCATCACTACTGAGGCGGTTATCGCTGCCAAAAAGGCTATCGGCGGGCATGGAGACGTGCACGCCATCGCTGGCGGCCTGCACCCGGGCATATACGGTCAAAGCCTTGCCATAAGCTGGCAGGCTCGTGGTGCTGGTAATGGCGGTACTGCTGGATAAGCCGTTTAGCGAACCTGGTGGTTGTTTGGCAAGGCTGGCGAGATGTTTTTCTTCGGCCTGTAGCATCTGTTTTTGTTGTTGAATTTCTGCCTGCAAATGTTGGGTTTGCGCGCCGGTCATGGTTTTGCTGGCCAGTTGCTGGCGCAGTCGCGCATATTCGTTCTGCAGGGCCTGATGCTGGCTGGTCAGCGATTGAACCTGCTGTTGTAGCTTACTCAGGCTGGTCTGCTGATGGATAGATTGGCGTTGTTCCTGCAGGCCGGCCATCCGGGCGTCAAAAATGGCTTTGTCGACCTGAAAGATGGCCGGGTTGACCTGATCACGGGTCATCATTTGCAGGGATTCCTGCAAGCCCGACAAGGTAGTGGGTGAAATGGCGGGTCCGCTGCGCTGGGCATTCTGCAGGCGTTGCAGGGATTGTTGTAATACCCGGGTGGTTGCGACATCGGCACTGGCCAGCGCGGGAAATGACAACAACAGGGCGGCAGCAAGCAGGGCGTGGGCGCGCATTATTGAGACTCCTTGGCGATTTGTGCCTTGGTGGCATCTATTTGCTGGTGGGTTGCGGCGATCTGGCTTTGCAGATTGGCGATCTGGCTCTGCAGGGCCTGGCGCTGACTGCTGCCGGGAGAGCTCTTGAGACGAACCTGAATATTATCCAGTAATACTTTTGCCAGCAGGGTCTCGCGCTCTGCCAGGAGATAATCGCCCCGGGACTGCGCGGATTGAGCCGCTGTCAATGCGCTTTTAACCGGTGCAAGCTGGGCATCATTGACGGCAGGTGAAAGGGCCAGAATGTGCTCCCGCCCTGCCTGCACGGCAATGGCATCCGAACTGCTCTGCTGGGGGCTGACTTCGACCATTTGCGCACAGGCGCTCAGCCCGAGACTCAGGGTCAGGGCCATACTTATCCGGATGACTCCCGGTTTTATCCACATTTGCTTCACGTCAGCGTCACTCCTCTGCGCCACGATGATAAGGTAATCCGGCCTGAATGCTCCAGGCCCGATATAATTGTTCCGCTAAAACTACCCGCACAACAGGATGTGCCATAGTTAATGCCGACAGTGACCATTGCCAGTCAGCCTGTAGTTCGGGGTCCAGTCCATCCGGCCCGCCGATCCAGAAGGTGACGTCGCGGCCACCCAGAAACCAGGCATCCATCCGCTGCGCCAAGGCCTCACTGCTCAGTACTTTGCCACCCACTTCCAGAGCGACTTTCTCGGACCCTGCAGGCGTGGCACTCCGTATTCGCTCGCCTTCTTCACGCCGCCACCGGATCGGGTCGCCACTGCGCCCCCTTTTGGCCATTGGCAGGGCGCGCCATTCCACCCGACACTGTGGCGGCATTCTGGCTGCATATTCAGCGACACCGTTTTCCACCCAGACTGGCATTTTGTTGCCGATGGCAAGAATCCGGAGCCGCATCGATAATCAGCGGCGTTCGTTTTGCCCACGCATCTGGGGAAGTTCTCCCCAGAGCCGTTCGAGCTGATAAAAATCGCGCACCTCAGGGCGCATGACGTGAACCACCACATCGCCGAGATCTACCAGTGCCCAATCACCCACGCTGAGCCCTTCTTTTCCCAGTGGCCGAACGCCCTCTTCGCGCATGCGGGCCATGACATGATCAGCCAGGGCCTTGAGATGACGGTCGGAGGTGCCAGAGGCAATAATCAGATAATCCGTAATGTCGGTCTGTTTACGGACGTCGATGGCTTTGATATCGAGGGCTTTGTGTTCATC
This sequence comes from Acidithiobacillus sp. HP-2, assembly GCF_015100155.1. Classification (GTDB taxonomy): domain Bacteria; phylum Pseudomonadota; class Gammaproteobacteria; order Acidithiobacillales; family Acidithiobacillaceae; genus Acidithiobacillus. The sequence goes on along the minus strand of NZ_JACKZA010000007.1, from coordinate 21,940 downwards.
AAGAACAGTCACAATAATGTCGCGGAGATTTTCTGCTGTCGCCAAGTGCAATAATCCTTTGAGTCGATTTACGGGCTTTGGTAGAGCCCCTTGCTCTCAATATAATCCAATACTTCGTCGGGTAACAGGAAGCGCGGACTTTGGCCGTTGGCCAACAGGCTGCGAATACTGGTCGCGGAGATTTCCAGTGCGGTGATGGTCTGAAAAAAAATGAAGCCGGCGGGTTGTTGGTGGAGCTGGCGGATATCGTCGCAACGCCGTTGATAGAGGGTTTGCCGCAAGGCTTCGGGAAGTTCGGCAGCCGGCCAGCCCGGTCGTCCGGTGACGATAAGATGGGTTAATTCCAGAATCTGTTGCCAGTCGCGCCAGGTATCAAAACGCAAAAAGGCATCCATGCCAATGACCATGGCCAGTAAGGCATCCGGGCGTTCCAGACGCAGGGCGCGGAGGGTGTCCACGGTATAGGACGGCCCCTCACGTCCCACCTCCCGATCACTGACGGCAAAACGGGGGTGGTGGGCGACGGCAATGCGGGCCATGGCCAGACGATGTCGGGCGGCAGCCCAGGGACTTTGACGATGCGGCGGATGACCTGCAGGAATCAGCATCACCTCGGCAGTCTTGAGGGCCTGACGGACTTCCTCTACGGCGCGCAGATGCCCGTAGTGGATGGGATCGAAAGTCCCCCCCAGAATAACCAGATCATTATCGGTAACATTATCCATTACCGGAATATAACCAAGGCTGGGAACGGGGGGAAGGCAGCGACAAAAGGCCGGTCCCGCGTTTATGATGTGCGCTTTGCGGAACAGATCAGGAATCAGGTGGCTAAATCATCGGTCGAATCCTCCAGGGCAAGCCCCGGACAGCAGTCGCAGGTGTGGTTGATTGTCGCCCTGCTGCGTGGTGCAGCCGTTTTGCCGGGTTCATGGCGGGCGGCGTTGGGTTCCGCGCTCGGCGATGTCGCCCGGCGGATTATGCGGCGACCCCGCCAGGTGGTGGACGCAAATCTGGCCATTGCTTTTCCCGATCTTTCTTTGGTGCAGCGCCACGATTTGCAACGCCGGCATTTTCGCGCCCTGGGTCAGGCCGCCCTGGAACTGGGACCCCTGTGGTTCTGGCCTTTGCCCCGGGCTTTGGGGCTGATTCGTGAGGTGCGCGGTGTGGAACAGGTGGATGCTGCGCTGGCAGAAGGACGCGGTGTCATTTTGTTTACCGCCCACCTGGGGGCCTGGGAAGCGGCCGTGCAATATATTGGTCATCGCTGGCCAGTGACGGTGCTGTATATGGACACCCGCAATCCGGCTCTGAATGCATTGATGGCGGCAGGTCGGGGACGCAGTGGCGCACGGTTGACGTCCAAGGAAGAGGGCATTCGTCCTCTTTTGCATACTTTGCAGCAGCACCAGGTGGTGGGTATTTTGCCGGATCAGAATGTGGATCCCCGGGAAGGAGACTATGCCCCTTTTTTTGGGCGACCCGCCTGTACCACTCCTTTGCTGGGGCGGCTGGCCCTGCGTCGGCAGAGCCCGGTGTTCGGTCTGTTTGCCTACCGTCTGCCCCGTGGTCAGGGATTTCGACTGGAGTTTGTGCCCATGCCCGAAAATTTTCCTGCGGGTGCAGCGGTGGCAGACGCCACGGCCATGAATACCGTGCTGGAAACCGCTATTCGCAAGGCCCCGGAACAATACTGGTGGGTGCATCGTCGTTTCAAGGATCAGCCGGAAGGCTGGGATTATCCATACTGAAGTATTTCTTCAACAATATTTCTCTCAGGGCTTGAAAATGGTTTTTCGCAGCCCCATTAACTGGAGCATGGTGATTAGGTCACCGGGATGAATTAAGGAGATTATTCCATGGTTGATGAAAAGAATTCTTCAGTACAGTCGGTGCGTTCTGTGGATCCGGTAGAGCAGTTTTTTGATTCCCTTTTGCCCGGCGTTTTTCGTCCGGTAAATAACGGTAATCAGAATGGTTCAGTGCGCGCACATATTGCTCATATTGATGTTCTGGACCGCGATAACGAAATAGTCATTCGCGCCGAAGTACCCGGTATGGATAAGGAAAAGCTGGATGTCCAGGTTCATGGTAACCAGGTATATATCAGCGGCAGCAAGGAAGAAAACAAGACGGAAGAAGAAGGCAAGTATATTTATCGTGAACGCCGTTATGGTGATTTTTCACGGACGGTACAGTTGCCTGTTGATGTGGATGCCAGCCAGAGTAAGGCAGCCTATAAAGATGGCGTTCTGGAGCTGGTCTTACCCAAGGCGGAATCTGCCAAAAGACGGAAAATCAGCGTCGAATGAGGTTTAGCAATAGTTGAAAAAATAAAAGGGCTGGAGGGTTATCCAGCCCTTTTTATATTATGAAGATCTGCGTTTATTTACCGATACAGAAGCGCGAAAAAATCTCTCCGAGAATATCTTCCACATCAATTTTTCCGGTAATTTGCGCCAGGGCATTGGCGGCTTCCCGCAAGGTTTGCGCCAGGATCTCCGGGGGGGCGGCGGTTATTTGCAGGTGTAGCGCATCCGTCACTTTTTCTGTCGTGTCGGCCAGTGCCTCCACGTGGCGCTGCCGGGCACTGAAGGCACAGGCGCTGTTTTCCATGCCCATCTGCAGCATGATTTCTGCTTTCAGGGCATCCAAACCATCTCCCGCCAGCGCAGAAATGGCCAGGCAGGCTTCGTGGGCCGGTGCGTTGGGGAGGCGGGTTACCAGATCCTGCTTGTTCCAGATAATCAGTCTGGGTATGGACGGCAGGGATTCGAGAATAGTCTGGTCTTCGGCTTGCCAGCCGGCGTGGGCGTCCGCAACCAGCAATATCAGCTGGGCACTTTGCAAAATCTGCCGCGCCCGGGAAATGCCTTCCGCCTCTACCACATCTTGTGACTCCCGGAGCCCGGCCGTATCAATGAGTTCTACGGGCAGGCCGTCGAGCAGGATTTCCTCGCGCAGCAAGTCACGGGTAGTTCCGGGAACCGGGGTAACAATGGCCGCATCCCGTTGAGCCAGCGCATTCATCAGGCTGGATTTGCCAACATTGGGGCGACCGGCAAGAATGACGCGGCCACCCCTGGCGAGACGTGCACCTTGCCGGGCTTGCTGTTGCAAGTGAAGCAGCTGCTTCTGCAAGGTTTCGAGACCATGATGAACCGCGCTGTCGTGCGCAGTGCCGAGGTCTTCCTCGCTGAAATCCAGCCCGGCCTCCACCAGGGCAAGAAGTTGCAATAATTGCCAATAGATGGCGTCGACAGCCTTGGAAAAAGCGCCTTCGAGACTTGCCGAAGCGGCACGTACCTGTGCTTCGCTGCGCGCATGAATGAGGTCTGCCACGGCTTCCGCCTGGGCCAGATCCAGACGGCCATGGAGAAAAGCGCGTTCGGTAAACTCACCTGCCCGCGCTGCACGGGCGCCATGAGCGACCGATTCCTGCATCAAGGTGGCCAGTGCCAGAGGACTCCCATGTCCCTGTAATTCGACCACGTCTTCACCGGTATAGCTGTGCGGTGCAGGGAAATAAAGGGTAATACCGTGATCTATGCCCTGGCCATCGCGGCCGTAAAAATGCCGGAAACGGGCATGTCGGGCGGACCAGTTCGGGCTTTCCGGGGCCAGTCCGCAGAGGGCCTTGGCAATGCGCAGGGCGGCTGGACCAGAGAGGCGCAAAATGCCGACGCCCCCCTCTCCGGGCGGCGTCGCAATGGCGACGATGGTATCTCCCTGCTGATAGCGCATCTATAAGATCCTCGCCACGATTCAGGAACCGATGAGACAACCCAGCTGCGAAAAGCCTTGCCGCCCTAGTCTTTGGCGGCCATGATGTGTCGGGTGATCAGGTATTGCTGACCAATGGAAACGACGTTGTTGGTCAACCAGTAGAGTACCAGACCTGCCGGGAAAAAAGAGAAAAACACCGCAAAAATGACCGGCAGAGCCGACATGATTTTTTTCTGCATTGGATCGACGGGCGCAGGGTTGAGGCGCTGCTGGAAAAACATGGAAATGCCCATGAGCAGCGGCAGGATGTAATAAGGATCGGGCACCGCCAGATCATGAATCCAGAGGATGAAGGGTGCCTGGCGGAGTGATACGCTTTCTACCAGAACCCAGTAAAGGGCAATGAAAAAAGGCATTTGCAGAAGAATGGGCAAACAGCCCGCCATCGGATTGACCTTTTCCGTACGGTAAAGCTCCATCATGGCCGCGCCCAGTTTCTGCTTATCATCACCACATTCTTTTTTCAGTTTTTCCAGTTTGGGCTGGAGCTTGCGCATGTTGGCCATGGACCGGTAACTGATGGCCGAGGGATAGAAGAAGATCGCCTTGATGACGATGACCAGGAGAATAATGGCCAGACCCCAGTTGCCGACCAGACCATGAAACCATTTGAGTACCAGATGCATGGGTTCGGCAATAATGGCAAACCAGCCATAATCAACCGTCTGCTCCAGACCCCGACCCAGTGCCGCCAGGCGACTTTGCTGTTTGGGACCCAGAAAAATCTGCTGGGTAATGGTGGTACTCTGCCCCGGAGCCAGGGTGGGTAGAGGCGTATTTACCCCCGCCACATAATTACTGCCGGAGGGTCGGGCATAAACCTGCACATGCTGCGCCTGTTCGGCGGGCAGAACGGCTGCCAGAAAATAATGGTCCATCATTCCGGCCCAGCCAGGCCCTGCTTCCGTGTGGGGGTGGTCACGCATGTCGCCAAAACTGACTTCACTGAAGTTTCCGCCATGCATCAGTACGGCGCCCGTAAAAATGGACATGAACATGTGACTTTCGGCGCGATCATTGCGCAGAATCTGATCAAAGTAGCTGCCGTTCCAGGGCTGGGTTCCGCTGTTGGTTACCTGGATGTGCTCTTCAGCAAGATAGCTATCGGGCTGGAAAACCCAGGTTTTGGTGATCGTCAAAGGTCCGGCCTTGCCCTTCAGGACGATCGGGCTGTCCGTATCCGAAGAGGGCTTTTCTTCCGCAAACTGGGGAATGAGTAATTGTCCGTCTCTTCCCAAAAATCCACTTTGTTGGGTCGTCAGTTTGGCGGAGCTTGTGTCCAGAATAGGGTAAGGAGCAGGATTATCGGTGGCTACAGGGTAGGCACGCAGGCCAAGATTCTGGATGTCTCCACCATGCAGGCCGATATGACCGGTAAACACCCTGGTGCTGAAAGGCACGGAGGGGCCGCGCGCCGGAGCCATGGCCTGACTGACGGCTGCAGGTACCGTCGTGGTAATGGGTGAAACCGTCGGGGCGGTGACGGGAGCGACTGCCTTGCTGGCGGTGCTGGTTGCGGGCGTCACGGTTTTCGGCGCATTTTGCTCCTGCCAGGCCTGAAACAGCAGAAAAAAGACCACGGCCAGTGCAATGACAAGAAAAGTTTTCTGATTTTCCATGGAGCCCCAGAGTATTAAGGAACGGGATCAACACCGCCCGCGTGCCAGGGATGGCAGCGGCCGATGCGTTTGATACCCAGCCACGAACCCTTGGCGATGCCATAGCGTTCAATGGCCTGACAGGTATATTCGGAGCAGGTCGGATAAAAGCGGCAATGATGGCCCAGCAAGGGACTGATGGCATATTGATAGGTACGAACCGCCAGCACGGCTGCGCGGCGCGCGCTCATGCTTTCCCCAGCAGTTGCCGGAAATAACCACCCATAACGCGCATACTGAGTTGTCTGGCCCCATTCCGGGCAACCACCATGACATCCTGTCCTGCCGAGCGCGTTTGCTGCAGGCGAAAGGCCTCGCGCAGACGACGTTTGACCCGGTTACGAATGACGGCGTTACCTACCTTGCGGCTCACGGCCAAACCCAGCCGGGGATGAGAAACAGTATTGGGGAGGGTATACATGACCAACTCGGGAAAAACTTTTTTGCGCCCTTGTTTAATGGTGCGCTGAATCAACGCTTTCTGACGGAGGCGATCCTCGCGGGTAAAGCGATGAGGATGCGCCTGCGCCGGATGCATAAACTTACGGACAGAGACGCTGACGGCCCTTGGCGCGCCGACGTTTCAGAACAAGACGCCCGGACTTGGTCGCCATGCGGGCACGAAAGCCGTGAGTCCGCTTGCGGTGGGTAATGCTGGGTTGAAAAGTACGCTTCATTGGAACACTTCCTGCGGGTAAATCCTAAGGGCTGAGAAGATAAGGAGATGCTGTCCGAAAGTCAAGGTGTCTGCAAGCCCTTTATTGGTATGACCAGCGCTTGGTCTGCGTGAAGAAGCAGGTTGAGTCTCGCGAAGAATGATCTATTATTGCAACAAAGTTGCATATAAAGGGAGCGATAGGATGGTCATTCGTTGGGCTGATTTTCATTTTTTATGGTTACTGGGTGGAGTTTTTCCTTTATCTATTGGGTTTTTTAGCGAAACGGCAGAAGCAGAAGATCTGGGTACGGTCCGTCGCGAAGAGGCGGCGGTCCTGCCCGTCCAGATCGGGCAATCGTCGACAAGAAGTGCTACGGTTTTTCGCCTGGATCAAAAACAGGTCGCGGCGCTGGCGGGTCCGGGAGGCGCCAACAGCGAAGCAGCACTGGGTTTTTTGCCGGGAGTTAGCTATAACGCCGCAGACGCCCTTAATCTTGCCAATGTGCAAAGTGCCAGTAAGGGCTTGCGGGTACGCGGTGAGACTGCCCAGCATGGTGCCGGTGATCTGCTGGACGGGTTACCACTGGTGGCTGGATTTTCCGGGCCGGGTCAGTGGTTGGTGGACCAGGAGGACATACAGTCCCTGCAGTTATTTATGGGTGCGGTGCCGCCCTCCCTGCCGAGCCCTGGTAGTCTGGCCGGGGTGGTAGATAGTCGTATTTTATGGCCACAAGCACAGACTGCGTGGTTGTTCAGTCAGAGTGTTGGTAGTAAAGGCTTTTCCCGGAGTTTCCTGCGTTGGGATAGTGGCGCCCTGCCTGGCGGGTCGACGCTCTTTCTTTCAGGATCGTTCACCCGGGCAGGCCAATGGCGGGGCTGGGGTGCGGCTCCCGAAGGAAGAAGCAACGCCGCTATCGGATGGCAACAGCCATACGCCTCGGGTCTTCTGCGCCTGTTTTATGTACATGCCGATTATCGCAGCAGCAATTACCGACCACTGAATTACCGTGAAACGCTTGATTTAAAGCGCTACGGGCGGCTCGCCTATGCCCGCAATCCCGCCAGTAATCCATTTTCTCCGGAGGCTTCCCTATACCAGGGCTATAATCATCAGCGCTTCACTGACAATGCGTTATTGCTGGAGTGGCGTCAGCATTTGGGGATTTACGGAAGTTTGCATTTATCTCCTTACGCGATGCAGGAAAGCGGAGCATATTGGCGTGGCATCGTACAAAATGGTCAGGGGCTGGTACAGCGGGCGGATCTCAATGCCTGGCGCTGGGGCTTGCGTCTTGATTGGGAAAAGCATTCCGGAGTCTGGGACTGGCGGGCCGGGTATTGGCATGACGAAAAAATCCCGCCCCATCCGCTCACCAACAGTGCCTTATATCAGCCCACTGCAAATGGAGGGCTGCAGTTTCTGCGCTGGTCCTTGCTGAGTGCACCGGGCAGTCCGGAACGTTACGATAGTTTTTATCTGCAACAAAGCTGGCACTGGGGCCGGCTGACCATGGATTGGGGTGGCAGATATGTCTGGGATACCCTTCCGGGATTGCAGGCCTTTGATCCCAGTAAACTGACGACGGATGTACTGGATGAGGCGCTGGCTCAGTCTGCGCTGATCGCTCGTCAGTCAGTGAGAGGCCGGACATTGACAGCCTTTCTGCCTTACCTGGGATTGCGTTTTTTACTGCGCGAGCACTGGCTGTTGCGTGCCAGTGCAGGGAGTAACGTAGCCTCCCCGGGATTTGATTTGTGGCCGGCTTATCAGCAGAACGCCGCAGCCTTTAATCGTGCAGGTCTGCAAATCCAGAATCTTTGGAATGCCCAGCGCCTGATTCGCAGCAATCAGGGAGATATGGCCTTGCGTTGGGCTTCCGATGCGGGATATATGGAAGCTTTGGGGTATTACGGTACTTTTCAGAACAAATCCATCTCGGTATATGATGCGCTCTCCGGTCTTACCTATCCGCAAAATGTCGGAAATGGGCGCAGCTATGGGGCGAGTCTCAGTAGTCAATGGCGATTTGCCAGAAACTGGTCACTCACCGGCAACGGAAGTTATACACGCAGCGTTTTTTCGCAAAATGTGCAGGGGGTCGGCGGTACATTACTTCCAGTAGCCGGTTTGCAGACGCCAGATACGCCCAGGTGGTCCGCAAATGCCTTTTTGCAGTACGACAGCCCACAATGGCGCGTCTCCATGCAGGAAAGGTATCTTGGTCCACGTTGGGCAGACAGTTTGCACAGGGAACCTGTTCCTGGCTATTTCCTGACGGATCTCAACCTGGGTCACACCTGGAATGGTCCACACCAGTCACTGGATGTCGACTTGTGGGTCTATAACCTTTTGCAAAATCAGGGAATTGGTTTGATCAATACCGGTGGCATTACCGTGGACAGCGGCGCCAATTTCTACCCTCTACCAGCGCGAACCATTGGGTTGACTTTACGTTGGCATTACCGCTGAACCTGCTTGCAGATTCGTCGCCTCAGCGAACAATCGGCTTGAAGCGCAAGCGATGGGGCCTGGCTCCCTCTTCGCCGAGTCGACGTTTTTTGTCGGCTTCGTATTCATGGTAGTTGCCGGCAAAAAATTCGACATGACCATCGCCTTCAAAGGCGATGATATGGGTGGCGATGCGATCCAGAAACCAGCGATCGTGGGAAATGACCAGGATGCTACCGGCAAATTCCAGCAGGGCATCTTCCAGGGCCCGCAAGGTTTCCACATCCAGATCATTAGACGGTTCGTCCAGCAGCAGCACGTTACCACCGGCAATCAGCGTTTTCGCAAGATGCAGGCGACCGCGCTCCCCACCCGACAACTGGCCCACCAGTTTCTGCTGGTCGTTCCCCTTGAAATTGAAGCGACCACAATAGGCGCGGGACTGGATCTCGAATTTACCAACGGTGAGAATATCCAGGCCTCCCGAAATTTCTTCCCAGACATTGTTTTTGGCCGCCAGGGCATCGCGGGACTGATCCACGTAAGCCAGTTTGACGGTAGCGCCGATACTTACTTCGCCGCTGTCGGCCTGTTCCTGTCCAATGATCATCCGGAAAAAAGTGGACTTACCGGCGCCATTGGGACCAATCACGCCGACGATGGCACCCGGAGGAATCTTGAAGCTGAGATTCTCAAACAGAAGCTTGTCGCCGAAGCCTTTGCTGACATCCTTGAATTCAATGACTTCATTACCCAGTCGTTCGGCAACGGGAATGAAAATTTCCGAAGTTTCATTGCGCGTCTGGTACTCGTAGGAGCTGAGTTCTTCAAAGCGGGCCAGGCGCGCCTTGCTTTTGCTTTGCCGGCCCTTGGCATTCTGACGCACCCATTCCAGTTCCTGTTGCATGGCTTTGAGGCGCGAAGCTTCACTGCGTGCTTCCTGTTCCAGACGTTTTTCTTTCTGCTCCAGCCATGCCGAGTAATTGCCTTTATAGGGAAAGCCACGACCGCGATCCAGCTCCAGAATCCATTCGGCAGCGTTGTCCAGGAAATAGCGGTCATGGGTGACCGCCACCACGGTCCCGCTGAAGCGCTGCAGATACTGTTCCAGCCAATCTACCGACTCGGCATCCAGATGGTTGGTGGGCTCGTCGAGAAGCAGCATGTCGGGACGACTGATCAGCAGGCGGCAGAGGGCAATACGACGCTTTTCGCCACCGGAAAGAGGGCCCACCAGCGCATCCCAGGGAGCCAGGCGCAAAGCATCAGCGGCCACTTCCATCTGCAGTTCTGCCTGATGCCCGTCACTGGCGGCGACAATGGCTTCCAGTCGTCCCTGCTCGGTGGCCAGGGCATCAAAATCAGCGTCCGGTTCGGCATAAGCGGCATAAACGGCTTCCAGTTGTTGTTGCGCGTCGATGATTTCGCCGAGTCCTTCCTCCACCACCTGACGCACGGTCTTGTTGGGATCGACATCGGGCTCCTGAGGCAGATAACCAATTTTCAGGTCCGGCATGGGCAGGGCTTCGCCCTCAAACTCCCGATCCACACCGGCCATGATTTTCATCAAGGTGGATTTCCCCGAGCCATTCAGCCCCAAGACCCCGATTTTCGCGCCAGGGAAAAAAGACAGAGAGATGTCTTTGAGCAGCGCACGCTTGGGCGGTACGGTTTTACTCAGGTGATTCATGGTAAATACATATTGGGCCATGGCGGGTTCCATCCGGGAGCGTGGTGGGTTGATTGCGGGGCAGTGTAGCGCAGACCGGAGGACTTGTGGACACCCTCCCGACAGGTTGCGTTAGCCAGCGGTGTTTGTTCCTTTGTGACATTAGGTGTAACATTTTTGGTAATAAAGTTTCTAAAATATTCACGTGTAAGTTTTCATTGAATTTTTCTGGATTACTCCTTTGTCTGCTCGCCCGGATTATGGGGCCTATCCACTTGTTTTTGGAGGGTATATGGGACTGACTTCTGACGATACAGAGTTGGGTATGATGCTACCGTTGAGAAGCGGGCTCAGTATTGCAGAATATCAGCAAATTCTGGTTGAGGAGTTTGGTGAAGCTGTCTTTGAAAATATCCCGGCGATGCTATGTTCAGAGAGGTCTGCGGAGGGGCTGGGAGATGCCGTAATTTTTTCGGCAGACAGCAATGATTCTGGCGCACACTTTTATTTTGATGGCTGTGAATCGGAGAATCTGCTTTTCCGCTTGAAGGGTGTTCTTGCGCAGGAAGACTATAAGAAAGCCCTGATTTTTCTTGAATTGGGTGACTTTATTTATATGTTTTTTTCGGATCTGAAATACATGTTTGAAGGGCGTTATTATTTTGATGTGCCGCGTATGATCTACCGCAGAGCCTCGCGTAGAGCCAAACGTGTCAAGTTGGATGGTGCTATTACCATACGCAAGGCGGGTGGTGCTGAACTGGTAGGGCGGCTACACGATTTCAGTCCCAGCGGTGCCAGCTTTTTTGCGCCCAAAGGATTGTTTCGGCCTGGTGAAAATGTGCTTGCTGAATTTACCATTGCTGACTGTGGAACCTGTGAAACGGTGGTTACTGTTGTTCGTATTCAAGAAGAAGGGGCTCCAGCGGGTCAGTGCCTGGTCGGAATCCGGATGTCTCTCACCCGCGATCAAAAAAAACGTGCCGAACACTTATATTTATGTAAAAAAGCCGAGGAAATTCAGAAGCGCCCGGAATACTCGAGAAATACGCGCATTTTTTAATAAAAAATTTTGATTGCTTAATTTTTCATGAAATTCGTTGAATAACAGATTAAGAAAATAATGATATTATTATAATGTGCTGTTACTTTGCGTTACATTTATGATATATAAGAAAAACCTTCGTTTCTCTGTTTGCTCTTCCCTCCCAGAACTTGTATCATTTTCATTACAAGTCCAGGCTGGTTGTCTGGAAAAAATATAATGGCTATCAGAATAAACGTAGTGAGGTTGGAGTAAAAGTTATGTCTACTACAAAACCTGATAATGATCAGGTAGGGCAAAAAGCGGCGCTTATAAAGCAAGTGGCACTCTCAGAGTGGGCATGGGTAATGCTCAAGGAGCTGAGTGTTTTCTATGGGGTAAGCCCGACGGAAACGCTGGAAAGCCTGGTGCTGGATGCGGTTCTGTCCAAACAGGGAGGTTGTACGGCTTTTTGCAGCGATGAATAGCTCCTTTAAAAGTTCAGATAATCTGGTCAGTTTTTTGGGATTGGATCGTGAAGATTTCATTTTATTAGACCAGTATTGGGGTTTATTTGCCCAAAGTGCAGAACAGCTGGCCCGGGATTTTTATAACTATCTGTTTTCACATCCGGCTACCGCCGCAGCTTTCAGAAACTTTTCAGAAGCACAGATTGAAGCCCTGGTTCAGCGTCAGGCGGAGCATGGATATGATCTTCTGAACAACCAACTGAACCCTTCCTGGCAGACTGCCATGCAGCAACTGGGTGCCAAGCATCACCATTTAGGCATTGATCCTGCCTGGCTGGCCGGTGGCTACACCATCTACTGGCGGCATTGGCAGCCGATTTTGGAAAAGCATGTCCCAACCGAACACCATTCGCGTCTGGGACAAATCCTCATCAGCCTGCTGATGGGTGACTTGATGAGTCAGTTAAGCGGCTACGCCCAGGCAGCGCGGGAAACGGATGGTGAGCGAAGCGCCGTTTTTGATGTGTTGCTGGATACCCTGGCAAGCACCCGTATTGAAAAAGATACCGATAACACCAGTCTTTTACAGGTGTTATGTGAGCGCTTGCCGCGTAAAAGTCGTTATATCACCCTGGCTGGCTATTTTCTGTGCTCCAGTAGAGTCAATGATCTATTAACTCTGGAAGCTTCGGCCGGTTTGCGCTTGTCCATGCCCTATCTACCTTATTCTGCAGAAGATCCCTGTTGGCAGGCCTTACAACAAAACCAGGTCCTGGTTTACTCAAGTGATGATCCTGCAGCACCGGAATGGATCCGGAAATTGCGACCCCGCGTTCAGGAAATGGTGTTTCTGCCTTTTTCGTCGGGTGACTTGCAAGGTTTAGGTTTTATTGGCGCTCGGGCAAAAGGATATTTTAAAAGAATCGGGTCAGATTATTTTGAGGCGTTTGCCCATCTCGGCGAGATCGTTTTGCAATTACGTAATCGCATGCTCCGGGATCCCTTGACTCAGGTTCCCAACCGTCTTTTATTTATGGATCGCCTGGAAATCGCCCGCCGGCAGGCCAGTCGAGACGAGACTTTACTCGGGGTAGTGCTGCTGGATCTGGATGCTTTCAAGCCGGTCAATGACCGTTTTGGACATGGCGCCGGTGATCGTTTGCTGCTTTCTGTCACCCAGCGGATTCGTCAATGCTTGCGTTCTGGCGACACCTTGGGAAGATTGGGAGGGGACGAATTCGGTCTGCTTTTTCCGTCGCTGGGTTCCATAGACGACCTGGACTTCATTTGTGGACGGATTTTGGAAGCCGTGCGTACGCCTGTGGAAATCGATGGTGAGTGGATTCATGTGAGTGCCAGTCTGGGCGTGACGTTATATCCTCTGGATGAAGTATCCGTAGAAACCCTTCTGGCGCATGCGGATATGGCATTATATGCGGCAAAAAAACAGGGAGGGGATCAGCTCAGTCTGTACAGTCTGACTCTGGATGAGGCCGCACAAAATGCGGCCAATATGCGACTGCTGCTCGAAAGGGGACTTAAAAATCATCAGTTGGTGTTGCATTACCAGCCAATCGTCAACAGTTTTGGTGGCGTATCGGGGGTTGAGTCTTTGCTTCGGATTCTTGATCCTGAACGGGGTTTGCTGGGTCCCGCAGCTTTCTGGGCCGGTCTGGATCATCATCGTTATGCCCGGGACGTGGGTATTTTTGTGATGGATGCCGCTTTTCGGCAAGGTCAAATCTGGCAGCAACAAGGACTTGCCTTGCGTGTTTCCGTTAATATCAGTGCCCATCATTTACTGGATGCACGTTTCCTGGACGATCTGGAAAAAGCTCTACGAAAATATCCCGGTTTACCTGCTGAGCAGATCGAAATCGAAATTACCGAATCAGCACCACTTAAGGATCTCATTCATGCCCAGGAGCGACTGGCGGCCTGCAATGATTTGGGTGTGCGCGTGGCGCTGGATGACTTTGGAACGGGGAACGCTTCTTTGACCTATCTTCAGCAGCTCCCCGCCCAGTCCGTCAAGCTGGATCAAAGCTTTGTCCGCGACATGATCAACGACCCCAAGGATCTGGCTATTGTGGCAGCTGTGATTACTGCCAGTCGTATGTTGGGTCTGGATGTGATTGCGGAAGGGGTGGAAACAGAAGCCCATGCCAAATTACTGGCGAAAATGGGTTGTGGTCACTTGCAGGGATATCTGTTTGCCAAGCCCATGCCCGGAGAAGATATTCCCCTTTGGCTGCGGCAGTTCAAAAGTCTGAATTTGAGTATGCTCAGCCATTCTTCCATTGATATTTTGCCGACTTTGCTGGAAGGTCATGGACAACGGACCGAGAATTTTCTGCTGGCCATGCGCGAACAAAAATCCATTCCGCAACATGTATTGGAACAGGATGCCGAAGAAAAATGCCATCTTGGACGCTGGCTGAAGGGGGACGGATCCTTGCGTTTTGGCGATCAGTCCGAGTTTTTACAGATTTTGCAGCGCCATGAAAAAATACATCATCTGGCACGCCAGTCAAAACTGGCGCTGGATAACGGAGATATGGTCAATGCTCTCTATCTGGGCTCAGTTCTTGAGTGTGAAAACAATAAGATGATTAAGGAGCTGCGTAGTTTGGTCTATGTCGAAGAGAGGGAGATGAAGGGTGGCCATTGTACCCAGCATTAAGCGCCAGAAACGCGCGATTCAGGAAGTATTGGGGGTAGCATGCTGCAGCCCGAACGGTCAGTAAAACATCGGGATTGGCGATTTGTGCTGATTGCTGTGATAGCTGGTCTGGGTGGCCTCCTGTTTGGTTATGGAACCGGGGTGGTTGCGGGGGTTTTGCTCTTTCTGGCGCATGACTTCCAGCTCAATGGCAGCATGCAGGGATTGTTCGTGGCGGTGGCCTTGGCTGGTGCCGCGTTGGGCGCCGCTATTTCCGGGTTGCTGGCAGACCGATGGGGACGGCGCCGGATTTTGCTGGCAACTGCCGCACTGTTTGTTTTCGGAAGTCTTTTGGCAGCGTCTGCCAACAGTGTGGCACTCCTTTTTCTGGGGCGCGCCTTTCTGGGACTGGCTATTGGGGTGGCTTCAACGGTGACCCCGCTTTACCTGGCTGAAATTACCACGCCAGAGCGGCGCGGGGCCATTGTCACCATTAATCAGCTTTACATCAGCATCGGGATTTTCATTTCCTATGGGGTAGATCTCCTGTTTAGCGACCTTGGCAGTGGCTGGCGCTGGATGCTGGGGTTGGGAGCCTTGCCCGCGCTTATTCTTTTTGTGGGAATGTGGATGTTGCCGGAGAGTCCGCGCTGGCTCATCAGGCAAGGGCTCATCGATCGGGCCAAATCCGCTTTGCAGTATTTGCGCAGTACGGCGCTGGTGGCAGAAGAGCTGGAATCCTTACAGCTGGGCAATGCGAACACCGAGCCTATGGCGTTGCGTAGCCTGTTCAATAACCGGAAACTGCGTCGCCTGATGGTCATCGCTGTGGGCCTGGCCGTTTTTCAGCAGATCACCGGCATCAATATCGTTTTGTACTATGCGCCGAAGATTTTGCAGGAGACTGGATTGTCTTCTCCTTTCATGGCCATTCTGGCGACGGGCGGCATTGGCTTGGTGAATGTCCTGGCGACCATCATTTCCATGCGCTTTTTGGATAGTCTGGGACGTCGCAAATTGTTGTTATGGGGATTGTGGGGCATGCTGTTCAGCTTGCTGGGCCTCTCGCTGGAGTTTTTAACGAATTTGCAGGGAGCGTTGGGGGCTGCGCTCATCGTTGTGACCTCGGCGGTATTTGTCGCTTTTTTCGCGATGAGTTTAGGGCCGATATTCTGGTTGTTGATTTCTGAAATTTTCCCGCTGGCTATTCGTGGTCGCGCCATGAGTCTGGCCACGGTGATCAACTGGCTGGCTAACATGCTGGTGGCTGGAGTTTTTCTGGATCTCGTTGGCGCCATTGGCCGTGGTGCAACTTTTCTGATTTACGCCCTCATGACTTTTTTGGCCATACTGTTCACCCTGAAGCTGGTGCCAGAAACCAAAGGCCTGAGTCTCGAAGAAATAGAGCGACAATTTATTAGTATTCCTTAATAGAGGAATATGGATTATTTGTTGTGTTCTTTTAAGCACAAGTCCTTGTGCTATTTTGTCCGCATTGGCGAATCCTCTTCCACAATAAGCATGGGTTTCATTGTGGCACGAACATTGCTAACCTTTTTGTCCGTAAGGCGAAGGTCAACGGCATTCCCACGTTGTTGGTCGTCGTTTATTTCAAAATATAAATATTCAGCCAAAACATCGCGAGGTGATAAACATGTATCACGGCCATAAAATTTCCAGAAATACACTTATTGTCGCAGCAGCCATGCTTGGGTTATCCCCGCTAGCCCATGCCGCCAACTGGTTCGAGTTGCAGGGAACTTCTCCTGCCAAAGCCCCGTTATTTGGTGTTTCGGGATTTATTGAGCCGAGTTTATATGCACAATCCGGCCAGGAAGACAGCCTTGAAAAAAATCAGATTCCGCATATTGATCTCATAGCTCCAGGATTTTCCCAAAGCACTACCGCTAATATTCTGCGGGCGCGAATCATGTTTCGCGGAAACCTGAACAAGCATATTTCCTATTTTTTTGGTGGGGAGTTTGGTGATAATGGTTTCACGCGTGTGCGTGGCGGTTATCAACCTGGCCTCATTGATGGGCATTTTACCTTCAGTTATATTCCAGGGGCCAGAATTGAAGCAGGTCTTATTCGTGCACCAAGCGCCGAAGGAGCCATGCAAGGATTTATGAGTTATAACTTTGTGTTGTCATCGACAATGATTGGGCAATTGATGCAGCAACCAATGTATAACTCCAGCAATCCTTACAAAATCAATCCTGACCTGAACGCCTATTTGATTAATGGTCAACAGACTCTGGGTGTTAATGCCTTCCGCTATCCAGGCATCATGGCTTTTGACTGGTTCCGTAACGGTCATTGGGAATTTACCTATGGCGCCATGATCGGAATGTTTGGAACCGTGGCTGCCGGTAACCAATCGAGCAGTCCCCTTTATGCTGCGCGTCTGCAGGAAGCTTATATATTCGGGGGGAAAGGACCCTTCCGTAGCGATGTGCAGGCGGGTATCTGGTATCAGCATGCCAGTCCTGAATTGAATGACGCCAGTTACAGTATGAATCGCTACGGCGTGGATGTGCAGTATTTGCAAGGCTATATGCACCAATGGGGCCGGCAATTCCGCTTCCAGTATATGCGTGGTACCGGCTGGATATCGGCAGCTTCGGCATTCAGCAGCGCCCCTGGTCTGGCTGCGCCACTGACCAACACCCAACTTTATCCCGGCAGCCAGAACACGGCCAATGGTTACATGCTGGAAGGCGGCTTGTTTTTGACCAGGCATATTGAAGCGAATTTACGTTATGACTATTACGACCGCTTGCCGAATGATCCGGCACAGCAACGCATATTCAAAACCTGGGCCATTGGTCTGCAGTATCACTTCACGCCACTGACCAAAATCATGGCCGGTTACTACTTCCGGACGCTGGGTGTACCGCATCAGCCTAATCCTGTTGCGAATAGTATTTCCGATGCCGTGGATAATGAATTTGCCATGCAGGCGATGATTGCCTTTTGATGAAGATAACGAGGAGATGGTGATGTTATTGAAGAGCTTTTTGAAGGTGGCCGTATTGGCCAGCGTTTTGCCGGTGATGGGCATGTTGGGCATGGCCACTGCTTCGGCCAATGTCGATTCAGCCAATGTTTCGATGCTCCATGATTTTCATTTTAATCACCCTGCTTTTATACATGACTTGCCTTTTGCCGAGCATCATGTGGTGATCCAGGTCAGTCAGGATAATCCGGCCCGCTGGAATCTTACTTTGAATAATGCGCAAAACCTGCTCAATTATTTTGGTCAGGAAAAGGTTCAGATTGTTGTCGTGGCATTTGGGCCGGGCATCAAAATGTATCTTCCCAACAGCCCGGTGGCGAGTCGCATTGCCGCGATTAATGCTGAGGGGGTGGAGTTCGATGTGTGCCATAACAGCATGGAAGAGTTCAAGAAGAAAACTGGCCATCTTCCCAAGCTGGATCACTCTGTGGTTATTGTGCCGGCAGGAATCGTCCGCATCATGCAGCTGGAGCATGCCGGCTTCAGCTATATCAAGCCCTGATAACATTCTGCGATCGTTCTTCCGTCCTTAGGGTGCATAAGACAGCTTGCTGTCCATGCATCCTTTTTTAATGGATCAATTCATAATCTATCTATCCAGAAATTTTATTGCCCGCGACTACGGCTGGTCACTGCTGCCGCGATTTGTTTATAATAGGCGGTTTGCATCTGCATATCTGCGCAGGAATGTGTCTGCGCAGTGCAGTGAGCACTGAGCTGCTGATGGTTGTTCATTTGGGGTATTACGATAGACGCATTGCCTAAAGAGAAACTGATTGATGACTTGAAGGACCGCTATGGTTGTCCTGTAGCCGAATACGACGAGGGGCTGGTTGCATCGCAGGCAATTCTCCGCCGACTCGACGTGGACACGCTCAGAAACGAGTTATGGTTGCCTGTGGCCTGGACGGCGGAAAGCGCCGAAGTCATAGCCTGTACGCCGGATGATCCCGCTTTGCTGGCGCATATCCGGCAAACCCTTGGTGTCGAAAACCTTACTCTCAGGGTGGCTACGCGCCCCGACCTCATTCGTCTGATTGAAAACAGCGCCGATCTGAATGACGATTTTCCCGTTTATGGCGGGCGTACACCCCTGGCTAAAGTCCGTACCTATCTGGCCGGAGAACGCACCCGCTACTCCGCGCAACGGACCCGTTTTGCGCGCAGCCGCACCGGGCTTGCCCTGGCACGTACGGGAGTCGCGTTGACCAGTATTGGTGTCGCTTTTTTGCGCTTATTTGGTGGTGGGGCCTGGTTGTTTTTTGAAATCCCACTCCTGGTTTTCGGGATTCTGGCCATGATTGACGGCCTGCTCTGGTATCTGCCGGCGCGTCGGGAATCGCGCGCCATCAAAACCTATCTCCCCTACGCGGTTCCCGAAAACTATTCAGCCCTGAATGTGATCGATCCGGGCGGGCAGATGGCATTTCGACGCAGTCCGGTGGTTGCAGGTGCTGCCGGGTTGCGCGCGGCCTGGGATGCGCTTTCTCCAGTCGAAAGGCGGCGTTTCCTGGCGAATGACCGGACGAATCTCGCTGAGGAACGCACCATTCTGGCTTATCTGCGGACGATGATGGCCAAGGCGCGGACGGGACTCGCCTTTGCCCGGACGGGTGTGGCTTTTGCAGCCATCGGCATTGGCTTCATCCGCAAATTCCCTGCCGGTCCCTGGTCGATTTTTGACTGGAGTCTGATTGCGATTGGTCTTTTCATGCTGGTGGAGGGTTTTCTCTGGTACCATCCCGGGCGGAATGCCGCCAATCGTGCGCTGGAAGCGGTAAGTAATGCCCACGGTAAACGCGGGCCTTGGGACCGCATTTTTCCCTCCTTATGCCTTTATACCCACAAAATGGATCCGGTAGTGGAGGCCAATGCCGGGCAGTCGCGCCCAGGAGTATTTGCAACTACCGGCCTGGCTCTGGAGCGCACCACCCTTGCGGACAAACGCAACGTCATGTCGCGGCTGCGGACGGTCATGGCCCGGGCGCGCACCGGCATGGCTTTCATCCGCACCGGCTTCAGCATCATGACGGTGGGCGCCGGGCTCTACATTTATTTCGAATTTACGGGCCATGTAGACATCCTCTGGACAGTTTTTGATGCCGTGTTGGTGATCATTGGTCTGTACCTCATTGTCGATGGCCTGCGCTGGTATCTGCCGGCAGAACGGGTCAAGCGCAGTTCACCACTTATCGACGGTAGTTTTGAAATCGCCGATGCCGATTACAGTCAACCGAAAAGCGCCTGGAAGCGCAGCCATTATCCACATGAACACTGAAATATCGCCCTATTATCCCCTGGTTGAGCAGGGCATTCTGAGTGAAACCCTGCTCCAGTCAGCACTACGTAGTGCCGCCAAGCGTGGTATCGACGCCGAACGCATCTTATTGAAGGAATTGGCAATGACGCGCTGCGCCTTGCTGGACGCGCTAGCCCGGCATTATGACTGCGCTTTCACGCAATATGATGAACGCCTGCCCGTACCACAGCTGTTTTCCGGCCTGGATGCCAAGGTTTTGCGCGCCGGAGAGTGGTTTCCGATCCGGCAGATGGGGGACACGGTCATTATCGCTGCGGCTGACCCGAACAACCCGAGTATGCGTGCCCGGGTTCAGGACCTGGTCCCGGCCCATCATTACGAATTTCGTGTCGCGCTCAAAGAAGACATACGCTGGTACATACAGGACTACAAGCATGCTGAGGCGCCCTTGCTCATTGGCATTGAGCGCACGGGCCTGGCCTATTGGCGCAACACCATGGCGCACTGGCGCACCAAGCTGGCTGCGCATCGCACGGCCCATGCCCGCGCTCGGACGGCCATGAAGTTGCTGCGCTGGGGGCTTGCCATGGTGGCGCTCGCCAACGTGCTGACCAAAGTCACCCACAACGACCTCTCATCCTATCATCTGTTGATTTTGTTGGTCGGGATTGTCCTGGCACTGATTGGCTTGTTTGATTACCTGAAAGTGCGTGGCAGCCGCATGGATTTACCCTGCCAAAGTGCTTTGATTGATATCACCACCGAGAACGTGCGCTTTACCGATCGCTATCACCTGCCCGAAGCGCCGGTTGAGGCAGAAGATGCCAGTGCCCTGGCCAGACTGGCTGCAGCCATTCCCCGTTACTGTTCGATTTTGCGCCCGGTACCGGCCAGCAAGGAGCGCACCCATCTGGCCCGCGAGCGTAATATGCTCGCGGCTCAGCGCACCATTGCCGCCAGTCACCGTGCCTCCTACGCGCGTGCCCGAACCGGGTTATCGCTGATCCGCACCGGTGTGGCATTTATCGGTCTGGGCCTGGCCCTGCACAAAATACTGGGTGCAACACCCTACAGCTTTACCGATTATATTCTGATTGCTGCAGGCTGCCTGATGCTGCTGGATGGTTTGTTCTGGTATCTGCCTGCGCGCCGCCTCAAATATGGCTTGGGGCGCGACATCAAGCCCTAAGGGGAAGAATGATCCCAGCGCTACCCGCTATTTCTGGCCATCTTGCGGCGATGACACAGAAGCTTCCAAGTCTTATGATGGGGGCTGTTGATACGCTGAGGCAGGAGGAAAGGTTATGCAGATAGCCATGTTACGGCCGGTGTCTGGCAAAGAGTATCTGGAAGGTGAGGAGCGCGCCGATATACGCCACGAGTATGTGGCCGGGCAGGTTTATGCCATGGCCGGGGCCAAGCTGCGGCATAACCAGATTGTCGGCAATCTGTATGGACTGCTCTGGCAAAAAGCCCGTGGTAGTCACTGCCAGGTTCTGAACAGCGATATGAAAGTGCGGGTGGAAGCTGTAGATGCCTTTTATTACCCCGATGTGGTGTTGCGCTGTGGCGAGCGTTTGTCCGGAGATACCCTCTATCTGGAAGATCCTTGCCTTATCGTCGAAGTATTGTCGGCGAGCACGGCGAATGTGGACCGTCGTGAAAAGCTACAAGCTTATCAGACGCTTCCTAGCCTGCAGGAATATGTTTTGGTGGATAGCGAAAAAATCGTTGTCGAGGCATTCCGCCGGCATCCTGAAGGTTGGTGGTACGAGTTGTTGAATGACCCGGAAAGCGATCGTTTGCGCTGCCAATGTGTCGACCTGGCACTTTCAGTAGAGGACATCTATGCGGGCGTCGATCTGCCTTCAGCCCCGCCCACGGATTGAATGCCGCCCTGATGCTACAATGGGCCGTGTGCTTGACTAGCAGCTTGTCGGACTTTCCCTTTGCGTCGAATTATCATATAATTACTTATAATTCAATGTGATGAGTGATTTCATGGCCCACTTCCTCGATACTAACCGCAAGACCGATTATCTTCTGCCCCCCTCCATGGACGACTGGCTCCCGGAAGGGCACCTGGCGCGATTTATTGTAGAAGTCATTGATCAGCTCGATCTCTCGCTACTGGTCCAACAATATGCAGGTCGTGGCCATAAGGCCTATCACCCGGCCACCCTCCTGGCGATTCTGGTCTACGGCTATGCCAACGGGGTCTTTTCCAGCCGTAAACTGGAACAAGCCACCTATGATTCCTGTCTCTTATACACATCTCCGAGCCCACC
>NZ_JACKZA010000010.1 GCF_015100155.1 Acidithiobacillus sp. HP-2 | reverse complement strand
GGCTTTGGCTCAAGAACGATTGCAACCTCAAAATGAAGCAGAAAGAAAAGCTGCAGGAATTGCTCAAAGACCAGAACCTCAAGACGGCGCAGGCCTACCAGTTCCGCCTGACCTTTCAGGACATCTTCACGATCAAGAATCGCCACCAGGGGGCTACCCTCTTGAAAGCCTGGTTGGAAAACGCCAGAACCAGCGATCTGCCGCCTATCGTCAGGGTCGCCTACACCATCATGAATCACTGGGATGGCGTGCTCCGATGGTTCGAGAGCCAGATCACCAATGGAATTCTGGAAGGTTTCAACAGCCTCATTCAATCCGCCAAGGCCAAGGCTCGGGGTTACCGCACGCACAAGAACTTTATCAACATGGCCTACCTGATCCTGGGCAAGCTGGATCTCAGGCTACCCACTTGAAATGACGAGGAACCAAAATTCAGATTTCTTTTATCCGCAATTAACGCTGCAATCCAGCGTTTCCTATGCCTACTCAGATCAAAACACGTTGAATCTCAATGGTTTTCTTGCCCTGGGCGCTATTTTTCTAGGAAATATAAATATTTCAAAAGTCAATTCAAATATTTATACGTTCACTGAATCAGCCTACTATCCTGTCTCCAATCGTTTGCAGTTGGTGCTGAACGTGCCGATTGTCTATCGTCAGAGTGTTTACCAGATTGGCGGTGCACAGGATGCGTCTAAAAGCTACAGCCAAGCGACGGTTTCCTCGGGTGGTCCCCGTCTTGGGGATATCAGTTTTGGTGGTTATTACCAGATTTTTAATGAAAGTAAAAACTGGCCCAGTTTGACAGCCAGTCTTCTGCTTACTGCACCTACTGGCATAAATCCCTATGGAATAAAGGTCTACCAACCTGACGCCGGCAACTCTAATCTCATCGTCCCTACTAATTTACCCACTGGTAATGGCGTTTGGACCTTGAACCCGGGGCTCTCTTTTGTGGCCACCTCGGATCCGGCGATTTTTTTTGGAAGTGTCAGTTATTATTATAATTTCAATAAAAATTTTCCTGATATCAGTACGGCAATGGATCAGATTCAGCCCGGGGAAGTCGCATTGGGAAATGCATTTCAATACAGTTTGGGAGTGGCTTTTGCCTTGAATGATCGACTGAGTCTGAGTACTTCTTTTGCCGACCGTATTCAGTCTGACACGCAAATCAGGACTCCAGGTGGCCCATGGACGACACTGGTTGGAAGTGGAGCTAATGTTGCCATTGCCAATGTTGGAATGACTTATGCCTTTAACTCGAAATCTTCAGTGATTATGAATCTTGGTGCGGGAATGACAAGCAGTGCGCCGAGTTTTCAGCTTACGGCCACTATCCCTTATAATTTCTGATGTGATTTAATAGTGGAAAAACAGGGGGATAACTTAGATTAAGTTATCCCCCTTTTTTAAATTCACTAAAAATATTTTATGGCGCAGCAGTTAATCCACGCATACTGCCCAAAATTGACTGTAACTGCGCAATGTTCTGGGTATTTACTTTGTTTTGATTGACACCCAAGGTCAGCTTCATCTGATTTTGTATGATGTTTAAATTGGTGCCCACCTGAGCTATTTGGAATAATCCATTGGGTCCTATGCCTTGACGAACAGATGCTCCTCCATTATTGATTGCCATGGATAACTGTCCATTATTTTGTACAGTCATGGTAGTCGAATTGTTTATATTGTTTACTCCTTCCGTTAGGGCTGTTCCAGAGATGGGAGTGTCCGGTGTGCCTTTAACTACATTCAATGACATTCCGTTCTGAATGGAATTGCTATTCCCCGCAATTTGAATAGCTTGGGTAACTCCCCTGGTGTTATTAATTCCGCTACCATCAACTTGGTTATTGGTGCTTCGGGTGGCTTGCGGCAGGTTACCATTTACAGAATAGGTAATAGTGGGTAAGAAAATATTCCCAGAACTGTTTAGTGCGACATTCATGGTGCTGCGCATGGGTGTTTGGCTATTTTCAGAGGTCCAGTTAGTTTGCATTTCCACGCCAAAATAAACGATGGAGCCACCAATGACGCCGCGTCCCACAATTTTTGACAAGGCTTGATCGGAAACCGGTTTGAAACTGATTGGTAGCACCTGTGTTAAGGGGAGTGCCAACGCTGCTGGACTGAGGAGCAGCGACGAGGCAGCCATACAACAACCCGCCACTACAGCCGTTTTATGTAGTAGATATTCGTTCATGATGTGCCTCTCTCAAGTATATTTATGATTAAAAGTAATTTGCCTGATCAAAACCAAAGTGTGCCGGCGATACTTTTGTGTTGGGTAAAATGCCATGCAGCAGTTTAAGTGCGCTGGGTGGTTCTGGCGGGCTGAGAAGCACCGAGTGTGGTTCAAAGCCTTTCCCGAATACTGCAAAAACAATCTTGTTCCAGTCTTTAAGAAATTGTTCTTTAGGCATGATACGATTCCCAAGGGCAGGATCGGCCAGATAGACGTGTTCTGCTCCCGTTTTCTCAAGAACAACAAAGTGCTTGTAGCCGCCAAGATCCAATAACACTATGACCGGAATATGAATCTTTTCGAGCTCTGCGGGAGTGACAATGTATCCCTCGCCCTTTAGCCCGATTTTGTCTACATACTTTTTAAGATCCAGCATGGAAAATCCGACTTTTTTAACTTCTGCTGGATCGCTCACGGTGAACAGGCCTTTTATGACCTCTTCTTCGTCAACATTCTGGCCGAATGCGTATTTGAGGATGGTTGCCAATGAAGCGGCTCCACAGGAAAAGTCTGTGTGTTGCCGAACGACATGAATAAAATGCATGCCTATCATGTTCGTGACAGGTAGACGAATGACGCCTGCTCCAGGAATTATCCCGCCAAAGGCTGCTGCCTTGACATCACTGCTTTGGGTAAGAGCAAACACCCCTGCCATGATCAGGCTGGACAAGACAAAAGGACGTATTACTTTGGATTTATACATGATGGCAGCCTCCTGATGAATTTTGTAAAACTGCCACCCCATAGGGGTGGCGAAGTTTCATCTGGTGCTTACTGAGCGCTGGCAATTGCCATGGTATTGGACTGCTGGTTGCCGTTGCCTGCGGTGACGTTCAGACCGATGTTACCGGAAGCATTCTGCAAGGCATTGCCGCTGACGCTGCTGGTATAGGTCGAGGCCACGGTACCACCAAGATTGGTATAGGCCATCTGACTGACTGGCGCACAAGCCGTTGCCATGGCGTGGGTAGAAGCAACTGAAACCAGTGCCAGCCCATTCTGCTGCTGGTTCTGAACTCCGGTGGCCACGTTGATGCCGATATTGCCGACGGCATTCTCTGCTGCATTGCCATTGATGAAGCTGGAATCGGTGGTTTTGGTATCAGAGGCAATGTTGCTGACCGAAAGCTGCTGGGCAGCAGCTATGGCGGTGCCCCAAGAATGACTCTTCCCTTTGCTGACGTAGCTCAGAGCGGTAGAGTTACCCTGTTGATTGTTGGCACCCGAAGCCAGATTCACGCCGATGTTGCCAGTGGCACCTTGCAGGGCATTGCTGCCGATTCCGGCGGCATTGTTCTGGTAGGACAGATACCAGGCCAAAGGCCCAAAAATTACAGGGATGCCCTGTGAACTGAGGACTCCACCCATGGACTGGCTGGTACCTGCAGTGGCGGTGGCACCATAGCTCTTGCTGCCAGTGGCAATGGCCAGGGAGTTGCTCTGCTGATTGCTGATACCGGCAGCCTGATTGAGACCAATGTTGCCGGCAGCATTGCTTAGTACATTCCCATAAACACCGGTTTCATTGCTGCCACCGACCATGTGGCCATAGTTCAGGGTGCTGAGGTTGGCCTCACTACCCATGTTCTGGCTGGTGTTGGTGGCCGAGTCAACCATGCCAGCTTTTTTGGCAGCGCTGGCTATGGAGGTGCTGTTCTGCTGCTGGTTGAAACTGCCCGAGGCCATGTTTACACCGATGTTGCCAGCGGCTCCCTGCAGAGCGTGTGCAGTCAGGTCGACAGCGTTGGCACCACCCACCACCTGTATCGCAAGGTTTTGCCCCTGGCTCTGCGCGGTGTAGGTGGAAGCGTCAGACTTCGTCGTTTTCTTGCTCACGGAAGCCAGCGCCATGGAGTTGCTCTGCTGGTTGCTAATGCCCGCAGCCTGGTTGACACCGATGTTGCCTGCAGTGTTGCTTAACGCACTTCCGCCGATTTGGGTGTTGTTGGCATTTCCCTGGCTACCAAAGTTATAGACGCTGGCACTCAAATTCTGACCAAGATTCTGGCTGGTGCTGGTCGTTGCGGTGGAGCTCACGGCCTTCTTGGCAGAGGACACGGCCAGATTATTCTGCTGCTGGTTGAAAATGCCGGAGGCCATATTGGCACCAATGTTGCCGGAGGCACCGGAGAGCGCATGGTCGGTCATGTTGACATTGTTGCTACCATTAACCATCTGGATGGCAAGATTACGGCCCTGACCCTGGGTGGCAGAAACAGCGGCAGTTGATGCGGCATGGATCTTACCGTTGGCGGCCAGAGAGCCAGCGTTGGACTGCTGGTTCTGGTTACCGGTGGCGATATTGACGCCAACGTTGCCAACACTGCCCGCACCGGCATTGCCCAGCATGTTGGCATGGTTGGTGGAGTTCATAACAGAAATCTGGGTATTGCTACTGCTCTGCTGGCCGTTGTTGACACTGGCACCTGCAGCGAACGCCATGGGCGCGGCCACGAGGGCGGCGATGGCAATGGCAACTGGACTTAACTTGATAGAGGTTTTCATACTATTCTCCTTGAGTGGGTGTTATACACATAACAACGATGTTGATACTGCCTAGTGAATCACCCCGGGGGCTATCCCGAGGGCGAAACTGTTTGCTGAGGTGTTGCCTGATCCTGATACCTGATTGATCTGAGCAATGCCTTCAGCTCCTTTAAAAGCTGTGGGACTGATGACCACACTATTCAAACTGTTGGGTGTTGACGATGGGTCTTTTGTGGCTGAATCAGTATTTGTAACGCTTTGCGACAAAATGTTATTTGATACAGGTCTGATAGCACCAATAACCATTTGGACGCTGTTGGCTTGAGCATTACCTGCTCCTGCAACTTCATTAATAGCCATAACACCTGTACCGTTCACAAACGCATTCCCTTCAATAACGCTGCTCGAATGATTTACGGGTGCTGTCTGAGTGGCTGCTGTAGCGCTCACGGAAAATCCGGCAAAAATCAAGGTCAACCCTACAAGAAATTCTGACTTCATTGCTCTCGGCTCCCTTTATCTGAAAAATTGTTAGCGATTTGTGGACATGCTGATGCTTTGCAGATTGTTCCCGCCGCTCCATTCAATGGAGGTTTTACCGCCGCCAGAGCGCGTCTGCAGTTCATCCCAAAGAACTACTCCATTGGTGTTCCGTCCTATCGTAGGCAGGCTAACCGGAATACCTTTGCCCGAGACTCTCGCCAACTGTTGATTGGATACCTTGCTGTCTATTTCAAATTGATGGGTTGCTTTGCTCGCTCCAACAAACGATTTATTTAAATTCGTTTGTTGAGGAAACAGGGTTGCTTCTTTCTGAATTTGCTTGCTGGATACGAGGGTATCTGCTTGCGCTAATCCAACATAAGGCACAAAACATATCAAGCCAAGAGCTAATATTGACCATTTATAATTAACGGTGATCTTATGAAGCGTGTTCATTTTCTTGGCACCAAGAAGCTGATTGTACGCTCTTCATAAGCAGTTATCGTGCCACTTGTTAAACTCTATATATAACAACACGTTAAATTTTATTTGAGCGGGAGACTCTTTTGCGCATATCAATTGTGTGTAACAGATTGATGACCACGCTTACATGAAAAACTCAGCTATGGTGGTAAATTTACAAGTAAAACAATCATGAATGGATTTTTGTAGAACTGTAATTTTTTTGATACGGCTGATTCTGTTGCTGCTGTGTTTGGTGATTTCAAATGCGGTACTTAATGTGGAACAGGTTTTTTACGCAAAAAAAAACCGGCCCCCCAATCAGGGGGCCGGTTTTCTGATGCTACAGACTGCGGGTGAAGAGGCTTAAAAGCCGCCCATACCACCCATGCCGCCCATACCACCCATATCACCACCCATATCGCCGCCTGCCTTGTCATCCTTCTTGGGCAGTTCGGTGACCATGGCTTCCGTGGTGATCATCAGGCCGGCAATGCTGGAGGCCTTCTGCAACGCGGTGCGGGTAACCTTGGTCGGGTCAATGACGCCCATTTCGAACATGTCACCATATTCGTCGGTGGCAGCGTTGTAACCATAACCAGCCTTACCGTCTACCACCTTGTTCAGAATGACGCTGCCTTCACCGCCGGCATTGGCCACAATCTGACGCAAAGGTTCTTCAATGGCGCGGCGGATGATGGCCACACCCATGTCCTGGTCGTGGTTGGCAGTTTTGAAGCCTTCCAGCGCATGACGGGCACGGACCAGGGCCACACCACCTCCGGGGACGATGCCTTCTTCGACGGCCGCACGGGTAGCATGCAGGGCGTCTTCGACACGGGCCTTCTTTTCCTTCATTTCCATTTCGGAACCGGCACCGACCTTGATGACAGCAACGCCGCCGGCCAGTTTGGCCACCCGTTCCTGGAGTTTTTCACGGTCGTAGTCGGAGCTGGCATCTTCCATCTGACGACGGATCTGCTCGACGCGGGCCTTGATTTCGCCCTGCTGACCGGCACCATCGATAATGGTGGTGTTTTCCTTGTCAATGACGATTTTCTTGGCCTGACCGAGGTCGGCAAGCGTGGTGCTTTCCAGTTTCATGCCGATTTCTTCGGAGACCACGCGGCCGCCGGTGAGAATGGCCATGTCTTCGAGCATCGCCTTGCGACGGTCACCAAAGCCAGGGGCTTTGACAGCAGCAACCTTGATGATGCCCCGCATGGTGTTGACGACCAGGGTAGCCAGGGCTTCGCCTTCCACGTCTTCAGCAATGATCAGCAGCGGACGGCTGGCCTTGGCAACCTGCTCCAGGACCGGCAGCATGTCACGAATGGAAGAGATTTTCTTGTCGTGCAGGAGGATGTAGGGATTCTCCAGATCGGCAACCATCTTGTCCTGGTTGTTGACGAAGTAGGGGGACAGGTAGCCGCGATCAAACTGCATCCCTTCCACGACGTCCAGTTCGTTGTCGAGGCCAGAGCCTTCTTCGACCGTGATGACGCCTTCGTTACCGACTTTTTCCATGGCTTCGGCAATGATTTTGCCGATGGAGTCATCAGAGTTGGCAGAAATGGTGCCGACCTGGGCCACTTCCTTCTGGGTTTTGCAGGGCTTGGACTGCTTTTTCAGCTCTTCGACAATAACGGCGACAGACTTGTCGATGCCGCGCTTCAGATCCATGGGGTTCATTCCGGCGATCACGGCCTTGAGGCCTTCGCGGATGATGGCCTGGGCCAGAACCGTGGCAGTGGTGGTGCCGTCACCGGCTTCATCGGAAGCCTGGGAGGCGACTTCTTTCACCATCTGTGCGCCCATGTTTTCGAACTTGTCGGCCAGTTCGATTTCCTTGGCGACGGAGACGCCGTCCTTGGTGATGGTGGGGGCACCGAATGACTTGTCGAGCACCACATTACGACCCTTCGGGCCCAGGGTGACCTTGACGGCATCGGCAAGTACGTTGACGCCGCGCAGCATTTTTTCGCGGGCGTGTTCAGCAAAGGCAACTTGTTTGGCTGGCATAAATACTCCTCAAAATAAATGAATAAGGGTTGATATATTCAGCAACACTTACTTTTCGATGACCGCCATGATGTCGTCTTCACGCATCACCAGCAGCTCTTCGCCTTCCACCTTGATTTCGGTGCCGGCATATTTGGCAAACAGGACGTGGTCCCCTGTTTTTACATCAAGGGCACGGACTTTGCCGTCTTCCAGAATTTTGCCGTGACCAGCGGCGACGATTTCGCCACGCACGGGTTTTTCCTTTGCCGTATCGGGAATGATGATTCCGCCGGCGGTCTTCTGCTCTTCTTCCAGGCGACGAATAACGACGCGATCATGTAAAGGACGCAGTTTCATTGAGCATTTCCTCGTTTTTACAAGTGAATGGATGTCTTCATCCTGGGTGTTGTTAGCAGTCACACCCATCGAGTGCTAATCATAGGCGCTGAGATTCCGCTGTCAAGGGGGCATTGCGTAATTCTTGAGGCGCGTTGGTCGGTGATCGCAGAGAGCTATGCGCAGTGTTTGGGAATATCGTACTCTCAAACCCTAAATCTAAAAGGTGGGGAGCTATCATGTTATTTGTAAATAGTAAATTTATTTTAATTCCTGTTGAAGATCGCTGCATTCAGAGTCATAGGCAAGTGATACCCTTTTGCTTGCAAAAAAACCGAAGTTCTTTTTTTCATCATCCTGTATCTACTGGAATTTTTGGTTTTTTACTTTACTGCTTGGCGGGTCTGTTGCCAGTAGCTGCAAGCGATTGGGAGTTTATGAAGCAGAAATCCTATCTGCAGGCACTTTGTCAAAAAAATGCAAAGGTGCCGATTCCTCCTGCAGATCGTCTCGGGATGAATCATGTAAGTGGAGGCAATAGTTGTGATTCTGGTGCGTATTATTATGGGTATGGAGGCTCGCGGGATTTTGTAACGTCCCGTCTCTGTGCGTACCGGGAGTACCAGGACATCAAGTCATCCTGGGGTGAAATCATGGGATCGGCAGTTTTAAGCATGATTTATGCGAATGGTCTCGGAGTCCCGCGCAATATGCCGCTGGCGATACGCTTCGCTTGTGAGGCTGGGGGTGCGCCAGCAGAAACTGTCGGTCGGGTTCTCCATCTGGAGGCGATGCGCCAGCAGACTGCTGCCAGAAAAACTCTAAAACCATTTGATTTTTGCAATGATATTACCAGTGGTGTAATGGGAGGAGCCTGTGAAATGATCGCGAGTGATCTGGCGGCGGAAAAACGCGACAAGGCGTTAGTTAAGATCACCGCAAATTTTAATGCACAACAAAGCAATGCTTATAAAATATTACGGAGCAAGAGCAAAAGATTTTACGAAAGCTCCGCTGAAAACGAGCAGGATATGTCAGGGACTGCGCATGCTTCTTTCTACCTCAGCACGTTGGAATCGTTGGATGAGGAGTTTTTGGTCAATATGCGTTGGTTAGTCAGCCAAAAACTACCGCTAACCACTGTGAATTCGGCACTTCAGACCGATAAAAAACTCAATAAAGTTTGGCGAAAACTCCTCAAGGAAGGTACAGATCCAAAAAACTCTCCTGGCCTTGCCGGGGAAGTGACCATCGACAACGTGCGGGCCAGTCAGCGTCTTTGGGTAACATATCGCGATGCCTGGATTCGGTTTGCGACATTGCTGCGTCCTGATCTGCCTCGTGAAGCCGTTTTTGCACGGATTACGCAGCAAAGAATCGAAAGCCTTCAGCAAGTTTCTATTGGCGAATAGTCCGATCATCTGGTGCCCTTTAGGCAAGCGGCGCCCAGAGCCCGGAAAGGCTCTGCAGCAATACCCGATCCGCACCCTGTAGGCGGTGATTGATGCCGGAGAGGGGGCGCACGGCGAGCTGTTCACAATGGGCGTGCGCTGCAAATTGATAGCTTTGCTGCAGGGGAACGGCTTCATCGTCAGTTCCGTGCAGGATTTCCACCGGACAATGCAGATGCACCGGGAAACGCAGTAAATCATAACGCCAGCTGTCAGCCACCAGGTCGAAGCGCATGCGCAATTCACCCAGCCCGTAATGATCCTGCCAGCAGCGCAGGTTGCTGGTTTGCCAGTTGTGTTGATCTTCTGGCGAAAGGGTTTGAAAGAGTGTCTGAATGAAGTTGTAGGCGGGTGCAATCAGTAGGAGGGCGCGCAGACGTTCTGGCCAGCGCGTCGCGGCAATGGTGGCCAGCCAGCCGCCCATGCTGGAGCCGACCAGAATGACGGGCCGGTTTTCCAGCATTTGCAGAATCAGGCGCAGGTCTTCCAGATAACGCGAGAGGGCCAGCTGTTCAAAAAGTCCATCAGAGCGGCCGACGCCACGAGGATCAAAGCGCACCCACGACCAACCCTGATTTTGTGCATATTTGGCCAGAAGTCGGGATTTGGAGCCATTCATGTTGGAAGCAAAGCCCGGTAGAAAAATGCCTACCGGATCTTGATGGGTTTCATGAATGAGTCCGGCAAGGCGCTCACCGTTGGCGTGAACGAGCGTAAAGGGGCGTTCGGCAGAAGGGATCATGGCTGTGGCTCCACATAAAAAAAGGGCGACACTATAGTCGCCCTAAAACCACAAAGGAGGAAAGAAACATGCGCTCGCAATCCAAACTTGCTGGTGCAGATCGCCTAGATATATTAGCAAAAGGTAACGCTTCTTGCAAATAACATCCCGACCGGTCGGAAAAAAGAAGGGCGAAATCCGAGGATTCGCCCTAAAACCACCAAAGGAGGAAGAAACATGCGCTCGCAACCTATCACAGCCGCTTGCATAAGATTGGAGCATGGACCATTCAAAAAGTTCCTGAGCAGCAAAATTTTCTTCAAGGCCGGTTGTGAGGTCTGCTCAGGAAGGCCATGGCCTGCTTGTTGCTAGTAACTGAGAAGGGTAGGCTGCAACACTTTCCCCTTTTAAGCCCCTACGGGAGGGGCATCCACAGGTTCGGGAGCAAAATCGGCATGGTTGTTCTGCAGGCACATAGGACCCTTTGGGCCAGGTTCATTATTTTATGTAGTGCAGTTCTGTTATTTGGACTGAGTGCCAGTTATGCCCATGCTGATCATTTTCTCAGTCCGGATCAGGCGTTCAGCTTTTCCGCGAAGTTGTCCAGTCCCGACCATCTGCAGTTGCGCTGGGATGTGGCACCCGGTTATCACCTCTATAGAGACCGCATTCAGGTATCGGTGCTGCCCACCAGCATTTTGTTGGGAAAGTACACGCTTCCCAAGGGGGTGATGCTGAATGACCCGGCTTTTGGAAAAATGCGGGTTCTGGAGGGCGAGAACACCGTAATCATTCCTTTCTCGGTCAAAGGCACCCCGCCGGGCGCTTTGACCGTCAAAGCCACTTATCAGGGCTGTGCCAACGCAGGGGTTTGTTATCCTGAACAAAGCAAGACAGTACAGCTGTCCTTGCAGGCCCCGGCTTCCGCAACGATACCGACCGCTTCGGTACCCAGTCCCCATTCCCGGTCTTCACCGGTAAAAAGTAGCAGTAATGCCGGAGTACTGGCTGGCGCTCTGCAGGACAGTTTCTGGCTGACTTTAGGACTGTTTTTTGTTGCCGGTCTGGGGCTGGCTTTTACGCCCTGTATATTTCCGATGATTCCCATTTTGTCAGCGCTGATTGTCGGTCAGGAAGCCAAACGGGGTACACAAAAATCCCGGGCTTTTACTTTGTCGCTGGCTTATGTACTGGGCATGGCGTTGACTTACACCATTGCGGGAGTGTTGGCAGCAATAACGGGTGCCTACCTGCAGGCTGTTTTCCAGAATCCCTGGATTCTGGGTGCATTCGCACTGATATTTGTGTTGCTGGCGCTTTCCATGTTCGGGTTTTATGAGTTGCAAATGCCCAGTGGAATGCAGACCCGGCTTTCCGGGATGGGGAAAGGCGGGCATCTGTTCAGTAGTTTTGTCATGGGAGCCTTGTCGGCGCTGATTGTCGGCCCTTGTGTGGCGGCACCCTTGGCAGGGGCCTTATTGTTTATTTCCCAGACAGGTAATGTATTTTTGGGCGGACTGTCGCTGTTTGTCCTGAGTCTGGGGATGGGCGTACCCCTCTTGGTTATTGGGACTTCGGCGGGGCGGCTGTTGCCGCGTGCCGGTGCCTGGATGGACGCAGTCAAGGCCATTTTTGGCGTGCTGATGTTGGGGGTGGCCATCTGGCTGTTTGCCCGGGTACTGCCAGGCGCAGTCAGTCTGGCGCTTTGGGCAGCACTGGCCGTTATTTCCTCTGTCTACCTGGGGGCTCTGGACGCTTTGGGGGCTGAAGCCGCAGGCTGGAGACGCTTCTGGAAGGGCGTTGGAATCCTCCTGCTTGCCTATGGTCTGGTGATGGGGGTGGGCGCGTTGAGCGGTGCCAGTGATCCGCTACAGCCGCTCTCAAGAGTCCTGGAGGCGGGAAAAGGTGCAGACCGCTCACAGCAGGCTGCGTTGCACTTTAACATAGTGAAAAGTCCCCAAGCCCTCGATGCTGCACTGAAGCAGGCTGATGATAAACCCGTCCTGGTGGATTATTGGGCCAGCTGGTGCGTGGAATGCGCACGCATGGACAAGGTGACCTTCGCGACGCCAGAGGTGGAAAATGCCCTGCACAATCGGGTGTTAATCCGCGTGGATGTGACCCGGGATGACGCCAATAGCCGGGCTTTGTTGAAACGTTACAATCTGGTTGGCCCACCGGCATTTATGGCCATTGGCGCAAATGGTCAGGTGCAGGCCCAGCAGGAGGGCTATTTAGGGCCCCGGGCCTTTATGCGCTGGTTGCCCAAATCCTGACGGGCAGCCATATCCAGACCTAGTGTCCTGCTGCCTTTTTCTGCGGCCCACCCTTCAATACGTAGAGCGTGCCGCAGTAGGGACACCGGGCTTCGCCCGTTTCTTCAATTTTGAGGAATACCCGGGGGTGACCGTTCCAGCGGCTCATCTCCGGCTGTGGGCAATAGAGCGGTAACTGTTGGGGTTCCACCTCGGTGAACCCCTTGTTGCAGCAGTGAATGGCGTTTTTCATGGTTCAGGCGACGTGATGCAACCATTCGGGATGATCATCCCGACGCCCAGCGACCGTATCAAAATAACGGCTTTGCAGCTGGCTGGTGATGGGTCCCCGACTGCCACTACCAATGACTCTTCCGTCAATTTCGCGAATCGGCGTGACTTCTGCGGCGGTACCTGTAAAGAAAGCCTCATCGGCAATATAAAATTCATCGCGGGTGAGTTGTTTTTCAACAATGGGAATGCCGGCATCCCGGGCAAAACGGAGAATCGTGTCGCGGGTTATGCCTTCCAGGGCGCTGGTCAGGGTTGGGGTATAGAGAATGCCATCGCGCACCATGAATACGTTCTCGCCGGAACCTTCGGCTACATAGCCTTCACGGTCCAGCAGCAAGGCTTCATCATATCCGCAGGACGAGGCTTCGCGCTGGGCCAGCATGGAGTTCATATAATTGCCGGTAGCCTTGGCTTTACACAGGTGGATGTTCACCTGATGACGATTGAAGGAACTGACCTTGACGCGGATGCCTTTTTCAAGCGCCTCCTGCCCCAGATAACTGCCCCAGCTCCAGGCAGCAATGAGGGCATGGACTTTCAGGCCTTTGGCAGATAAGCCCATGCCTTCGGCGCCATAGAACAGCAGTGGGCGAATGTAGGCAGACTCCAGCTGGTTTACGCGAATCACTTCCCTGGTGGCCGCATTGATTTCTGCTTCCGTGAATGGTACTTCCATCTGCAGGATTTTGGCGCTGTTGAACAGCCGTTTGGTATGCTCCGGCAAACGAAAAATGGCGGCTCCCTGGGGAGTGGCATAAGCACGCTCGCCCTCGAAACAACCCATGCCATAATGGAGGCTGTGGGTCAGTCCATGCACCGTAGCTTCTCTCCAGGGCACCATTTTGCCATCAAACCAGATAAAACCGTCACGATCCGCCATGGACATTTTTACTTCTCCTTAATCCGTATAACTGCCAATCCATTCCTGCCAGATGACTCGCACCTTTTCTGAGGCGTCCTGCAAAGCCCCCCAATGCGGGGTATCATCGGCATGAACATTGTTTTCCTGCAAGTTCAGCCAGCGTTCGTTTTCTACTTGCCGGTACAGTTTCCAGGCATGCAGCAAATCAGAGCCTTGTCGGGCATTCCAAACACCGGATTGCACCAAGGCCCTGATGGCTGCTGCGGTGCCGGTATTCTGACACAAATCCGGCTGCTCTGGGCAAGCGCCTAGCATAGCAAATTGTACAAGAAACTCGATATCTGTCAGTCCACCCGGGCTTAATTTCAGATGAAAAGCTTGTGGGGCTATGTTTTTATTGTCGAAAATACGTTTTCTCATACTCCACACGGCACTTTTCAAGGTCTCGGCGTCTCTTTCGGAACTCAAAATGGCATGACGCAATTGTTCGAAACGTACTCCTAACTGTGAGTCGCCGGCCACCCAGCGGGCGCGGGTCAGGGCCTGATGCTCCCATGTCCAGGCGGATTGGTGCTGGTAGCGACTGAAAGTTTCCATACTGCTGACCAGGGGGCCGGATTGGCCGCTGGGTCGCAGGCGCATGTCAATTTCATACAATATGCCGGCGCGGGTCAGCGTGCTGAGCAGGTGGATGAGCCTTTGTCCCAGGCGGGCATACCAGGTGGAGGCGGGAAGGGGCGCTGGACCGTCACTTTCTGCATCAGGTGGGGCGTCATATAAATAAATCAGATCCAGGTCTGAGGCGAAGCCCATTTCCTGACCACCCAGCTTGCCCAAAGCGATGACCGCAAAAGATGCTGTCTGTCCATCCTGAGCGCAGATCCGGCCATGGCGGCGTTCCATTTCCAGCCGGGCCCAATCCAGCGCCGTTTGCAGGGTAAGTTGTGCCAGATCGCTGAGCTGCCGCAGTAACGACTCAATAGGTAACTGCTGCGTCCAGAAGCTGGCCGCCAGGCGTACCAGTTCGGCATTTTTAAAGCGCCGCAGGGCATCCATGCGTTCTTCCTGGTCTTCCGCATACTGTAGTTGGGCGTGGAGAATTTCCGGCCATTGCCCGGGCTGATGGTTGTTGCTGAGGACATCATCGAGCAGCACGGGAAAGCGGGCGAGTTGCTGCGCTAACCAGGGACTGTGCAGCAGCGCGCTGCAATGCTGCAGATAGCGGGGGTTTTCGGCGAGGAGCGCGAGGTAATTGGCTTTGCTGAGTATGGCTTCCAGCAGGTTCAGAAAATGTTGCAGAAGCGCTTCGCTATCGGCTTCCTGTGCACAAATTTCCAGTATCTGCGGCAGCAAATTATCCAGACGCTGGCGTCCTTCAGTGGATAGCCGCAAAGAGACATCCCGACTATGGGCAAAGCGCCAGAGTCGTGACCAGCTTTCTGTCGGGTTTGGAAAATGCAGTTGCTGGAAAAGATCTTCAGGGAGCATGTCCAGAGTATGGTTTTGGGCATGCAGCCAGAGTTGTCGCCCCTGTTCCGGGGTATTGCTGGAAGGCGCAGTTTGCGGAGCCAGCGTTTGTAAAAAAATCTGATGCACTTGCTGACGCAAACAGTCCAGATCCATTCGAAAACTATCCACATCCTCATGGTGCATGGCGCAAGCCAGTCGCTGCCATTCGCTCTCATTGCGGGGAAGTTGCTGGGTTTGCTGGTCCTGGACCATTTGCAGGCAGTGCTCGGTATTACGAAAAAAACAGTAGGCCTTGCCCAATAACAGAAAAACGGATGTTGGCAGTAGATTCAGTTCGTAGAGAATATCCAGCGTGCTGAGCGTGTTGGTATTGCGTAGTTGGGGGGTACGCCCCCCATGGATGATCTGGAGTGATTGACAGATAAATTCGATTTCGCGAATCCCGCCTTGTCCTTTTTTAATGTCCTGACTGCTTTCGCCCTGCTCAGCATCCATCAGGGCCTTGACCTCACGGAGTCCCTGCAGAGCGGTAAAGTCCAGATAGCGGCGGTAAACAAAAGGCCTCAGCATTTCCAGCACTTTTGCACCAAAATCCAGGTTACCCGCTACGGGTCGGGCCTTGATGAAAGCGTAACGCTCCCAGCCCCGCCCATGGACCTGATAATAGTGCTCCATGGCGGCAGCACTGATGCAGAGGGGGCCGGCATCCCCGAAAGGACGCAGACGCATGTCTACGCGAAAGCAGAAACCTTCGGCGCCGGGTTGATCCAGCGCCTGAATCAGCCAGCGCCCCAAACGGCTGAAGTATTCACTGTTTTCCAGGGAACGGGGACCATTACTGCTGCCATTTTCGCCAAAGCAGAAAATGAGGTCGATATCCGAGGACAAATTCAGCTCTTTTCCACCGAGTTTGCCCATGCCGATGACCGCGAAAGCAACCGCCTCTCCGGCATCGTTCCCGGGACATCCATAGGATTGTTCCAATAATGCCTGGCCGTATGTGCAGGCCTGCTGTAGACAGATTTCGGCTAGCGCGCTGACAGCCGCTACGGTTTCCGGCATCTGCTCACCCGCCATGCGATCCCGCCAGATGATTTCAATCATCCGTGCATTCCGATAGCGCCGTAGTGCCGTATTGAAGGCTTCAGGGCTGAGATCCTTCAAGTCGGGAAGCGGGGTGATTTCTCCCTTGGCCAACCGGAGCAGATGCTGGGGATGACACTGCAGATATTGGCGCAGAAAGGGGCTGGCGCAGGCAACCTGCAAGCAATGCCGGAAAAAACCTGCACCATTATCCAGCAGCTTGTTGCGTTGGGTTTCCGAAAACGTTGCCCAGATGACCGTGACCATTTCTTCTATGGCTTCCCTGTCTACAGGCATTTGCCGGAGAATTTCGGTGATCTGGGTGGGTAAGCTCGTCCCGGTTTTCGGGGGCATGGATTTTGGGCTCTCATCCATCGGGTTTTCAGGCACAGGTCTCCGGGACATGGGGCTTTTCCTTGGCAGGGCATACATGTTCACAGTGTACCTGAAGATGATTATGATACGACCCATGTAATCCTCTTACATTTTCTTGTGCTATTCAGGAACTTCGCGTATTTCCTCAGTATTTTTAATGAGATCGACCGGGCATCATGGCTGATGCCCATGCTGGTGCCCCGCATCAGGCAGGACTGCGACAGTCTCTGCGCAGGTTGGCTGTTGGGTTCGCCCGGATTTCGGCAGTGCTGGTCGCGGCTGCACTGCTGCTGGTACTCGCCGCCTATCTGCTTTTTATCTACAGGCCGGAACTGCTCCGGGATTATCTGCGCAGCACCCTGGTAGAGCATTTCTCCGAACCCGTGCAACTGAGTGCCCTCCGGACCGGATGGAAGGGTGGACCCACTGTGCAATTTCAACATTTACTGATCGGGTCTGCTGCCCATCCGGATTTGTCTCTGAATGATGTGGACTTGCGGTTTTTTGTCTTGCCACTGTTCGCGGGCGACCTGCTGGTCAGAAAACTGGATGTGACCAGTGGTTCTGTAAAACTCCTCAAAAATGCCCGGGGGCATTGGCAGTTGGCCGGACTGAAATCGGGTCAATCCAACAGTCATTTTAATCTCAAGCTGGATCCAGCACGCCTGCAAATCCAACATTTTTTGATTGAATTGCCAGGCAATAATCATTCAACAGACTTGCATTTGCAGTGGCTCAGTACAGGCGGCTTACGACCGGACATGCAGGTTCACCTCGACTGGGCACAAGGCGGCAGTCTGGAGTACACGGGCGCGGCAGGAAATGGGCAATGGGCGCTACATGGCCTGCCCATGGCCTGGTTGCATGAACTGGATGGCCGGTTCCCTGCGCTGCAGGGGCTGCTGAGTGCAGAGGGCAGTCTGGTCTGGCAGGGTGGCTTGCCCAGCGCTTTGGACGGCCATTTTCAATGGAAACATCCGGGTTTTTCAGGGCGGAAATCGACCAGGGTGGAAGGGAATATCGGCTGGCAAGGGCTTGCCCACTCGGGGCAGCTTGTGATTTCACAAATCAGCGGGATCAGCGCGCAGCCCTTGTCCGCCCGCTTGCGTCTCCACTGGCAGGGGCGATTGCAGGGTGATTTCAGTGCCAAACGCTTGCCCGTTCAGCTGGTTATGGACATCGCCGGCCCTTTATTACCAGCGCACTGGCAAAACTGGCGCCAATCATCCTGGCACGGAAGTTTGCGGGACC
The DNA here is from genome assembly GCF_015100155.1 of Acidithiobacillus sp. HP-2. GTDB lineage: Bacteria > Pseudomonadota > Gammaproteobacteria > Acidithiobacillales > Acidithiobacillaceae > Acidithiobacillus. The sequence goes on along the minus strand of NZ_JACKZA010000010.1, from coordinate 122,395 downwards.
TGCAGGTACATTTTGCAAAAATCCGGAACTCCCAAAAGCTGGGCTGGCAACTACAAACCCGGCTGGATGATCTGGATATTCCCGCTCTGGGCAAGGCCCCACGCCTGGACGGTTTGAGCGGCCATCTTGATTTTCAGCCGCAACAATTCAGCCTGCACTTGCAAAGCCGACAACTGAAGGTATTTTGGCCGCGTTATTTTGCCCATTCCTGGTTTTTACAAAAAGTTTCGGGAAATATTTCCGGTCGCTGGAATGCTCAGCACTGGTCTTTGCAGGCCGATCCATTATGTGTTCATGGTCCTGGAGATTTGCAGTTAACTGCCAGCATTGGTCCACAGCAATTGCATTTGCGAGCCCGACTGCAGCACCTGCCGGTACGCGACATCAACACTTTTCTGCCGAAGCAGGGAATTTCACCGGCATTGCAGCGCTGGCTTTCCAGGGCCTTTCTCAGTGGCACTCTGGACAAGGCAGATTTGCGTTGGCGAGGCCCCTGGCAGCATTTGCCCCAAAACCACAATCATGACCATCTGAATCTGCAGGCGCATTTTCACAATGTGCATTTGCATTACGCAGCACGCTGGCCCGATGCGGAGCATCTGGATGCCCGTTTGCTGTGGACTGGAAATGCATTGACCGTTCGCAGTCACGGGGATATTTCCGGTATTCCGGTGCGGGAGGCGCAGGTTTCTATTGGCAATCTGGATACGGCACTTGCATCGCCTCTGTATGCAGAAATCCATACGCCTCTGCCTATGGCAAAACTGCTGCCCTGTTTGCGTCAGACCCCGATTTTACGCCATGCGCAAACGCCGCCCCTGCAACTTTCCGGGGAAGGACAGTTGCATTTGGCCCTGAAGGTGCCATTTCATCATGAAAAAACCCAGGTACAGGGTGTGCTTGCTTTGCAAAAAGCCGGTATGAAAATGGGAAACTGGCGAGCTGAATCCATTTCGGGACCCATTCATTTTCAGCGTGATGCCATCAGTGCCAAAAACCTGCAGGGTCAGTTTGTGGGCGGCCCCGCACAAGTGAGTTTACAAGCCAAAGCACTTGACCAGCAGACTCATCTGCAGATGCAATTGCAGGGGTCGCTGCAGGCGGGGCAGTTACCGCTGCCGCAATCCTGGCAATCCAGACTGCATGGTGTGATTCCCTATCAGGTATCCGGAACCCTGGAAAATGGCAGGCTGCGCTTGTTGGGAGATGCCCGGTTACAGCGTAGTCGCAGTACCCTCCCGGCACCTTTTAACTGGAATTATGCGGATAAGTCCCGCGTCAACATTTCGGGACAGGGGTTTTGGCACCGTGCTTTTGATCTGACTGTTCACGCAGCTCAAGGCCAGGCCCGGCTGAGCTGGAAAAGCGAAGGCAGGCATTGGCAGTGGCGGGCTGCAGCGCTGCGTCTGGGTGCGGGCCCCCTTCCCAAAATGCCCGACTACGGCGTGAGGATAGACGGACAGGGTAAGGTTCTGCCTGTGGATGAATGGTTCGCTCTCTTGCCGGAAGGTGGCCCGGGAGGCAGCTTGCCAACCACTCGTTTTGACCTGCATTGGCAGCAAGTGCAACTGCTGGGGCAGGTTTGGCAGCATACCCGCATGCAGGGAGAGGCCCGTGGCCGTAACTGGCATTTGCACTGGCGCAGCCCTCAGTCTGCGGGCAAGCTCACTTATCAGGCGGCACGAGGTCCGGCACAAGCGGCCGCCATTCACCTGAATGTGCAGAAACTGCTACTCAGGCCTGCGCAGACCGAAGATCTGCAGTTTGCCCGGCTGGCTTCCGGGGTACCTTCTTCTCCTGCCTGGGCCACAGGTAGCTCACTGGACCTGGATGCCCAGATGGACCATCTGGATTGGCGTGGTCATCTTGCCCATGATGTGACCATGCAGGCGGAACGCTCGCCAAGAGGCTGGCAACTATCGGCTTTGAAAGGGGAGTGGCTCGGTAGTCACTGGGATCTCAGCGGGGCATGGCAGCCCCATGATGGTGGCAGGACTACATTGCAGGGAACCGTGCAGAGCCACAATATTGGCCCGGCTCTGGAAGCGCTGGGGATGAACAGTCTGGAATATGGGCAAGCCCGGTATACGGGAAAAATTTCCTGGCCGGGTGCGCCCTGGGACTGGAATGTGCAGCATCTTCAGGGGACGATCGAGTCCACTGTCAAAAATGGTCGCCTTAAAAAAATGGGGACGGATGTTTCCTGGCTGGTTTATGTGAATCCAACGACCCTGCTGAAAGATCTGCTCACTCTGGATTACCGCCCATTATTTGGAGAGGGTTTGTTTTTTCACGTGCTTTCGGCAAGGTTCATGCTCGGGAAGGGTTTGGCGCGCAGTCAGGATATTCGCCTGAATTCCAGTGCGCTGGCCATGCATGGAGCAGGGACTCTGGATATGGTTCGCCAGGAAATGAATCTGAATTTGCAGGTTTATCCCTTGCAGAGTTTTGATTGGCTTCTGGGACATTTTCCGCTTCTGGGCCCGTCACTGTTTGGGAATTCGGGTAAGGTGCTAAAATTGGATTACCGTGCGCAGGGCACTTGGGAACACCCCATGGTTACTCGCATATCGTCATCGTCAGCAAAGGATAAATAACGCATGGACGCTCAGCTTGCCGTGATTCAGATGGTTTCTTCGGATATCCCTTCAGAAAATCTTGAGCAAGCCGCAGGGCTGATCCGGGAGGCCGCCGGTGAGGGGGCGAACCTGATCCTGCTGCCCGAGAATTTTGCCTTTATGGGGCGCCATGAAACGGACAAGCTCGCGCTGATGGAACCCGATGGTGAGGGTGTTATTCAGTCCTGGCTGGCGGATCAGGCGCGTCAGCAGGGCTGCTGGCTGGTGGGCGGCAGCATCCCCATCGCAGCGTCCGACGGACGCTGCTTTGCGGCTTGTCTGGTTTATGATAATGAAGGCCAGCGCCGCGCCCGCTATGACAAAATTCATCTTTTTGATGTGGATCTGGCTGGTGGGGAAACGTATCGTGAATCCCGCAGTATTGCTCCGGGAAAGCAGCCAGTCCGGGTGGAAACCCCTTGGGGTCAACTGGGGCTCTCCATTTGTTATGATTTGCGTTTTCCGGAGTTGTACCGTCATTACGCCGGTGCCGAACTGCTGGTGGTGCCAAGCGCTTTCACCCGACAAACGGGTGCCGCCCACTGGGAAAGTTTGCTGCGCGCCAGAGCCATCGAAAATCAGGCGTACGTGCTGGCTGCCGATCAGGGCGGTCTGCATCAGAATGGTCGCCAGACTTTTGGCGGCAGCATGATTATTGACCCTTGGGGGCAGGTCCTGGCCCGCATGGAACAGGGACCGGGATGGGTGATGGCTGGAATGGACAGGGATTACCTGCAAAGTTGCCGAAAGCAACTGCCCGCTCTGCAACATCGGCAACTGGACTGAGGGTTTCCTACCAGGCGATATAGGCGTAACCCTTTTGCTGCAGGGTAATGAGATCCACCGCGCCGCTAAACACGGGCACCGCCTGCGGAATAAGGTCTGCCTTGTCGATGTGGATGGTTTTCATGGTCTGTTCACAGGCGTTGAAAACCACGCCATACATGTGCAGGCTTTCTACCTGTTCCATAATGAATTTTTCATAATGTTGATGATTTTTCGGGGCTTTGACCAGCAACCAGAGGCCGGGTCCGAAGCAGTCGATGACAATGTCAGCATCGCTGTTGAAATGTCCGAGGACGACGGCCGCACTATGCAGGATGTCCAGAATATAAGCCGGATCGGACTTGTTGAGTTGAAACACTACCTTGTTTTTGCTTGGTCCCATCATGCCCTGGGCGTTGCCCTGATTGCTGAGGGCCAGGGCACCGACTCCAGCAACAGCAGCAATACCTCCGATGAACTGACGACGGGAATGGTTTTTGGATTGGGTCATGCTATTCTCCTGAGCTTTATAGATAAGACTTCCCCTGAAGCTTAGCAATAATTAAGCCGGGGCCGGCGTGAAAACCGGAGGAGCGTTGAGATGTTGAAGGTTTTTATGGGTGGGGAGAGTGCATGAAGCAGTTTAACGGAGCATTTTTTCGCGACTTGTGGCGTATCAGTAAGCCCTATTGGTGGCATTCAGAAGAGCGCTGGAGTGCACGGGGTGTTTTCGCGCTGATCATTATTCTCAATCTGTTTATGGTGTTTATTTCCTACCGCATTACCCAGTGGTATGCCGTTTTCTGGAATGCCTTGCAGCGTTTTGCTGTCAATGCCGCCTGGCATCAGATGCTGATTTTTCTGGTGCTGGCGACAGCCTACATCATAGCCGCCGTATCCCAGACTTTTTTTACCCAGATGCTGGAAATACGCTGGCGACGTTGGCTGACCCGCCATTATCTCGACAACTGGTTGTCCAAAAGCACATTTTACCATATGCAGGTGCTCGGCGATGGGACAGACAACCCCGACCAGCGTATCAGCGAAGATCTGGCCAGTTTTACCAGTCAGACCCTGAACATCATCATTGGTCTGCTGAGTTCCATAACGACTCTGGCGGCCTTTGTGTTCATGCTTTGGGAGTTGTCGGCCATGATTACCATCCCCTGGAATGGGGCTTTATACACCATTCCCGGTTATCTGGTTTGGGCTGCCCTGATATATGCCGTATTTGGAACCATTCTGACGGCGCTTATTGGCCGCCCGCTGATCAAGCTCAATTTTAATCAGGAACGCTATCAGGCGGATTTCCGTTTCAGCATGATGCGCCTGCGGGAAAACAGCGAGAGCGTGGCTTTATATGGGGGCGAAAACGAAGAACGCCACCATTTTCTCCGGCGTTTTGCCGAAGTGTATGCGAATTACTGGCGGATCATCTGGCGATCCATGCGTCTGAATTGGTGGGTATCAGGCTATGGTCAGGCAGCCATTATTTTTCCGATTATTGTCAGCATGCCTGCCTATTTTGTGAATAAAGCCATTGGTATCGGCGGGCTGCAGCAAATCGCCTCCGCTTTTTCCCAGGTGCAGGGCGCGCTTTCCTTTATTGTCAGCAGTTACAGCAGTCTGGCCAACTGGCATGCGGTCGTCGATCGTTTGCGCTTTTTTGAACAATCCATGGATGAGGTGCGGGTTATCCGTGAAACTCACTATCAGATTGAGCGGAAAAACGCGCCCTGCCTGCAGGTCAAGGATCTCAATGTGCGCTTGCCCGATGGCCGGGAACTGGTGCATGACCTGAATCTCGACGTCCGTCGTCGTGAGCGACTGTTGATCATGGGGCCATCCGGTGGCGGGAAAAGTACGCTGATCCGCAGTCTGGCGGGTATCTGGCCTTTTGGTGATGGAGAAATCGGCCTACCCGAAGGGGAGCGTCCTTTATTTCTTCCCCAAAAACCTTACTTACCTCTGGGTACTCTTCGGGATGTTCTGGTGTATCCCTTTGGAGCCAATGTGGATGATCAGCGACTGCAGCAGATTTTGCGCAGGGTTGATATGAATAGTCTTGCCGACAAGCTGGATGACTCCCGGCTCTGGTCGCATGTGTTATCCTTGGGAGAACAGCAGCGTCTGGCTTTCGCGCGGGTGCTGGTGCAAAAACCGCAGTGGTTATTTCTGGATGAGGCGAGTTCGGCTCTGGATGAACCCGCCGAAAATCGACTATATCAATTGCTGGTCGAAGCCCTTCCGGAAAGCGCAATCATCAGTGTCGGTCATCGCTCCAGTTTGCTGCAGCACCACCAGCATTGCCTGCGCCTGCAGGGTAATGGTGCCTGGGTGCTGGAAGTCGTACAGCAGCAAGGCCCAGCAGGAGATCTGACTCCGGCCCCCGCTTGAGCGCTACGTGAAGGAAATTTTCGGTCGATCAATACGGCATCGACCATCGCCACATCATCAGGAATGTAAGGAGATTCAATTATGGCAATGACTGCAAAAGATTTACCCGTTGGTGGTGCCATGCCCGCTTTTTCTTTGCCCGTCGGAGGAGGAAATGAGCAATGGTCGAGCACTTCTGCCCCGGGCAAGCCCTTACTGGTGCTGTTCATCTGCAACCATTGCCCTTATGTACTGCATATCAGCAAGCATTTGGGTGAACTGGCCCGTCAGTGGCAAAACCAGGGACTGCAGGTAGTGGCGATCAACAGTAATGACCCCGATACTTATCCTGAAGATGCCCCCGAGAAAATGCCTGCCGAAGCGCAGCGTGCCGGTTATGACTTCCCTTATCTTTTTGATGCAGATCAGGCCGTAGCGAAGGCCTTCAACGCCGTTTGTACCCCGGACATTTTCCTGTTTGATCAGGCAGGCAAGCTTTTTTACCATGGCCAGTTTGATGACAGTCGTCCCAAAAATACGTTACCGGTTACCGGAAAAGATTTATCGGAAGCGGTTGCTGCCGTGCTCGAAAAGCGTGAGCCTCCGGCAAAAGTCCTGCCCAGCGTAGGTTGCAGCATCAAGTGGCGGGCTGGTAATGAACCGGAGGGTTGGGCATGATCTCCCTCCAGCGCTGTGCCGTGGTTACGGGGGCATCATCAGGTATTGGCGCAGAAACAGCGCGTCAGCTTGCCCGCCAGGGATGTAAGGTCTATGTCGGTGCACGTCGCCTCGAACGCTTGCAGGCATTGGCGGAAGAAATTCAGGGCGTGGCCCTGACTCTGGATGTCACCGACACGGAAAGTGTTCGTCAGTTTGTCGATCAGTTACCCGAGGCGGTCGATATTCTGGTCAATAATGCCGGCGGTGCGCTCGGCCTTGAGCCCATTGCCGAAATGGAGGAATCCCACTGGCAACGCATGTGGGACAGTAATGTGCTGGGTTTGGCGCGCATGAGTAAGGCACTCTATCCACGACTGTTGAAAGCTTCTTCGGGCGTTGGACATCTGGTCAATATCGGCAGTATTGCTGCCCATGAAACCTATGCCGGTGGTGGTGGCTATACGGCCTGCAAACATGCGGTCAAGGCGATTACTGAAACCCTGCGCGTGGAATGGTTGGGCAAACCCATCCGCATTACCGAGATTGATCCGGGACTGGTGGAAACCGAATTCAGTCTGGTCCGTTTTGCCGGAGATGCAGAACGTGCGGCGAGTGTATATGCGGGTATGGAGCCTTTGGTGGCAGCAGATATTGCCGACGCCATTAGCTGGGTGGTCAGCCGTCCTGCTCATGTCAATATTGATGAGATCATCATAAAACCGCGCGCTCAGGCGCGGGCCGGGCTGGTTCATCGAGATTGAAATGCCCTCACCCACCTGTTGGTGGGCGCTCTAGAAAAATTGCGTATGTACCCAGTGCGGAAAGAAAATTCAGCGCACCTGCGTCTAGGCTTCAGTGAAAAATATGCTGGAAAATACCGCCCGCTATTTGTTGTTGTTTGGTCACAAAGTTGGGACGTTGCTGAACCTGTCGTTGCCGGCGCAAGCGGAGCAGGCGTTTCTGTAATTCCCGTTTGATGCGTTGTCTTTCATGTCCTGCCATGAAAGAAGCGTAGCTGGGGAAGCTGCGAACCCGACGCAAAGCCGCTAACAAATTTGTGCTGTTATCCATCTGCTGTCTCCTTAGCTTTCTATTGAAAACAATAAAGCAAGGAGTGTGCCAATAAAAATGCTTGTGAAAAATCAATTTACTAAAATTATCCGAACGGTCAGTTGGCCGCTTTCTGTCACGTTTTGACGACAAGGTGCCCGTTTTTACAGGGTGCCCCCTAAAACCGGCGGTGGGCTGGGAAGCTTTTTGCGCCAACGGCGCGGGCCAAAGTCGCTGCAAAGCTTCCCAGCCCACCACCGGTTTTAGGATAACTGCCGGTGTCGCAAAAACTCCCCACTGCTCAATGGGATGTTTTTGTAACCGGAAGGCTAATGACGGCGGAAAGCGTCCAGAACTAGAATCACAGCGCCGATGGAAATGGCACTGTCGGCAATATTGAAGTAAGGCCAATATAAAGAACCCCAGTGCGCCCCAATAAAGTCCACTACATAGCCAAGACGAATGCGATCAATCAGATTGCCTACAGCACCGCCAAGAATGAGTGCAAGAGAAATGGCGGTCCAGGTGCTGCCGGGTTTGAGACGACGCAGGATGGCGACAATGACGACAACGACCAGCAGGGCAATACCAATGAGCAGCCAGCGCTGCCAACCGCCTGCACCTGCCAGAAAACTGAAAGCAGCCCCCGTGTTGTGGACGAGGCGAAAATTCAGGAGGCCGGGGATAACGACAATACCCTGTCCCACGCGCCAGATGTGACTCAGCCAGAGTTTGACGCCCTGATCTGCAAGGATGACGGCAAAAGACAGCCAAAGGTAACGTAACATCAGCAGAACTCCCGTTGTTCGCCTGGTAATTCAAGATTGCTTACACAACGACCACAAATTTCCGGATGTCCGGCATGCTGGCCGACATCATGACGGCGATGCCAGCACCGTGCACATTTGCTGGCCGTGCTCGTTTGTACCTGCAAAGCAACCCCGGGAACCAGTTCGGCGCTGTTTTCCGGTCGCCCGGAGTAGGCATGGATGCTGCAGGCGGAAGTCATCAAAAAATAGCGCAGTTCTTCTCCCAGAGGGTGCAGAAAAGCCTGCCAGTCATCGTTGGCATAAATCTGCAGTTCGGCATCCAGACCGGAGCCAATTTTTTTGTCCTGACGCAGCAGTTCCAGTGCCGCATTGACGGCATCCCGTAATTGGCTGAGACGCTCCCAGCGGGCATTGAGCAGGACTGAGTCCTCGGGTAGAGGGAGGTCCGGGTATTCACCAAAAAACACGCTGGGTGCCGGCCGATCCCGCATTTCCTGCCAGATTTCTTCTCCGGTAAAGCTCAGTATGGGTGCCATCCAGCGCACCATGGCTTCCAGCATCAGCCAGAGGATGGTTTGTGCGGAACGGCGGGCGCGAGAGGCAGTCGGTGAGGTATAGAGGCGATCCTTGAGTACGTCCAGATAGAGGCCGCCCAGATCAATGGAACAAAAATGATGGAGCTTTTGCTGGACCTTGAGAAATTGGTATTCAGCATAGGCCGCACGAATTTCTTCCTGCAGCAGTGCGGTGCGCGCCAGCATCCAGCGATCCATTTCCAGCAACTCTGCTGCGGGGAGTGCGTCTTTTGCGCAGTCAAAATCGTGGGTGTTGCCGAGAATGTAGCGGGCCGTGTTACGAATGCGCCGATAGCTATCCCCCAACTGCTTGACGATGGCATCGGAAATGGGAATTTCGCCCCGGTAATCTGCCGAAGCCACCCAGAGGCGCAGAATATCCGCACCATAACGGTCGATAATGCTTTGCGGGGCAATGACGTTACCCACTGACTTGCTCATTTTGCGGCCTTCACCATCCACCGTGAAGCCATGAGTCAAAACCGCCTTGAATGGTGCACGCCCCCGGCTCGCCACAGACTCCAGCAGGGAGGACTGAAACCAGCCACGATGTTGATCTGAGCCTTCCAGATACAGGTCGGCAGGACTGTGCAGTTCCGGACGCTGCTCCAGGACAAAGGCGTGGGTCGAGCCGGAATCAAACCAGACGTCAAGAATATCCGTACTCTTGTGGAAATGATCATGTCCACAGGCTGCACAATGGGCTCCTGCAGGCAGAAAATCCCCGGCAGGCTGGTTGAACCAGGCATCAACACCATTGGCTTCCACCGCCTGAGCAATCCGTTCGAAAGTTGCCGCATCGCGCAGCGGTTCACCACACTGGCCGCAGAAAAACAGGGCAATGGGTACGCCCCAGGCTCTTTGCCGGGAAATACACCAGTCCGGACGCTGACGGATCATGCCGGCAATGCGCTCCTGACCCCAGTCGGGAATCCAGCGCGTTGCTTCTATGGCAGAGAGAGCCTTGTCGCGGAGCTGGTTGGCAGACATGCTGATAAACCATTGCGGTGTCGCCCGAAACAGCAGGGGCGTCTTGTGCCGCCAGCAATGGGGATAGCTGTGGCGGATTTTTTCCAGATGCAGTAAGGCATCTTCCTCCTGCAGCAGTTCGATGATTCTTTCGTTGGCCTGACGAATATTCAGCCCGGCGAGACCACGGGGCATGTCATCACGCAAGCGGCCGTTATCCTGCAAGGGGCTTTCTACCGGCAGATGATAATGACGACTGGCCTCATAGTCCTCTACGCCATGCGCAGGCGCGGTGTGCACACATCCGGTACCGGCTTCCAGGGTGACATGATGGCCGAGAATGATTGGAACCTGACGATCCAGAAAAGGATGCTGCAGAATCAGTCCTTCGAGCTGCGATCCGCTACATTCTGCCAGAATGGCAGGACCATTTTCCGAAGTTTCCCCATAACGGGCGAGGGTGCTTTCGGCCAGATCGGCAGCCACCAGAATATGGCGATGCCCGCTGCGCAGGAGCACATAAGCATAATCGGGATGTACGGCGACCGCCTGATTGGCTGGTAAAGTCCATGGGGTGGTAGTCCAGATGACCACACTGGCGGCGACAGCCTCCTTCAGCCCCAGCCGTTGCTGCAGGTCAGCCGGATCGGCGACGGCAAAAGCCACATCAATGGAGGGATCCGTGCGATCCTGATATTCGACTTCCGCTTCGGCCAGTGCACTACCACAATCCACACACCAGTGGACGGGTTTGGCACCGCGTACTACCTGACCATTGACGGTCAAGCGACCAAGTTCCCGAAGAATATTGGCTTCTGCTGCGAAATGCATGGTCAGATAGGGATGCTGCCAGTCGCCGAGGATGCCGAGTCGTTCAAAATCCTGCTTTTGTCCAACAATCTGACTTTCCGCATAAGTCCGGCAAGCGTTGCGAAATTCCTGGGCACTGACTTTTTCTCCAGGGCGTCCCAGCTCTTTTTCTACCTGGATTTCAATGGGTAAGCCATGACAATCCCAGCCCGGCACATAGGGTACCCGGTAACCTTCACTCAATTTGCTTTTGTTGATGATGTCCTTGAGGATTTTATTGACCGCATGGCCTATGTGAATTTTGCCGTTAGCGTAGGGAGGGCCGTCATGCAGGATGAATGTCGGGGCATTGCTGCGCGCCGTCTGGATGGCGGCATATAAATCATGCTCCTGCCAGCGCGCCAGTGTTGCCGGTTCGCGTTCGGGGAGTTTGCCCTGCATGGGAAAGTCCGTTTGGGGAAGATTCAGTGTCAGCTTGTAGTCCATGAGTTTTGAAAATCCTAAGGGTGTTCGGCAAAAAAACGGCGGGTATTGATAATATCCCGGGCAATGGCTGCCTTGAGGGCATCGAGATCCGGGTACTTTTCTTCATGACGCAATTGCTGATGCAGTTCTACCTGAACGCGTTGTCCATAAAGATCAGGACTGTCTGCATCCAGGCAGTGTGCCTCCAGCACCATTTGCTTACCGCCGACGGTAGGTCGCAAGCCGATACTGATGGCGGCTATCCAGCTTCCCTGAGGGCTGTGAAGACGCCCGGCAAAAATGCCCTTGACCGGAACGGGGCGGCGATTCAGGGGAATGTTGGCGGTCGGGAAGCCCAGTTCCCGACCCAGATGATCACCGTGAACGATTTTGCCACAGAGGGAATAGGGTCTGCCCAGCCAGTGCCTGGCCTGGTCCAGGTTACCCGCCAGTAATGCCGCACGAATACCCGTGCTGCTGACACGTTGGCCGTCCAGACTGAAGGGGGGTTGCTCGTGTACGGTAAAACCATACTGGCGACCGAAGTGCTGCAGCATCTCCAGATCGCCCCGCCGCGCCGCCCCGAAACGAAAATCATGACCAACCACCAGAAAGCGGCACTGTAATTGCTGCACCAAAATGCGCGTAATGAAATCTTCAGCGGAAAGGCGGGCCAGAGCCTGATCAAAAGGCAGGCAGTAAATTTGATCCACATGGTAGTGACGCAGCACGCTGATCTTTTCACGAAGACTGCTCAGCCGGGGTGCGGCCTGGGATGCCAGAAAAAATTCCCGGGGCAGGGGTTCAAAGGTCAAAACGGCCGTCGGTAAATCACTTTGACGCAGGGACTGCAGCAAGGCCTGATGTCCTCTATGGGCACCGTCAAAATTGCCGATGCTGACCGCCAGCGCTGAGCTGGCAGGACAATCGCTGCGTCGATGGAAAAAGCCTGGGAAATTCATGCGGGATTATTTGCGATCCGTTTCGCGGTAAAATGGCGACATACTAGCCTAAATTCATGGAGAACCCTAGATCATGGGTGTGCAGTCTGCCCACTCGGGTTGCTGTTCCCGGATGACCTCCTGCAAAGGGCGGCGTTGACCAAAGCCCTGTTCATGACCATGGTAGTAACCCAGCACAGGTTCCGGATGGCGCCAGCACAAATAACCATCGCCCGTATCAAAATCCACCAGCCATAATCCCGAAACAACCACGCCCAGACGCTCCATTTTATTGATCCAGCGCTGCACAATTTCTTCGTAGTGGATTTCCTGTTGCTGTAAAATAGGGTGGTTTCCCATGTTGGCCCGCATCGACTCCAAAACCGGAGAGAGTTCATCAACAGCCTGGGCGGTAATGTTGCGGACCAAAGGAAAAATTTGCCGGGCTTCCAGCAGGGTGAACACCCGAATCTGACCCGGTCGCTGAATGGCAAATACCGAATCTCCATGTCCATGTAATCCGTCCGTTTCAGGCACGGTCAGTTCTCCTTCGGATGATGTCGCGCAACTCGTGGATGCCCAAAGCCCAGGTACCACCCAAATACAGAACGGCCGCTAAAAGCACCAGGCCGAGAATCCGCAGGAGTCTTTCCCACAAGGGCAGGGCCAGCCACAGTGCAGTACCACCGCGCAAGCTCAATAACACCAAGCCCATGATAATCGCCATGGCACCAGATTTCAGCAAGAAGGGCAGCCAGCCCGCCTGCATTTTATAAACACCATCTCGATGCAGGCGGCGCCAGAGCAGAATGGCATTCACCAGTGCCGCTGTGCTGGTGGCAATCGCCAAACCCAATTGTTGCAGGGGCCAGGCGAGAATCACGCTGATGACCATGTTGACTGCCACGCTGATCATGCCGAAACGGACGGGTGTTCGGGTATTCTGATGGGCGTAAAAAGCGGGGGCAAGGACACGTGCGGCAATGATGGGTAATATGCCAATACCATAACCCATCAGGCTCAGACTGCTCTGCCAGGCATCTTCGGCGCTATAGGCACCGTAGCGAAACAGGCTGATCAAAAGTGGCTGCGCCAGAACCAGCAGACCGACCGTCGCCGGAAGGCCGATCAGCCAGGTCAGGCGCAGCGCCCAGTCCAGGGTTTCGGGAAATTGCGCAGAACCTTCGGCCGCCTGCCTGGATAGCAGAGGTAATACCACGGTTCCCAAAGCGACCCCGAAAACGCCCAGAGGAAATTCCACCAGCCGGTCAGAGTAATAAAGATAGGAAACCACATTAGCCCCGACCAGAGAGGCCAGGATGGTATTCAGGAATAAATTGACTTGGGCGACCGATGCGCCGAAAGCGGCTGGCCCCATCAGGCGCAAGACCTTGGCGACTCCCGGATCACGGCGGCGCAGGCGCGGCCAGCGCAAATATCCCAGTTTTTTCAGGGCCGGAAACTGAAACAGAAGCTGCACCACGCCACCAATCAAAACACCCCAGGCTACGGCAATAACCGGTTGGGCAAGATGCGGTGCCCAGAATAATGCCGTGGCAATAATGCTGAGATTCAGGAAAACCGGCGTAAAAGCAGGCACCGTAAAATGACCGTGGGTATTGAGCACACCACCAGCCAGCGCCACCAGTGAGATCAGAAAGAGATAGGGAAAAGTAATCCGCAGTAATTCCACGGTCAGCTGGAATTTGCCGGGGTTAGCAGCAAACCCCGGAGCTATTGCGTAAACTACGGCGCTGGCAGCGAGAATGCCGATCAGTGTGACCACGGCCAGGGTCAGAGCCAGCCAGCCACTGATATCGGCGACAAACGCCTGAGCTTCCTCCGTCGAACGCTGGGCCCGGTATTCACCCAGAACCGGCACAAAAGATTGCGAGAAGGCGCCTTCTCCAAACAGCCTGCGGAACAGGTTGGGAATCCGGAAGGCCACAAAAAAAGCATCAGCCATTTCCCCGGCCCCGAACAAATGCGCAAGTATAATGTCGCGGGCGAAACCAAGCAGTCGGGAAAGCATGGTATTGCTTCCGACTTTCAATACACTGCGCAGTGGGTGTTTACTCATAAACGCACAAAAGAGGATGGAAGCATCCCAGAATAATGGCACGGCCGTTTGAAACAGCCAAGATCAATAATTACCTTCCAGCAAAAAGTCCATGAACTTTTGCGCTACGGCGGTTAACCGTTTGTTCTTGCGATACACGGCGTGCCATTGTCTGAGAATGGGGAAACCCACGACATCCAGAATGGCAATGTTTCCAGCATTGGCTTCGGCAGCAATGGTGTTGCGGGACAGAACGCTCAGTCCCAGTCCCCCGGCGACCAACTGCTTGACCGCTTCATTACTGCTCATGGTCATTCTGACTTTGAGCTGGACTCCCTGTTCCTGGAAAAAATTCTGGGCTGTCAGCCGGGTTCCGGAACCTTCCTCCCGAAGAATAAATGCTTCATCTTTTAATCGCGCTGGAGCAATGCGGGATTGTTCAGCTAACGGGTGATCGCCGGGGGCGAGTACAACCAGCGGATTTTCCATAAAGGGGCGGGCAACACCATCAATATCATCGGGAACCTGACCCATGATGTAAATGTCGTCGAGATTTTGCTTGAGTCGTTCCAGGATGCTGTCGCGATTGGCAATTTCAAGGTGGACTTCAATACCTGCATGTTCCTTGCAGAAGGTACCAATGAGGCGCGGCGCGAAGTACTCTGCCGTCGAAATGATGGACAGGTTAAGTGTCCCTGATTCGAGGTTGCGCTGGGCGTTGAGCTCCTGATTCAGTGCATCCAGACGACGCAGAATGTCGTTTCCGGCCCTGGCAACGGCTTCTCCGGCAGCCGTGAGGTAAAGTTTTTTGCCCATTTGTTCATACAGGGGCTCGCCGGCGGTCTCAGAAAGTTGCTTGATCTGTATGGACAGTGCTGAAGGCGTCTGGTGTAATTCCGTTGCAGCGCGGGTCATGTTAAGGTGTCGCGCAAGCACCGTAAAAATACGTAATTGGTGCAGGGTCGGATGGCGGATTATCAAGGTTTTACTTTTCCAAAAGGTAATATTAATTTCTTTTTACTTTACCTTATGGAAGGCACTTTGTACATTCGTCAAGGGTTACAGCTTTGCAGGTCAAGTTAGACTGATACTTTAGGAGGAATCTTATGGCTGGTAAATATGAAGCCGGCGTCAAGGAGTACCGCCACACATATTGGGCTCCGGACTACGTGCCGCTTGAGTCGGATCTTTTGGCGTGTTTCAAGATTATCCCGCAGCCTGGTGTGGATCGGGAAGAAGCAGCGGCGGCGGTAGCCGCAGAATCATCTACCGGCACCTGGACTACGGTCTGGACTGACCTGCTTACCGACATGGACTACTACAAGGGTCGTGCGTATCGCATTGAAGACGTCCCCGGTGACGACGCGGCTTTTTATGCGTTCATCGCATATCCGATCGACCTGTTCGAAGAAGGTTCGGTGGTTAACGTATTCACCTCGCTGGTGGGTAACGTATTCGGATTTAAAGCGGTTCGTGCCCTGCGTCTGGAAGACGTGCGCTTCCCGCTGCATTACGTCATGACCTGTAACGGTCCATCCCATGGTATTCAGGTAGAACGTGACTTGCTCGACAAGTATGGTCGGCCGATGCTGGGTTGTACCATCAAGCCCAAGCTGGGTCTTTCTGCCAAGAACTATGGCCGTGCCGTGTATGAAGCCCTACGTGGTGGTCTGGATTTCACCAAGGATGACGAAAACGTCAATTCCCAGCCTTTCATGCGCTGGCGTGACCGCTTCCTCTTCGTGGCTGATGCTATCCACAATGCCGAAGCTCAGACGGGTGAGCGCAAGGGTCACTATCTGAACGTGACTGCGCCTTCTCCGGAAGAAATGTACGAGCGCGCCGAGTTCGCCAAAGAACTGGGTATGCCCATCATCATGCATGACTTCCTCACCGGTGGTTTCTGTGCAAATACCGGTCTGGCCCGCTGGTGCCGCAAAAATGGCATACTGTTGCACGTTCACCGTGCCATGCATGCGGTAATTGATCGTAACCCCAACCATGGTATTCACTTCCGGGTGTTGACCAAGGCCCTGCGTCTGTCCGGTGGTGATCATCTCCATACCGGTACCGTGGTAGGTAAGCTGGAAGGCGATCGCGCTTCTACCCTGGGCTGGATTGATCTGCTTCGCGAATCCTACATTCCTGAAGATCGCAGTCGCGGTATTTTCTTTGATCAGGATTGGGGTTCCATGCCCGGTGCCTTTGCCGTAGCTTCCGGTGGTATTCACGTGTGGCACATGCCGGCACTGGTGAGTATTTTCGGTGATGACTCCGTACTGCAGTTTGGTGGCGGTACTCTGGGTCACCCCTGGGGTAATGCGGCAGGTGCGGCGGCTAACCGTGTTGCTCTGGAAGCGTGCGTGGAAGCCCGTAACCGTGGGGTCGAGATCGAGAAGGAAGGCAAGGAAGTGTTGATGAATGCAGCTCGCCATTCGCCAGAACTCAAGATCGCTCTGGAAACCTGGAAAGAAATCAAGTTTGAGTTCGATACGGTCGACAAGCTCGACGTGCAGAACCGCTAATTTCTGGTAATTCATCAGCTTATTCAGGAAGGAGGTCATCATGGCCGATGTGCAAGATTATAAGCAAGTCCGCCGGTATGAGACGTTTTCATACCTGCCCCCCATGTCTGCTGAACAGATTCGGGCTCAGATTCAGTACATTGTCGCTCAGGGTTGGAACCCTGCAGTAGAACATGTCGAGCCCAGTCGATCGTTCACGCATTACTGGTACATGTGGAAGCTTCCCATGTTTGGCGAAAGAAGTGTTGACGCCATTCTGGCCGAGTTGGAAGCCTGCCACCGCGAATATCCGGGTCATCTGGTAAAGTTGATCGGTTACGACAACTATACCCAGAGTCAAGGTCTGGCGTTTGTGGTTTACCGGGGCTCCTAAACAGGGGCGGCAGTGACGAAGCCGCCGTGTTTTTTACGGCGGCTACATCAAGGGAGGCAATATGTCTGAATTATCCGCTTCCGGTCACTTGCGTGGTCGGGCTTTGGCGCAGAAGATGCGGCGCCAGCAGGCCGTGCGCAAGCAAACCGATAGAACACGGTCAGTGCCAGCAGCTGCTGAGCCAAAGTCTGTACCGAATTCGATGAAGACAGAATCCACAGCAGCAGTGGTTATGTCGCCATCCGTACACATTGATAACATTTCTCAGAAAAACTCCGGGAGAGAAGCCGCATTAGCGCATCGTGCCCAAAGATGTACGGGTGCGCAGTGCTGGTCTGATCCGGAACAGCGGCGCTCGCGCAGCCGTCGTCGGGTTGCCCCGGCAGAAAGCAGCCAAGCAGTGATGGTTGCTGAAAATGTTGTGCAGCCGCTGATTCCCGGTGTGGAAGAATCGTTTCTGGATTCCGTATGTGAAATGGCTGAGTCAAACCCGTCTGATTTTGCCTGGCGCGAAAGTTCAGTGCGCCAGCTCTGCAAGGCACGGCGGCAGACGCTCTCCCAAAAGGGCAAGGTGGCGCTTACGGTGATGCGTGGTCTGAGTTCTGCCGCTGCGCGCTTGCGTTATCTGCAAAATGGTAATGGCCGCGAATTCGCCCGTTTGCATCGTCAGGAACAGGCCGAGCATGGTCGGGGTCGCTCGCAACCTTCCCGGGCTGCCGGTCAGTTACGTTCCAGAAAGTATCGGGCTCCACAGAAAGTTGAAGTGGATACCACTTTGGCAGGTTCGGAAGTGACCGGAACGCAAGTGACTCGTCAGGCTGCGGTTACCGGTAATGAGGCAGGATCCTGTCGGGGAATTACCGGCACAGAATATGTTGGTACTGATCAGTTCACCAGTTTTTGCAACAGTCGTCCGGCGCCAAATCCTGCCAAGGTAGGGCAGTCCAGTACCACTGCGCGGCAGTCCGTATCTGGTACGCAACTGGGCCGATCTGCTGATGTGACAGGCGATGAAGCCGGTACGTGTACGGCAGTCACCGGTACCGAATACCTGAGCATGGAAAACTTTGGTGCATTTTGCCAGTCAGATCTGCCTGCCCGACCTCAGAAAGTGGCGATGGGTATTTCGGCGAAACAACACCTGCCGATCAGTGGCTCAGATGAGGCAAGAACCGCCGCTGTGACGGGTTCCGAGACGGGCGTTCAGCAGCGGATTACGGGTTCCCAGTATTCTGATGCTGGAGTGGCCCGGATGACCATTAACGGCGCACCGCCCAAGGTTTCGCAAACACACACACTGGCAGGTGAACAGATTTCCGGAACTGCTGTGGACAGCTCAAGCAAAATTACGGGACTTGACTCCGGTGAATGTCGGCCAGTTACCGGAACGGAGTATCTGAGTCAGGAAACCTTTCAGTCTTTGTGCCGTACGGCGGCGCCGGAGCCGGTACCTTCGAAGGTCGGAATCAGTAATACCGATAAAGGGATGCGGATTACCGGCAATCTGGTAGATCGTTCGGAAAAGGTCACCGGTAATGAGCCTGGTAGTTGTCAACGGGTAACCGGTACAGGCTACGCTCTGGCGAACTTGTGCGGCGGTGGTGTCGATAAGGTGGGGATGATGTCCAGTCTGTCGGGTACCGCCCTGACAGGGACAGGAGTGAGTTCACACCCAAAAATGTCTGGTGACGAGCGTGGAGAGTGCTTGCCCGTCACCGGTACGGAATATTATGGGGCAGAGCATTATGCTGCATGCGCGAGCACTCCGCATGCTGAAGCTCCCAAAGTGGGTGTAACTCGGACCGCCACTGGACAGCTGGTCAGTGGACCGTTGCTAACACCTTCAGAAAATGTAACAGGTAATGAGGCTGGGGCATTTTCAGCCGTTTCTGGAACGCCCTATGCGGGCGATGCCCTCAGCAACCTGACCGAATCAACTCCTCACGAGGCCGTGATGCAGTCAGCCATAGCTTCAAGTGCGCCTCAAGAGGAACCGTCATGCTGCAGTAACTGTGCCCTCAAAAAACAGGCAATGGCACAAGTGGAACCGACCAGCACCCGTTTTGTGGACGCCCCGGTTGCATCGCAGTCTCCTCAGGCCGTAGTGAATGCGCCGCAGGACTTCAGTATTGTTCCTCCGTCCCGGCAGATGCTCAATCGCATTACCGGCAATAGTGCGGATCAGAATGATCGTGTCACTGGCCCGGTCAATCTGGCAAGAGGGCTGGTGACCGGTACGCCGGAGTTCCGGACTCGGGAAATGCCGCAAGGTACTCCGCTTTCCGTGCAGCCAGGCATGTCTGCCAGCCCGGAAGCTGCTTCTTCGGTAATGGCTGTGCCCGAACGTGGTGCCTGGCAGATTACTGGTGACGACTGGAGTCGGAGTAAGCGCGTCACCGGCACAGAAGGACACTGGGCCCAAAAGCGTAATCCTACGCAACGCGGTGATGCGAAAATTTGTGTCATGTCTGCGGGCGTAAACAAAGGGCAGGCTTTGTCGGCAGCGTTGAGTGAATCCAAGTTGACCGGCAGCAGCGGGAGTTCTTCCCGGGGTTCATTGGTTACTTATTCCGGAGGCGCGCGAGGATGATGGATTTTCGGCATCTGTACCGGGATGATTCAGCTTTGCAGGTTGAGGGCTGAAGCTTGGATACACGTAAAATCAGACGCATGCGTGGTATAGGTACGCCAGATTCCATGCCCATGCCCATGCCCATGCCCATGGCCAGGCAGTTCTCTCAGGCTGTGCACGTTCAGGTTCCCCAGCAGGCTGACGGTAAGCCAGCTGTGCATCCAGCCTGCGCCAGCCTGCCCGCTCGCCAATGCCACCATGCTTTGGTGAATAAAACGGAAAATGATCGTCTTGCCCGTTTCGAATCAAGTATCAAGCGGCGCTTTGATGAAATTGTGCCGGTTCTGAAAGAAGTGGCTGCTTTGGGCGCATCGCGTGACTTTACCGAGCAGGCTAACCGTCTGGCAGAACAGCATTTAGGTCATCCCTTTCCTGAAGGCGTTTTGGAGAGGTCGTGGATTCATGGTGTGGATGTGCCGACCTTGTATAGTTCCAGCATCTTTTCGGCATTGGCGGCAGGCGTTGAGCAATTCTCGCAGCGCATCCATCAGGAAGTAGCCGATGCTCAAAGTCTGGATGCCTTGCTGGTCGACTGCGGGTTTCACGCAATCAATGTTTCAGCCTGTGCTGATGGTCGTTTGAAAGGCCTGTTTACCTATATTTTAAGGCTGCCTGCTTCGGATTTATTACGATACTCTACTTTTGCTGGAACTTTGTTTGATGTAGAAGACGATATTCTTGACTGGCAGGCTGCGGAATTGCGTCGCTTCCGTGAGGGGTATCCCAGTACTTCTGATAGTGGTACCAGATATCTAAAGGTGGCCGTATATCACCGCAGTTCACTGGATCCTATGCATCAGGGTTGTGCAGCGCATCAGAGCAATGAAAAAGTAGCTATGGAAGCTGCTCTGGAACGCTTGCAACAGTTTCGCCATGGTATTGAAAATGCTTTTTGTTGTGGTGCCAGTACCGATATTTTGCTGATTGGCCTCGATACGGATACTGATGCGATTCGCATTCATGTGCCGGATGGTCAGGGAGATTTGAGTCTATTCCGCTCTGTGGACAATGCCGAACTCTATAAAAAGACTCTGGGTATGAATGCCGATCAGGCACGCCTTGCAATTTATGAAGCCATCGCCAATGCCAGTGATGTCGGCGGATGGGGGCAGGGTGACGGCAAACCCCATGACGGGATGCGGCGCCTGATTGCCAACCTGCTTATCAATAATCTGAGCCAGATAGAATATGTCGTTGAAAACTTCGGGGGCTGGTATCCTGACAGAGGACATGGCGAACGCTTTATGAGTATTGGTGACGGTTTTCAGGAGTTGCAGGTGCGTAATCTGTCTTATTACGCGCACCTGGATACTGTGGAAGAGGGAGCTGCGGATCTGGATGTGGGGGTCAAAATTTTTCGACATCTGAATGTCGAGCAGGGTTTACCCATACCCATGGCGATTAATTACAGATATGACGCCAATGTTCCTGGCCACAGAGAACGCATCATTATCAAATTACAGCGCGTGGCAGCAGCTATTCAAGCACGGTACAGTGATTTACTGTCCGAAGGTATGCTTTATTTACATGGCAGCGTCCAGAATCAGAAACTGGGCAGCCCATTGGAGGAGGTGCCACTCACATGAAGATCATGCGTGTGGAAAAAACTCTGGTATCGACCAACCGTATTGCAGAAATGGGTCATCGTCCTCTACTGGTGGTTCAGGAAAAGGAAGGTGGACCGCGCTCACTGGCGGTGGACGCTGTGGGTTGTATTCCCGGTGATTGGGTGATTTGTGTGGGATCTTCGGCAGCGCGCGAAGCTGCTGGCAGTAAGGATTATCCATCAGATCTGACGATTATTGGCATCATTGATAATTGGGACCCTCTGTAGTCGTGGAGATTATGCAGGTGGTTTCGGAGCTGGTGGTCACCCGTCGGGTTCCTGGACTGAAGCAAATTTCGTTACGGGTGTTGTCTGATGCAGCAGGGAAACTGAATGTAGCGATAGATCCCGTGGGGGTTCCACCGGGTAAGTGGGTGTTTACGGTAGCAGGTTCGGCGGCGCGTTATGCGGCGGGCGACTTTGAGATTCATACTGATTTGACCATTGGTGGAATCATTGACTTTTGGGAACCTTGAAACGTTCTCTATATTGGGTTTTGTTCTCGTAAGGAGGGGTGCAAATGGCAGATGTATCAGGTGTTGCGTTGGGTATGATTGAAACCCGTGGTTTGGTGCCGGCTATTGAAGCGGCTGATGCGATGACCAAGGCTGCTGAAGTCCGTTTGATTGGTCGCCAGTTTGTCGGTGGTGGTTATGTCACCGTGTTGGTGCGCGGCGAAACGGGTGCGGTAAATGCTGCAGTTCGTGCTGGTGCTGATGCCTGCGAACGGGTGGGTGACGGCCTGGTGGCTGCACACATCATTGCGCGTGTGCACTCTGAAGTCGAGCACATCCTGCCGAAGGCTGCCACTGCTTAAAGCAGCGGCATCCAGCGGTTCTGATTTTTAGATTGTCTATTGAAGGAGTTGATGAAATGGCAGAAGTAACAGGTATTGCGTTGGGTATGATTGAAACCCGTGGTTTGGTGCCGGCTATTGAAGCGGCTGATGCGATGACCAAGGCTGCTGAAGTCCGTTTGATTGGTCGCCAGTTTGTCGGTGGTGGTTATGTCACCGTGTTGGTGCGCGGCGAAACGGGTGCGGTAAATGCTGCAGTTCGTGCTGGTGCTGATGCCTGCGAACGGGTCGGTGATGGTCTGGTAGCCGCCCACATTATCGCCCGTGTCCATTCCGAGGTTGAACACATTCTGCCGAAAGCACCATCAGCCTGAACCGGTTTGATTGTCGCTTAAATGAACGCGAGTGAGCGGGCGTAGTTCCTACGCCCTTCCTGGCAGATGTAATCAATATAAAGGAGACACAGATGGCAGCACTTACGGGTATTGCTCTGGGTATGATTGAAACACGCGGTCTGGTACCGGCTATTGAAGCAGCGGATGCGATGACCAAAGCAGCCGAAGTCCGTTTGGTTGGCCGTCAGTTTGTTGGTGGTGGATATGTCACCGTGTTGGTGCGTGGCGAAACGGGTGCAGTGAATGCGGCTGTTCGTGCAGGTGCGGATGCTTGTGAAAGAGTTGGTGACGGCCTTGTTGCTGCCCACATTATTGCCCGGGTACACACCGAGGTGGAACATATTTTACCTCAGTCTCCCAGCGCTGATGGTAGTGGCCGGGATGGTGATGTTACCGGCAATCTGAGCTGAAACCCATGAATGGGATGCGTAATCATCATCCACGCATCATTGGTTTTTTCACGCGTGCGCTGACTCATGAGTACACGGCGGTGCAGCAGTACCGTACCCAGTCAAGTCTTTGTACGCTCTGGGGCATGGCAGATTGGGCGGAATATTTTCGTCATGAATCGCGGGAAGAGCTGGATCATGCCGGTATTCTCAGTCAACAGCTTTTGCTGATGGGAATAGCGCCGACGGGTGCGCAATTACTGCCACCGCGCCCGGGTAGGGATTTGCGCGAAATGTTGACGCACGATCAGGATCTGGAGTATTCGGCTGTGCAATTGTATAGCGAAGCCCAGAATTTTTCCGAGCGTATGCGGGATATTCCTTCTGCCGAGGTGTTTGCCCATCTGCGCGCCGATGAAGAAGGCCATATGCGGTCGCTTGCCGAAATGTTGGAGCGTTTTCACTAAGTTTGGAGGATGTTTGTGAACCAGGATCTCCAGGATATCCAGGCTCCCGAGGGATGGGAAATTCAGCGTCGTCCTTTGGGGTGGAGCAAACGATTTGAGTTTTCCGACTATGCACGAACTCGTCATTTTCTGGATTTGCTGACGGGACTTTCTGAGAAACTTGACTATTATCCAAACCTGAATTTTGCGAAAACCTACGTGGTCGTCGCAATTCAATTTGAAGGAGATGCCGTGGAGCCTGAGCGGGCAGAATTTGCCGCAGCGGCTGAGTACTGCGCAGTGCAGGCACGGGAGTAACATTGATCATGACCACCGCCAGGCGGATTGCCCTTTTTAATGCCAAAGGTGGTTGTGGCAAAACCACTCTGGCCTGGAACCTGGCGATGGGCTTGTCCAAACGCGGTGCCACCTTACTGCTGGATGCCGACCCTCAGGGGAGCCTGGGCTATTGGGCGGATTGGGCTGCTGAAGCTGATGGTCATGCTTTGTCTGTACAAAGCTGGTCAGAACAAAGTGCGGGGCAATCCGCTGATTTTGCCTACTGGGTGATTGATTGTCCGCCTTCCCTGGAGAGCGCTGAAACCCGGGAAGTGCTGGCGATGGCGGACTGGATATTACTACCAGTGCTGCCCTCGCCACTGGATTTATGGGCGAGCCAACGTAGTGTGGAAGTGATTTCGGCCCTGCAAGCGGGTAAAGCAACCCGAAATGCGGCATTTGTGCTGAATCAGGTTGAAAGTCACAGTGCTTTGTCTCGTGCTGCAGAATCTGCAGTTCAGGCAATGGGTCTGAATGTGTTACCCGTGCAGGTTGCCCGCCGGGCCATATACCGGAATGCAGCCATTGAAGGCAAAAGTGTGTATCAGATGGGGAAGCGGGCCACGGCTGCCGTACAGGAATTCGAAGGAATTATTGAGGAGATCTTGAAATGAGCAATTTGGAGAACAAACTCAACGCGAGTATCCAGAGTCCCAGACGGCGTACTCCGGCCGCCAGTGCAAACAGCACTCCTGCGGCAGATGCCGAAAAAACAACTACGATCAATAAACTGGAAACGAGCAGTAAACCGGCTCAGAAAAGCACGCCCAAAGAAACGCCAGGCGTGAGTGATCTGAATGCGGGTGGTGGGCGTGAAATCAATCCTCAGCGTATTTGGCCAGACTAGCACCGCCTTCTTGCTGATATATTTCGGCCGACCTGTGTGTAGTACATGGGTATAGGGTGCTTTGCGATAAAAATGGGGTGAGCTAGGTATGTCCATTCAGTTGGCGGATTATCCGGAAATATTGGAAGATCTGGGGCCACACGCCGCCGAAGTCCTGGAGGCTAATTGGTATGAAGCCGCCCGGGTTTTTGGTCGACGTGGTCTCGAATCCTATCTGCAGGGTGCCAGCAGCCTTAAGGCGCTGGGGCGTGGGACTGATCTGGTTCTTGCTTTTATAGAAAGTGCCCCACAGGTTGCCCGTGAAATTGGCGAGCAGGCTGTATTCGAAATGCTTTCCATGGCCATTCGCATGTTTTCCAAAACCAGCGCCGAAGTGCTGGCCTTATTTTTCACCAGTGCTCCGATTGTTTCCCGTCGTTTGGGTGAACTGGAATTGTTTCGCGGCTATCTGCTGCTGCTTGATCAGTTACTCGCCCAGGCACCGCGTGGTGTTCGTCCGATGTTGGGCAAAATTGAAGTGCTCCTCGAAAAAATGACCCTGGGTGGTTTGCGGCGTTGGGCCAGCTGGGGTATTTCCGCCTATCGCAGTGATTTTGCCGCACAGGTAGAATTTTTCGGTCTGAATACGCCACAATCCCTTGCCGTGCTTCAGCAGGAACGTCGCGGTGTTCTTTTCATTGACGTACAACGCCGTTTGATCATGTATCTGCGCGCTTTGTGGGGTCGTGATTTTTTTTTGCGACCCACTTCCGGAGATTATGAAACCAGAGAAGGTTACCAGCCCTACATAGAAAATTACTTCATTCATGTTCCCGACGCCTACGACGATGTGGAAAACGCCCAAGGGGAAAAAACAGCCGCCCTGGAGCTGTATCGTGCTGCAGCGGCACACGCCGCAGCGCATGTGGTTTTTTCCAGATACGATCCCCGTTTTGAGCTGGCAAAGCCCTTGCAACGTTTGTGGATTGGTATTCTGGAAGATGCCCGGGTTGAGCATCTTGCCATCCAGAAATTCCCGGGCCTTTTCCCTCTATGGCAACATTTAGGCCGTTTGCCGGCCTGTGAGGAACAGGCAGCAGAACCTGAAACCGTAGCCATCATGGATCGTATCAGCCTCGCACTGCTCGATGCTGACTATGCTGATCCACATCCCTTTGTGGCCAACGCCCGAGAAGCGTTTATCCGGGTGTTGGCAGCCGAAGAAGACGTTTATGATGTGCTGATGGCGGCTGCTGAAAAACTGGCAGAAGAATGTGAAAAATCTTCCTGGAATTACTCTGTGCAGAAAGATCAGTCTGAAAGCCCATATCGCGATGATAATCGCTATCTCTGGACGGCGCCTGCCACAGACTGGAGTGGCGATCCTCTCTCCGGCGGTCAGGCTCAGGTACGCAAATATGTCAGCATCATGGAAATGATCAACGCCGTCGATGTGGAAACAGCGGGAGATGATGCCCAGGAAGTCTGGGTGCTCGCCACAGAGTTCTATGACGACGATGGTCTGACGTTTAACGAAAAAGAGGGCAAGACGCCGGTATCGCAACCGGTAAATTATTCCGAGTGGGATTATCAGACCCAGCTGGAACGTCCCTTGTGGGTGACCGTGTATGAAAAACATCCCAAAATGGGAGATCCCTCAGAAATTAATACCATGCTCGAACAACAAAAGCCTTTGGTGCAAAGGCTGCGCAAGCTGATTGAAGCGGTGCAGCCCCAGGGCGTGGTGCGGACGCGCAAAGTCGAAGATGGGGATGAAATTGATATTAATGCGGCCATTCTGGCGATGACGGATATCCGCATGGGGCAACAGCCGGATCCGCGTATAGGTATTCGCACCCGTCTGAATATTCGTGATCTTTCCGTCATGTTGCTGGTTGATCTTTCCGAATCGACCAATGACCTGCTGCGTACGCGTTCGGAAGGAGATGTCAGTGTGCTGCATTTGGCCAGGGAAGCCACGGCTTTGCTGGCTGAGGCCCTGGAGCGCATTGGCGACCCCTATATGCTCTGTGGTTTTGATTCCAATGGGCGCCACGACGTAGAGTTTTACAAGTTCAAGGACTTTGATGCGCCGTATGATGACAAAGTGAAAGGTCGTCTGGCAGGAATGACCGGACAGCTTTCGACCCGCATGGGTGCGGCACTGCGCCATGCCGGACATCTGCTGGATCAGCGTGCCAGCCAGAAAAAATTGATTCTGCTCCTCACCGATGGTGAACCCGCAGATAATGATGTGCGCGATCCACAATATTTGCGTTTTGATACCAAAAAAGCCGTAGAAGAACTGAACCGCAAGGGTATCCGGACATTTTGCCTGTCTCTGGACCCTTATGCCGATGAATATGTTTCCAGAATTTTCGGGCAACGTAATTATCTGGTGCTGGATCATGTGGACAAGCTTCCAGAAAAATTACCGCAGCTTTATATATCCATGACCAAATGATTTTAAATTGGAACATAATACAGGGAGTGTCGAATGGGTAATTGGGCAATTGCAATTCCATTCCTGCCAATTTTATCGGCAGTCATTATTTTTGTCTTTGCGCATTCTGCCCGCAAGGTGGCGGCGCGAATCAGCGTAATCATTACCTTGCTGACTTTTATATTGGCGCTCATTGAGCTGACCAGTTATGCCCTGGGCGGCTTTTCGCGCGTGGAGGTTATCGGCACCCTCTGGGGGAGTGTATGGCTTGATCCTCTAACCCTCATCATGTGGAGTTTTGTGAGTGGAATCAGCCTGCTGGTCCATATGTATTCTGTGCGCTACATGGTCGAAGAGGCTAATTACACCCGCTTTTTTGCGCTTCTTGACTTGATGACAGCGACTATTTTATTCATGGTTTCTGCGGCTGATCTGATTACCTTGCTGGTCGCCTGGTTTCTGGTGGGGGTGGTACTTTATTTTTTGTTGGGCCACGATACCAACCGTCCTGCAGCAGGACGTTATGCGTTCTGGACGCAAATTACTTACCGGGCCGGAGATGTGCCACTCTGGTTGGCCGCTTTTGTACTGATCAGAAGTTACCACTCTATTTCCCTTCCGGTGATTTTTTCCCGGCTGCAAATGTATCCGCATCTGGACGCTTTCTGGGGTTTATCGGTTCCGGAGCTGGTGGGTTTTCTCCTGGCTTTCGCCGCTTTTGCGCGCTCTGCCCAGTTTCTGCTTCATGGCTGGTTACCCTACACCATGGATGGTCCGACCCCAGTGTCTGCACTTATGCATGCAGGCATAGTCAACGCAGGCGGATTTTTGTTTAACCGGTTTTTTCCGGTATTCGAACACGCCAGTATTGTTTTGCATTTTGTATTTATCGTAGGCCTGATTACCGCTGTAGTGGGATCAGCCATGATGTTGATTCAAAATGATGTGAAACGCTCACTGGGCTATTCGACCATGGGGCAGATGGGTTTTATGGTCATGGAATGCGGGGTTGGGGCTTTTGCTCTGGCCATTTTCCATCTGATCGCCCACGGATTTTTCAAGGCATCCCTGTTTTTGGGAGCAGGAAATATCATTGGCGAGGCCCGGGAACATGATGGCGTCCCTGCGGACCCAGTGTACACCTCGATTGTCGAGCGGCGTCCGGCCAAGCCTTCACGGCTGCCCTGGCTGGCGGCGGCAGCCTTGACCATTATCGTACCAGTAGTCGTGCTCAGTGTGTCCCACTTATTTGTTTCATCGCGACTTCTGCACGAACAAGGGGTCATTATCCTGCTCTTTTTCGGCTGGGTGACCGGAGCCCAGGCCTTGTTTGCCACCCATAAAATGACCCATACCAACCCCTGGCGTTTGATGGGTGGTATTCTCGGATCATTTGTTCTGGTGGTCATTGGTTATACCCTGATCAGCCATTACTTCGGACACTTTTTATATCCGCACGACGAGGAATATCAGATATATGGTGCCGCCAGTATCAACAGCGTCTACTTTGACGTGTTGGTGATCATCCTTGCGCTGCTCTTTGTCGGTGCCTGGGCTTTGACCTTTTTTGCGGATTCCAGCGGTTGGTGGGATCGCGCAGATCAGGGCCGCTGGCGTGGTGTTTATCTGGCCCTGTATGCCTTGTTGTCCAGAGAGCTGTATGTCAATGACCTGTATGCCCGCATGACTCAGATTTTGTTGAGTGGGGCGCGGCGTCTCAACGTTATGTTACGGTGGTGCTGAGATGGATATCATCATCTGGATTATCGCAGGTGCTTTGCTTCCCTGGTTCCCGTTCAGCTGGATTTTTAACCGTTTACTGGTCAGTGCACCGGGTGCCTGGGCGCGCGCTCTGACGGTTATTGTCCTGCCACAACTGGGTCTGCTGTTGCTTCTGAAATCAGGGGCCTGGTATCTGCTCGGCCAGGAAATGCCCACAGCCTTGCGGGCGTTGGCATTATTTACGGCGATTTTGTACGCCTATCGCGCTGCAGGAACCCGTGATATGCAGATTTGGGCGCGTTTTATGGCTACTTCCGGCTTGTCCCTGACCTGGCTTCTGGTCGGGGTCCTGCCGCAACACTGGGAGATGCAACTTTTTGTGCTCGCCTGGTCCATCCCTGCCGCGCTGATGCTGATATGGGCGGGCGTTTTGACGAAAAAAACCGGAGGTTCTTATCTGGGCCTGAGCGGCGGTTTTGCCCGGGTTTTGCCCCGTCTTTCCGTACTGATCTCGCTGACTGCACTTGCCGCCACCGCCACACCCATCTTTCCCAATTTTTTCGCCTTATTACAGGCTATGGAAAGTTTGCCAATCATCTGGATGCCTTTGTTATTGCTGGTCCTGCTCCTTTGGGGGTGGACCGTAGGGCGGCTTTTGCAGGATTTACTTTTCGGTATATACCATGGCGATGCGGTGCATGACTTGAGTGTGGCTGGCACCTGGTTGGGTGGACTGACTTTGGGGGTGTTTGCTTTGGTCGGAATCTTCTGGGGGGGTATATGGATCATCAACTGACTTTGGGGGATCGTCTGAAAGTACGGACGATGATTTATGTGGCCAGCGAGCCCATTCCCCGGTTTTGGCCAATGCGCACCTTCATTCACCATAACCCTCTGTTCGGGCTGGAACACCTTCCTTTTGAAGAGGCGGTGGAAGAAGCGGGCCGATTATTTCACGGACGCGGATATCTTTCCCGCAGTGAATATCAGGAATATTGGCAGGCCGGGAAAGTGGATGAAAATGCACTGCGCAAATATCTCCATGTTTTTCTCGAAAAACACGCCGAGACTCTGCCCGGAATTTCCATGGAGCATTGGCTCTGGTCCTTGCTGACGCGTTGCCAGAACGAGCAGATGGTCCCGAGGACGGATTGGCTCGATGGACGAATTCTGCATGCAGTTCTCCATGGACAAGCGCCAGATCAAGACGACGAAACCCAAAAATACCGCCTGCAAGATATTCTCAGCCATAAAATAGCCCTGGACGGGCCAGTTTATGCCAATGTCGATCGTCTGTTCGGGACAGACATTGGCAGTACCCTGGATGATCTGCTGGTAAAAAGCTGTCTGGACTTTTTTGATGAAGGTCAGTCAGCCTGGCAGTCGCCGGGACGCAAGCAGGGATTTTTTGCTGCATGGAAAGAAGTGGCTCAGCATAATGTGCGCTTTTTCCTGCGTGGATTGCATTTGCGCAATCTTCTGGACTCAGAAGCGACGCCTGAAGGCGTAGTGGCGCATATTCTCCGGGATCTGAAAGTTCCCGAAGCATCCTGGCAAAAATATATTACCCGGCAATTGACGCGTTTGCATGGTTGGGCGGGTTTCATCCGCTACCGGAGTACAGCCAAACATTATTACTGGGCAGAGCAGTATCCGGCGGATCTGACGGATTTTCTGGCCGTACGCATGGTTCTGGGTATGGCGTTACTTCAGGAGGCAGTCAGGCACCATGCCTGTCCGGCCAATGCCGAAGAAATTCAGGATTTCGTGCATGCGGATCCTTTTTCTGCCTATTTGCGTCTGGAGTTGTACACGGGTTCCATTTTGCCCGCCTGGGCACAACAGGTAGAAGATGTACTGGCACGGCGCAAACGTTCCGGTTTTGACAAGATGGCGCAGCAGTACATTGCTGCCAAGTCCCGTTGGGAAGCGGAACGTCAGATTAAGAATCTGCAGCGACTGGCTAAAGTCATGGGTGCAGAAGCGGAAGCGCAACTGTTGGCGATGACGCCGGATCAGCTCGACAGGTTTTTGGAGATTATGCGGGCCTGGGAAAAGCAGGAGGGCTTTACCTGGTTGCGGTCCATGGAGTCTCACTACATCAAGGATCTGGTCAACCGGATCCATATTCCGCAGGCGTCTGCAGCAGCCGAGGAGAAACGGCCTTTTGCCCAGGCGTTGCTGTGTATTGACGTGCGTTCGGAACCCATGCGCCGGCATCTGGAAGCGATTGGTGATTATCAGACTTTTGGAATTGGTGGGTTTTTTGGGGTGCCGATCAGCTTCCTGGAGTATGGTCGTGGCACTGAAGTGCATCTTTGTCCGGCGATTCAGACCCCCAAAAATCTGGTGCTGGAAATTCCCGCCGAACTGGAACTGGAAGAAGAACCGCTTTATGGTGCCCTGGAGCATGTGCTTCATGAACTGAAGAGTTCGGTGTTGTCCCCATTTGTGGCAGTAGAAGCTGTGGGTCTCATTTTCAGTCTGGGCCTGATTGGCAAGACTGTCGCGCCGCTGACCTATCATCATCTCCATCATAAACTGCATGCTGAAAAGCCGGTAACGCGACTGCTCTTGGACAAGCTCAGTCCGGATCAGGCGGATTCCATTTTGCGGGCTGTGCAGCGGGCGATGATTGTCCGGGCGTTGATCAAGGAATGGAATGTTCCGCGCGATCAGGTGACGGACGACGATGTCAAAGAGCTGCGCGAAATTGCCCTGGAACATATCTCTGGACCCAGTGCCCTGGCCCAACGCCGCGATTTGTCTGCCCAGCAGGAATCTGAGTTCATCCAGAAATTGCGGGACATATACCGGGTCGAACGCCATGAAACCAGTTTGCAGATGGAGCGACTGGGCCGTATTGGTTTCAGTCTGGATGAGCAGGTCCGCTACATTTCTCAGGCCCTGCTGCTGATTGGCATGAATCGTAATTTTTCGCGCTTTGTGCTGTTGGTTGGGCATCAAAGTGAAACCGAAAACAATCCCTACGAATCGGCTCTGGATTGTGGGGCCTGTGGAGGTGGCAAGGGGCTACCCAATGCCCGGGTATTTGCGGCGATGGCCAATAAACCCGAGGTGCGTCGGCGTTTGCGCGATAAGGGAATCATCATCCCTGACGATACCTGGTTTATGCCGGCCGTGCATAATACCACTTCAGATGTGGTGGAGCTGTATGATGTGGACTTGTTGCCAGCAAGACATCTGCTCTATCTGGAGCGTTTGCAGAATGGCTTGTCAGCAGCTACCCGTCGTTCTGCCGCAGAACGCATGCCACTGCTCGGAGGAAATGCCAGGCTGGCCCAGGACCCCTACGCAGCGGCGGCCATGGCTCAGCGCCAAACCCACGACTGGTCGCAGGTCCGTCCGGAGTGGGGCTTGACCCGCAATGCCTATGCTATTGTCGGTCGGCGGGAATTGACCGAGGGCCTGAATCTTGAAAGCCGGGCTTTTCTCCATTCCTACGATTACCGCCTGGATCCCAAGGGTCGTCTTCTGGAAACCATTCTTTCCAGTCCCATGGTGGTGGGCGAATGGATTAATCTGGAACATTATTTTTCCGTTGTGGACACGGAGCACTATGGTAGTGGCAGTAAGGTATATCACAACGTGGCGGGGCGCTTTGCAGTGATGACCGGCAACCAGAGTGATTTGCGTACAGGGCTGCCTACCCAGACCGTCCTCAAGGATGGCAAGCCTTACCATGAGCCGGTGCGCTTGATTGTGCTGGTTGAAGCGCCGGTCGCTTTTGCCCAGAGATCCGTGGGTAACCTGGTTAAAATCAAGGCGCTGCTGGGTGGGGGGTGGGTCCGGGTCATCATCATGGATCCGGAAGATGATTATCGCGCCTATGTCCTCGAAGATGGTGCCTTTCACTTGCAAGAACGAACCGAAACCCCTGACAGACAGACCCTCCTGGAGGAAATCGCATGAACACACTGAATTTGAGCCCTTTGAAAAAGCTGGAAATCATCATGGAGGGCGCGCACAAGGATTTTGCCACGGATCTTCTCGACAGGGCCGGGGTGAAAGGTTATACCATTGTCGGTAATTTGTCTGGAAAAGGCAGTCACGGTATTTATGAAGGACACGTCATGTTCAATGAAGATGATGTGCTGATCATGATTATAGTGGCTGTTCCCGAAGAGTTGGTGTCTCCTATTCTGGAAGGCTTCGCGCCATTTTTTGAGAAACATACCGGTGTTGTGTTTGTTACGGATATCCAGGTCAGTCGGCTGGTGAAATTCAAGAATTAATATCAAGAGGTGATACGGTGAACAGTGATTCAAAAGAACAGTACCTGATTGAGAAAGAGCCGTATTACAAGGAAGTCCACGATGAAATTTCCTTGTATGAAGCGGCTTACGCAGCTCGTCTGCCGATGATGGTCAAGGGCCCGACAGGCTGCGGAAAGTCCCGTTTTGTTGAATATATGGCGTGGCGTCTGAAACGGCCTCTGATTACTGTGGCTTGCAACGAGGACATGACGGCTTCAGACCTGGTAGGGCGGTTTCTGCTGGACAAGGATGGTACCAAATGGCAGGACGGTCCTCTGACCACCGCTGCGCGTATAGGGGCCATCTGTTATCTGGATGAAATTGTCGAGGCTCGTCAGGATACGACGGTGGTGATTCATCCTCTTACGGATCATCGGCGCACACTTCCCCTGGATAAGAAGGGTGAGCTGATTCAGGCCCATCCTGATTTTCAGCTGGTGATTTCCTTTAACCCCGGCTACCAGTCTTCCATGAAAGATCTGAAACAATCCACCAAGCAGCGTTTTGGGGCTTTGGATTTTTCCTATCCGCAACGGACGATTGAAGTGGAAATTGTGGCTCATGAGTCGGGTGTTTCGGAAGATATGGCGGAAAAGCTGGTTTCCATTGCCGAACGTTCGCGCAACCTCAAGGGTCACGGTCTGGATGAAGGCTTGTCCACACGTATGCTCATTTATGCCGGTGCGTTGATACAGAAAGGTGTGGCACCCATTGCGGCCTGCAGCATGGCCCTGGTGCGCCCGATTACGGATGATCCGGATATGCGTGATGCCCTGGATGCGGCCGTCGGTACTTTTTTCTAACCTGAAACGGCGCGGTCCAAAGTTGCTGCAAAGCCTCCAGGTCCGCGACCATATTGAGGATTAAGGTCTTTTTACCTTGATTCGGGCTGGCTTCAACCCTGGTTTCAGTGCTGACGCAACCACTCCATGCTTTTGATCAGCATTCGATGGATGGAAAGTCCCTTATTGTAGGCGTGTACCTCATGCAGGGGTATCCAAAGCAAGGCATGGGACTCACTGTTTCCATCCAGGGGGATACGATCATCTATTTCCACCAGAAATCGAATATCCAGATGCTGATGGGCTGGCTCGCTGCCATGCCGGCGAGTCCGGTGAATATCCACATCAAAGATGCTTGATTGCAGCAAGCGGATATCTGTCTCTGCAACCCCGGTTTCTTCGCCGCACTCCTTGAGCGCCACGGCGAGGACATTTTCATCACCATCCGCATGTCCTCCCGGCTGAAACCATTGCTCCAGTTTCCGGTGGAGCATAAACAGCGTAGCGGTACGGGCAGGGTTGAGAATCCAGGTGGAAGCGGTAATGTGCAGGCCGCTTCCTTCCCGAAAAAAGCAATCCGGATCGCTTTGCAAAAGAACGCAACCCCGACGGGCATAAGCCAGCTCTTCCATATAGTGACTGCGATACTGGCAGAGCTGGGTTTGCAGGGTTTGCCGATTCATCTGCATCAAGTCCAGGAAGGGTTTTCCACGGCGTGGATGGCGGCGGCTGCGGCTTCATCCACGTCCGCTTCCTTTCCGGCAATGGTCAGGCGTCCGTAGGCACCCACGGCACGTACATCGACCAGCGTGATATTGGCAGCTTTTTCCGCCTGATTGGCGGCATATATGACGTAACCGGCCGGATCAGTTTCCAGAATGAACATGCTCTGCTCCGGAAGAATCATGGAGCCGCGCCGCCCCTGGCGGTTTATGAGTACGGTGTGATCCGGCATCATTCCACGGATGATTTCTTTCCAGGTGATTTTGCAGGCGGTACGATCCTGCTGACTGGCACCCATGCGCTGCAAAACCACTCGACCAGCCTCCCGTACATCACTCTGGTCACGATGATGAACGACCATCGCTCCAAATTCGCGTTCAATGACCTGCTGGGAAAGATGCACGCGGGTAGCTTTCAGGGCAATGTCCGTGAGACGGTGAATTGCCATGGCAGGGGAAACTTCAATCCACAAGGCCGCATCGCCGGGCACAGGAAGAAAGCCCTGGGAGACCGAGGCCATATATGCAGCGAGTTGCGGTTGTAGGGAGTCTATGTAGACGTAAGTGCGAAGTTGAATCATGAGCCATGGTTCGAATATAGTCGATCAATTATAGCGGGATTTACCGCTACGCTCCAGTCCATTTCATGTTGATCAGATGAGGTTGATAGTATTGGGAAAGCATCGCCTGCGGCGCTGGGCTCTGGATATTGTGCTGATGCTGTTGGTCGTGGCCGGAGTGTATGTATGGACACAATGGCGCGGCGCAAGTGATGTTGCTACTCCTGCCACATTACCGGTTCTGACCCTGCAAAAGCCGGATGGGCAGTGGGTACAGTATCATCCCGGAGCAAATCAGGTGACCCTGATCAATTTCTGGTCTGCGGATTGCCCTCCCTGTATTGCCGAAATTCCCGCCCTCAACTGGCTCCAGCAATGGTTTGGGGGTGCTGGATTTACGGTGCTGGGTGTAGCTGTTGCCGGAAATACGCCGCAGGCCATCGTGGCGGCGCGCTCCCGTTTTGCTATTGATTATCCCCTTTATGCGGATAAAAACGGAGCGGCCGCCCAGATTCTGGGCGGCGTTATCCTGACTCCCACCTCCTTGCTGATCAACCACAAGGGGCAGATTGTAGGCCGTTATGTAGGGGCTATTTCCCTGCCCGTTGTCGTCTGGCGATTACTTTGGATGTCCCGTCATTAGCGATGTATGGCTATTTCCCTGTGGGTGCGTTGCCGGATAGAGGGGTGCTAGGGCTTTCGCCTCCGCTGCTAAAGGCTGCTGCAGCGGACAAGCCGGCCGCCGGCAATATTGGGCATACAAACGCTCCCAATCCCGACGTGTTTCAGCAGGTTTGGCGCAGGCGAGGGCCAGCATCCCAAAACCATCATCGTCCCAGCCGCAATCACTCAGCACGGCTTCCGGCCAGCGTTGCATGTAGGCGTCGCGCATCAGGTTTTTACCTAATTCTGCCAAATCCTCAGCAATACCCCGGGCAAGAGCGCGCTCTTTCCATTCGTCCCATTCAAATAACGTTTCCTGTGTGGCAACCATAGAACACTCTCCCGTTGTGCAATTTCATGAGTGCACCCTTATTGGATGGGGTGCTTTTGGGCTACGACTCTTTAGGTTTAGTTCAGCTTGGGAGTGCTGTCAATAATTATATTCATATGCTTATATGCTAAAATTACGCTTCTCGCTGCTTTTCTGTCCTTGTGCTAGGTTAAGCGGTTATTATCCTGAAGACGTCAGCGGGCCTGCAGGTTTTTTGCTCCAACGTCCCTTGCCTGTTGTTCTAAGGCTCATCCTGCTGTCAGGAGAGAACTCGCCCTTTGGGCTCAGACAGCTCTCCTGACGGGCGCAGGATTTCGCCAAGAACAACAACGGCGCGGGCCAAAGTCGCGGCAAAGCCTGCAGGCCCACTGCCGTCTTCGGGATTACAGTGGCATCTCGCAACGGAGTGGTACACATGATTCGAAGTATGACGGGGTTTGCCCGCAGTGAAAGGCATGGAGACTGGGGCACGCTGGTCTGGGAATTGCGTACCGTCAATCACCGTTACCTGGATATCAGTTTACGGTTGCCGGAAGGTTTTTCCGTGTATGAAACGGCGATCCGGGCACGCTTGCAAAAATCCCTGCAGCGCGGAAGGGTTGATGTCTGGCTGCGCTTTCAGGCTGTTGAAGGTGGAGGGTTGCGCCTCAACCGTGATCTGGCGGTAGAATTACAGACCATTTACAGCGAATTGCTGCAGTGCTGGAATCTGCGCGAGACGGCTTTGAATCCGCTGGACGCCTTGCGTTGGCCCGGTCTGGTGCAAAGCACCGGCACGGACAGTGCTGTTCTGGAAGAAGAAGTTTTGTCCTTGCTGGATGGTACCATTGAAGAATTACAGGCCACCCGGGAGCGTGAGGGGGCAGCACTGGCGCAGATACTGTTGAGCCGGGTGGATGCCATTGGCGAACAGACCTGCGCGCTGCGGGCGCATCTTCCGGAACTGGAAGAGGCGGTGCGGAATCGTCTGCAGACCCGTCTTGCTGACCTGTCCGTGCAGGTCGATCCGCAGCGCTGGGAGCAGGAAATTCTGTTTTATCTTCAGCGTCAGGATACGGCAGAAGAGCTGGATCGGCTGGATACGCATCTGCAGGAATTGAGACGGATACTGACCCGCCGCGAAGCAGTTGGACGGCGTCTGGATTTTTTAATGCAGGAGCTGAACCGGGAAGCCAACACCCTGGCCTCCAAGGCTGCAGACAGTCAGGTGACTTTTGCATCTGTGGAACTGAAGGTGTTGATCGAACAGATGCGCGAGCAGGTGCAGAATGTGGAGTAGAAAATCATGACGAACAGCGCAGAACGCGGTATCCTGTGGATTATTTCGGCGCCTAGCGGGGCGGGGAAAACCAGCTTGTCGCGAGCGCTGGTGGAGGTGACTTCGCAGTTTCGCGCTTCGGTTTCCTACACCACGCGTCCGGCACGACCCGGAGAGGTGGATGGAACAGACTACCATTTCGTGGAAATGGCGCAATTCAGCGAAATGGCGGAGCGGGGCGAGTTTCTGGAATACGCCCGGGTGCATGGTAATGGTTATGGCACCAGTGAGCCCTGGGTCAAAAGCCAGCTGTTCGCCGGCATGGATGTGTTGCTGGAGATAGACTGGCAGGGCGCGCGTCAGGTCCGTGAACGTTTACCCGGACAGGCGGTCAGCATTTTTATTCTGCCGCCTTCACTGGACACGCTGGAAACCCGTTTGCGGGGGCGCGCCCAGGATTCGGATGAAGTCATTGCGCGGCGCGTGGAGGCAGCGCGTGAAGAGTTGCTGCATTATGACGAATTTGATTATCTGGTGGTGAATGACCAGTTTGAAACGGCGCTGGCAGATTTACGCAGCATTGTCCATGCGGAACATCTGCGTCTGGGCAGCCAACAGCATGCCCAGCATCAGCGTCTGAAACATCTTTTGGGTATTATTCATTAACTCTGGAATAAGGTAAGTAGAAATGGCGAGAGTAACTGTTGAGGATTGTCTGGAAAATGTCACCAATCGTTTTGAACTGACCCTGGTGGCGGCGCGTCGTGCCCGGCAGCTGGCTTCTGGAGCTATAGCCGGAGTGGAAGCGGGACGGGACAAGAATACCGTAGTGGCCCTTCGCGAAGTGGCGGCAGGCTTGGTAACCCGTTCCATTCTGGATGAGCAGATGCCGCCCCCCATGCCCAATTTTCCGGGCGCAGCGGGTCGCGATTTAGCGGGAGCAGAGGATGCCTCGGGCGTCTGAATCGGCGGAAGCGGTTTCCGTCCCGGTATTGCCTTTGGCATCCGGGGTTGGTGAAGTATTGCGGCTACCACCGGTTAAGCCGGCACTGGATGATCCCTGTGCGCCTTTGCGGGCGTTATTGCAGCAGTACATGACTCCAGAAGAAGTGGCTCGGGTCCGGGAAGCCTATGAACTGGCACTGGCAGCGCATGGCGAGCAAACCCGTCGCAGTGGTGAGCCCTATATTCATCACCCGGTAGCGGTGGCCTGTATCCTGGCGGAATTGCAGCTGGATATATTTACCGTGCAGGCGGCCTTGCTGCATGATGTCATTGAAGATTGTGGCATCAGCAAGGAAGGTCTCGGCGAGCGTTTTGGCCCGGAAGTCGCGGAAATGGTCGATGGGGTCAGCAAGCTCGGTCAGGTCCGTTTCGAAACCCGGGAAGAAGCCCAGGCCGAAAACTTCCGCAAAATGTTTCTGGCCATGTCCCGGGATATTCGGGTAGTGCTGATCAAGCTGGCCGATCGTCTGCACAACATGCGGACGATGGGAGTCATGACCCCGGAAAAAAGACGGCGCATTTCCCGTGAAACCCTCGATATTTATGCCCCGATTGCCCAGCGTCTGGGTATTCATGCCATTCGTATTGAGCTCGAAGAACTGGCCTTTTCCCATCTTTACCCCAAGCGCTGGCATACGCTCAACGAAGCCGTCAAGGCGGCTCGTGGCCATCGCAAGGAAGCCGTCCAGAAAATCGAACAAGCTTTGCTGGACCGTCTGCATCAGGAGGGTTTTGAGGCTCAGGTCAGCGGCCGTGAGAAGCATGTTTACAGCATTTACAGCAAGATGCAAAAAAAAGGGATGGCTTTTAGTTCCATTCTGGATTTGCACGCCTTTCGGGTGATTGTGACGGATGTGGACACCTGCTATCGCGTGTTGGGCATCATTCACAGCTTATATCGACCGATTCCCGGGCGCTTCAAGGACTATATTGCAATTCCCAAGTCCAACGGCTATCAGTCTCTACACACGGTGTTGCTGGGGCCTTTCGGGCACCCTGTAGAAGTCCAGATTCGTACGGAAGATATGCACCGGGTGGCGGAAGCCGGTGTGGCGGCCCACTGGCTTTACAAAACCGGGATGAATCATGCTCATGCCGAAACCCAGGCCCGGGCCTGGCTGCAGCGTTTGCTGGAGTTGCAGACCCAGGGCGGCGACTCTCAGGAGTTCCTCGAAAGTGTCAAGCTCGATCTTTTCCCTGATGAGGTGTATGTATTTACGCCCAAAGGAAAAATTCTCAGCCTGCCGCGTGGCGCCACGGCTGTTGATTTTGCCTATGCCGTACATACGGATATCGGGAATCAGGCAGTGGCAGCCCGTGTCAATGATATGTATGTGCCCCTGCGCAGTCCTCTGAACAATGGCGACAAGGTGGATATTGTCACTGCCACTTCGGCGCATCCGCAGCCTGGCTGGCTGGACGTGGTGGTTACTGCCAAGGCCCGAAGCAGTGTCAGGGCTTATCTCAAAACCATTCAACGCGAAGATGCGGAAGCACTTGGCCGCAATCTGCTGGAGAAAGCGCTGCAGAGCCTGGGTGGAAATTATCAACAGTTGGCTGCGGCGGATTGGCAGCGCGTTCTGGGCACTTTCAATGTTCAGGAGGAAGGCCAGTTGCTGGCGGCCATTGGGATGGGTGAAGTGTTTCCGCTGGTCGTGGCCCATAAATTGTTGCCGGAAGAAGATGACCGGGGACGTCTGGCGCAAACCGCGCGGCGTCTGGGGCAGGCGGTAAGTCAACTGCTGCCCAGCCGCCTGAATCGCGAGGTGGCGGTGAAAAAACCGCTACTGATTCGCGGCACTGAAGGTTTGCCGGTGACACTGGCGCGTTGCTGCCGGCCGATCCCGGGCGATCCGATTTTGGGCTTTATCAGCGCAGGCAAAGGGGTGGTGGTGCATACCCACGATTGTCATAACATTCGCGAATGGCGCAAGCGTCGTGACCGTTGGGTGGATGTGCAGTGGGACCCCGATGCCCATGGCGATTTCCCGGTGACTATCCGGGTAGTGGCAGAAAGTGCCCGGGGCGTTCTGGCCCGCATTGCCACCCTCATTTCCGATGAAGATTCCAACATTGATCATGTGGATATTGAGCCCCAGGATGGACTCTATACCGGAATCACCTTTACCATATTAGCCCATGACCGGGATCATCTGGCGAAAATCATGCGCAGTTTGCGGAGTTTGCCCATGGTGTCACGGGTACAGCGGGTCAAGAACTAATCCAAGGAGAAAACATGCCGACACCAGTACACAGTGATGCAGCACCCCAGGCTATTGGCGCATACAGTCAGGCGATGACCCATGACGGCCTGCTCTACCTGTCGGGACAAATACCGCTGGACCCTGGCACCGGACAGATGGTGGAAGGGGATTTTTCACTGCAGATACGACGGGTGCTGGACAATCTCAAGGCGGTTTGTGCGGCTGCTGGCACAGATTTGCAACAGGCCATCAAATTGCAGGTTTTTCTGACGGATCTCAGCAATTTTGCAGCAGTTAACCAGGCTTTGGAGGCGGAGTTTGCGCAGCCCTATCCAGCCCGTGCGGTGGTACAGGTTGCGGCACTGCCCCGGGGTGCCCAGGTGGAAATTGACGGTATTGTCGCCTTGGGCAAATCGGACTGATATGGAGCGCGCCGAACTTCTGGCCCAGCCGATGCGGGTTTTGCTGCAGGAACATCCGGTGCTGGTATCGTTGCTGGAAGAGCGGGGTATTCATTGTGGTGAATGTTTTATTGCTGATCGCGAAACCCTGGCCGGGGTGGCGCGGATGCATGCGGTAGATCTTAACGAAATCCTGAACGAATGGGCCCATCGCGAGGCTCTGCCGCACAGCGACTGAGCAGGTGCCTGTTTCCTCTTCTCTCTATCTGCAAAGTTCGGTTTCGGCGCTGCGGGGTGTTGGTCCGGCACTGGTTCAGCGCTTGCAGCGCATGGATATCTGGCGGGTCCAGGATGTGCTTTTCCATCTGCCCAGCCGTTACCAGGACCGGCGCCATCTTTTGCCCATCGGGACACTGTTGCCTGAACAGGAAGCTGCGGTGCTGGGCGAGATTACCCAGGTGGAACACTTGCGTGGGCGTCGCGATCAGTGGCTGGTCACCCTCAGTGACGGTACCGGACAACTGTACATCCGCCTTTTTCACATGCTCGCGCCGATGCGTGCCCAATGGCAGAAAGGCAGGCGCTTATGGTGTTTCGGGGAAACCCGTGCGGGTTACCAGGGTCTGGAAATGGTGCATCCTGAGTGGCAGATGGCCGACCAGCCACACTTTCAGGCGCCTACCCACCTGACCCCTTTTTATCCCAGTACCCAGGGCATTACCCAGGCACAATGGCGGCGCTGGGTTGCCCAGGCACTGACCCTGGTGGATCAACTCCCCGATTATCTGGCGAAATATTTAGGTCCGGCGTGGCCACCCCTGGGTGAGGGCCTGCGGCTTTTGCACGAAAGTGCAGAAGAAGTGCCGACGCCTGCGCATCCCGCCTGGCAGCGTCTGGCCTTGGAAGAATTGCTCGCCAATCATCTGGCTATTCGCTCTGCCCGTACGGCCGGTGATGAAACGGGTGCTCCGGTCATAAAGGCCAGTGGGAGTCTCTGGACGGCGTTTCTGAAACGACTGCCTTTTGCACCGACTGCCGCACAGCAGCGGGTCATTGCGGAAATTAACCAGAATATGGCTCAGGCCCGGCCCATGCGGCGTTTGTTGCAAGGTGATGTGGGCTCCGGCAAAACGCTGGTGGCCGCAGCGGCCGCATTGACAGCCGTGGAGCAAAATTATCAGGTAGCGCTGATGGCACCGACGGAAATCCTTGCCGAACAATTGTATGACCGTTTTGTGGAATGGTTGACACCCCTTGGTATTCAGGTGGGTTTTCTGGTGGGCGGGCTTGGTCAGAAAGCCCGCCGCGAAGTCCTGGAAAATTTACACAATCAACGCATCCAGATTGTCGTTGGAACCCAGACACTTTTTCAGGATGAAGTAAAATTTGCCGGACTGGGTCTGGTGATTATTGATGAACAACATCGCTTTGGCGTGGATCAGCGCCGGCAGTTGCTGGAAAAGGGAACCATTCCTCATCTTCTGGTGATGACGGCAACGCCTATCCCCCGGACTTTGGCGATGACGGTCCATGCAGACCTGGATTTGTCGATTATTGACGCACTGCCGCCGGGACGCAGTCCCGTAGAAACCCTGGTTGTTGCCGATACCCGGCGGGCAGAGTTGATGACCCGCATGCAGCACCGACTGGCTGAAGGAGATCAGATTTACTGGGTTTGTCCACTCATTGAAGAATCCGAGATTCTGGCGCTGCAGGCAGCAGAAACCAGTTATGCCGATTTGCAGGCAGCCTTGCCGGAAGTGGCCATCGCTCTGGTCCATGGACGCCTGCCTGCCGCCGAAAAGGCTCGGGTCATGGCAGATTTCAAGGCCGGGAAAACCCGGATTCTGGTGGCGACTACGGTCATTGAGGTCGGTGTGGACGTGCCCAATGCCAGTCTGATGGTGATTGAGCATGCGGAACGGATGGGCCTCGCGCAACTCCATCAGTTGCGCGGCAGGGTAGGGCGTGGTCAACGGCAAAGTAGTTGCATACTCCTTTATCATCCGCCTTTGGGGGGAAAAGCCCGGGCGCGCCTGCAGGTCATGCGTGACAGTCGCGATGGCTTTGTGATTGCCCGCAAAGACCTGCAATTACGCGGCCCTGGCGAGTATCTGGGCACGCGGCAAACCGGATTGCTGCAGATGCGGGTGGCAGACATGATGCGTGATGAAGCGCTGCTGGCCGAATTGCCACGTCTCGCCACACAATTGCTGCACGAAAATCCAGAAGCCGTGCAGGCTCTGATTCAGCGCTGGTTGGGTAATCGTCTGGATTACAGCCAGGTGGGTTAAGTGAAAACATGCCGATTATCATGGACTTTGATGATCTGTCTCGGGTATATTATGAAAGCATTAAAACGAAAATACCAAGGAAGCAGGTGCATGGGTAATTTAAGAAAATGGTGGTGGCTGCTGGGCTTGTTTGTTCTGTGGGGTCTGGACGGGTGTGCTCCCCATATTTCTGCGCCGCCCGTGCATTCTGTGGCCTATTATGCGGCGCAAATCAAGGCGCCAGTCATTACCCCTGTGGCTCCGGTGGTATCGCCGACAGTTTCTGCGCTGGCGCAGCAGCAACCCGTGCGGATAGTGGTCTCAACCACGGCGCATCTGCTGCGGATTTATCGGGGAGAGACGCTCCTGGCTACTTACCCTGTGGCCATTGGCTTTAACGGTTCGGCACTGCGTCGTACCCGTGGCGATGATGTCACGCCGGTTGGTCATTATCATATTGGCTGGATTCTCCACGGCACCCAGTATGGCCCTTTCATGGGACTCACCTATCCCAACAAGGAAAATGCCGAGTGGGGATTGCAGGAGGGTATTATTACCCATAGCCAGTATCGCGCGATTGTGGACGCCATTGATGCCGGTCAGACTCCACCTCAAAATACCCCGTTGGGCGGCGAAATAGGCATTCATGGTATGGGTCCGCAGTTTTCTGATGATCCTGAAAGCAAGGTGTTTCCAGGTCGCTGGACGGCGGGTTGCGTAGCCTTGTCCAACTGGAATGCGCAACAAATTGCGGCGCTGGTACAGGTCGGTACGCCGGTAGAAATTATTGGTGAGGTGAAGGGTTATCAACGTAATTTTGACCCGAAAGCAGAACTGGCATGGTCGCAGTATCAGCACCGCAAGATGGGCAGTGTTGATAAATCCCATAGCACGGCCAAGCACTTAAGCTCCGTCAAATACGCCCGGAATCCAGGTGCAAAAAAGTCTTCCGCTTCTTCCCCTGAAACAGATATGGACGTGCTTCTGGCCAGGCTGGGAAAAAATCAGTAACGCACGGTAGTCTAAGGAACTCTAGTGTGCGAGCTTCTGGCTGAGTTGTTGGGCGGCTTCCATAC
Source organism: Acidithiobacillus sp. HP-2 (assembly GCF_015100155.1). Lineage (GTDB taxonomy): Bacteria > Pseudomonadota > Gammaproteobacteria > Acidithiobacillales > Acidithiobacillaceae > Acidithiobacillus. The sequence goes on along the minus strand of NZ_JACKZA010000010.1, from coordinate 78,293 downwards.
AATCACCCAGGGCGACACCGTCACTCCAGTTGGCGCGGAAATACAATCCAGGAATCTGCCGGGTCATTTTGGCGATGCGTTCCAGGCGCGCCAGGTGGCCTAATTCATATTGGGGGATGGCTTCCGGCCAGTTTTGACAGCGACTGAAGCTGGGTTCTCCTACTATGCCCAAAATGGGCCGGATTTCGTGTAAAACGGTCTGGAGAAGGTCGCTGTCACTGCGACCCCGCAAAGGATTCTGGCTGCCGCCAATGAAGGCCGTCATCAGCACCTGCTCTGGAGCTGCGCGATCTGGAAACAGCGTGGAGGAGAACAGGACGCCCAGGGTTTCCAGGCCCATTGTACGGGGAATCAGCATGCCGAAACCATCCAGGGGATGCGCAACGCTGCTGCGCGGGAATCCCAGAGAAAGCGTAGTGACTGCTGGATAGCTGATGGCTTTCAGTTCTGCCGCCAGGGTTGGCTGCAGCGTTGCCAGCAGGGTCGCTGCTTTATGGGCAGGCAGGGCCAGAATGATTTTTTCACTCCGCCAGCTTTGCTGTTGACTGAATACTTCCCAGGTTCCGTCCTCGTGTTGTTGCAGTAGATCTACCGGCGTGTTGCACTGCAGGGGTTCCTCCAGCCGTTCCGCCATGCGCAGGGGTAAGGCCTGCAGGCCATTACGGAAGGAAATCAGACGCGGCTTGGTGTTTTTGGGGTTCTTCCGGCCAGCAACTGCGGCCATGAATAGCGAACCATGTTCCTTTTCCATTTTGACCAGGCGCGGAAAAGTAGCGGCTACCGCCAGTCGTTCCGGATCCCCGGCAAATACTCCCGAAACAAAAGGATCAACCAGCCAGGTAAGTACTTCCGGGCCCAGGCGGCGGCGTACAAATCCGGCGATGCTTTCTTCCGCTGAGGACTTGCCTCGCCCGCGAAAAGCTTCGCTGAGGAGGCGCAAGCGACCTTGCAGGGAGAGTAACTTTCCGCTGAATAGTACCCCCGGTCCGAGCGGGACCAGTTGGCGCTTGCGATTGAGTATATAGCGCCTCTTAGCCAGAGAGTTGGCTTCGACGATTTCCTGTTGCAGTTGGAGTGACTCAATCAGTGCCGGAACCACCTGACCTTTGATCATCAGCGAATTTGGTCCTGCATCCCGCAGAAAACCATTTTCTTTGATGCTCAGGAGATTGCCCCCCACTTGGGGTGCCGCTTCCAGCAGGCGTGACTGCACGCCCTGTTGCTGCAAAAAATAGGCACTGGCGAGACCGGAAAGGCCGCCACCGATAATGATGACTTTATCCAAGGGGTTTATTCCTTGCCCAGATAGTAAGGGCTTTGCAAATACCAGCTTTGAAAATGCCGTAATAATGCCACTAATACGGCAGTGACGGGGAGGGCGAGCAAGAGGCCGATAAAACCGAACAACTCTCCCCCGGCCATCACGGCAAATATCACGGCCACAGGATGCAGGCCGATGCGGTCTCCTACCAGATAAGGGGTAAATACCATGCTTTCCAGAATCTGACCGATGAAAAATACCAATAATACCCACGCAACCGAAAGTAGCGAACCGGTTTGCACATACATGGCGAGGCTGGCCATGAGGACGCCGCTGATGACACCCAGATAAGGGACAAAGCTCAGGATACCAGCTATCAGACCAATGAGAATGGCGGTTTTAAGGCCGATAATGCTGAGACCAATGGCATAACTGCAACCCAGGGCGAGCATGACCAGCAGTTGGCCACGCAGAAAGGCCATCAGCATGGTGTCGGCATCCCGGCTCAAAAGACGTATTAAGGGTGCATGCTTTTGCGGAATCCACTGATCAATCCGGACCAGCAAACGCGGCCAGTCCCGTAATAAATAAAAACCCAGAACCGGCACCAGAATGATGCTTAATGCGCTGGTCAATAGCCCTGACCCGGAGCTCAACGCAACTTGTACGCCATGTCCCAGCCATGTGGCCAGTTTCTGGGCATTACTGGTGGCATAGTGGGAAACAGCGCCGCTATCCAGTTGAATACCCGTTGCTGCGGCAATTTGCGGGATCAAACGGCTTTGCAGTAATCCTCCATATTTTTGCAGATACTCCACAAAAAGCAGGGATTGATGCTTGATGACCGGTAACAGGGCCATGATGCTACCCGCAAAAATCAGCAGGACAATCACAAACACCAATGTGGTGCCCCAACTGCGTCCAATGCGATGACGCTGGAGATAAGTCACCAGAGGGTTGCCCAGATAGGCGAGAATGGCTGCCAGTAAAAAGGGGGTAAGAACGGGAGACAGACGAATCGTCAACCAGCCCAGCAAAATCAAAATGGCCAGGAAAAAAAAGCGTTGCATGAATTGACGTATGCTCCGTGTGGATCAAGCCGCGAATTCGCAGAGTATATCAGTCGTGTAGGGTTCGGCTACGGGCGTTCCTGTCGATGCCGAGAATATCCATGAAGGTGGAAAGTACTCGGGATCTTTGCAGACTTTTGGGGACGGCAATATAGCTTCTCCAGACCGGACTGGGGGCGGCTATGCGGATACCATGAAGTCCCCAATCCAGGCGTTTTTCAAAAACCGTTCGGGTGATGAAGCCTACTCCGAGTCCGGCTTGAACCATGGCGCCCACCGATTCCACATCAGCTACTTCCACGTAGCGTTGTGGCTGAATATCTCTGGCGTTAAAAACGCCTTCCATGATTTTGCGCACACCCGAGGAAGGTTCCCGCCAGATGATTGGATAAACCTGAAAATCCTGAATGGGAACTTCCGCGTGAATGGCCAGGGGATGGTCATGGGGGACGATGGCAATAATTTCATCCGCACACCAGGGCAGTTTTTCGTAGTAGGCGGGGAGGTTGGGAATATCCATATCCCCCTCAAAAAAAAGAATGTCAATTTCGGAAAGCTGAATATCCTGCCAGTAAGTCACGCCACTTTTGATGTGCAGATTGATATCTGGATGATTGCTCTGAAACTTTTGCAGGTAGGCCGGGAGGAGGTGGTTGGCAATCAGACTGGTCGAGGCAATGCGCAAATCGCCGCTCTGCAGGGACTGGCGGCGGGCAACCAGGCGTTCTATGTCGCTGATTTTGTCCCGGAGCTGGCGGATATCGGGCAACAGAACCTGACCGGCTTCCGTCAGGCGGATGCTGCCCCCCTCCCGGATATAGAGGGGCTCGCCGACTTCTTCCGATATTTTATGCAGACGTTCAGAAATCGCCGGTTGACCACGATGCAGGCGGGAGGCGACTTCGCTGACACTGCCGGTTTCGGCGAGCAGTAAGAGGGTCAGCCATTGTTCTGCGCTAATATTCATCAATTAATCCGAATCAATATTCAACTAAATCGATTTGTTTGAGTTTCAAGGATAGCGTACCGTCAAAACAAAATCATTTCCAAGAGTTGGTAATGCCGGAAAATACCCCAATTGCTCCTGAAGTTTTGACCCATGTAATCGAAAGAGAAGTAGGCGGATGGCAGGGCAGGCTGCGCCGCAACCCTTTATTCCATCTGTTGCTGGCCTTTTTTGTCGGCATTATTGCCGGGCTGGGGGCGGTGGCATTTCGGCGTCTCATCGGCCTGATGCACAACCTGTTTTTCTTTGGTCAGTGGTCCTTTTCTTTTAATGCACTGCAACATTCCGATGCCAGTATCTGGGGCGCTGGAATCATTTTGGCCCCCATTATCGGTGGTCTGATTGTGGTCTGGCTGGTGCGCAACTTTGCACCCGAGGCCAAAGGTCATGGCGTGCCCGAGGTGATGGATGCCATTTACTACAAGCGCGGGGTGATTCGCCCTGCCGTGGTCCTGATCAAGGCGCTGGCTTCGGCCATTACCATTGGGAGTGGCGGCTCAGTGGGTCGGGAAGGGCCCATTATCCAGATGGGCGCAGCCTTTGGGTCCAGTCTGTCGCAATGGTTGCGCTTGCATGAGTGGCAGCGTCTGGGCCTGATTGCTGCCGGTGCCGGTGCCGGAATTGCGGCCACTTTCAATACGCCGGTTGGCGGCATTCTGTTTGCGGTGGAATTGATGCTGGTGGAAGTCAGTGCCCGTACTCTGGTGCCGGTCATGATTGCCACCGGAACCGCCACCTTTGTGTCACGCCTGTTTCTGGGAAATCATCCTTCTTTTGTGATTCCTGCCAGCATTATTGCCAGCACAGCACATGAAACAGCTGCCGATTATGTAGCCTATGTGGTTTTTGGGTTGTTGGTAGGGGGCGTGGGTTTGCTGTTCACCAATGCCCTGTACTGGACCGAAGATCTGCTCGACAAATGGTTCAAAAACGCCTATCTGCGCGCAATTTCGGGAATGGCTGCGGTAGGCCTGGCCATGTATTTGATCCAACGCTTCACCGGACATTATTATGTGGAGGGCGTGGGTTATGCCACGGTCCAGAATGTTCTGGAAAGTACCCTGCTGAATCCCGGCTTTCTGCTGCTGTTGTTGGTATTGAAGGTGTTTTCCTTTTCGGTCACTTTGGGTTCGGGAGGATCCGGCGGGGTTTTTTCTCCTTCCCTGTTCGTGGGTGCTGTGATGGGGGGCGCTTTCGCAGCCCTGGTGAGTCAATGGATTCCGGACTATCAGATGGGTATGGCGGTGGGCGCTGCACTGGGTATGGCAGGGATGGTCGGGGCGTCTACCGGAGCCGCCGTCACTGGCGCCGTCATGATTTTTGAGATGACCAACGACTACCACATCATTATCCCGTTGATTGTGGTATCGGGCTTGGCTTTTGGTGTGCGCAGACTGTTTACCCGCGAGAGCATCTACACGCGCAAGCTGATCCGGCGGGGACATTTTATTCCTGAAGCCCGGCACAGCAATCTTTACCTGATGCGTCCTGCGGCGCAACTCATCGAAACGCCCATGGTACGCCTGCGCGGCGACCGGACATTGGAGGATTTACAGAAAATACTCCTGCATCGTCGCGAGTTGCCCCATGTGCTGATCATTGAAGGGACCATGCCTTTGGCGGTCATTCCTGCGCATCGGGTGGCAGAAATTCTGCGTCGGGAAATCCGCCAGGTGCCCTTGAGTGATCTGGCCAGTACCGACTGGGTGGCGGTGCGTGATGACAGTCAGCTTTATGATCTGGTCGCCCGTCTGCGCGCCTGTGCCTGCGAGACGGCGCTGCTCTGCAAAAAGGATCCCCCCGAACATCATGAGGATGTGGTGGCTGTGGTGACCGTGGAAGATATTCTCAGTTATGCCTCTCTGCCTCAGGTCCTGCTGCGACCGGAGCGAGGCCCGCAATGAGTCGGGGTACCGTACGATGAAACAGACATGGACAAGCCTGCGCCGCACTCTCCATGATCGGCTTTCTCCGGTGGGTGAAGGGCCCGGATTGATCCTTCTCGGTGCCTTTGTGGGCTTGTTAGCCGGTGGCGGTGCTTTGCTTTTCCATTATCTGGTAGCGCTGCTCCACAACCTGTTTTTTCAGGGAAGCTGGAGTTTTTATTACAACGAGCATTTGCCATCCACACCAGCACGTTGGGGACCGTGGGTGATTCTGGTGCCGGTATTGGGTGCCTTTCTGGTCACCATTCTGGTGCAACGGGTCACCACGGAAGTTGAAGGTGCAGGCGTCAGTCAGGTGATGGAGTCGGTGCACACGGATGGCGGACGCATACGCCCCATTATTGCCGTTTTACGGCCACTGGCGACGGCGCTGACTCTGGGTTCGGGAGGTTCTGCGGGGCGCGAGGGACCCGCCATGCAGTTTGGTGCGGCAATGGGCGCATTAATGGGCCATGTGCTGCCCATGTCCGACAGTCGCCGTATTCATCTGGTGGGTTGCGGAGTCGGTGCGGGCATCGCAGCGGTTTTTAATGCCCCTCTGGGTGGCTGGTTTTTTGCCATGGAAGTCATTGTGCCCGACTGGCGCCCCTGGACGGTGTTATCCACGCTGGTAGCAACGGTTTCCGCGACCTGGATCACGGAAACCGGTCTGGGCAATTTTCATATTCTCGCCTATGTGCCCACACCGACACTTTCCGGGAGCCTGATGCTTCCGGCTTTTGCGCTGCTGGGCATTGTGGCAGGTTTGATGAGCTTTTTGTTCATACAGTTGCTGACCTGGACAGGGCAGACCAGCAAATACTACTTGCCCAATCCTTATTTGCGACACATGAGTGCCATGTTGCTGGTGGGGTTGCTCCTGTATGGAATGTTCTGGTTTACCGGCCATTATTACCTGATTGGTGGCAGTTATTTTGCTATTTCGGAAATTTTGACCGGTCACTTACATCTGCTCGGCTTTCTGATTTTACTGTTGATTCTGAAAGGCGTTGCCACCAGTCTGACCATTGGTACGGGCGGTTCTGGCGGGATTTTTTCGCCTTCCCTGTTTATGGGGGCGGCCATGGGTGCAGGCGTTGGTTATCTGGCAGAGGGCTTGCTGGGTTGGCATGGCAGTATTCCACTATTTGCCATGTGCGGAATGGCGGGGATGGTTGGGGCAAGTACTGGAGCCCTGATCAGTGCGCCGGTCATGGTGGTGGAATTGACGAATAATTATCATATTCTGCTCCCGGCCATGGTCACTTCACTGACGGCTTTTGCATTGCGCCGGGTGTTTCTGGAACAGAGTATTTATACCTACCCGCTCTTCAAAAAGGGTCTTGATATTCCAGAAAATCATTATGTTGTCCAGGAAAAAATCCACCCGGATAAATCGTCCGATAAATAGTCAGCAAGGAGCTGTACATGAAAAATCCTGAAGCCGCACTCAATCAGAAGGAACGCCGAGCCGTATTTTCCCTGGCCGGAATATTTGGCCTGAGATTGTTGGGACTCTTTCTGGTTCTCCCGGTGTTTTCTGTTTATGCCCATGGTTTACGGGGTGCCATGGACCATCCGGTGTTAATAGGTGTTGCTCTGGGAGCCTATGGACTGACCCAGGCCTTTTTTCAGATTCCCTTCGGCAAACTTTCTGACAAATGGGGACGCAAGCCGGTCATTGCCATAGGGCTGCTGATATTTGCCATTGGTAGTGCCATTGCTGCTACGGCGACCAGTATTGAATGGTTGTTGATTGGCCGCATTGTGCAAGGGGCTGGCGCAGTGGCAGCCGCCATTATTGCCCTGACCGCCGACCTGGTTCGGGAAGAACGCTGGACCAAGGCCATGGCGATTATCGGCATTACCATTGGCATCAGTTTCAGTATTTCCCTGATTCTTTCCGCGCCCCTTGCCCACTGGATTGGGGTCAGTGGCATATTCTGGCTCACTGCGGTCTTGTCCCTTGCCGCCATTGGCGTTCTTTACCTGGTGATTCCGGCAGTTCCCACCCGCTTTCATCGCGATGCGGAAATGAGCCCGGCCATGTTGGGCGATGTGTTGCGCGATCCCAGCTTGTTGCGACTGGATTTTGGCATTTTTTCCCTGCATACCGGGCTCACGGCCATATTCGTGGTGCTGCCGCTGGTGCTGATTGATCCCCGGCATCCGCTGCTCAGTCTGAATGATCAATGGATGCTGTATTTGCCGGTCATGCTGCTCTCTTTCGTCGCCATGCTGCCGATGATTATCGTGGGCGAAGCCAAACGGAAGCTCAAGGAAGTATTCATCATCGCCATTGCGATTTTACTGGTTTCGGTCATTTTGATGGCGCTGTCAGCCCATAATATCTGGCTGATTGCCGTAGCGCTTTTCCTGTTTTTCATGGGCTTCAATGTGCTTGAAGCCAGCCTGCCTTCGTTGGTCGCTAAATTCTGTCATCCCGGTGCCAAAGGTACGGCAACCGGTGTGTATACCACGTCCGAATTTTTGGGTGCTTTTTGTGGAGGCTTGCTGGGTGGTTTGCTGTATATTCCGGGCGCGCGTAATTACAGCGATATTTTCTGGGCGGTAGCCATTATTTATGCCATCTGGCTGGTGGTTGCCCTGACCATGCAAAGGCCCCGTTACCTGGCGACCCGGGTATTCACTTTGACAGAAGCGGCGGAGCGTCAGAGTAATCTGACTACCCGTTTGCTGGCGCTTCCGGGTATTGCTGAGGTGGCGGTATTCAAGGATGAAGGCGCGGTGTACTGCAAGGTGGACAGCAAAGTGTATGACGAGCAGGCGGTGATGGACGTGCTGGCGGGTACCTGAGCAAAGGCTACCCACCAAAGGCCGTTAAGTTAAATGCGGATGCTCAGTGTTGCAGTTCTCCATTCAGTTGAAAATGCCGTAGCTGTTTTTAGGACTAAGCGCTTTTTTTCAACAAGGCATTGATAGCCTGCAGATCCGCCATATTGATTTGTCCGGAAGCCGCCTTGAGCTGCACCCGGGCAATCACCTGGTTGTAGAAAGCGACGTTATAGTCCTGCTCGGCACGCACGTAGTCGGTGGCGGTGTGCAGCAGGTCAATGATGGAGCGGGTACCTACTTCATAACCCTTGCGCGTTCCTTCCAGGGATAGCTTGGCAGAGTCTACGGTTTCTTTGGCGGCCTTGAGCTGCGCTACACTGTTTTTCAGATTGAGAAAGGCGGTTTGGGTGTTCAGGGTGACGTCATCGCGCACATTGGCAACATGATCCACACTGGCTACGGTTTGCGCCTGGGCTTTTTGCACGGAGGCGGAAATGTTGCCGCCTTCATACAGGGGGACGGACAAGTTCAGGCTGACGCCGGCCTGATTCATGACCAGCCCCGGAAAAGGATTCCCGAGGGCATGCTGGGCTACGCCCTGCAGGTTGACTACCGGCCAGCGGGCGCGCTGATGGTATTGGACTTCCTGCTGGGCCGTATGGAGCTGGGCCTGGGCCTGATGCATCAGCGGCTGATCCTGAACGGCACTGTGCACCCAGCTCTGCATATCATCGGGCTGTGGACCCAGGGCCTGATAATGGCCCAAGGGTTCCAGCACGCCAATGGGATGATGCGTCAGGCGCTGTAACTGTTTCCCGGCGATCGCCACCCCGTTGCTGGCTTTGATGAGATCGGCTTCGGCGGCATCAACCCGGGCTTGGGCCTCACGCACGGCGATAATGTCTCCCGTGCCTATTTTCAGGGTGGCTTCGGTTTGCCGGTAAATGCTTTCCAGCAGTGATTTCTGCTTTTGCGCCACCCGTTCCTGGGCCTGGGCTTCCAGCACCCCGAAATAGGCCTTGGCGACCTGCAGGGCGAGCTGCTGTTCGGTGTAGGTCAGGCCGGCAGCGCTGGCCTGAATCCGTGAGTCGGCCTGTTTCAGCGCCGTCCAGGCCTGGCCGTTGAATACGGATTGGGTGATATTGACGCTGTAGCTGTCGGACAAATAGGCGCGATTAATGTCGATATTGCCAAAGCCGGTAATGTCGGCGGTATTGAAGCCCACCGCTGCACCAACCCCCACATGGGGCAGCAGGGCTGAACGCGCCAGGGGCTTGTCCTGCATTTGTGCGGCCAGTTCGGCGCGGGCCTGGGCCAGTACCGGGTCGGTATGGTAGGCCTGCTGATAGGCGTCAATCAGGTTTTCTGCCCAGGCAGGGGATGTACCCAGAATCCAGGTCACCACAAGGGAGGACCAGAAAATGCGACTAAGGCCCATTATTATGCCCTTATTAAGATAAGTGGGTGCTAAAATAGCGGATCTGCGTATTTCCGTCAAACCATTATCCGGCGCAACAACACAACATGGGCGTTACTTATTGCGCCGGCAGCTCTCATTGCCCCAAGCAGAAAGCTATTTGAAACCCGGCGTGATGAAACCGGCATGGCCGATGACACACAAAGTCGCAACGATAAACCGTGGGTATTTGTTGTATCCCATACCAAATGCAACGCCCCAAAATAGCCAGGATATCCTGATAGTCAGTCATAATCTTACTGCCCCCAGTACTGTTATTTGTTATGGGGTAATGCATTGGTGAGGTTTGCCACCATTTCCACCAATGGTCGGGTATCGGTATCGGCTGGAAGTACCAGCATCAGAAGCGTATCCGCCCCTGCTGCTGCAAAAAAGGCAGCATGTCGATGACAGCGAATGGTGATTTCCTGCATATTGCATTCAGCAAGACCCGCGCTGATGTGTTCAGCCAGACGCATGACCGCTGCACCGGCAACCCCAATAATGGTTTCGTCGGCAACGGTCTCGCCCGTCTGAAAAAGCACCGTGCCCTCATTGGTTATCAGCGCTACGCCCTGTATGTCCGGGGTAAGGGCGATCAGTTGCGCATACAGATCTTCAAACTGCTCCAGATTCACAGGACACCTCCTCATTGGGTGGGGTTAGGGATGGGAAATCGAAAGTCCTCCTGACTGAGCAGATCCGGCCCGGATTCCAGGGCTTCGAACCAGTCCAGAAAGGCCTTCACCGTCTCTTTTCCCTTAAAAGAGGCGCCGTGCTGCGGCACAATCCAGTCAATATCCATTCCCCGGACCATATGGGTCCAAAGTCTGCAGACCTTCTGGCCGCCCATGTAACGACGGTGGAAGCCATCCATACCAGACGCAGCGCGATGCACCTGGAAAGCTTCCGCGCCTTCAATCACCTTGGCAGCATCCTGCCCGCTGACCAGATTGGCCCCCAGATCTCCGGAAAAGAGAATCTTGCTGAGGGGATCATATACCTGAAAATTGCCAACAGAATGCATGTAATGCGCTGGGATGATAAAAAGATCCTGCCCCGCCAGATTCACTTCCATACCTTGCGGCGGGACGCCTATCACCCTTCCCGCCGTCATCCCTTTGGAGCAGAAGTGCGGCAGAAAACGGGTCCACTCGTTGGCAATGAGAATCTTCGCGTCGGTAATCAGCAGCCATCCATTCGCAGAGGCGACGATATCCGGGTCCTCGTGGGAGGCAAATACATAATCCAGACGCGCTGGCAGGAAATAGCTGGCCATCTCTGCCAGCAGATTCTTGTAGGTGAGGTTACCACCGGGGTCCAGAAGCATGCCTTCGCCGTTATGGACGATGAGAAACTGATTGGCTTGAATACCTTCACCCTCTACCAGATCGGTGAATTCAATACATTTATGGATACCATTATCGTAAATTACCGTGCTCAATGCCTGATTCCTCCTTGTTTAGCTTGATTCCGTTGATAGGTGTTTGTATTACTGCTGTTTAATCGCTTCGATTTATTGCATGGTGTTGTGTAAGCGCACCATTCCCTGGTAACCATCAGGTAAGATGACATAAGTCTATATTGTGCGGCTATTTATTACACGACCATCCCCACTGCATAGAGGTTTATCTTCATTAAATGCCCTCGGCCTGCCAAGCGTTTTGTCCATAAGGCTGGTTATTTGAGCGTCTGCCGCCGATTGAGCAAGGCCGGGCCGACCTCCCATGAAAAGGGTAACACACATGCGGACAGAGGAATACGTCAGGACACCTTGATGTGACTGCCTTTATGGGGTGCGCATAGAGCATATGGGATTGCAGCATTGCCGGTAAATGCTGAACCCGCATAATACCTACCTGTATTTTTCCGTGGATCAATGCCTCTATTTGTTCGAGAGAGTTTAACTCTTCCAGATTCAGATGCACGGACGGAAATTGTGTTCGAAACTGGAATATGGCTCTGGGGACCTGTTCAGCCAACATGGTTGAGCAGGTCATACCGATGTTCAGCTCTCCTTTCTCTCCGCGTTCGACGCTACGCACATAGTCCACGGCGCGATCCACCTGGACCAGAATGGCACGAGCCTCTTTAAGAAAAGCTTCCCCTGCATCGGTGAGGGCTACCCGGCGGTTAGTGCGTACGAACAGCCGGGCTCCCAACATTTCTTCAAGCGTATGAATCTGATGACTGAGGGGCGGTTGGGAAATGCCCAAACGCTCTGCAGCGCGGCTGAAATGCAGCTCTTCAGCCACCGCGATGAAGTAACGAAGATGGCGGAGTTCAAGTGACATGGATAACGTAACGCCAAGCACAAATCGAAAAAACAATAAGTTTCGGATTATATCATCTTGATGCTGGCACCTGCCAAGTTATATGGACTCATCGTATCGGTGATGTTCACCCTGCGATGACCATCACCGACCAACTGCTTCTGTTTTCAATGGCACATTTCGTGTGCAGACAGACCTGTACGTTCGAATTCAGCAGAAGACAGATGCTGCGGAACATAGTCGATACTAAGCTTTTGTTTCCACCGATAAAAGGCCCGTAAGTGATTGCGTGAGCCCCGCTCTAATTCTGCATAGACCGCAAGAATTTCCGGTTTATTGGTGCGTCGGGCCACTTTTTGTAGGTCGGCTATATCGAGTTCTTCAATCAATAACCCAACGCGAACGGCGTCTGCCTCGCTGCGTAGTCCCTGATTAATCAGATCCTCATACAATGCTTGCAAATCAGCACGATAGAATTGTCCTACCGCCAACCCTCGAACCGGATCAGATTCCCCATAATGCTCAAGCAAAGCCAGCATCGCGTCCATGTGCACTTGTTCCGAACCGGTAATATTTTGGAAAGGACGGATATCCCAGCGCTCGTATAAGCGAATATAAACGTCCCGCGCAATTTTTTCCTCCTCTCGCATCAACAGCAAGTCGGAGCGTTCTTCGCTCGTCAATAGACCACGCGGTGAAGCAGCAATATCGGCACGAATTTGCGCAAGGTGCGCTGCGCGCTGCTCCGCATGTTCATTTTCCATGAATTCAGACTCAGTAGATGTGTTTGTGCTCGCATTAAACCCGCGTTGATCCATTCGGCCACCATTTCCACGGCCACCATTTCCACGACTGCCATTTCCAAAACCGCTTGACCTCATCCGGCTTTCACCAGAACGCTGATCGCCGAACTGTGAACAAGACTTTTTATTTATATTCATTATGTTACTCCTTTAAACATCTACAGACCTGATTCAGAGGGTCTGAATCTCTGTGAGTGCCTCTTCAAGAATCTTCTTGATCCTTTGGAACTGTTCCGGTACCAAAGGAGAGGCTTGTATTCGTTGGCTAACGGCATCACGCAATAAATGGAGATGTTCGCGTATCTGTCGCGCGTCTTCACTGCATCGGGTCGCGATCCGTTCTTCGATGGCCACGACCATCGCGCGATTCTGTTCAAGAAACGCTTGCCCTTGTTCAGTGATGACGTAAAGTTTCTTGTTTCCCTCAAGAATTACAGAAACATGGCCGAGATCTTCGAGCATTGCGAGCATCGGATAAATCATCCCGGGACTCGGACTGTAGATCCCCCCGGATTGTTGCTCTAACAGCTTGATCAATTCGTATCCGTGACGTGAATGCTGGGCAATATGCTGCAGGACGACGTAACGCAGCATGCCCGGATCAAGCATACGGGATCTCCGTCGGCCTTGCCCTGATCTGTGGCAAGGCTCGGAACATTTTCCCTCTGGGTCATTGGATAGTTTCATGGGAACCGCCTTTTAGATATATCTAATTTGGATATATCTTATAGGATGCCGTGAAAAATACAAGATCATCACTTGGTTTTTTTTGACCTGATTTTTTTGAGTCAGGAAATTATGGATTGAGGACCTTCCAAACAGGATTTCATTGTAGAGTCGGATCAGCGATGAGGAGAGCCAAGATCCGAGCCTTGGTGCAGACAGTCGATGGGGCAAGTTGGTTTAGCCATTGCTGGCGGAATGAAGATCTATGACCTGCCGCGAGTTGCTGCACGGCCTCCGATGGCTACCGAGAGTATTGGCAAGGCGGCACGTAAATTACCTTAGTGTTAGTGTTGTGGTTGTTCCCTTGTGACACCCACACTAAGGCACTTATGATGGCGTCCATGAATCATGCGCTGAAGCCTACGGAAACCTGCGTCACCCGTGCCTGGAAAATGCACCAGGCAGAAATATCCGGTTTTCTACGGCACCGTCTGGGAGATGCTGATTTGTCTGCCGACCTTTTGCAGCTGGTGTTTCTTAAAGCGCTGCATGAAGGTCGCAGGTTTTGTGAATTGCGCGAGCCCCGAGCCTGGTTATTCACCGTAGCCCGCCATGTGCTGACGGACAATTTTCGTAGTCAGCGCGACTATGTTGATCTTCCAGAAGAACTTGCAGAACCGGTTGCAGAAGTTCTCGCCGTGGATTCGCTGGCCGACTGTTTGCCACATGTACTCACCCTTCTCGAAGCGGCTGACCGCGATATCCTCACCTGTTGTGAATTGCAGGGGATGACCCAAAAAGCCTATGCCGCATCACATGGCCTCAGTTTAGCTGCCGCCAAATCCCGGTTATTGCGTGCCCGGTTGCGCTTGCGTGCGGCTTTATTGACCGCCTGTGAAGTACGGTTTGATGCAGATTCGGGGCAGGTCTGTTGTCATCTCCCTCACAAAAAGCCGTCCTGAACCGGCTGGGCCAAAGTCGCGGCACTGCCTTGGGCCAAACCCCTTAGAATCGTCGGACCTTCCTTCCAGTAAGAAATGTGCATCCTTTTCAGGGCGGGTCCGTCTTCCTATACAGGACCCATACGTTTTAACGACTTGTCAAAAGGAGAGTGCATTATGAGTAACACAACGAACCCCTCTGCCCAGGAATTATTGGCCAAAATGCGTGCTGGCATGGGCCGTGTGCCGGCTGCTATCGAGAAATCCACGGTGGTGGATGAAAGCCTGATTCAGGAGCACATGCGCTCACGCATGTATGCCATGCCTCAGGAGGGCGCTCTTGATGAACAGACGCGCGTTCTGGTCTACCTTGCAGCTGCACTGGCGGGCAGCAGCCCAGCCTGTGTCCGGGCAATGTCTGACAAGATCGCCCTGCAAGGCATTCCCAAGGATAAGGTTCTGGAGACGGTACGCATTGTACGCTTTGCCATGGCAACTAAAATGATTGGTGACGCCGAACCGATTTTCGATGCTCTGACCGGGCTTGAATAATTATTTGCCATCCAAACAGGAGTCTTAGCATGAACTTATCGACCAGATACTGGAGCAAAGAAGCATTTCAGGGACTTGAGGGCGCAGTGACCTTGTACGCCGAGCTGCGGGTTACAGCGGCACACCATGCAGCATTCCTGGTGGCCATTGACGCCCTGGGATCAAACTTACGCAAGATGCCGGGATTTATCCAAGTCGCCCTCAAGCAGATGAGCGGCGATTCCACCATGGTGAAAAATTATCCGGAAAGTTTCAAAGGGATATTGGCAACAGCCTATCTCGATGGTGTTGAAAAAAATGTCCAGCCTTATTTTTATAGCCTTTTCATCCGCTTTGTGGATGCCGCCACGGCTGCAGATGCCAAACTTGAAGAGGCCTTTACCAGAGACCTGAAGCCTTTATTGCATGCCGGTCCACAGCCTGAATCTCCGGAATTGCTGGCTTATCGCGCCGTGTATCAGACCGTGGGTGCTGGTGACCGTAACGGCATTTATACCACGCCAGAGCAGATTGAAGGCTTTTTGCGCGCGCCCGTTGATCAGACTGAAAATGCCACGGTCACCGTGGAAAATCATGTGATGATCAATGATGCCGATCTTGCCGGGTGGGAACCCAAAGTGATGGCGTTGCTGGCTGTGGCACAAAATACTTTCGAGCCCCAGGATGATCCCAGTGGAATTGGACGGGCGGGAACCAGTACCAATCGTTTCTACCGTAAGGCGCTGACCACTGAAATTCTTCGCAATGCCCATCCCGACGGCGCTTTGCGTGCCTATATCATGCATGGCGTCTGGCAGTCTGTATGGGATCACGAAAACTCCCATCTGGATCCGCGCTTCATCAAGGCTGCCGGGCCGGTGGGGGCTGCAGCCGTAGTGGGGCCGGTGGAGCCGTTCTACCTCACCCGCCGTCTCGTGCTGGCTGACTGAATGGCTGTGCCCACCGCTGCCACCAACTCCGCCCCGAGCGCCTGGGAGCGCCTGGGGCGCCCCATGCTGGCGGAGTTTCTCGGCACCGCCATCTTGCTTATCGCCGTGGTCGGCTCAGGCATCATGGCGGCGCAGCTCTCGCCGACCAACACCGGCGTGGCGTTATTGGCCAACGCCATCGCCACAGCCTGCACGCTGTATGTACTGATCACGGTCTTCGGGCCGCGCTCGGGTGCGCATTTCAACCCGGTCGTGACCGGTGTGTTCTGGCTAAAGCGCGAAATCAGGGGATCGCTTGCACTGGGCTACATCCTGGCGCAACTGCTGGGCGCCGTAGCGGGAGTGTGGCTGGCCAATGCCATGTTCAATCTGCCCGTGCTGCAGGTCTCAACCCATCTGCGCGGCAGCAGCGGCCAGTGGCTGGGCGAAGTCATCGCCACATTCGGCCTCATCCTGACCATCCTCGGCGGCAAACGCCAGATGCCCGGACAAGTGCCGGTGCTGGTGGCCGCCTGGATTGCCGGGGCCTACTGGTTCACCTCATCCACCAGCTTTGCTAACCCGGCAGTGACCTTGGCCCGCACTCTCACCGACACCTTTGCCGGCATCGCCCCGGCCAGCGCGCCCGGCTTCATTGCAGCGCAGATCGTCGGCGCACTGTTGGCCTTGCTCATCCTGCCGCGCCTGTTCTACGGCACCTGGCTGGGCCTGGACAAACCGCCGCGCGAATCCTGATCGCTGCGCCCACCGACTTCACCGATCTCTGGAAAGACCAACATGACTTCCTCACTTGCATTTCCTGCCGCCCATGAATTCCACATGAGCCTGCGCGTTGCTGATCTGGAGCGCAGCACGGTGTTTTACACCGCGTTTGTGGCCTGCTACCCTTCAAAACCCGCAAGAATGGCAAAAGATCATAAGAAACCCAGCAATAGCCGGGCGCAAAAACATGCGTCCTGAAGTAAATGTGATGCTGATCTTCCAACACAGCCTCCGCCCATGTGGTCACCCCACAGAACGGACGCACGAGTTCTCTGATGTTGCCCGGAGTAGGCAGCAAAGGTATACAGGTTTCACGTAATAGAGTGGCCTGACATTATCCCAGACAAAATATCTTCATGATTATGGATAGTGCTGATTGGTCCTAAAATCACAATCTCCAGTGTCAGAATATCTGGGCTACATCAAGGTTTGGCACCACAAAGACGATTAGCCGGGACGGAGACATCGATCAATTTCGGAAGCGGCAGATTGAGTGCGGCCATGATAGCGATGAATTCCTCTCGCGATTTGTTGGCGAGGCGCGGGTTGCTCTGTTTTTCCTCGCCAATACAGATCACCCGGCGACCACGATAGTCGTGACCGGGATAAACCAACGTCTCGTCAGGTAAGGTGAAAAGTTTTGTGGTAATGCTGTCGTATAAGGTACCGGCATCGCCGCCCTGGAAGTCAGTGCGCCCACAGCCGCCAATAAGCAGAGCGTCGCCGGTAAAAACCCGGTCATGCCAGCGAAAACTCAGAGACTCAGGAGTATGCCCAGGGGTAGCGACTACGCGAATGACATCGTCTCCCAAGACCAGGAAATCGCCGTCATCCACCGCAATGTCGGCACAGTCGGCTTGAGCTCGGACACTGAGGACTACCTGTGCGTCCGTCTGCTCGCGGAGTTTGTGGGCAGCGCTGATATGATCGGCGTGCAAATGGGTTTCCAGAATATGAGTCAGGTGCAGGCCTTCATTATGCAAAATCTGCAAAACTTCGGCACTGCCCTCGGCCACAGCATCGATGACCACGGCATCGCGCCAGGTACTATCCGCGAGAATGTAGGTGTAGGTACTGCTCTCGATATGAAACAGTTGTCGAAAATACATGACGTTATCCCTTTACCCGGAGGCTGCAGTGAATTCCGAATATGGCCTAGCGTGTCACAGCCAGGCTAGGGTCGCATTGAGAAAAATCATTTAGAAGACGATCTGGAGAGGCTGGAGGCGAATCCGGCGAACAAGAAGAAAATGCGCAAGGTGGTACGGGAATTTCGCACCTATATTGATGCCAACCAGGCGTTTATCCCCAACTACGGCGACCACTACCGGCATGACGAAGTAATTTCCACGTCCTTTGTCGAATCCACGGTGAACTATGTGGTCAGTAAACGCTTCGTGAAAAAGCAGCAGATGCGCTGGACCCAACGCGGTGCGCATCTGTTGCTGCAAACAAGAGTGCAGGTCCTGAACGATGACCTACGAAAAACTTTCATCCGCTGGTTCCCTGGGATGAGCACGGATGAGCAGGCGACGCCAAAGGATGCAGCATAAGTGGCTTCAGCCCTCGGAATGGTTCACCCTCCATGTATGGATGCCCCAAAAATTGAGTCCGCATCCCTGCGTCTCATGAGGACATCATTCCCCGCATCATCGCAGGCATGCCCTCTTTGACAAAGCGCGTAATTTCACGCGCGTGGGCATGAATCACACGGATCATTTCCGGATCTGACGACGTTTCTGTCACCGCCACACCATCCTTAAGGTAGTCCAGTTTTCGCTGGTATAGCGTTGGATGAGCGAACATGACGGGAACGCTTCGACTGGCCGGATAGGGGAAAGGTTGGTCTTCCGCCAGGCGCTGATACATCCGGGTCACATGCGCCTGGAGTAAAGCAACCGTATGTGGCACGGCCGAAATCGTGACCGCGTGTATCCCATTAGGCAGAAAAGTCACTTTGCGATGCACCTCTGCATGCACTTGGAACAATTCCATCCCGGTACGCATGGGTCCACGATTCTCCGGTGACATCATGGCACGCATGCCTTCGTGGTCAGGCGAATCACCCCCCATCATGTTTCCCATCATACTGCCCATACCCGAGGCACTAGCCCGGTCTGCCTGCACATAACCTGCTATAGCCAGTGCCGATAATATCGACTTCAACAACTGCCTTCTGTTCATGACATTTCTCCTTTTCTGAGTATTACTGCGATCTTAAACGACGCCGTTGCCATAAGGCGTACAGCGCAGGGATAACGAGCAAGGCCAACAGCGTTGCGCTCAACATGCCGCCGATGATAGGTGCGGCAATCCGTTTCATCATATCGGCCCCTGTGCCCTCACTGAGCATGATGGGCAGCAGGCCCACAACGACCAGGGTAAACGTCATGGCCAGCGGACGCAGACGGAGCATACTTCCCTCCATGATCGCCAGCTGCAGATCGTGCCAGTTTTGCAAGGCATCGCGGGCCCGCCGACGCTGCAGGGCCTGGTCCAGATAAAGGAGCATAACTACCCCAAATTCGACGGCCACACCGGCGAGGGCAATAAAACCCACGACCACCGCTACCGAGAGCTTGTAATGAAGTACATAAACCAGCCAGAGGCCACCTACCAGAGAGAATGGCAAAGTGACCAGGACAATAGCCACCTCGACCACATTACGAAAATTGAGATAGAGCAGTAAGGCAATCAGTAACAAAACCATCGGCACGACAATCTGCAAACGCTGATTGGCGCGATGCATACTCTGATATTCGCCGACCCAGTTTATGGTATATCCCGGTGGCAGATGGACCTGATGCGCGAGCATCCGTTTCGCCCTGGCCACATAAGTGCCAATACTCGTCCCCGGTTTCAGATCAATGGTGACCCAACTGTTCAGTTGGCTATCATCACTGGTGAGCATGGCTGGCCCATTGACCATGTCTACCCGCGCCAACTGTGCGAGGGGAATCTGCGCACCATTGGGCGCTGCCACACGACTGTCCATCAGCGCTGAAAGTGATTGCCGACGATCGCGAGGATAGCGCAAATCCACCGGAAAACGTTGCACACCCTCTACGGCCGTAGTCAGAACTTTACCGCCGATAGCCGTTTCCACCAGCCGGTTCACGTCGGCCACTGAAATGCCATAGCGGGCGGCGGCGGCCCGATCCGTATGGACGACGATATAACGTCCGCCGGTTACTCTGGCGGCATAGGCGGTCTGGGTACCGGACACTTTTTGGAGCGCTGCTTGGACTTTCTGCCCCAGAAGACTCAAGGTAGCCAAATTCTGTCCCGTAATCTTGAGGCCGAGAGGGGTTTGCAGTCCGGTCGTCAACATGTCCACCCGCCCCTTGATGGGTTGTGTCCAGTTATTACTCAGACCGGGAATCTGCAAGGCCTGATTCAGCTGGTCACGCAGTTTGTTCATGCTGATGTGGGCGGGCCAATGATCGGGCTGTTTAAGGGTGACCACGGTATCAAACATGGAAATGGGTGACTGATCGGTGGCGGTCTGCGCCCGTCCCGCTTCTCCAAAAACGGTTTTCACTTCTGGAAAGGTTTTGATAATGCGATCCGTCAACTGCAAAAGCGCCGCAGATTCACCGTAAGAAATGGCAGGATTCTGGGCAACGGGCATATACAGCAGCGTCCCTTCATCCAGGGGCGGCATGAGCTGGGTACCCAGTCTTTGCCAGGGATAAACGAGCGTCGCAGCCACCAGTACGGCCCCGATAACGACCATCCAAGGGGCTTGCAATACGCCGTGTATGACAGGACGATACCACCTCGCCAACACCCGGTTTAAAGGATTCTTTCGTTCAACGGGAATCTTCCCCCGAATAAACCAGGCCATCAGGACGGGCACCAGGGTGATAGCGAGAATGGCGGCGGCGGCAATTGCAAAGGTTTTGGTAAAAGCGAGCGGCGCAAACAATTTACCTTCCTGTCCACTCAGCGCAAAGATGGGCAGAAAGGAAACCGCGATAATCAGTAAGGAAAAAAACAGCGCGGGGCCAACTTCCATCGCCGCTATCCCGGCAGTCTGCCAAGGATTGAGGGCTTCTCCTTTCTCCATATGTTTATGCATGTTCTCGATCATTACCACGGGCGCATCGACCATAATGCCAATCGCAATGGCGATTCCCCCAAGAGACATGATATTCGCCGGTATATCGAGAGCATACATCACGATAAAGGCGCCAAGTATACCGATCGGCAATGCAATCAGGACCACCAGCGCCGAACGGATCCGTAATAAAAACAGCAAAGTCACGAGCAGGACGGCGACACACTCTTCCAGCAGTTTGCCACTGAGCGTCTGAATGCTGCGTTGAATGAGCTATAGTCAAATCTGGTGTATGAGTATTTTCTGACATAGATCAGGCGGCGGTCTGTTGATCATCCGGCAGGGTGAGGTTAGCCGGTATGCCATCGATAAATTTCACCCCTGCAAAAAGCTGCAGGACTTTCTCTGGAGCATAAATCCCAATCCAGCGTTTTTCAGCCTGCTGCAGCATCTTGAAACCCAATCCCAGAAAGCTGCTGCGTGATACACAGTTCTTCGTCCGGGTAGTCCGGTGGCGTACCGTAGCGAAGGTGGACTCAATGGCATTGGTGGTCCGGATATGCCGCCAGTGTTCGGCCGGAAAATCATAGAAAGCGAGCAATTCAGCCCGATCTTTTTCCAGTTTAGCCACAGCCTTGGGATACTTTGCCTGGTAATTGCGCACAAACACGTCCAGTGCTTTTTCCGCAGCCTGGCGATTGGCGGCCATCCAGATTTCCTGCAACGCTGCCTTGGCTTTGCTCTGTTGGGCTTTGGGAAGTTCGTTGAGAATGTTGGCGGTCTTATGCACCCAGCAGCGTTGCTGACCAGTTTCGGGATAGGCTTCATCCAGTGCGGCCCAAAACCCCATGGCACCATCCCCAATGGCGAGCAAAGGGGCCGTCTCCAGACCGCGCGCCTGCAGGTCACGCAGGATCTCCAGCCAGGAAGCTTTGGATTCGCGCAGGCCGTCACTGACACTGACCAGCTCTTTCTTGCCCTCTGCCGTCACGCCGATAATCACCAGCAGGCAGATACGCGGATCCTCCTCCGCACGGAGGTTCGTATAAATACCGTCTACCCACCAGTAAGCATAGCGCTTTCCCTGTAGGGAGCGGTGTTGCCAATGGGCATACTCTTGCGCCCACTCCGCCTTGAGACGTCCCAACACCGCAGGTGAAAGTCCCTTGGCCTCATCACCCAGCAAAATGGAAAGGGCTTCCTGCATGTGGCCGGAAGACACCCCATGCAGATAGAGCCAAGGTACTGTAGCGGCTACCGTTCGTGATTTGCGTACATACGGAGGCGCCAGTACCGAATTGAATTTGATCCCCGATCCTGAGCGGTCCCGCACCTTGGGTACTTTGACGGGTACCGGACCCAGAGCGGTCATGATCTCGCGCTCCGGCAGATGCCCATTACGCACGACCGCCTGACGCCCATCAACCATCCGCACCGTCGCAAATTCTTCCAGCAATACCGCCACCTCTGCCTCTATGGCCTGCTCAATCAGAGAGCGTGCCGCGCGTCGAAGTATCCCTTCAATGCCCAGACCCAACTCTCCCATCCCACCTGCTATTACGGTATTCTTTTCCACGGCGTACTCCTTATGTTGCTCTTTGAGTCGGAAACCCTTTGTAGCAACAGTACGCCACCTCATTCAAGCCAGTTGTAACGCGCCCGTACACCACTTTCGAGCATAGCTCGCGACCGCTACCGGCATGATGAGGTAATTTCCACGTCCTTTGTCGAATTCACGGTGAACTACGTGGTCAGTAAACGCATCGTGAAAAAGCAGCAGATGCGCTGGACCCAACGCGGTGCGCATTTGTTGCTGCAAACAAGAGTGCAGGTCCTGAACGATGACCTACGAAAAACTTTCATCTGCTGGTTCCCTGGGATGAGCACGGATGAGCAGGCGAGGCCAAAGGATGCAGCATAAGTGGCTTCAGCCCCCGGAATGGTTCACTCTCCCGGATAAGCACGGGTGGATTTATGACATCTTGCAAAGCTGGAGCGGCTCATACATGTCAAACTTTAGCTTTTCAATTAGACTCCTGCATAACCAACACTGATCTTTGAGGTTGCAGATGGATCCTCTACCACTTCGCTTCTCATTGCGTCAGTTGCGTTACTTCGTGACCGCAGCCGACGTACTATCGGTCTCCCTTGCAGCGAAGCGACAAAATATTTCGCAGCCGGCGATCTCATCGGCACTAGCCGATCTTGAAGAGGCACTTGGTGTACAGCTTTTTATACGCCACCACGCGCAAGGTCTGTCGTTAACGAAGGCTGGACAGTTCATACTAGTCAAAGCACGTGTCCTGATCAAACAAGCCGAGGAGTTACATTTGGCAGCAAAAGATTTTGATCTAGGAACCACAGGTACCATCTCACTTGGGTGCATGACATCTATTGCCCCCTTGCTTCTTCCATCGCTAATCAGGGGTTTTGTCGCCAGACATCCTGGCGTCACTTTCAACACGTATGAAGAACATCAGAAGGAGTTGTTGGAGGGGCTAAAGAACGGGCTGCTCGACGTAGCACTTACATACGATCTCGACCTGACCAACGATATCGAATTCCGCCCATTGTTGACTTTGCCCCCTTACGCAATACTTCCGCGCGACTACCAACTTGGGTCACGGAAAAGCATCTCTTTGGCCGAGCTAGCCCGCATACCCTACGTGATGCTCGATTTGCCGTATAGTCGTGAGTATTTTGCCTCGTTGTTCGAAGGCCATGAGCTACGCCCTTCACTCGCATTCAAATCTTCTCAGCCGGAAATGGTGCGATGCATGGTTGCGAATGGTCTCGGCTTTAGTATTCTGAATTACCCGGTGCATACAACCCATACAGTGGATAACCAAGAGTTCGCGACTGCCCAAATTTCCGAAAAACTCCGTGCCTTGACGCTCGGCGTGGCTTATTTGCAGCGAACTAAGCTCCGCGCAGTGGTGAAGAATTTCACAGAATATTGCGAATTCCAGTTAGTGAATACAGGGTCGTTATAGCGGCGCCCTTTACTGGCCCACTGGCCCGACTCACGAATACGCGGGTTGAGTCCCGCATAGGCGACGACCTGTTTGGCGGAATGAAAGCGCGTGAGTGGACTGAGGAAAGCCGGCAGCATAGCTGCGGTAGCCTCGCCGATGCCGGGAATACTCAGCAGGAGCGCCTTTTGGGATTTCAGGTCCGGGTGATCATCCATATGATCCTGGATTTGTCGGCGGACGACGTCAATTTGCTGATGGATGGTAACCAAAAGGGCTTCAATGGACGCGCGAGCGGCAGGCTCTGCCATTTCGAGGCGATTGTTTTCCATATTCTGCATACCCAGAAGGTCATCCAGACGCTGTACAGGATATCACGTACTTGCCGTCGCCGGTGCGTGGGTAGTACTACTTAGTGCCTGACAGAAAAAGGGTGTTTTTTCAAAACTCTAGTTTAGACATTCAGCCCGGCTCCGCCGGGTTTTTATTTTCTATTTTTGCTACGAAAGTGCTTGACACCGTGATAGTGCCGTGCGGCCGACCCTTTGGAAAAAAGGGTCGGCCAATGAGAAGCGTTTTAGGCTTCTCGGAATCACTGCCATGTCCTTTCAGCGTCTCGTTACCCTCCGCCTTTCAGAATGGATTTCCTACTTTCTCGCGGCCGTGCCGCCCCGCTCGCGGCGCAGCTTCCTCGAACTGCTTTGCGGGTGCCTGATCTCCCCTGATGGCTGGGTCACCCGTGCCCTCAGCCATATTTCGCTGCGCTGCCATTGGACCACTTATTACAAACTCCTGGAGCGTGAATCCTTGCGGACCCAGGTTCTGGCCATTGCCCAAGTCCGATGGCTCCTGTCCGTTTTGCCGCCACTGCCGATCGTCGAGTTGATCATCGACGATACGCTGGTCCTGCGACACTCTACCAAGGCCCCAGGCGCGACCATCCACTTCGATCACAGCCATAAGCACAACCGCCCCCGTTATGTCCTCGCCCAGAACTGGGTAGGGCTGGCGTTGACCCTGCGGAGCCGCTCCGGCAAAGCCCTTTCCTTTCCCATTCGCTTGCGCCTCGTGCCCCGCACCGGTAATACCCACAAGCTGAAAATCGCCGGGGCATTACTGCGGGCCTTTATACCCCACATCCCCGTACCCGTCCGTTTGCTCACCGATGCCTGGTTCATGCGCCGCCGCCTGCTCTTGCCCCTGCTGCGTCAGCGCGGCCAGTTCATCGGCCAGGTGCGCCAGGATACCGCACTGTATCGGCAGCCCCCGCCCAAACCCGCCAAAGCGCAACGGGGTCGGCCCCGGAAATATGGGGACAAACTGACCCCGGAAGCCCTGACCTCACTCCCCACGGAGATCCTCACCCTGTTTGTCTATGGGAAATGGCAGAAAGTCCGTCTTCAATCC
Organism: Acidithiobacillus sp. HP-2; assembly: GCF_015100155.1. GTDB lineage: Bacteria > Pseudomonadota > Gammaproteobacteria > Acidithiobacillales > Acidithiobacillaceae > Acidithiobacillus. Next base: position 53,414 of record NZ_JACKZA010000010.1, on the reverse strand, counting down.
ATCGTCGCCCAGGCACGCTTCCTCAACGGCCATCCCGTCCGGGCAGTCTGGAGCGCTATCTACGATACAAAACACCATCGATGGTCGCCCACACGCCTTTATCTCGCTTCCGAAACCGATCTGACCGCCCCTGAAATCGTCACCCTCTATGGCAATCGTTGGCAGATCGAACCCCTCTTCCATAATCTGAAACGCTGGTGGGGCATCAATAACCTCTGGCAGCAAAGGCGCGCGGTTCTCGAACGCTGGATGCAAATTCGTTGCATTGCCGAGCTATAGTCAAATCTGGTGTATGAGCATTTTCTGACATAGATCAGGCGGCGGTCTGTTGATCATCCAGCAGGGTGAGGTTAGCCGGTATGCCATCGATAAATTTCACCCCTGCAAAAAGCTGCAGGACTTTCTCTGGAGCATAAATTCCAATCCAGCGTTTTTCAGCCTGCTGCAGCATCTTGAAACCCAATCCCAGAAAGCTGCTGCGTGATACACAGTTCTTCGTCCGGGTAGTCCGGTGGCGTACCGTAGCGAAGGTGGACTCAATGGCATTGGTGGTCCGGATATGCCGCCAGTGTTCGGCCGGAAAATCATAGAAGGCGAGCAATTCAGCCCGATCTTTTTCCAGTTTAGCCACAGCCTTGGGATACTTTGCCTGGTAATTGCGCACAAACACGTCCAGTGCTTTTTCCGCAGCCTGGCGATTGGCGGCCATCCAGATTTCCTGCAACGCTGCCTTGGCTTTGCTCTGTTGGGCTTTGGGAAGTTCGTTGAGAATGTTGGCGGTCTTATGCACCCAGCAGCGTTGCTGACCAGTTTCGGGATAGGCTTCATCCAGTGCGGCCCAAAACCCCATGGCACCATCCCCAATGGCGAGCAAAGGGGCCGTCTCCAGACCGCGCGCCTGCAGGTCACGCAGGATCTCCAGCCAGGAAGCTTTGGATTCGCGCAGGCCGTCACTGACACTGACCAGCTCTTTCTTGCCCTCTGCCGTCACGCCGATAATCACCAGCAGGCAGATACGCGGATCCTCCTCCGCACGGAGGTTCGTATAAATACCGTCTACCCACCAGTAAGCATAGCGCTTTCCCTGTAGGGAGCGGTGTTGCCAATCGGCATACTCTTGCGCCCACTCCGCCTTGAGACGTCCCAACACCGCAGGTGAAAGTCCCTTGGCCTCATCACCCAGCAAAATGGAAAGGGCTTCCTGCATGTGGCCGGAAGACACCCCATGCAGATAGAGCCAAGGTACTGTAGCGGCTACCGTTCGTGATTTGCGTACATACGGAGGCGCCAGTACCGAATTGAATTTGATCCCCGATCCTGAGCGGTCCCGCACCTTGGGTACTTTGACGGGTACCGGACCCAGAGCGGTCATGATCTCGCGCTCCGGCAGATGCCCATTACGCACGACCGCCTGACGCCCATCAACCATCCGCACCGTCGCAAATTCTTCCAGCAATACCGCCACCTCTGCCTCTATGGCCTGCTCAATCAGAGAGCGTGCCGCGCGTCGAAGTATCCCTTCAATGCCCAGACCCAACTCTCCCATCCCACCTGCTATTACGGTATTCTTTTCCACGGCGTACTCCTTATGTTGCTCTTTGAGTCGGAAACCCTTTGTAGCAACAGTACGCCACCTCATTCAAGCCAGTTGTAACGCGCCCGTACACCACTTTCGAGCATAGCTCGATGGGGATCAAACGCCAGTTGGTATGAGGCCCGGCGCAAGCGAAGCATCTGCACATATGCGGTATACGCTCAACCCAACAAAATGGGAGAATTGCCGTTGGAAGTGAAAGCGAGAGAAATTAGCGTAACGGCTCAACACATCTACCGATAGCGTCTGGTCGAGGTTCCGGTCAATGTAATCGAGCAGCCGTTCAAAACGAGCTGCATAGACCTTGGCTCTGCGTTCTGTCACTAGTCTGTCTCCTCAATACGAAGCCTACTGTAACGGGGGTCATCAGCTCCTGTCCTGACCGAGAGTGCGCAAGTCGCGCCCGTATCGCCAATGCGCAGCAGCGGGCTTCATCTGATTTCGCCCAATAGATACTGGAATGACAGACATCAAACAGTTGCTCTAACTCACGAGTAAGCGCCCCCCATTTCAGGGAGGAACTGGCTGCCTGACCAGTAAAACCTGTCGTTTACGGAGGTAATGGGTAAAAGCAACCGGAGCAGAAGGCCCAGTCTTGGATCAAGGTTTAATGGACCCCGGCAGCGAGTCCCATACAGCCCAAACGGTAGTGGTCCGTCATCATTTTAACCCAATCAGAGTGCTGGTGTTTCTGTGATCGGTGCTAATGTTAATTCAGCATCTTTTATACGCATCCAAAGCATCATAGAATTGTCGGGGAATATCCTGAACCCATATCTTTGATAGAAATTTTTTGCAGTGACAGTTTTAGCATCTACCACAATTACTGCCACACCTATTTTTTTCGAAGAATCCACCGAACATTTTAGGGCGTCAATAAGCAATAGTCCACCAATTCTCTTGCCTTTATATTCATTATGTCTTGCTAAACGTACTAAACGAATCGCTGGGATGGGATATTGACTAGGGTATTGATGCGAAAACTGGTCAGGGAATACGCTTGGTGATAGTGAATCGGCAGAAAGGCTATAGAAGCCGACCATAACTTCTGGATGTTCATCATCAAGCAAAGCAAACGTTCTTGAAAGTCCTTTTTTCTGCTGTTGAAGAGCTTTCTCTTTAATCCAACGTTCAAGCTCTGCTTCACCACACTGGAAGTTGTCACGAGGTTGCTTTCTACACAATGGGGCAAAGGCAAAATGCACTAAGCGTCACTCAGAACAACTTCTCGATAACGAGCCACCATGGATTCCAACTCGGACAGGGAACTTGGCTCCGCGTCTAAAGAATCCAAAACAGCCGCACAATCACGCAATGTATATTTGGGTGCTACTTCCTGAGCGTTATTTAGTAGAGACAAAACTGCGCTTTGAACACTGAAATGCAATGGCTGAACATCAGGAAGACACTCAATATCTCTGAGTATACCCTGTTTATTGGGATTCGAAACCGTAAGCGGTGTTTTATGAATTCTCTTTCGTATCATGCGAGCTTTATCAGCATAGACCTCAGCCCGAAGCTCGGTTTTTGCGTATAACGCATTAACACGCCTTATGCCCCGAGCTGAAACTTCAACATCAGGGCCCTTGGTACTCGCTTTCGCAGACGGTTTCACAGTTTTCTCCGATAGTCTTAACAAACAGAATGATAATTCACTCCGCTTCACTATATCCTAACGCGGTTTGTATTTTAAGTCTCTCCGAAATGCGCATTGCCGCTTGAACCCTTTGCATGATCCCAATGATATCCATCGTGTTGCTGACGTCCTTTTCCAATACTAAGTATTCATAAATAAATAACTTGTACTCACTATATAGCGGGTATAGTCTTGCGGCATGGAAGCAGACGCACTGATAGCCGCTCGACACCAAGCGCTCGAAGGGATACTGGATGAGCGGCAGAGACGGCTATATGCGGCAGTAGAAGCGAAGGTGCTGGGTCATGGCGGTGTCAAGCGGGTGAGTGAGGCTACCGGAGTCGCGCGGGGGTCCATCATGGCGGGTCTCAAAGAGCTCAAGGATCCGGAGAACAGGCTCCCGCAAGGCAGAGTTCGTCGATCGGGTGGCGGGAGAAAAAGGCTGGTGGATCGCGATCCGGACTTGCTGGTGGCCTTGGAGGGTTTGGTAGATCCTGCGGCACGCGGTGATCCCCAGTCACCGCTGCCGCAGKATCTACCGATGCTGCAAGCTTCAGGCTGCGACCGGATAACAGGTAGATTTCTACCGGTGAAGCAGGCGTCCTGACCGGTGCAGCCAGAGTTACCGGCAAAAACCCTTCAGGCACGGCGGCCAGCAACGGCGTACTCTCAGAATCAGCAAAGCGTTTGCGCCAGTAATGCAGCGTGGCAACGGCGATCCCCGTCTGCGCACAATAATGCTTAACCGTAAGGCCGCTCGCCTGAAAGGCATCCACTTGTTGCCGCCAATAAGCGACTTTCTCTGCTTTCTTCATCCCCATCCCTCCGTGCTGAATGCAGATCACGATTGCTCAGTCCAGAAAATTTGGAAAGGTGGGTTGCTTAGACGCTTACGCTTGAGTGCAGGAACCAGGGTGGCATCAATGATCATACCCCTTCGCGCCAGATAACCGTGCTGTAGAATTTGTTGCTCCACCGCTGCAAACAGGGCTTCAGCACCGCCTACTCCGATGCGGTTCTCAAAATGCCAGATGGTCGTGCGGTCAGTCAGGCGCGCGGGCATCCAGTAGGCCGCAGAAGCGTTGATAGCTGTGGCGATCCACAAGCTGGAATGCCATCTGTTCATCCGAAAAATTATACAGGCGTTTCAAGGCCAGAATTCGCACCATGACTTCAGTGGGATAAGGCGGGCGGGCCACCCTGGGGACTAACCGGTCGAGGCGCTGCATCCATCCACCTGTGCTGCCAGTGCCGTAAAGTCGATACCGGCGCCAATGAGTAGAAGCGGATCTCCCAACTGATCCAGTTTCTGATGGTGCAGGTCTGCGGCAAACAGATCTATTTTGATCGCGGTCTTTCTGGACTTCATCAGCCATATCTCATTTATTTCAATTAGTTATATTATATCATATACAAATGATATTAAGTTTTTTGAGGTGTCCTACTCTGTTGGGCGACAAGAAAAGTGGTGTTGCATTTTTATCCTTATATATCTGCGAAAAAGGCAATTGTAAAGACGGTCTACCAAGCTGATAATGTTTTTAGAAAAAAATAGTGCTTAGAGTGAATACATATCGCAGATGATGACAATGGTCAAATATTTAAATTGGAGTTATTGATATGAACAGAAAAATGATGTTAAGAAATGCTTTTATTGGAATCTCACTGGTTGGATTCATGAGTTCGAACGCAAATGCTGGCGATACAAATATTTCTTTGTATCTAAAATGGGTTCCACAGTATCAATTTGCAGGATATTTAGTCGCAAAAGCAAACGGTTATTACAAAAAAATGGGTTTGAATGTAAAAATTATTTCAGGTGGGCCCGATATTAATACTGTACAGGAGGTTGCTGACGGAGCGGCTCAGTTTGGCATTCAAACCCCAGAACCAATATTTTATGCTTATGAACACGGTTTAAAGTTGAAAATGCTGATGACTGATTTCCAAAAACCATATGAAGAGTTTATGGTGAAAAAAAATTCAAGTATTAAATCAATAGAGGATTTCAAAGGAAAAACAATCGGGATAAATATTGGTGGTATGTCACAACTCCTTTTACCATATATATTAGAGAAAAATGGAGTAAAACCTGATGAGGTTAGGACGGTTAGAAAAACTTTAAGTTTAGCACCATTTCTTTCTGGTAGAATTCCGATATGGAATGGTTATGTTGGAAATGAACCATTTGAATCAATGGATGCAGGAGTACCTGTAAGAGAGTTTAAGCTTGCTAAGTATGCACCTAATTGGTATGGTGATACCTTATTCAGCACTTCTAGCTATATAAAAAATCATCCCAACACAGTGAAGAAGTTTGTAGAAGCTTCACAAAAAGGTTGGTTGTTTTCAATAAAACACCCTCAAAAGACTATAAATATAATATTAAAAGATAATCCTCAAAAAACGCGTAAGCAATTAGAACAGGAAGCTAGCGCTGTTATACCATTATTTACATCAAAAATGGCAGGACAAGATTGCTTTGGAAGGATGTCAAATAAAAGGGTGTATAGCATGGAAAATGCAATGATAAAATTTGGAGGATGGAAAGAATCAAAGATTCCATCCCCTAACATCTTTTATACTAACGATTTTCTTAGGTGCAATAAGTGAAATGGATAACTACCTTATGAAAATTGATGGCATATATGTTGAATATGGCGATGAGAAAGTTCTTACAGACATTTCGTTTGATATAAAAAGGGGAGAATTTATCAGTATAATGGGACCAAGCGGTGTTGGTAAAACAACCTTACTAAGAACACTTGCAGGATTAGAAAATATTACACAAGGATACATATATAAGGAGGTTAAAAAGGGAAAAGAAATAACGTTAAAAACTTCATTTGTACCACAGAATCCAACATTGCTGCCATGGAGGAATGTATTAAGAAATGTCCTTGTTGGCTCTCAGGCCTCTAAAATAAATATGGAGACAAGGATGCATGAAGCAAATGAGAAAATTAAAGCAGTTGGTTTATCGGGCGCAGAGATGAAATTCCCTAAAGAGCTATCAGGAGGAATGCAACAACGAGTTGCAATTGCAAGAGCTTTAGCTGCCAATCCCGAAATTATTTTAATGGATGAACCATTTTCAGCACTAGATAATCACCTTAGAGAAACCTTAACCGATTTAGTTGCAACTTTAGCTAAAGATAAAAAATTGACGATTATATTAAACACACACTCTATTGAAGAAGCAATTAAAGTTTCTTCAGAGATAATAATTTTAGCAAAAAAAGATGGTAGAAGTATTTTGCAGAAGTTCGAGCTAGATGCACAAAACAAACATGTTTCTGAATATTTTAAAACCAAACTGGAGGTTACAAATGCAATTAAAAAAGCGGGTATGGCAAACTAATTATATCATGCGTTTGAATGATTGGGAAAAATTATAGAAATGACAAGAAATTTAAGAAAAATCTATCCTTCATTAATTTTTGGTGTACTGTTCGCTTGTGCGTGGCAGGTAGGCATTACCATTATGGGAATAAAGAGTTATGTCATTCCTACACCTATACAAATAATTAATGCAATAAATAACAATTATACTATTTTGATGCCAGCTTTTATGATGACGTTTAAGGAAAGTTTTTTTGGTTTGGTCTTTGCTTTTATTGCAAGCATGGTAATTGCACCGCTTGTTGGAAGAGTGACTGTTATACACAAAATGATAATGCCCTATTTAATAGTAGTGCAAACAACTCCAATTGTTGCAATAGCTCCATTGTTTGTCCTTTGGTTTGGAGAAGGTATAGAATCTAGAATATGTTCATCGTTTGCAGTTACGCTTGTTCCAATGACAATAACAATAGCACAATCTTTTTCAGTAGAAGATGGAGGAAGAATAGATCTTTTTAAAGTTTTTGGCATTGGTAAAATTAGAACTTTTTTCTCTGTGACACTGCCACTTGCTCTTCCGGGAATAATGTCAGCCTTAAAGTTTGGAGTGGCATTATCAGTTGTTGGCGCCATAGTTGGCGAATTGGTAACAGCAGATGCTGGTCTGGGATACGTAATTATACAAGCATCTTATGAGATGAATACACCCCTTTTATTTGCCGCCATTTTGTTTTCAGCTGTAATTGGTTTGATTTTTTATGTATTAGTTAATAGTGTTGCAGCTCTAGTGCATTTAGATAGATATTACTTGTCAGAAAGATGAAAAGATTTTTTACCCGATAGGCATGACAATGATTGATAAAGAGCTACCTACTACCGATGCGAAAAATGTATTTAACTTAAAGAATATATCTCACATAGCCATTAAGTGCTCAAACCTAAGTAAAACAATTAAATTTTATTGTGTAGTTTTAGGTTTGATTCCCATTGAAAGACCTCCATTCGGATATCCGGGTGCTTGGTTAGCTAATCATGAAAAAAATCCAATTATTCATCTTTATGGTGGAAGACAAGGTCTTGCTAGTAATGGCAATCCATTTACAGACACAGGTTCTATAGACCATGTATCGATTATGTGTGAAGGTTTCACAGAGCTATTATCCAGATTGACAAGTAATCATATTGATTGGCGCGAATTCAGAGTTCCTAATACGGATTTATACCAAGTATTTTGTTATGACCCCAATGGTGTGCTCTTGGAGTTAACATTTCTGAGTAGTAGGGAGAGATTAAGTGAAAGAAACTATCTTGAAAAAAAATATATTGCGGGGGAATCTTTTTAACGTTTTGTACGATCGGATCAGGTTTCGCTTTCTGCGAACAGTATTCTGTGTTACTGCTCACCGGATTCTGTGGAAGTTACGTTCCGCAGCAAATCGAAACCTAAATTACCGCTTCGGTTTTACTTGCTTGTTCTGCACGATGCATTTCAGGTGATAAATCATTTTATAATATCCCAGCTTCTGGATCAAAAATGAGTTTTGTTAACAAAGGAAATCTCCATCTGTGCTATTTAGTATTGAAGATCGGAAATTAATTCCAATTCAGTGTCATAGACACTTTCCTTTAGTTACCGGCAGTTATTGTTGATACTCCAGTTTAAATTTGTCTAACGCTTCACCGAATAATCAAGGGAGATTAAGTTTTCTTTCAAGCTAAAAGATTGTAAAATGAGTCATCTGGCTAAACCCATAGCGATTGAGCTTTAGATTTAAAAAGTATTGAGAGGTTAAGGTGAAAAAACTTAAATCCCGATCTATGCGATTAGAAAAGTTAGAAACACAAGTCAAAAAAGAGCTTGAGTACCTATTATATCCAAAAAGTAATTGGGTTAAAAAAAAATTATTTAATGGTACTAAGATTGTTGACGTATTAATCATTGGTGGTGGACAGAATGGTATATCTTTGGCATTTAGGTTGATGCGCGAAGGTGTCAATAACATTAAAGTTATAGATCAGGAGCCCAAATTTAGGGAAGGTCCATGGACTGAATTTGCACGGATGAAAACCTTGAGATCACCTAAATATATATGCGGGCCTGAATATGGTTTTCCAAGTCTTTCTTTTAGATACTGGTGGGAGGCTATTCATGGTGTAAAATCATGGTTTAAATTAGACAAAATTCCGAAAGTTGATTGGCATGAGTATTTACAATGGTTTAAAAAGACAACTGGTGTTGAGGTTTTAAATGGCTTAAAGGTTACAAATATTAATCCAATTTCAGAATCAATACTAAGTGTTAACTTAGACACAATAGATTCAAAAGATGTTATTTTAGCCAGAAATGTCGTGTTTGCAAACGGCATAGAGGGATGTGGAACCTGGTACTCACCCAAGATATTTCATGATAACCTACCAGCATATAGCTATTCTCATTCGTCAGAATCAATAAATTTTAACGCTCTAACAGGAAAGAGGGTTGCGATTATAGGCGGAGGTGCATCTGCATTTGATAATGCAGCTGTAGCATTAGATCATGGAGCTAGTAAGGTTGAACTATTTATTCGCAGAAAAACCATTCCTAAAGTTAACCCAAATAAATGGATGGAATTTTCTGGTTTTTTACGCCATTATTCAGATCTTGATGATGAAATAAAATGGAAGTTTATGAATTTAATCTTTGAGCGAAGTCAACCGCCGACTCAAGACAGCTACAATCGGTGTATAGCCTATAATAATTTTTATTATCAAACAGGCTGCAATATTCAGGATGTATCGTATAAAAATAACTTGATTAAATTGACCGCAGAAGCATGGGAAAAAGAATTTGACTATTTAATTATTGCTACTGGTTTTATTGTGGATTTAAGCTCTAGACCTGAACTCAGAAACTTTCATGATGTAATAGCAACATGGGGTGATAAATTTAAAGAATCAACCGATCCCACTAAATTTGGTCTTGAAAGGTATCCATATCTTTCAAGTTCATTTCAGTTTACCGAAAAGTTACCTGGTTCTGCACCATTTCTTCGCCGTATATATTGTTATAATTATGGAGCAATGATGAGCCTTGCTAGCAATTCCAGTATTACAGTTTTAAAGTTTGGGATTGATCGGCTTTGTTATGGTATAACTAAAGAGTTATTTTTAGAAGATTCTAATTCTTTTTATAATGATCTTTTATCGTTTGATAGCATCGAATTTATGGAGAGATAATATGAATGAAAAATTAAGCCAGCAAGTTAAAGTTTATGTTATAGCCTGTAGCGGTCCCGCTGATTTAAATGGTGTGCGAATGTTAGTCGATAAGAATGAATTGAATCCCAATGAAATAGTTGCTGTAATGGGAAAAACTGAAGGTAATGGTGGAGTAAATGATTTTGCGCGTGATTTAGCTGTTAAAAGTTGGTGCACATTTCTTTGTGCATATTTTAATTGTAGTCCTGAATCTGTTTTAGAGCGGGTTGCTTTAGTTATGTCTGGTGGAACAGAAGGGGTACTGTCACCACATTTTACAGTTTTCACTAGATCATTTATTCCCTTCTTATCATCTTCTGAAAAAGGTCTTGTAATAGGCATTTCTCATACTAAAAAATTCCTTCCAGAAGAAATTGGTACTATGGCTCAAGTTCTAGAGACAGCAAAGGCTGTCAAATTAGCTATGCAAGATGCTGGTTTAAATAATTCTGATGATATTCATCTGGTTCAGGTTAAATGTCCCTTACTTACCAATGAAAAAATAAATAACTTATTAATTAGAGGTGCAATGGCTGTAACACAGGATACATATAAATCGATGGCTTACTCTCGTGCTGCTTCTGCATTGGGTGTCGCTATTGCGCTTGGTGATGCAAGGCAAAATGAAATAGACAATTCAACGATTCTTTCCGATTTTAATAAATACAGTGGCTGTGCATCTATTTCAGCAGGCATTGAGGTTGATAATAACGTTGTAATTGTATTTGGCAACTTAGTTGGATCTTCATCACCATATTTTATTTCGCATACTATCATGCATGATTCAATCGATATTAAAAGCGTACTTGAAATGTTTTCCAATGACTTTGGACTTGATTTGTTGAAGAGTTATTCAGTTATTTCTGACCGCTTGGTAAATATTTTTGTTAAGGCAGAAGCTAGTCCTGATGGTTTGATACGTGGTGAACGGCACACTATGCTTACTGATTCCGATGTCACTTCAACCCGCCACGCTCGTGCGGCTGTGGGCGGGGTTTTGGCGGCATTAACAGGTAAAACAACACTTTATGTTTCTGGTGGTGCAGAGCATCAAGGACCTTCTGGGGGAGGTACTTGCGCGGCTATTATAAAGCGGAAGTAATGGTGATTATGAGCTTTATTCCTAATCCTTCTATTAATACGGCACTTAAATACCCGACCATCCTGTGATAATATATAGATCATGGAATGGATCGACGTGCGCAGCTTGACGATGGAAGGGAGGCGGATGCTTCGCCAGTTGGTGGTTCGTCTGCGCAAGCAATCCGGGATGAGCGTGAAAGAGTTGTCCAAGCTATCTGGCGCACATCCTACGACCATTAAAGGCTGGTTGGCGCGGGCGCCGTATAGAAGGAGAAAAAGGGCTGGGAGAGAAGCGCCGAGGTCGGCGGGTAGTTGCCTGTCGCAAACTGACCCTGGCCGCCGAGGCCTGGATACGCGATCAGATCGTCAAGGGTAACCCTCAGCAAATAAAGTTGCTTTTTGCGCTCTGGACGCGACCGGCGATACGCGCGCTGATTCGAGACCATTTTGGGGTGGATCTACAGGAGCGTCTGGTGGGTAAGTATCTCAAACGTTGGGGCTTCACTCCGCAACGCCCTGTCAAAAGGGCATTGGAGCAGAATCCAGGAGCAGTCCGTCAGTGGTTGGAGCAGGATTATTCCCGCCTGCGCGCGCAAGCGGCCCAAGAGGGAGCGGTGATTTATTGGGGGGACGAGACGGCCGTCAAGGAAGATGCCCATTGGGTGCGCGGGTATGCGCCTCGGGGACAAACGCCGGTATTGGCGGTTCCCGCCCGATGGACCACGCTCTCCATGATCTCGGCGATTTCTCCGCAGGGCAAAGTCGCTTTCCAGATTGTCGAAGGCAGCATTGATGCGGAGCGTTTCATCACTTTTCTCACCGCCTTGATTCAGGACGCGCCCCAGAAAATCTATCTGGTCGTCGATAATCTGCGGGTGCATCATGCCAAAGTGGTAACGGCTTGGCTGGCAGATAAAAAAGACCGCATTGAACTGGCCTTTCTGCCGCCCTACGCGCCAGAATCCAACCCCGACGAATACCTGAATCGGGATTTCAAAACTGCTCTGCGCACAGGTGCAGTCAGTACGTACAAAAACTCTTTAGCAAAAATGCGGGGACGAGAGACGACACTCTCGCATATGTACCCATGTCGGAGGCAACTGAACTCAAATGAAACAATCCCTGCGTATCGCCCTTGCTGCTGCACTCCCGGCGCTAGTTCTTGCGTGTATCGCGTGCGTGAGCAATCAGGCTCTGGCCAATACCACGCCTGCGCAAACCCCCGCTCCATCTGCTGCGACTTCAGGAGTGGCCGTCGTGGACGGACGGTTAGTCGTGGCTGGAACCAATCAATTATTTATACCGCGAGGATTCACCTCGGTTTCCTTGGCCTATCCCACGCAGTACGCTGCCTCTTTATGTAGCAGCCATTTTCGTGCCTCTCCCGCAGCAGCCAATCTTCAGGAAGCGCAGGCCGCCATGACGGCAACAGCAATGCCTGGTTTCGGTTATAACGCGTCCCTGCAAGCAATGGTAAAGGACTGGCACGCCAATACGGTACGCTTCAACCTCAGCCAGGGAGCACTCCAGTACGAATATACCCATGGGCTTTCTGCCTACACTGACATGGTGCGTAACGTGATTGAACAGGCGCGAAGCGCCGGCCTTATTGTTATCTTGTGCATGCAAACCGAGCGATACAGTTGTACGCCTTATGAGGATGGAGGACTCCAGAAGCTGCCAGATCTCCGGACCGAACAAGCCTGGAAACAACTCCTGGATTCGCGGTTGACGCATGATAAGGAGGTGATACTGGAAGTCTTTAACGAGCCTTCAACGACTCGCGCATGCGCTGACGGTACCTTCAGGCATCCTGACTGGAAATCCTGGGCGCATGGCTGTGGCAGAGAGCCCGATCAGGGCATGCTCACGGTGGGGAGATGGCTACGTCAGCAAGCTCCAGAAAATGTCCTTCTTTTCATGGGTGACGGTGTGGATTTTGGCTTCTCCGGCTTCACTGTGCCGCATGGAATGCCGCCTAACTCAGCCTACAGCGTGCATCCCTATCAATATGTGGTGCGCGGAAATCTAACCGACAGTATCCACTTATGGAATACACGGTTTGGAAATCTGGCAGCCAGCGGTCACGCCGTCATCGCTACAGAATGGGACGAGGGCCTCAAACATTGTCCGAATGATCCGAATCAGACCATCACCCGATACTTTATTCAGCGATATCTCCCAGCGCATGCTATTGGGATAACCGTTTACGGATGGGATGCCCCTGTTCAAGCGCCTGGTTATATTGTCAACAGCTACAACTACCCCGGAAATACGGCCACGTATCAATTTGTAGATCCTAATGCTGATGGATGTGCCCATGACGCAGGGAGGATCCTACAAAAGACATTCCGCGCTGAAGCTGTCCAGTGATGATTTCCAATGAAAAGCAGAACAGATGACGTTCCATCCGATAAAAATAAAAACTGATCCACCTGTAATTCACGCCCCGGATCATGGGTGTCGACAATGTTCAGCCCATGGGCTACGTGTCGATTCGACACCGAAACCACCACTCCGTCCCAAGGAATATTCAAAGTTATCGAAAGGCTGCCGTTCGAAATGGTGACGTCCTTTCCTTTCGGCCCAGGTCGAAAATAACTCCCGTAAGCCTCGGCCGGAATGCCCGCAAATATCCAGACCATACAAGCAATCAACAAGCACGCCTTACTTATACCTCTGCTCAAATAGGCACTCCTTTTGCTCGACTTTTCAAGTAGGTATTGATTTCCGCCGAGATATAGTCCTGAAATTCATTGTGGTTTGGTCTTTTCATATATGTATGACTTGAGAGTCATGGTCTATTACGGTGCATGGGCATTTTCTGAAATTAAAAGACGCTTCGTTACTTTTCAGTAAAATCAATGAATCATAAGGGCATCAACCCAGAGCACGGTTCGCTGTCTCTGGGTTGATGTATGCTTCAGACCATCCTGCCCGCATGGTGCCTTAAAACTGCATACCCAAGCCCACATCGCCGCGAAGAATATTCGGCGCGCCTCGCTGTGTAAAATCATCATCATGTAATCCGACGTACAGGGAGACATTGGCCATTAGGGGATAATAGGCGTTCACCCCCATTTGTAGAAGGTCTGAAGTACGATTGAACGTGGTTGGTGCGAATCCAGAGAGATGCTGGGTTTCCGAAATACCGCCAAGGTATCCGACATATCCGGTGAAATTGACACCTGGCAGAGATGCTGCCGCATAAAGACCACCACCCAGACCGTTGGTGCTCAGCGAAGAGTGGTAACCATAATAGCCATTGGACTGCGCAAAGCGGTTATACTCATACCCGACATAAGGCCCGACAGCCAGGATATTGCTGGCGTTGAAAAGATATCCGAGCTTGAGCCCAATGGTGTTGGTATTGCCACCGGTGTAACCCTGGTAGGTAGCCCCGAACTCATGGCGGTATTTCGCCGTGCCGAACAAGCCACCATTGTAAAGGCTGGCCCGTAGACCGAGTCCACCGTTGGTGTTCCCATACCGATTGGTGGCCCCTTGTACATTGCCGGAAACCCCGACCTGATTCATGACGCCATATACGGACGCTTCTGCGCCCAGGGGTAATGCCAGTGCGAGGGTCAATGCGGTAAGCCATATTTTTTTCTGAATCATCGGAACACTCCTGTTGGTTGAGTCAAAAAACAGCCGGAAAGTGATGGCAGGACTTTCTAAGTCACCCCGTTACGATCAAGCCACTCGGGATAGACAAGAAGCAGACAATCTCCCTGTCGAGTCCAGAGACTAAGACAGCAGAATTTATGCCAAAGGTTCCCGTGGGATAGATTTTTCATGTAATCAGTGGTCTGCGCCGTCTGCTGAAGAAAGGGTGCGACTACATGACCCTTTCTTCAGCAGATCTGTTGTACTTTAGCGACAATATGGGGCTATAGCGTCCCTGTTGTATGCCCTTACCATAAAAACGGATCCCTTCTCTTCTGGAATCGGGCACGGCTCAGTATGTCGCTTCTGTCGCAAGATCCTTCCGCTGTGCTGGAACGCTTATTGCTTTCTCAATTATCGGAAAGCGCTACACAAGTCCGAAAAGCGTGACCGCAAAGCGGAAAGGAGGTATGCACATTTTTTATACCGTAACCCCTGAGCTATTTGTTCGGGGAAAGATAAAAAACCGATCTTCCTACAGGAGAACCGTATGTTCCATGAAATGGAGTCACTGAAGCGCCGTAACATCTGGCAACCAGCTTTACGTGTAGCGACCTTGTTCGGCACCTTGATGGCGTTGGCGGGATGTTATGCGTACCCCCCTGGACCGCCTCCAGGCCCTGGCGGATATTATGCGCATCCTGCACCGCCCCCACCACCACCGCCCGGAGGGCCAGCGGGTCCCGGGGCGTATTACCAGCAACCCGGGCCGCCGCCCCCGCCACCCCCTCCGTGAAGGATTTTATGGGCGCGTATGCCCTGTAAAAGTCACTAAAAAAAGCCCCATTTTTCTGAAATGGGGCGTTTCCTCCGGTCATGAATCAGGATTTCAGTGCATCAAAGCGCCGGTTGCTGCTCCTGCTGCACCGCCCACTGCGGCCCCTACGGCCGGATTGCCACCCACAACAGCACCCAGCACTGCACCGCCCGCAGCACCGATAGCCCCACCACTCAGTGCGCGTTGTCCTGTGGGGCTCATATTGGCGCAGCCAGTCATGGCGATCAGACAAAAACCCAACGCCAGAACTTTTAACCCGTACCGGTGATGACCGAATTTTAATCGAAGGGGATATTGCATGGGGATTAGGCTCCTTATGGTGTAGTAGTGGAAGGGGATCCGGATAGTTGTTCCACATCCCGGGTTGCCTGAAGAATTTCTTGTCGGGCAATCCGATAGGACGTTCCAGAAAGCGGTTTGGTGCATAACGGCTGTACGACCGCCTTAATTTGGTCAAGGTCGTCCCTTTGACCTTCTGCGTGCGGTCGTTTTGTCAGCTTTTGTTGCAATAGACGCACCTGCGCCTGGTATTGCTGGCAATCGCGCTGTAGTCCTGATGTTCTCTGGATTGGATGCGTGGGTGCCAAGATGGTTGAGGCGGGTGGATAAGGTAAGATCTGTTCAGGCCGATAGTGCGTCGACGTGGGTGTTGGAGGTGGGGCCGCTATCGTTGAGGTGCAGCCGCTCAACAATAAAGTGCCCGCAATCAGCCAATAATACGGCCTTTCTCTTATCCTGTTTTGCGAATACACGCAACATTCCTACCAGGGAGTGGATACATAACCCACTACAGGCGTAGGAGCCGCGTAATAGCCGGATGGAGGCCCAGGTGGGGGCGGTGGTGGCGGCCCTCCCCAAGGCCCGGGTCCCGGTGGAGGCGGGCCTGGTGGAGGAGGTCCCGGCGGCGGAGGAGGTGGCGGGGGTGGCGGAGCCGCATAATAATACACGGGTTGTGGGGGTGGCACATAAACTACTGGTGGGGATACGGGATAATAGGCCGGTGCTCCGCCTACTGAAACACTCAGACCCGGAACGGCCAGGCCTAATGAAAGATCATCGGCGAGTGCTGGAGCGATCCCAACGGCCGATGAAAGGACGAGGGTGGTAGCCACCGCCCATAGCATCGATTTTCGTCGAGCTGTTGAGGGGGAGGGAATGGATTTCATAATGATGCTCCCATAAAAAAGACCAAAGGCGTACCAGCAAAAAGCATTCCTACAAGATTTCAGCCAGTTTTCATTCGGTCGAGCCCTACTGTACTGTAGTCAGTCCACTACAGTGGGACGCTGACTTATTCCATCTGGTTAATTTTTAAGTATTTGTGTTGTCGCTCTTCAGTCAGGTTGAGAATCTCCCCGGAATAATAGCCGCCGTCAGGCGATCATTGGCCACATGTAGCGCACAGCAGGGCAACAGGGGACGGGCGTCAGACAATACGCTTAATCAGCATTTTTATTGGAATGCGGCATGTTATAGTAAATGACACTGCCTGCAGCGCTTGCCGCCATTAACGGCAAGCAGCCACTGATCATCATGGCGGTGCCGCAAGCGATCAATATACGTAGGATAAAACCCAGCAGGCTTCGCAGTTTCTCTAACGTCCAGTGATCGTCTGGCCGTGTTTTTTGCGTCATGATTCGATCCTTCGTGGGGGTAGCTTTGGCTGTAAATTTGGGGCACGCATTCTGCATTAGATATTCCACATGGTGCCTGGAAAATCAAACCACAGTACTTGCATTATCAGTTCTAAGAAAGAACAGTGGAGAACGATACCCGTTCAGCACATTGAAAAATAGGAACAAAAAATGAAATATCAACACATGGCAGTGATCACGGCAGACCGTACAGTTGACGCCTTATGGCCTGCCAGTCCGCATCCTCTTTGGTTTTTACAGCCTGGATCTACGAGAATCATAGCCAGATGAAAGTCTCAGATGTTGGCTATAATGTAGTGTGAGCAGATTTCTACGGACTATTGTCTGATAGAGAAATACCTGAACAGGAGGTTACAATGTCTGGAACGGATATAAAAAGTGCAAATCCTGCTGCTTCGTGGGTCCGGGCAGCCTTACTTTTGACAACAGTGATGGCATTAGCCGGTTGTGCCAACATGAGCCCAACGGGCCAGCGTGCTCTGAGTGGCGGAGCTATCGGCGCTGCTGGCGGTGCGGTTTTGGGAACAGTCGCTGCGGGCAATCCTGCCGTCGGTGCTGCGGTAGGTGGTGCGGTGGGTGCGGGTGTAGGTGCTGCTCTCCCCCAAATAGAAAACAGCCTGAACGGTAATTGACCTGTTACTGCACTGAGTGTTAGGGCACCAGGCTTATTTCCAGAGAGCTTGCATGCGGGTTATCAATAACAATCTATGCATGAAAGCACATTACCCATCCGGCCCATTGAGATTTTTCGAGAGATATTTATGAATAATCCACAATCCCGCACGATAAAACGCACGACAATTTTTGCTTGCGTCCTTGCAGCAGCGATGTTGAGTTTAACCAGTTCATCGGCCATGGCAGCCGTTTCTTTAGGATTGGCGGTTCCCGGACTGAGCGTGCAATTGGGTACGCCTCCCGTCTACTACGCGCCACCGCCGGTGTATTATGCGCCGCCCCCCGTCGCTTATTACACGCCGCCACCAGTGGTCAGATATTATCCCGTGCCACCTCCTGTCGTTGCCTATGGACCCAGACCTTGGCTTCGGCGGGGGCCGCCACCATGGGCAGGGCATGGAAGGCCAGGGCCTTGGCAACATGGCAATTGGCACCACGGACCCTGGCACCATGGAAATTGGCATCACTGATAGATCAAGAATATGAGATGCGATTCGCCATGAAACAAAACCAAATTCTGCAAGTGGTCATGGATAATGAATGACCGCTTTCAGTCTGCGCCAGCCATCAGACGGCGCTGTTTCCTGCGATCCAGTATGGAAACTGAGAAGTGCGGGACTAACAGACACCGTTATTTGACGCTACTATCGGATCGCGTTAGTATTCACCGATGATCATGAGTTTTGCGGACAAGCAAACCGCCGCAGTCTTCGCTGGCCTGAAAGTGCGCCGCTTTGGAGCGGAATTATTGAGGATGGCGCAGCGGAAACTGGCACAGTTGCATCGCGCCGGCCGGATCGAAGATCTGGCTGTACCGCCAGGCAACCGCCTGGAGAAGCTCTCCGGCGATCGGAGCGGCCAATGGAGCATGCGCATCAATGACCAGTGGCGGATTTGCTTCGTATGGCGCGACAGCAACGCCTGGGACGTGGAGATCGTGGATTATCACTGATGGATGGAGGTATATCGTGAGCATTCGTGTGGACGAGATCGAAAAGATGGATTTTTCCGATGTGGCGAATCTGCGCGAAGGTCGGTCTGCCCCCATTCACCCCGGCGAGATCTTGCTGGAAGACTTTCTGAAGCCGATGGGCATCACCCAGTATCGTCTAGCCAAGGAAATCGGCGTCCCGCAGCGCCGTATCGGGGAGATCGTGATGGGAAAGCGGGCCGTTACCCCGGATACCGGGCTGCGGCTGTCCCGGTTTTTCGGGATGAGCGACGGTTTCTGGGTGGGCCTGCAAACCGATTACGATCTCGCCGTGACGCGCCACGCGATGCAGGCAGTTCTCAATAAGATTCAACGATACGACGTGCATGCGGCGTAACGACCAGAATCCGCTGGTAACGACTTCGGCAGGTTGAGTTTGCCACACTCTGTGGCAGGTGGGCTGAAAGGCTATATTGCAGCGGAAGCGGTCATTCGGCGGACTGACCAGCATGTTCTCGAAACTCGTCTATATGACTGTAAATCGTGGCAGTCTTTTGAGCTTGAATTTAGAAAATCATGGTGGTGGCTGAAAAAGGCTAGAGCATGCCTTTGGTGGACCTTCAATCCCGCTTCTGCATAGGTTTTTCTGGACCAAGATCGTCAATGCGATAGCCATCTGGGTAGGTTGGCCGGTGCAATTGCGTACGCATCACGGGTTTGTTTCTGAGCGGTAGCGCACTGGCTATTCGTCCTCGCAAAAGTAATGCACGGGTGAGCACCCGGCTCAACCAGATTGATTGTCCAGATAAGCCCAAGGCATTGAGTAAGGGGCGATCCAGTAGCGCATAAACGGCAGGCCGTCCCAGTCGAAACAGTACGGGCGGCATATAAAAGCCCAGCAGCAAGTCTATCGTTTTGTCTGCAACATACCGGTTTGAATTGGAATAATGAAAACGCTCTGCCTCATAGGAACGATTAAACTGCTCCAGTTGAGCATATTCATCATGAATATCCTGAATGTTCATGCGCATGCCTATGGCCCGCCAGAAGTGGAACCAGGCCAAGCGTTCTTTTTCTGACAGGGGGCGGTGCCCGAAACGCGCTATCCATCGTATCGGTTCAAAAATAAACGTAGACAATACATATAGATAGTCCTCATTGCGAATCGTATATCTGGCGTGCTGGCGGTTGATGTTTTCAATGGCAGCCTGCCCTCGTGGACTATCGTAGCCGTGTTCAATCAATTCACTGAGGAATCATAAATAAACTACATGGACTTTTTGTTTGGTGAGATGACGTAATTCCATTCCCCATGGAAGTTATCGCGATCAATTTGGATGGTAGCGAATTCAGCGTCAGTGACTTTGATACCCTTGGGGTAGGGTGTAGGATCAATGGCGGCGTACACTTTCAAGCCTTTGCTGGTGGTTGTAGCCGCGATCAAATTGACAATGACTTCGTGACTCACCAAAGGTCGCCCCCGCCAATTCATGCTGATATAGGAAAACAGACGGTGCTCGATTTTGTTCCATTTGCTGGTGCCCGGAGGAAAGTGGCACACCCGAATCGGCAGATTGAGTTCATCGGCAAGCCCTTGTAATTCCAGCTTCCAGAGGCGCACCCGAGAACCATTGCTCCCGCCCCCATCGGCCGTGATCATCAACTCCTTGGCGTCGGGATAAAGGGGGTGACCCATGCCTAACCACCAGCGCCGGATAGTGGCCACCGCAAAGCTGGCGGTATCATGATCTGTGCCCACGCTCACCCACCCCGCGTTTTGGGCGAGATCGTAAACCCCATAGGGGTTGGCCCGCCCCAGTTCCTTATCCACAAAATCATGCACCTGGACGACTTCCGGTTCGCCCTGCGGCCGCCACTCCTGACCCGCATTTTTGTAGTTGCCAACCAATTCTTTTTTCTTGGTGTCCACCGAAATGACGGGCTGCACTGCGTCCAGTGCCTGCTGCGTCTTCTCCTGTATATACCGGAATTGGGCATCTCGGTCTGGGTGATCAGTGCCTTCCAAGGTCTTGCGATTGCCTTGCAAGCTGTACCCTAATTCCTTGAGCAGAATGCCCACAGAAACATGGCTGATGCGGTGCCCCTGTTCGCCCAGTTCCCGTGCCAATTGCTTGAGGCTCTTGCAAGTCCAGCGCAGCGGTGACTGGGGATCACCGCGTGCCGCAGGATCTACCAAACCCTCCAAGGCCACCAGCAAGTCCGGATCGCGATCCACCAGCCTTTTTCTCCCGCCACCCGATCGACGAACTCTGCCTTGCGGGAGCCTGTTCTCCGGATCCTTGAGCTCTTTGAGACCCGCCATGATGGACCCCCGCGCGACTCCGGTAGCCTCACTCACCCGCTTGACACCGCCATGACCCAGCACCTTCGCTTCTACTGCCGCATATAGCCGTCTCTGCCGCTCATCCAGTATCCCTTCGAGCGCTTGGTGTCGAGCGGCTATCAGTGCGTCTGCTTCCATGCCGCAAGACTATACCCGCTATATAGTGAGTACAAGTTATTTATTTATGAATACTGAGGAGCAGGTCGGTATCATCGTAACGTTTGCGGGTGCGTTCAGTGAGTTCTCCTGTGTGGCGAAGGAGACCAGAAATGCGGGGTACCGCATACGTACGAAACAGGGCTAGTTCAAGCGCACGCGGTATATCAAAAGGATACGCACAAGTTGCCATCAGAAAGGTGATTCGGCAGTGATCCTTGACCGGATCTAACTGGAGAATTTCACGGTCATACGCCGTAATCATGGATAATTCACAAAAAGCTTGGAAGGCATCGGTTTCCTATGCGCGCCTTATGAGCGCTTCATGTCTTGTAGAGAAAAAATCTGTGAAACCACATTATTCTACCATGGCAGGAGACGGGTACCGCACGATGAAGAAATCACTAATCCTGGATTTTGCTCCAAAGCCCTCCCTTTTGACTGGACGTTGCGAAGTGAAGCCCAACGTTAGAGATACTTACCCAACAAACAAGCCTGCATGTCTCCCCCCCAAAAATATTCTAAAATGAGCGTTCGGATGGCCGGACGGGTCCATGACGCAGTTATTAACCACTACTCATCCGCTCCAAAAAATCAACTTGTAAATGCAGCATCAAAGTCAACAACCCTACAACCGGAGAATTCTTTCATGGCAGATGAAGAGCAGTTACTTTCCCTATTGGCTATCGCGGAATACGGCAGCATCAGTGCCGCCGCAGAGCATCTGAACCGTAGTCAGTCAGCCATTTCGGAACGATTGAGGAAGCTCACGGAGTTAGTCGGCGAGCCCGTATACTCTCGCGAGGTCAACGGGGTAAAGCTTACCTCGGCTGGCCAGGCACTGATTCCTGACATCGAACGTTTACGCAGGGTGTTACGCGATATCGATAGTGTCATTGCCCGCCGGAAAAATCTGGTGGAAGGAGAGCTCAACATTGTTTCCACCAGTCTCATCGCCAATTACTATCTTCCTCCCTACCTCACACGCTATCGAAAGGCCTATCCACAAATAAACCTGCACATCAAAAGTGGAGAAATGTATTGGAAACATGCCGCAGCCGGAGAAGTGGATGTATTCTTTTTTGAGGGGGAAGGTGAGATGCCAGAGTTACCTGATTATTTTGAAAGTACCCTCTGGCGGGATAGTGAAATTGTCCTGGTTACGCCCTTACATCATCCGCTGGCAGGAAAAAAGAAGGTCTCGTTTGACGAAATCAATGACTATCCGATCATCTGGAGAGAGCCAGGCAATGGTGTTCGCACGGCCATTGAAAAAGAATTTCGGATCCGTGGTATTGCACCCAAACATTTTATCGAGGTGGCCGACATTGAGTCGGTAGGGATCATGATCCATGCCGATCTGGGTATAGGATTTATGAACAGAAAAGTGCTTGAACTCCGTCCGGACTGGCAGGTTTCGGCAGCCACGCTGGAAAGTCATGACATGCTCTGTCTGAATTTTATGGCCACGCCGCTGACCAGTCGTCGCTCCAGAGCATTGGACAAGTTTCTGGAAATCGTAAAAAGTTAGAAAAAAACGGATGCGGCGTTTTATGGAAGCGCTGTACTGTGAATACCCCCCTCAATAACTCTGGGTATGCTTATCCCGACAAAAAGCATACCCTCTATGCAAATGCGGTTTCATCCATGAACCGAGCAACTGGAGGCTATTCAAAACACATGAATCAGAACGGCCGACAGGAACATAGGGATAACGCAGAAACTCTGATAGAGATTACCCCGGATAAAAATCCTCCCCTCATTAATATTGGGATCAGTAAAGAAAACTGGAAAAGGCTGGTTGTAGCGAAAGGCAATGAGACGAAGGCCAATGCCTGGGTCAGATCACGCCTGCATGAAGTGTCTGGGTTAAGTGCCGAGGTACGCGGCATTTATATGCGGGTAATGATCGAAAACTTTTTCGGTTAGAGACCTCTGCCGAACCATCGGAAAGCTTCAAACGGGCTTCTGGAGAACATCAAAAATGGACAACGCGATCAGAAGCGATAGCCAGTGCTTTTCGGTGAACGCTGCAGATAGACCAGCGGCGAGCAAAGACGATGAAGAAGGAACCGCCCATGGCGATGCCGTGCGTCTTTATCTGCAGGAAATAGGACGTGCCCCGCTGTTGACTGCTGAACAGGAAGTCACCCTTGGACGCCGGGTCAAAGCCGGGGATATGGCGGCGCGCAACGCCATGACTGAAAGCAATTTACGTCTGGTAGTCAATTTGGCCCGACGCTATCTCCACCGGGGGCTTCCCCTGCTCGATTTGATTGAAGAAGGGAATCTGGGCCTGATTCATGCCGTCGAAAAATTTGATCCGGACAAAGGATTCCGTTTTTCGACCTATGCCACCTGGTGGATACGACAGAATATCGAAAGGTCGCTGATGAACCAGACAGAAGTAATCAGGGTTCCCATTTATGTTGTCAAACAAATCAGTGCGTTTTTACGGACTACACGCCACCTGCGACAGGTTTTACAAGGCGAGCCTACGCCGGAAGAAATTGCTGGGGCCATGAACCTACCGGTAGGGGAAATCTATAAATGTTTTGACAGAACCATACGGATGACTAGCCTGGACGATGCGCATGGATCTGAGGACGGCCAGGCTTTAGTAGAGCGCATGGCCGATACCGGCAGCAACATAGAGGCGGATATCGCTGATCGTGACTGCTTGCGGCAGGTTCATCATTGTCTGAGAAAGATGCCGGATAACCATCGGCAGATACTCTTCTGGAGATTCGGGCTGGATGGCTCGGAAGGGGCTACTCTGGAAGAAATAGGCCGCTACCTTGAGATATCCCGAGAAAGTGTCCGCCAAATCCAGGCAGAGGCCTTGGAAATATTGCGCGGGTGTATCGAAGCCGTCGGACTGGACGCAGTATCTCTATTCGCCTGAACCCGAAGATCGCCTCAGACGTTAAAATGCTGCTGTAAAATCTGGTCCACGGCTTCACATACTGGCTCCGGTTCCAATATGCGAAAGGGTCGGACTATATGGAATGGAATGCTGGCGTCCGATAGGGAAAAGGCGCAGGCCAGCAGACAAACGCCTGTCCGGCTACCGACAAGATCCCACTCTGTAATTTCAGAAAAGCTTTGAAGGGCATCAATAGCGGGTGCATTGAGGCCATAGCCCGGTCTTTCAATAATGAGGTCATGCCCCACATCAATGACACCATCTGCAGCGACCTGGATAGTGACGGGGTTTTGATCTGGAGGAGGAGCAAAACGTGTCGCAACCACCACGGGGTAATTTGTAGCCACGTCGCGGACGCTCTCCACCAAATCAGGATCTGGTGAAAACCCATATTGCAGATCGATGATTAATAATCCCCTGGTTTCAGCCATAAACCTATCCTAATAAAGTCTAATAGTTTCAAAAAATGAATAAGACAAATAACTTTCTAGATGCTTTTTTTCGACAGTTACGGCGACCAGGTCGAGCTAAATCCTACCATTCAGATGTCATCTTTGTGCATCACACGTTAGTAATATTTCCCAGCTTTTCTGAGAGATACTTACTCTACGCATCGCCATTTTGTCTACTTACCATCCATTGCGGATAGAGAGGCGCAGGGGCAGTCAATGCGGATAGAATTTTCACGTCTTCCTCGCTTAGCTCAACCTGAATAGCGCCCAGGTTGTCCCTTAATTGCTCCATTCTTTTTGCACCGATAATAACGGAGCTGACGCCAGTCTGGGCAAGAAGCCAAGCAATGGACACCTGAGGGATGGTTGCACCAATATTTCTGGCGATAGCCTCAGCAGCCTCCACAGCATCATAGCCATGGACCTGGTCGATGGGCGGGAAATCAAAGTCTTTCCGCCTTGCTTCGGCAGGTGCGGTGGCATCACGACGGTATTTACCCGTGAGAAAGCCGCCGGATAGCGGTGACCAGGGAAGAACTCCAAGACCCAACTCGCGACAAAGAGGAAGCAGTTCGTGTTCCAGATCCCGACCAACTAAAGAGTAGTACGCTTGCAATGAAGAAAAACCTGTCCACTGCCCGACATCCGCTAACGCTTGCGCACGCGCGATGTGTCGAACCGGCCAATTGGAACAACCCACATACAGCACTTTGCCGCTACGCACCAAATCATCCAGGGCGCGCAGCGTTTCGTCCATGGGTGTGTGGCTATCCCAGCCATGGACTTGGTAAAGATCGATATGGTCTGTTCCGAGGCGACGCAGACTGGCATGGCAAGCGGTCATGATATGCTTGCGAGAAAGACCAGATCCGTTGGGGTCTACATCACTCATGATGCCGCGTACTTTGGTAGCTATAACGGTAGAGTCCCGATGTATCCCATTATTTTTCATGGCGATCCCAAGAATTTCTTCGGACTCTCCACGGGAATAAACATCAGCCGTATCGAAGAAATTAATTCCCGACTCCCATGCATGACGCACCATCTCGTCGGCTTCCGACTGACCAACTGTCGCGATATTGTAAAACGTGGAGCCGAATGTCATGGTTCCTAAGCAAAGAGAAGACACCTTTAAACCGGTTCGACCAAGTTGACGATATTCCATCAATTCACCTCGCGAATGAAAATCCGATAATTTTGGGCTTGTCAGTGAGAATAGTACCCCATCAATCCCTTCATTTTACCACAACATCCCTGCTTTTGCGTGGCGCGCATAGCTCCTGACGATGTGGATAACGTCTTGAATTCAATTTATACAAGGGCTTGATTAGAGTAGAATGGTTGCCAAATTTGAGCACGTCAAAGGCGAGATGCGGCAACCTGTCCGTTTGATGCGCATGGGTTGCATTGAAGCGATTGTTGTGATGACCGAGTATGGTTAAATTGCAACCTGGTTCAATCCAAGGAGAATCATTCATGACCAATTCAACGGACTACGTGCCCCCTAAGATTTGGGTCTGGAACAAGACTGAAGCAGCTAGTGCTGTCACGCTTCTCAACCGTCCTGTTTCAGGAGCAACCCACGATAAAAAACTCCCCGTCGGTCATCACCCATTGCAACTGTACTCTCTGGCGACGCCCAATGGCCAAAAAGTGACAATCCTGCTAGAAGAGTTGTTAGCACAGGGTCATGTCGGTGCAGAATACGACGCGTGGCTAATCCGTATCCGTGACGGGGATCAATTTGGAAGTGGTTTTGTAGCGGTGAATCCAAACTCCAAGATCCCAGCTCTCGTAGACTACAGCGGTTCACAGCCTATTCGGGTTTTTGAGTCTGGGGCGATCATGCTGTATTTAGCCCAGAAATTTGCGGCGTTCCTGCCTACCGATCCAAGTAGGCGCGCCGAGTGCCTATCATGGCTATTCTGGCAGATGGGAAGCGCCCCTTACCTGGGTGGCGGATTCGGTCATTTCTACGCCTATGCCCCCGAAAAGATTGAATATGCAATCAATCGGTTTGCTATGGAAGCCAAGCGACAACTTGACGTGCTCGATAAACGGCTCTCGGAAAATGAATATATCGTAGGTAGCGAATATACGATTGCTGATATGGCCATCTGGCCCTGGTATGGTGGTTTGGTTAAAGGCTGGCTGTACGATGCTGCGGAGTTTCTTTCGGTGGAGGACTACCCGAATGTTCGGCGCTGGACAGACAATATCTACGCCCGTCCTGAGGTGCAACGCGGAATCAAAGTGAACCGCATCGTTGGCGAACTTTCCAGCCAGTTGCATGAACGCCATGATGCGCGTGACTTTGATCTACGCACGCAAGATAAGCTCGTAAATGCCAAGCCGTAATCAAAGGCTTCACATACTGAAGCAGACTTCGTTCCTTTGAGAGCCCTTCCACTGCTGAACGACCGCTGTCCTGCTGTCGTCCAAAAAGACTCAACGACGGCAGGGCAGCGGAAGCAGTCGTCCAGAAATTAGTGGGCAGCAAGCAAAATCGCCCGGTGATGTTTACTACAAACAGATAAATCGACAAGTTGATGGACAGAATCTGAACCCAAACGTGTCCAGAAGCGAA
This sequence comes from Acidithiobacillus sp. HP-2, assembly GCF_015100155.1. Classification (GTDB taxonomy): domain Bacteria; phylum Pseudomonadota; class Gammaproteobacteria; order Acidithiobacillales; family Acidithiobacillaceae; genus Acidithiobacillus. The sequence continues at coordinate 26,349 of NZ_JACKZA010000010.1, read as the reverse complement.
GTGTTGTCGATTAAACGTTCCTTAAAAACACAAAAGCCGCACGAAGGCGGCCCTTGCATGGTATTGTTGCCGACGTTTTACCAGCGATAATTCGCCGTTAAATCAAATGTATTGAAATGCGTGTTTCCGGCGAACTGACCGACGTAGGCGACTTTTGCCGTCCAGGGCCCCTTGCCTTTAATGGTCAGCCCTGCTCCCGTATCAAGACTATCTGCTGGCGCAATCTGGCCGATTTCCGTCGAGGTGGTAAGTCCTAACGTCTCAATGTTGGCGTTATGCCGGTTGCCCGCAGTGCCAGTGCCACCTACTTCCACCCAGGGTATCCAGGTGAGGCCGCTCGCTTTTATATCTGTGCCCGCCCGGAGTCCACCCGTGAAGGTGCCCAGGTTGGCTGTCTGACCGCTATAGGAGAGATTCAGTAGTCCGGCACCCTGTTCCGCAAAAGGATTGAGATGCGCATGCAGGTAGGTAGCGCTCACATAAGGCATGAGGAAGGTCTGCCCCAGCGGCACCAGATACTGCGCCTGGACGCCGGAACCGAAGAACCAGCCGCTGGTGGAGCCCGATGCGCTCATGCCCGTGGGATCTAGATTCCTGTTGGAGCTGGCGGACAACAGGCCGGTTCCGAGTGTGCCGGAAATCCTGAGAGCACCATGGGCATATATCCCGTAGCCGTAGAGGCCAAAAGATTTACCACTGACCGCCTGTTGCTGTGTGCGGGTCTGGGTGCCCATGCCGGAGAACGCGGCACCGAGGACCAGGTGATGCGTGATTGCCTTACCGTATCCGGCTACCCCGCCATAATCCATGACATCGGCCCCATTGGCGCGCCCGAAGCCACCCAGACCTTTGGCCCAGCTGCCGACGTGCGTAGCTGTGAATGTTGGGGAAGACCCACCGACACCCTGGGAGCCATCCATCACGCTTCCCATGGCACTTTGCAGGCTTTCATTCACACCATACAAATTATCTGCAACGCCGCTACCAGAGTTGTAGGATTGCGGGGTGCCTGTGAGTTTCAGGTAGACATCCTGAGCACCATAGCTGATTTGCGGTGTGAGGTAACCGGCGAAAAGCGGGTTGTAGGTCTCCCCCGAAAAGGTCCCGGAGACGCCACCATCTGCATGGACAATGTCATACTGTTCGCCGACGGTGTAGGTACCAGAGCCTACCTGCACAGCGAGTTTGCCATTGAGCGCTGCCGTGCCCGTAACATTCAACTGATCGTAGCCCACACCCGGAGTGCTGTCATTGGGCGTTACCTCGATGTCCAGGGTGCTGCCTGGATTCTGCACATAATTACCGTTGACCGTCAGGATGCCGATGGTGCCGCCAGGAAAGACGGTGCCGCTGTTGGTGACGTTGCCGATGATGGTGCCATGGCCGCGTAGATAAGCGCCGCTATCGACGGTGACAGGTCCGCTGAGGGAGGCCGCAGCATGGTTGATGTCTCCAACTTCCAGTAACCCGTTGGCGACCGTGGTCCCGCCACTGGTACCCCCCGTGCCATTATCGATAATAGTGCCCTGGGTCTGAAGGGTTCCTGTGCCGGATAGTTTTCCGGTGAGGGTTAGTGCATTGCTGGTAGTGGGGTCTATGCTGGTTTGATCTGTGCCGATAAGTGCGCCGCCATTGCCCCCGATACTGATAACGTTACTCAGCGCAACGGAAGCCACGCCCGCGCTACTACCAAGCGCACCGCTGTTGAGCGTTATCGATCCGGTACCCACGCTGTTCCCGGAATCAACACTAAGAAGGCCACCACCATCAACGGTGGTGCCGCCGCTGTAGGTGTTGACACCGGAGAGGGTGGTAGTTCCCGAGCCGGCAAGGGCTATGCTGCCCGAACCAGAAATAATGCCAGAGAGCGTGTCGTTATTGCCGCCGTTGTTCAGCGTGCCTGTCGTCTTTAAGTCGATGGCAGCGGCATCCGTAAGCGCAGCGGTGGTTTCGAGAGTGCCACCATCGAAGGTGATAGCCCCGCTACCCAGATTGTCTGCAGATCCGATAGATGTGGTGCCACTGTTCAAAGTGGTGCCGCCGCTATAGGTATTGACACCGGAGAGGGTCAAAGAACCTGTGCCGTCCATGATGGGGGCACCAGTGGTTCCTGAGGCTTCACCGATGACACCGGAGAAGCTGTCCGTGCCACTGCCCGTCGTGGTGAGAGTGTCGCCATTAAGATTGAGGACGCCTGCACCGTTCAGATCCGTAATGGTCTGAGCCGTATTATCCAGATTGGTGGTAGCGCCACTGGCGACGTTCAATGCCCCGTCACCCAGCGTTCCGCCACTGGCGACATTCAGAGTGCCCGCATCAACGGTAGTGCCACCACTGTAGGTGTTGGCGCCGGAGAGGGTTTCCGTGCCCTTGGTCAGAACCAGTCCGCCTGTGCCGCTGATCGACCCGCTGTCGGTACCACTGGCGTTGGTCAGAGTCAGGTTGTTGCTGCCCAGCGTCGTGGTGCCCGTACCCTTGAGACTGGCGATTCTGGCTCCGCCCTTGCTGGTTACTCCGCTGATGTCGAAGCTGGCGTTGTCGGTAACACCGGAAGAGTCGGCGATACTGCCCGTGCCAGTGAGAGCCAGGGTGCCACCGTTGATCGTGGTGCCGCCGCTGTAGGTGTTGACACCGGAGAGGGTGGTAGTTCCCGAGCCGGCAAGGGCTATGCTGCCCGAACCAGAAATAATGCCAGAGAGCGTGTCGTTATTGCCGCCGTTGTTCAGCGTGCCTGTCGTCTTTAAGTCGATGGCAGCGGCATCCGTAAGCGCAGCGGTGGTTTCGAGAGTGCCACCATCGAAGGTGATAGCCCCGCTACCCAGATTGTCTGCAGATCCGATAGATGTGGTGCCACTGTTCAAAGTGGTGCCGCCGCTATAGGTATTGACACCGGAGAGGGTTAAAGAACCTGTGCCTGATTGAATAACACTACCACTACCGCTGATGATATTATTTAATGTGGCAACATCGGATTGAGGTTGGTCAAAATTTAAGGCTCCATTATCAGTTATTGCGCCCGTAATAGAACCCGATGTACTTCCATTCCCAATTTGCAATTCTGTTCCAGAAGCCAAAGTAGTAGCGGCGGTAATGGAACTGGTTAGGGTAACGCCATTGGAGTCGTTCAGGATGAAACTCTTTGCACTAATCGCACCAACGATATTGAGGGCTTGATTATCCGTCAGCGTAAGCCCACCCGAACCCGTATTTGTAAATGTGTCCAGGTTGGCAATGCTATTGTTGCTAGTGTTCAGGGTTGCGCCTCCTACTGAACTGCCCGTCAGGTTAGAAGCAACAATGGCTCCGTTTGCGCCTTCCGAAATATCTCCGTCTGAGGTCAGGGTGGTCGTCGTTCCATCTACCGTGCCGTCAATCGTGAGGTTGCCACCCTTCGTCGTCGTCAGATCTGTACTGTTACCACCGTTCACCGTGGCACCGCTGGACACCGTCAGGCTTTGTGCGTTGGTCAGACTGAATCCGTCTGCTTTAAAACTTCCCAGGTCGGTGATCAGATTGGCACCATCCAGCGTCGTGCTTCCCGCCGAACGGCCCGTTAGCGTCCCAGCCGTTAGAATCCCGCCCGTCTGATCAATGGTGCCTCCCGAATCCAGAACCACCGTGCTGCCGCTGATGTTTTGAGTCAGGGGAAGATTTCCCGCCGAATTCAGAGTAATCGCACCACCTGTCAGGCCCGTATTCACGTCTAACTCACCTTTGGTTGTGGTCAGATCAATCGTCCCGGTATTGCCAGTCGTCGTCAGCGGACCATTGACCGTCAGCGCCTGTGCGTTGGTCAGACTGAATCCGGCAGCCGTGAAGATACCCAGATCGGTGATCAGATTGGCACCATCCAGCGTCGTGCTTCCTACCGAACTGCCCGTCAGATCGGTGGCGCTGATCACACCGCCAGCGCCTTCTCCTATCGTACCCGCCGAGGTCAGGGTGGTCGTCGTTCCATCTACCGTGCCGTCAATCGTGAGGTTGCCACCCTTCGTCGTCGTCAGATCTGTACTGTTACCACCGTTCACCGTGGCACCGCTGGACACCGTCAGGTTTTGTGCGTTGGTCAGGCGGAATCCGTCTGCTTTAAAACTTCCCAGGTCGGTGATCAGATTGACTCCGTCCAGCGTCGTGCTTCCCACCGAACTGCCCGTCAGGTTAGAAGCGTCAATTACTCCGTTTGCGCCTTCCGAAATATCCCCGTCTGAGGTCAGGGTGGTCTTCGCTCCATCCACCGTGCCGTCAATCGTGAGGTCGCCATCCTGCTTCGTCGTCGATAATGTGACGTCCTCGGGAGTCGTGCCATTGACAGAATCAACTGGCCCATTAACCGTCAATCCATTTGTATTCGCATCGCTCAAGCTGAATCCGGCGGCCGTAAAACTTCCCAGATCGGTGATCAGATTGGCACCATCCAGCGTCGTGCTTCCCGCCGAACGGCCCGTTAGCGTCCCAGCCGTTAGAATCCCGCCCGTCTGATCAATGGTGCCTCCCGAATCCAGAACCACCGTGCTGCCGACAGTTACATTTTTGGTTAGCGAAATATTACCTGCCGTAACATCCAGACTGCTACCCACGCTGGAAGTACCCAATTCCAGGGCGTGACTGCCGTTGTTCAGCGTGACGCCGTTCGTACCGCTGTTGTTGAGGCTTACCGCTCCGGTGAAATCATTGACACTACTGCCCAAATCCAGCACACCCGCACCGGCGTTGAACGTAGATGTACCCCCAACCGTCAGCGCATCACCGCTCGCGGTACCCTGCGTGATCCCAGTCGCGTTCACCGTCAGCGCGCCGCCACCTGTATTGATGTTGCCTGCAATGCTGCCAATACCAATGTTGACGGCGCCTCCGGCGTGCGTGGCATCACCGGTATTTATATCTACATTACCACCGCCAGTATTTATTTTCGCATTAGCTGTCTGTCCAATATCGACAGCAGCAGTGGGGTCAGCACCCGCAGTATATGTTTGACTTATTGATGGATCTGAATAACCTGCCCAGAGGTACAGGTTGAGTGGAGACGTGCTGCTAGAACTGCTGATATTGGCATTGACAGGGATATTGCCCGTTGCCTCCGAGTAGAGCGAACCACTTCCATCGGCTGTGATTGGACTATCCACAGTGATGTCACCGTTCTGAACCCCACCTGAGCCGGTAAAAACCTCAACAGTCCTTCCATTCGTCAGTGCGCTATCAATGCTGGTTGGGCTAATGGTGGATTGGCTCGTAGCACTGAACGGATTGGAAAAGGATGTTGTTCCGCCCGTTTTAATGGTGACATTCCAAGCAGCAAAAGCCGATACAGGTGATGTCGCCAGCAACATCGTTGCTATAGCGATAAAAACAGGCGACAAGCGTCGCCTTTTAGCACCAAGTATGGGTGTCGAGAAACGGGTTTTTAATACCCCGTCCGAGTTATGACCGCCTTTACCGCGCCCTTTGGCATGCTCTGAGGCCACCTGTGGTTCGTCATGCGCAACATTAAAAACGAGACGATAAATTCTATTCACGGTTATGTCTTCCTGTATTTCGATGACGGCAGTTTAGGCTTGTGCGCGCTTCAGTTACGATGATGAAAATAAAGTGTGCAGATTCGATTCACAAAACCCGCAGACCTTTTAGCTTACAAGTCGTATTATGCTGATATTCTTGCACAACCTGACATCGTTTGTCCGTTTCCTCGTTTTCATCTATTATTCAATGCGATAAAAGTCACGAGCGGATGCAGCAACCATGGCACAGCGCAGAACCCCCACGTTGCATCTCTCTCTTCTGGGTCCATTGGAAATCACTTTCGCCGGAAAACTGGTGCCCTTGCCGCAGCGCATACCGCGACGCCTGCTGGTGTATCTCTGCCTGGAGGAAGGGCCCTATGCCCGACCGTCTCTGGCAGAATTGCTCTACCCGTATCGCACTGCGGAAAACGCCCGAACCTTATTACGGCAGGCCTTGTTCCGCCTGTCAGGGATAGGTGCACGCTATGGGTCACCCCTGATAGCCACCCGGGATTCCGTGACCCGGAACCCGGACTTCCCGATCACCAGTGACTATGCCGACTTTATGGACCTCAGCATGGCTGACGTTGTCGAGGATACTTCCCGCCTGGATCACCACCGGGGTCCCTTTCTCGACGAGGAGACCGACAATAATCGCAGCGCCTGGGACGAGTGGGTACAAGATCGACGCCAGGCGGTCGACAAGCAACTTGCCCGTTTTTATGCGTATCTGATTCGCCAGGCCGAAACGCTGTATGATGCTGAACAGGCGCTGCACTGGGCCGAAAGCTGGATGGACCAACAGCCGTTGTCCGACGCACCCCATCTGCTGGCCATGCAATTACTCGTGCGCAGGGGGCGCAGTAATGAGGCCGAAGCCCTTTTTTCGGCTTACCAGGCGCGCCGGATCACCCAGATGGGGAAAAAGCCGGGAAATGAGGTACAGGCTTTTCATGACTATTTACGGCTGACGCACATACACACGTTTACGCCGGAGCCGATGACCGTTCCTGCTGAGGGGACCCGCCATCGGTTCATTACCCTACTGGCCATCTGTGTGGATGCGGACACGGAAGAGATCCCGGAGGATCTTCTGGAAGCGCACTTGCTGCAATGCTGGAGTCTGGCCAGTCAGGTGGGCCATGCCTGTGGCGGCGTTGCACACCGTGCCCCCGATGGGGTCATAGAATTGCGCTTTGGTTTGGAGAACGCACTGGAAGACAGTCCGCGTCACGCCTTGCGTGCTGCTTTTGAATTACGTCGTCTCGCGGATCCTGGACACTTCCCCCGAATCGGCATGCATTGTGGACGCCTTCTGGTGGCCCCTGATCACACCCTGACAGGGTTACCCTTGCAGGTGGTACGTGCCGCCGCGCTGGCGAACACAGAACATGTGGGGCTCATCCTCACCGGGGCCGCCCATGAAGCATTGGCGCATGCCTTTCCCATGGAGGGGGCTGCCCAGACCCGCGCTCCTGTTCATGTCGCCGGCAGAGGCATCTCGCTCTTTTGGCTGAGCACCACGCAACCGTCATCCCTTCCAAAATCTGGAAGGGCTGCATTTATGGGGCGTGATGCAGAGTGCCTGCGCATTCTCCGCTTGGCGGCGACGGTTTTAACGGAACGGCAGGGCCGAATTCTTTGGATCGAAGGGCAAGCCGGAATCGGCAAAACCCGGCTTATGGAGGAAATGGCCGAACGTTTGTCCCAGAATATGCGGGTGGTGCGTTATGCCTGTCTGCCGATGTATCAGCACAGCCTGCTCCATCCTATCCGCGTGGTGATCCGAGACGCGTTGAATTTATCGGCCTTATCTCCCGAAAAGGCGCGTGACGCGCTTCAAAAGTTCCTGCAGGCCATCGGTGAAGAGGATGGTTTGGTGCATTCGGTCTGGTGCGCCTGGCTCGGTCTGGAAGGCGAGCACCCCGAAATGGGACTCCTGCGGGACTACAAGAAACTGTTATTCGATAGCCTCATGCTGGCATTGACGAGCCACCTTTTCCCCATGGATCGCGTTTTGATGCTTGAGGATATCCATTGGGCGGACTCCGCCTCTTTGGAATGGATACAAGCTTATCTGGTGCATCTGCACGAACACCCGGCACTCCTGCTGGTCAGCACCCGGCGGCCCATACCCAGTTTGCAAAAAATCGCCCGTCATGAAACGACATTGACGCTTGCACCGTGGGACACGCACACCGCACGCCGCTATTTGCGGAGTCTTCCCCACTGGACAGCCGACCTCCCTACCGAAGACTCCCTCATTCACCAGGGTTGCGGTGTTCCTTTGTATCTCGATAGTCTGGCCAGACAAACGATTTTTAGAGGCACATCTTCCGAACTCCCCCAGGACATCCAGAGCATTCTGGAATTCACCATTGCGCAGACCGATTTTGCCCAGGACCTGGTGCAGATATCGGCCACGCTGGGCATCGAAGTGAGCTTGCGTGATCTGCAGTCGTTGCTTCCGGATAGGACGACCGAGGTACTGGACCACACGGCGGGCCGTCTGGTGGACCATGGCTTGTGGGTCAGCACAGACCGGGGCTGGGTCTATCGTCATGATCTGCTCAGAGAAGCGGTATATGACCGCATTCCCGGCGATCGACGCCAATGGCTGCACAAAAAGGTGGCGCAATGGCTGGAAAATCAGGGGCCGTTTGACCATGGCGTCCTGGCTGATCATTTTGAAAAAGGGGGAGAACCCCACATCGCTGCTCGACATCACCTCCTGGCGGGGCAGCAGGCTTTACGTTTCAGTCTTTACGAGGTGGCCGCGCTTCATTATGGCCGTGCAGGCGCTCTGTTGCGTGATCGACCGCAAGATCCGGATCTGCTGAGAGCGCAAACCACTTATTTTCTTTTGTTACGCTTGCAGCGAGGGCATTCCACCGAAATGGCGCAAGCGCTCGATGATCTGGAAAACACCTGCCTCTGCCAAAATCACCGGGGATGGCATTTACTCGCGGCCCAATATGGGCGATGGATTGCCGAGAATGCCGCAAAGGGAGCCCTAGCCGGCCTGCATCAGGCCCGAAAACTGGCCAATACCCGGTTTGATCCAGAGGTGGATCCGCAACTGGTGGCCGGTGTTGGGCATTATGTACTGGGGTGGAATAACTTATGGCTTGGGCATCTGGAACAGGCAAAAGCCCACCTGCAACAGGCAGTGGACGGATGGCATGAAGCGTGGGCAGAACCCCTGTTCCTCGCCATCGGTGACCGTTATCGAGAATATGCCATGGCTTATTTGTCTATCATTGATGCTCTGCAGGATCGCTCTGCCGAAGGATGGGCACGATTGGCACAGGTGCGACACACCTTACCGGATGCAAAATACGGGAACATACAAGCTATTCTGTGGGCAGTGGAGATCGCCATGGGTTATTGGGCAGACAGTCCGGAAGACACCTGGCATATCGCACAGAAAGCACGGCAAAGAGACAGTTATTCACTCATCATCGCCAGGACACTGACAGACGCATTCGCGGCCTGGGCCGAAGCGCGAATGGGTTATAAGAGCATACCATGGGCCATTCACCACATCCGTAGAAACCTGAACATGTTAAGGCGCGTCTGGAAATTTGGGGCAAGCTCCATTTATCTCGTGCTGCTTGATCTTTCTGTCCGCAACGGGCACAAGCATACCCGTGGTGTGCAGTTTGCGGCAAGGCGGCTGGTCCGGCAGCACAACATCGACGTTCATAAACCAGAAATCAAACGCCTGGCCGCTATGCAGAATAAGGAGCGATGCGATACCCCGTTGAGTAAATGCCAAAAACGCCTGAGGTACAAACCAGCCAGACGTGTGAGCGAATGACCGTTATCAGTCTGCTGCCGACCATCAGGACTCAACGGCGGCAGGGCAGCGGAAGCGGTCATTGATCACCCCAACGTTCCCCCTTACCCATTCATTTATGGCAAACTGAAAAGCGCACAGAATAATATGCAAAATTAACGCCGGAATTGAAGATGTAGGCTTCATTCTTACGATCAATTTTTTTGGATCAAAAAAAATGATTTCGCCTCGTCGTACACTCGCCTTTCTATTTCAGCACGATGCTCTTCTTTAAGAGGAGTTGCAACAATTGATGTTAAGTGATAGGTGTTGCTATAATCTACGCCAAAGACCGCTTGCGTTTTTGTTATCCTAACATCATAATGCTCAGATAAACTCTTTGTTAAATGCTCGATATATTTATCAATGTCAATATTGTTTTTTTCACATCCTATTTCGTCAACGAGTATGCCTACCCTGACTTTTAGCAACTCATTTAACGCATCAACATAATCAGAGCCGATTTTGTCCTTATATTCCTCTAGGATTGATAGGTAAAAATCAGCAACGTCTTCATCGCTTCTTATCCACCTAACCTGAGTATTATCTATGATTGCGTCAATAATCTGTCTCAATTGATTATCGCTAAAGCCATTATACTTTTTAAGGTTTGCAACTATGGCATGCGTCTCAGCAAAAGAACTACTTTCTTTTAACTCCTTTGCCAAACTGTCTTTTTCTTCCTCTATGGTTTTTTCAGCGTCAATAAATAATTCTGCGACAAGCTGAGATATTCTGCTCAACAATTTTACGGTGCCACCATTTTTTTCTCTCCATTCATATTCAAGGTATGGCCTGATGTTCTCAGAAAAGCCCTCACTTTTATAATCATTGTCGCCTGACACTACATAGAAAGTTGAATCTTCGGGTAAAGATTTTAGTAAACCAACCCAACACAGTCTATCTCCAATATCGGCTTCTTTCCCCGGCGGGATATGGCATAAAGCTCTTTTTCGCGCCCCACTAAAAATTTCATCTTCATCCGTGTTTATCGGTCGTGATATTTCAAATAATTGTCGTATAATCCTGTCGGCATATGTGTTCTGGTTATCTATTTCATTTTTTATAGAGCTTGATATTGATCTTCTTAAATTGTCTGCATCTCTGCAAAATTTAACTAGTTTTTCAAATTCTTCATGCTCTCTAACTAAAACCGGAGCCGCACCAAGAGAATCCCTCTGCTCAAATTCTTTTAAGTGTGTTTTTATGCTCTTTTCTCTATTCCTCCAAAATTCGCGTTTTGTCTGCTCTGGAAGCCACAGGACTACATTCCCATTTTTAGCCATTTCAATTAATTTTATTAATTCGGCTAAACTATCTGGCTTTGTTTCAAAAAAACCAAGAAAAATATTGGTGTCTATAAAAATATGCACATCGTTCGCCATTGTTATCTTCCCCCTTTAATTCTAATGCGACATAGAACTTGTATTACCTATTTTTAGCTTAGGGTCGCACGCGAGGCCATATTGAATCGCGAAACTGGGACATAAGAAGATCGCACAAATTATGCGTCGTCATTTGTCGTCAGATCTTGAAACAAAAAATGCTACCTTGACGGCCTGGCGTTCGTCAATGCTTCTAAAAAGCGACCCATAATCAGACGTCCGCTTCCAGTCTGGCACCGCCCTTTGAGTTCGCAAACAATGGTCTTCTTCTCACAACCATGGAGACCGTGTCATGCCAACAGAACACAACGGAAACCAACACCTTCAAACCCCTTGGAACAAAGACAAAATTATAGGTCAGAAACGGCCCTTGAAACTACAGGAGGTATGGGCCATTAGAATTCGCCTGCAACTGGCCCAACAGATCCGTGAATTAGCCCTCTTCAACCTCGCCATCGATAGCAAATTGCGGGGCTGCGACCTCGTGGGACTGCATGTTTCCGATATCGCACATGGTCACACCGTCATGCACCGCGCCATCGTGCTCCAACAAAAAACTCAGAGGCCCGTCCAATTTGAGATCACCGAGCAAACCCGAGAGGCCCTGACCACATGGATCGCCCATGCCAAACTCAAGGATGACCAATTTCTCTTCCCCAGCAGGAAACACGCCTCACCTCATCTTTCCACCCGTCAGTATGCGCGTGTTGTAGAGCGTTGGGTTATTTCCATAGGGTTGGATCCGTCCGCCTATGGCACGCATACCATGCGCCGAACCAAGGCCACATTGATTTACAAGCGCACCAAGAATCTCCGCGCCGTGCAACTTCTGCTGGGGCACACCAAGCTGGAGAGCACCGTCCGTTATCTGGGCATTGAGGTCGATGATGCTTTGGAAATGGCCGAACAGACGGAAGTGTAGCAGAATTGGTTTTGGCCTTGAGATAGTGCAATGTTTTCCCTATCATGAAGCCATGACCAACTACTCCGTAGGGGATGACTGGCGTGTACGCATCAATGGCCGGGAGCAGCATCCGCTTCCGCACGTCCATGTGCAGTTTCGTGACGGATCCCGTGTGTCGCTGGCCATTGAAACAGGCGCGCTTCTAGTCGGCCATGTCTCGCCCCGAAAGCGATTGGAACCGGTGCGGACCTGGATTGAGACGCATCGGGATGCCCTATTGACGGAATATCGGAGGTTGAATCCATGAATCAAGCACCCAAAATTGAAACGGCGACGATTACTGGCCTGTTCCAGGTAGAAATCCATTGGTCCACCGGCGAAGTGTTTACCACAGATCTTAAGGATCTTATTGGCCCGCCACGGGAGGAAGATCCCTTTTGTGCACTTCATGATCTGGCTTTCTTTGCTCAGGGGCATGCAGATGACTGGGGCGATGGCCTGAGTTGGCCCGGCGGACTGGATCTGGGCGCAGACCGTCTCTATGCCTTGGGGAGGAAACAGAACGGATTACCAACGCGTGAGGACTTCATCCTTTGGATGGAGCGGAACAAGCTCAGCTTAAGCCGTGCGGCGGAAGCCATCGGTATGACTCGGCGCATGATGGCCTACTACAAAAATGGCTCTCGCCCGATACCAAAGACCGTTTGGCTGGCCTGTATCGGTTATGAGGTGCTTGAACGCCACGCAGCTTGATAAGGTGAATAATGGGCGATTTTGCAGCGGAAGCGGTCGTTCGGTGGACTGACCATCACGTTCTCAAAACCCGTCACTATGACTGTTGACTCATATTTTGAAGAAGCCCCTTTCAAATCAATCATATAAATTATATTTTTCAACTGGTTGCAGCAACAAAGCTGGCTCAGCATGACAAAGAGATATACGATAGGGCCAGACTTGAAACCAGAGCCGCCCAGTTATTGCGCAGAGAGATGCCTTGGCTATGATTCATCTGCAACTATCCTTGGCGCTGAGTTATGAAGTGAATGCGCCCGGAAGCGATTTTATTTTCAACATTCATGCCGCGCAAACGAAGCGGCAGAAAGTGGTTCATGAATATTTAATCATCAACCAGAATGTACCGTGGAACGTCGAAGACGATCCTTCAACGGGTAACCGCTTTTTACGCCTAAGCGCGGCAACGGGACTTCTGCAGGTAAGGTACACGGCGTCTATCGAACTAAGCCATCACATAGCTGAACCGGAACAGGTAGGCGAGATTCCAGTGGCGCAATTGCCATTTCAGTCGCTGAGGTATTTATACCCAAGTAGATATTGTCAATCAGATCGTCTCTATCTGCTCGCCATGCGAGAATTCGGCCACTGTCAAACAGGATATAGCCGTGTGCAGGCAATTTGTGACTGGGTGGCGGGGCGTATTACCTATGTAAAAAACACCTCCGACTCCAACAGTTCTGCTATTGACACACTTATAGAAACGGCGGGGGTTTGTCGCGACTTCGCGCATTTGATGATTGCGCTTTGCCGTGCCAGCAATATTCCCGCACGGTTTGCGACAGGTATTAATTATGGCGTAAATCTGACCTATGACACTTTCGACTTCCATGCTTATGTAGAGGTTTACTTGGTTGGAGGCTGGTATTTATTCGACCCTTCTGGCATCGCGATTCCTATGGGACTGTTACGATTGGGTACGGGCCGTGATGCCGCTGATGTAGCGTTCGCGACGATTTTTGGAGAGGTGGTATCTTCCCCACCATGGATAAGTATTGAGGCCATTGCCGATGCCAATGGTTCTCTTGTCTTGCCGCAGAGGGTGCCCTCCGCCCTGTCGACGGATGACTGGCACTAAGGATTCCCATGATTGAACCATTGCTCTTAACCACGGTTCGCGTGTCGACGTTTGACAATACGCGTCTACTCACGCGCGCCAGTGGTTTTTTTTTCGCCCGGGGCGACCACCTTTTTTTTGTGACCAGCCGGCATGTATTGACTGATAAGCCCAGCAAACATTTCCCCAACCGCATTGAGATTGAACTGCATACCGATGCTGAAAATTTGACCTGTGCAACCGCATTATCTATTGATCTATACCATGATGGTAAGAGTCTATGGCGTCAGGGTAAAGATAGCGGCGGTGAAATTGATGTAGCAGTGATTGAAATCAATCGTAACGACTTACCGGAGTCCGTGGTGATCCAGTGTTTTACACCCGCACATTTGCAGAGTGCGTTCCAAGAAATTGAAGTGGGTAGTTTTTTATTGGTTGTGGGCTTTCCGCTGGGGTTCCATGATACGCTGCACCATTTACCGGTAGTACGGCAAGCCGTTATTGCCTCTTCTTTCGGTTTACGTTTTCAGGGTCAGGGGTATTTTCTAACGGATGCCCGGACACATCGGGGCAGCAGTGGCGCCCCAGTGGTCCTGCGCTCTGCGAACAGGGACCAGAATTTACCGTGGAAACTGCTGGGGGTGCACTCAGCACGTATTGATATGGGAGGGAGAGATGTCGAGGTAGATGAATCGCTGGGCCTTAATTGCACTTGGTACGCCGATATTCTGATGACCCTGACAGCCAATTAAGAATGCGCATATGTGGCTGCAAATTGGTTCGCCCACTCCGCATGCTGCGGATACTGAGTTTTTCGTCGTGCCGAGATAATTGAGTCCAGAAAGAGATGTTGCGCATCATTAGGGCAAAGATCTAGGGTTTCTTTGCATCCAATCCCGGCAGGTTCTCGCCGAAGTAGCCACCCAGTAGACCTGTAAATCCTGCCATATGGACAACTGTGTTAAAGGGACGGTCATTTTTCATTGCTCCATGAGGCAGACCGTTAATTGTCGTTCCTGTTGTAGGTATGCGCATAGCATCAGGCTCAGGTAGCTCTCAATCGCTGAGACCGACAGATTGTCTACATCGTGATAGTGCGCAATGCACCATTGCTTGGCTTTGTTCACATTGCCGGTCCATAGACTCAGTTGATCAAAGGTCGAATGTGGAATTTGTAAATACCGTGTGTGGCCTTGGTGATTGGCTAAATCAATGCGCACAGAATCTGCAAGGGTCGTCGATGGGACTTCATTGGGATTCATCTGATGACTGAAGGTTGATTCCATAATTGTGCTTCCTCAGGTAGTGTTCGGCGGTCGTATCTAGTGAGATGGATTTTCAGGTTATGACATCGGGCGTTTTTCGCTGGCTAATTTGCTGAACTTGTGTCAATCCATAGACATATTCAACCAGCGGTTGCAAAGTTTTCTGGACGTCTTTCTGAAGAGCATCGGGACGATCACTTTGACTTTTTTCCGCAGCCCTGAAGTTCCCGGCCGTTGATACAGATATTCTGTTGCCTAGCAGCCTGTCGGATTATTCGCGTAACCCACTGATTATATTGCACCTGCCGTTTTCTGGAAATTTATTAAACCGTTTAGTAATCAATGTGTTGCGTTTCTTCAAAACCGAAAGTCCGACAGGCTGCTAGATCATTTTATTTGCATGCTAACACCGCCTGGTTTGTCATCAGCGTCTCCATCATGACAGACCTGGTTATCATGCAAAACGGGTTCAAAACCGCACACTCCCGCCCATGCGATGTTGGCTTGTCAGAGAAGTGGGTGTGGAAACCAAGAAGCGGTGTTCAGACCCTTGCGCTGTACACTCAGTGGCCTCTATCATCTTGCTCAGCATCCTTGGTATTGCCGTATTTGGAATAGATTTGACGTATGGTGCGTTTAAACGCCAGATCATCCCTTTCTATACCTGTTAGGACCAATAATGTTTTAGGCCGACTGACTGATCTATCATATGCAGTTTATAGTGAGTCGTCTGTACGGTAGGACACATACGCCACTCCAGCAGACTGTTAATCAGCAGCATTAGTTAGCCGTCAATATCAAGTTTTACCATCCCATATCGTGAAAATATTATCGATAACTTACTTATTAACTTAACTAAATTACAGAATGTTGGCTATATTAAAAAGTAGAAAAATCTTAACGCTGGTCCATGCTGAAATCTGATCAACCAAAAGCGCTGTTTGACAGTCCTGACTCATGGGTCCATTGTGAAGAAAGCGGTTTTCTTTGCACCTAATTTGATAATTTTAATTATCCTTCATTGCATTCACGGATCTAAGAGGTGCTACATGTCTGATATACTGCACGATGTTGCCACGAACTTTATTGCGCCCATAGTTGTACTCGTAATTCTAGTTATTCTCATTAAGGCATCGGTAAAAATTCTACGCCAATATGAACGAGCCGTGATTTTCACTTTTGGTAGGTTTCAGTACGTAAAAGGACCTGGGTTAGTTTTTATAATTCCTTTTGTTCAGGAGATCGTACGGGTAGACTTACGAATACATGTCGTCGAAATTCCAGCTCAGGATCTTATTTCTCGTGACAATGTCTCAATGAAGGTTGATGCCATCCTCTATTTCAATGTGATAGATCCTGAACATGCGATTATCAAGGTGGAATCATTTGTACCTGCGACCATGATGCTTGCCCAAACTACGCTACGTGCAGTATTGGGGCAGCATACCCTTGACGAGATGTTGTCGGACCGAAAAAAACTCAGCGATGATCTTCAAGAAATTCTGGACACACAGACCAATACTTGGGGGATTAAAGTCAGTAATGTCGAAATTAGAACGATTGAGTTGACCGATGATATGATCCGTGCGATTGCCAAGCAGGCGGAAGCTGAACGTGATCGTAGAGCCAAGATTATTCACGCAGAAGCCGAGTTTCAAGCATCCCAGACCTTGGTGAACGCGGCGCAAATTTTGTCAAGCATTCCAGCGGCGATGCAGCTTCGCTATTTGCAGACGCTGACTGAAATTGGCGCAGAAAAAAATTCAACCGTCATTTTCCCGATGCCAATTGATCTCGTAAAGCCCTTTCTTGAACTAATGGAGAAGAATACAGCTACTCCACCCGTGATTGCGCCGAAAGCTGCACCGCCCATAGCAGAATCCGAAGCTACACCAGTTCAGGTTCCTTCTATGGAATAATCCGACTTGCTCGGTGTCAGATATCGTCTTTGATACAGGTAAAACAAAGACATAGTGTAGTGTTACATTCTTGCTGAATCATAAAATTGATTATGATAAAATGGCTTCATGTTGAGGGTATGAATGGAGTCGCGTATCGTCGCCTCCCGATTAAGCAGTGTCCGCTTGTCATTACGGGCACGGATGATATTGCTGGCGGCAGAGGGCTTGCAGAACAAAGAAATTGCGGAGCGCCTGGGGGTGGATCGCCTGCAAGTCGCACGTTGGCGCAAGCGTTATCTGGAACACCGCTTGTCGGGCATTGAACGCGATTTACCGCGCGGCGCCCCTCCGGTGAAAATGGATTTGGCCCGTCTGGTAGAATTGACCACGCAGAGTAAGCCGGAAGCGATGACGCATTGGAGTACGCGCAGGATGGCGGCAGAACTGGGTGTCAGTGCCGCCAGTGTGTCGCGGCATTGGCGCAAGCATGGCCTCAAGCCTCATCTGCTGCGTGGTTTCAAGGTGTCACGAGACCCGCATTTTGTGGAAAAGCTGGAAGATATTGTGGGGTTGTATATGTCTCCCCCGGAGCATGCCTTGGTGCTCTGCGTGGATGAAAAAAGTCAGGTACAGGCCCTGGACCGGACCCAACCGGGACTCCCCCTCAAAAAGGGCCGCGCAGAAACGATGACCCACGACTACAAACGTAATGGCACTACGACCTTGTTTGCCGCACTCAACGTGCTGGATGGTCAGGTCATCGGACAGTGTCAACAGCGCCATACCCATGTGGAATGGCTGAAGTTCCTGAAGAAAATTGATCGGCAGACGCCCAAGGACAAGGCTCTGCATCTGATCGCCGACAACTATGCGACCCATAAACACCCGGTAGTACAGGCGTGGCTCGACAAGCACCCGCGTATTCACATGCACTTCACGCCCACTTCGGCATCCTGGCTCAACATGGTCGAGCGTTTCTTTCGGGATATCACGACCCAGCGGTTACGTCGTGGGGTGTTCACCAGTGTGCCTGAACTCATCCAGGCCATTGAGGGGTACATCGACCACCACAACACCCATCCCAAACCCTTTATCTGGACCAAAACCGCACGCGACATCCTGCAAAAGGTCATTCGCGCCAACAGCCACTTAAGCAGCAAACAGAATGCAACACTACACTAGTAGCCTTGGGAGCTAACCGGATAAGCACGGAAACACGTTCCATCCTTCAGACTCATTTCATATTGGACAAGGCTGAAAAGCGGGTTTGGGTAATACTACATTTATCCTTGCGAAGGGTCGCTTTGCAGCAGCGGAAGCGGTCATTCGGTGGATTGCCCATCCTGTTTTCGCAACTCGTCACGGTGGCCGTAAACCGTAGAAGTCTTTTGAGAACAGTTTTCGAGAATTGCGACCATTTTGGTTTACTGTATCATCAAATCGGTGATGGGATTCCGGCGGAAATCCTTCCCAAATTCCGATTGATGTTGGATGCTGGTCTGGGAGTCTCCCATGACGGGTATACGAGGGATGATTTGGCCCTGCGGGAAGAGGGGTGTCACAATACTGGCAACGTTGTCCGAATGTTTCACATAAACGCCCACGAAGGCTGTTGCCTTGGTCATCTGCAAGTTTTTCAGCGCAAGCCAGGCTCCCACCAGGGAACCCCAAAAAACGGTTGCGAAACAACCAAAAAAAGTTCATTCTTTAATCTGTTTGGGTCCTCAATTTTGGCACTTTGGAGTGATGCCATTAAGACGATCTTCGGTGGCGTCATATTACCGACCCATTACAGCTACACCTCAAGTTGAAAACAGAGCCCTTCCTCGTCTCTCAAACGTTCGTATTCTTTTTCCACAGATTGGTAGTTGAACCGTCAGCAATGCTTAGCAGTGTGCCGTCCATGTTCAATGTTATTGGAGACCGGGCATTTTGATCATTCAGCAATCTATTAATAGGCTTTTGGACACCTGTCCTGATGAGGAGATAACCGATTTCGTCAAGGATCTCTGGAAATGTCTTGCCGTTGAAATTATTTCCATAGTGGGACAGGACGGATACGATGCGCTCTATGCACGAGCTCAATTTCTCGCAAAAAGGTCTTCAACAGAATCAAGGAAGGGGGGGGCTTTGGGGATTGAAAATCTATTGCCAGATGCGGTCTCTGAATCCGCTAATACCGCCTCGCAATTTCGCGAAACAAACAGACAATTACTGATTATTTTCACAGAGTTGTTATCGACGCTGATTGGCGAACAATTGACCACGCGCCTTCTGGAAGTTGCCTGGAAGAATCTCATGAACCATCGGGTTAAAGGTTAAGCATGAACTCTAAAGTAATCATACGTCAGTTGCCCACCGGGGTTCCCGGTTTGGATGATTTATTGGGAGGGGGACTTCCTGAGTTCTCTTTTAATTTGATTGCCGGGGTACCTGGTGGTGGAAAGACTACTCTGGCCCATCAGATCATGTTCAGTCAGGCTGATCCGGATCATCGTGCGCTTTTTTTTACGGTTCTGGGTGAGCCGTCTCTGAAAATGCTGCGATATCAGCAGCAATTCAGTTTTTTTGATGCGGCCAAAGTGAATGCCTCGATCCGTTACGTCAACCTGGCAGAGGATCTCCTGCAAGGTGATTTTGATCGGGTATTGAAGCGGATTACTGAGGAAGTGCAAGCTTTTTCGCCGAGTCTGGTCTTCGTAGACTCCTTTCGTTCTGTAGCCGATTCAAGCCTCCACAACACCAATAGTCCTGGTGCCATGCAGCGTTTCTTACAGCAGCTTGGGATTACCATGACAAGTTGGCAGGCAACCACTTTTTTAATCGGGGAATATACGGTTCCTGAGGCGGACTCCAGCCCCATATTTACCGTTGCTGACGGTATTATTTGGCTTACTCAGAGCCTATATCGCGATACTATGGTGCGCAAAATACAAGTTTTAAAAATGCGTGGACAAAGTCAGCAAACGGGATTGCACTCTTTTCGTATTCAAAGCGACGGGTTAGCGATTTTTCCACGAGCAGAAGTGACCTTGCAGCATTCTGCGGCGGCTTATCGTAGTGTCATTAAAGAAGAACAACGTATCCCGATGGGTGTGCCAGGTCTGGATGCCATGCTCGGAGGTGGCTTGCCAATGGGCTATGGCTTACTGGTAGTGGGGCCATCAGGATCAGGGAAAACGATTCTTGCCACGCAATTTCTTGCCGAAGGTGCGCGTCAAGGTGAGCCAGGAGTGATAGCAGCCTTTGAAAAAAGTCCAAGTCAGCTATTGAATAATACCCTGTGCACTTTGGTTGAAAAGGGGCATGTCGGCCTCTTTGACGCCCATTCGCTGAGCTTATCGATTGATGAAACACTTCACCATCTGGTGGCGTTAATTCTGCAGATGCAGGCAAAACGTGTGGTCCTTGATTCGCTTTCTGGCTTTGAACTCATATTGGCACCCGAATTCCATGAAGACTTTCGCGGGTCTCTCTATCGCATGGTGGCCGTGCTAACGGGTATGGGGGTTGCCGTTTTGATGACTTCAGAACTTGCGGATTGTTACACGGAGTTGCGTTTTAGCCCCTTTGGCAGCGCTTTTTTGGCGGATGCCATCATCATGCAGCGGTATGTCGAGGTTGGCGGTAGCCTGGCACGAGTGATGGCCGTCGCCAAAGTACGTGGTAGCGCACATAGCAAAGAAATCCGTTTCTTTGACATTACCAGCGACGGGATCGAGATCGGTTTGCCGCTCACCAATTACTCGGGGATTTTATCAGGGCACCTTGTTCTGGAACAAAAACCACCGGGCTCAGAAAATATAACCGCCTGATGGAGATCATCTCATGGAAGATCACTTGCAAGATGCAGAAGCAGCCGAAGGACTTATCGGCAAACGCCAGGAGGATGCTCTCCAGAGCGAAGCGCAGGCCATGCTGGGTGTTCGTGAAGATATTGTGGAGGCGCGAGAATCTGTCGCAGAGGTTCGTGAGGATGCTATCCATCATCGGGAAGAGGCGATGAGCACCAGAGAACATAAGGTGTTAGGCCGGGAGCAGCATCAAGAGGCGATTGCAACGCGGCTGACGCTCTCCGATGAGCAGATTTTGCTTTTACGACAAACAAATGCACGGTTGGTGATAGCAACTATTGAAGCCCATGAACTAGCCGATCAATTAAAGGTGGCTCGTGATCAGCTGGACTATACCGCACAGCATGACGCACTCACGGCTCTTCCCAACCGTTTGCTGCTGCAGGATCGTTTATCTCAAGCCATCGAAGTGGCACGGCGGCAGGGCAAGCCGCTCGCGGCCATGTTTCTTGATCTGGACCACTTTAAATATGTAAATGACTCTTTGGGGCATGGACTGGGGGATGATCTACTCCGATCCGTCGCGGACCGGTTGAGATCCTGCCTGCGGCACTCAGATACGATCTCTCGTCAAGGTGGTGATGAGTTTGTGGTACTGCTTCCCGAAATTGAGCGTTTAGAAGACGTTTCAATATTTGCTGATAAAATTATTGCCGAGATGGCCCGACCCCATTCGCTGGGCGGCCATGAAATACATATTGGTGTCAGTATCGGAATAAGTCTTTACCCCGTCGATGGAATGGATGTAGAAACGCTGCTCAGAAATGCGGATACCGCGATGTATCACGCCAAAGGTGAGGGGCGCGGGGCTTACCGGTTTTTTCAACCGGATATGCAAGCCAACGCATTGGAACGACGTCAGATCGAGGCAGATATTCGAGCTGCGTTGGAACGACAGGAATTCCTCCTTTATTACCAACCGGTTGTAAGCCTTCCAACGGGTCACATTATCGGGTTTGAAGCACTTTTGCGGTGGCGGCATCCTACGCGCGGACTCCTGCTTCCTGAGGTTTTTATCTCCATTGCCGAAGAGACAGGACTGATTTTGCCGATCGGTCGCTGGGTTTTGCGCGAGGCCTGTATCCAGGGCCAGCATTGGAACGATAGCGGGCTTCCACCTCTGACCATTGCTATCAATACTTCCGGGTTGGAGTTCCAGAGTAAGAATTTTGTCGGCTATGTGGCTACAACACTGGCTGAAGCGGGTTTGGATCCCAAATTGCTTGAGCTCGAAATTACTGAAACAGTGCTCATGACCAATGCGGAATCCAATCATATCGTCTTGTCTGCACTGGTAGATATGGGGGTCAAGCTTGCCATTGATGATTTTGGTACAGGTTATTCCAGTCTCAGCTATCTTCAGCAGTACCCTATTTATGCCCTTAAGATTGATCAATCCTTTGTCAGCAAAATGGTTAACCATCCGGATAGCTATGCGATCGTAAGTGCTGTGGTCAGTTTGGGAATCAATCTGAAGAAACGCACGATTGCTGAAGGCATCGAAACCGCCGAACAACAAGCAATACTCGTTAGTTTGCATTGCGACCAAGGTCAAGGCTACTATTTCTCCCATCCCTTAGCCGCTGAACAGTTTGAGGTGTTATTACGAAACGGTGAGCGATTACCCACTGCGGCTACATGATTTTAAAGGGAGGCTGATTGCGGGTGTCCAGGCGCCTTTACGGAATGCATAAATCGTTCATCAGATGTTCTGTCGCCTGTTTTACCACGGAATAGCATTCACAGACACGAGCTTCCAGTCCGGGACGATCCAGGATCACGATTTTACCTCTATGATAACGGATGAGGCCCGCATCTTGTAATTTCTTGGCGGCCACGGAAACACCTTCGCGGCGGACACCCAGCATATTCGCAATCAGTTGCTGCGTCATTTGTAGTTGATTGCGCGGCAATCTGTCCAAACTCAGCAACAACCAGCGACAGAATTGTTGGTCCAGAGAGTGATGGCGGTTACAAACAACTGTTTGCGCCATTTGTGTCAATAATGCTTGGGTGTATCTGAGCAGCAAGCGTTGCATCGGGCCGCCCCGCGTAAAGGCTGTAACGAGTCCTTCACCACGCAAGCGATATCCATAACCAGCTCTTTGTACAACTGCTTGGCTGGTCGTCGACTGTCCACCGAGAAAAAGATCAACCCCAGCGACGCCCTCATTACCAATAATAGCGATCTCAGCCGATCCACCTTCTTCTGTAAGATACAGCAGAGAGACGATGGTGGTCGTGGGAAAATAAGCATACATGATCGGGCGACCCGGTTCGTATAGAGTCATGCCAAGGGGCATTTCCACTAATTGTAGTTGAGGGAATAGCCATTCTGCCTCCGTATTTGAGGGAAGCGCCGCAAGGAGATAATTCTCTCGCGGATCATGCGAAAAAAGCTTCAATTGAGTGATCCTTAAGTCAGGTGGAATGTTAAACCCAAGGCGTAGGGTTTTTGATTCTAAAAAATCTCAATTAATCAAGAGGGCAGGTTATTACGTATGGTAATGACATAATGTAAAAAAATGATTGAGCACGCTTAGCAATCCACATCTGAAATTTTAATATGTACTACATAATAGATAATTTATATATTTTTATATGAATAATAATCTTAAGCGATTTGTCCTTTCCTTGTCCACTTCCGGTCTTGGTGCCGACGAATCCGGCTTTCAGCCGTGGCTTGAAGCCACCGACTTTAGCCAGCGGTGGGAAAGTCGATTACACAGCCCTGCCCCCTTAGTTAGTAGTGAACGGCATCAAACCAATTTGCGGTCATAACTTTTTGATTTAGTTGTTTAATTAAGTTGACCATGATGTACAACCCCATCATTACCCATTACGAAGCAATTCCCCAAGGGCTGTTTTTAAAAAGTTCAGATCTGTAAGTGAAAATGACAGATCTTTTCCAGCTTGCCATTAACTTACTAATTTTTTACGCCATTGTCCCTGTTCCATCATGGGCTCAAAAAGCATGTAGTAAGGCCCCTTATCCAAATGGGCAAGTACACCCTCATTGTGAATCTGACGCAACTCGTAATCCAGCATCGCATGGGCTATGCCTATATGCGCATGTTCAGGAGACTCCCATTCCATATGCACCAAGTACTGCGTTGGCTTCTGTCCCGGAATCAGCGGCTTATCAGGCACCTGGCTGCCATAGTTGGTGTTGTACTCTGGTGGGTTGGCGCCCAGTGTGGCCTTCAGCATCCCTTTGGGATCGAGCTGAAGCGATCCAATGGCAGAAACGCCAAACTGTTTCATGACCATCCAGCCGATCATGCCCGGAACATTTTCTTTCATCCAGGTGAGCGTCTCTATGGCCCCTTTTTCAAAAGCTTCCTCATGCCCGTCCATCACCCAATGGTCACCAATGGCAATACTTCGCTTTGCCGATAATGCTACTTTAGGCACGGGCTTCTGCTCTGCGAAAGACTTTCCTAAAACTGCTGGGATATCGGTCATACCCATAATCAGGGGGAGATCGGAACGAATGACTTCATAGTAGGGTTCCCATGGCCCCTCTATGACCATATCCAGGCAGCTTCCACATAATTCAAAAATTTCCTTGAAGTTTTCATGATGCATCTCTTCATGCGACTTCACGTCTTTCCATGCGGTGTACTGAAACATGGAAATAGGATTCAGGGTTTCATGCATATCAATAGCGCCACCACCATAGCGCCCAGCCATGGGATGTATACCCGTCTGCAACAATTGTTCAAAACCTAAAAAACCGGGATGAGAGGCCGTAGTGATACAAACCTTGGGCCCAACCTTCATCATGGTTTCATAACTTTCCGGCCGGTTGGTTACTTTTGACTGGTTGATGGCAATAATAGGATTGGTACTCATAATCTTAAACTCCAGTAGTTACTCATGGAATAATTTTCTCAACCAAGAGAGGACGAGAAAACATTTAATCGGATAGCTTCTTTTTGAATTTACCCCATTTTTCCTGTAATTCTCCTGCTTTCTTTGTGACTTTACCTTCAGCCTCTTGCTGAGCGTTTCCGGAAATTTTACCGGCGACTTCTTTGACGGCACCTTTGACCTGTTTTACCCGACCTTTCACCTGTGTTTTATTCATCATAATCTCCTTTATGGATAGCGCCATTCATCCAATGAACGGAGCTATTATCGCGCTGCGTGGGCCAACATTTCCGAGCGTTTATTGATGCCATTCATCAGCGCATGGATCCCGCCTTTTTTCAGAGCACCCGTAAATTCCGCTTTCTGCATCGCCAGGTTGCTGACGCCGTCTGTCATTACATTGACAATTTTCCATTGGCCATGGTTTTGACTGAGCAGATAATCAAACGTGTTGTTTTTACCGCCATTGCCGGACTTCAACGTAGTGCTGACCATCATTCGGTGGCCAGGCACGCTCTTGGAGACGGGGTTGCTAAACTTTTGACCGGCGTAATGGGTGAAATGCGCGGCATAATTTGCCACAGAATAATGGGTCAGTGCCTGCACAAACTGCTTCTTTTCCAGAGCAGACAGTTTATCCCACGCGGTCCCCAGGCTGTAGTGCGCGATTTTTGGAAAATCATAGGCTTGGATCATTTCGGGATACAATGCGTGAAAACGACTCTCATAGCTACTGGATGGTCCCATTTTCATGGAGTGAATGAGCGCCATGTTGAACTTGGCCACGACGCTGTCAGGCGCATTACCTGTTGACGCAATAGCGCTTCCTGTACCCAACATGAAAATCGCTATACAAGCACCCAAAAACTTTTGGTTTTCGGTAAGTTTTGAAAATTGCATCCACCTCTCCTTTATCATTTAACTACCATCAAATAGATGGAGCCTTGACGGTAGCCTGGACACCCAGCTTCTGGTTCAATAACGAGAAAAACTGTCTGGAGAGCGTTTTATTGCCAAATAGTCCAACACCCATCGTCACTTTGGTAACCCCTGGACTCGTAGATTTCAAAATGACGTTGACAGCCGTGCCTGCTGCCGTTTTTCCATCAATGATCCATTTGTCTGGATTTTTCTTCACATTACCCACATAGGTAATATGCATTTCCGAAAAGACTTGCAGAACGGCAGCCTGAACCGTTCCGAGTGGCCTTGGATAATAGGCATGATAGTCGGACAGAATTCCGGCATTGACAGCAGCGACGCTACCGGCTCCCGCACCGGCTGCAGCAATAGCAACGCAGCCACTTAAAGGCAGTACCGCCCCTACACAGAGAGCTGCAACCATCCAGCTGAATTGTTTCCCATAGTTTGGATATTGAATACGCATTGTTCATTCCTTATGTTTGCTGTAAGCATGAAACGGATAGGGCGTCAGGATCTTACTCAACGAGTATGATGCCCCATTCCAGCTTACTGAGTACCGCTCGCTGCGCGATCTGCCTGATTAGCCGTCTGTTGGTAAGCGTTCAGCGAACCCACCCTTGCGGATTGGCGCCAATCAGGCTAATGCAGATTTTTTCCAGTTCCACGGCAAGAGTTCGTGGAGTTTTTTGTTGGGCCAGGTCGGGAGCTTTTCGAGGACATCACAGAGGTACGCGAAGGGCTCGATACCGTTAAGCTTGCACGTTTCGATGATGCTGTAGAAGGACGCGGCCCGTTCACCACCAGCGTCATTGCCCACGAACAAGAAATTCTTGCGACCAATGGCCACACCCCGCAGCGCCCGCTCTACCGGATTATTGTCGATGCTGAGCTGACCTTCTTCGAGGTACAGCGTCAGCCCCTTCCAACGCTTCAGCGCATAGCCGATGGCTTTAGCGATGCCACTTTTCGGTGCCACCTGCATCTGGGTTTCCGTGAGCCAGATATGGAAGGCTTCCAGCAGGGGGCCAGCACGNNGCTGGAAGCCTTCCATATCTGGC
>NZ_JACKZA010000002.1 GCF_015100155.1 Acidithiobacillus sp. HP-2 | reverse complement strand
CAGTGTCCAGCCAGCATTCGCATCGCCGAGCCATACTTGTACCCAGCGACAGCCCACGCCCTGCCTCATAAGCGGTGTAGGCAGTGGTGACATTTCAACCCTCAGATGCGTGTAAACAGGTTCGTGTTCCTCAACCGTCCCATGCTCAGCCTAGAAGCTCATCTTGGCGTAACCGCTTCGCCGCAAGCCCCGTTTCCCACGGACTTCGTCACCTTGCCAGTGTCGGCAAGTCACCGCCGCTTCGGCTCACTTCCTCTCACAGCAGAGAAAGGGCAGACCCAGTGATTACAGTAACAAACACATTGGGCTCTGCATTCCAAACATGCTCAAGCAGCTTTACCCCCAAAAGGGCGGGCTACGCTGGCTGGGCGTACTATACGTGATATCGGTTACGCGAAACTTAGTGAGCGCGGCTATTTTCACACCGCCGTTGCGGAGCGTGGCGACATGCAAGTTGCCGAGACCTTCTTGCTGATCATTTATCTCGTGTTCTCCAATCTCAAGACCTGGATGGACAGGTCTGGTGCTTCTTTTGGTAAAACCAGATTCAGCAGTGGTTAATAGCAGTTTTTGTTAAATCTATGCAATATAATGTGTTAGGCTTTTTGGTGTGTCGTATTTTGTTAATAGAAACATAATGTTGAGAGTGAATTTTGGGCTTCTCTACATATAATCGAGTATATGTAGAGTTGGCGGGTTTTTGCCCAAAAGGGTTTGCTTCAGATGGACCGTTTGCGATGCTTGATAGAGATGGATCGTAGGTCTATAAAAGCGGGGTTAAGTTCGTGTTCCCTTGGGAGCACCATAGATTATTTTGATATGGCAATTAAATTTATTAAATTGCTGTCATAGTAAGCTATCATCTGCCAACCTGAGCAAGATGTGTTAAACGGCGTCATTGTTTTACCATACGTCAGTATCACACTTTTAGCGCACAATTTCGTGAAGAATAAATATTAACCACTGATAGGTATAAATAATTTTCGGAATATGGATCAGGTTATGGGTAAAGCGCCCCGTATTGACTCTGTTTTGTGCTGAAAACTGACAAATCTCAGGCGCTGTTTGACACACATTAGGAACCCAAACTACAGCCAACTCTAAACATAACGTCCTGTCATTTGTTTTTTGGGGCGCATCCTTTATGTGCTAAACGTAGCTTAAACATATTCCAGAGTGGGTCACCTGCAAGAACATGCAGGAACACCATCCCGACGTGCCCAATCCACTGCAAAGCAATTGCAACAGCCCCCCAACGAAGGATGTCCAATAACCATCCAAATGGAATTCCGGACCACCACCCGCGAAACCCGCCTAAGAGTGTCAGACCAGCAGTGGCAACCAGAGTGACCGAGAGAAGAAATACTCCGTGCATCAATCCAGGCAGTCCTGCGCGTGGGCCGGGAGGCGCCAAAAACCCTTGAGATAGTCCCCTGATGTCTTGGAAAATTACTCTTAATCCGACGGGATTCAGGGGAAACAAATAACGCAACGTAATGCGTCCACTGCGGCTCAACATCAGCCAACCCCATTGCAAAAGAAGGACCACGATCAGTATCTGCCCCACGATGACATGCCACTCAAAGGGAAACCATCCATATAACCATCCCATGAATCCCGTGATCATTTGGAAAGTGACGGCGGAAAGCAGGAAAAAATGTAGCAGTTTGGCGATATTGGGCCAGCTGTCATCTGATGGGCTCTGTTTTACGTCCAGATGAGAAGAAGGCATGGATATTCCTCTATAGGGTAACGCTCATATATGATTGATGTTCACTATACAAGTACGCAGGTCATCCATAAAAAGATGCAAAAATAAAGGCAATCCTGGGTGCTGCATCCAGATGTAAAAATACTTCATAATCTTAACAGTGAGTTGTAGTTTTTATCTTAAACACTGAGATGGAGAATCAGTTCATGAAAAAATTGATGAATCGCCGTGATTGGCTGAAATCAACCGGAATATGGACGCCTATGGTAAGCTTGGGGTAACGCCTAATGCTGAGGATCTCAACGTTCCAGCTTGTAAAGCCCTTGTTGTTCATGGTCTTACTACCCATGGTCCTGCTTTCCACTGGAGGAAGCCTTTTTAACATGGCTAAGCAGGAAGTTTTTGCGCTATGCTTTTGCCTGTGAAATGCAGATTAAGGTGTGTTGTCCCATGAATCGAGATGTAAAATGTAAATTTTTGTTTATCAGGTTACGGTGATAACCAGTGCCTGAAGTCGCCGAACTGGAAAAACTCCTGCAGAAAGTGGCGCTTGCTGATCAGCAAGCCTTCCGTGATTTTTACGATGCTACGGCTGCGCATCTGTTTCCCGTTGCTTTGCGTATTTTAAGAGAGCAGGGCCGTGCGGCCGATTGTTTACAGGATGCATTTGTGAAAATCTGGTTAAAGGCGGGAGAATACCAGGCGGGCCGGGGCGCTCCCATGGCTTGGGCAGCGGCCATTGTCCGCTACCAGGCTATTGATGAATTGAGACGGCTTCCCAAAGATCAGCCAGGTTGGGAAGACGAAAACTGGGAGCAGTGGGGAGAGCAGGAATTTCCTGCTGACCCCCGGATGGCTTCGGAAAAGCAACTTTTATTGGATTGTCTGGAACGACTTCCCAGCGATCAAAGGCAGGCTATTTCCCAGGCTTTTTATCGCGCAGCCAGTTACGACGAAGTGGCGCGCTTTGCTGGTGAAGCGTTGGGTACGGTCAAAAGCTGGATTCGTCGGGGACTTTTAAGTTTGAGAGACTGTTTGCATCATGAATCTGAATAAGTGGCCAAAGCTTGCGGACCTGCTCGCGGGTTCCTATGTACTGGGGACCTTGCACGGGCGGGCACGGCTGCGTTTTGCCCGCATGCTGCGCTCTCGTCCCTGGTTGGCTGCTCGGGTGGCAGAGTGGGAGGACACCTTGATGCCCTACAGTCTGCAGGAGCCACCCATCGCCCCTCCGCGTTCGGTCTGGCAAGGGGTAGTAGCAGAATTGCCAGCGCGAACCGCTGACGCAGTTACAGCCCGCCATGTTTCCTGGTGGCAGAAACTGGGGCTGTGGCGCGCCATGTCGGCCGGCCTGGCGCTGGCGCTGGTTCTTCTGCTGCTCTGGCCAGCACCACCGCGTATGCCCTATATGGCGGTGCTAAACAATACATCGGGTCAGGCGGTGTGGATGCTGCGGGCCAATGATCATCACATGGCCTTGGTGACCATGCGCAGCATGTCTTTGCCTGCCGATAAATCCTTGCAGCTCTGGGCCATTGTTCCGGGTAAAAAGCCCATATCCATGGGGTTATTGCCGACCCATCCAGGGCGCACACCGATATTGGTGACTCCAGACCATCTGGATATGCGCTCGGTTGCCCTGATTGCGGTGACCGTGGAGCCAGAAGGCGGTTCGCCAACGGGCCAGCCTACTACGGCCGTATTGTATAAGGCAGATATTCTATCGACGCATTTAAGTAGTTGAGTCTGCAAAAATCATCTTATTGCATCCAAGCATGGAGCGAATGCGTATTTAGTTGAGGATGGCAATATTGCTGTCACCTGCTCAGGAGAACGTCATGAAAGAAATGGAAAATCAAGGTTTGGATCGTCGGGATTTTTTCAAGAAAAGTGCATTGTTTGGGCTGGGACTGGCTGCGGTCAGTAGTTTAACCATGCCAGCTCTGGCGGAAGCGGCTGCCATGCCCAAAGGCCCGAAACATGATTTATATTTGCTGAACTTTGCCCTGAATGCCGAACATCAGGCTATTGCAGCTTATCAGGTCGGGGCCGAAAGCAAGTTGCTGGACCCGGCATTGCTTAAAGTAGCTCTTTCATTTCAGGCAGATCATGAAGCCCATGCAGCTATTCTTGCCGAAACCATCAAAAAGCTGGGTGGAACTCCGGTTGCTCCGAAAGTTTCTCTAAAAGCGCCGATGACCGAGCTGGCCAGTAAGTGGGGATTTCCTCTGGACAAGCTGAAAACCCAGAATGATGTTCTGCATTTTGCTGCCGGTCTGGAAGTTGGTGCTGCCAAGGCCTATCTGGGAACAGTACCCGAGTTCAGTAATCCGGAACTGGCCCATGCAGCAGCCAATATTGAAGGGGATGAAGCCATGCATTTTGCGGTGTTGCGCAGTGCCCTTGGAGAATTCCCCGTTCCAGCGGCTTTTATCTCCGCCATGCCCAGTTAACGTTCCATAACTCCATCGCAGCAGCCTGCATCGCTTGCATAGCGATGCAGGCATTTTTTAATGCGCCTTGAAAAACGTCTGAAATTGGCTACTGAGGCCGGTGGAACAGAAAACCGAGTTAAGAGACCAATATAGATAGCCAAGTGTTAAACAGCATCATTATTCACAGATAAAGTGGTAAGCGCGATTAAGCAGCAGTCTTATGGAAAATTGTGGGGGAATTATCAAGGAATGATAATCGGTAATGGTGAACTATGGTTTGCCGGGATATGTTCCGATCAATCATGTTCAAAATATGTAGTCAAAATTACTTCAATTAACAACGGATAGGTTTTTTGCGTACGTCAGTGTACAATTTTTGCTGCAGAGTGCTAGGGTATGATTGGTTGTGGTCGCCCGGGATTTTGGTATGAGCAGATTGGAGCGGTACAAGACTTTCAGTGAGTTCTACTGTTTCTATTTGAGTGAGCATGAGAACACTGTGTCTAGAAGACTGCACTTCACTGGTACGAGTATGGCTCTGGCTCTCATACTTACCGCGATCGGTTCAGGGATATGGTGGTTGTTGCCTGTTGCTCCATTGCAAGGTTACTTGCTAGCCTGGATCGGCCATTTCTTCTTCGAGCACAATAAGCCTGCTACCTTCAGGTACCCTCTGTTCAGTTTCATGGGCGATTGGCGGCTATGGTGGGAAATTGTTACCGGGAAGCGGGCGCTGTAGTGCACAGGAGGAGCAACATTCTCCGAATACCGCTCCTTGCCAGCCCTCTGTCTGGCAAGTACCATCCCATGCAGAAATGGAACGCGTAAGAGCGGGAGCATAAAAATCATGTTTCACGGCAGTATGGTAGCTTTGGTGACGCCCATGCGCGCAGATGGCGCCGTGGACGATAGGGCATTGCGGGATCTAGTGGAGTGGCATATCAGTGAAGGCACGCATGCGCTGGTAGCGGTGGGTACCACCGGCGAGTCTGCCACTCTGGAAATGAAAGAACATGTTACGGTGATTCGTGGCGTCGTTGAGCAGGTCAGGGGGCGGATACCCGTCATTGCCGGAACCGGTGCCAATGCCACCCATGAAGCCATCAGCCTGACCAAAGCGGCCATGGAAGCCAAGGCAGATGCGGCCCTTCTGGTTTCTCCTTACTATAACAAACCGACTCAGGAAGGGCTTTTCCAGCACTATACGGCTATTGCCGAGGCCTGCCACTTCCCCATGATACTTTATAATGTGCCCGGCCGTACGGCGGGGGATATTCTCCCGGAAACTTTGGCCCGCCTGGCCCCGCGCGCCTGCGTGGTGGGTATCAAGGAAGCCAGTGGTAAAGTCGAGCGGGTAGCCGAAATCCTCCATCAGTGTGGTGATCAGGTTGAAGTGTATACCGGAGATGATGCGGCGGCCTTGGCGGCCATGTCTTTGGGGGCCAAGGGTGTGATTTCCGTGACGGCCAATGTGGCCCCGCGCCTGATGGCTGAAATGTGCAATCTGGCGCTCGCAGGGGATTTTGTGGCCGCCAGAGCGGTCAACGTGCAGTTGGTGGATCTACATCGTGACTTGTTTGTAGAGTCCAATCCCATCCCGGTGAAATGGGCCTTGCAGGAAATGGGACGAATGGGACCCGCGTTGCGATTGCCCTTGACCCCGTTGTCCGGAATGTATCACGAGCGTCTGCGCAGCAGTTTGCGCGCAGCGCATTGTCTTTGATTTTCTTCGCGCTCTGTCGCGTTTAGTGGGGTTTTGCATGCGCCGTTATGTTGCTCTTGCCGTAGTTACCAGTATGGGTTTGGGAGGGTGTTCGTATATTCCTTTCCTGCATACCAGTACGGGTCCGAAATATGAAGATTCGCAGGTGATGAAACCCTTGGCCGTTCCGCCGGACCTGCTGGCTCAGGTACCGGCACCGGGGGTGACTATTCCAGGAGGACCCGTGAATCCCGCTGCCGTGTCGGATAGCACCATGGGCGGATATGGGGTTTTCCAGCCGCGTGAAGCGCCCGGCCAAAAGCCCCTAGAAGAAAAACCGCTGGCCGGGGTCA
The DNA here is from genome assembly GCF_015100155.1 of Acidithiobacillus sp. HP-2. GTDB lineage: Bacteria > Pseudomonadota > Gammaproteobacteria > Acidithiobacillales > Acidithiobacillaceae > Acidithiobacillus. Next base: position 229,823 of record NZ_JACKZA010000002.1, on the reverse strand, counting down.
GTTCGCAAATTGTCGGTACTGGTGCAGATCTGAGCCTGACGACGCAGGCTAAACCTGCGCAGATATGGACTGCAGTCAAGGAAACACTGGCAGCCAACAAGACCCCTGTAGAAAAATTTGCACCCGAGCAGGGTGAACTGGTGACTGGCTGGCATAATTTCCGTACCGGTATTGCGGCCTTTTTCGGCAATACCCTGGCGCCTTCACATCGGGAACGCTACGCTTTTCATTTGCAGACCGCCACCGATGGCAACCAGGTTTTGAGTATCCAGCAGGAGCGTTACTGGAATAACCCCCAGGGCAGTTCGGTGGAATGGAAAAAGGTCCCTGCCGATGCCGATCATAATCGCGACTTGCTGCAGGCAGTGCAGAAGCGTCTGAACCAGTCGGTGCTGCTGGCAGAAATGCCCAAAATCAAGGTGACGCGCTATCGCGATGATGGAGGTCCTTATCTGGTTCTGAATGCGGTTCCTGCCAAAGCCCAACCCGCTGTTGAGGTGGCCCTGCAGGGCCTGGGTTATCCGGTCCGCAGCGAAGGAATGGGGGATTGGTCGGTGATGATTCATAAAGACGGCAAGCAGACCCAGCAAAAGCAGGGTTTTGTGGGCGGGATTCTGAACCGTACCTGGGATAACATCAAGGCTATCTGGAGCAGCCCGAAAGATCAGGAGCCGGTTTCGGTGCGGGTCCGCCTGCTGGCCATGAAAGACAACTCTGGTAGCGTCCTGGAAACCGGGCCGGGGGTGGGTAAGACTGCACCCAAGTGGTCGGTGGAAGTGCTCAACAAGTTGCAGACGGCCCTGACTCCGCAATCCGGGGGCAATGCATGATTGAGCGTTATACGCGCCCGGAAATGGGTGCTTTATGGACTCAGGACGCTAAATATCAGGCGTGGCTGGATGTCGAGCTGGCCGCCTGCCGCGCGCTGGCTGCGCGTGGCGGGATTCCGGCCGAGGCCCTGGCAGAAATTGAAGCAAAGGCGGCTTTTGACAGTGCCCGCATTGCTGAAATCGAGCTGGAAGTGAAACATGACGTCATTGCATTTTTGACATCTGTGGCAGAATTTGTGGGGCCTTCCAGTCGCTTTATTCACGTGGGACTCACTTCTTCAGATGTAGTGGATACGGGGTTCGGCTTGCAGCTCAAACGCTCCGGTGAACTGCTTCTGAAAGGCATGGATCGGACTTGCGCCGCGCTGGAGCAACTGGCCTGGAAATACAAGGATACGGTCATGATGGGCCGTTCCCACGGCATTCATGCCGAGCCCATTACTTTTGGTCTGAAAGTGGCCGTCTGGTATGCCGAGGCGCAGCGTAATCACCAGCGTCTGCAGCGTGCCATTGCGGCAGTTTCTGCGGGAATGCTGTCCGGAGCAGTGGGTACTTTTGCCAATATTGATCCGGATATTGAAGAAGCCGTCTGTCATGAGTTGGGCCTTCATCCAGAGCTGGCCAGCACCCAGGTGATCTCCAGAGATCGTCATGCCGAGTTTTTCAGTACCCTCGCCATCATCGCCGGTTCCATCGAGAAAATCGCGGTGGAAATTCGGCATCTGCAGCGTACGGAAGTACTGGAAGCCGAAGAACCGTTTACGGCGGGGCAGAAGGGCAGTTCTGCCATGCCGCACAAGCGCAATCCGATTCTTTCCGAAAATCTTACCGGCTTGGCGCGCCTGCTGCGCGGCTATGCCGGCATGGCGCTGGAAGACATTGCCCTCTGGCATGAGCGGGATATTTCCCATTCCAGCGTGGAGCGGGTTATTGGTCCGGACGCCTGCATTGTCATGGATTTCATGTTCCATCGGGCCAGTGGGTTGCTGGAAAAACTGGTGGTTTATCCTCAGCATATGATGGATAACCTGAATAAAATGCATGGTCTGATTTTCTCTCAACGGGTATTGCTGGCTTTGACGGCCAAGGGCATGTTGCGGGAAAATGCTTACCGTGTCGTCCAGCGCAATGCCATGCAGGTCTGGGAAAATAATGCCGATTTCAAGGCGCTGCTGGCTGCCGATCCGGATGTTTCGCAGTATCTGCAGGAAAAGGATCTGGCGGAACTGTTTGATCTTGCTTACCACACCCGCAACATTGATCGCATCTTTGCGCGGGTCTTCCCGAAGGGGCAGCCGCAATGAGTGAACGTCAGGCATTGTACGAAGGCAAGGCCAAAATTGTTTATGCCAGCAGCGTGGAAGATGAGCTGATCCTGCACTTCAAGGATGACACTTCGGCTTTTGATGGAGAAAAAGTCGAGCAGCTTGCCCGCAAGGGTGAGGTCAATAATGCTTTCAATGCTTTTATCATGGAGTACCTGCAATCCGAGGGCGTACCGACCCATTTTATCCGGCGTCTGGATGCACGCGAAAGTCTGGTGCGCCGTCTGGAAATGATTCCGGTGGAATGCGTGGTTCGCAATCGTGCCGCAGGCTCTTTAACGAAGCGCCTGGGTATCGAGGAAGGGCGGATACTGGAGCCCCCGACCCTGGAGTTTTTTCTGAAAAATGATGCCTTGCATGATCCCATGATCAACACCGCACATATTCGCACTTTTGGCTGGGCCAGTGCAGAAGAGGTGGAAGCCATGCGGCGCTGGACCATGCGTGTAAATACCCTGTTGAAAGCTTTATTTGCCAAGGCCAACCTGATTCTGGTGGATTTCAAGCTGGAATTTGGACGTTTTCACGGCGAATTATATCTGGGTGATGAATTCAGCCCCGACGGTTGTCGCTTATGGGATGCCCAAAGTCTGGAAAAAATGGATAAGGATCGCTTCCGGCGTAATCTCGGCGGGGTGGTGGAAGCCTATCTGGAAGTGGCCCAACGTCTGGGTGTGCCCCTTTAAGTTTATTGTCGGTTCCAGGTCTGATTTTTGAGCGAGGAAACACTTCATGCTGCTGCTGCGCGGCTCTGCGGCCCTTTCTGCCTTTCGTCTGCAACATCTGCTGAAACTCCTGCAAGAAGCCGACCTTCCGGTTGCTTATCTGAATGCGCGCTTTGTGCATCTGCTTGACCTGAGTGAAGCCCTCAACGCCGAACAAACTGGTGTGGTCACCGCTCTGCTGCACTATGGAACGCCATTTACCGAAGAGTCCCAGGATGGAATTCAGGAAATTTGCGTATTGCCGCGCCTGGGTACCATTTCTCCCTGGTCGAGCAAAGCCAGCGAAATTTTCCGGCATTGCGGGCTTGCCAACGTCCGCAGGGTCGAGCGCGGTGTGTCCTATACGCTGATGCGTGCCGGAGCAGGTACTTTCAGCACCACAGAAATGGAGCAAATCCGCCGGCAGCTTCATGACCCCATGACCGAATCTGTGCTTTCTGACTGGGATGCAGCCGAGGCCATTTTCAAGCATCCCGAACCGGCGCATTTGCGGCGGGTGGCGCTGCAGGCAGAGGGCATGACGGCCTTGACTGAAGCCAATCGCAGCATGGGACTGGCGTTGTCTCCTGCTGAACTGGATTACCTGAAGGATTATTTTTCAGATTTGGGCCGAGATCCCAGTGATGCCGAACTGATGATGTTTGCCCAGGCGAATTCCGAGCATTGTCGCCATAAGGTATTTAACGCCCACTACCATCTGGATGGCGAAAATCAGTCCCAGAGTCTGTTTGGCATGATCCGTGAAACCCATCGCCTGACTCCGCAAGGCACTTTATCTGCCTACAAGGACAATGCAGCAGTCATGGCGAGTATCATGACCAGTCAGCCCTTTGCCGTGGCCGCAGATGGTCAATATCGGCTAACGCAAGAAAACACCGCCATTTTGATGAAGGTGGAAACCCACAATCATCCAACGGCCATTTCTCCCTTCCCGGGCGCGGCCACGGGCAGTGGTGGGGAAATTCGGGATGAAGGGGCCACGGGGCGGGGTGGCAAACCCAAGGCGGGTCTGACCGGGTTCTCGGTATCTCATCTCCGTATTCCGGGTTATATCCAGTCCTGGGAACAGTCTTTTTATGGCAAGCCTGTGCGTATTCGTTCCGCCCTGGAAATCATGCGCGATGGACCGCTGGGTGCGGCTGCTTTCAACAATGAATTTGGACGTCCGGCCATTGCCGGCTACTTCCGGGTTTTTGAGTGTGATCACAATGGGGTGCATCGCGGTTACCACAAGCCCATCATGCTGGCCGGAGGGCTGGGGCAAATCCGCCCGCAGATGGTGGAAAAGCAGCCTTTGCCGATAGGCGCGAAAGTCCTGGTGATTGGTGGCCCGGCCATGCTCATCGGTCTGGGTGGTGGCGCAGCTTCCAGTGTGGCCAGCGGATCGGGCGATGAACAACTGGATTTTGCCTCGGTGCAACGGGGTAATCCCGAAATGCAACGGCGGGCCCAGGAAGTGATTGAACGCTGCGTGGCTCTGGGCCGAGATTCCCCCATCCTCTCCATTCATGATGTGGGCGCTGGGGGATTATCCAACGCGGTTCCCGAGTTGTTACATGATGGGGGGCGGGGCGGGCGCCTGCAGTTGCGCATGGTACCTAATGAAGAACCCGCCATGTCGCCCATGCAAATCTGGAGTAATGAAGCGCAGGAGCGCTATGTGTTGGCGGTTACTCCGGAGGATTTGCCGCGCTTCGAGGCCATTTGCCAGCGTGAGCGTTGCCCCTACGCCGTACTGGGCGAGGCTGTGGATGAAGATATTCTTCTGGTCGAAGATGCGCTCCTGCAGAATACGCCTGTAGATATGGCGCTCAGTGCGTTACTGGGTTGTCCGCCGCGCATGGACAGAGATAGTCGGCATCAGATGGTTCAGACCCAATCTCTGGACCTGTCTGGAGCCGTTCTGCGCGATGCTGCCTACGCGGTGCTCCGTCATCCCTCAGTAGCCAGTAAGGAGTTCCTGATTACCATTGGCGACCGGAGCGTGGGCGGCCTGATTCACCGCGATCAGATGGTCGGTCCCTGGCAGGTGCCGGTTGCTGACTGTGGGGTGACCGCAGCGGATTTCTGGAATACCCATGGTGAGGCGATGGCCATTGGCGAAAGGGCGCCAGTGGCGGTTCTGAACCCCGTAGCCAGTGCGCGCCTGGCCATTGCTGAAGCACTGACCAATCTTTGGGCGGCAGATGTGCGGGCACTGGATAACATCAAGCTCTCGGCCAACTGGATGGCGGCAGTGGATCATCCCGGCGAAGATGCAGCCCTCTTTGATGCCGTCAAGGCGGTAGCCCTGGAGGTCTGTCCTGCCCTGGATCTGGCCATTCCAGTGGGAAAAGACTCCTTGTCCATGCGCACGCTCTGGCAGGAGGAAGGGCAGGGAAAAGCGGTCGTCTCTCCTCTTTCCCTGATTATTACGGCTTTTACGCCGGTGCAGGACCTGCGCAAGACCTGGACGTCCCAGTGGGCGGCTCAGGAAGAGACGGATTTATGGCTGGTCGATTTAGGACAGGGCCGTCTGGGGGCTTCCATCCTCGCTCAGACAATGGGGCAAATGGGCGCGGAAACGCCGGACATGGATCAGCCCGAACTGTTGCGTAAACTTTTTGCGGCGCTCTGCAGTTTGCGTGAACAGGAACTCGTGCTCGCCTATCATGACCGTGCCGATGGCGGGCTGTGGGCTACGCTCTGTGAAATGTCATTTGCGAGTCGTTGCGGAGCGGATATGGTGCTGCCTGCCGGGGCCGATGTCTGGTCTTTCCTGTTTGCGGAGGAGTCGGGCGTATTACTTCAGGTAGCGGCCAAAGATCGGGAAACCGTGCGGGGCATTTTTGCGGAAATGGATCTGGACACCCGGGCTCAGTGCCTTGGTGTCGTGCAGGTCGGGCATTGGCAGCTGCGGGTACTGCAGGGTGAACAGGTATTACTGGACGAACCCGTTGCGGAGTTGCTGCAGGCATGGACTGAAAACAGTTATCAGATGGCGTCGTTGCGTGACGATCCGCAATGCGCCAAAGAAGCATTTGCCGCTGCGACCGCGACGGAAGCACCGCTTTTCGCCCGCGTTCCCTTCAGTCTGCAGATGCCCGTGATTCAACAGGGTGTGCAGCCCAAGGTGGCTATTTTGCGGGAGCAGGGCGTCAATGGTCAGACTGAGATGGCGGCAGCTTTTCACCGTGCCGGATTCACGGCTGTGGATGTCCACATGAGTGATCTGGCTAATGGACGCTATCAGCTCAATGATTTTCAGGCTTTGGCAGCCTGTGGCGGCTTTTCCTATGGCGATGTGCTGGGTGCCGGGGCTGGCTGGGCCAAGTCCATCCTGTTTCATTCAGCATTGCTGGACCAGTTTGCGGCGTTTTTTGCAGATGAATCGCGTCTGGCCCTGGGTGTCTGCAATGGCTGCCAGATGATGGCTGAATTGCGGGAAATCATTCCCGGAGCCGGGCATTGGCCATTATTTACCCGCAATCGTTCTGAGCAATTTGAAGCCCGCCTGGCCATGGTGGAAGTGCTGGACTCTCCTTCTCTGTGGTTTAGCGGGATGGCCGGAACCTATGCACCGATTGTCATCGCCCATGGTGAAGGCCGTGCCCACTTTGACAGTACCACCGAAGGATCTCCTGCACCGGTCACCATGCGCTACGTGGACGCCATGGGGCAAGTGGCACGCCACTATCCGGCTAACCCCAACGGATCGCCGGAAGGGATTACCGGGCTCTGCAACGAAGATGGTCGGGTAGCCATTTTGATGCCGCATCCCGAGCGGGTCGTGCGTAGCCTGCAAATGAGCTGGGCTCCGGCAGATTGGGGCGAATTGACCCCGTGGATGCAGATATTCACCAATGCCCGCAAAGTGCTGGGGTCCTGATGTAAATAAAAACAAAGGCACTTGGCCGCATGTGCCAAGTGCCTGTTTTAATTGGTCGGGGCGATAGGATTCGAACCTACGACATCCTGCTCCCAAAGCAGGCGCGCTACCAAGCTGCGCTACGCCCCGTCGCGGCTGAGAATAGCCGCTTGCTGCTCTGAGGTCAATCTAAACGGGACAGTTTCCGACGCAGGCGATCCAGTTCGCTACGGGCCAGGGCGATGCCATCATTAAGGCGTTGCCGTTCCCGGTCGCTCAGATCTTTACCCTTTTGGACCAGCTCTTCACTGTAAATGGCGATGGTATCCAGCAACTCTTCCACGCGTTCATTCATCCGTTCACGGGAAGCGACCACTTTGTCCCAGGCGCGATTGGCCTGATGGCGGATTTGTTCGCGGGTGCGATCGCCTGCCTGGGGGGCAAAAAGCAAAGCGGTTACTGCACCGGCAGCGGCACCCGCCAGCAGGGCGATACCCAAGGCACTATATCCAAGACCATTACTATCGTTGTCGTAATCCATCATAGTCAGACTCCTTCATCAGGTGATGACAGTGGGGGCCTTGCGGCCCGTAAGCTTTTCAATGCGGGTCAGATCCTTGCCCAAGGCAATCAGTTCACGCAGAACCCGTTGTGGATCCAGTTGCTGGCGCGCAGCATCCTGCTCCAGATGTTCATGATAAATCCGCAGAGTTGCACCCTCGGTTCCGGTTCCGGAAAGACGGAAAACCAGGCGCGCTCCATCGCTAAACAGCAGGCGCAATCCCTGATGGCTGCTAATGCTTCCATCTATCTGATCCGTATAGGCAAAATCATCAGCGGTCTGGACAATCCTTCCCGCCAGCGTTTGCCCTGCCAGCACCGGAAGCTGAGCAGTGAGTGTCGCCATGATTTCTTCCCCGGCGCTGGCAGGTATTCCCTCGTAGTCATGGCGGGTGTAGTAATGGCGGCCAAATTCCTGCCAGTGCCGGGCCACGATTTCTGCCACGGATTGGCCGGTCGCGGCGATCACCGACAGCCAGGCGAGAATTGCCCAGAGCCCATCCTTTTCGCGGACATGATCAGAACCGGTGCCGAAACTTTCTTCGCCACAAAAGGTAATCCTGCCGGCATCCAGAAGATTCCCAAAAAATTTCCAGCCGGTCGGCGTTTCATAATGCGGTATGCCCAGTTTTTGTGCTACCACATCAACGGCCTGACTGGTGGGCATGGAGCGTGCAACGCCCTTCAATCCTCTGCGGTAGCCGGGAATATGCGTAGCGTTGGCAGCCAATACCGCCAGAGAGTCGCTGGGTGTGACAAAAAACTGGCGACCCAGAATCATGTTGCGGTCACCATCGCCGTCGGATGCTGCGCCAAAGTCGGGAGCCTCTTTGCTGAACAGATAATCAGTAAGGGGCTTGGCATAGACCAGATTGGGATCGGGATGACCACCACCAAAATCCGTCAGGGGAATGCCATTGACGACCGTACCCGCAGGGGCACCCAGCTGGTTTTCAAGAAGTTCCAGGGCATAAGGACCAGTGATGGCGTGCATGGCGTCAAAACGCATGCGGAAACTGCCTTTAAAAAGACGACGCAGCGCTTCGAAGTCAAAAATGCGGGCCATCAGCTCGGCATAGTCCCGGACTGGATCGCAAATTTCAACGGTCATGTCGCCAAGTTGAAAAATGCCATCGTGATCGATGTCGACATCAGCAGTATCCAGAGTTTGATAGCTCTGGATGCTTTTACTACTGGCCCAGATGGCATCCGTGATTTTTTCAGGAGCGGGCCCCCCGTTGCTGATGTTGTATTTGATGCCGAAGTCATGATCGGGGCCAGCCGGATTGTGGGAGGCGCTGAGGATAATGCCGCCATGGGCATGGTGGGCACGAATGACTGCAGAAACAGCCGGCGTGGAAAACAGTCCTCCCCGGCCGACCATGACTTTGCCCCAGCCATTGGCAGCGGCCATCCGCAAAATGATCTGGATGGCTTCGCGATTGAAAAAGCGTCCATCGCCACCAAGAATCAGCATTTTGCCCTTGCGGTCAGGAATCGCTGCAAAGATCGATTGGACAAAATTCTCGAGATAATGAGGCTGCTGAAAAACCGATACTTTTTTACGCAGACCCGAGGTGCCGGGGCGTTGATCGGGGAAAGCCTGTGTAGGAATCGTCAGCACCGCCATGGTACACCTCAGTGTTCAAGTGGTAAGTCGATGATGGTTGTTTTTCTACTGGAATCAGTCCGAATCCAGACCGTATAACCACTGATCTGCCAGGAACTGACTACAGCCCCTTCGCTCTGGATGGCCTTTTCACTGGCACGCACAACCTCCGGGTCACTGGCTTCGTCCCAATCGGCAGTAACATGACGCCGGAGCAATTCCTGTGGGTCCAGATCGCCAGATTCAAAAACGGCCTGGGCATCTGGAGAGACATAGATGGATCCGAGTTCAAACAGCATGGTTTTTTTCATGGTTCTCAAATTATAGCAGGAGTAAAAAAATCACAAGGCAAAGCCCTGGGTGCGCAGAAAGTCACGACTGGGGTTTGCACACTGGTTCATCAATGCAATCCGGTGTGGATTGTGACGGGCGCGACGTGCCCAGACCCTGGGATGGCTCAGACCGGCCGCAGCATAAACCTGTTCCGAGGGGAAAAAGCAGGTGCGCAGAAACTGCCGGAATACCTCACGCAACACCGGACTGATGGCCTTTTTTTTCAGTACATGCATGGACTGGCTGCGCATCTGAATGGTTGTCCGGGCAAAAGCCATATGCCGCGCTTCCTCGCGCATGTGCACATGGGTAATGGCGAGCACGGCAGAAGGCAGATCCTTACGGGCGAAAATCAGGCGGTTCATGCGATCTGGCACATCCTCGCCGATAAGAATAGTCGCCCAAAAAGCCGCAGAACCCTCTGGAGCGTAGCGGGCAAACAGACGTGCCAAGGGCGGACGCTCACCAAGAGGGGTCATGAATGGCAGATGGGAACGCTGCTGGAGCTCCAGAAACATGAGGCTATGTCCGACTTCTTCACGCAGTTCGTGAAGCTGGTAATGATAGCCCTGGGGGTCGCGATACATCTCGTGCATGGAGTTGGCACTGAGTCGCTGGATGAACAGGGCCTCCAGCCAGAGGCCCAGCTCACAAAAAGAGACAAATTCCACCTGCGAAAGCCGGGTACGTTCATCCGCACTGAGCTGCTCGTATTCCGGTAATCCATAAAGAGAAACCAGGGATTCTGGTAGCCAGGCGCTGTCAGCATCCAGACTTTCCCAGGGGATGGTGCTGACCGGATCCCGGTATTGACTGCTATGTGCAGACAAGCGTTTGACCAGCGCATCATGATGGCGCTGAATCCGGGCCTGGACGGGGATGTTGGACGCAAAAGTCATGCGCTATTGTGCCATGGTCTAGGAGACCCTCCAAGCTTTAAGCGGACTGAGACCCTGGGCCTGACGTAGGGAGGACAGTGCTTCGCTGACGGAGTAGCGGGCTTGCCAGCCAAGTGTCTCTTGAGCGCGGCGGGTATCGACAATGAGCGGATTTTCCAGAGCCTGAAGCCAGCCCGGATCACCCAAAGCCCGATTGAAGGGCCGCAGACGGCGATGGATGCGATGTAACTGTCCCGGGTTCAATGGTAAAGACCAGCGGCGCGGAATGCTGGACCACGGGACAGGTTCTGCTGCGGCAATATTGAACACTCCACCATGGGCGTGATCCAGAGCAGCAATGATGGCGCTGGTCGCATCTTCTTCATGCAGACATTGGATGGGTAGACCCGGGTTCTTCATGCGTACATTAAAGGGGCTGGTCGCAATGGCGTTTACCAGTTTTTGCCCATGGGGGCCGATGATGGCATGAAGACGCAATCGGGTAACTGCCAATGCCGGTTGTTGGGCGGAGAAAATATCCAGCCAGGATTCCAGTGCCGCCTTGTCTTCACTATAGGCAAAACCGGGCACCGGCCGGCAGGGCCAGTTTTCATCCAGAGGAATGGGATTATCGGGCCAGGCACCGTATGCGGCAACACTGCTGGTGTAAATGACATGTCGCACGCCGGCGCTGGCTGCTGCCTGAAAAAGATGCTGGCTGCCGCGCAGGTTGATGTTGCGCATCTCGCTGCGCCAACGGTTTTGCGGCCCCAGATGGGGGCTGAGAACCACAAAGGCCAGGTGAATGATCTGGTCAATGTCCGCCAGTTGCTCTGCAAGACGCGGGTCGCGAATATCCATGCTGAAGTAGCGCATTTTGGCAGAGCTAAAAGCGGGCGGGTGAATATCGACAGCGATCACCTGCTGAATATCCGGCCGTTGCACGAGAACCGGAAGTAATGCTGCAGCCGTATGACCGGCAGCACCGGTAACCATGACCCGCATCAGCGGGTTTCCGGCTGGTTCAGGAAAGGTATGACTTCTTCCGCGAGCAGTTGCAGGGAGCGCCGGGTAACTGCACTGGATACCATGCCTGCGCCAACCGCCAGAATCAGGCGATCCACTCCGGCACGGGCATATCTGGAAAGCTTCTTTCGACAGGTTTCCGGATCACCGACCACCACCATACCCATACTTTCGAGCATGCGTAAACTCAGGCCGCGCCGCAGCAGGGGCTCAAGGAAGCCGAGCCGGTGATAGTATTCATAGCTTTCCCGCAACAGCGCGAGAACCGGCCGGGTCTGATCCAGCAAGCGCTGATAGTACCAGGTAAATCCCTCAGCCAGCCGTCTGGCTTCGGCGGCATCTTCCAGGCAAAGGCAACCAATGGTCATGGCAAATCCATTATTTTGTCCGGCCTGCAAAGGGCCTTGACCATGTTGCTGTTGCCAGCCCTTTTTATAAGCGCGCAAATCCTGTTTGATCATGAACCAGGGCTTGAAGGGTCCGGAGAGAACCCCGATGCCTTCCTGAGCGGCCCACTGAAAGGTGGCGGGACTGACGGCTGCTGTCCACAGGGGGGGGTGAGGCCTCTGGATGGGCTTGGGTAATATATCCAGATTTTCAAACTGATAAAGTTTATCCGTGTGGCTGAAAGCAGGTCCTCCAGCCTGGCGAAGAATTTGCAGACCTTCCTTCATATGTTGGCGGCTGTCGGCCATTTGCCTACCGAAAAGTTGATATTCCTTGGGAGAAAAACCGCGACCAACGCCGAGCTCCAGGCGACCGTTGCTGAGAATATCCAGGGCGGCAACCCGTTCGGCAACCCGGATTATGTGATTATAAGGCAGTACCACAACAGCATGTCCCAAGCGTAACTTGCTGGTACGTTGACTGGCAGCAGCCAGAAATATTTCGGGGGCGCTGGAATGCGAATATTCCCGCATGAAGTGATGTTCTACCAGCCAGGCACCATGAAAACCCAGCTGATCCGCCAGGCTGAGTTCGTCGAGCGTTTCGTGATAAACTTGGGCTTCGCTGCGGCCCTGATGTTCGGGAACAGCAAGTTCGTAGAAAAGATCAATTTTCACTATTGAGGAGCCTCCGTGACCCAGATTGCATCTACTCCGCGCCAGATTGCCGAACGCTTGCAAATTGCCATACTAACATCAGAACAAATGCGCCTGCACTGGGCGGATGAAAGTACGGGCATTCATTACATGGAAGTCGTCATGCCCCTGGAGTGGCAGGAAAGTCCGGAGGGAGACTACCTGCTTTGTAAGGTTCTGGCAGAAAATCTGGAAGTGCGGGTACGGGTTGATCTGATCCAGAACCTTCCGGCACCGGTAAAATAACGGGATCTACTTTTCAGGAGACTCCAGAAGCTGCGGAAAGATCTTCTCCCGATAATAAGTCAGTTCGTCAATGGATTCACGGATATCCGCCAGGGCCTCATGTTTTTCTGCCTTGGGAAATCTCGGGAAGCCGGGATACCAGCGGGAAGTCAGCTCTTTGAGCGTGCTGACATCAATCATCCGATAGTGAAAAAAGCGCTCCAGTCGGGGCATCAGTCTTGCCAGAAAACGCCGATCCTGGCAAATACTATTACCGCAAATGGGCGAAGTGCCGGCAGCGACATGCGCGCTGAGAAAATCCAGGGTCTGGGTTTCCACGGCCTGGGTATCCAGTCGGCTGTCTCGCACCCGCTGAATCAGCCCGGATTGACCATGGGTACGCTGATTCCAGTCATCCATTTTAGCCAGCACTGTGTCGGGATGATGCACGGCCAGCACCGGCCCTTCGCAGATAATGCGAAGCTGGTTGTCGGTGACAATACTGGCGATTTCAAGGATTTCATCCTGCTCAGGGTGCAGACCGGTCATTTCAAGATCCACCCAGACTAAGCGTTGGTTTTTGGGGTCCATACGACATCCTTGTTGAACAAGCAACAATAGTGTAGCATGATAACCACGATATAAAAAAAGACGGATCAAAGATCCGTCTAATAGCCGCAAAACAACCGCTACAAAACTGTTTCATACCTAAAGCACTGCGGCCTTCGGGCCGACGGTGCATAAAATTCCTGAAGCGCTCCCTCTTTCTGTGAGGTTTGGGTACGTTGTGCCCTCGCCATGGATTACATAATACGGACGTTTTGTTTCTGGAATATTTCCGCAAAATACCCTGTTTGACTTTTTTTGAAGGCCCGTTTGCTTGTTCACAGCGCCCATAAAAAAAGACGGATCAAAGATCCGTCTAATAGCCGCAAAACAACCGCTACAAACCTGAAAGCATAACCGTTTTTATCATTTACCAGCTTGCTGAAAAACGCGCTCCACTCTATCTTTTGGTTTGGGTACCGCTGCTGCCTATGGTGTTATAGTAGGCGGTAAATATTTCGGGAATATTTCCTGATGGGGCACATTGCTTCATCAGGGAAGAGCAAGCGAGGCAAGTTATGGCGGTCGTGTTGATAGTGGATGATGATCAAAGGCTTGCAGACATGCTACGGGAGTATCTGGTAGCACAGGGACTTGCGGTTTTGCTGGCAGCCAATGGCAAGCAGATGCGTCAACACCTGCTTGCTGGCCCAATAGATGTCATCGTATTGGACTGGATGTTACCAGGTCAGGATGGCATCAGTCTGGCCAAAGAGCTACGCAGCAAGGAAGGCGGCCCACCCATTCTGATGCTCTCGGCGCGGGGAGAGGATGACGAGCGCATTCTTGGTCTGGAAAGTGGGGTGGATGACTATTTGGCCAAGCCTTTTAACGCCAGGGAATTGTTGGCGCGCTTGCGCGTACTGTTACGGCGTAGCGGTAAGGATGAAGGTGCTGACAAGGTAGAGATCGGAGAATTTCACCTGCAGATTTCGGAGCGCCGGCTATATCGAGGCGATGCTGAGGTGGACATCAACCCGGCGGAAATGGATTTATTGCTGGTTTTTGCACAACGACCAAAACGTATTTTGAGCCGGGATTTGCTGTTGCAACTTTTGGGCGGCGAAGAAGATGGACGCTTTGATCGCAGTATTGATGTACGCGTTACCCGCTTACGAAAAATTCTGGAAGAAAATCCCCGGCAACCGCGTTTTTTGCAGACAGAGCGTGGCTTGGGCTATCGTTTTGTGCCGGGCCCATGAGTTTGCGGCGGGGCAGAAATTTATTTTCGCAGACGGCCTGGACGCTGGGGCCGGGCATTGTCATTTTACAGATTCTGACCTTGGTGATAGTTGTTCTGACCGTACTTTATCCGTTGGCAGAACGATCGGCGGAAGATCTGGCCGGTCTGATTGTGATCAGCGCCAAAACCTACACCGAGCTTTCGCCCGAAAATCGACCGGCTTTTCTGGAAAGCCTGCGTGCGGATAATGGGGTAGAAATCTCGGCGCAACTGGACCGCTCAATAAAACATACGCATGGCCATATTTATGGTTGGCTTTTGAGCCAGGCACTCAGTAAACGTCTGGGAAAACCGGTTCCCGTAGATGTGTTGGGTGGCGCGGTACGGACTTTCTGGGTGCCGGTAAATATTTCCGGGGAAACGATCTGGGTGCATTTTGATCGGGGGCGCCTCGCTTCATCACTGCCTATCGCCATGATTTTTGTTTTGGTGTTTTCGACCCTGGCGTTGGTGGTTTTGACCATGATTCTGGTGCGCAGGGTTTTAAAACCATTGGATGTCATTTCAACAGCGCTCAGAAGCTCGCTGAAAGCACCCCTGCCAAGTCTGCCACCTGGCGGAGCCTATGAGTTTCAGAATATTCTCGATATTTTTGCTGAATTACGCACGCGTTTGCAGGCAATGATTAATCATCAATCGCTTTTATTGACGGGTATTTCCCATGATTTACGTTCGCCTTTGGCCCGATTGCGCATGGCTTGGGAACTGCTTCCGGAAAATACCCCCCGGCATTTGCACGATGGCATGTTGCAGGACATCGAGCGCATGGACGCGCTGCTGGCACAATCACTGGATCTGGGGCGCGGTATGGCAGCCAAGGTGGCAGATTTCGATTTGATGGTTTTATTGCAGGAAGTCGGTTCAGATTTTGAGCGGGCCGGAGGTCAATGGCATGCCCAGTTACCGCGCCGTTATGCTTTTCGGGGTGATCGAGAGGCTTTACGACGCTTATTATCCAACTTGCTGGATAATGCCATACGTTATGGCGGCGGAGAGGTTCGCGTGGAGTTCAGAAAAATGGCCAACCAGGTTCTGATCCGCCTCTGTGATGCCGGGCCGGGGATTCCGGAAATCGAGTTGGAAAAGGTTTTTGAGCCATTTATTCGTCTGGATGATGCCAGAGGGCATGGTGAAGGAAGTGGATTGGGCCTGGCCATTGCCCGTCAGCTGGCCGAAGCACAAGGCATGCGCCTGCGTCTGATGAATGTGGCCACGGGTGGTTTATGCGCAGAATTATCCTGGCCCGTTTGAAGCTGTGAAATTCAGGATGAACCTTGGAACAACAGGCAAGGGACGTTGGCGCAAAAAGCCTGCAGGCCCAATGCCGTTGTTAAATGATGTTGGTTTTTTGGCTCAGATGTAGCCCAGATCGGCGCTGCTGATCTGATGTTCCCAAAGGATCTTACCCCCGGTAGATTTGCAGCTCAGGAGTAGATGTCGCCCGGCGCCCTTGCCGAGGAACTCTATGCTGCAATAGTTTCTGGCTTCTACCAGCGTACCCGGCACCCGATAGGGGTTGGCGTCTCCTTTGGCCGGACTGGAGTTAAGTGGAGAGCTGGTGAGTTCCCAGAGGGGATAATCGTGCTTGCCAGAGTAATGCGGGCGGGGTCGGCGCATTAATTCGCTGATATGCCGATCTCCCGAAAGGAACAATAATCCCCTGATCTGATTATTCTGGAGCCAGTCCATAAAATCCTGACGTTCTTCCGGATATAAATTCCAGCCTTCATAAGCATCGTCATCATTAAAAAGTTGTCCCCCTGCGGCAACGATTTTGAAATGCGCACGAGAGCTGAGCAGGGCGTTTTTTAACCAATCCATTTGCGCTTTGCCAAACATTTGCTTGCCGCGTGACAAGTGGGCAGCGTCTGCATCGCGGTACCAGCGATCATCCAGCAGAAAAAAATCGGCATCATTCAGGGTGCACTGGGTAAATACCCCGGGAGTTCCTGGCTGACCATAAGAGGGGTTCGCCCAATAACCCTGAAAAAGGCGGAGTGCACTTTGTTTCAGGACAAAACTGCTGTCGCTGTCATTGGCTCCATAATCATGATCATCCCAGATAGCTATCTGTCGGGTAGATTGCAAAAACTTTTGCAGAGGTGGAAAGGCGCGATCCGTCCAGTAGCGCATGGCCATTCCTGCGGGACTTTGAATGTCGGCTTCACGGAAATAAAGATTATCTCCCAACCAGATCATCATATCGGCGGCTTCAGCGGTCATGGGATCATATATTTCGTACCCACCCCCATACGCTTTGCCCGGACGATCATATTGCGGGTCATTGATGTACGCGCAAGACCCCGTGAGGACTTTGAAATCCGGAGCGGGATGACGCCATTGCCAAAGTTCAGGCGTATGTATTTGCAGATTTTTACCGCTCCAGGTTTTGCCGTCCAATTGTATTTCAGTTTGGTAGGTTGTACTCGGGGCAAGATCATCCAAGGTGAGCAAGGCGGTATAAAACTCCCTGGCGCTGGTGCTCATTTCGCTGCTGCTTTCCCGTAAATGCGGCTGCTGGACGGGCCAATAAGCGATACTTACTTTGGCAGGCCCCATGGTTTGCAGCCAGATACTCGCCGAGCGTTGCGCCGGATATCCGGTCATGGGTCCGGCATGCAGGCTCGTGGCACGCGCAGGTACCTGCATGGCGAAAGCGGTCACGGGCAGGCTGAGGCCCAGCCCTAAGCCCAGCCCCGATCGGGCTATAAAATTTCTGCGTGAAATGTACATCGGTATTGGCTCCCTTTTGGATAGGATATTTGCTCCGGATGTTTGGGCTTCCGTGGCCGTAGCCATGGTCGCTGCAATCATCCGGGACGGTTTCTGTTATGAGCTATTCGTCTTGACCACTGAGTTTGAACTCCACCCAGATGCTCAAATCGAAGATTTTGTCCTTGAGACCTGCGGGGACGGTGGGCAGGCGCGCATTGCCCAAAGCAGCAATAGCGGCACTATCGAAGGTACTCATACTTCCTTTTTGCATGATTTTCACGTCACTAATCTGGCCGTTATGAAGGAAAAAGTGCAACTGTACCCGTCCATTTTCACCCAGCATTTTTGCAGATTCCGGAAAACGGACTGCTGCCTGAATGGCGCCTTTCACTTGTGCCAGATAGTCTTCGCGCACGGCCGGGCTCACCGGAGCAGGACTCTGCAGGGGAGGCGGTGGTGTCGCTATGACTTTGGGTGCCGGAGCTTGCACCGGGCTGGGCAATGGTGATGGGGGCACCGGAATTTTCTCCTGCGGTTTGGCAACAGGGTGTGGAACCGGCCGTGGCGTTGGTCGTGGAGTCGGTCGCGGTACAGGCTTTGGTTGTACCTTTGGCTTGGGCGTGGGTGGTAATGGTTTGGGCGGAGCGGGTGGCACCAGGCTGATGGTAACGGGGGCATTGATGGCTGCCGGTGGGGGGGCTGTGTTGCGCTTTGCCAGATCAGCACGGCGACAAAAGCCGATTCAATGGCGGCGGCAATCATCAGCGCCTTGAGGTTGCCGTTACCGCTTGGCGCCTTGACCAGACTTCCCAGCGGACGCAAATCTGCGGACATCATGACACGGGTTTGGCGGCAAGGCCGATTGCGGTGACCCCGGCATGACGGCAGGCATCCATGACTTTTACCAGCGCCTGAATGTCGGCGCCCTTATCAGCGGCAATGGTTACCTGGGTTTCTGATGGGTTTCCCTGGCGCAATTGGGCTTCGAGATCCTGGAGGCTGATGGTTTTGTCCTTGAATTCCAGGGTGCCATCGGTATGCAGGGTCAATACCACTTTAGGCTTGGGTAATTCCTGGGCAGAACTGGAACCGGGAAGGTGCGCTGGTAGCCCTTGGCTGGGGATCATGTGGACGGTGATCATGATGAAGAAGATCAGCAAAAATAGCATGATATCAATCATCTGGATAATCTCGACACGTCCTTTTTTCATTTCGAGGTATTGCATGACTCAGGCCTCTTTCGCCGCATAAATGACCGGTTGGGTCTCGGTATTATTCAGGGCATGACTATGGTCCAGTCCGGACAAACGATTGATGAGCATGCTGCGCAAGGTTTCCATTTGATGAACAACAAAGCGCATCTGGTTTTGCAGGCCATTAAAACTGACCAGACCGATAATGGCGATGACCAGACCGGCTGCAGTGGCCATCAGTGCTTCAGCAACGCTTCCGGTAATGGCTGTGGGATTGTTGGCCACATTATTTAAAATCTGAAAAGCATGAAACATCCCGATAATGGTACCCAGAAGACCCAGCAAAGGAGCCAGGGTAACCGTGGTATCCAGGAGCCAAAGACGCTTATCCAGCAAAGGGACCTGACGCATGACCGCTTCCTGAAGAATCTCGGAAAGCTGTGCGCTGTCCTTGATATTGGGGAAACGGATAGGGACCTGGAGCAAAGCGCGAAAAGGAAATTCCGCAGAATCTGCGAGAGGGCGCAGGCTTTGCTCCTTAATGTCCGGAAGCTGTTCCAGGGCGCTCGCCATTTTTTCTCCGAGGCGACTCATGCGGCTTAAAAACAAAAAACGCTCTATGCTCACCCATAAAACGATCAAGAGGAGTACAGGCATGATATAAAGAATACCGCCGGATTTGGCGGCAACGCTGGCTATTGTTGAAAAGTCCATCTTGGTTCTCTCTTGTAAAAGTACCTCTCCAAAATCACAAGGAGAGGCTGATTCGGTTATTTAATGCCTAGAAAGTGGCATCAATGGTCGCATAAACATTGGTAGGGAGATTGAGTTTCAGATTTGGATTGCTGCTGCTGCCGGTATAGCTCTGCACAAACCGGCGATCAAACAAATTGTTCAGATTCAGACTGGCAGTGATGTTCTTGAAGCCCAGAGACTGGCCAAGGGGCGCATTTCTGAATGTGTAACGTAGAGAAGCATCTGCAAAGAAACGGCTACCCAAAGGCAGGAATTTACCACCCAGGTTATAGTACGACTGCCCCATCTCATGGAGGGAAACTGTTGCTCTCAGGCCATGGTAACGGGCAATCAGCCCCAGTGCCTCGGTATGATGCGGAGCATAGGGAAAAGGCTGATGAGACGAGGTTAAACGGGCGTCGAGGACGCCGAAGTTGGCGTAGGCACTGAAAATGTCGTTCAGGACAACGTTATTCTGCCAGGAGAGGCCCTGATTGATGGCCGTGCCCGCGTTTGCCAGCACAGTCTGATTCAGCGATCCAACCAGTATGGTCGTACTTAAAATGTAGTTCTGGAAATCGACGCGGAAGGCCTGCAGACTGGAACTCCAGGGTCCAATATCCCAGTGTGTACCGACACTGTAAGTGTTGGCTTTCTGAGGTTTTAGCTCGGCATTGTAGGTTCCGGTATAAAACTGGTTGTATCCAGGAGGATTGGTATTTTGGGTAAAATTGGCAAATGCATGCCAATTGTCGGTGATGCGCAGGTTGGCACCCACAGAAGGTAATACCGAGCCGAAATTTACATTGAATTGACCAGGCTTGTTTTGCGCCAGAGCCACTGTATTTTTAAAATCCCGGGTGACATAAAGATATTTAAAACCAGCTGCCAGGGTAAGTGCATCAACAGGCTTGTAAGTTAAATTGATATAGGGCTGATAGGTGTTGGTGACCACCGGCTCCGAATAGGAAGATCCAAGATAGGTATTGCTGGCACTGAAATAACGGGAATCGTGCAGTGTATTATTATGATTGAACCAGAAACCCAGTTCTGTGCTGACCGGACCAAGCGGATAGATGATACGGGCCAGATTCCCCCAGCGATGAGTATTGTTAACGCTATTTCCCAGTAAAACGCCATTCCTTGCAGGAGAAAATCTGCCAATCGTCCCTGCTGGTGTCAGTAGTGTCTGGGTATATGTAGTTGCGCTGGCGCTGAATCCATTTCCGTAGTAATAGTATAATTGATCGGAGAACTTGACTTTGCCAATTTCGCCTTCATATTTGGCGTAGCCCAGCCAGTTCAGGTACTGATTATAATTATATCCCGTGTAATTATAATTGGCCTTGCCGTTTAGGAGTAGAGGATTTCTGGTATAACTGTTGTAATCCTGTCCATATTGGGCTATTTGCGTTGCTGTGGCGCCATTATAATAGTTGAAGCGTTGATTGTTCTGGGAGAAAAACAGGGTCAGGGCACCAGGTCCAATCTGAGTAACAGACTTGAACAAAAACTGATTTTGCAGGGCACCGTTATTCTGGAAATAGCCATCCCGCTGAATTTTATTCACATATATCCAGGCGGAAGTCGGGGCAAAGTTCTTGGCAAAAAGACCGGTGTTGATCAAACCACCGACATTATATTTACCGAAAGATCCCGCACCGACGATGGGGCGCACAAAAGGCGATGGTGATGGCTTGAGGCTGTAGGTCTCCACGGAGCCGCCGAAGGCTGAAAGACCTGGAATCGCTGCAGATTCAGCGCCCGGATAATATTTGGTCCCGGCTACCAGTACAGAGGGGATGAACTCGTTGGTATAATAGGTATAGCTGTCATTGTCATTGAGCGGTATGCCGTCCAGGGTAAAATTGATCAGTGATTTGCCAAATCCGTTGATATAAACGTCATCACCGTCCATGCTGTCACCGCTGCTGACGACCATGGCGTTGGGCATGTTGTTCAACACCTGGGTATAAGAGTCTGTGGGTGCGAGCATCTCAAATTGTCCACGGGTGATCAGGGTCTCCTGATTGGTGGCTTTTTTATTAAATTTCTGGATGCGCTGGATATCGCTTTTGGGCGTTTCTCCGGTATTGATATTGGGACTGCTACCAAAGAAATTGTTGCTGGCTGTAGCCGTTCCGGTTACCGTCCCCAAGGATTCATCAGCTTCTGCACTAATGCCGTAGAGGCTCACAGTGGCGCTAATAATGGCAAGATAAATTACTTTCTTACGGCGATTGATCATGATTGGCTCCCTTCCGTTAGTGTTTGACGCAAAAACCCCTAACAACGCAATTTTCAAGTTTGCGTTGTCTTAATTTCCTGCCATATCTCATCTGAACTTACAGTGCGGCCAGAAGGTGGCGGTATTTATTTCAAACAGTTGCTTTGGGCTTACGCTTGGTTATCTAATTGTTGTGTATAATATACAATGCTAATGTGACGGTGTGATGACATTTATGTGAACCTTTTGTGACAGTGGGGGTGGTTTCTCAGAGCTAAACAGAAAGATGGAGAGTAAGGGGCTTGGCCAGCTCTTGAAGTATATGGGTCCTGGGGGTATACTTTGCTGGCTATTTTGCCGGGATGGCGGAACTGGTAGACGCGCCGGACTCAAAATCCGGTGGTGGTGACATCGTGTCGGTTCGAGTCCGACTCTCGGTACCAAATTTGATTTGAACGGCCCGGTTAATCCGGGCTTTTCTGTATTTGGTTTTCAGGTGGTTTGGAGGAGCGGGTACATGTTGATTCAACGACGTTTTACCTTTTTGGCTTTAGCTGCTGCAGTCTCCGCTTTGCCCTTGGGAGGCTGCGTTGCACTCGTCGCTGCTGGTGCCGGTGGCGGGGCAGTGGCCTATGTGCAAAATGGCGGGGTCGCCAATTTTTATGCTTACTATCCAGCTTCCATGAATCGGGTGAGTGCTGCTTCTCAATCTGCATTTGCAGACATGGGCATACGCTATAATGGTGAAATTCGCAAAAGCCCTTCCAAATATCTGTTAGAAGGGATGACCACGGAAGGAGATACCGTGCGGGTAACCTTGACCTCCATGGCGACGGATGTCACCAAGGCGAATATTCGTATTGGTACCTTGGGTAATAAATCGATGTCCTTGCAGTTTCAGAAGCTGCTTTCCCAGCATTTGGGTTTGGCTGCCAGTGCGACAGCGCCGACGAGTCTCCCGCCTGCGCAAGATAATGTTCCTGCAGAAGCGGCGCCGCAGCAGCCAGCCCAGGAAACCATCCCCCTACAGTAGGGGTTTGGGGAAACTGTCATAAAAGTGTCATAAAAAGTTCATAATACGGTCACAATTGGGGTGTAGCCTTTCGTAAGGTCCAGACTAGAAAGGAGACCACGATGGCAACACCGCAAGGCAGTTCAACACAAAACAATGTGGCAGAGGCACTCAACTCTGTCAGTTTCAGTCCGTTTCATCTGAAAGCCATGTTTGCGTCCGCAATGGGCTTTTTCACTTCTGCTTATGATCTTTTCATTATTGGTACCGCCCTGGTGCTGATCAAGGGTGAGTGGCATTTGGGCGCAGCCGAAGTCGGGCTGATTGGTTCCATTTCGCTCATCGCCACTTTTGTGGGTGCCTACGTATTTGGTACCCTGGCGGATCGGCTGGGCCGCAAGGCCATTTACGGTCTTGAAGCACTGTTGATGACCGTTGGTGCACTACTATCCGCTTTTGCGCCGGATGTGACAGTGCTGCTCATCGCCCGCGTTATTTTAGGCTTGGGGATTGGTGGTGATTATCCGCTCTCCGCTGTGCTGATGAGCGAATATGCAAACGTCAAATCCCGTGGTCGCATGGTCAGTCTGGTTTTTTCAGCCCAGGCCATTGGTTTGGTAACAGGTCCGGTAGTGGCTTTAACGCTGCTGGCGGCGGGTGTGAATCATGATCTGGCCTGGCGTCTGATGCTGGGACTGGGTGCTTTACCGGCGGCCGCCGTTATCTATATTCGTCGTACCCTACCCGAATCTCCGCGCTGGTTGGCCCGCGTCAAAGGCGATGCCGTGGCAGCCGGTAAGCAACTGGCTTCATTCAGCTTGGGAACGGCCACGGCCACGGTTCAGGACAAAATTGTCAAACAGCCTTTGAGCCGTTACTGGTTGACCCTGCTGGGTACAGCCGGTGGCTGGTTCATGTTCGACTATGCCTATTATGGAAATACCATTTCTACCCCCATGATCATGTCGCATATTGCCCCGCATGCCGACGTGGTGACCAGTACGGCATTGAGTTTGATGGTATTTGCTATTGCGGCTGTCCCCGGTTATTTTCTGGCGGCGTTTACGATTGATCGTGTCGGTCATAAAACCCTGCAGATGCTGGGATTTTTTCTGATGGGATTGATGTTCCTGCTGATTGGTGCTTTCCCGGTACTGACGCAATCTGTGGGTGTATTTCTGGTGCTGTACGGTGTTTCCTACTTTTTTGCGGAATACGGCCCCAATACCACCACCTTTGTTCTGGCCGCCGAACTTTTCCCGGTCAATTTACGGACTACCGGACATGGCCTGTCTGCAGGAACAGCCAAAGTAGGTGCTTTTTTGGGCGCCTTAGTTTTCCCGATCTTGCTGCATGATTATGGTTTACATGGAACTTTGATGATCACTTTCTTTTTTGCTCTGGCTGGTTTGCTGCTCACGGCTTTTTGCCTCAAAGAGCCTGCTGGTAAATCTCTTGAAGAAGCCAGTGGTGAAGATATTGTGGTACCGATGCGCAAGAATACCTCTGCAGGGATGACGCCTTCCTGAGGTTTTCCTGATGAATCATCAGGCAGGTTTTTTACCTGCCTGATTTTATAAATGAATGCCTTTTGCGGAAAAAGATGTGCGTAAATTTTTTTCCGGAAAGTGCGCAGTTATTGATTAATCAAAAAAATCAGGAGCGAATATGTTTTATACCCTGGTCGGTGGGGTGCTTCATCATGCGATGCATATGACAGATGCCTTGTTATTAATGACGGCTGCTAAAGTGGAAAACCTCAGCACGCTGGTCGGTTCCAGAATTCTGATATTTTCTGCAGGTAATCCAGCCGATAAGATTGCTTTACGGTTACAGCGTTCAGGAGCTTTTGTCAAAGCGTTGAATGGTCAAGAACGTGATGTTTTACCACTCATTAAACGCTGGCATCCGGTTTTGCTGATTATTACGGATTGGACTGTGGATATGGCGCCATGGCTGAATGAATTATTATCCCTTCCGGTTTGTACGCACTTATGCGTTCTGGCATTGGGTGCCGATGACGAAGCTCATGCCATGTCCGCACTGGATGCCGGTGCCAGCGCCTATCTGGCGGATACGGTGACGGAATCTGTTTTACGCGCCCAGATAGGAACCCTGTTAAAAAACGGCCATCATTGGGAGAATACTGAAGTCCGGCAAGATCCTTATATCTGGATCAATCCTGAAAGCAGTCGAATCCGCTTGAACGGTTCTGAAATCAGATTGAGCCGAAGGTTATTCCGGTTTCTCCATTATCTGGCTTTGCATCCAGATCGGACATTTACGGCCTCGGAAATTGCCAATGTGCTCAGCGATGGTCAAAAATTCATTCAGGAAAACTCAGTCGCTGCTCAGGTTCATCGATTACGTAAATATATGGAGGCGGCTGGTGCCGGAGAATGGCTGGAAACGGTGCATGGTTTTGGTTATCGGCTGACTTTGCCGCAAAAAATATCATTTGATGTGAAATTGTCATAAAAGGTTCATAAAACTGTCACATTAGTTTGTTAAGGTAGCACCTTCATTGTTACAAGGTGCTTTTCTGATGAACCTCCAATATCTCATTCACCTCGCCAACTACTCGGACGGGGTTTTATACATACTGGGCCTGATGCTGCTGGTGGAACTGGCCGTGATGGTGGACCGGTTCTGGTACCTGCGGCGGACCATTCTGCGTGGTCTGGCATTCGTTCAGGAACTGGGACGGCATGGGCGTCTGGATCGCGAAGCGCTCAGCACCCTGGCCGAAGATGCGGGCGACTTACCCGAAGCCGCTCTGCTGCGTACCGCTGCCGCCCATAGTGGTCAGGTAAAGGGTGAAGCCCTCGCCAGCCGTCTGGAAGAAAGTGTGCTGGTCATTGCGCCGAAACTGGACCGCCGCCTGTGGTTGCTGGACACCATTATTACCCTGGCCCCGCTGCTGGGTCTGTTCGGGACCATCATCGGTATGTTTCATGCGTTTTCGGTATTGGCCCAGCCTGGTCATGCGCCCATGCAGGTCACGGGGGGTGTTGCCGATGCCCTGGTATCCACCGCCTCCGGCCTGTTCATCGCCATGCTCGGCTTGTTGACCTTCAATGCCTTCAACAATCAGGTGCGCATGATTCTGCTGCAACTGGACTCGGTGAAAACCATGCTCATCAACCGCATGGATGGTCAGCCGGTGGTGACTTTTGATGCGGAAGGCCGCCCCAATGCCGAAGCAGTGGCCGTGGCGAGGGCAGGATAATGAACCGGCGTTACTTCGAGCAGAAGAAAGGCAGGGTCGAAATCATTCCGATGATTGACATCATGCTTTTCCTGCTGGTGTTTTTCATCATGATCACCCTGCAGATGATTCCCGACAAGGGCCTCAATCTGCAGTTGCCCACTTCCAGTGAAGCCCAGAGTCTGCCGCGTCCGCATTTCACCATCAACATTCAGAAAGATGGGTCGGTGAACGTCAAGGGTCATCATTACGACCTGGATGGTCTGGAGAAAATGCTCGCCAGCGACGGCGACCCCGGCAAGACCCAGATCACCATCGCCGCTGACAGGGGCGTGCCCTTTCAGGATTTCATTCATGTCATGGACCGCTGCCAGAAGGCGGGGGTGAGTGATATCGGGATAGCGGCAAAAAGTTCTTGAACAAACTTTTTTCTATATAACGTTAGGGAGTTATAAAAATGTACCGTAAAACAAATATGCGTCCATTAACCCTTGCCTTGGCCGCTACCGGCCTCTTGGGCTTGATACCACTGGCCCATGCGGGGGTGACCGCCCAGACGCGCAGCGCACGGGTACGACACAAAACCAATCAGCAAAGCATTGCTGTAGGCGAAGTTTCCAGTAATGTGGTGACACAATCTGCTTATGCGCAGCATACGCCAGAATTGCCCAAGCAAAAGCACATCTTCAAGTCAGGCATTTCTTCAAAAGTTTTAGGCAGAAAAGAAATTGAAGCAGCAGGACCAGGTGCTGGCGGCGCGCAAATGCTGAATTTTGCTCCCGGGGTGAGTACCTTGGCCAGTTACGGGACGGGTGCTGCCAAGGCTCAGATTAGCATAGATGGCATTAAACAAGGTTGGGGTAATCCCAAGGGCTCTGAAGCCGCACACAGTATTGCCATTTCTTTTGATGGTATCCCCATGAATAATCCGGCTACCGGGTTGTGGCAGTCTCCCCAGGTCAATCAGCCTTCCATGATCCAGGGTATTCATGTCACCTATGGCCCCGGTAATCCCGAGAATCGTTGGTATAACAATATTGGAGGTGGTATTGATTTTGTGCCGATCCAGCCGACCAACAAACCTGGTGCCAGTATTGGCATGAGTTACGGAAGTAATGATTTCAAGAATATTCACTTTGATGTGCGTACCGGTAATTTTGATGGTTTTTCAGCGGTTCTCGCGGGCGGCGTGAGCAGCGGTAACAGTTTCCTTGGCGTACCATCCGGAACCAGTTTACTCAGTCCTTCTGGAGTGGTTTTGCCGAGCAACAGCTATGCCTGGTTCCTCAAGATTCGTAAGCGCTTCCGCCGGGGCGATGACAGTTTTGGAGCCTATTTAGCCAAGGGCTCAGCCTACAAGCCTTATGATATTCCGGTATCGGCAGCAGCGGGTACGACCATCAACGGCTTTGATAACAAAACCGGCAAACCAATACCCGGCCCACTGTATAGCCAGCAGACCTCTGGCTTTTACAATGCGGCACCTTACAAAATTGACAGTAACAGCACCTGGATGTTCTACAACAAGCTGAACGTGGATATTGGTGCCGCGACCTGGCTGCATAATGACATCTGGTATCGTTATGGACACCGTTTGCACAATCGTTATGTTTCCTATGGGGTGGGAGCGCCCAATACCAATGAGTATAATGATCCCCACAGTGAAACTTACGGAGATAAGCTCTGGTTTGATAGCAAGTTGCCCTACAACAAGCTGGGATTTGGCGGCTATTTTATTAAATCCAGAGACAACTCTAAAAATGCCTTCTACAGCCAATATGCACCCTACTATGCCACGCGTTTTGTTCCCAATGACAAGTACCGGAGCGACTTTCTGGATGTAACTGATGTGGCGGCTTTCTTCCAGGATAAAATTCATCCGATATCCTCTGTGGATATTACTCCAGGAGTTCGCGTAGAACAATTTCAGATGAATTATACGCCTTTTACAACGGAAACCTTCCCGGAGTCGAGCCAATTATATCCTAAGGGTAATCAGGCTATACTCCCTGCGGATTCTCGCAGCCTGAGTGCGGTGGAACCTTCGGTGAATATCAGCTGGCGTCCTATTCATCATCTGGCGCTGTTTGCAGGTTATAGTGAGGCTTATCAGACACCTGCATTCGGTGGTGGCGGTGGTCCTTTCCAGGCTATCCCAGCCAGTTCGCTTTCGTTGGAAAAGGGGCAGAATTATCAGGCCGGTTTCAAGGTGCACGTGGCGCATGATGGTTACCTGCATCACTTCCTGTTTAGTGCCAACTGGTACTTTACCCGCTTCTCCAATCAGTATCTTCCTATTACCTTGACCAATGGTGATGTGATCAATGCCGACGGCACTTCGGATTATGAAGGGGTCAATATTTATGCCGTCGATAACCCGCTTTACTGGCTCCACACCTTTGCCAATTTGTCGTTTCAGAAAGCGTATTTCAGTAATTATACCGTGAAAGGTAAAAGTTATGATGGCTTACCGGTTGCCAATGTCCCGGATGCAACTTTCAATATTGGCGCCTATACCAAAAGTTTCGTTGACGGTATTTTGCTGGAACCGCGTATTTGGGTGCAGTATACCGGACCCCAGTCCCTGTATGACAGTATCACCAAGTCACCCTCAGCTACGGCAAAACTGCCCTCTTATACCTTGCTGAATCTGGCTTTGCACAGCAAGATTCC
This sequence comes from Acidithiobacillus sp. HP-2, assembly GCF_015100155.1. Classification (GTDB taxonomy): domain Bacteria; phylum Pseudomonadota; class Gammaproteobacteria; order Acidithiobacillales; family Acidithiobacillaceae; genus Acidithiobacillus. Next base: position 201,770 of record NZ_JACKZA010000002.1, on the reverse strand, counting down.
CATGCACATGGCTTATTTCCGGAATGTGGGCGTGGAAGTGGACCTGCTCAATGTGCTTGGTAACCGCTACAACAGCTATGAATATATCAGTAGTGGCGGAACTTACGGACCCAACACCAAGGGCGATCTGATTGGGCTGCCCGGGGCACCGAGAACTTTTTATGTAAGCCTGACGGCTAATTTCTAAGCCGTTATTGTTTTGCGCCGCAAATCTTTTAACGGATTTGCGGCGCTATCTGAAAGCCATTGCCCGGCATGGTGCTTCGGTACATTCCCGGGCAATGTCATTCGATGAGGGTTAAATGATGAATACCATGGTGACAAATCCTTCCTGGTCGCCCCAAGGGCCTGATAAGTCTGAGGGGCATTTTGTTAAGGCCCTGCTGGTGGGGGCGGTTCTGGAAATTGCGCTGCTGGCAGGCCTGCTGTGGATCAGCTCGGCGCCGCCGCCGCCCAAGCCGGTGGTGAAAAAAATCATCGCCATTCATATGGTGCATCCGGCACCGCCCAAGCCCAAACCCATTCCGGTTCCGCCGCCGCCCAAACCAGTGGTGCAACCCAAGCCGGTACCGGTGCCGAGGCCCAAACCCATTCCCCAACCGCGTCCAGTGGTCCATCATACTCCGGCGCCCAAACCGCTGATGGCCAAAACGCCGTTGCCGACTGCTCCAGTCGTACCGCCTGCGCCGCCAGTGACGCCGCCAGCCCCGCCGCCGCCGCCTCCAGCACCCAGTATGGCGGCGCGGCAGGCAGCATTGGCCCGTTATGCTGCTATGGTACGTGCTCAGGTTCAGGCCGATGCCCATGTGCCTGAGGCCGTGCGTTTGATGCACTTAAGCGGTACGGCAGTCATTACTTTCCGGTTGACCCCTTCCGGACAACTGCTTTGGGCCAAAATCTCCCAGTCCAGTGGTGTGCAACCGATTGATAAGGCGGCTCTGCAATCCGTGAAAGAGGGTAACTATCCGCCCTTTACGAAAAACATGCCCAAGCATGCAACCAACTTTACGGTTGAAGTACATTTGTCCAGCCATTCCAGTTAACATGAACACTATTTTTACGGGGAGCATTTTGCCAGTGAATATTTTGCGGGTCATAAAAGCTTCAGTTTTATCTCTCGGTTTTATTGGGGTTGGCCTGACATCTTCACTGGCGGCGGCAGACGTTCCCCAAGGTATGCAGAATTTCAACCACTATACTTTTGCGGTCATGTGGCATCCCGGCGTGTGCGCGACCTGGACCAATGCGGGTGCTGCCTGCAAGGATTTGTCCCCGGACGCAAAAATCAACCAGGAGTGGACCATGCATGGGCTGTGGGCGAGCCGGCCCCAGTCACTGATTGCCTCTGGAATGAAGGGCCCGACCTGGTGGCATTATGGCTGTTACTGGTATAACCCGGGCCATAGCCTGCCGAAGGATAGTTGTGCCAATCAGGCTCTGAATCTGCCGGCTGCACTGCATCAGCGTTTGTATGCGCACATGCCCATGGCCAACATTTGTCTGGATCGCCATGAGTATTACAAACATGTCGCCTGTTTTGGCGAAACACCCGAACAGTTTTTCCCCAAGGAGCTGGATTTGCTGGATAAACTCAACGCCAGTTCGTTCACGGCCTTTATTCGTGAGCATCGCGGGCAATGGGTGGAGCGCAATGCCATTCTCAAAGCCTTTGCCGAAAGCTTCAAGGTGAAAAATGCGGATGCCCTGGAACTCCGTTGCGAGACCCCCGGCCGCCATAGCCATGAACTGGAGCATCAAGGCAATATTTTGACCCAAGCCTGGATTACCATTCACAAAGATAAAATCAATGCATTTCCCGCCCCTGACAGTCTGGAAAAGGGCCGCAAGGGCAGTTGTGCTGAAAAAATTCATATACTGAATTAAACCACCAGAATAACAAACTCTCTCTTTTTGATGAGGAATAGATGATGGAGCGTCAGAATCGTCGGCAGTTTTTGAAGCAATTGGGGTTAGGTGGTGCAGCAGTAGTTTCCGCACCAAAATTAATGGGTATGGCCCATGCGGCTGGAGTAGATGAAAAAACCATCCTGCGCAAAAAAATTGAGCATGTGGTTGTAATTTTTCAGGAAAATCGCAGTTTTGATCATTACTTTGGGACTTTTCAAGCCAAAAATGGTCAGAAAGTCATTAATCTCCTGGATGCATTGGGAAACATTGATCATCGCTTCAATGGTCTCCAGAAAAACCCGGCCGGAATTCCCTATGGTAACTTACCTTTGCCTTTAGACATTCCCGGTTTTCAGAATGTGCAGCTAGCTAATAAACCCTTTCATTTGGCGCCTTATATTCCAGCCAAGGGTAATGTTAACTGGGATCCCAAGCATCGTTTTTTCCGGATGATGGCTGAAGTCAATAATGGCAAAATGGACCGGTTTGTAGCCCTGGCCGGGGGTAGCAAAACCCATTTGCACCGTGATGAATTCAGGAAAATGTCGGCAGAGCAGATGGCTTTTGATCTGGCCCGTCCCAGTGGCCCTGTTCTGGGGCACTATACGGGAGAAGATCTTCCTTTTTACCATCGCGTGGCGCATCAATACACTTTATTTGATCATTTTTATCAGGCAATGAGTGGTGGTAGTACGGGCAATGCCCTGTATCTCGTCGCCGCGCGTTCGTGCATCAACCCTCAGGCTACAGCAGATATTTGTGCGCCCTTTGATCCGCGCGAGGCCGGTCTGGAACATGGATTTTTTGATTTGCCTTATGACCATCGTAAAATCATGGTGAATGATCTGGTGCCTATTCAAGGTCCTACGGACGCAGGCAGAATGCAAGAGCTGGAAATTTCGCCGCCACCAGCAGCGCAGACTTATGACAATATTGGTGACCGTATGAATGCGGCAAAGGTTTCCTGGGCCTGGTACAACGAAAACTGGAATAAAGTAAAACCCTGGGCGCTGAAAACGGCTTTCGGACCGGGAGATGGTTCGGCAGTAATTGATACCAGCCAGTTATATGTTGCCCATCATAATCCTTTCCAGTATTACCCGCGTTGGCCGGATTATGTCAAGGCAGGTCATATTCGGGATAGTGATGATTTTCTGGCGGATGCGCGTGCCGGCAAGTTGCCCTCGGTTTCTTTTTTAAAAGCTACGGCATCCCATGATGAACATCCAGCGGATAGTGCGCCCGCTTATGGCATGGAATGGGTGGAGCAACTGGTGCGGGCTGTGGCTGATGGCCCTGCCTGGGATAAAACCGCGATATTTATCACTTATGATGAAGGGGGTGGTTTTTGGGATTCGTTACCACCGAAAGTGGTGGATGATTACGGATTTGGAACCCGTATTCCCGCCATGTTGATCAGTCCATGGGTGCGGAGTGGCCTGGTGGATCATCATCTGGCCAGTACCGCCAGCATTCTCAAATTTATTGAAACCCGTTTCGGTCTCGATCCCCTCAATCATCGCGATCGGGATGCCTATGATCTGTTGGGTGCTTTTGACTGGGATCAGCAACCCAAGGATTTCAGCGTTTAGTGAATCCTTTCACCAGCAGTAACCCCTCGCGGGTACTGCTGGAGCTCAATACCGCCAGTTGGTGCAAGGCCGGGTAGTCCTTCGCGCTGATCACAAACTCCGGCAGCTTCAGCCGCTGATCAATTTTGAGGGTTTGTCCGGACAGTGCGTAGTGAATGCTATAGCTTCCAACGGATGTCTGTATGTCGATATTTTTCGGTAAATAGGCGGGCTGATAACCTTGCGGCAATTTCAGGGAAATATCTGATTGCATATAGCTGGGATTGATCAGACTCGGTGTTGTGCGGACGCTCTCTGCAGTAAAGGCCTGCAGAGGCTTGGCCATGGACGTATCTGTGGGCATGATCATGGCGACACTATGTCCGGGTATAAACAGGCCGTTTTTTACGGCGCTGGTTTTCAGGCCCAGAGGCTGGTCGAGCTTTTTCCGGTTCTGAAAAGCAATGCTTTCCAGTTGCCCCAGATCTCCCTGTTCATAAAAACCGTTGCGCAATCCTTTCATCAACATGCGTCCCTTGCTGCCCATCAGCGCGGAGCGAATATCCTGGGCGGCGTAACCCCGGCGTATTTCGACGGTCTGGTCGTGCATGGTGCCGGAGGCGCTCAAGCGGAGTTGGCTATGTTTGTCGATGAGCGGCAAGCTGAGATCGGGCAAAGGGATTTGCGTCATGCGTGGATTTTTTCCGGTAATGAGCACCGGTCGGCCCGCATCCTCCAGGGGTAAACTATGGATGCCGGCATAGCGCGAAGTGGGATCCAGAAATAAATGATAAGCGGGCACGTACACCAGAAAATGACCAAAGGCAAAAGGATCCACAGCAGGATAGGGGTGAAAGCGCGCGGAGGTGGAAATCATGGCCGGTACTGCTTCAATATGGAGGGCGCCTAGCAGGGTGCAGAGCAATGCTGCATTGGCATTACTGTCGCCGACTCCACGTTGCAGGGTGCTGCTCGCGCTGGGTGGCGTAAAGCCGGCATTGGCGTAGTTGATGGATACCGAATGAATGTTTTTTTGCATCCAGTGATAAATGACTTTGACCGCATCCAGCCCTGTTGCTCCATGCGCAATATGTTCAGCGGCTTTTTGCAATTCCGGGGTCATCTGCATGGCGGGGGTGGCAAGCTGATTGTAAGCCGTGGCGACTTCAGTCCAGTGTTCTGCTGTCGAAATCACTGCCAGGGGCGCATATTGCGTCAGTGCCGGACTACCCAGTGGTGGGTAGGAAACCTTACTGAGGCTGGTTTCAAAAGATCGGCTGGCCGCATTTTTAGCGTGGCTGACGGACACGGCATGCCAGGCATCCCCCTGCTGGGCGGCATAGAGTTTTTGCGCGGCAGGGGTGTGCAAAATGATTTGTGCCTTGCTGACGGGCACATTGGGGGCCAGGAGCGTGCTGATGGCGTAGATACCCGGCAAATAGGGATGATCATAGTGGATAGTGTAGCGGATGTGCAGCGTATCTCCGGGCGCTACCGCCGGAAAGACCACACTCTGGATGCGACCATCACTTAAAAAAGGGGCACTCAGGGCATCCGGGCTGGATTGGGTATAAATGGCATCGGCCGGGACGGGATGTTTAACGCCCGAGGCCGTTTCCGTATAGGCTTCGAGTATGTGCACGCGGGCAAAGTTAGCTGGATAGCCAATTTGCATCTGGGATTGTGACTGTACGCCAGCCATGGTCAGCGGTTGAATCACCCGGTCAATGCTGTCGGTATAGGCACCGTTTTTCTGTACGCTCAGTTCCTGACGCAGGAGTAACACCTGATAATTCACCTGGGCGGGTTCCCGGGCAAAAGCCGGGTTGGCGCTGACAGTCAGCAGGATAAAACCGGCAGTTAATAAAGCCGCTTTGGGAGTGAGATGACGGGTCATATGCAGGTTTCCTGAATTCATTGGCGAACAAGGATAATCGGGCTTTGCTGCGCGGCATAATCCAGTTTCAGGAGCGTGCGCAAGGCCGGATATTGCTGAGGGTTGTACACGACCCGCTGGAGTTGCAGTGTGTAGTGTACGATGACGCTGTGTTCTTGGAGGGTGAGGTTATAAGTGAAACTTCCCGCCTGATTATGGAGCTGCTGTGCGGGCGGTAGATATTGCACCTGATAACCCTCGGGCAGATGGATAGTCGTTGTCCAGTGAATGCCACCGAGATACGTGGTGACAGGATGTTGACGCTGCAGCGGGCCAATGACCCGGGTCAATGCTTCCATGGGTCGGGCGGTGGCGGAAAGGCCGGGGGTCAGATAGGGGCCGGAGGGAATGGGAAAACTGATATGATCGCCAACATGGGTGTAAGCCACAGTATGCCAATGCGCAGTCACGGCAAAGGGCTGGTCGAGAATATCCGGATTGCCTGGCACAAAGGTGCCACTCCCGCCTCCATCCGGCAGCAGCAGGGTATTCATGACCCGGTGATAGGCTGATGGAGGAATGGAGGCGAAGGTTTGCCGATACATCCAGGCCCACCAGCCTTTGGTCTGCATCTTGGCAACCCCGCTTAAGTCACCATTTTGCTGCAGGGTCAGATCAGCCGCATAGTCCAACTGGTTGGCATCGGGCTCGGCACCCGGGGTGGTCACTACCCGGGGATGCGGACCGGTGACAATGCTGGGTTTGTCGCGTTCACCAATAGCCAGCTGCCCCGGTGTTTCGTAGGTGCCGGTACTGTCCAGAAAAAGATGACGCTGCGGGGCATAGTCGATGGCGTGATTAAACCAGAAAGGAGTGGGCAGCGGCGGCAGGGTGAACACATTATTCCAGTTGATTAATGTTGGATAAAGCTTGAAGCCTCTGGCATTGAAAAGCGCCTGCAGCAGGGTGGCGTGGGCCTTGCAGTCCCCATAGCGGGTTTCCAGGGTTTTGCTGGCCGAGATGGGCACATAACCGCCGACACCCAATTCCAGGCCTACATAACGAATATGGTGGGAGTCCCAGGTATACAGGGCTTTTTCCGCATCCCAGCCCTGCAGTCCATGACTTGCTGTATCGGCGGTTTTTTGGACAATGGGGGTAACTGCCGCCTTGTCGGCGGCGCGTGACCAGTAGGCCTTGCCGACGGCTGCCCAACTGGGAAAAGTGCTGACCTCAAAAAGCGGGCTGAACTGGCTTTCGTCTACAGTACTCGGTCCCGGATAACGCGCGTGGTGTACCGCCATACGGGCACTGATATGAATCAACTGGCCCTGAGTGCGCTGCGAAACAATCCAGTTGCCGGTGTGGGCGGCCCGTAAATGCATGCTGCGTGGTGCCGTAATATCAATACGAAAATTGCGTGCAGACTGACTGACGGGCATTTCCCAGATTTGCGAAAACTGTCCGGCGAAATAGGGCGTGGTCTGGGTTTTTTCGGTAATGATATGAAGCTGATCGTCTTTGCCCAATTTCGGCAGAACGATGGAAAGCACCTTGGCATGACTATACATGGGGGCTCCGGCAGCCATCGGTTCCGGGCGCACAAAAATGGCACTGGCTGGTACGACATATTTTTGGCCACCGGGCGTGCTGACCCAGGCGCGCAGCACCCGCAGCTTGGCCATATCGGCAGAATACTGAATCTGGTAGGGATTGATCATGGTTTCCAGGGCCGGGTTGAGAAGTTCCAGCACCTGATGATCGCGCTCAGTAAACAGTCCGTTGGATTGCACCGTAACATTGACATGGTTTTTGAGAATCCGCAGGGGGGCTCCGCTCTGCTTTTCATTGATCGGGATAAAAGGCGCGTTGCTGTTGCCAGAAACCGTCGTCCCGGCCTGGGCCAGGCTGCCCGGTAAAGTGCCGCTTAGCAGGCCTGCTCCACAAACAACCATCAGAGCGCGCTGGACAGATTTCAGAAGAAGCATGGATGAGTCACCTTTATGAGGGATCGGGATTCAACGCAACGGCTTGCGTCCGTTTGCGACGTGGCCAGGAGAGCCCGTCAAACCATAAATAAAAAGCGGGCGTGATATACAGGGTGAGAAACTGGGAAAATATCAGGCCGCCGACCACGGCAATACCCAGGGGTACCCGACTTCCGGCACCGGCGCCAAAGCCGATGGCTATGGGCAGCACCCCGAGAATGGCGGCAAAAGTAGTCATCATGATCGGCCGATAACGAATGGTGCAGGCATCAATAATGGCATTGTAGGCATCTTCGCCCTCACGGCGCCGACTGACGGCAAAGTCTACGAGGATAATCCCGTTTTTCTTGACCAGCCCCAGTAACATGATGATGCCGATGAAGCTGTATAAATCCAGCGGCTCATGAAAAATGACCAAAGACAGCAGCGCACCGAAAGCCGCCAGCGGCAAAGCCGTTAAAATCGTCAGGGGATGGAGAAAATGTTCATACAACATGGCAAGGACCACGTAAATCAGCAACACCGTTGCCAGCAATAAAAAAGGCAAAGATTTGAAGGCAGACTGAAATTGCGCGGCATTGCCGCCCAGATGCCCGACAATGCCTGCGGGCAGGACTTGGTGAGCCGTATGCTGCAGGGCGCTGATGGCCGAACCGAGCTGCACCCCGGGGGCCAGATTGAAGGAAATAGTGGTGGAGGGCTGGCCATTGTGCTGCATCAGATTCAGGGGGGCTGCGTCATAATGAAAACTGGCTACGGCAGAAAGGGGAACCAGCGCTGATCCCGCCCCCGGCACGCTCAGGGTGGACAAGGCATTGATATTTTTCTGATAGCGCGGTTCAAGTTCCATAATTACTTCATATTGATTACTAGCCCCGTAAATGGTTCCCACCTCATGTCCGCCAAAGGCCAGACCCAGGGTGTTTTCGATGGCGGCCGGGGTGACCCCCAAAGCGGTGGCACGGGCACGATTGATATGAATGGTGACCTGCGGATTATTGTTTTCCAGGCTGTTACTGACGGAATTCAGTTGCGGAAGCTTTTGCAGCGCTTCGGTCATTTTCAGCGTGGCCGCATTCAGATCTGTCCAGTTGCTGCCCATGAGTTCATAAATATAGCTGCCATTGCCGCTGGCGGTTCCCGAGTGGGCGCTTTGCGGTCCCTGAAAAACAATCTGGGCATTATGAAAGCGACGGGTGGCGCGCTGCAGATCCACAATGATGTTTTCCGTCTGTGGCGCATATCCACTGCGAATATGGATGAACATATGGCCGGAGTTGCGGCTGCCAAAACCTCCTGCGCCCTGACCTGCCGAAGACACCACCGACTGAATGCGGGTATTGGATTTCACAATCCGGGCGATTTCCGACTGCTCGTGCCTGACTTCAGCAAAGGTCATCCCGGTCGGGTATTCAATATTGGCATTGATCATGCCCGAATTCTGGCTGGGTAAAAAAGCCTTGGGAACAATCATGACCAGCCAGACACTACCCGCCAGCGCAAGTCCGGCCAGGGCCAGCATCCAGTATTTATGGTTCAGGGCCACTTTCAGGGTGCGAATATAAAAATCGCGGCTGTCCTTGAAAAAACGCTGAAAAATACCGTCTTCAGGTAAGTGACCCGTATCATGCAGATCAGTCCGGGCGTGGGCATGATTGGGCTTGAGATAACGGCTGCAGAGCATGGGGGTAACGCTCAGGGCGACCATCCCGGAAATCAGGATGACCACGGCAATGCTGACTCCGAAGTCCGAGAATAAATGACCGACAAAGCCCCCCAGAAAAATCAGAGGCAGAAAAATGATGGACAGGGACAAGGTCATGGACAGGACCGTAAAACTGATTTCGCGACTGCCATTAAGGGCGGCAGTCATGCCTGTTTCACCTCGGTCGATATGTCGGTTGATGTTTTCCAGCATCACCACGGCATCATCCACCACAAAACCCACGGAAAGGGTCAGGGCCAGCAAGGTCAGGGTATTGATGCTGAAACCGAGCAGCATCATGACCAGAAAGGTGCCCAACAGGGAAAGGGGGATGGCGACTGCACCGATGAGGGTAGCCGAGGGGCGGCGCAGAAACAGCCACATGACACCTGCTACCAGAATGCTGGCCAGGATGAGGGTCATCAACACTTCGTGTACTGCGGCGCGAATGTAATCGGCCAAATCGAAAACATTGGTCAGATGCACCCCGCCGGGCATGGCGGCCTGCAGTTGTGGCAACAGGGCGCGGATTTTGTTGGAAATGGCAACGGTATTACTGCCGGGCTGCCGTGTTACGGCGAGAACAATGCCGGGCGTTTTGTTGATCCAGGTCTCCTGCTGGTTATCCTGGGTACTGTTGATGGCCTTGCCAACCGCACTGAGGGGCACCGCCTGTCCGCCTTCGTAGGCCAGAACCAGATGGTTGTAGGCTTTTGCGGTATGTAACTGACCATGTACCTGGGTGGCGAAAGCCTGATCGCCCCCATCCAGGGTGCCGCCGGGCAGATTGACGTTGGCATTCCCCAGGGCGCTTTGTACAGCCTGCAGACTCAGACCCCGGGCAGAAAGGGCAAAAGGATTCACATAAATGCGTACGGCGTAGGTTTGTGCCCCGTAAATTTGTACGTCAGATACCCCGGAGATACCGGATAATGCCGTACTGACCTTGGTTTGCGCGTATTTATCCAGATCATAAAGCGGCATGTTGGGCGCGGACATGCCAATATAAAACACGGGCTGGGCCGAAGGATTCATTTGCCGGACTGAAGGTGGCTCGGGCATACCCGGTGGTAAAAAATGCTGGGCCTGGGAAACGGCGTTGGACACCTGCTGGGTGGCCCCCAGCGCGGATTTGCTGAGATCGAACTGCAGGGTGATCTGGGTCACCCCGTTTTGACTGACGGCACTCATGGAGTTGAGACCGGGAATGCTGGCAAATTGCCTTTCCAGTGGGGTGGCTACCGCGCTGGACATGGTTTTGGGGCTGGCTCCCGGCAGTTCGGCGGTGACCATCACCATCGGAAAGCTGACGTTGGGCAGCAAAGCCGTGGGTAATTGCAGATAGGCAAACAAACCCAGCAGGGCTACTGCTACGGCGAGTACCGTCGTGGCGACGGGGCGGCGAATAAAGGGTTCTGAAAGATTCATGGCTTGATCACGCGCACTTCAGAACTGGGATGAAGTCGGGTCGGTGCCCCTACAATCACCCTTTCTCCCAGTAAATGGCTTCCGGCGATAGCCACCTGCTTACCGTTTTGCCCTAAAAATTGCACGGCCTGCATAATGGCCTTGTCTTTTTTTATGGTATAGACATAAGGGCCGGAGACGCCCTGCTGTAAGGCTGTTGCAGGAATGATCAGGGCATGACGCAGTTCTCGGGCGGTGAAATCCACCTGTACATATTCACCCGGCCAGAGTCGGGCTGGCTGATTACTCAGGGTGGCGCGTGCCGTGACCGTCGCCGAAGCTGTGTTGACGGTATTATCAATCACCGTGACTGTCCCGGTGCCAATCCGGGTCTGATGATTTTCATCCCAGACTGCTATTTTGCCGGAGTGATTGCTGATGGCGGTATGTAAATCGTCGAGATAGGCTTCAGGCAGGCTGAATTGCACGTAAATGGGTTGAATTTGATTGATGGTGACCAGTGCTGTGCTGTTGGCAGTGACCAGATTGCCGGATTTGAGGCTCAGGATGCCTACGCTACCACTGATGGGTGCGGTAATCCGGGTTTCAGCCAGAGTAATGCGAGCGGCCTGCAGTGCCGCCTGATCAGCGGCCACGGTGGCGGCTGCGGTGTTGGCCTGAGCCTGAGCCTGCTGGACCGTCTGACGGGTGACATAATCCTTGTCGAGCAGCGGCGCATAAGCCTTGACCTGGGCATCATCATATTGTTCCTGGGCCATTTCACCCTGTAGATTGGCTTGGTCTTCAGCCACCTGGGCGGCGGGTGTGGCAGGATCAATCTGGAAGAGAAGCTGGCCTTTTTGAACCACTTGCCCCGAGTGGACGGCAACCTTTTGCAAAATGCCGCTCACCTGCGGGGTGATGGTGACACTGTGGGATGCCACGGCTTGCCCCAGGGTATTGACCACAATGGGTAGATTGCCGGTCTGCACGGTCGTGGTTTCGACCGGCAGTGCCGTATTTTTGTGGGAGGGCTTGTGCTGGGCGCAGCCCGCCAGGATCAGGGCTGCCGCAACGGGAAGCAACAGGGATTTTACGGGCAGAGAACGCATCATGAATGGAATCCTGTGGTCGTGTCGGGGAGCCCGATCATCCCCAAGGCATTGGCGAGATTAGCCAGTTGCACATAGGCCGTCGTCATATCCTGAATCCGGGTCTGTTCAGCAGTCGTCAGCGTCGCCTGGGCAGTCAGCAAATTGAGCATGGTCGAAAGTCCTACCTTGTATTGGGCGCGGATGGCAGCCAGCGAAGCCTGGGCACTTTTGACCGCGATTTGTGCCGCTTTTGCCGCTGAGCGCGCACCCATGACGGTCTGGTAATCCTGATACACGGTTAAGGCAATGCTTTGGGTCTCCTGGTTCAATGAGGCCTGAGCACTACGCTCCTGGCGCCGCGCCTCCTGAATTTGGTAACTGTCATGAAAACCCGTAAACAGAGGCACTTTAAGACTGAAACCGATGGCCCAGTTCTGGGAAGGTTCCAGCCCGTTCTGAAAGCGTTTTCCGGCGGAAGCCGATGCGCTCAAGGTCGGCAGTCCCTGAGCCTGATCCTCCCGAAGTGTGGCACGGCTGGCCAGAATCTGGGCGGCGGCCGCCATGACATTGGGGTTGTGTTGAGTAGCATGAAGGACTAGGGAGTGCACAGAAGGCGTAATGTTGGGGGGCAGTTGATGGGTGTTTAAGGGGACCAGCGGAATGGGATTGCCGGGTGGTAATCCACAACTTTCCGCCAGGGCGGCCTGATCTGAGCGCACAGTAGCCTGGGCCGAAATCCATTGGGACTGCGCCTGCGCAAGAGCCGACTGCGCCTGCAGAACATCGGCAATGGTAGCCATACCTGAATGCTGCTTCAGTCGCGCAGCATCCAGATTGGCGCTATCTTCCTTGACCGTTTGCGCATAAGCCCGAACCAGCGCCTGCTCGCCAATGAGCTGGTAGTAATTCTGGGTGACGCTGAGAGCGACTTTCGTCAGCGCGCTATTGTTATCAAAGCCGGAAATGTACAACTGGGCCAGCGCCCCGTCTTTCTGCGCGGCGCGTAGGCCAAAATCCAGCAGTACATAACTCAGGCTGAGAGAAGCCGAATTACTGTTGATGATGGGAATGCTAAAACCCGCTGTGGTATTGCTCTGGGAACGTGCCGCAGAGTCACTCAGGGAAATACTCGGCAACCAGGCAGATTCGGCGACACCCAGGCCTGCCGCAGAGGCCTGTAAATTCTCATAGGCCACCCGGGTTTGCGGGTTGTGTGCCAGGGCATAATTGGTCAATGCGGCAAGGCTTTGGGGTTTTACGAAAGTGCGCGTGCCCGGCAGAGCCGCCTTAGGTAATTTTAGTTGCCGATCTTGCCAGCTTTGCCCCAGCGGTTGCTTTACCCATCCCCGGGTATCAAAAGGATCGTGAATCAGCATGTCCAGAGGCGCTGCCGAGGCTGTCTGAGCATTCAAAAGTATCCCAACGGCCATACAGCACAGAATGTCCTCGCACCAGCTCCGTAAGCGATCCCTCAAAAATGGTTTGTTCAGGAAGCTACAGATAAGACGCATGCTGCGGATACCTTGTTCTTGCGGGACGAGGAATGATATTGAACATTGTAGCTTATAACGTTTATTTATGGCACTGTTCGGCCTCTATTAATAAATTCCACTGCACCAGCCTTCAGAATTTATTATTATTATTCCACCCTGAAAACCTCGCCAGAAAAAGGCTGCGGATGCAAGAAAAAGATGTGGTGTCAAAGGAGTTACTCAAGCGCATTACCTTGGATATAGCGCGCATACTTCTGCATATGAAAGTAGAGCAGGCCGAGATTGTAGAAAGTAGTCACCCTCGTGTGGAAGAGCGGAGGGCAGATTTGGTCGCCCGCATGCGGGGCCAGGACGGGCATTTCTTGCTGCATATAGAAGTGCAAAATAATAACGATTTGCAGATGCCCTGCCGTATGCTGCGTTACCGCAGCGATCTGTGTCTTCAGCAGCCAGAGGAAGAGATTCGCCAGGTACTGTTGTATATTGGCAAGGAGCCGCTGCGTATGGCTTCGGGAATTACGCAGTCTGGCTTGGAGTATCAATACCAGACTGTGGACATGCACCGCATTGACTGCACCCGGCTGCTTGACGAAGATAGTCCGGATGCTTTGGTGTTGGCGGTGCTTTGTGATTTTAAGGGGCGTTCGCCGCGTGCGGTTATTCGGCATATTCTCGGTCGCTTGCAGGTGTTGACTGAAGGTGCTCCTGGTCGATTTCGGGACTATATGAAAATGCTCGAAATATTGTCGACTAACCGGGATTTGTTTGATGTAGTGAAGGAGGAACAAAGTATGTTAAGCGAAGTGTTGATCACCGAATTACCTTCTTACGGTCTTGGCATGGAGCGAGGGATGGAACAGGGATTAGAGCAAGGATTAGAACAAGGATTAGAAGAAGGTAGGCAACAAGGTAGGCAACAAGGGGAACAGCAGATGTTGCGGAAATTGTTGCAGAAGCGCTTTGGTCCGTTGCGCCCTGAATTTGAAGCACGCATCAGCTCGGCCAGTGTGGAAGAGCTGGAGCGCCTGGGTGAACAGGTGTTGGAAGGGCTAACATTGGATCAGATATTTTCCAACTAACCGTTTCACATGGCTAAAGTCAATTTTCAGGCAAGTACCGGTATTACATTGGCCGGGTCGCTGAAACTCTCATCCCCGTTTTCAATATGCCCCGCCAGACGCCACTGGTGCTGAGGAGTAGAAATCATCAGATCATACCAGTGGTGACTGGGTTGCAGGTTCCAGTGCAGCTCCCGGGTTTGTCCTGCTGCCAACTGGATTTTTCGTGTGCCCTGTCCATACACATGGTCTGTTACTTCAATGGGCAAGGTATCGGCACCGGCGTTATACAAGAGTACCTGGATATCCCCAGGCCTGGTTCCCTGGGTATCGATGTGCAAAGTGGAAGGACCCGTACCCGTGATTTTGCGGATATAGCTGTCCGGACCATAAACCGTGAGCGCGAGCTTCTGATTCTTGGGCAGCATCATCTCGTCTTCCAGTTTGGCTCCTGCTCCCAGGGTGTAATGGTGGGGAAGTTGATGGCTGTGATCCCAGTAGGCGGTGCAGACGACGCCCAACTCAGAAGGGTTATGCAGGTGTAGACGGACGCCCTGATGCGTTGCTTCCAGCCGCACAGCGGTGGCGTATGCGAGGGGCCGCCGTTTGCGCAGGCCACTTTCTTGAGGATCTATGGCAATGGCCTGTTCTGTGGGCACTTGCGGAGCGGGCAATGTGGATTCGTGATGTACCGTCGCTACATAATTAGCGGTACTGGGCAGCGATACCTTGCGCTCATCAGGGCGTGAAAAGTCAAAGGCCGAAGTCAGATCACCGCAAATGGCGCGTCGCCAGGGAGTGATGTTGGGTTCGCTGACGCCGAAGCGTTTTTCGATGAAGCGGATGACGGAAGTATGGTCGAAGACTTCCGAACACACATAGCCGCCTTTACTCCAGGGCGAGATAGTAATCATTGGTGCACGTGGTCCGAGACCATAGGGCAGTTGGTCGGCGCTATAAAGCGTAGGCCAGTCCGGGTTAATCCGATTGTGAACTTCGCCTTCGGTGCTTACCGTACTTTTGCCGGGCCGCACCGGAGTGGGAGGTTGAGGTGGCGGCACATGGTCGAAAAATCCATCATTCTCATCATAATCCAGAAGCAGCACAGTCTTGCCCCAGACCTCCGGATTGCTGGTCAGGGCATCCAGCACCCGGGCAATGTAAATGGCGCCATAGGCAGGTGGATAAGAGGGATGTTCGGAATAACCGGCTGGCACCACAATCCAGGAAACCTGCGGCAGACGATTACGCAGCACATCCTCACGCAATGCTGCCACTCCGCCCGGTCGCCGTGCGCGTTGGGCCAGCGGTGAACTGTCGGGAATGTCCGTAAACGCCTGGAAATACAGCAGCGCATTTTCCCCGAAATTCCCCGTCATCGGATTATGGTCCTCTTCGTGGAGCCCTTCCTGATAGACACGCCAGGAAATGCCTGCGTTTTGCAGGCGCTCCGCATAGGTCGTCCAGGTAAAGGGTTTGACACCCTTGGTCCAGAGATGGGTGTCGTCATCAATGTAGGGGCCGCCGTGCTGGCCCTCGGGATCAATGGAGCCGGTAAACAGCATGCAGCGATTGGGACAGGTAGGCCCGGCAATGGAGGTGAAATAATGGTCACAAATGGTAAAATGATCGGCCAGCGCATAATGAAAAGGAATATCCTGGCGTTGGAAATAGCCCATGGTCATGTCGGTCTTGTTGAGCGGCCAGGCATTCATCAGGCCCCCCGCAATGGCTCCGTGCTGAGACGCCCAGCTATGGTCCAGGTCCTGAAGGAATTGCGCGGAAGTTTTCTGGGTATTGAAATGAAAAGGCAGAATGGGCCGGGTCGGATCGTCCATGCGCCCCTGAAACCAGACGGGTTGACCGTCGGGCAACTTCAGCGGGAAGCGGTCATTGTAGCCGCGCACCCCGCTCAGATGTCCAAAGTAATGATCAAAAGATCGATTTTCCTGCATGAAGACCACAATATGTTCCACATCTTCCAGGGTCCCGGAACGTCCCAGGGCGGGCAGCATGGCAGCACGGGCTACCGAACTGCCCAGAAAGGCCGTCAGCGTGGCACCAGCCCCCAGGCTTTTTAAAAAATCGCGACGCCTCATGTGTTTTTCTCCTTAAGATGCTGAAGGGCAGCAGCCGCAGCCGGATAGTGCTCCGCCAGGGCGCGTTGGAAATACTGTTCGGCCTGATGAGCGTCTTTTTTGACCCCATACCCGTGCCAGTAGGCAATGCCGAGGTCATAGGCGGCAGCACCCACGTGCTCGGTATCCAATTGTTTCAGCAGAGCAAGACTGCGCCCTTCATACCAGGCCGCCTTGGTCAGATTTTTCGGCATGAGTCTGCCCGCTGCATAGGTTTTGCCTAACCAGAAATCGGCATTGACCACTTGCGGAACCATCAGACCCTGTCGAAACCAGAAAGCTGCCCGTCGGGGATTGCGGGTGACGCCCCAGCCATTGAGATAGGCATTGGCTACCTGACGCTGGGCAAAACGATCTCCCGCTTCGGCGGCCTGCAGATACCAGTGGAAAGCGGTCTGGGAGTTTGCGGAAACGCCCAAACCTGCCTGATACAAATGACCCAGCGTGTCAGCGGCCCAGAAATCGTCCTTGTCCGCCGCCGCTTTTTTGAGGAGGGGTACCGCCAGGGTATAAGCAGAATGATTCAGCAGATGGACGATGGGTGCATCCGCCTTGCGGATGGCCCGGGCATGGGCCAGATAGGCATCCGCAACGGCGCCCGGATTGGCGGTGTTGCCCATGACAATGGGTGAGGTGCTGTTCTGAGCAAGGGCTTGACTGAAAGGAATAAGCATCAACATGATACCGATTGCCGAAAACCTGAAATTTCTGATTGGCATCTCGATCCTCAAAAATGGGTAAATAGTGAATTAACCTGTTAAATTTTCTATTGAAAACATCATATCAGAGTAATGTGACAGTATTGTGAATGTTTTATGACAAAAATATGATATTTTCTGGGCTGTATTTTGCTTAGGATAGGTATTAATAAAAACTCATGACCAGTGTTTTTTAAGCAACGGTCTATAACGAAAAGCGTAATGCTCACAAAAGTCAGGTAAACCCTGTTTTTTCATCTATTTCTTTAAGGGACTGTCATAAAAGTGTCATATTGACGTGCTATGGTGAACGCTTTACAACGGCTTTGATGGCGAGATGATGAGTAACCTACTCAGTGCAATAGATAACGAACAGAAAGTTACCAGGCGGCATCGGCGGATTCTCTGGGCATCCGGCCTCGGCATTTTTCTGGATGGTTATGATTTGAGTATCATGGCTATTGTACTGATTCTGCTCAAACCGCAATGGCATCTGGGGCCAACTCTGCTGGGATTGCTGGGTACTGCGGCGCTGGTGGGCGCACTGATTGGTGGACTTTTTGGCGGTATTATTGCGGATCGTTATGGCCGCAAGACGGTTTATCTAATTGATATTGCGGCATTTTTCTTTGCGGCCTTGCTTTCCGGATTTGCCTGGGACATCACCTCTCTGGTCATTTTGCGCTTCATTCTTGGGCTTGGGGTTGGCGCAGATTATCCCTTGAGTTCCACTTACATTGCTGAATTCATGCCCAAAAACAAGCGCGGGTCGGCCATGACCTGGATTTTCGGGTTATGGATGGGGGGCGCGCTACTTTCCAGTCTGGTGGGCCTGGCATTGCTGAATACGGGCCCGGATGCCTGGCGCTGGATGCTGGCATCCGGCGCAGTGCCGGCGGTGTTGGTACTCTGGTTGCGGCGCAGTTTGCTGGAGTCGCCGCGCTGGTATATTTATCGGGGCCGCCTGCAGGAAGCCGCACAGGTTTTACGCTGGCTGGTGCCGGATGTGGATGCCCATGAACGGGAACGTCTGGTCCAGGAAACCGCTTCCAGCATGCAGGCCAGCCGAAATGTGTCGTGGACCATGCTTTTCAGTAAGCCATATTTGCGGCGCACCATTTACGCCTGTGTACCCTGGTTCATGATGGATGTCATGGGCTATGCCCTGGGTATTTTTCTGCCCTTTATGCTCATGCACATGGGGCTGAAAACGCCGGAACAGGCCATCATCGGGAATAGCTTTTTTACAGCCAGCTTTGTGCTGGGCTGGATTCCTCTGGCCCTGCTGATTGACCGCATTGGACGGCGCCGTGCCCAGATTTGGGGTTTTCTGGGGGACGCCATCAGCCTGGGCCTGGTCGGGCTCTTTGCCCTCTCCGGCGAGCCGCCTTTTATTATTGTCGCGGCAGGGTTGATCATCTGGCAAATCGCCAACAGTTTTGGACCGGGCAATACCACCTGGATTATCCCAACCGAACTGTATCCTACTGAATTACGGGCCACAGGCCACGGCTTTGCTACCGCCTTCAGCCGCTTTGGTGGGGTGGTCAGTGTGTTTTTCCTGCCCACGCTCCAGGCCGAATTGGGTAATGGCGGATTATTATTGGTACTGGCGGGAGCAGGATTAATTGGGGTGCTCACGACCTGGTGGCTGGGTTCGGAGATGGCAGGGCAGGCTTTGCCGGAAATGCTGGAGCCCGGCAGTCAGCGTGCTGCCTGATGGTCTAACGCCAAAGGCGCTGAATCCAGAGTCAGGGGATCAGTGAGGTACCAGCATCAACCACATCACCGGTCGCTGAAGCGGTATCGGACACGGCGGCGCAGCCCGCCAAAGAAATCAGCAGGCACAATAAGCACAGTAAGCGTGACCAATAAATCATGACTGTTTTATTCCTCAACATTGTTGGCCGTTCCCCGTGCAGTGCTGATCTGAGCAAAACCATCTTTCTGACACAGATCGGGTAACTCCAGCAAAATCTCGCGAAGCAGTTCCGGCCCTCTAAAAACCAGACCCGTATAAATTTGCAGCAAACTGGCCCCCGCCCGGATTTTTTCGTAGGCATCTGCCGCACAGGAAATGCCGCCAACGCCGACAATGGGCACCTTACCCGCAGTTTCCCGATACAGTTGCGCAATAACCGCGTTGGCGCGTGACCGGAGGGGTGTACCACTCAGCCCTCCCGCCTGCACATATTCGGGATGTCCAGCAGGACGATCAATGGTGGTGTTGGTAGCAATGAAACCATCCACCAGTGGCTGGTCGCCTTTGCCGAGTTGCGCCATGGCGCCAATATCTTCGGGATTCAGATCCGGAGCGATTTTCAGGAGCAGGGGCAGGGCTGGGCGCTGATGTTCGGCGGCCAGGCGTTGATTGGCAGCGGCCACCGCAGCCAGCAATTCCGGAAGGGCATCAGCGCCTTGCAACAGTCGCAGCCCCGGCGTATTGGGAGAACTGACATTCACTGTCAGATAATCGCCATAGGGAAAAAGCACTTCCAGGGCGCTGACATAGTCCGCCGTCGCCTGCTCCAGTGGCGTATCCTTGTTTTTGCCAAGATTGATCCCGATGGGAACGCGATGGGGATGGGGGATGGCGCGCAGACGTTCAGCTACCGCAGCAGCCCCCTCTCCGGGAAAGCCCATGCGGTTGATGACTGCCTGAGAAGACGGATAACGAAACACCCGGGGACGGGGGTTGCCGGATTGGGCGCGTGGTGTGACCGTACCAATTTCCACAAATCCAAAACCCAAAGCTGGCAAGGCCGCCGTAGCGCGGGCATCCTTGTCATAACCAGCCGCCAGCCCCACGGGATTGCGAAAATTCAGTCCCCACAAGCTTTGCTGCAGCGCGGGGTTCTCCACCGCAAAATGTTCAGATACCCGTTCCAGACTGCGGGGCATGCGACCCAGGGTTTCCAGCGCCGCGATGCTGAGTTGATGGGCCTGCTCCGCCTCCAGACCAAACAGTAATGGCCGCAGCAGCGGATAAATCATGCCCAGTCCCTGGGGGTCAGGAAGTCTTCCTTCAGGCGGGCCTCGGGGCTATCTGCCGGTGCCTGCCAGTCATAATGCCAGGCGGCGAGGGGGGGCAGGGACATGAGAATACTCTCGGTGCGTCCGCCGGATTGCAGGCCGAACAGGGTGCCCCGGTCGTACACCAGATTGAATTCCACATAGCGACCCCGACGGATCAGCTGAAAATCCCGTTCTCGCTCACCAAAAGGAGTGTTGCGGCGCCGTTCGGCAATGGGCAGATAGCTCTCCAGAAAACTGTTGGCCACCTCTTCCCAGAACGCCTGTAGAGTATCGGCATCCCCGCTGAGGTCATCAAAGAAAATGCCGCCGACCCCCCGCATTTCCTGGCGATGTTTGATGGTGAAATATTCATCACACCAGGTCTTGAAACGGGGATAAAAATCGGGGCTATGCCGATCACAGGCGGCCTTGAGGGTTTGATGAAAGTGCCGGGCGTCTTCCACAAAACCGTAACTCGGGGTGAGGTCAGCTCCGCCGCCAAACCACCACACGGGACCCGCCGCAAAAAACCGGTAGTTCATATGGACAATGGGCACATAAGGATTGCGGGGGTGCAGGACCAGCGAAACACCCACTGCCGTGAAAGGTTGCCCCGCCAGTTCAGGACGCTGCGCGGTGGCCGAGGGTGGCAGTTTATCGCCATGCACCCTGGAGAAATTGACCCCCCCCTTTTCCAGCAGATCACCGCCATTGATGACCCGGGTACGCCCTCCACCACCACCGGGCCTTTCCCAGAGATCTTCCCGAAAACTGGCGTGACCATCCGCCTTTTCAAGAGCCGTACAAATGCGGTCCTGAAGCTGGAGAAGAAACTGTTCGACGGCTTGAGTGGAAGGCTGCTGCATGGTTTTATCTCCTATGCTGGCGGGGAATTATGCCACCGGAAGGCCCGTTTCGCCAGAAAGTGGCCGCAGGCTATTGGTTCGCGAATCCTTGCCACCGGGCTTCGCGCTTGGTAGGATATCCCAACGCCATATACAATAGTGATTACCATCATGGAACAAGCAACCGTCTTTCAAATCAATCGTAGCCAGGCCGTACGACTGCCCAAGTCCATCGCTTTCCCCAATGATGTGAAGCGCGTGGATGTCGTCGCCTTGGGTCGTGTGCGCATCCTGGTACCTGCAGGTGAATCCTGGGAAAGCTGGTTTAATGGTGAAGGGGTCAGTGCTGACTTTATGGAAAGCCGCGAGCAGCCCGACGATCAGCACCGGGAAGGCTTGTGATTAAATACCTGCTGGATACCAATATCTGCATTTTTACCATCAAGCGCAAACCGCCAGAAATTCAGGCGCAGTTTCACCAGCACCAGGGCCAAATGGCGATAAGTACCATCACGCTGATGGAGTTGATTTATGGTGCAGAAAAATCCCAGTTTCCAGAACGGAATTTGGCAGAAATAGAAGGATTTGCAGCTCGCCTGGAGGTTCTTGGATATGGCATGGAGGCTGCCAGGCATACGGGACAGCTTCGCGCCGAATTGGCCCGCACAGGTCAGCCCATAGGGCCTTATGATCAGATGATTGCGGGTCATGCCAGAAGTACGGGTTTGATTGTCGTCACCAATAACCTGCGCGAGTTTGAGCGTGTTCCCGGATTGCGGGTCGTGGATTGGGTGAACTGATTCTCGCGAAAATTTACCCCCTTAATCTCTTAATCCCTTAAAACCTGACCAGTACGGGCATCGACAATGCGGCTCGGGCGGCGCTGCCTACCCAGTCGGGCATGCAGTACCGGAAGATGGTTGCCAAAATAGCGGCGGATGGTCCGCAAGTCACGGGCGGGTCGCTGGCCAGCGCGATTGGCACTGGTTGAGACAATGGCACTGCCAAAAGCCCGGGTCAGAGCACGGACACCGGGATGATGGCTGACCCGAACGGCCACACTGGGATGCCGTCCACGAATCCAGACCGGAACCTGCTGACGGGCGGGCAGCACCAGGGTGGTCCCCGGCCAGTATTGTTCCAGCAGTGCCGGACTGATGCCCTGATCCGACCAAAAGGTGGCAGTTTCGCAGCGGCGTCCGGCAATGAGCAGAACGCCCTTGTGTTGTGGGCGTTTTTTTAAATGCAGAATGCGGCGCAGCGCCCGCCGTTGCCGAGGGTCACAACCCAGCCCCCAGACCCCTTCTGTTGGATAGGCAATGACCCCACCCCGACGCAGATGCGCCACCAGCTGGCGTAATTCCTGACGACGCGGAGTATGCCCTGGCATACGTCTCAGCGCTGCCTAGTCACGGCGTAAACCCAAATGACCAATATCCTGACGGAACTGCACCCCGGACCAGTGGATTTTGGCGACTACCGAATAAGCACGATGCTGGGCAATAGCGAGACTGTCTCCCAGCGCGGTCACACCCAGCACCCGCCCACCGGCCGTAGCCACATGACCATCCACACTTTTGGTACCCGCATGAAACACCTTGACGGTATCCGTTTCGGCCGCACCCAGCCCGGCAATGGCATCCCCTGTACGCGGATGCTCAGGGTACCCCTCTGCAGCCATCACCACGCACAAGGCGCTGCGGCTGTCCCAATCCAGTTCAGCGGGTAGTCTCTCATCCAGAGCAGCCAGCAGCAGGACCGCATAAAGATCCGAGCGCAGGCGCATCATCAGCGGCTGGGTTTCAGGATCGCCCAGGCGGCAATTGAACTCCAGCAACTTCGGCCCATCCCGGCCAATCATCAGGCCGGCATACAAAAAGCCGCAATACGGCGTGCCGTCGGCCATCAGACCCTGCGCTGCAGGGCGCATGATTTCCCGCAGCACCCGCTCGCTCATGGCCGTGTCCAGCACCGGGGCAGGGGAGTAGGCACCCATCCCACCGGTATTGGGCCCCTGGTCATCATCCAGCAGCCGCTTATGATCCTGAGAACCGGCCAGAGGCAGCACCTGACCATCGACAATAATGGCGATAAAGCTGGCTTCCTCACCTTCCAGAAACTCTTCAATGATGATGGGGCCCCACTGCAGAAACTGCCGTGCTGCGCTTTCTGCTTCCTGCAAGGTACTGGCTACCACCACGCCTTTGCCTGCAGCCAGGCCATCGGCCTTGACCACCACCGGCAGTGGGTGTCCATGCAGATATTCCAGAGCATGGGCAGTGTCGGTAAAACGCTCATAACGGGCGGTCGGCAGCCCGTAGCGCATCATGAAAGCCTTGGCATGGGCCTTGCTGCCCTCCAGCATGGCCCCCGCCTGATCCGGCCCAAAAACCGGAATTCCGGCGCGGCGCAGGGCATCACCCACCCCCGCCACCAGCGGCGCTTCCGGTCCAATCACCACCAGTTGAATATCCAGGGCATGGGCCTCAGCCACCACCGCCTGAGGATTGTTGGGATTCAGCTTCAGGTTGCACAGCTTTTCTTCACCGGCCGTACCAGGGTTACCGGGCGCGCAATAGACGGTCTCGACCCGTTCTGATTGGGCCAGCTTCCAGGCGATGGCATGTTCACGACCGCCGCCCCCCAAAACCAAAACCTTCGCACCCATAAATATCCCTCTTAACCGTGGCGGAAGTGACGGACGCCGGTAAACACCATGGCCATCCCGTGCTCGTTGGCGCTGGCGATGACTTCCTCATCGCGAATGGAGCCACCGGGCTGAATAATGGCTTTCACTCCGGCAGCGGCCGCCGCATCAACCCCATCCCGGAACGGGAAAAAGGCATCGGAAGCCAGCGCTGCGCCGTGC
This sequence comes from Acidithiobacillus sp. HP-2, assembly GCF_015100155.1. Taxonomy (GTDB): domain Bacteria; phylum Pseudomonadota; class Gammaproteobacteria; order Acidithiobacillales; family Acidithiobacillaceae; genus Acidithiobacillus. Next base: position 178,105 of record NZ_JACKZA010000002.1, on the reverse strand, counting down.
AAATCAAAACCCAGATCCAGTGCCTTGGCGGCCCCGCAGCGGGCCGCATCCACCCGACTCATCTGCCCCGCGCCAATACCCACGGTCTGCCCTTCACGACCGTAGACAATGGCGTTGGACCGCACATATTTACCGACCCGCCAGACAAAGGCGAGGTCACGTTGCTCCTGCAGGCTGGGCGCCCGCGCGCTGACCACCTGCCAGTCGTCCTCCATTTCCATGGCCTGATCAAATTCCTGCACCAGCAGGCCACCACGCACCCGTTTGTAGTCCCAGCCTGGACGCTGCCAGGCGTGACCGTCTTCAAAAGCCAGCGCCCGCAGGTTTTTCTTTTTGGCCAGAATCAGGCGGGCATCGGGCAAAATGGCCGGAGCCAGTACCATCTCGACAAACTGATTACTGATCAGTTCAGCGGTCTGGGCATCCAACGGCGCATTAAAAGCAATGATGCTGCCAAAGGCCGAAACCGGATCACCCGCCCAGGCGCGCTGAAAGGCACTGAGCAAATCCTGACCCAAAGCTACTCCACAGGGGTTTCCATGTTTGACCACGCAACAGGCCGGTTCCGAGAATTCCATGACCAGAGCGACGGCCGCATCGCCATCGCCAATGTTATTGTAGGAAAGTTCCTTGCCCTGCAACTGATGGGCATCCGCCAGCCCTCCGCCGCTGCCATCGCGGTAAAAAGCCGCTGCCTGATGGGGGTTTTCGCCATAGCGCAATTCCTGCACCTTCTCGAACTGCAGGCAAAGGGTCTGGGGAAACTGACTGTGCTGACCTTCCACATTACGGCTGGACAAATAGTTGGCAATGGCCCCATCGTACTGGGCGGTATGGGCAAAAACCTTGGTTGCCAGATGAAAACGGGTAGCCGCCCCCACGCCACCGTGGCTTTGCTCCATTTCCTGCAAGACGCGGGAATAGTCATCAGGATCAACAAGAACTGTCACGCCTTCCCAGTTTTTAGCCCCGGCCCGGAGCATGGTCGGCCCGCCAATATCAATGTTCTCGATGGCCTCTTCCAGCGTGCAGTCGGGGCGCGCCACAGTTTCGGCAAAGGGATATAAATTGACGCAAAGCAAATCAATGGGGAGGATGTCCTGCTCCGCTATTTGCCGATCGTGGTCAGCATTACCGCGACGGGCCAGCAGGCCGCCATGAATTTTGGGGTGCAGGGTTTTCAGGCGGCCCTCCAGCATTTCCGGAAAACCGGTGTAATCGCCCACTTCCTGAACGGCAATGCCGTCGGCCATCAACACCTTGGCGGTTCCACCCGTAGACAGAATTTCCACCCCAAAGTCGCGCAGTCGCCGTGCAAACTCCACCACCCCGCGCTTGTCAGAAACGCTGATGAGCGCCCGTGTTATTTCACCCATAAAGCCATGTCACCTTTGCCAGCCTAAAATTAAAAAAGGTACGATCAGGAAACCTGTCGTACCCAAACCTCCTGATGGAGGGAGCGTTCTTACTCGCATAACGCAAACAGCGTCAACGGAATACATCTATTGTAGAAGAGCCGCGCGGGGGATGCAAGCTGAAACCCAACATCACCCATGGCTATCCCTGAAGTCTGAGGAGCCATATCACTGGCAGCGGGCAGGGAAGCAGATGCTGAGGACTTTGCGGGAAGTGGTGGAGTGGGTGTCGTGTTAGATCGTCGCTTTTGTAAGCAACGCAGCCAAAGAAAAGGCGCGTGGCCTCCTGGAACGGGTACCACTGCTCCATGATCCAGGGTGGCCAGATATTGTTTGGCCCAAGGCTGTTCAATAAGCCCCATCCCGCTTCAAAACTACCTTGATGGTGCGGAGTAAAATGACAATGTCATACCAGAGCGTCCAGTTTTTAACGTACCAGCTGTCGAGATAAATTCTTTCTGAGTAACTGGTGTTGGAGCGACCACTGACTTGCCAGAGTCCAGTAATGCCGGGGAAAACCAGTTTGTAAAGCGCGCCGATTTCTCCGTAATAGGTTTCAATTTCTTTGGCAGTGACTGGCCTTGGACCCACCAGACTCATTTCGCCGCGCAGTACATTAAACAGTTGCGGCAGCTCATCCAGACTGGTTTTGCGCAGAAATTTTCCAATGGAAGTAATGCGTGGATCATTTTTCAGCTTATAGGTCTGCTCGTACTCCGCTTTTAACTGCGGGTTCGCCGTGAAGTACTCCGCCAGGCGTGCATCGGCATCAATGACCATGGATCTGAACTTAAGGCAACCAAAGGATTTACCCTGGTGTCCGATACGCTCCTGGGCATACAGAGCTGGTCCACCATCTGCACGGCGAATGCGCCAGGCAATGTAAAGCAGAAAGGGAGATAGCAACACCACCAGCAACGAAGCCGCCAGCAGATCAAAAAGACGTTTGGTGATACGTGGCCACAACTGGGCCAGGTTATCCCTGACCCGCAGCATCAACACATCGTGGCTGAAAAAATGCATCACTTCCATGCCAAACAGGGGCAACCCCCGTAAGGGCGGCACCACGGTCAGCTTCGGATAATGCATGGTTAAAGTGCGGAGCATTCCTTCATGGATATTCCATTGCTCCATATCCATAGCCAAAACAACGGGGGGATTACCCAGAGCGGCCAATGTGATCAAAGGATTTTTTCCCAACGGCTGAATGAGCTTGCCTGCAGGATAATTTTCCGCCTGCGCGGTCTCTCCCTCGGGCACCAAAATCCGCTCCACCGCATAGCCCAGAATGGGTTCACTTTTGAGTGCCATGATGGTTTCTACTGCATTGCGCCCGCAACCTATCAGCACCACCGGCATGCTCCACACACCCAGACGCAGCAACAGCGCGCGTAACAAAGTACGGATTAGTGGCAGTAGTGCCAAGGCCAAAAACCAGGTCGAAAACAGCCACAGGCGGGAAATCGGCCATTTTCCGCCAAAGGCAATGGCTGCATTCAAGGCCAGCAACAGGGTGAATATGGCGAGGATGTCGCCCAGTTCATCCCAAAAAGCCTTGCGACGGGCATAATGCCCACGTACCGTAAAAAAGGTGATGCCGAGAAACGCCAACAACAAAAAAATCAGCAGATTGATCTGCGCATAGCTGCCCCACCAGGTCAGCAGCACCTTTACAGAGTTTAGATGATAGTAAAGCGCATGGGGAATTCTCCCCAAATAAAAAGCCATCCATAGCGCCAAAATATCCGCCAATACAAGCAGATATGAAGGTTTCAGGGACCAGCGTCCGGAAGGTAAGGACGGCTTCAAACCGTCACCCCTATAAGTTGCAAGAACATTCCCTCATCTCCCTGATCCTGATACCCTGCCCGACTTCTTTATTTTGTAAAGAGGATACAGCATGCCTGAAGAAGACAAAACCAATCCAGCCCATGCCTATCGCAGTGTTCCGGATGACGAGATCAGTTTACGCGAGCTTTGGGAAATTATCGTCAAACGTAAGTGGGTGGTTTTTGTCAGCACTGTGGTCTGTCTGGGGCTTGCCGTTGTTTACTTGTTGCTGACGCCGACCGTGTATGAAAGCAATGCCGTGATTCAGATTGGGCAGGTGGCCGGGCAGCCATTGGATAGTGGCACCCAATTAGCCAGTCGTTTGATGAATCAGTATACCCCCGTGAATACAGTGCAGGCCCAAAAACAATTGCCCAGATTGCACAGCGTCACGCCGGACAAGGCAGAAGCTTCCATTCTGACACTGGAAGCCTACGGAAAGTCGCCACAGGATGCCCAGCAATATCTGACGCAAATCATCCAGAAATTTTTGAAGCACAATCAGCAACGCTACCAGCAGATTGTCGCTACCCGCCAGGCCCAGTTAAAACAGTTGCAGACGCAGTATCAGGATATGCGCAAAACTTTGAGTAGCGCCCCAGATGTACATGCAGCACATTCCGATCCATTACTGCGTTATATGGAACAAGCCCAGCATAATGATGCACTGATCCAGCTACAGTCGGCCATGGCCAAGGCTGAAAATGCACTGGCGGCCAATAACACCAGTCCGAGCCTGCAAACCTTGTCCCCCCGCTATGATCCCAACCCGGTATCTCCAAAAAAGACTCTGATACTGGTGCTGGCGATTCTGGGCGGGCTGATTCTGGGTGGTTTTCTGGCGCTGCTGCAAAATGCGCTGCGCAAAAATTCTTGACAGTATCGGGTGGTCTTCCATAGTATCGCTTATCGTTCATCGCCTGAACAAAGAAAATGCTCGACGACGCCACCCGCTATCAGTTGCTCAAACTGCTCACTGAGCACCCCGAAATGACCCAGCGCGAACTGGCTGCGGTCATGGGTATCAGTCTGGGCAAAACCAATTATTGTCTCAAGGCCCTCGTAGAAAAGGGCCTGGTCAAGATGGGAAATTTTCGTAACAACCCGGACAAAGGCGTTTACGCCTACCTGCTGACGCCGGAAGGGGTTCAGGAAAAAGCCCGGGTCACCGTCCGCTTCCTGCACCGGAAAATGGCCGAATACGACGCTCTCCAGACGGAAATCGCCGCCCTGCGCCGGGAAGTGGACGGCCTCAGCGCGTCCGGCCTCGATACCGAAAAGGGGGCGGCATGACCGCCGCAGAGCGCTTCGCGCGCTACGAAGACCTCTTCGGTCTGCCCGACAACGTCGTGGGCGAGATCATCGCCGGTCAACTCCACACCCATCCCCGGCCTGCACCGGCCCATGCCCGCGCCTCGTCGGCCCTGGGCATCAAGGTCGGCAGTCCTTTCGACCAGGGAGGAAGCGGCGGCCCCGGCGGTTGGTGGATACTCGACGAACCCGAACTGCACCTGAACGAAGACATCCTCGTCCCGGACCTCGCTGGGTGGCGTCGCGAGCGGATGCCCGCACTGCCCAAGACCGCGTGGTTCGAGATGGTCCCCGACTGGGTCTGCGAAGTGATCTCTCCAACGACTGCGCGTACCGACCGTGTCCTCAAACTGCCCCGCTATGCCGCCGCCGGTGTCGCTCACTGCTGGCTCATTGACCCCGACGTCCGCACCCTGGAAGCCTACGCCAACCAGGATGGCCGTTGGCTGCTGCTGGGTACCTGGGGCGGTACGGATCAGGCCGCCATCGACCCCTTCGCCGCAATCATTCTGGATCTCTCTGGGCTGTGGGTGGATTGAACCCCATGCGCCTTTGCTCCGAGCAAATTGATCAGATCTGCCAGAACGCTGCGGGAAGCCAGCTGGGACTCATGCTTCGGGAACTTGGGGCTCATTATGGAGCATGTGAGGGAATGAGAGAGGAAGAACGGCCAGTCATGGTGAACTCAGGGTTCCATGCGCATGAGTGACCGCAAGCGTCTTCTGGGCAATATGGCCTCCCTGTTCACCTTGCAGGGCGCGAATTATTTGTTGCCTTTGGTGACCTTGCCCTATCTGGTGCGGGTGCTAGGGCCGGAAAAATTTGGGCTCATCGCCTTTTCTCAGGCATTTATCCAGTATTTTGTGGTGGCAACAGACTATGGCTTTAATTTAAGTGCTACTCGGGAAATAGCGGTGCATCGTGATAATCCCGAAAAACTGGGTGAGATTGTCAGCGCGGTATTGACCATAAAAGTCGCCCTATTTTTGGCGGGTGCCTTGATTTTGGCTGCTCTGGTAGCAAGCATACCGACGTTTCATGCGCATTGGGCCTTATATCTGATTGTGTACCTTACGGTGATGGGGGCAACCCTTTTCCCTACCTGGCTGTTTCAGGGTCTGGAACGCATGAAAGATATTACCTGGATGAATATGGGAGCGCGCCTGATTACCACGGCCTGCATATTCATTTTTGTCCACAACACGCATGACTACCTCATCGCTGCAGGCATACAGTCTGTGCCTGTTTTGCTGGCGGCCATCCCTGCATGGTTAGTCCTGCGCAGGAAGCAGGGCATAAGCTGGCGTATCCCGTCCAGAGAAAGCCTCCGTAATCAATTCAACAATGGTTGGCATGTTTTTTTGTCGACAGCAGCCATCAATGTCTATACCAGCAGCAATGCATTTGTTTTGGGCTTGATCGCCGGTCCGGTGGCTGTCGGCTATTTCAGTGCAGCGAACAAGGTCGTGCAGGCTGTGCAAGGTATGTTGACGCCTGTCACGCAGACCCTATATCCGCACATCAGTACACTGGCAGCACAATCCCATGAAGCAGCTCTGGCATTTATTCGCAGAATCTTGCCGTACATCGCTGTGGTAGGGCTGGTATTTTCGTCTGGTCTTTTAGTGGCTGCGGCACCTATTGTGCACCTGGTTCTTGGGGATCAATACGATGCCTCCATTCCCATTTTGCAATGGCTTGCTTTGTTGCCCTTCGTTATCGCATTGAGTAACGTCTATGGCATACAGACCATGTTGACACTAGGTATGAACCAAACATTCAGTCGCATATTAATAGCATCTGCTGCACTGAATGCACTGTTGATTTTTCCACTCTCATGGCGCTATGCAGGTGTGGGTGCTGCCATGTCGATGCTGATAACGGAAATATTCGTTACTGTGACTATGGCGGTGGTGCTACATAAGCGGGGCATTAATGTTTATCGATCTGTAGCAGGGGCTTTATGAAAGAATCGATTCTGGTTGTAGGCGCAGGCTTTGCCGGAAGTGTAATGGCCCGTGAACTGGCCGAGGCGGGGCACCGGGTCACGGTGATTGACAAACGTCCGCATATTGGAGGCAACGCCTACGACACCCTGGATGCACAGGGTATACGCATTCATCCCTATGGCCCGCATATTTTTCACACGAACTCCGAAAAGGTCTTTCAGTGGTTGTCACGATTTACAGAATGGCGTCCTTATGAACATCGGGTTTTGGCGCAGGTGGATGGGGAGTTGCTGCCTATCCCGATCAATCGGAGCACCATCAATCGCCTTTACGGATTAAATCTGGACGAGGCAGGCGTTGCTGCGTATCTGGATAACGTACGGATTCCTAAAGAAAGCGTCAAAACCAGTGAAGATGTGGTGCTCAACAGTGTGGGTGCTGATCTTTGTGATAAATTTTTTCGCGGGTATACCCGCAAGCAGTGGGGGCTGGACTTGAGCGAACTCAGTGCTGGGGTGGCTGCGCGCATACCGACGCGGACCAATGACGATGACCGCTATTTTACAGACGCCTTTCAAGCCATGCCTGCCCTTGGTTATACAAAAATGTTTGAACAAATTCTGGATCACCCAAATATCCAGGTACAGTTACAAACGGACTATGCCCAAATACGATCACAGGTGCAGCCCGAACATACCGTATATTCCGGACCGATAGATGCCTATTTTGACTATCAATTTGGTAAATTACCCTATCGTTCATTGCGTTTTGAGCATGAATATCTGAAGGACACAGAATGGCTGCAGCCAGTGGGTACGATCAACTACCCGAATGACCATGCCTATACCCGAACTACGGAATTCAAGCACCTCACGGGTGAAAATCATTCGGGTACATCCATTGTGCGTGAATATCCTGAGGCGGAGGGAGACCCTTACTACCCGGTACCACGACCGGAAAACGAAGAACGCTATCAGCGCTACAAAGCCCTGTTTGAAACAGAGTCAGATGTGACATTTGTCGGGCGACTGGCGCAGTATCGATACTACAATATGGATCAGGTAGTTGCTGCCGCACTCAAGAGTGCCGAACACGTCAAAGAGAAGCTTAAGCCATGAATGAAACCGTCGCGGCAGTTGTTGTTACCTATAACCGTAAACAGTTATTGACAGAATGCCTTGATGCTCTGCTCGCGCAAACGCGACCGGTTGATAAGATTATCCTGATTGATAATGCGAGTACTGATGGCACTCCGGAACTGCTAAAAGAATATGGTTATCTCGATAACCCTGTGATTGACTATGTGCGATTACCAGAAAATACAGGTGGGGCGGGTGGCTTTTATGAAGGGGTTAAACGCGGGTATGAAGCTGGTTATGATTGGATGTGGTTGATGGATGATGATGCGGAACCCATGCCAGATGCCTTAGAGAAAATGTCGCCCGGTTTTTTAATTGATGGTGTGCTGGCTGTCGCCAATTTAAAAGTTTCTGAGGACGGTACTGTTCAAGTCCAACATCGTGGGTGGATAGATTTGTGTCGTACAGATGGCGAAGTAATCAAAAGTATGTCAGAAACTCAATTAACAAATGATGTTATCGCTATCGAACACGCATCCTTTGTTGGGCTCGCTGTCAACAAGATGGTTATCGATAAAGTTGGTTATCCAAAAAAAGAGTTTTTTATACATTATGATGATTTTTATTATTGCTACATGATATCAAAAATTGGTAAGATTATTTTGATGCGGCATAGCCTCATAAAGCACAAAGACGCAGCAAAAAAAGATACAAATAAAGCCTCCATTTTAGGGCGATCAAGTGCGAGAGTACCATTAGAAAAACTCTGGCTGAGCTATTTTGGCTTGCGAAATATGGTGTGGATGAGAAAACAACACTGTTCCAATCTTGCTCTATTTTTTTATGTTGTTAAGTATTATTTGCGAAGATGCATTGGTGTGATTTTATATGATGATCATAAGTTAGTTCGCATGAATTTCTATCTTAATGCTATTTTAGATGGTTGGTTTGGCCTTTTTGATAACCAAAAACCAAGAAATATTACTCGGGTTGGGAGTTAAACGATGACTGAATCAATCGTTGTCACCGTAACCTATGGTAAGCGTGAACACCTATTGCGACAGGTGCTTGATGGGGTACGCAACAGCGATGTTTCTATGGTGGTTGTCGTTGATAACGGCGCAGCGTGGCCCGTCAAGGCCGGATTGACCGTTGCCTACCCCGATTTTGTCCATGTAGTGGAAATGGTTGAAAACACTGGGTCCGCAATGGGCTACTCCACAGGTATACAACGGGCGCTTGAGCTTGGTGCTGAGTACATCTGGTTGCTGGATGACGACAATCGCCCACGCAGCGATGCCCTGCAAAAATTGTTTGAAGTCTATAACTCAGAACTAATGAACACGCCACGCGATCAGCTGGCGGTGCTGGCCTTTCGTCCTGAGCATCAGGCTGATGTTGCGATGGGAGTTGCCACACATCGCATCAACCCACGTGCGAACAGTTTTCGTGGTTTTCATGTGCTGGATATTCCCTACAAGATCTGGCGGCGAACACGTTGGGGCAGGCCGCAGGCGTGTGGAATATTGCCTGCAACGATCGCGCTGGATACAGCCCCATACAGTGGGCTTCTATTCCATCGGGGATTGATCCAGTCAATAGGGCTACCTAATCACGATTTTGTGCTTTATGCGGACGATAATGAGTTTACCTATCGTATTGTAACAAATGGCGGAAGAATACTGCTGGTGACTGCTGCATTGATCGACGATCTTGAATCCTCCTGGAACGTCAAGAAACGTTTCAGCAACGGTTTTTTAGGAAACCTGAAAGGTGCGGGTGATTTTCGCGCTTACTACGGGATGCGTAATGGTGTTTATGTGGATACGCTCTACATAAAAAAGAACGGATTCGTATTCTGGGTAAACCGATATGTCTATATGTCTTTGCTTTTTCTTTTTTCTGTTATGCTTAGAAAAACAGAACGCTATCGGCTGTTGCGTGATGCGGTTGATGATGGTCTTTCCGGAAAGCTTGGTTTGAATAAAAAGTACCAATTATGAAAATATTATTTTTACATGCATTAGCGGACATTGACCGAGGTGGTGGTGCCGAAGTTATTGTTTGGGAGCAGATGCGCGGCTTGCGCGCTGCGGGGCACGACTGCGTTTTACTCGTTACGTCTGATCAGGCGGGACTTACTCGGAGTGAACAAGACGGCATAACGGTCTGGAGGGCCGGCATTCGTAATGTATACTGGCCTTACCAAAAGAAGCGTCCTGCAGCACTGATGCGGCTCCTATGGCACGGGTTAGACAGTATCAACCCATGGATGCAGGATTATCTCAAAGACGTCCTTGTGCAAGAACGCCCGGACGTGGCTTCGCTGCATAATCTTTCCGGTTGGTCTGCAGCCAGTTTGGGTACGCTGGCAAAATTTCATGTCCCTATTGTACAGGTGTTGCATGATTATTATCTGATTTGTGCCAAAGCAAACATGTATAATAAAGAGCAGAACTGTACGAGGCAATGCGCTACATGCCGAGCGTTTCGTTTGCCGCATCGTAATCTGAGTCGCCGCGTTCAAGCTGTGGTGGGCGTCAGTCAATTCATTATTGATCGGCATCGGTCTTTGGGTTATTTCGATGGCGTACCGATCCAGCGAGCCATTCACAATGCGCGCGCACTACGGACCTTGGGTATTGAAGACGCGCCAACTGCTCCGCTACATGACGGCGTGCGCTTCGGTTACATTGGACGGCTGGATCGCAGCAAAGGAATCGAGCCACTGATTGCGGCGTTTTTACAGGCCGACATACCAGGCAGTGAGCTGTGGATTGCTGGCAGCGGCCAGCAGGGCTACGAACAACGCCTTCGCGGACTGATCCGCGATTCGCGGATACGTCTGCTCGGACGGCAGAGACCGGCAGAGTTCTATCCACAGGTGGACCTGATAGTAGTGCCGTCGCTGTGGAATGATAACCTGCCTGGTGTGGTGTTCGAGGCTTTCGCCTTTGGCAAACCAGTTATCGGAGCGCGTCGCGGTGGCATTCCGGAGATGATCCGTGATGGTTATAACGGGTGGTTGGTGGAGCCGACCGATATTTCTGCACTCGCCAACTTGATGTGCTCTCTGCATGCACGTCGTGAATTGCTCGCAGCGGCTTCCTACGCAGCGCGGGTGTCGGCTACTCCATACACTGATCTACGCACTTGGGTGCAGCGTTACGAGGAGTTGTATCGTGAGGCCATCTCGATTCAACGCCACGCCCTATTTGACGAGAGACCATGATGAATACATTTGACGTTAGCACGACCTCCATGGGTGTGATTTACAGGAAGAGAGTCTTTACCGCTTATCACTTGTTGCGTCCGCAGACGCTGCTGCTTGCCGCAGTGGTGCTGATGCTGATGTTCACTCTAGTTCCTCCGACGTTCTACGAGCATACCATTCATGAACCTGATCTAATGTTCGCGAATCCGGTGCTGTTTATCTTTCTCATTACTTGCGCGACCATAGTCTTGCTTGGTATCCGCGTAGGGTACGCGATTGCCTATCGTATGCCGCCACGTCTTGCTACTTTAGTGCGAGTGCCCGCATTCGTCTACCTGATGTTGCCCACAGTAGCAGCGCTCGGATTACTTTTGATAACGATTGCCACCATCTTACGCAATGATCCGGCGATTCTCGCATTGGCACTTAGTGGCGAAGGCCAGCAAGTCAAACTTGCGCTTAGCCACGCGAGTCGAGGTGCGATGATGGGTTCCCTCCCGCTGGCGATGGGAGTGATGTGGTGGGTTTGGGCAAACTATCTTCGTTTGTCTTTAAGAATAAATCGTTTAGGCAAATTTATGCTTGTATTTCTGGTGGGTTCGCTCATGACGAGTTTGTTCCTTTCAGCCCTTTTGATGATGTCGCGCTTTGTTCTGATGCCTGCGATTTTTGGATTTTTCCTGATTTATTTGCGGCATGCAGTGCTGATGCGCGGAGTTCGAGTCAGTGGGATCTTACTACGCGGCTTGATGATAATGACATTGTTACTCGTACTTTTCGGGGGTGTGGCGGTCTTACGTAGCAATATTGGATATCATGGTCATGATGCATTACTCACTTCGTTCATTGGTTATGGACCAACATCAATCAATCATCTTGCAGGATATCTGGATGGACGTTTTCCATCTGGACTATTGAAGCAATCAGTGCTTCCCAACGACTTTGGATTCATCTACCAATTTCCATTCGCTGATAGATTTTTTCCTACGGCTTCGTTGAGTTTCGCCCAAGCATTTAAGTTAAGTTTCAGGGTAACATATGACGCAGGATTAAATGGAAATTATACCTGGTTTACTTCTTGGGGACAGATACTCGCAGGTACTGGCTGGTTTGCTCCGCTATATCTCTTACTCTATGGGTTTTTCTTTGCCCGGGCTTGGCGGGGATTTACGGCGGGTGGTACTAGCGGAATGCTTTTGTATCCATGGTTTGCTTTCAATGTTTTGTTTACCTTTGGTGCCAATTTTGCAGCTAGTAATTTTCTTTCTATACTGGTGTTGCTATCAATTTGGCTGTATATGTACAGTGGGTTAGTGCGTATTAGCTCTTGATAAAAAATATAATTAAATCATTATATTGCATGCCTATTAACCTTTTTCAGCTACCAATAGGACGGGTATATGGTCCATGCAGGCATTGAGCAGACGCAATGGCAATTCAGGTTCCTAAAAGCGTCGGTTGAAGCGATAGACGAACTCATCCAGGTATTGCTGCAGGTATTTGCCGGTGACTCCATGGTAAGTTCCCAGCAAGAACGCTTTAAGGTTGCCAATAGCGATGTGCACCCAGGGCAACCATTCATCTACCTGTTCTGGCGGTGCAACACGGCCTTCATGGTGCTGGGTTTCTCCCAGAACGCGCAACGCCATCAAGCCATCCGTGCGGGTAGTCTGCCAGGGGAGCAAATGACGCTGAACGAACTGACGGATATTTCCAGCGGATACCGAAGGGATGGTTTCCATGGCCATGAAACCCGCCTTCTTATCCCGGCTTTCAATAGCTACCAGGATCGGTGTTTTCCCTTCTGCACCGCGTCCGCTTTTGCCACCGGATCGACGTCCACCAACGAAAGCATCATCCAACTTAACCAATCCACCCAGGCGGTAGATACTGTCCCGGTCCGCCATGGCGTGGCGCATCTTGCGCAGCATCCGGTGCGTAGTAATCCAGGAGACCCCGATCTGCTTGGAGAGGCGCAGGGCCGACAGGCAACTGTTGTCGCAGACCATCAGATAGATGGCCATAAACCACGGCACCAAGGTCAGATTGGTGGAATGAAAGAGGGTATCAGCCTTCACCGATGTCTGGCGTCGGCAGTGATTTCACTGGTAGATGAAATATTTTGAATATAACTTGCCTGAATCTTTGATTTTATGACTAACAAAAAGTTGGTATTGCTTATTTCTGTTCGTGCCGACCACGGCGGTGGGCCGCGACACGTTGAACTGCTTCTGAAGTATTTGTCGGCGTCCATCGGAGCGTACGTAGCTTGTCCCGACGAGCTACCATACTATCAACGCTTCGAAAATCTGACTTATGGTTGTGTGTTCACGCTCCCGCACCGGCGTTTCGATTTCGGATATGCTATGCGCCTCGTGTCATTCGCGCGCGAACAGAATATCGCTTTGGTGCATGCGCACGGAAAGGGGGCAGGTATCTATGCTCGCTTCGTGTCAGCCAGGCTGAGCTTGCCCTGCGTGCATACGCCGCACGGGGTTCACGTGGCGCAGTATGGGAGCATGAAGCGTCGCCTGTACCGTTTATATGAAAATTTTACTGCCCGCTGGGTTGATCATGTTTTGTTCGTCTCCGACGAAGAGTGTGAGGCGGCAAAAGTAGAGGGTCTATGGCAGAAAATACCTCGTAGCGTCGTGGTTAACGGGGTGGAACCGATTGCGGACGATGTGTGTGCCGGATGGCGAGATGAGTTCCGCCGCCGACTTGTGATGAAGGACGATCAACTCATTGTGTTGACACTGAGTCGTTTCGACTATCAGAAAAACATGAATGAGGCTTATGAGGTTGTGCGGATGCTGCCGGATCATCTGTTTGTCTGGATTGGCGATGGCCCTGAACGTGATGCGCTGGAGCGACGCATGCAAGCCGATGGAGTGGAAAACTTGAAGTTTCTGGGGAAGCTGGACGATCCAACGCCTTGTTTGGCTGCAGCCGATATTTATTTTTCATCCTCACGATGGGAAGGCATGCCTCTGGCAGTGTTGGAGGCGATGGCGGTCGGTGTGCCGGTCATTGCCAGTGATGTGATAGGACACCAGGAACTCGTAGGCGAGACCGGGTCGGGTTTGTTGTACCCGCTGGGTGTGCCTCTTCAGGCGGCACAGGCGTTGCGACGGTTGAGCGAAGATAAGTTCCTGCGGCGAAGATTGGGTGCGCTTGGGCAACAGGTGCAGCGTGAGCGTTACTCTGCTGAGAAGATGGCTGCGGCGATAGAAGTAGTCTATCAGCAAATGCTGAAAAAGCGCATTCGATGAGGCGCATTGCCATTATCCACGACTGGCTTGTTACCTATGCCGGTGCGGAGCGTGTGCTGGAGCAGATGCTCATCATGTACCCGCAGGCGGATGTGTTCAGTGTTTGTGACTTTCTGCCGGCGCGCGAACGGGCTTTTTTGCAGGGCAAAACGCCTAAAACCACTTTCATCCAGAATCTGCCTGGTGTGCGCACGCGTTATAGAAACTATCTGCCCTTGATGCCACTGGCGGTTGAACAACTTGATTTGTCCAGTTACGACATTGTGCTGTCCAGTTCGCATGCGGTGGCCAAGGGCGTGTTGACGGGGCCGGATCAGTTGCATGTGAGCTATGTGCATTCGCCAATTCGCTACGCTTGGGACTTGCAGCATCAGTACCTGCGTGAGTCCGGGCTGGACAAGGGGCTGAAGGGCTGGGTTGCAAAATGGCTATTACATAAGATGCGGTTGTGGGATGTACGCACGGCCAATGGGGTGGATTGCTTCGTGGCTAATTCCAGATTTATTGCCCGGCGTATCTGGAAAGCCTACCGACGCGAGGCCGAGATGGTGTACCCGCCGGTGGATGTTGAGACCTTCGCGTTCCGGGAGGACAAGGAAGATTTTTATTTGACGGCATCCCGGTTGGTGCCGTACAAGCGAGTAAGCCTCATCGTCGAGGCATTTGCGCAGATGCCGGAAAAACGCTTGAAGGTGATCGGTGACGGTCCAGAGCGGGAGAAGATCAAGCGCATCGCTTCCGGTCATTCGAACATTGAGTTGCTGGGGTATCAGTCTTCGACGGCACTGGTCGATCTAATGGGGCGTGCGCGCGCATTTGTTTTTGCCGCCGAGGAAGATTTTGGCATCGCGCCGGTTGAGGCGCAGGCTTGTGGTACGCCAGTCATCGCCTACGGACGTGGTGGGGTGCTGGACTCTGTGTGCGATTTGACCCAGGCCAGGCCGACTGGGGTATTTTTCGACGAGCAGAGCGTGGCAGCCATCGTGCGGACTGTTGCGCGCTTTGAGGCTGAAGGATCAGTGATCCGGGCCGAGGATTGTCGCCGTAACGCCGAACGTTTTGCACCGGAGCAGTTCCGCAAGGCGCTGGGTGGGGTGGTCGAGCGAGAGTGGGAACGGTTCAAAGGCAGCTAACTCATAAGTTGTCGGCCTTGGTATATGTTGATAATATAATAATATGATCCATTGGACACAAATTACGGGCTTTGACTGAAGCGAAAGACGCCGGACGGATTGATTTGCTACCAGACGTGGCTCACGGCACAATCCATGCCAGAATTGCCGATTTGATTGTTGCCACTAACGAACTGAGCCCGCATTGAAACAAAATCCATCTGAGAGACTGTCCTGGTTTTATGCCGTTCCGCCTTTTATGGCTTACCTGCTTTCGTGGTATTACAACGGGCAGATCATTCCGCTATTGGCTGCCTGTACCTTGGTTCTGCTGGCTTGGGGTGTTTGGGTCTGGTGGCCGCGTTTGCGGGCCGGGCTGCCTTGGCCCAAGGGGTTCCTGCCGGTATTTATGCCGCTGTGGTTTGCATGGTTTGGGGTGACTCTTTTCTGGAGTGGAGTGCCCTACAGTAGCTGGTTTTATTTTTGGACATTGGGTTCATTGCCGCTGGCCTTTTCCATTTGGGTGAGCATGCCTGATGCCGTTCAGGAGCGCGCCTGGAAGTGGTTTTGGCGGGGTGCGGTGGGTAGTGCCTGGGTGTTGAGTGGCATGGCACTTTGGCAGTATTTCACCTGGTTGGGGCAAGGTATTGGTTGGACTGGGTTGCGACCCAATGGCCCGCTGATGGATACCAATAGCTTTGCGGCGTGGCTGAACCTGCTTTTTTTTCCTTTGCTGGCGGTTTATTTCAACCGTGATGCGCAACGTTCCGTCCGGTTTTATGACCGGCAGATAGACTGGGTCGCATGGTTTTATTTGTTGACTATTGCCGTTTTGCTGTTGGCTTTTTTCTCTACGGGTAGTCGGGGTGGTTTGCTGGCGTGGTTATGTACCATACCTTTTGCTTTGTTCGGTTTGCGCAAGAGATCAGGTGATTTTTCGCGTTGGCTGTTGATATTCGGCTTGGTACTGATCGCCTTTTTGCTGATGAATTATGCAAAAGGCTTCGACATTCTGGGTCATTTGGCACCCGGTTATATCGATCACAACAGTTCTACGGTGGCCCGTGCCCTGATGTGGATTGCCACCTGGCATATTTTCCTCAGCCATCCCTGGCTGGGGACGGGGCTGGGTAGTTATTTTCTCTACTATCCGGCCTACCGTTTGCCCGGTGAGCTGGCTTCTGCGGGTACCTATGCCCACAACGATTATCTGGAGTATCTGGCTGAAGGTGGGTTGATTAATCTGGGTTTTCTGCTGGCTTTTGCAGGTTCCCTGATGTATGCCCTTTATAAGCTGCTTTACAAGGCGGGTAAATCCCTGAACTTGCCCGATGATCGGCGTCTGGAGGCATTGGGGCTGGTGTTGGGGGTGTTTGCCATTACCGGGCATGCCCTGGGCAACTTCATTTTTTACAACTTGCCCCTGAGTGTGCTGGCGGGTCTGTTTTTGGCGCGGGCCTGGCGGATTTACGGTTATCACGGCGAAACGCAGCCCCTGTTGCCACGCCTGGGCATCCATCATGGGATGATTGCCCAGGCGGTTTTGATTGTCGGTGTGTTGGTCGCTTCCTGGAACCTGCTGGCGGACGGGGCGACTTACGCCTTGTTCAGTGATAATGGCTGGCTGAACCGGATGATGCCCAACAATAATCAGCGCGCCATTTTTTTGATGAAGGCGGCAAACTGGATTACGGTGGCGCGTCCTCTGGCCACCCAGCCCCATGTGTATCTGGCCAATGAATACTTGACCCTGGCAGATCAGGACAAGGCCCTGGGTGTTGACCGTCGGAGAGTATTAATCAAAAGCGCGTTGCAGCAATATGAACAGGGGCTGGTGGGCATTCCGCGTCAGTCCGGGGTGTTGAGTTCCATCGGCGATATTTATCATAGTCAGGGTGCGCTCTTGGGCTTGGATAATGCGCAGGCAAAGCAGCAGACTTTACTGGCCTGGCGTCATGGCTTAGCCATTAATCCCGAAAGTGTCGGCTTGCGGAATCAGATTGCCCAGTTGGCAGATGTGCAGGCAGGGCATGTGCAGGCGGGCGTGGATTTTTTACGCGCTGGCTTAAAGCGCCCCCTGTTTCCCTACCCGCGCAGTAACCTGCAGCTGGAAATTGCCCTGACCCAATGGCGGGCTGGAGAGCATGCTGCCGCAGAGCGTACCCTGGTGCAGTTGCTGCGCGAAAACCCCGCCTACACGCCAGCCGTTACCTGGTTAATGTCCATACACCGGCAAGCGGGTCGGCATCCGGAGTCTTAGTTGTGTGCGTTGTAGTGATGACCGACCTGATCGAAAAAGGAGGAGTCCAATCTGGGCGTGGGCGGCGTGGTAGGGTGCTGGACACGATACGCGATTTGTCCGAGGCCAAGCCGACAGGGGGGGCTGCGACGAGCAGAGTGAGATGGGCATCGTGCGGACTGTTGCGCGCTTCGAATCCGAAGGGGCTGCAATCCGTGCCGAGGATTGTCGCCGTAACGCCGAACGTTTTGTACCGGAGCGGTTCAAAGGCTGCTAACTCCTGAGTTGTTGGCCTTGATATATCCGCAAAGAGAGGACCATTTATGAGCAATCTAAAAAAGAAACCTGATTTCAAAACAGAGGCGGAAGAACGAGCGTTCTGGGAAAGCCATGACTCTACCGATTATTTGGACTGGAGCCATGCCCAGCGTGCATCTTTCCCCAACCTGAAGCCCTCTACCGGAACGCGCCGTAGTGCTCCGCCTGTAACCGCGTAGCGGTTCAGGGGGTGGTGAAGCGGCGCTATCGCCCGCAGGGCGATTATTCCGGCCTTTCCTGTTGCTCAATGTATTGTTTGAGCACGGACAGTGGCGCACCACCCACCGTGAGGATGCAATAACTGCGGCTCCAGAATACCGGCTTACTCCAATAATACCGTTTCAGATGATCGGCAAACTCTTTACGCAGCAATCGGCTGGTGACTGTTTTCAGGTTGTTCACAAATGCCGATGGGAGCACTTTCGGTGTCAAAGCCAAGAGCAGATGCACATGATCCGCCTCACCGTTGAATTCCAGCACCTCGCACTCCCATTTTGCTGCCGTACTCCGGCAGATGGCTTCCAGCCGGTCCAGCATGGGGCCGGTCATACACCTGCGGCGATATTTCGTGACCAGAACCAAATAGTAGTTCAGGTTATAAACGCAATGATGTAGGGTACTTAGAGTTTGCATAGTCATGGTAACCGAGTATAATGGAAGCATGCCGAATCGCAAAGTGACCTATCGTTTGTATCCCAACGCCGAGCAGGAAGTGCGGCTGCAGGAGACGCTAGGTTTGCATCAGCGGTTGTATAACACGGCGCTGGAAGAACGCATCCGCGTGTACAAGGAAACCGGCAAGGGATTGTCGTTTGCTGATCAATGCAAGGTGCTCACGCAATGGCGCAAAATGGTACCTGCCCTAGCCGGACTGAATGCCCAATCGGAGCAGGTGACGCTCAAGCGTCTGCACCTGGCCTTTCAGCACTTCTTCCGGCGCATGAAGAATGGCGAGACGCCGGGTTTCCCGCGATTCAAAAACATCCATCGCTATCCCGGTTGGGGATACAAAACGCACGGGGATGGCTGGAAGCTGCATCTTGGCATATCCGGGAAACACGGCGCTTTGTATTTGCAATTTGTAGGCAACCTTCCCATTCGCGGAAAACCGCGAACACCGGGCCGGCCGGTCACCTGTGAGATCATGCACAAAGCCGGGAAGTGGTACGCATCCGTCACGTTGGAGGCTGGGTCGTGGTACGAGGAAGCACCGACGCGGGAGATCAAGCCCACGCAACGCTGTCATGCGTGCTGGAAATTACCCGATGAGAAGAAAACGCTCTCGAACCGGGAACACCAGTGCCCGCATTGCGGCGTTATCTGTGGCCGCGACGAAAATGCGGATTTGGTACTGTTGCGGTGGCTTGAAATGAGATTGGCCGGTGGTTCCGGCTCCGGGCGGGAACCGTCCGAGATGTGGAGCGGTGGAAGTTTCGCCGCGATGAAGCACGAAACTCACGCCATAGCCGTATAGGCTTGGCGGGAGCAGTTCATGAAAACCATATCATTGCGTTTACCCGAGACGTTGCTGGACCGTATCAAAATCGAAGCCAACAAGCGTGATATGCCCTATCAATCACTCATCAAGGTGTGGCTTGCAGACGACGTCAGCGAAAGACGCCGGACGGATTGAGTTGTTACTAACAGTGCAAATTGCTCTGACCCAATGGCGGGCCGGGGAGCATGCTGCCGCAGAACGTACCCTGGTGCAGTTGTTGCACGAAAACCCCGCCTACACGCCAGCCGTTACCTGGTTAATGTCCATACACCGGCAAGCGGTTCGGCATCCGAAGTCTTAGTTGCGTGCGCTTCAAGAAGCCTGAGTGGACCGCGTTCCGGTCGGTGCCAGTGTCGCTCTTTCTGCTTCCCATGAAAAATTCTGCTAAGATCCTTCGATCATAGCATTAATAATGCAGTACGAATGGAGGGAAAGAGCGTACGCACAATCTGTAGGAGATGGCCGGGTTACGCCTCTTGTGGCAGATGTAGTAGACTTAGTTCATTGGTATTAGTCTATAGGGGTGGTCATGCAAACCTACAATATGCACGAAGCAAAAACGCAGCTTTCCCGATTGGTTGAGAAGGCTGCCAAGGGGGAGTCTTTCGTGATCGCCAAAGCCGGAAAGCCCATGGTGAAAGTCGTTGCGCTGGAAACGCCGGAAGTATCACAGCAGAAGCGGTTTGGGTTTCTGTCCGGTCAAATCCAGGTTCCGGATGATTTCAATACGATGGCTGCCGATGAAATTGCGGCCTTGTTCGAGGGGCGCCTGTGAAGCTGCTGCTGGACACGCATTTGCTGCTATGGGCTGCGGACAATCTGGAGCGGGTGCCTGCAGGCGCTCGTGCGCTGATGGTTGATCTGGAGAACGAACTGTTTTTCAGCGTTGTCAGCCTTTGGGAAGTGGCCATCAAGAATGGATTAAACCGGCCAGACTTTCAGGTAGATGCGCGTCTGCTGCGCCGTGGGTTGATCGACAATGGCTATGTCGAATTGCCCATTTCCGGAGAGCATGCGGTTGCGGTGGACACTTTGCCGTTGATTCACAGAGATCCGTTCGACCGGCTATTGATTGCGCAGGCAACAGTCGAGGGACTGGTTCTCTTGACCAGTGATGTGACCCTGGAACGGTATCCGGGGCCGGTCAGGCTGGCCTAACGAACTTGGCCATCTCCCGGCGTTCTGCGATGAGTTCATCAGTAAGATGAACCGTGGATGGGACAGAAGAAAAGCGCACTTCGATGCGCGCCCAGATGGCATTGTGCAGGCGGGAGTGGATTTTTACGCGCAGGGTTAAAGTGTCCCTGTTTCCCTACCCGCGCAGTAACCTGCAACTGGAGATTGCCCTGACCCAATGGCGGGCCGGAGAGTATGCTGCCGCAGAACGTACCCTGGTGCAGTTGTTGCGCGAAAATCCCGCCTGCACGCCAGCCGTTACTTGGTTAATGTCCATACGCCGGCAACAAGTAACCAGAGAAAATCAGAAGTCTTAGGTGCGTGCGCTGTAATGATGACCGACCTGATCGAAAAATGAGGAATCCAATCTGGGCGTGGGCGGCGTGCTGGGATGCCCATGCGGCTGATGCATTGCGGCCGGGCAGGGGATAACTTATAGTAATTGTTGAATTTTTCAACAATTGGGTTTCAAAATGGCCAAAGTCAATTTTAGTGTTCCTGACGATGTGAAAATTGCATTCAATACGACCTTTTGTAAGGAAAACAAAAGCGCCATCATTGCGGCCTTGATGCGTGAGGCGGTGGATCGTGCACAGCGTAAGCATCGCGCACGGCAAGCTGCCAGTCGCATTTTGGAGCGTCGCGAAACCGCGCCGATAGTGAGTGCTGCCGAGTGCCGGGAGGCGCGGGAAAGCCACCGCCCGTGAACTGGGTGATTGATGTCAGTGTCGCTCTGAAGTGGTGGCTACCATTCGGCTAGATGTTGTCCTGCATCTGGCGGCTCAGAGCTTTGTGCTCGCAGCCTTCGAGAACATTAAGGCTATTTAATTTAACACCCTGTTTCCCAAGGGTTTATGACGTTAAGCCCAGCAGCTTCAAAAGGGGTGGTATCGCGGGTGGCGACGGCGAATCCGTTAGTGATGGCAACGGCTGCAATGAAAGCATCGGCTGTTTCAACGGCCAAGCCAGTGGCGCGGGACTTAACCAGCAGATCGGCATAGGCCTTTGTGCAAGCCATATCGAACGGCAAAATCCGGTTGGAGAACATCGGCAGCAAGTGCTTTTCCAAATTCTCGTGTAGGTTATTCCGACGCTTGCCTGCCGGCATCAGCGCAATACCCGAACGAAGCTCGGCTACGGTGATCGTGGAGAGATAGAGTGTTTCCAGTGCCTGCCCATCAATCCAGTCAATGACGCGGGCATCGGGCTCTCTGCGCTGTGGCTCCGAGATTACATTCGTATCGAGCAGTATCAATCGAAGCTCGCTGTACGGGCGGGAGACTTAATGCGCGAACGGTCAAACAAGGCGTGTTCTTCGTCCGTCAGTCCACCCGATTCGCGGGCGAGGGCAGCCAGATATGAGCCAAGTTTCACACGGCCTTCGGGTTTCATGGCACGCTCCAGGATGTCACGAATTTCGGCTTCGGTGCTGCGGCCATGTTGGGCGGCCTGGATTCGGATGGCCCGATGCACTTCATCGGGCAGGTTTCTTACATTCACGTTTGCCATTGGGTATGTTTCCATAGGTAAGTATCAATGCACCCATTGTATGGCGATGATATCAAACTGCAAGCGTTTCATGTCCTACGACCCTGGCCGGTTCTAATGGCTGTTTGCTGCGCTCAATGGGGCAAGCGCCAAATTGACGGGTACACCGCGTTTGGTGAGCGTGCTCAGACCGGGGCGCATATAGCGTTCCAGTTGTTCCACCCGGTGCAGGTCGGTGCCCCAGAGTGTGGGCAGGTTTTGTGCCAGCAGGTGACGGGCCAGGGTTTGTGGATGGGGTCCATATTGACCGACCAGGCTGCCGATGTCGCATTGCAACCATGCGCCCGTATTCTTGATTTTTTCAAGCCAGGCAGCGGGTTGCTGCTGGACGTAACGGTATCGTTCAACATGCGCCAGGACTGACTGATAACCG
The DNA here is from genome assembly GCF_015100155.1 of Acidithiobacillus sp. HP-2. Taxonomy (GTDB): domain Bacteria; phylum Pseudomonadota; class Gammaproteobacteria; order Acidithiobacillales; family Acidithiobacillaceae; genus Acidithiobacillus. The sequence continues at coordinate 155,771 of NZ_JACKZA010000002.1, read as the reverse complement.
GCGCGATGTAATTCGATGAGTATGTCCGTGCCAGCAGGACTGGGCATGAGGACCGGGAATTCCACCAGAACCACTTTCTGTTCTCCCAGTGGTAAATAAAGCAGATTCTGCTCCGTAATGGCTGTCAGCATGCTTTCATCGGCAAAATACTCGGCGGCCAGATGCAGGATAAAATCTCCTGATAACTGTTGCTGGAGTTCTGCAAAGGCGTTGCGCAATCCTTGGGGGTGGTTGTCGTAGGCACCGGGGTAAATATGCGGTGTCAGCACCGCGCCGCCATAGCCCAACTGTTGCAGGCCGGAGATGGCTTGACGGGTTTCTTCCAGCGTACGGAGTCCATCGTCCACACCGGGCAGAAGGTGGCAATGAAAGTCCCAGCGAGGAGCAGTCTTCGGCGCGGTTTCCGGGCTTTGCCGCGCAAAGCGCCCCGACCAGAGATATGACATATTCAACCCCATAACTTCCGGAGCCAGCTACGCAGTTTTTTCTGCCAGCGTTTTTCAGGGCGGGTTTCGCCATAGTGGTATCCGTATCCATAACCATAGCTGGCATTGACGCGCACCCCATTGATAATGACGCCTAAGGGCTTTTCGAGGTTGATCAGCCCTTGCAGGTGCTCTTTGAAGGCTTTGCGCGGCGTGGCATGTACGCGGGCAACCGTGAGGATACGGTCTGCCTGGCTACCCAAAAGCAGGGCGTCGCCCACCATGGGAAACGGCGGGGTATCCAGCAGAATGTAATCATAGGACTGGCGCATTTCCTGCAAAATTTCGGCAAAGCGGTGCCTGCCCAGATATTCGCTGGGGTTTGGCGGCGTATTGCCTGCAGTGATCAGGTCCATATGGAGTGCCTGAATGGGGCGTACGGCTTCCTGCCAGGAATGCTGACCGGATAACACATCGATAATGCCCGGTGTCTGGGCGATGCGGAACATTTCGTGGATATGCGGCTTGCGTAAGTCGGCATCTATAACCAGCACTTTTTTGCCGTCCTGGGCGATGGTCGCACCCAGTTGATAGGCGACGGTACTTTTCCCGTCCTTGGGCGTGGCTGAGGCAATCATCAGGATTTGTCCGGCGCTTTGTCCGGCGGCCAGATAAACATTACTCCGCAGCAGACGCACTGCCTCACCAAAGCCCGAACGCGCATCGGGCAGCTCAAATTGCTTCGATGCATTGGAGGTATTGTGATCGGCGGGCAGAAAACCGTATACCGGCAGAAACGGATAAAGATGCTGTATTTCTTCATCGGAGCGGAAGCTGGTCAGTAAAAGAAATCTTCCCAGTACCAGCGCCATCCCCAAAAAGGCACCCAGTAACCCGAACAGGATGACGGTTTTTTTGCCTTTGGGCGAGACGGGGAGGTTGTGTACCAGGGCGGTATCCAGTATCCGGTTGCGGGTGATGGTGCTGGCCTTGTGAATGGCGGCTTCTTCCTGTTTCTGCAGCAGGAACATATACAACTTGCCCAAAACCTCGCTGGAGCGGGTGAGGGAGATCACTTTCAGTTCGGCCTTGGGGTATTTGCCCATTTTGGTTTGATATTGGCTGAGCAGTGCGTCCAGAGACTGTAATTGCTGCTGTGCGGTTTGAGTCTGATTGTCGATGAGGTTGTGAATGGCGGACTGGATGGACTGAATTTCTGCAAGAACCTGAATGACTTGCGGTGCTGCCGGGGTGTAGATTTTTTCCAGCGAAGTGAGCTTGGTCTGCGCGGCGGCCAGGCGTCCGCTCAGCTGATTCAGGACCGGGTTGTCAATGCTGTTGAGAATGTATGGGTTGATGGATGCCTGCGGTGCAGAGAGTTGTTGGCGCAATTGCTGCAGGGTGTGCAGTTGCAGCTCTATTTGGGCACGTTGCGTTTCGTAGTCGGCCTCCTGTTTGATCATGGCCTGTGCGCCGGCAGAAACCGCAATGACACCCGTATGTGCCTGATAGTGCGCAAGGCTGGCATCGGCTGCCGAAAGCGCAGTGCGGATTTTGTGCATTTGGGTGCTGAGATAATCATAGCTGGCACCGGCCTGTCCGGTAGCCCAGGCGTGGGTTTTGTCCAGATAGGTTTGCATGAGTGTCTGGACAAACTGCCGGGCAGCAAAAGGATCGGCATTCTGGTAATGCACGTTAACAATATAGGTGGTTTCCGCACTGCTTCCGGAGCCGCCGCCTAACTGATTGACGCCCAGCGCGCCGCTTTTGGTCATGGCATCATAAACCGCGCGCGGAGTCTGTATGCGTAAATGGTATAAGGTATGGGCGGGAGGGGTGTAGTGGGGGCGGATTGCCTGCAGTTTCAGACGGATTCCGGGGCCAATGGCATCTTGCCCAAGCTGACCCTGCAGTACCACTTGCTTGTCTTTCAGTATCTGGTAATGGCCGTCTGCAGAAAAAAGAACGTCGAGTTTTTGCTTGTTCAGTGCGGGGCTGGTGACATCAGCCAGCGAGGCATGGAGTCCGTTGGCGGGCGTTGCGTAGATGGACAGGGAGCGACCGCCCAGCAGCCAGTTCCAGAAACGCTGGTTTGTGGCTGCTCCGTCCGGCCATACCTGAGCATTGAGCCCGCTGTCGAGAATCGCCTCTTCAACAAAATCCCGACTGCGCACAACGTTGACCTGAGTGGCCATGCTGGAGCCTTGCATGAGCCCGGAGAGCAACGAGAATCCACTGAGTGCGCTGGAAGAGACCGATTGGCTTTTTTCTGCACTTCCCAGATACAGGGAGCCGCTGGCTTCAAAAACCGGTTGGGCAAACAGGACAAAGATAATCGCCAGAAAGGCGGCGACACCACCCAGATAGACGGGCAGGCGCCAGCCCGCTCTGAGCGACTGGAAGAGTGGGCCAAGCTCGATTTCGTCGCTGCCTTCTGTCGCTTGGCTGGGCATTATTCCGCCCCGCATGGCTTCAAGGTTTGCGCTGCTGCGCGCTGGTTGCTGTGCTGAGGTATGATCCGTCACAAATATTTTCCTATTGCTGCAAGTATTTGATGGACACAAAGGGATTCAGGATATCGCCAACAGCCTGTAACGAGGGCAGCAATAATTGAATGGTCTGATTCCAGCTGCTGACCGCCGTTTGCGGGACGAAAACAATATCTCCGGATTTGAGCCAGAAAGGCGCGGCTTTGCCTTCCAGAATGCGTCTTGCATTGATGACATAAAATTGTCCGCTGGCGCCTTCGGAACGAATGACGCGTACTTCACTGAGGCGTGCAGTAGTCAGGCTGTTGGTATTCATGCCCGCGTCAGAAATGGCCTGTAACAGACTCAGGCGACCATTGGGAAAAGGTACCGGACCGGGTTTGTTGACCGCGCCGAACACATAAACCCGCATGGTACTGATACTGGGGATGACGACGGTATCCCCGGTTTTCAGAGGGATATTTTGCTGCAGATCGCCAGCCAGAATCAGTTTATGGAAGTTGATGGGCAGTTTCTGACCATTTTGTACCACATAGGCACTGCGCAAGTCGGCATCAGTCAGGTTGATCGAACCGCCCAACGCCATGGCCTCCAGCAAGTTGAGCGGTCGGTCGGAATAAACCAGGCCGGGTTTGATGAATTCACCCAACAGGTAATAGCGGATACTGTGCGCAACCTGCAGCTGTACGCTGACCTTGGGGTCAATGATGTAATGGGCATAAAGATGGCTGAGATGGGCCTGCAGCTGTTTGGTGGTCATGCCGGCCACATGCACGACGCCCAGCAGGGGAAGCTGGATATTGCCATCATTGGTAACAATGGCCCCTGCCAGCCCTGTGGAACTGCTTATGGGCGCGGGAATGGACAGTTCGGGATGGAGATACACCGAGACGGATACCACATCACCTGCGCCCAGATGGTAGGTGATGTTTTGGTGCAGCAAACGCTCCATGGCGGCACGGGAAAGATGGTCTTCGTGCTGGGACAGTACGGCAGAGGGGAGCTTTTGCGGGGCTCGCTGGTAAGGACTGGCGTTGGGTCCATCGGTCATGATGGCGCAACCGGAGAGGATGGCGCTGGTCATGGCGATCATCAGGGGTACTTTTACCCATTGTTTATTCAGTATTTTCACAAGTGGTTCCCGTTAAAATTTGCCATAAAATCCTACGCCATCGCCAAACAGCATGAAGCCGTAATTACTGTTTGGAAACAATCTGTTGGTCAGGTCTGCCGTCAGCCAGCCGACAAAGCCACCGGCAACAACATCTGAGGCCCAGTGACCATTGACCGCAATAATGCGGCTGATCCCTACAAGAACTGGCAGACTGTACAGCCAGGGAAGATGGTAGTTTTGTGCGTAGGGCGTAATGAGCGCGAAGGCGATGGCGGTGTGGCCGGAGGGGAAGGAAGCGGTGTTGCCGGTGCCGCCACGGAAAATAAAACTGGTGTCGAAGAGCGTGTACCGTGAGCTGAAGGGATGAAAGCTCATGGAATTGCTATTGGGGCCACTGGGTCTGGTTCTGCCAAATGCATATTTCAGCGCAAAAACTTCTACGGTGGTGGCTGCGGCTGCGGTTAAGGCAACACTGGAAGTATGCGCCAGCTTGGCGCTGGCCCAGGGGCTTTGAAACCAGGTGGTTCCGGCGAATATGGCGGCGCTGTCGGTAATGACATCCGCAAAATTCAGGGCGATATGCTTACGGACGTTGTAGCTGATATGGGTTTCTGCGTATTGATTGATGCCATGATCAAACGCAAATGTAACGCCGGTTGCCACAACGCCAATGCCCAGTACGCCGAGTGGTGTGTCATACCAGGGCCAGGGCTTTTTGGCGGAAGGGGAAGAACCATTTTCTGGAGAAGGCAGCAGCGCGTGCGGCGAAGATTGCAGTTCCTGTTCCAGAGGCTGATTCCACCAGGGAGGCACGGATGATGACTGCGGCGCTATGCTATGGCTTTTGGTAATGGCAGATTGGCTGGAAGTGCGACTGGGCAGGGTCGCCGTTGCCTGCTCATAGGACGCCGGAGCGAGGCCTGCTGCAATAAGCTTTGGGTTGGGGCCTGCCCATAAGGATAAGTGGCCATCCAGGCAAGACTTTCCGCAGAGGCTGTGCCTGCTCCCGCCAGCGAAGTCAAAACAGTGCAGAGGCATAAACATATTTTACGGCGCATAAGTGTTTATTCCTTAGTAACACATGGTTATATTCTGGTAATAAAAAATAACCATTACTTATTGAATTTATTAATTAATTTTATTATGTAGTGAATTTCCATGTTAGGCAATGCTGATTGATCTAACCTTCTGCAACTTGCCTGATCTGGATGGGCTTGGGTGCAACGCGTTCTGCTTCTCATGAAAAATTCTGCTAAGATCCTTTGGTCAAGGCATTTCGGATAAATCCAATGGAAACCAGTAATCCCCCCAAGCGGCGGCTTGAGCCGCTCTGTGACAAAATATCCCTGCCGGTGATTCGCGCGGTGGTCGATGACTTTTACAACCGTATTCAGGTGCATCCGACTCTGGCTGGGCCTTTTTCCATTGTTCAGGATTGGGACTTGCACAAGGATCGTCTGGTGCATTACTGGTGGACGGTTTCGGGTGGACTGCCTTACAAGGACTACCGCTATGCGCTGGGGGACAAACACGCCCCGGTGGGGGTCACCAATCCTTTGGTGGATGACTGGCTGGCCTTGTTTCACGAGACCATGCTGGATCACATGGACGCGGATTTGGCCAAACGCTGGCACGGCATGGCTGCGGGCATTGGCGAATCCCTACGTTTGATGTTTGCGCCCCGCGAGAATTAGACCGGGGCGTCACCCTGGTCCAGAAAAAAGCGGTAGGCGGGATTGCTGCTTTCGGAAAAATGCGGATAGCCTACCTTGCTGAGCATTGCTTCAAAACGCTGCAGATCCGTATCAGGGACTTCAAAACCGGCCAGGACGCGCCCCAGGTCAACGCCGTTATTGCGGTAATGAAACAGGCTGATGTTCCACTGGCCGCCCAGCTTTTCCAGAAATTCCATGAGCGCCCCCGGCCTTTCCGGGAACTCAAAGCGGTAGATGCGTTCGTTTTGTGCTTCGCTGGCATGACCGCCGACCATGTGGCGGATGTGCAGCTTGGCCATTTCGTCCTCACTGAGGTCCAGTGCCTGGTGCCCGTTTTCCTGTAATTGCCGGAGGAGGGCGGCGGCGTCTTCCCGATTACGAATGGCGACGCCGACAAAAATATGGGCGCAATCCCGGCGGTGCAGGCGATAGTTGAATTCGGTGACGACGCGCTGGCCAATTGCTGTACAAAAATCCCGGAAGGCACCGGGCGTTTCCGGAATGGTGACGGCAAACAGGGCTTCCCGGGCTTCGCCCAGTTCGGCGCGCTCGGCAATGAAGCCCAGCCGGTCAAAATTCATGTTGGCGCCAGAGAGCAGTGCGACCCAGGCCCCGCCCCGTCCAGGGTCTTCAGCTGCCTTGCGTTTCAGCCCGGCGAGGGCAAGAGCGCCAGCGGGTTCCATGATGGAGCGGGTTTCATCAAATACATCCTTGATGGCGGCGCAGATTTCATCATTACTGACCCGGATGACCTCATCCACATATTGCTGGCAGAGGGCGAAGGTGTGTTCACCGACCTGTTTGACGGCCACACCGTCGGCGAAAATGCCCACCTGGGGCAGCACGACCCGTTTCCCGGCCTGCAGGGACTGATACATGGCATCGGCTTCAAAAGGCTCGACGCCAATGACGCGAATTTCCGGGACAATGGACTTGAGGTACGCGGCTACTCCGGCGATCAGCCCACCACCACCGACGGGCACAAAAATCGCCTCCAGACCGGCGCCCCGCTGCCGCAATATTTCTGCCCCCACGGTTCCCTGCCCGGCGATGACCAGAGGATCATCAAAGGGGGGGATAAATACCATGCCTGATTGCTGTACCAGTTGGAAACAGTGGGTCTGGGCGTCCGAAAAGTTATCGCCGTGCAGAATCACTTCGGCGCCCCGTGCCCGCACCGCATTGACCTTGATTTCGGGAGTGGTGGAAGGCATGACGATGATGGCACGAATGCCCAGTTTCTGGGCGGAGTAGGCGACGCCCTGGGCATGGTTGCCCGCGCTGGCGGTGATGACGCCGGCAGCTTTTTCGGCGGCGGAAAGTTGGGCGATTTTGTTGTAGGCACCGCGTAGTTTGAAGCTGAAAACCGGTTGCAGGTCTTCGCGCTTGAACAGAACCTCGCGCTGCAGGCGTGCACTCAGCTTGGGTGCGGCCTCCAGCGGGGTTTCCCGGGCGACATCATAAACCCGGCTGCAGAGTACTTCCCGAAGCAGGTTTTTCACGATTTTGGCTGCTCCCGGGGCTGGAGTTGCATGAGTTTGCGGAATTCGGCAATGTCCGGGGCTAGCGTGGCATTGGCTTTTTCTTCCATGGCTTCATAGCGGCGCAGTACTTCTTCACCCATTTCCGTCAGATGTGCACCGCCGCCATGACTGCCGCCGGTAGCGGTGCTGACCACGGGTGCCAGAAAACTGTGATTCATGGTGTCTACCAATAACCAGGCGCGTCGGTAACTCATGTGCATACAGCGGGCCGCAGCGGAAATGGAACCGGTTTCGCGGATATGGCGAAGCAACTCGGCTTTGCCGGGGCCAATGGCAATGGCTTCTGCCAGTAAAACCCGCAGGCGTGGTTGCAGATGATCGCTCATGCGTTGTTCCTCCCGTCAAAATAATCCAGCAATGTGTGCGGTAACCAGTCCAGACGTCCGGGAAAAGGCCCGGACATGAAGCCTACATGCCCACCATGTGGGGTTTCGCAGGGCGTTATCGCCGGACTCAACAGGGCCTTACGAACGCTGGCTATGGGTACAATCGGGTCATCCGCGCTGTTTAGCAGCAGGGTAGGCACGGTAATATGACGAAGCAGGGGAGCGGATGATCCTGCTTCCCAAAAACTGCGCGCGCCTGCGAAACCGTGTACCGGTGCCGTAAAATATTCGTCGAAATCATACAGGTTTTTGGCGGAAAAAACCTGTGACCAATCTGCCAGTTCCGGATAGCGTCGCTGCAAGCGGCGTACGCTCTGTTTCATGTTTGTCAGAAAGTAACGATTGTAAAAACGGATGTTGCCTTTCTGCAGAAATTCAGCAGTCGCTACCAGATCAATAGGGGCACAGACGCCAGCGGCTTTGCTGAGAACCGCGTTGGCGTTGCCCCCCTGTTCACCAAGATATTTCAGAAGGGCATTGCCGCCCAGGGAAACACCCACTGCATAACGCTTATTGTCGGGCAGTATCTGCGCAACCTTTTCCAGCATCCAGGCAATTTCGGCGCTGTCGCCAGCGTGATAACTGCGGGGCAGGCGATTGTCGATGCCACCGCAGCCGCGAAAATTGATGAAACAGCCGCCCCATCCCCTGTGGCGCAGGGCACTTGCCAGTGCCAGTGCATAATGCCCCCGTGAGCTGCTACCCAGGCCATGAAACAAAATGACCACAGGTGCTTGGGGAGGGGCGTCTATCCAGTCGACGGCTACTTGATCTTGATCGGGTGTGGTCCAGATTTCACGACGCAGGGGAACCTTGCCGGAGCGGGCGAAAAAGGGCGCCCAGATGGTTTGTTGATGCCCACCCCGGGACCACCAGGGTGGCTGAAAGTCACAGGACAACTTCAATCTTCGATGTAAGCGTCGTGCTGACGGAGGTAAGCCTCAAGATCGTCAATACAGCTTCCGCAACCGCCGCCACAACCGGCGTGGACCATCAGCAGTTCCATGAAAGGTAAAGGTTCAGCGCGTTGGCGCTCCAGAATTTCCATAAAAGTGGCGGCCGAACAACAGCAGTATGGGCTGTCATCGGCTTCCTCGGGTGCGGCAGGCATGATAAAAACTTCACCTCTTGGCAAGGTATGCTGGAACAGTGTTATACAGTAGCCATTGCGGGCGCAGGGTGCAAGACTTCGGCGGCGGATTTTTGCAGGTGGTCGATTATTTTGCGCCTGGGACTGGTAAAGTCTGAATCATGCTATAAAATGGCCCTATTGGGTGAACTGGATCTTGTTTGTCATAAAAAGTTCATAAAAGTGCCGCACTATTGTCATATTTGTGAGTCATAATAAGGAAGGTTTGCTATCGTTTTTGCACGGAGAGCCCTGCATGTTAAGCACTCAATCTCACGGCAGTACCGATCACGTGACTAAGAAAAAAGATCGTTCCTTGCGACTTTATCTGGCACGCCATCAGGACGAAGTGGAAGCAGCGCAACGTTTACGTTATGAAGTGTTCAGTGCCGAGTATGGTGCCCAACTCAGTGGTGGGCCGGGTCTGGATCAGGATGAGTATGATCCTTTTTGTGAGCACCTGATTGTAGAGGATGAAAACCGTCAGGAAGTGGTGGGTACTTACCGCCTGTTCCTGCCCGAGAAAGTCCCTTCGGTGGGTCGTTATTATGCCGAGACAGAGTTTGATTTATCCCGTCTGCTCGCCCTGAATAGCCGGATCATGGAGCTGGGTCGTTCCTGCGTACATCCCGATTACCGTCAGGGCGGGGTGATTACCCTGCTCTGGTCGGGGCTGGCCGAGGCCATGTCCATGTGGCAGATCGATTACCTGATGGGTTGCGCGAGTGTGCACAGTACCGATGGCCCGGCCCTTGGGGCGTTGTATCAGCAACTTCAGCAATATTTGACTCCGCAGGAACAACGGGTTTTCCCACTGCGCGAGGTTCCGGGTTTTGACCGGCTGGCAGAAGTGGAAGCCGCTTCTTTGCCTTCTCTTTTGAAGGGATATTTGCGGGCCGGTGTCCGGGTGGGAGGAGAACCGTTCTGGGATCCCCAGTTTCACTGCGCGGATTTTTTTGTGTGGTGTGAATCCAGCCTCATGACTCCTCGTTATCAGCAGCGCTTTCTGGAACCGGTGGGCCGCAGAAAATGAGAAGGCGTAAACAAACGCCGGCTCCGGTTCTTATTCACTATCCGGGGCGGCGTTTGCGGCGTATGCGGCCCAATGTCATGCGGCGTTTTTGGCGGGTTCCTATGTTGTTGTTTTACCTTTTGTTGGCTTACCCGCTGGCACTGTGGACTTGTGCCCGCAAAGCGCAACCTGATGCTTCCAGTTATCGGGCTTTTGCCTGGTGGAGTCGTCGCGCCTTGCGGGTTTTGGGAATTCGCCTGCGTGTAGATGGTAAAATCCCGGCAGAACCCGTGATGATTGCCGCCAACCATGTGTCTTATCTGGATATTCTGGCTCTGGCGACCTTGATTCCCGGCCGTTTTGTGGCGAAAAAGGAGATGCGTGACTGGCCCTTTTTCGGGATCATGGGGGTCTGGCTGGGGACCTTGTTTATTGATCGCAGCGATGCCCGGGCCAGTCAGCGCACCATGCGTCAGGCCAGTGACATTATTATGGCAGGAACCAGCGTGGTGCTGTTTCCGGAAGGAACCACCAGTGATGGTAAATCGGTGGGCGAATTTTATGCCGCGCCTTTTGAGACAGCCGCAGCCGCCAAAGCTGAAACGGTTCCGGTGGCTCTGCGGTATGAGGATGTGCTGCAACCGGGGCAACCGGATGGATTGTGTCCTTTTGTTGGGGACGACAGTTTGTTCGGACATCTCTGGCGGCTGGCCGCTGCCGCACCCTTGACCCTGCGTGTCGAGTTTCTGCCGGCCTTACCCCCTGAGCTGGGGCGGCGACAATTGGCGCAACAAACCCGTATGGCAATCAGTGAAGCTTTGCAGCGCATGGAACAGGGTGCTTCGGTGACTTATCTGCAGCCGCGTCGTGGGCGTCATCCCCTGCGCGATGCCTGGGCAGCCTGGCGACGCAGTCACGGCGGCTGAAATTTAACTCTTTTCAACCCCCGGCAACGGCCGTTTTAGGTTCAATCTTGAAGGGACTGCCTTGCAGGGTTCCAGCCATGCACCGTATCCACGAGGGTCGCAACATTCTCCAGGGGGGTTTGGGGCGTAATTCCATGTCCCAGATTGAAAATATGGCCTGTTCCAGCCCCATGACTTTCCAGAACCCGCAGGGCTTCCTGCCGTACTCCTTCGGTGCTGCCATATAAAGCAACAGGATCCATATTTCCTTGCAGGGCAACCTTTTGACCCAGCCGCTGCCGGGCGACATGCAGTTCCGTACTCCAGTCGAGTCCGATGACATCGGCACCACTGTCGGCCATGGCTTCCAGCCAGTTGCCACCGCCTTTGGTAAAGATGATGACGGGAACCTTTCTCCCGTCTGCTTCGCGGCGCAGGCCGGCAATAATCCGGGTCATATAGGCCAGAGAAAACGCTGCATAGGCGGGAGTGCTGAGGCTGCCGCCCCAGGTATCAAAAAGCATGACAGCCTGGGCACCAGCAGCAATCTGGGCATTCAGATAGGCGGTTACTGAAATGGCAAGATGCGCCAGCAAATGGTGCAAGGTGGCGGGATCGCTGTAAAGCAGGCTTTTGATATGGATGAAATCCCGGCTGCCACGGCCTTCGATCATGTAGCAGGCGAGGGTCCAGGGGCTGCCGGCAAAACCGATGAGGGGTACGCGCCCATCGAGCTCGCGACGAATCAGGCGTACGGCATCCATCACAAAACGCAGTTCATTTTCAGGATCAGGTTGACTGAGGCGGGCAATGTCCGCCGCAGAGCGCAGGGGCTTTTCGAAAACCGGGCCTTCTCCTTCCTGAAAACTCAAGCCCAGACCCATCACGTAGGGGATGGTGAGAATGTCCGAGAAGAGGATGGCGGCGTCCAGGGGAAAGCGGTCGATGGGTTGTAAGGTGACTTCGCAGGCCAGTTCCGGCGTGGTGCAGAGGGTCAGAAAGTCACCCGCCCGGGCACGGGTGGCACGGTATTCCGGGAGGTAGCGTCCCGCCTGCCGCATCAGCCAGACCGGAACCTGATCTACGTGCTGCTGCAGGCAGGCGCGCAGAAAACGATCATTGTGCAAGGTGCTGGCCATAATCCTTAAACTCCCAACTGATCGAGAATACCCTCGGCGGCTTTGCGGCCTTCATCCACCGCAGTGACCACCAGATCCGAACCGCGCCGCATATCGCCGCCCGCAAAAATGCGGGTATTACTGGTCTGAAACTGAGCATTGGTGCGAATCCGGCCGCGCTCGTCGGTTTCAATGCCGTGTTCTCCAAACCAGGAGGCGGGGGAGGGATCAAAGCCAAAGGCAATGATGACCACATCCGCATCCAGAATCTGTTCGGAACCGGGGATGAGTTCGGGGTGACGGCGACCTTTGGCGTCGGATTCGCCCAGTCGCGTTTCCACCATACGGACAGCCTTTGTACCCTCTTGTTCAGTGCCGATAATTTCGACGGGCTGGCGATTGAAGAGGAATTTCACGCCTTCTTCTCGGGCATTGGCGACTTCCCGCCGGGAGCCGGGCATGTTTTGTTCATCGCGGCGATAAGCACAAATGACGCTGCTGGCGCCCTGACGCACGGCAGTCCGCACACAATCCATGGCCGTATCGCCACCACCCAGTACGACGACTTTTTTGCCGGAAAGGTTGATGTAGGGCAGAGTCGGGTCCGGAAGCTGCATCAGATGACGGGTGTTGGCAATCAGATAAGACAATGCCTTGATGACGCCGGGGAGATGCTCACCGGGGAGATTGCCGGTCTTGGCGGTATAGGTGCCCATGCCGAGGAAGACGGCATCAAAGTCGTTCAGCAGTTGTGCCAGGGAAATGTCTCTACCTATTTCTGTTCCCAGTTGAAACTCAATGCCCATTTCCTGCAGCAGATCAGCGCGGCGGGCAATGACTTCCTTTTCCAGCTTGAAGGGTGGAATACCAAAAGTCAGCAGCCCGCCCACGGCGGGATAGCGATCAAAAACGGTGACTTTGGTGCCGGCACGATTGAGAACATCCGCACACCCCAGTCCTGCAGGTCCGGCTCCGACGACGGCCACCTTTTTACCGTTGGGGCTGACGGTACCGGTGCTGGGACGCCAGCCGCGTGCCAGGGCTTCCTCGCTGATGAATCTTTCGAGATTGCCGATAGTGACGGCTCCGTAGCCATCATTGAGGGTGCAGGCGCCTTCGCAAAGCCGGTCTTGCGGGCAAATGCGTCCGCAGATTTCCGGGAGGGTATTGGTCTGATGGGAAAGTTCTGCCGCTTCTTCAATGCGGTTTTCAACAATCAGCTGCAGCCAGTTGGGAATGTAATTGTGCACCGGGCACTTCCATTCACAATAGGGGTTACCGCAATGCAGGCAGCGATCGGCCTGGAGCTTGGCACTGTCCAGATCAAAACTGGTGTAGATTTCCTTGAACGCTTCGCGGCGTTCTTCTACGTCCAGTTTTTTCGGGTCCTGCCGTGGGTCTTCGATGAAGGCAAAATGGCTCATAATTTTTCCTCGGGATATAGCGCTGAGAATCAGCTGGCTTCTTCCAGCAGAACATCCAGCTTCGCTGCCTTGGGCACCACGAGCCAGACATCACGAATGAAATGGGACCAGTCTTTCAGCAGGCTGGCGGCGTAGCTGCTGCCGGTTTGGGCAACGTGGGTTTCGACATGACGGCGGAGCAGGGCCGCATAGCCGCGCATGGATTCGGTCTCGATGCGGTGACAGTTGACCAGTTCGCCATTGACCTGATCGGCGAACTGCCGGGCCTGATCGCGGACAAAAGCGAGACCACCTGTCATGCCCGCACCAAAATTGACACCCACGGAGCCGAGAATGATGACCTGGCCTCCGGTCATGTACTCGCAGGCATGATCCCCTGCGCCTTCAATGACGGCAATGGCCCCGGAATTGCGCACTGCAAAGCGTTCTCCGGCGCGCCCTGCGGCAAACAGGCGCCCACCTGTGGCGCCATACAGGCAGGTATTGCCGACAATGGCCGAGTCCTGGCTGGCATAACTGGTCCCTGCCGGGGGGGCAATGACAATGGTGCCGCCGTTCATGGCCTTGCCCACATAATCATTGGCATCCCCATGCAGTTGCAGGGTTACACCCTGCACGCAGAAGGCACCAAAAGACTGACCGGCCGTGCCCGTCAGTTCCACATGAATGCTGTCATCAGGCAGGCCACTATTCCCGTAACGGCGCGCGATTTCCCCGGACAGGCGGGCGCCAATGGAGCGATTGACGTTGCGGATTGGATAGTGCAAACGGGTGGGAATTTTGTCTTCCAGTGCCGGACGGGCATCCTTGACCATCTGTTCGGCCAGTTCGCCCTGATCAAAGGGCGGATTCCGGTCCTGGGTGTGGAAGTTGACATCGGCATTGCGCAGCTCTGCATTGGCGAGTAGCGGCAACAAATTCAGACGCTCCTGCTTTTCAGTCTGGGCTCCACCGATTTCCAGCAACTGGCTGGCACCAATCAGTTCGTCAAAGCGGCGGATACCCAGCTGCGCCATGATCTGACGGGCTTCTTCGGCGACAAAGCGGAAGTAATTGATGGCCATTTCCGGCAGACCGGTGAAATGCTTGCGCAGGGTTTCATCCTGGGTGGCAATGCCGGTAGCACAGTTGTTGAGATGGCAGATACGCAGGTATTTGCAGCCCAGGGCAATCATTGGTGCAGTGCCGAAGCCAAAGCTTTCCGCACCCAGTAAGGCCCCCTTGATGACATCCAGACCGGTTTTGAAGCCACCATCAGCCTGCAGGCGTACCCGATGCCGCAACTGGTTGCGACGCAGGGTGACCTGGGTTTCGGCAAGTCCCAGTTCCCAGGGGGATCCGGCATATTTGACCGATGTCAGCGGGCTGGCGCCGGTGCCGCCATCATAACCGGCAATGGTAATGCGATCGGCATAGGCCTTGGCCACGCCCGCAGCAATGGTACCGACGCCCGCTTCAGAAACCAGTTTGACGGACACATAAGCCTGGGGGTTGATCTGCTTGAGATCAAAAATGAGCTGGGCCAGATCTTCAATGGAGTAAATGTCGTGGTGAGGCGGGGGGCTGATCAGGGCCACGCCTTCCTTGGCATAACGCAACCGGGCAATGATGCCACTGACTTTGTGACCGGGCAGTTGACCCCCTTCACCGGGTTTGGCCCCCTGGGCAACCTTGATCTGCAATTCTTCGGCATTGACCGCATACTCTGGCGTCACACCAAAGCGCCCCGAAGCAATCTGTTTGATTTTGCTGACCTTATTGTTGTGGTAGCGGGCAGGATCTTCGCCGCCTTCACCCGAGTTGGAGCGCCCACCAATGCTGTTCATGGCAATCGCCAGGGCTTCGTGGGCTTCCGGCGACAGCGCCCCCAGGGACATGGCTGCCGTATCAAAACGCGGAGTAATGGCTTCAATGGACTCCACTTCACCGAGGGGGATGGGTTGCGCAGTGCTTTTCAGTTGCAGCAAATCCCGCAGGTTGGTGACCGGACGTTCGTTGACCAGCCCTGCAAACACCTGGTAATCCTCATAGCGTCCGGATTTGACGGCTGTTTGCAGGCTCTGGACGACATCGGGATGGTAGGCATGATACTCACCCCCATTCACATATTTCAGTAATCCACCGACGGGCAGGGTTTTTCTGGGAATGTAGGCATCGCGCACCTGCTGGCGGATATCGGCTTCGAGCAGTTCAAAACTGGCCCCGGCAATCCGGCTGACGGTACCCTTGAAACAACGCTCCACCACCAGTTCATCCAGACCCAGGGCTTCAAAAAGCTGGGTACTGCGATAGGAGGCGAGGGTGGATATGCCCATTTTCGAGAGGATTTTGTAGAGCCCCTTGTCGATGCCCTTGCGATAATTTTCCAGGGCCTTGACCAGGGTCAGGGGCTGACTGAAGGCGTGCCGTTCACTGAGGCTGCGGACAATGGCATAGCTGAGGTAAGGATAGACGGCCGTCGCCCCATAGCCAATCAGGGTGGCAAACTGATGGGGATCGCGGGCATGCGCCGTGGCTACGACAATGTTGGCTCGGGTCCGTAAGCCCGCATCAATGAGTGCATGATGAACAGCCCCTACTGCCATGAGCGCCGGAATGTAAAGGCGATCCCGCTCCAGGGCATGATCGGACAGCACCAGAATGACGGCACCATGGCGGACAGCGGTAATTACTTCTTCACAGAGCGCTTCAATGGCCCCACCCAGGTTGCTGTCTGCGGCCGAATAGCAGAGGCTGAAAGTCTGACTGCGAAAGGCCGGTTCTTCACGACTGGTCAGGGCGACAAAAGTACTGTCTGAAAGAATGGGTGACTGAATTTCGATGCGGCGGGCATATTCGGGGCGTTCTGCGAACAGATTGCTTTCGCTGCCAATCACCGTATTCAGGGACATTACCAGGGCTTCACGCAGGGGATCAATGGGGGGATTGGTGACCTGCGCAAACTGCTGCCGGAAATAATCGGCAATGTGGCGTTTCTGTCCGGAAAGTACGGCCATCGGGGTGTCGTCGCCCATGGAGCCCACCGCTTCCTGAGCGCCTTCGGCGAGAATGCGGATGACCTGATCTTCTTCCTCAAAACTGACGCCAAAGGCCTTTTCGCTGAGCAGCAGGTCGGTAACGGGGAGGGCCGGGGTCAGATCATTGTCATCGCGATGCAGATGCTCCGCAAATTCATCCAGCCATTCCCGATAAGGATGACTGTTCATGATTTCGGTATCGATGCTTTCCGAGTCGAGGAAGCGTCCGCTGGCCATATCGACCGCGACCAGCTGGCCGGGTCCGACCCGGCCCTGCACGGCAATATCCTGATGCTGGTAGTCGAAAACGCCTACTTCCGAAGCAATGTTGATGATGCGGTCTTTGGTGATAACATAACGCGCTGGCCGCAAACCATTGCGATCCAGGGCACAGGCGGCGATGCGGCCTGTGTTCAGAACCAGACCGGCGGGGCCATCCCAGGCTTCCATGCGCATGGAGTGATATTCATAAAAAGCCCGCAGAGCCGGCTCCATATGCGGAACATTATGCCAGGCCGGGGGCACCAGCAGACGGATGGCCTTGAAGAAGTCCATGCCGCCCTGCACCAGCAGCTCCAGCATATTGTCGAGACTGAAGGAATCACTGCCACCGCCTACGGCCGGAAGTACCTCAGCCATGGGCAGCAGGTCACTGTGCAATTGCGCTTCCCGGGCCTTGGCCCAGAGGCGATTACCCTGCACCGTATTCAGTTCGCCATTATGGGCGAGAATCCGGAAAGGCTGGCAAAGGCGCCACTCCGGCCAGGTGTTGGTGGAAAAGCGCTGGTGATAGGTGACCAGTGCCGAGCTGAAGCGCGAGTCGCGCAGGTCGGGATAAAATACTGGAAGATTTTCCGGAAGGACCAGGCCCTTATAGCCGATTACCTGAGAAGAACAGGTGACGGCAAAAAATTGCGGGTCTGCGACGAAACGCTTTTCTACCCGGCGACGCAGGCGATACAAAAGCCGCTCATGCGTATCCACGTCCTGATCTTCGGGCAGGCCGACAAATACCTGCCAGACGGCTGGCAAGCTGCTCAGGGCTTCTTCTCCGCAAGCCGAGTTGTCGGTCGGTACCTGCCGCCAGACAACACTGCTCAGGCCGAGATCCCGGGCTTCTGCATCCAATGCATCACGGATGGTCTGGGCAAGGGTGGCGTCCCGGGGCAGGAAAAACTGACCCACACCAAAATGTTCAGGGAGCTTGATACCCATTTCTGCCGCAACGCTGTGGAAGAACGCGCGCGGCATCTGGACCAGCAGGCCGCAGCCGTCACCACTTTTACCATCAGCGGCCACTGCACCGCGATGCGTCAGGCGGGCCAGTGAGGCAATGGCCGTGGCGACAATGGCATGGCTGGCCTGATTATCCATCTGGGCAATCAGCCCGAAGCCGCAGGAATCTCTTTCAAAGTCGGAGGAGTATAAGCTTTGCGTCATTAGGTCACCTGGTCCGTTCTGTCACCCTGTCGCTGAACTGCAAAGCAGGGCTGGACATTATAGCGGGCTTATGGACGGGCTCCAAGAGGCG
The DNA here is from genome assembly GCF_015100155.1 of Acidithiobacillus sp. HP-2. Taxonomy (GTDB): domain Bacteria; phylum Pseudomonadota; class Gammaproteobacteria; order Acidithiobacillales; family Acidithiobacillaceae; genus Acidithiobacillus. The sequence continues at coordinate 137,962 of NZ_JACKZA010000002.1, read as the reverse complement.
CAGGAGAACCGCTTGTCAGGCTTCACCATGGGGATCAAAGAGCCGGTCATATTCAGCAATGGCAAAGCGGTCGGTCATGCCGGCAATGTAATCGGCGACTATGCGGGCCCTGCTTTTTTCCTGCTGATCTGTGGCCTGGATGCGGGCCTGATATTTCAGGGGGAGCAGGCGGGGATCTTCGCGCAGGGTGTGAAAAAGACGGCGCACCAGGCGTTTGGCTTTTTCCGCCTGCCGGTGAACCCGGGGGTGCCGATACATGCGATGAAACAGAAAGCTTTTCAGCGACTTGATTTGGCCAGCGATTTCCGGACTGTGAGCCGCCAGTGGCCGGGTACTGGCCCGGACCTCGGCAATGCTGGTGATGTGATCACTCTGGATACGCTGTCGAGTTTCCGCAACCAGGTCATTAATCAGCAGATTGATCAGGCGTCTGCCGGTTTCGTGACGGAGAATGGTTCTGGAGGCGTCCGGATACCGATCCTGTACTTCGGCATAGATCGGGCCGTACAGGCTGTTGCTGCACAGTTCCTGCAAATCCAGCAGGCCCGCGCGCAGGCCATCGTCTATATCATGATTATTGTAGGCGATTTCATCGGCCAGATTGGTAATTTGCGCTTCCAGGGAAGGTTGGGTACCGCGCAGAAAACGCTCGCCCACATCGCCCAGATCGGCGGCTTTGCTTTTGGCGCAATGTTTGAGAATGCCTTCGCGGGTCTCAAAACTCAGGTTCAGACCGGGAAAATCTCCATAACGGACTTCAAGACGGTCCACAATCCGCAGGGACTGAATATTATGCTCGAAGCCGCCGAGATCGCCCATGCATTCCTGCAGCGCATCCTGCCCGGCGTGACCAAAGGGGGTATGGCCGAGATCATGGGCCAGGGCGATGGCTTCTACCAGATCTTCATCCAGTCCCAGCTGCCGGGCAATGGCACGTCCAACCTGCGCGACTTCGAGCGTGTGGGTGAGACGCGTGCGATACAAATCTCCCTCATGATTGACGAACACCTGAGTTTTATACTCCAGACGGCGAAAAGCGCTGGAATGAATGACCCGGTCGCGGTCGCGCTGAAAGGGGCTGCGGCTTTCCGGAGGCGTTTCGGGATGTTTGCGGCCCAGGCTGCTTTCGGCACGGGCGGCGTAGGGGGCCAGCATCCCCTGAAAAACGCTGCCTGGTTTATTCTGCACGACCAGCATGCTCCTCGCTGGACGGGGATTGTTCCGACTCGTCGATGACCCGCTGCATGGTTTCGGCCAGCAATGGCAGGCGGGCGGCAAAAAGCGCATAAGCCGCATCTGCATATTCGCGGATTTCATACTGGGCATCTTTTTTGCGTCGCAATTTGAAAAAATTCATGAGGCTACGAAAGTTGATGGTCCAATACACATCCGAGTAGGCAGCAACGGGCATGACGTTACGGAGAAGCTCCCGGGCACGCCCCCGATAAGGGTCACGCCCCCCCTCTTTGGGTGCCAGTCCGCCGGATTCGCGGGCCTGATCAATGCGTGTGCAGGCAGCGCTGTACTGGGTTTCATACCACTGGAAAAGTTGACCCATCAGGGCTTCGTATTCGGCCATCACCGTATCGTCCAAAACGGCGTAACCATCTACCGTGCGTGCCGACTCATCAGGAATATAGGCAACAGAGATGGGCTTGCGGTAACGCATGGAAAATTCATTCCAGCTGGAAACCCGGTGTTTGACCCATTGGCGGAGCACAAAAATGGGCGCAATAAAGCGAAAACGGAAGTAGATGGTTTCAAAGGGGGTGCCATGCTGATCGCGGAGCAGCTGGTAGAGCAGATTGCGATCGCGCTCGTTAAAATCATGCCCATTTTTCAGACGTTGATTGGTCGTGCTGATACGGGCGGTATTGATGATGGTGGCTTCATCTCCCCAGCTTTCTTCCAGTTCGATGAAGCCAAAATTACCAATACGCCGGGTTCCCCCGGGATTGAGAGCCATGCGCTGTGCCATTTCTGCCTGCAATTCTGCAGTGGCCTTGTTGATTTCGTTCATGCACTACGCTCCATAAAAGCCTGCAGGGTCTGGATAATGGCCGCAGGCGGCACATCGCCGGTAATCAGGGCGTTGCCAATGCTATTGAGAAGAATGAAGCGGATTTGACCGCCTTCCGCTTTTTTATCGACTTTCATGAAATCCAGATAGACGGAAGTTTCCAGGCGTGGGGCCAGAGTAGGGAGTCCCGCTGCCTTGATCAATTTGAAAATGCGATTTTGTTCACTTTCCCGCAGCAGGTCCAGGCGACGGGAAAGATCAGCGGCCATGACCATCCCGATAGCTACTGCTTCGCCATGCAGATAATGTCCGTAACCACTGGCTGCTTCAATGGCATGGCCAAAAGTGTGACCAAAATTCAGAATGGCGCGCAGCCCCCCTTCCAGCTCGTCCCTGGCGACCACATCCGCCTTGTCCCGGCAGGAGGTTTTGATGATTTTTGCCAGGGCCTCGGTGTCGCGGGCGAGCACGGCATCCAGGTTGTCTTCCAGCCAGGAAAAAAAACCGGGATCGTTAATCAGTCCGTATTTGATCACTTCGGCAAGACCTGAACGAAACTCCCGTTCTGGCAGGCTGTCGAGGGTATCTGTATCGACGATGACCGTGCGGGGCTGATAAAAAGCACCGATCATGTTTTTACCCAAGGGATGATTAACACCGGTTTTTCCACCTACGGAAGAATCCACCATGGCCAGCAGGGTGGTGGGAATTTGCACACAGGCAACGCCGCGTTGATAAACGGCAGCAGCAAAGCCGGTGATATCACCCACCACCCCACCGCCGAGCGCGCAGAGTGTACAATCGCGGCCATAACCGGCGCTGAGCAGCTGCCCGGTAATGATCTGGATATTGTCGAGGGACTTGCTTTCTTCGCCCGCAGGCAGGGTGATGACCAGTGAATTCTTGTTCAGGACATTGAGGGTATTTTGCAGGGTCTTCAGGTAGAGTGGCGCGACATTCGTGTCGGTAATGATGGCGACCGGTCCCTTACCCAAAACCGGGGCGAAGAGGTTTGAGTCGCTGATGATGCCGCTGCCAATATGGATGGAGTAGCTGCGCTGACCAAGTTCTACACGAAGACTTTGCATATAATCTGAGCTCTTGTGGGCGGGTTTACCCATCCATTGTTGAGTTTCTTGGGCCTGCAGGCAAGAGGGGCATCCTCATTTAACCTGTTTGTGCGTGTAAATACCTTAAAATCCGCCGTAGTACCTGATCTGAACGCAGGCCATCACCACTGATCCGCCAATGGGCTGTCTGCTGATAAAGGCTGCTTCTTTGCTGGGCGAGACTGTGCAGACGACTTTCCAGGTCTGAGGTTTGCAACAAAGGGCGGTTACGGTCGTGGCGTACTCTTTTTAATTGTTCTTCTACGCTGACATCCAGATAAATCACCTGACCCTTCTGGCGCAGATAGGCGCGGTTTTTGGGGTCCAGAATGGCACCGCCGCCAGTGGCAAGGACCATATCCTGATTGTGCCCGGCCAGATCGGCAATGACTTTTGCTTCGCGCTCGCGAAAGCCGGCTTCTCCCTCAATTTCAAAAATAGTGGGTATGTCCACGCCCGTTTGGGTGACGATCAGTTGGTCACTGTCGACGTAGGGAATACGTAAACGGGCGGCCAGAAGCCGCCCGATGGTCGATTTGCCCGAGCCCATCGGCCCGATCAGAATGACTGTTCCGGTCATTGTCCGAGATTACTGTCGCCGTCAGCACCCGCGAGGCCGTCCTGGGCGTCACCACCCACAACTTTGGGGGTGATGAACACCAGCAGTTCGGTTTTGGCGACACTGTCAACGTTACTTTTGAAGAGCCAGCCCAGCAGCGGAATATCTTTCAATAGAGGAATGCCTGTCTGGTTGTGATTAGTGGTGTCCGTATAAATACCGCCAATAACGATGGTTTGTCCATTGTTGACCAGTAATTTGGTTTTGACTTCCTGGGTGGTGATAGGAATACCGGAAGGCAAGGCATCGGCGTAGTTGGGCTGATTGTTTTTGGCGTCCACATCCAGGGTGATTTTGCCATTAGGAGAAATGTGCGGCGTCACATCCAGACTCAATTCGGCTTTTTTGAAGGATACCGAAGTGGCGCCACTGCTGGTGGACTGCTGGTAGGGGATTTCCTGACCCTGAGAAATGACTGCCTTTTCATTATCCTCAGTCATGACTTTTGGACTGGAGATGATTTTGGCGCGATTGTCCACCTGCAGAGCCTGCAATTGCAGGTTGAGAATACGATTACCTGCAGCCGTTCCCAGGGCAAAGCCCAGAGAAGCCGGGGTAGCACTGGCCAAAGCCGTACCGGCATTGGAAGCAGCCAGATTGGCCAGGGCGGGTACGGTGAAGCCCGTGCCGGTCGTAGAACTGGAACTGCTGCTGCCCTGGATGGGATAGGCACCGCCCTGGGTTGCCGTTGTGCCAGTCACTCCGGTTCCGGAAAGATTGACGACGCCACCCGCACCGTTGGAGGTATAGGTGCCGCCCCAGTTGACGCCCAGAGAATGTGCCGCACTGGTGGTTATCTGGACAATGCGCGCCTCAATCAGGACCTGCGGTACGGGCTTGTCGATTTTGGCAATCAGCTTTCTGATATTTTCAATGTCTCGCGGGGTATCCCGTACCAGCAGGCTGTTGGTACGGGTTACTACGGCCACGGAACCGCGTGGGCCAAGCAGGGAGTTACCGATAATGCTGGATTTTGGCAGTCCAAGGGCGTTGGCCAGAGATTGTTGTTGATAGCTGCTCATCTGATCGTCAGGGGCACCCGGTTGCTTGTTCTGGTCAAACCCTTCCAGCAGTGAAGCAATGCTCGAGGCCTTGGCGTACTTGATCTGAATGAGCTGTGTTTCCAGAGGTTCCAGCTTGCGCTTGCTGGCATCGGCTTTAAGTTCCGCCTCTTCCTGACTGCTGATCTGATTGGCGGGAGCCACCCAGAGAATGTTTCCGATATGTTTTACCGCCAATCCCTGAGATTCGAGAATGACCTTGAAGGCCTGTTCCCAGGGTTCATTTTTCAGACGGATGGAAAGGCTGCCCGTCACATTATTGGAAACCACAATATTCTGGTGGGTGAAGTCGGCAATAACCTGCAGGGCATCACGTACGCTGATGTTCTGGAAATCCATGCTCAGACGGGCGCTGTCCTTGGGATTTTCAACAGCATTTTCGGTCTTGGGATGCACATCAATCATGGTCTGCTGACCCAGTTGATAAGCCGAGTATTCATAGGGTCCATTAATGGCAAATACCAGGCGGGTATTCCGGCCAATAGGATAACTATCCACAAACTGTACCGGAGTGCCGAACTGGGTCACCCCAAAGCGATGGGTGTAGCTGGCGGGCAGGGTCGTGTTTTTGAGTTCAACCACCAGTTTGCCATCTTCCCGGGTAACATTCATTTCCGGTTGCGGTCCGGTGATGGACAAATCCAGAATGCCGCCACCCTGTTTGCCGCGCTTGAAATTCAGGCCATTGATTTCAGTTCCGTAGGTCATAAGCGGAGCAGGAGCTGCTGCGGGGCTGGATACCGCAGCGTTTGAAGTTGCTGCCGGGGCAGGGGCTGCTGCAGGTGCGGTGCTGTCGACAAACGCCAGGCGATAACCGCCAAGCGTAGGTTCTATCATGACTGCCTGGGGAGATTTCAGAAGCAGGTCCAGCCGGGCATTATGTCCCTCATTTTCGGTCAGTGCATTTTGAACCGCTCCGCTACCCATGACGGTGCCCACAGAGGGCAGAAAGTGAGCGTTGGTGAAATCGATTTGTACCCGATATCCGCCGTTAAGTGTGTTGACATCATAGGCAGGGCGCGAATCACTATGAATGATGAAAGCGGTACCGTGCTGATCCGGGCTGGGGGTGATGCTGCTGATGAGACTCTCCGCCCAGGCTGCCCCAGAGCTCAGGCTGAGTGCCGCCGCTAAAATGGCAGCGGTTAATGGACGCAGGCGCGGATAACGGCTACTGAGTGGAAGGTGGGCATTGTTGGCTGTGCGCATCTTTTTGTATTCCTCTGTATTCTTCGGGGTCAGGCTCGTCATGTTCAGTTACCACCCTGCATGTGTAAAACGGTCTGTTGCTTTTTATAACCACCAAAAGCATTGGGTAAATATTGCTCAACGGTGACAGATTGTTTGCCCATGCGGTCATCAATGCCCGTTATGCGTCCGTCATGTCTTCCGATGTAGCTACCCAATCTGGCGCGATACACTTTTGCATCTGGTGCCTGAATGACGGCCCATAACTGCCCGTCAGCGGTGCGCATGATACCTGATACACTCAGGCTGGAAAGCGCATATTTTTCGAGAGGTTGCATGGGGCCATGGGAAGCCGGGCGGGGGCCGGTGGCTTCGCTGGCCGCTTCCTTGCGCAACAGCATTTCGGAGAAGCTGGTAAACGGATCACGATTGGTCGGATTGTTATAGGCATCAGGCTCATAAGCCGGGGTTTTGGGTAATGGCGTAATATGATTGTTGGTTTTTGGTCCATTGGCCACAAAATTGCGCAGATGACTTAAGTCATCACTATCCGAGCAGCCAGCCAGCATGGCGATGCTGACGCTGATAGCCAGAACATGGCGTATTTTTTTATGGAAACGCGCTCCGATCGTTTTCATGGCTTGCCCCCGGCCTGGGTATTACTGCTTTTGTCTCCATTATCCAGATACCGATAGGTGGTTGCCGTACACTGCATGGTCAGTTTCTGGGCAGCAAGGGCTTTGGCGGCAGGTGTGCTGCCGGTATCGGGAACCCGGGTAATATCGATACCGCTGATGGTGACGATGCGGGGCATGGCGGCTACTGCTGCGGCAAAGCGTCCGATGTCATCATAGGTACCAACCACTTTCAGTTTCACCGGAATTTCCGCGTAAAAATTCTTGTTGATTTCGCCAGTAGGCTGAAATAATTCAAAATCAAGCCCACGGCTGCGTCCTGCCAAAGTCACATCATCCAGGAGTGATGGAATTTGTGTCCGGTTTGGAAGCTGTTCCAGAAACTTCTGAAAACGCACATTCATTTCCTTGATTTGTGCTTGATAGGCTGGTAACGATGCCGCCAGTAACTGCTTTTGCCTGATCTGGATTTTCAGGCCCTGTTCCTGGGTATGCAGTGCATCGTATTTGTCATTTTCTGGAGAGATGAATTCAAACCAGACGACAATGCCTAAAATCACGATAATGATGGCAATGGCGATCAATTTGGTTTTTAACGGCCAACGGAGGATGTCATCCACCTGCAAATTGCGAATTTCGTCGAAAGTCACGGCTGGACCTCCTGTGTGCCCGTTGTCTGAGCGCTTTTACCGGCTGCGGTGGGTTTGCGGATGTTCATTTGTAAGGTGAACTGTCCAACCTCCTCGGAACCCAGTTTGGATTTGCTGATAATGTTTAACTGCGGCTCGGTAAATATTTTGGAGGCATCAATATTCCGCATGAAAGCAGCTACCTGATCATTGTCTTCCGCATAGCCATTCACGGTCATGGAATTTCCGGATTGCTGTAAATGGGTCAGAAAAACACCATTGGGGGTTTCTGCGGCCAGGGTATTGAAAACCTGAACCACCATATCCCGTTGATCCTGAAGATCGGTGATGATGTCTTCTCTGGCGAGTAATTCATCCCGTTTTTTGCGGAGGTCGGCAATAGAGGCAATTTTGGTGTCCAGTTGCGTGGCTACCCCTTGCAGGTAATTGACTTTGGTCTGTTCACTGGCGACGCGGGCACTGAAAATACTGTAAATTCCATAATAAAAAAGTGCTGCCAGCAAAAGAATGCCGAGGAGAGCTGCGGCCAGGAACTGGCTGCGCTTGGCGCGCCTCGCCTCGCGATAGGGAAGCAGGTTGATGCGAATCATGCCGAAATCCTCCGCAAAGCCAGGCCACAGGCAACCGCGAGAGACGATCGGTCAGCGTCCATAAAGTGTCTGCTGATGTGGGGTGAAATTTCCATACCAGCAAAGGGATCCGGGACCAAAACCGGAAAGCTGACCATTTGCCGTAACTGGTCGGCAAGTTGTGGGATTTTTGCACCTACTCCAAAAAGGTGGACGGCTGCCGTGGGTACGTCAGGCATGCTGGCCTGGAAGAAATCCAGAGAACGGAAAAGTTCCTGAGCCATATTGCGGGCAAAAGGCTGAAGCACCTCTTTGACATATTCTGGCGGGAGTCCGCCAAAACGCTCCATGCGCTGGGCATCGTTACTGTCGAGATTGTAGCGACGCTGAATTTCTTCCAGGAGTCGGCTCAGGCCAAAATTATGTTCTCTGGAATATACGGGATGTCCATCCTGAAAGACGTAAATATTAGTGGTGATATTTCCGATTTCTACCAAGACAATGCCTTTGCCAGTATGGTTACTGTTTTTGGTATTTGCTCCATTCAGATGCTCATGAAGTAACCATAGTGCAAACGGTTTGACATCGACAATCTGCGGCTTCAAGCCCGCCTCTTCGAGAACTGCTGCGCGATCTTCAATGGCTTCTTTTTTACTGGCAACCAGTAAAATGTGGTTGAAACCTTTGCGCGTCTCATCTGGACCAAGAACAGAAAAATCAAAATTAACGGCATCAATACTGTAGGGGATATATTGACTGCCTTCGTAGCGGATCTGGTCTTCAATACCCACTTCGTCCAGATCAGCCGGCAGGGAAATGACTTTGACAATGGCCATATTGGCGGGAAGGGCTGTAGCAACAGCCTTGGTGCGAATGCGTGAACGCTCCAGAATAGTGCGCAGGGCGCGGGAAACGGCTTCACTATCCAGAATATCCCGATCACTGACAGCCCCTGGCGGTAATGTCTCGGAATCAGCGTGCTCCACCCGGATTTTTCCACGGCTTTGGGCCAGCGAAACGAGCTTTACGGCATCAGAGCTGATATCCAGGCCCAGCAAAGGAGAACTTGGTATGCTTAGCACGTCTATTCCTTTTTTATGGTCTGACAAATGTTATAATCATTGCCTTGCAAATTAAGTTGATGAAACGTATGCATGGCCAGTATCTTTTTCGCAACTTGCGGTGGAAATTAGCAGCATTCCGGATTCTGTCAAGGCGCGAGGCTGCAATAATTGCTCTTGTAGTGTCTGGTGCTGCGATAAATCCGGCAAATAGCAGGAACCTTGATGATGGCCGAGCAACAAATATCGGATATACACTGGATGAGTATGGCTCTGGATCTGGCGGCGCAGTCAGCTGCTGTCGGAGAGGTGCCGGTCGGTGCAGTTTTGGTAAATCATGACGGAGCATTCATGGCTGGAGCCCACAACGCACCCATTGCCGAACACGATCCCAGCGCGCATGCAGAAATACGGGTATTGCGTGCAGCAGCACGTCTGGCTGAAAATTATCGACTGACAGGATCCACGCTCTATGTCACTTTGGAGCCCTGTGTCATGTGTGTAGGAGCCATGCTCCATGCCCGGGTCAGCCGGGTGGTTTATGGAGCAGCTGATCCCAAGGCGGGAGCTGTGGAAAGTCTTTATCATTTACTGGACGATTCGCGTTTTAATCATCGTATTCAGGCGGAAGGTGGTTTGCTGGCAGCACAGTCAGGAACCCTGTTGAGGGATTTTTTTCGGGTGCGGCGCGCCCAACAAAGAGGTAGAGGTAAAGCATGAAGCATTTCAGTGCCGAGTGGAAAATTCAACACGGTGGCCGGGGGCTGCATGAGCTGACGGAAAAGCTCCAGGATTGGTTGCAGACCATAGGTGCCCGGGAGGGGCTGGTGAATGTGTTTGTTCCCCATACTTCAGCCAGTCTGATTGTTCAGGAGAATGCCGATCCGGACGTGCTGCGCGATATTCTCGGTTATTTTGCCCGGCTGGTGCCCGATGATGATCCCCATTTTTTTCATCGCAATGAAGGACCGGATGATATGTCCGCGCATTTGCGTTGTGTACTGACCCAAAATAGCCTGGTCATACCGGTCAGGGAAGGCCGCGCAGCCCTGGGGGTCTGGCAGGGCGTTTTTTTATTTGAACATCGCACCCGCCCCCTGACCCGGCAGGTATTGCTCAGTTTTCAGGGCGCAACAGGAGAATTGTGAATGTCCGGATTTACAGATGTTTATCGGGGAATGCTGTGGGGTATCAAGGACTGGTCAAGATGGGATACTTTTGTGGAAACCCTGGAGGCCCAGGCCGATAATGGTTGGTACGTATATTTTGTCGGGGTGGATTATCCTGAACAGCCGGTGAATGCTGAAGTGTTCCGGCAGCGGCTGGCGGCCATCAGTGCCTTGTTGCATCAGGATCATCGCGAAAAATACCTGGGCATTGTCTATGTGGATGATTTTGACCATCCACAACTCGTTAAAGTATACGATCCCAACAATCTCGGCGCATCCTGTGGCAGCAGTGGCAAACTAGTTCCTCCCGGCTGGATTTTGTCGCGCATGGCACCTGATGATCTCGGATCTTTTGTCGTCCCGGAGGGCCGCAAACGCTGGTGGCGAGAATTGACCCAAGCTTAAGCGGATTGGTATTAGACGGTAGCCTTTTGTACTCTTGATAAAATTCCAAACTGAGGAGAACCCATGGAAGCCGACCTGAAACCCCTGGAATTCGAGGGTATTCGCCGATTACTGGAAAAATTGTGTGCGACACCTTTTGGCGCCGATGCGGCCCGTAATTTGGGACCCGCCCCCAGTGTCGGTGTCGCCCGGCAGTTGCAGGATGCCATTACGGCGGCGCGCTTTGGTCTGGAGTCCGGGGAAGGGCCTGTGGTTCCGGAATTGCCTGATATTCGTGCTGCTATCCGCCAGGTTGCCAGTCCCGGTGCAGCACTGGCAGGAACCGCTTTCCGCAACCTGGCTCTGGTGTTGCGCGTGGGTAAGGAATTACGCCCTTTTGCTGAAAAGCGACCTGCCTTGTTGCCGACCGGGCCGGAACGTCTGGATGCAGCCGCCGATCTCCTTCCTAAAATTGACGCCGTGTTAATGCCCAACGGCAGCGTTCGTGAAGATGGTAATGCCGCGCTGCGAAAATTACATGCCGAACTCAAGAGCGAACGCGATCAGATTCAGAAGTCCATGCAGTCGCACCTGGGCGCTCCGGGTGCCAAATTGCACTGGTCCGGGCAGCGTGCCTGCGTGCATCTGCCCGATGGCGCTACGGATCAGATTCGCGGCGTGCGGCGGGGCACTGGTCCTGGCGGCCATGGTTATCTGGTAGAGCCTATGGAACTGGTGGCCAGCAATAATCGGCTGGAGAAAATCGCTGGTAGTATCGAGCAGGAAAATCAGGCCATTCTGCGTGCGCTCAGTGATGAAGGCAGGGAACGGCTCAGTGGCCTGCAGCACTTGGTGGAATCTCTGACCTGGCTGGATCTGGCCATTGCCGGTGCGCAATTATCCATTCATTTACAGGCCAAGGCGGCAGAAATGGTGGATGAACCGGTATTGATTCTGGAAGAGGCCTATCACCCGCAACTGATCCTGGCCTACGCTGAAAAACGCGGCCCGCAACCCAAGCCGCTGACAGTACATATAAATGCCGATTGCCCGATTCTGGTGGTGACAGGGCCCAATACGGGGGGGAAAAGTGTTTCCCTGAAAACCGTGGGACTGCTGACAGTAATGGCCCATTGTGGTCTGCATGTTCCGGTGGCGGGGCGGGCTGTGGTCGGTAACTTCACCCGGATTTTTGTCGATATGGGCGATCCGCAAAGTGTGGCTTTTCAGCTTTCCACCTATTCCGGGCATGTGGAAGTGCTCAAACGTCTTCTTGCCGATGCCGATGACCATACCCTGATTTTACTGGATGAATTGGGTACCGGTACCGACCCGGAAGAGGGCGCTGCTTTGGCCATGGCGGTACTGGACCATCTGGCCGAACGGGGGGTGCGCGGCATGGTGACCACCCATTTGACCCCGCTCAAATCTTTTGCTGAAAGCCATGCCTGCCTGCGTAATGCCTCCATGCGTTTTGATCACGAGCGGCTGGAGCCTACCTACGAGCTGGAAATTGGTGTGCCTGGACGCTCGCTGGGACTGGTGATTGCCGCCAAGCGCGGCCTGCCGGAAAACCTGGTCGCCAAGGCCCGCGATTACATGGAAAACTTACATAAGCATTACTGATGGCGGGCTATAGATGGCGGGCAAACTACGCCAAGGCATTTTTATTTGACCTGCATGGGAAAACTGTCTAGTTTTTTGCGCTGATACTTTATTCCCTGAGGAGTACGACGATGACGTCCCCGACCACCACCCATGAGCGCCTGAGCCCAAAAACTGAATCCGAAACCTTGACCGGTGCCGAGATTGTAGTGCGCGCCCTGCGTGATGAAGGTGTGGAATTCGTTTTTGGTTATCCCGGCGGTGCGGTTCTCTACATTTATGATGCCCTGGATAAGCAGGAAGCCGTGCAGCATGTGCTGGTACGTCATGAGCAGGCGGCTGTGCATGCTGCCGATGCCTATTCCCGGGTGACCGGCAAGGTGGGTGTGGCGCTGGTGACCAGTGGTCCGGGTGCCACCAACGCTGTTACCGGCATCGCCACGGCCTATATGGACTCCGTCCCTCTGGTGGTGATCAGTGGACAGGTTCCCGTTGCGCTGATTGGCAATGATGCCTTTCAGGAAGTGGATACGGTGGGGATTACCCGACCTTGCACCAAGCATAATTTTCTCGTCAAGGACATCAAGGATCTGGCCAGCACTCTGAAGACCGCTTTTTATCTGGCGGCAACCGGCAGACCCGGCCCGGTACTGGTGGACATTCCCAAGGATGTGACCGGTCATCAGTGTGCCTACCACTATCCTGACAAGATTTCCTTGCGTTCCTACAAGCCGACAATCAAGGGACATCCGGGGCAGGTGCGCAAGGCCATGCAGATGATTGCCAGTGCCCAGCGTCCAATGTTTTACACCGGTGGTGGCATTGTGTTGGGTAATGCTTCTGAAGAGCTCCGCAAGCTGGTCCGGAGCCTGAATGTGCCCATTACCCATACCCTGATGGGCCTGGGCGCTTACCCCGCTTCTGACCCCCAGTTTGTGGGGATGTTGGGCATGCATGGCACTTATGAAGCCAACATGGCAGTGCAGCATTGTGATGTGCTGGTGGCGCTGGGAGCACGCTTTGATGACCGGGTTACCGGTAATCTCGCCAAGTTCGCGCCGCATGCCAAAATTGTGCATGTGGATGTGGATCCTTCCTCCATTTCCAAAAATGTCCGGGTGGATGTGCCGATTGTTGGTGATCTCCAGCAGGTCCTGACAGAAATGAATCAGGTGCTTGGTGAATTGGATGCGCTGAACGACCCCCATGCCATGCAGGCCTGGTGGGCGCAGATTGCGGAATGGCGCAAGCGCGATTGTCTCCATTACCAGCAGGATGATCAGATCATCAAGCCGCAGTTTGTGGTACAAAAACTGTTTGAACTGACTGGCGGAGATGCCATTGTGACTTCTGATGTGGGACAGCATCAGATGTGGGCTGCCCAGTTTTATGGTTTTGATAAACCCCGTCGCTGGGTGAACAGTGGTGGTTTGGGGACGATGGGTTTTGGCTTGCCTGCAGCCATGGGTGCGCAGGTGGCTGAGCCGGATGCTACGGTGGTCTGTATTACAGGTGATGGCAGTATCCAGATGAATATTCAGGAATTATCTACCTGTCAGCAATACAAGTTGCCCCTCAAGGTGGCCTGCCTGAATAATCATTATCTCGGTATGGTCCGCCAGTGGCAGGAGTTCTTTTATGAAGATCGTTATGCCATGAGCTATGTGGATGCCTTGCCGAATTTCGTGAAGCTGGCTGAAGCCTATGGGCATATTGGTTTGCGTGCGGATACTCCCGCTGACGTCGAGCCAGTCATCCGCGAAGCCTTACGTCTCAAGGATCGTATGGTATTCATGGATTTCCGCGTGGATGCCAAGGAGAATGTTTATCCCATGGTGCCTGTCGGTGCGGGACTTTCTGATATGATCCTGGTGTAAGCATGCGCCATATCATTTCTATTTTATTGGAAAACGAAGCGGGTGCCTTGTCGCGGGTGGCGGGTTTATTTTCGGCGCGGGGTTATAACATTGAAGCCATGACGGTAGCGCCAACCCATGATGCCAGCATCTCGCGCATGACTGTGGCCACCAGCGGTTCCGAAGAAATCATGGAGCAGGTACTCAAACAGTTGAACAAGCTGGTTGAAGTGATTCGCGTGCATGATCTCAGTGAGGGACCACACATTGAACGCGAACTGATGCTGATCAAGGTTCACGCTGTCGGCCCTGATCGCGAAGAGGTGAAGCGGCTTTCGGATATTTTCCGGGGGCGGATCATTGATGTCACCGATCGCTCTTACACCATTGAACTCACGGGTCCTGGTGACAAATTGGATGCCTTTATTCATGCGCTGGACCCGGGTATGGTCATTGAGGTGGTGCGCAGTGGCGCCAGCGCCATCAGCCGTGGGGCCAAGGCTATCTGATTTTCCTGATTATTATTCATTTTTTGTACATACGCAGAGGTTTACATGAAAGTTTATTACGATAACGATGCTGATTTGGCCCTTATCCAGAAAAAGAAAGTGGCCATCATTGGTTACGGCTCACAAGGCCATGCCCATGCGCTGAATCTCAAGGATTCCGGGGTCTCCGTAGTGGTGGGTCTGCGTAAGGACTCCACTTCCTGGGACAAGGGCGTCAAGTCCGGTCTGGAAGTGAAAGAGGTCGGTGAAGCGGTGGCCAGCGCCGATGTGGTCATGATTCTGACGCCGGATGAAGGCCAGGCCGCTTTGTATCGCGATGAAATTGCGCCCAAAATCAAACAGGGTGCGGCACTGGTATTCGCACACGGCTTTAACGTGCATTTCGGTCAGATTCATCCCCGCGCCGATCTCGACTGCTTCCTGGTGGCACCCAAAGGTCCCGGCCATCTGGTCCGTTCCACTTACACCCAGGGAGGTGGGGTGCCCAGTCTGATTGCTGTGCATCAGGATGCCAGTGGCAACGCCACCAACATTGCTCTGGCTTATGCCAAGGCCAATGGCGGTACCCGCGCTGGTGTCATCGAAACGTCCTTCCGTGAAGAAACCGAAACCGATTTGTTTGGTGAGCAGGCGGTACTCTGCGGCGGCGCCACGGCCCTGGTACAGGCCGGTTTTGAAACGCTGGTCGAAGCAGGATATGCGCCGGAAATGGCCTATTTTGAGTGTATGCACGAGCTGAAGCTGATTGTCGATCTGATGTACGAGGGGGGTATTGCCAACATGCGTTACTCCATCTCCAACACGGCAGAATATGGCGACCTCACCCGTGGCCCGCGTGTGGTGAATGCTGACACCAAGGCCGAGATGAAGAAAATCCTCACCGAAATCCAGACGGGCCAGTTCGCCAGGGAATTCATTCTGGAAAATCAGGCTGGCAAGGCGACCATGCAGGCCATGCGCCGGATAGGTGCTGAGCATCCTATTGAAGTGGTGGGCAACAAGCTGCGTTCCATGATGACCTGGATTGGTCAGAACCGGATTGTGGACCGTTCACGCAACTAAATTTGTTTGCACTTTTGAAAAAGGGTGAATTCTCTTGGGCAATTCTTTTGCCTTGGGTGTTCGCCCTTTTCTCATGGCTCCGGTCCTGATACGCTCCGCCCATGAAAACTGACTATCCATATCCTGTTCTGGCGCGTGAAGGCTGGCCTTTTCTGCTCGCCTTTCTGATCATCGCCATTGTCTTGCAGATTTTTTTGACGGGTTGGTGGTTGCTCCTCCCGGCTATTTTTTATCTGTTGTTTTTGTTCAGTCTGCAGTTTTTTCGGGACCCGCGTCGGCCGTTACCGGATTTGTCCTCCCGGTCTGTCCTTTGTCCGGCGGATGGTCGGGTGATTGCCATTGAGCAGGTCGATGATCCTTACCTGTCGCGGCCAGCGCTTAAGATCAGTATTTTTATGAATGTGTTTGATGTACACGTCAATCGCATGCCGGTCAGTGGACGTATACAAAATGTCTGGTATTTCCCGGGCAGATTTTTTAATGCCGCCCTGGACAAGGCCTCACTGGAAAATGAACGGAATGCGATTTGGGTGAAAACTCCCGGGGGGCATGATGTCACCGTGGTGCAGGTAGCGGGCCTGGTGGCCCGGCGCATTGTCTGCTATGTCCATAACGATCATGACGTGGCCACCGGTCAGCGTTTTGGTTTTATTCGTTTCGGGTCGCGGGTAGATACCTATTTACCACTGGATACGGAAGTTCAGGTGCGGATTGGTGAGAGGGTGCGGTCCGGCGCGCAGTGTCTGGCTACTTTGCCTGGGTCCATAACATGAATCCCCGGTATCCCCGGCGGGGCGTTTATGTACTCCCCAATTTGTTTACGACAGCCAGTCTTTTTGCCGGTTTTTATTCCATTGTTGCGTCTATTCATGGCCATTATCGTACCGCCGCAATCGTCATATTCATTGCCATGATTCTGGACGGTCTTGACGGCAGGGTTGCCCGGATGACCCACACGGAAAGTGCTTTTGGTGCAGAATATGATTCACTGGCCGATGTCATCGCCTTTGGATTGGCTCCAGCTATTCTGGTGCTGCTTTGGGGGCTTCAGAATTTCGGCAAATTCGGCTGGTTGGGTGCTTTTGTTTATACGGCTTGTGGGGCCTTGCGTCTGGCGCGTTTCAATACCCAGGTGCACAGTGCTTCAAAACGCTACTTTCAGGGCTTGCCAATCCCCACTGCGGCAGCCGTTCTGGCCAGTCTGGTCTGGGTGGCCGTTGGCGAGGGGTATCCCTGGCTGACTCAGATCAGTGAATATATCGCCTTGGGATTGGTCTATGTTCTGGGGCTGCTGATGGTCAGTAACGTCCGTTTTCGCAGTTTCAAGGACTTTGACCTGCACGGGCGTGTTCCTTTTGCTTTGGCTATTATTGTCGTTTTGGTTGTCGCCCTGATCGCCGTGCATCCTCCTCTGGTTCTCTTCTTTGCCGGGATTATATACGTAGCAGTGGGTTTGGTGCTGACCCTTTGGCAAATCCGCAGCCGGCGCATGAACAGACGCCGTGGGAGTCATTCGTCTTGAGCTGATTTTTATGGTGCGCCTGAAGGGACTCGAACCCCTGACCTACAGCCCTCTCCCGGCACATGATATTACCCGGACATTTGCATCCAAACCATGACTGCACACGGTGATGTTGTTTGAGAGTGACGCGGTTCAATCTGGTCATGGAGTGTCCTTTGATACGAGCTTATCGATTTCCTGCGCCGAGGCCTGCAGGCGCTCAATCTGCCGGGTTTTATCTACCAGCGCGGTGCGTAAGCGTTCAAGGTCGGCGTTGAGTGATTGAGTGAGGCATTCCTGCAATCCTGATTATTAATCAGGCCGTTAAATACCCGACATGGCATGGCGGGCAGAAGGATGGCGAAAATAGCTGTGAGAGCACACAGAAAATGCGGACCGCACAATAGTCCATTCGCTTTTGTTCACATTCAAACGCGCTTTAAGGCGCATCGCTATGCCGGTTATTGCAGGAAACACCTGCCTGGTGCCTCCTGCTCCAGGTCGTGTGCACCTGGCCGTTATGTTGATACGGGACACCGGGGTTGCACCTTAAGACGGCAGGTATGGCTCAAACACCAAGGCCTGCGCCGCTTAGCCCATCGTCACTGGCATCAGAGCATCCCTTGGGGGAACTGGAAAAAATGGGGAAGAATGGGGCTGCACGATACACGACTGCTCTAATTCATGATGACGTTGAGAATGATGGTCACAGGAGAAAAAGTGGAATACGCGCAATTCAAAATAGGGGAATCCTTTCCTGAATATGCGGCTACTTCAGTAAACGAGAGTGAATCATTTCGGTGGCTGGCGTCACTGATCCGTTTTCCATCGTTTTTCGGCGGGTTGTACGGTGAGTCTACTCATTTTGTCATTCCAAAATGGCCTGTATCTTGGTTATCACTTCGTTGACTATGGACTCTGGGACCATCTCGACAAATTTTCCGTCCCTTGCCATAAGATCAACGGTGCGGGATTGGTTACTCATCACTATTCCCTGTGTTTTAGTTCCAGACCCCATCAAAGAGACTGCAAAGCCCGCGAATCGAGCTTGATTGCCACCTTGAGTGATAGGGCAGACCCAAACCAGGCCAGAGCGATTGAAGGCTTCTCTCGATACGATCAGCACGGGACGATGACCTTGCTGTTCACGGACTGATGTCGGGCTGAGGTTTGCCTGCCAAATCTCCCCTCGCCGTGGCCACCGCATCAAATTTCTTCGATTCCTGCTGACGGCGCATCTATCCACTCGCGCTCTTCGGCGCTTATGGGCTGAGTAAAGTCACATTGAGATAGCAATTCGTCCAGGGTGTAACGCTTTTGTGTTGGTCGTGCTACCAGTGCGCCGTTTTCAATATTCAATGAGACGGCTTGACCCTCGCCGACGCCCCAACTCCGTATGGTCGTGGCAGGTATGCGTAGAGCCATGCTGTGCCCCCACTTCTGAATTTTGGTCTGATTCATGCTCGTGCTCCCATGCTCTATGAATAAACATAGTAGATTCAAATTGACTTTGACGCAGTCCAAGATCGGCCCTTAAATTTCACTAGATCTTCGGATGCAGGGAATTTTCTTCGGGTGCGCCGATTCCGTTTCAGGTTAAGGAATCATCCGCAGCGGCCGCCTAATGTTTTGCAAAAGGGGACCATAGGGGGACAAAAAACACGAAACTGCACAAACAGGAAGCTATATATTTTCATAACAAATTGATTTTTATGGTGCGCCTGAAGGGACTCGAACCCATGACCTACGGCTTAGAAGGCCGTTGCTCTATCCAGTTGAGCTACAGGCGCATGAACAAACAACAGATGTTTGTACAAGCCGCATATTGTAAAGTAGGCATCGTGATCAGGGAAGGGCGCCGATCTGCCGTTTATTAACCAAAATGTAACCCGTGGAGTGGCCAATGGACAAAAGCCTTATTCTGGAAAGCCGCTTTTCGCCCCAGGGCGATCAGCCGGAGGCGATTCGTCAGCTGGTCCAGGGGCTGACGGATGGAGAATTTTTCCAGACTCTCCTGGGGGTGACCGGTTCCGGGAAGACTTTTACGGTTGCCAATGTGATTGCCACGACCCAGCGGCCGGCCATTATCATGGCCCCCAACAAGACACTGGCGGCGCAGCTCTATGCGGAAATGCGCAGCTTTTTTCCGCATAACGCCGTCGAGTATTTTGTCAGTTATTACGATTATTATCAGCCGGAGGCCTATGTCCCGTCTTCGGACACGTTTATTGAAAAAGATGCTTCCATTAATGACCATATTGAGCAGATGCGCCTTTCCGCGACGAAAGCTCTGCTCGAAAGGCCCGACGTCATTATTGTGGCGACGGTCTCGGCCATATACGGACTGGGTGATCCCGCTTCTTACCATGGCATGATTTTGCATTTGCGCGAATCCGATTTCATGGATCAGCGTGCGATTCTTCAGCGGCTGGCAGAAATGCAGTACACCCGTAACCAATTGGAACTGAAACGCGGTAACTTTCGGGTTAACGGTGATGTGATTGATATCTGGCCCGCAGAAAGTGAAGACGAAGCAGTGCGGGTGGAATTATTCGGGGAGGAAATTGAACGGGTTTCGCTTTTTGATCCGCTCACGGGGAAAACCATTGTGCGTTTGCCGCGCTATACCATTTATCCCAAAAGCCATTATGTGACCCCCCGGGAGAAAATTCTGGAAGCGCTGGACAGTATCAAAGATGAATTGCGGCAGCGTCTTGAAGATCTCCGCAAGGCCAACAAACTGGTAGAAGCCCAACGTCTGGAGCAACGTACCCGTTTTGATCTGGAAATGATGGCAGAGTTGGGATACTGCTCGGGTATTGAAAACTATTCCCGTTATTTATCGGGAAGAAGCGCCGGGCAGGCACCGCCTACCTTGATGGATTACCTGCCACCCAATGCTTTACTGTTTATTGATGAATCTCACGTCACCGTGCCCCAGTTCGGGGGGATGTACAAGGGGGATCGCTCCCGCAAGGAAACCCTTGTGGAATATGGCTTCCGCCTGCCTTCTGCGCTGGATAATAGACCCCTGATGTTTCCTGAGTTTGAAGCACTCATGCCCCAGACCATCATGATTTCTGCAACTCCCGGACCCTATGAAATGGAGCACTCCGGGCAGATTGTCGAGCAGGTGGTGCGGCCTACCGGATTAGTGGACCCGCTCGTGGAGGTACGCCCGGCAAAAGGCCAGGTCGATGACTTGATCAGTGAAATCCATGTAGTCATCCGCAGTGGCTGGCGCATTCTGGTTACCACCCTGACCAAGCGTATGGCAGAAGACTTGACCGACTATCTGCACGACTTGGGTATCAAATGCCGCTATTTGCATTCAGATATTGAAACAGTTGAACGGGTGGAAATTATTCGGGATTTACGCGCAGGCGTTTTTGATGTGCTGATTGGCATTAACCTGCTGCGTGAGGGGCTGGATATGCCCGAAGTGGCGTTAGTGGCGATTCTGGATGCAGACAAGGAAGGCTTTCTGCGCTCGGAGCGCTCGTTGATTCAGACCATTGGCCGCGCAGCCCGGAATTTGCACGGTCGAGCGGTCTTGTATGCGGATCAGATCACCAAATCCATGACGGCGGCCATGGCAGAGACAGATCGCCGCCGCGAAAAGCAGGTGCATTTTAATGATCTCCACCATATTACCCCCAAAGGCATTGTGAAGCCGGTAGCTGATATTATTGAGGGCGTGTATCGACGTAACGCCCAACCTGCAGCGAAGGTGGCAGAGAAAAACAGCACTTATCGCCTGCTCAATGATCCGAAAGCAGTTGCCAAAAAAATCAAGGAGCTGGAAGAGGAAATGTTCCGCCATGCACGCAATCTGGAATTTGAACAGGCGGCAGCATTACGGGATGAAATTAAAAAACTGGAAACCCGTCTTCTGGGTACCGATCTGGAAGTGTCTTTGTTAGAAGACTAATACCAGACCGGTTAGATCATTCATCCAAAAAACGGCAGTTGCCGTGGGTGCTTTTTGCTCCGTTGTTCCTCGCCTGTTGTTCCAGGGCTCATCCTGCTGTCAGGAGAGAACTCGCCCTTTGGGCTCAGACAGCTCTCCTGACGGGCGCATGATTTCGCCAGGAACAACAACGGCTCAAAACAAAAGTCGCAGCAAAGCACCCACGGCAACTTCCGTTTTTAGATTTATGATAAATCAGGCGTTTTATTTCGGTTTAGTGCCTGGCACCAGGAAAAAAGGCTCCTGATCAGCAGGCATTTCTGCCAGTTCCGCATCAGTCAGGCGGGCGTACACTTCAATGTTGTAGCCCGTGGGATCCCGCAGCCAAAGTTCATGTAGAGGCATTCCGCGCCAGGTAGTGCGGGGTGGCTTAACAATTTCAGCACCCGCCGCCATGGCGCGATGATAGCTTTCGATGACTGCCGCCCGGTCTTTCACACCCAGCCCCACATGATAAAGACTATAAGTATCCAGCGCTTCTCCCCGGTCATTCACCAGAATAACGAGATTCAGGCACAAATGCGGGACGATGAATGTGCTGAAGCGTGCCGTGCTTTGCTTGGGCGCGACCCCCAGAAAGTGCTCGTAAAAACGGGTGCTTTCAGCCAGGTCGCTGACCCGGAAACTGAGATGAAATTCCTGGGCAGCAGGAATCATCACTGGGTTCTGATTGGCTGTATCCATGTACTCAGGGCTCCATGGTGCCAATGCGATTCAGTTCCTGCCTTAACTGAGTGGGATCTTTTTCGAGCCATTCAGCAACAGGCAATTTCAGCAAGGCTTCAATGCGGTGCCGGAGAATACGGTATGCCGTTTGAAAAGCCGCATCAATTTCTGCCTCGCTGCCGGTGGCCTTGGCCGGATCTTCCACCCCCCAATGTGCGCGGATGGCAGGCCCGAGGTAGGCGGGGCAGGCCTCGCCAGCAGCACTGGCACAAACAGTAATGACAATGTCCGGCGTGGTTTTCAGTTCATCCCAGGATTTGCTGCTCAGACCTTCTGTGGCGAACCCCTCCTGCTGGAGAAGCTGTATCGAACGCGGATGAACATAACCCGCAGGATGGCTTCCGGCACTGGTTGCGTGTAGACGTGAATCGGCCAGTCCGTTCATGGTGACTTCTGCAAGAATGGAACGACAGGAATTTCCGGTGCAAAGGAACAGGATTTCAGGAGTTTTCATTCAGTATTTCCTCGTCAAGTGGCAGATCTGCAGGTTGGGGTAAAGAACAATTCCGGGTACCACGACAGCAATTTTCTGTCAGATAGGCGACTAATGCCCGAACTACGCTCATGTCAGCCCGATAGCGTTGATAACGACCCTCGCGTTGCACCGTAACCAGACCGGCATGTTGAAGGCTTTTCAAATGAAAGGAGATACCATTGTGGGGTTGGTCCAGATGTTCGGCAATATCACCGGAAACCAGTCCTGTGGGCTCCTGTTCAACGAGCAGGCGAAAAATTTCCAGGCGCACGGGAGAGGCTAGCGACTCCAGTTGCTGAACAATGTTTTCCGTTTCTTTTGAAATTTCCATCATTCTATCCACGAACATTTCTTGTAGTATTGACAAGTATCAACGCCTCGTCAAGACTAACGTCACTTTCCAATTGTCTGGAGTATAGCCCCATGCTGGCCGTAGTCATTTTTCTCGTCACCCTGATTTTGGTCATCTGGCAACCCAAAGGCCTGAGCATAGGCTGGAGCGCCATGGGCGGGGCGGTCGTTGCCCTGGCAACGGGCGTCATTACCTGGAGCGATATTCCTATTGTCTGGCATATTGTCTGGGATGCCACCTTTACCTTTGTAGCCCTGATTATCATTTCCCTGATTCTGGACGAGGCCGGATTTTTCCACTGGGCAGCCCTGCATGTGGCGCGTTGGGGCGGGGGACGCGGTCGCTTGCTCTTTGTACTGATTGTCTTGTTGGGTGCCTGTATTGCTGCGGTTTTTGCCAATGATGGCGCCGCTCTTTTGTTGACGCCCATTGTGATGGCCATTTTGCTCCGTCTGGATTTTTCTCCCACAGCGACTTTTGCTTTTATTATTGCTACTGGCTTTGTCGCCGATACCACCAGCTTACCGCTGATGATTTCCAACCTGGTGAACATTGTCAGCGCCAACTACTTTAATATTACCTTTTCACAATATGCGATCGTCATGGTGCCCGTTGATATAGTGGCATTGCTTTCCACTCTGGCGGTTCTCTGGCTGTATTTCCGGCGTAGTGTGCCGGGCAGCTATCCTACGGCGCATTTGCCGGATCCGGCGACGGTCATTAAAGATCATCTGGTATTTCGTGCCAGTTTTCCGGTGCTTATCTTATTGTTGGTAGCCTATTTTGTGACGGCGCACTGGAATGTACCCGTGTCGGTAGTCACCGGAACCGGGGCCTTGATCATGTTGGCTTTGGCTGGTCGCTGGTTGCAGGGGGGGCGCGATGCACAAATTCCGGTGCGCAAGGTGCTGCGCGGCGCTCCCTGGGCCATTGTGGTGTTCAGTCTGGGCATGTACCTGGTGGTTTATGGTTTACGCAATGCCGGACTGACCCATTATGTCACCATAGCGCTCCATGATTTTGCCAGCCATGGCCCCGTAGTGGCGGCTCTGGGCACCGGCTTCATGGCCGCACTGCTGTCTTCCATCATGAACAATATGCCTGCAGTGCTGGTGGGTGCGCTGGCTATTCATCATCTCCCGGTCACAGCAGATCCCATGCTCCGGGAGATAATGATTTATGCCAACATCATCGGTTGCGATCTGGGGCCGAAGTTTACCCCCATCGGCAGTCTGGCTACCTTGCTCTGGTTGCATGTGCTCAGTCGTAAGGGCGTAACCGTAGGTTGGGGTCAATATATGAAAACCGGTCTGCTCATCACTCCACCCGTGTTGATTATGACCCTGTTGATGCTGGCCTGGTGGTTGCCCCTGGTCTAAGCCTCCGCGACTTGACGTTTGGGTCGCTATTTCCTAAAATTTATACCAACCAGACGGTATGTAATAACAGGAGATAGTGATGCAGCTCAATACCGATTGGTCCAAAACGGTGGTCATTTACACCCCGGACTTACCCTGGCAGGGTTCTCCGGCAGAGGGCGTTCAGCGTCGTTTGCTGGAGCGGGACGGGGAGGAAGCAGCCCGTGCGACTTCCGTGGTGCGTTATGTTCCCGGTGCCCATTTTCCAGAACACCAACACCCTCTGGGTGAAGAAATTTTTGTTCTGACGGGGACGTTTTCCGATGAGACAGGAATTCATGGTCCCGGGACTTATCTGCGTAATCCTCCTGGTTCTGCCCATGCCCCTTATTCAGATGAGGGCTGCATCCTCTTTGTGAAGTTGCGCCACTTCAATCCCCGGGATCTGCAGCCGGTACGTGTCAACCTGGCTCAGGCGCGTTGGTCATCCGGTCTGGTAGATGGTCTCACGGTACTCCCCCTGGCTGACTTTGAGGGAGAGCATACCGCGCTGGTAC
Organism: Acidithiobacillus sp. HP-2; assembly: GCF_015100155.1. GTDB lineage: Bacteria > Pseudomonadota > Gammaproteobacteria > Acidithiobacillales > Acidithiobacillaceae > Acidithiobacillus. The sequence continues at coordinate 113,526 of NZ_JACKZA010000002.1, read as the reverse complement.
GCTGGCAGCCGGAAACTTATTTTCAGGCACATCGTCATTATGGTGGTGAAGAAATACTGGTCTTGGAAGGAACATTTGCCGATGAGTACGGCGAATACCCCGCCGGAACCTGGATGCGGAGTCCCCATTGGAGTACCCACCAGCCTTTCAGCAAGGAAGGTTGCCTGATTCTGGTCAAGACGGGCCATCTGCCTTTGTCGGCAGATGGCAGTTAAGTACACACGATAAGTGATTCAAGGAGATATTATGACGAAAGCCTATGCAGCCCAATCATCTACCAGCCCTTTAGCCCCGCATGAGATTGAAAGACGTCAGCCTGGTCCGGATGATGTCAAAATTGAGATTCTTTACTGCGGTGTCTGCCATTCTGATTTGCACACAGCCCGTAATGAGTGGAAAAACACCATTTATCCCTCAGTGCCTGGTCATGAAATTGTCGGCAGGGTGGTAGCTGTCGGTGATCAGGTCAAAAATTTCAAAGTAGGTGATTTTGCAGGCGTTGGTTGTATGGTGGACAGTTGCGGGCATTGCAGCTCCTGTGATGAGGGTGAAGAACAATATTGCGAGAATGGTTTTACCGGAACGTATAATGGTCCGGTATTTGGCGGAGAGAATACGTTTGGGGGTTATTCCCAAAGTGTGGTCGTCAAGGAGTCTTTTGTACTGAAAGTCCGCCATGACGAGAAAAATCTGGCCAGTGTGGCCCCCTTGCTTTGTGCGGGCATCACCACTTACTCGCCGTTACGTCATTGGCAGGTTGGGCCGGGTAAAAAAGTGGGCATTGTTGGCTTGGGTGGATTGGGTCATATGGGCGTCAAACTGGCCCATGCGATGGGGGCTCATGTCGTTTTATTTACGACCTCGCTCGGTAAAATCGAAGATGGTAAACGACTGGGCGCGGATGCGGTCTGTATTTCCACGGATCCCAAACAGATGGCTGAGCAGGCCAACAGTTTTGATTTTATCCTCAATACGGTGGCAGCTTCCCACAATCTGGATGCCTTCCTGAGCCTGTTGAAGCGGGATGGCACCATGACGCTGGTGGGTGTTCCCGCCGAGCCACATCCTTCTCCGGAAGTTTTTAACCTGATATTCAAACGTCGTCAGCTGGCGGGCTCGCTCATCGGTGGTATTCGGGAAACCCAGGAAATGCTCGATTTCTGTGCAGAACACGGAATTGGTTCGGATATTGAAATGATTCCCATGGACTACATCAACACGGCCTATGAACGGATGCTGAAAAGCGACGTTAAATACCGTTTTGTCATTGATATGGCTACCCTGTAACAAGGGGTCCGAAAAATGTACCTATCGGGTCTGCTACAGCGGGCCCGGTTACCAGACCCTCCTGTTTCTCCCTTCCTGTTTATTGTTCGCGTTGTGCCTTAGGTCCGAATTGGCTACCATGCACAGCATCAAGCGCGTGCACGTCGAGACCTATGAGCAAATACATTTTCGTTACTGGTGGTGTGGTTTCTTCGTTGGGCAAGGGTGCCGCCGGCGCGGCTCTTGCTGCGTTGCTGGAGGCACGCGGGCTCAAAGTAACCATGATGAAGCTGGACCCGTATATTAACGTAGATCCGGGTACCATGAGTCCTTTTCAGCATGGCGAAGTGTTTGTCACCGCAGACGGTGCGGAAACTGATCTGGATCTCGGTCACTACGAGCGTTTCATTTCGACCCGCATGACCAAGCGCAACAATTTCACGACCGGTCTGGTCTATCAGACAGTGATTGAAAAAGAACGTCGTGGTGATTATCTGGGCCGCACCGTGCAGGTTATTCCCCATGTGACCGACGAAATTAAACGCCGGATTCGTATTGGTGCCAGTGATGCGGATGTGGCTTTGGTGGAAATCGGTGGAACAGTGGGTGACATTGAATCTCAACCGTTCCTGGAAGCCATCCGCCAGATGGCCGTGGAAGAAGGGCGCGGCAATACCCTGTTCATGCACCTGACCCTGGTCCCTTATCTGCCCTCGGCTGGTGAAATGAAAACCAAGCCGACCCAGCATTCGGTGCGCGAGCTGCGCGCTATTGGTATTCAGCCCGATGTTCTGTTGTGTCGGGCAGACCGCCCGATCCCGGAAGATCATCGCGCCAAAATCGCCCTGTTTTCCAATCTCACTGAAAAAGCCGTTATTTCAGCCATTGATACAGACAGTATTTACCGTCTGCCGTTACTTTTCCATGATCAGGGCCTGGATGATCTGGTATTGCAGGACCTGGGCCTGCAGGCACCGGCGCCGGATCTCGGCGCGTGGCAGGGGATTATCCATGCCCTGGAAAATCCCGAAGGGGATATTGTCATTGCCTTGGTCGGTAAGTATGTGGGGCTGACCGAGTCTTACAAGTCGCTGGCGGAAGCCCTGTTACATGCGGGATTGCGTGCCCGGCGCAAGGTGCATTTTCTCTATGTGGATGCCGAAGATATTGAATCCCTGGGTACGGGCATGCTGGCTGAAGCCGATGCGATACTGGTACCTGGTGGATTTGGCGGGCGTGGTACAGAGGGGAAAATTACCGCAATTCGTTATGCCCGGGAAAATAAAGTGCCCTATCTGGGAATTTGTCTGGGAATGCAGTTGGCTGTAGTTGAATTTGCCCGCCATTGTGCCGGGCTGGCCAATGCCAACAGTTCCGAGCTGGACCCGGAAACGCCGGATCCGGTGATTACCCTGATGACCGAATGGTCTGACTCCGAAGGTAATACGGCTTATCGGGAAGAGGGCGGTAATTTGGGGGGGACCATGCGTCTCGGTGAGCAGGAATGTTCTTTGCAGCCGGACAGTCTGGTCGCTAAAGCCTATGCCCAAACCGCCATTTATGAGCGCCACCGCCACCGTTTTGAATTCAATAACCGCTATCGGGCGCCTTTGGCGGCGGCTGGCCTGCAGTATACCGGCTTTTCAGCGGATAGTGCTTTGGTCGAGGTGGTGGAATTGCGGGATCATCCCTGGTTTCTGGGTTGTCAGTTTCACCCTGAATTTACCAGTAACCCGCGTCAGGGCCATCCGCTTTTTGATGCCTTCATGGCGGCGGCTGTTACCCAGCGGGAGAAACGGGCATGAATCTCTGCGGTTTTGAGGTCGGGCTGGATCGTCCTTTCTTCCTGATTGCGGGCCCTTGTGCCATAGAAAGTGAAAAGCTGGCCTTGCAGACGGCGGAAACACTCCGGGACATCTGTCATCGCCTGAATATTCCCTTTATTTACAAAAGTTCTTATGACAAGGCGAATCGTTCTTCGGGCAGCAGTTTTCGCGGCCCCGGCATGGATGAAGGTCTGCGGATTCTCGAAAAAGTGCGCCGGGAGTTGGGCGTACCCGTCATTACTGATGTTCATGAAAAAGAGCATGTGAAAGCGGTTGCCGAGGTTGTGGATGTCCTCCAGACTCCTGCTTTTTTATGCCGTCAGACCGACTTTATTCAGGCCGTGGCTGCAGCCGGAAAGCCGGTCAATATTAAAAAAGGCCAGTTTCTGGCACCCTGGGACATGCTTCATGTTGCCGCAAAAGCCAAGGCGACGGGTAATGCCCGGATTATGGTCTGCGAACGGGGCGCTTCTTTCGGATACAATAACCTGGTTTCGGATATGCGCTCCCTGGCCGTGATGCGCCAGACTGGCTGCCCGGTTGTTTTTGATGCCACGCATTCCGTGCAGCTGCCGGGAGGGCAGGGGGATCGTTCCGGCGGACAGCGGGAGTTTGTGCCGGTACTGGCCAGATCCGCCGTAGCTGCGGGGGTGTCCGGTCTGTTTATGGAAACCCATCCGCGCCCTGCCGAAGCCCTGTCCGATGGTCCCAATGCCTGGCCACTGGGTCGGCTGGAAAGCCTGCTGCGCACCCTTCAACACATTGACCAGTTGGTCAAAGCCCAAGATTTTCCTGAAAATCATCCTGAGGATTTAATATGAACGCCATTGTCCGCATTCAAGGTCGTGAAGTACTGGATTCACGTGGTAATCCTACTGTAGAAGCCGAAGTTCATCTGGAAAATGGGGCCATGGGGCGCGCCATTGTCCCCAGTGGCGCATCGACGGGTGAGCGGGAGGCCATGGAATTGCGGGACGGTGGCTCACGTTATGGTGGCAAGGGCGTACGCAAGGCGGTAGAGCATGTTAATGGTGAAATTCAGGATGCCCTGTTGGGGATGGAAGCGGAAGACCAGGAGCATCTGGATGCTGCTATGTGCGCCCTGGATGGTACTGAAAACAAGTCCCGTCTGGGTGCCAACGCCATTTTGAGCGTTTCCTTGGCCGCTGCCCATGCCGCCGCTCACGCCGCCGGACAGCCGCTTTATCGCTATATTGGTGGCCTGGGTCCGGTGCAGTTGCCGGTACCCATGATGAATGTCATTAACGGTGGTGCCCATGCCGATAATGATGTGGATATGCAGGAATTCATGCTGATTCCTGCGGGTGCGGAATCGTTTTCGGAAGCCTTGCAGATGGGTGTGGAAGTGTTTCACAGTCTGAAAGGGGTCTTGCAGAAGAAAGGATTGGCGACAACAGTAGGCGATGAAGGGGGTTTCGCCCCGAACCTTCCTTCCAACGAAGCGGCTCTGGAACTGCTGATGGATGCCATTACCCAGGCCGGTTATCAACCGGGTAAGGACATCTGGCTGGGTATGGATGTGGCCTCCAGCGAATTTTATCGGGATGGCCGTTATCATCTGGCCAGCGAAAAACGTGATTTAAGCAGTGCGGAATTTGTGGATTATCTGGCTGCGCTGGCTGATCGTTATCCCTTGATCAGCATTGAAGACGGTATGGACCAGAATGACTGGGAAGGCTGGATTACCCTGACAGATCGTTTGGGCGACCGTCTGCAACTGGTGGGCGATGATATTTTTGTGACAAACACCGCCATTCTGCGTGAAGGTATTGAGCGCGGTGTGGGCAATAGTATTTTGATTAAACTCAATCAGATCGGGACGTTATCAGAAACTCTGGCAGCCATTGAAATGGCAAAAACCCATTGTTATACCGCCATTGTGTCGCATCGTTCGGGTGAAACCGAGGATACGACCCTGGCGGATGTGGCAGTGGCCACGGGTTGTGGACAAATTAAAACCGGTTCTTTGTCACGCACCGATCGGGTGGCCAAATATAATCGTCTTTTGCGTATTGAAGAAGAATTGGGTGAGGTCGCACGTTATCCTGGACTTGCAACTTTTTATAATCTCGACTAAAAGGTAATATTATAGAGCGTTTGCTAAGGCGCTTGCATTTCCCGGAGATTATTTCGATATGTTTGATTGGGCGCAGTTCAAAGCCAAAGTGAATACGGCAAAATCAGAAATGCGCCTGGTTGATTTCATGTTGCTCGCCGCTTTGTGTGCTTTGCAATTCCCGCTGTGGTTTGGAACGGGTAGCTGGTTAAATGTGGGTGAATTACATCACAAACTGGAGAGCAAAGAAGTGGTTTTAAAAAAACTGGAAACCCGCAATGATCATCTGGAAGCCAAAGTGGTCAGCCTGCAAAGCGGAGATCGTGCCGTAGAAGAGCTGGCGCGCCGCCATTTGGGAATGGTCAGTAAAGGCGAAATTTTTGTCTGGGTGATTCCGGCAACGGAAAAATCCTGAACAAACCGCCTATCCCGTTTTGGTCAGGCGGTTTTGTCATTCAGGCCCGGTCTATATAGGTTCCATCAGTAGTATTTACCCGGATTTTCTCTCCAGAATTCACAAACTGGGGCACCATGACCGTAATACCCGTTTCCATACGTGCCGACTTGTAGGAGCCTGTTGCCGTCTGTCCTTTGATGGCCGGATCAGCCTCGGTCACTTCAAGAACGACCACCGAAGGTAATTCCACCCCAATGGGGCGATCATTATGCAAATTGACTTGAATTTCCGTATTGGGCAATAAATACCCGGTCTGACCTTCCAGCAGATCTTCGCTGAGAATGGATTGTTCAAAGCTTTCGTTATCCATGAATACATAACCGGTGCTATCGGCATACAAATATTGCATGGTTCGGGCTTCCACAACGGCTTTTTCCATGGTTTCACCCGAGCGGAAACGGGTATTGGATTTGGTTCCTGTTTCGATGTTTTTCATTTCGACCTGAACGAAGGCCCCGCCTTTGCCAGGCTTCACAAAATCCGTTTTGAGTACACGCCAGAGCCCTTTTTCATGTTCCAGAATGTTGCCGGGGCGAATATCAAAGGCCGAAATCTTCATACCATCATCCTTGTGGGCATTCCCTTTAGAGGGCGTGAATTGTACCCTAGAGGCTTAATGCTGACCAGTCCGCTCCTTTAAGAGGTTTCTCATGTCTGACACGCACACCCAGCCCCTGGAAATTCGCCCCTTGATGATCAGTCGGAAGATGGAAATTGACTGGGCAGATGGTCATACCAGTGCGCTCAGTTTTGAATATTTGCGGGTGGAATGTCCCTGTGCGGAATGCAAGGGTCATACCCCGGATGAAGCCCGGGTGATCACCGGCAAGGAAGACGTGAGTATTGTCGATGTGCTGCCGGTTGGAAATTATGCCATTCAAATTCATTTCAGCGATGGCCACAGCACCGGGATTTTTACCTGGGAATATCTGCGTCGTCTGGACGTGCAGCAGGCCGGGACAGTATAAAACCCCTTTGACGTGATGACGCAAGAACCCTCTGAAAACTCTGCCAATCAGGTGCTGGAATCTGATGCACCTTTCGATCTTCGGGAGTTTTTGCGTACGCTGACCAGTCAGCCCGGCATTTATCAGATGTACGGCGTCGGCCGACGCCTGCTTTATGTCGGTAAGGCGCGCAATCTGAAACGCCGCGTGAGTTCGTACTTTCAGAAACAGCGGCATAGTCCCAAAACCCTCGCTATGCTGGCGCAGGTGCAACAGGTCGAAGTGCTCGTCACCCATACGGAAACAGAGGCCCTTGTGCTTGAGGCGAATCTCATCAAGCGCCACCATCCTCCCTATAATATATTGCTGCGCGATGACAAAAGTTATCCGTATTTATTGATTGAGACCGGCGTGTCTTTCCCGCAAATGAGTCTGCACCGTGGCGCACAAAAGAAAAAGGGGCATTATTTCGGTCCCTACCCGGCGGTGACGGCATTACGTGAAAGTATGGTGCTGCTGCAAAAGGCCTTTCGTCTGCGGACTTGTGAAGAACCTACGTTTCGTAATCGCAGTCGCGCCTGCCTGCAATACCAGATTCAACGCTGTAGTGGCCCCTGCGTGGGGCATATTCTCCCTGAAGACTACGCACGGGACGTGAATGATGCCGTCCGTTTTCTGGAGGGCAGGAGTGCCGAGGCCATTCGCAATCTGGGTGAAAGGATGCAACAGGCGGCGGAACAGTTGAATTTTGAAGAAGCAGCCCGACGTCGTGATCAGATTGCCGCCCTGTCCAAAATTCAGGAGCGCCAATATGTGGCGCAAGCGGGTGGTGGCGATTTTGATGTGATTGCCCTGGTCCAGGAAAATGGACAATGGGTCATTTTTGTCAGCTTTATCCGCAATGGTCGCCAACTGGGTGGCAGGGCCTTGTTTCCTCAGCATACTGAAGACCTGCGCGGGCCGGATGTCATGGCAGGTTTTCTCATGCAGTTCTATAATAACAAGGATGTTCCGGGGAATCTTTTGATCAATATATTGCCTCGCAACGGCGCTGCAGTGACGGAAGCCTTGATGACCCAGTCCGGGCATAAAGTGGTTATGGATGTGCCGCAGCGGGGGCCCCGCAAACGCTGGATGGCTATGGCACATACCAATGCCGTGGGGGCATTGCGTCAGCGTACCCATAACGCTCGTGCGGGGCGGCGGAGAATGTTGTTGCTGCAGGAGTTTTTTGAGCTTCCTGAGTTGCCGCAGAGAGTGGAATGTTTTGATATCAGTCATACCCGGGGTGAGGCGGCAGTGGCTTCCTGCGTGGTTTTCGGTGAAGATGGGGCGATGAAGGAAGCCTATCGCCGTTTCAACATACGTGATGTGACTGGTGGCGATGATTACGCGGCGATTGAGCAGGCGGTCTATCGGCGCTATGGGCGTCTGCAAAAAGAAGGAATGGCGTTGCCGGAGATTGTTCTTATAGATGGCGGACCAGGGCAGTTGGCACGTGCCGAGGCGGCACTGGCGATGCTGGAAATTGATGAGATTCAGCTTTGCGGCGTATCCAAGGGGACAACCCGCCGACCCGGAATGGAACTGTTGCATGTGCCCGGTTGGCCGATGGCACGGCAGTTGCCGCCCGATGACCCTGCCTTGTTGGTTATTCAGGAAATCAGGGATGAAGCGCATCGCTTTGCCATTACCGGTCATCGTGCGCGACGCAGCAAAAACCGTCAGGAGTCAGATCTGGATAGCATCACGGGCATTGGTGCCAAACGCCGCATGGCGTTGCTGCGTGCTTTTGGTGGGCTGAAGGGCATTCGCGATGCGGGTCTGGACGACTTGCAACGAGTGGAGGGAATTCATCAGGAATTGGCCCAACGCATTTATGATCATTTTCATTAAGGAAGCTAGCGGACTGTGATAAAGCGTTTACCCAATTATCTGACCATTCTCCGCATTCTGCTGGTGCCTATATTTGTTGCCCTGTTTTATTGGGGGGGCGAAGCAAGAACCTATGCAGCAACGGCTGTTTTTGCCATTGCCGCCATTACCGACTGGGCAGATGGTTATCTGGCGCGACGCTATCAGGGTGTTTCACCATTCGGTACCTTTCTTGATCCGGTGGCCGACAAGATCATGGTGGTGACCGCCCTGATACTTATTGCCTCTTCGCAAGAAATGCCGCCAGTGCTGGCCGGGATCCTCATCAGTGTGATCGTGGGCCGGGAGATTACCGTGTCTGCCTTGCGGGAATGGATGGCGGAACTTGGTGAGCGCAAAAAGGTGGCGGTGTCCTGGCTGGGGAAGGCCAAGGCGACTACCCAGATGCTGGCCATTTTATTTCTGGTATATCGCGAAGCGTTGTGGGGCGTGTCAGCCCGCATTATCGGAATCGGGCTTTTGGTTGTTGCCGCCATCATGACTTTGTGGAGTATGCTCGGTTACCTGCAAGCTGCCTGGCCCAGTTTGATGGCCTCTGGCGCTGATCTTGACAAGGATGGGTGATACCTTTATCTTTGCGCCCATGCGGGAATAGCTCAGTGGTAGAGCACAACCTTGCCAAGGTTGGGGTCGCGAGTTCGAGCCTCGTTTCCCGCTCCAATATCAAGGGAAAGTTTTACGCTTTCCCTTTTCTTTTAAGGCTGGGTGGCAGAGTGGTCATGCAGCGGCCTGCAAAGCCGCGTACCTCGGTTCGATTCCGGGCCCAGCCTCCAAATAAATTAAAAAAATTCTCCTGCACCTGTCAAATAAACGCTGCATTTATGCGGCTCTTTGCTGAGTTAGGCTTGGTAAGCCAACTGGAACGCTGGTAGATCCACAAGAAACCACCACCACTTGTTCGAGAATGGCTCTAATCCAACGGAAGTCGCCGCCACTAAGGCCGCAAGAAATTTCAGAAGTTGAGGCGGTACAATCAGTTGAGGGCAGAAAATATGGCGAAGAGGTTTGATTGAAAATAATTGGACCCATCCAGTATATTGAGGCCATCGCTGATGGTTCAGGCATTCGGGAGTTGGCGGGTCTCAGGGCGCGGTATGGCGACGGAAACTGGAAAAGAAAAAAGGCATTGCCATGATAGGCTTGAGCGATGGTAGACGGGCTCTGGCAAGAATGACTGCATAATGAGTATGATGTACCTACTCTCGAAGGTTCCAATAGTGTTAAGCAATGATTATGCATCAACGCGTCAGCGTAGTTATGTTTGCGGTGACTTTATTCTGTTTATCCCGTTGAATCAATCTAAGCGCTGAAATTCACTCATAACTAGCCAATTTTGAATGCAGTTTTAAAATTCATGTGTAAGGCATTTTATGCGTTATATCTGTTGTAATCAGATGTGTTTTGATCTCTATTTTATTTGTTCCATCCATCATATCCAATCTCTTGTTGATGGATAACTTTATGATATAAATAATAAATTATAACGTTTCTCATGTTGTTGCATTAATAAAAATTGACATTTTTATATAAATATGAGATATATAGAAATATTCAATATTTGTTTATTATAAAAATAAATATTATTTGTCCAGCTTAAACGTTTTTTCATGTTTTGTTAATCAGGAGGTTTCGCACATGCCTGTGTCCAGGAAATCCGACACTTCTCAAAAAAATGCTCTAAAACGTGAAGGCGGACTCGTTGGTCTGATATTGGCCTGTGTAGGTGCATCCATAGGTTCTGGCTGGTTATTCGGGCCTTTGTTCACGGCAAAAATGGCTGGCCCGTTGGCCATCGGGTCCTGGATTCTGGGAGCGGCGGCCATTCTTTTGCTGGCCCTGGTGTTTGCCGAGTTGGCACCCATGATTCCGCGTGCCGGAGCAGTCGTCCATCTGGCGCATGTCGGCAATGGACCTATTGTCGGACATATGTGGAGCTGGATTTTATTTCTTTCCTACGCCTCCATCGCCCCGCTGGAAGTGACGGCTGTATTAACCTATGCCAATAACTATTATCCGGGTCTGTTGCAGCCGCATACGGATTTGCTGAGTAGTTTCGGGTTTTTGATCGCCGTGATCATGCTCGGTTTGTTTGTAATCACCAATTTCATGGTGATTGGCTGGGTACTCAGGATCAATAATGCGGCGACCTGGTGGAAAATTGGCATTCCTTTATTAACGGCGGTGATGTTGATTGCGGTGGCCTGGCATCCCGGAAACTTTCACATGCGCGCCGACAATACCCTGAGTGATGTGCATGGCATGTTCATCGCCATTGCCAGCGGTGGGGTCATATTCAGTTTGCTGGGTTTTCGTCATGCCATAGATTTGGCCGGAGAAAGTAAAAATCCCAAGCGGGATGTGCCTATCGCGGTTATTGGTTCGGTGCTGATTGCTTCGGCAGTCTATATCGCCGTTCAGGTTGCTTTTCTTGCTGCGGTGAATCCTGCGGATATTGCCAAAGATGGATGGGTACATTTGCATTTCCAGGGGGTAAATGGCCCCTTTGCGGCCTTGGCAGCGGCGGTGGGCATCGGCTGGTTGGCGACCTTACTGTATGTGGATGCTTTTATTTCGCCCGCAGGCACCGGGCTGATTTACACGACCACTGCGGCGCGGGTTACCTTGGCTACGGCTGAAACTGGTGCAGCACCCATGTGGCTGAACAAGATCAATCGCCATGGTGTTCCCTGGGTGACACTTATTCTCTTGTTCCTGGTTGGCATTATATTTTTTCTGCCTTTCCCGTCCTGGCAGAAAATGGTCGGATATATTGCCTCCATGACGGTGCTTTCCTATGCTATCGGACCCATTGCCCTGATTCAGATTCGTAAGGCCATGCCCAATCTTGAGCGTCCATTTCGTTTGTGGGGGGCACCGGTGCTGGCCCCTATCGCCTTTGTGGTATCCACCTGGATTGTTTACTGGTCAGGTTTGCGCACGTTGAACTTTATTTTTATTACCTTATTTGTGTTATTGACTATTTATGCCCTTACCGGGATATTCCGAAAAGGCCGCTGGGCAGAAATGGGCTGGCAATACATGTGGTGGATCTTCCCATACTTTATAGGGATGTGGGTTATCAGTTGGATTGGTCCTAGAGATCTGGGTGGTCTGGGTTATTTGGCATTTTTCCCCAGTATGGGGGCCTTGGCGGTTTTGGCTATCAGTGTATTTTATCTGGCTATTCGTGAGTCAGTAGCGGATAAAACCATGCGCGTATATATGCGTCAGTTTGGCAATAAGGTGCCTCCAGCTGCTCCCTAGATAAGAATGGAATCATGACCATAATCCAAAGGCTCGCCGGATAATATGCTTCTGCTAAAGCACCTGCCCACTGTGCGTGAGCCCAGGCTTTACCTGAGCATGGAAAGAACTTACCTGTCTTACTTGAAATTTCTTTTTATAGCTTTTGGTACAGGTATTCTTTCTAAAAAAATGATCTTGTTACTGGCTGCTTTACATTTTTATGGGCTGATTCCTTTTTTTCAGGACTTGTATAAGCTTTTGACCTGGCCAGTGCTGATCTTGTTATTTATGGTTTTTTATTTTTTTGTGCGTGATCTGCGCTATATCAATCGTGGTGCCCCGGTCACTGCCAAAGAAATTCAGGATCCACGTATTTATTTTTCGGCGGAGCGCACTTTTCTTTCCTGGATCAGAACCGGGATCAGCATTGTAATTTTCGGTTTTGTGATGGAAAAGTTCGATTTTTTTCTAACCAAGCTGGCGCTGATGATGCACCGGGTGATTACGTTGCATGCGAGCTTCTCAGGAATGAGCATTATTTTCCTGGTATTGGGGATTATCAATATTGCTGTCGGGCTTGGTGGATTTCTGCTGACTGTTTACCAGGTGGAACATGGTGCCTATCATTCCCATCACAAATTATATTTGTTTTATGGTTCGTCCTTGTTGGTCTGTTTGTCATTGCTGAGTTATTTGCTGATCAAACTTTCGATTTGAGTCAATCTGGCCGCTGGACATCAAAGCGCCATACAGTACGGGTGCCAACCACAAGGACATGAATATCGAGAGCAGCAACCCACCCATGACCGCAATAGCCAGAGGCTTCAGTAAATCCGTGCCATGACCAATGCCAATGGCCAGAGGTAAAAAACCGAAAACATCCGCGAGCATGGTCATGAGGATGGGGCGCAGGCGCTGTCGCGCAGCAAAAGCCACCAAAGCCGGGCGGGGATAGGTGCCCCCAATTTGGCGCGCACGTGCAAAAATCAGAATGACATTGTTGACGGCAATAGCAAATACCAGCAACACGCCCAGAAAAGCCGTACTGTCGAGTTCCAATCCGCAAATCCATAACAAAAGCAGGGAGCCGGGTGCGGCCAAGGCGATGGAAAGAAGCGCCGCCACGGCGGCGCGTTGACTGCTGAACTGAAATCCCAGCAGGATCAGCAGTAAACCCAGTGCACCGGCCAGAATCAGCGCCATCTGCTGAAAGCTTTGCCGCTGTTGTCGATAGTAACCACCCAGTACCGGGGTAATGTTCCCGGGCAAGTGCATTTGGGTGATGACTTTATTGGCTTGACGGGCAGCTTGGGCCAGGCCTTCTCCGGGCTTTGGTTGTAACCACATGTAGGCATCAGGCACCAGATTCTGATGTGTCACAAAGGGAATGGCACCTTGAATGTGCAGGGAGGCAATGCTGGAAAGAGCCGTCATGCTTCCATCAGGTAGTTGAATAGGCAGCGCGGACAAGGTCTGCGGGGTCTGGGGCTGCCCCAGCAGTTTAACGCGAATCGGCAGTATTTGTTCGCCATGCAGCAAAAAACCCGCTTGTCTTCCCCAGAAACGGGCCTTGAGCTGATCAGCAATACCCGGCGGGGTAATGCCATAAAGTGCGGCCATGGGCGTGGGGGTGATTTCCAGCTCAGGCCCAGCCGATGGGGACTTGAAGTTGACTGATGCAAAATCATGACTGTTTTTCAGGGCGGCAGCCAGCCGTGCGCCTTCACCACGCAAAACGCTGGAATCGGAGCCGAACAGATAAACTACCAGGGGGGCGTGTGCGCCCGAGAGGTTTCCCAGACGGACAATCATGGTCTGATGCAAAGACAGTCCGATCAGATTGGGGGCCATGCTGCGGTATTGTTTGCGCAGTTCTGCCATTACGGTTTCGGTGCTGTCGTGATGATCCGGTTTGAGGACAATGGTGATGGCACCTTTGTTGGCGGGTGCATGACGGAACTCGAAACCACGACCGACCATGAGGGACGCCCGCTGTACGTTGGGATTGTGCAGTGCCGCCTGCATGAAAGCGCGGCCGATCCGGGTGGTTTCGGCAACGCTGCTGCCCACCTGGGTGCGATAGGGTACAGAAATAATGCCTTCATCCCAGTGCGGGAGAAAAGCGGTCGGCAGGACCGTGAGTGCCAGTCCGGCGGCCCCTGCCAGTATGGCGACGGGTAAAATGGCCCAATAAGGGCGGCGCATCCCGGCGATGAGCCATTGACTGTAGTGCCGGCGCACCCAGCGCTCCGCCTGATGCAAACGGCGGGAAGGTGAGGTTACGCGACCGGCGAGCCATGCTGTCAGAATCGGTGTGACCAGCAAGGCCACCAGTTGTGATGCCAGGAGGGCAATGACGATGGCCAATGCCATATGGCGGAACAGCAGCCCCAGGGTGCCGGACAAGAAGAGCAGGGGCAGAAATACCAGACAGGAGGTAAGGGTGGCGAGAGTCATCAATGGTAAGATGTCGGCGCTGCGGCGCAACGCCAACTGGCGACGCTGCGAGGCTTTACCCTGCAGGCCATGGAGACCACGTTCGACCACGACGATGGCATGGTCCACCAAAGCACCGATGGCTGCGGTTATACCCCCCAGGGTCATGATATTCAGGCCATATCCGAGCATATGCAGAACCAGAAAAGTGGCAGCCAGGGCCAGAGGGACTACGGCCAAAGTCGCCAGCGCTCCGTCCAAACGTCCTAAAAAGGCCAATACGACCAGCCAGGCAATCAGGCTGCCGAGTCCCAGGGCAATCCAGACATCGCGCAGGCTGTGACTGATCAGGTGACTGAGATCATAAATGGGTACCAGATGGACGCCCGGGGGGAGATGTTTGCGCAGATTGTTCAGACGTGTTTGCACGGCCTGGGCGACGGTGACGTCATTGGCACCCGACTGTGCAAGTACGTCAATGATCAGGGCGTGCTGATAACCGGGTACGGCTGCTTCACTCAGCAGCGGGGGCGGCCCGGTATGCACCTGACCCAGGGCGCCCAAGGCCAGCGGAGTGCGGGCACCGGAAGCATCGGTTGGGCCCAGTGGCAGGGTCAAGGCAGCCAAGGTCTGGTCGTTTTCAGGCCGCGCTGTCGTCGCCAGAATCAACTGCTGATGATAGGCGTGCAGAACCCCGGAAAAAAATGGACCTTGGGCGGATTGCAAGGCATCGATGACCTGCTGGGCACTGAGGTGATGCTGCGCTAACCGTGCCGGATCCAGGTCCACATGCACCTGCGGCCAGCCGCGACCGGTGCCCTGTACCTGATAGACCCCGGGAATAGACAGCAGAGCCGGTCGTATCTTGAAGGCAAAAGTGGGCATCATTGCCGAACTGCTCTGCTGATTGGACACCAGAGCATATTCAGCAAATGGATAGGTATAGGGTGCCATGCGGATCACCCGCAGTTGCGCACCGGCGGGCAGGCGGTATTGCGCCAGGCGTGCCTGGAGCATCAGATATGCGGTTTGCGGGTTGGTTCCTGGTTCGAAATAAATATTGAGCTTGCTCAGGCCGTTACCGGTTTGCGAGCGGACCAGCCGTACCCCTGGCTGACCTTTTGTCAGTGCTTCGAGTGGCTTGGTTACCTCCACTTCCATGAACTTGACGGGCAGACTGCCGTCATTGACGAGGACCGCCACTCTTGGAAAATTGACATTCGGAAAGACACTTTCCGGGAGATTCTGCAGGGCAAACCAGCCTGCACCCAGCAATAATAAGGCGCTGAGTAAGATGCTGAAGCGATTGTTCCAGAGAAAATGCAGATACGTCCTCATGGTTGTTGCTCTTGTACCGGGGTGCCACTGAGCAAACGATCATTGGCGCTGACGATGACCTGATCGCCGGTTCGCAGAGCGCCCTGTACCCAACTTTGCCCGGCCTGACGGGCAACAATATGTACGGGAACAGCCATGGCCTTGCCCTTGCGGATGACAAACACTTCGATCTGTGCGGCATGCATTACCACAGCGGCGGCAGGAATCTGGAAGGCTCGGCCTTGAACCTGTTGTACTTCTGCCTGCAGCCATTCGCCGGGCAACGCCCGGCTTTGTGCCGGCAGATCAATATAGACGGACACCAGTCCCAGATGGCGGGCGCTTTGTCCTATGGAACGGATCTGTCCCAGGCCGTGCCAGTCTGCACCGTGCAGAACGACGGTGCTTCCGGGGCGTAAGTTGCGGGCGAGGGAGGGGGTGACATAGGCCTGTGCCCAGGGTTTTCCGCGACCATCCAGGGTCGCAATGGCGGTTCCGAAATTGACCACAGCCCCTGCCGGAACCAGATAATGCAGGCTGCCTGCAAAGGGCGCGCTGAGGATTTGTTGAGCGGCCTGCGCCTGTAAAATGCGCAGATGAGATTGCGCCTCTGCCAGCGTCAAACGACTGGTTGCGACAATTTGTTGGGCAATGACGCCATCATGATACAATTTCTGATCGCGCAAATACTGACCTTGAGAAAAGGCGATCTGTTTTTGGGCAGTCTGGATGCTGCTCTGCAGCCCGGGTGACGCGATTCTGGCGACAATGGCTCCGGTTTTTACAGGCCCATCGGGGAGCAGCGGACCGAGGACGCGTCCGGTAACAGGTGCTGTCAAAGTGGCGGCACCATTACTTTCAACCCGGGCCAGCAGGGCGCTTTGCTGAATGGCAGCACTTACCCTGACCGGAGCCGCCCGCACGGATATGGCAGCTCCCCAGGCGTTATGAACGCTCAAGAGGAGCAGAACGCCTGAAAAAATGCTGAAGCAGTAAGGTAGCGATGCCCGGTAAAAATTCGGTAAAAATTGCATGCCGTCAAGCTTCCTTGAGTGGATTGTCATGAGGATGCACGCTGTCCCGGCAGGATACCGCTGTCCAGCATCAGTTGCGTGCGACTTAAACGGGCGCGAATCATCGCGTTGGTAGCCTGCAACTGAGCCTGAACCCAGGCATCTTCAGCTTGTTGCAAGGCTAATGCGCTCTCGGCACCGGCAAGATAGCCCTTGCGGGTCATGTCGTACACCGCCTGAGCACTGTACTCGATTTCTCCGGCATTTTTCAGGGCAATGCTGGCCGCCCGGGCGGCCCCGGCGTCCTGTTCCAGACGGCTGCGTATCTGCATTTGCAGAGCCGATTTAGCTGACTGCAATGCCGCAACCTGTTCCCGGGCTGCCGCAATCTGATCGCGGTTGCGACCAAAGCCAAAAATGGGCATCTGCAGGCTGAGGCCGGCTTGCCAACCTAACTGCGCACTATGCGGTATGGTCGCAGTATCGACTCCGTAAGCGGCGTTGGCACTGAATACCGGTAAGCGGGCACTTTGATGGAATTGCAATTGGGCGTGTGCCGCCTGAATTTGCGCATCAGCCGCCCGAAGCAAGGGTTGTGCCTGCATGGCCCGACTCTGGAATTTGGATAAATCCGGTAACGGCTTGAGTGGGCCGCTGACTTTTGCCAGTGGTGGTAAATGGCCTCCAAGCCCGGTTTGCAAGGCCAGAACCTGGCGTATGGCCACACTTTGGGCCAGGGTTTGTTTCAGCTTGCTCTGGATGCGCAACAGGTTCAGTTGTGCCTGCTTCAGCGCCAGGCGGGAACGGGTACCGGCGGCATAACCATCCCGGGTGGCTTGAAATACTTGCGTGGCAGCAACGAGGGCGCGTCGCCAGATGGCGATCATATTATTACTCAGAGCCAGCCGGTAATAGGTCATACTCACTTGTGCCGCCACTGCCAGGCGGGTTTGCTGCAGATGAAAGCGTTCAATGGTGACCTGATCTTTGCCCAGTTTGCTGAGTGCACGGGTTTGCGGCGCATAAATGGGAACATTCAAACGGATTTGCCCCAGCATTTCCCGTGCGCCATTGGCACTGACAAAAACGGGCTGGCCGGCGCGGGACTGGGTCCAGATGGTGGCCGCATTCAGGGAAAGCGCGGGTAGCAGTCGGGCTTCGGCACTGCGACTGAGATCTTGTTGCGCTTCCAGTTGGCGCCGGCTTGCCTGAACGGTCGCCTGATTATGCAGGGCGCTGTTAATAGCCTGGTTGAGCGTCAGAGGGGCCGCATGGGCGCCAATCGATATGCAGCCCAAGCTTAAAGCCAGTAGCCAATTTTTGGCAGCAGACTGACGATTATCCGGTATAAATTGAAAAAGCATTTTTCTCGACTATCTGTAAAATGTATTTATGAATGGGGACGGTTTTTTTATTATGACATTAGCTGCATGTCCAGAAGATGACCGCAAGATGACCAAATCGTCATCTTATGTTGTCACCATTGTTATCCTTAGAAATTATCGGGAAAGATAAAATGGCCGTCGTCCCTTTTCCGGCAACGCTTTTTAAGCGGATCTTACCCCCATGCAGATGCACGATGGATTGTACAATGGCCAGTCCCAGCCCCGTTCCCTGTCCACGCCGCATGCGTGCAGCATCTGCGCTGTAAAAACGGTCAAATACCCGGTCAATATCTGCATCGGCGATGCCCGATCCGGTATCGCTAACAATCAGTTGGACCTGCTCGCGGGACTGTTCACAATAAATCCGGATGCTGCCACCTGCTGGCGTGTGGCGCAGGGCATTACTCAGCAGATTACTGACAGCGCGGCGCAGGAGATCAGAATTTGCAGTGATGGATCCCTGAGCATTATTGTGCAGGGTAACCTGCTGTTCATCCGCCATTGCCTGATAAAAACTGCAAAGAGAAGCCATTTCCTGATGAATGTCCAGCTGCTGCTTATCCAGTGCGTTATGATCCTGTTCTGCCCGGGCCAGAAACAAAAGGGCATCTATCATGCGCGACAAGCGTTCATATTCATCCATGGCGGAGGCGATACAGGCCTGGTATTCCGGAACACTCCGGGTTCTGGAAAGCGCCAGTTCGCCCTCACCGCGTAAAATATGGATGGGCGTGCGCAACTCATGGGCAATGTCTGCCGAGAAGCGGGAAATCCTAGCAAAGGAGTCTTCCAGCCTTTCCATCAACTGGTCAAAATTTTCGGCCAATGTGGCGAGTTCACTGGGCCAGTTATCTCCAGCAATGCGCCGATGCAACTGGCTGGCGCTCAGTTCGTCCACCAGGCTGGCCAACTGATGGACGGGCCGCAAGCCACGCCAGGCAATCAAATATCCAGCCAGTATCGCGATGAATAACGCCAAAACAATGGATAGTGCGAGCGCGTAACGATAAAAAGCCAGAAAGTGTTCACGTTCGCTGGTGCGGATAGCCACATAAATGATACTGGCTGGCTGGCCTGCAAAGCGTTGCGCCATCACTTGAAAATGTTCATGCTTTTTAACTTTCCAGTGCCATTGTTGGGGCTCGAAAGTCTTGGGTTTGCGGTCAAAGGGCTTGTTGCTGTCGAGGAGGGGATTATCACTGCGACCCCGGGCAATAATGCCCTCCTGTGACCGGCTTACCCAGATGTATACCCCGCGAATGGTATTGGACTCCATCTGTATTTCATGAATCAGTTCGGAAAAGTGATCGGTGCTGTTGCGCATGGCCGTATGTATGGCATGGATTTTACTGATGAGAATCTGGCTGTCGGCCGCACGCAGTTGTTCAGCCAGAATCCAGTACAGGGCAGCACCCGCTACCGCAATCAGGATGGTGCTCAACAGAGCATACCAGAGGGTGAGCCGGACCGCCATGGAGCGCCCCGGACGCTTTAAGATTTTAATGGCGTAGTTCAAGAACATAGCCAACCCCTCGTAAAGTATGGATCAATTTGTCCGGAAAGGAGTCGTCCACTTTTCGGCGCAGGCGGCGAATGGCAACGTCCACAACATTACTATCACTTTCAAAATGCATATCCCAGACCTGCTCGGCAATGCGGGTGCGGGTCAGCACTTCGCCGGGAAAGCGCATGAGGTAGGCCAGCAGGCGGAATTCCTGAGGGGCCAGGTTTATGGGCGTGGCGGCACGCCAGATTTTGTGGCGGAGCAGGTCCAGTTCCAGATCGGCGTAATGAATGGTCTCTTCCATACGCACATGACT
Organism: Acidithiobacillus sp. HP-2; assembly: GCF_015100155.1. GTDB lineage: Bacteria > Pseudomonadota > Gammaproteobacteria > Acidithiobacillales > Acidithiobacillaceae > Acidithiobacillus. Next base: position 93,801 of record NZ_JACKZA010000002.1, on the reverse strand, counting down.
ACGCCGCAGAATGCTTTGAATCCTGGCCAGCAATTCCGAAAAAGCAAAGGGTTTCACCAGGTAGTCGTCCGCTCCCAGGCGCAAGCCCTCCACGCGTTGGGCTACGGCATCCAGAGCGGTCAGCAGAATGACGGCCTGATCAGGATGCCGTTTGCGGATTTCCTGGAGAACCCACCAGCCGTCTCGCCGGGGTAGCATCAGATCGAGGACTATCACCTCATATTCGCCTGTTTCGGCAAGATGTTGGCCATCTACACCATTATCGGCAAGATCCGCTACATGACCCAGCTCACTGAATCCTTTTTTGAGAAAGGCAGCCGTTTTAGCTTCATCTTCAATAACCAGAATTTTCATGGGAGAAAGCCGAAATCAGTCAAACATAATGTTGGGAAAATACGCTGTATTAATCCTCTTAACAACTTTCCTGCGGATAAGAGCGGAAAGCCGGATATTTCATAATAAGTCATTTTTTGACCTTTTGGAGAATATGCATACAATGAATCCTCTTTTAATGGTCCTATTCCGAGATGCTATGAAATCCTCAATGTCCATGGAACATAAACGCCGATTGGCTTTTGGCCTTGTACGTATCATTTTCGGCCTGATCTGGCTGATCAACACCTGGTTACAGTTTAATCCAGCCTATACAGCCCACTTTCTGGGGAGCTTTGACGCGGACTGGGTGAGTGGACAGCCTGCCTGGATCAGCCAGTATGGACATTGGATGGCTAATCTCGTTCAGCACATAGGGCCAAATGTTGTGGCTTATGGAACAGTAGGGCTGGATGCCATTCTTGCGGTTTCCCTGATTACCGGGCTGGGCTTGCCTTTTCTGGCCGGGGTAGGGGTGCTGTACAACCTCTGGCTCTGGAGTACGGTGGGTGGTTTTGGCGGACCCTATACCCAAGGGGCCACAGATCCGGGCACGGCGATCATTTATGCGCTGTGTTTTGTTTATGTGATCTGGTCCCGAAGTTGGGAAGGTCTGAGTTTGAGCAAGAGCCCGCATAAGCCTTTGTATGCCCCGGCCATGCACACTGCCCGTATTCTCTTTGGGCTGCTTTGGGCTTTTGATGCATTCTGGAAGTGGCAACCCTATTTTCTACACAATGCCGTGACTTATCTGCAGCAGGCACTTCCGGGAGAGCCCGCCTGGATTGCTGCCTACATTTCCTTGGTGATTGCCGTGATCAATCTGGCAGGGCCGGTGCTCTTCGGCTATGTCGCCGCCATCATGGAAAGTATCATTGCTTTTTTCCTGCTCATCGGACGGGGTATGCGCTGGATTATTCCTGTGGGTATTGCCTACAGTTTCGGGGTATGGACGACGGCGGAGGGCTGGGGAGCGCCTTATCTGCCCGGCAGTACGGCCAATAAAGGCGATGTGCTGGGTACCACCAACATTTACATCATCGCCTTCCTGTTCCTGGCGGCCTGGGTATATTTCACTCCCCGTGCCCAGCGCATGGGCGACGGCGATGCGTGAAGCCGCCTGATCAGCTCACGGTAAACTGCCCCATCATGCCATTGTCCTCATGCTCCAGCATGTGGCAATGGTACATATATGGGAAGTCGTCGGGGGCGGGCTGTCCATAGTGGGCGATAAAACGTATGGTTTCAGTACGACGGATCAGCAAGGTGTCTTTCCAGCCTGTTTCATAAGCAGGGGGCGCCTTGCCATTGCGGGACAGAATCTGGAATGAGGTGCCATGAACATGAAAAGTGTGGGCCATCTCCGCATCGTTGAAGACCTCCCAGATTTCCGTGCTTCCCAGACGCAGACGCTGATTGATGACCTGCATGTCCATGTACTGATTGTTGATGGAAAACAGCGGTTGGCGACCGACCCCCATAGACATGTGCGCCGGACCGTTATGCAGAGCGGTCTGCAGAGCCCTTTGGGCGAGAGACATTTTGTCCATAGGCATGCCCCTGAGCTCGAAACGGCGCGACGGCGCATCCGCCTGCAGGGTGGGGATGGCTACCAGGTGATCAGGCAAGCGTCCTGCTGAGCCTGTGGCAGAACCGACATGCATTTCCAGTAGATCAAAATTGCTGCGATCAAAATGGTCACTGTCCATGGGATGCAGGCTCAATTCGGGAACCACCGCCGCAGAATCGCTGCGTAACGCCAATGTATTCCCTGCAAGTGAGCGCAAATCGAGGAGGATTTCGGCGCGTTCTGCAGGTGCCAGAAGTAATCTCTGCACCTTCACCGTCGCTTCGAGATAGCCGGCATCGCTGGCAATGACATAAAACGCCCGATCTCCACTCAGGGCAAAATTGTAAAGGCGGGCATTGGAGGCATTGAGCAGGCGTAATCTGACCCACTGTGCCGGAACATGCAGGACGGGAGATTCGCGACCATTGATGAGAAAGCGGTTGCCCTTCATCCCCATGACGTCCATGGCCTGAGGCATATAAACCAGTTTGCCCTGCGCATCGAGCAGGCGGTCCTGGACGATAACCGGAATGTCATCTATCCCCCAATGGTGGGGGAGACCCAGTCGCCGATCGGTGCCGTCCTCCACCAGATACAGACCCGCCAGCCCCCCGTATACATGCGGTCCGGTTCTGCCGGCAGGGTGAGGATGATACCAGAGAGTGGCTTCGGGCTGATCAATCGTATAGCCGTAGGTCCATGTTTTTCCAGGCAGGATGAGGCTTTGCGGACCACCATCCATGGTTCCGGGCACGTGCGCGCCATGCCAGTGGGTGGTCGTGCTCTGATCAAGATGATTGTGCACATACAGCCGCAGCGGCTGTCCTCGGGGGATGCGCAGGGCAGGTCCTAAAACAGCGCCGTTATAACCCCAGGTGGCCGTTTTGAGACCATCACTCAAAACGGAATGACCATCCGCCATGTGCAAGTGAAATTCCCGAACCTTGTCGCGCCCCATGACTCCCATATATACCGGCGGAATGGGTAGTGCGCCGGAAAACACCGGCTTGGGTAATGGCGAGGATTTGCTGTGAACCCCGGCCATATTCATGCCACTCATATTCATGGCCACGACAGACGGCAAAGAAAGGAGCGCTGCAGTGCCGGCACCATAAGTCAGAAACTGACGTCGGGAAATGTGAGACGCAGAGGATGGTTCGGCGCTGGCGGGTTTGGTCATGGCAGGAGTTCCCTGGTGGGTATGATTGACCGTGGAACCATAACATTGGAGTTGGCTTGAGGGTCAACACTCTGCCGATCTTGCTAATCCATGATGTGTATTTTGGGGCCGCTATAGCGATACCCGAATCCCGGAACGGTTTCCATCCAGTGATGTAAACCGGTATGTTCAAACAGGCGTCTGAGCCGATATACCTTTACGACCAGCGTGTTAGGGGCAATAAATACTTTTCTGCCATTTTTCAGCGCTTGTGTAAGTTGCTGATAAGACAATGCTTCGCCGGGATTCTGGACCATGCAGCAGAAGAGGGCGTACAAATTGCTGGGGAGATATATTTTCTGATCATCGATATTGACTATCCGCGCCTTATGATTGATCGATATGTGCGTGGATTTGATCCGCTCTGCTGCGCTGCAGTCTGATGATGGAACCGGTTCCAGCAACCTGTGCAGATAGGCCAGGAGGGGCGCCGTACCCAGGCTCCAGGGAATAAAAGTCTGGGCTCCGGAGTGAATGGCATCTTCGGCAAGACTGCCCAGGAGCACATCGTGCGCCTCGGCCATGACCAAAAATGGCAGATCGGATCCATAATTTTTTTGCAAGACCAGCAGTAACTCCCTGATTTCATCATTCCAGCCATTGGTGATGAGGACGGGTCTGTTTGAATGATTCAGCAGTTTTTCGCAATCCAGAGCGGATGTTACCGTCTGAACTATATAAGCGGTATGAAGATTTATGCTTTGCAACAGTCTGGATTCATGGTGATCTCTTTGCGGGGATAACACGACAATATCCGGATCACTTTTGAACATTCTTTTTGCTGTGGGCATATGTAGCCAGGCCAGTCCTTCCACCACAATCCAGTGCAGATGAACGGAAATAAAGGGGATTATAGAATGAAAAAACATGTGTATTTTCCTGCAATGTTCAGATAAACCAGTCGGTGAGTGCACACTTTTTGAATGCATACATGGTAGCTTGGTAATGTGACATTATTATGACAATCTGCTCTCCCCGGCTTGCTTCTGAAAAGATGCGGGAACCATCTGCCATGATAAGGGCATTTTTTAAGGTGTTCTTCCGGGTGTGCATGATGAAAATGGTCATAATATCGTCATCAAATTGTCATCTTTTTGACATATTCCCCTGATAGATTGTGCGGCTGCAAAACCAGGGGCTGACTCAGTCCTTAACGCCTACATAAAACAGGGAGAAACAAAATCATGAGTAAATCCGTATCATTACGTCCTTTGGTGCTGGCCCTCGTGGCTGGTGGTGTGTTGTTGACGGCTACCAGTGTCATGGCAGATACCATCACTGCTGCCACGGTAAGCAGTCAGGACAACGCAGCGGTGAATGTGGGAGAGGTCAATGCGGCCGCTGCTTCTCAATCCTTTCTGGGTAGCAGAGGGGTACATTCATTAACCCAGAAACACCGTTTCGACTCCGGTCAGTCCATAAAGGTATTGGGTAAACAACAAATTGCAGCTGCAGGACCGGTGGGCGGCAGTGCTCAGGCATTAGCCTATGCACCGGGCGTAAATGTGACGGGATACGGAAATACCGGCTCCACCAAAACATCCATCAGTGTCAATGGAATCAGTCAGGGCTGGGGTGGTTTTGGCGGGAGTGTCATAGATGCCGGTAACCTCTCGGTGACTTTTGATGGCGTTCCCATGGTCAATCCATCCACTGGTCTTTGGGAAAGTCCGCAAGTCCCACAAACGGGAATTTTACAGGGGATCGGTATCACCTACGGGCCGGGTAATCCGGTGAACCGCTGGTATAACAACATTGGCGGCCAAATCGCCTTTGTCCCTTTGCAGCCAACGGCACAGCCGGGCGCCAGTATCAAGATGACCTACGGAAGCTATAATTCCAAGAATATTGTGTTCAATGTCCGCACCGGCAGCATAGACGGGTGGTCAACCATTATGGCGGGTGGTGCAGGATCCAGTAACAGTTACCGGCAAAGCCCCGATGGATTCGCGAATCCCAGTTACAATTATGCCTGGTTTCTGAAAACCAAAAAAACCTATACGGATGGGAATTTTTCATTGGGGGCCTACCTGGCCAAGGGGTCCGGATACCGTCCGGTTCCGGTTCCGGTCAACCCTATTGCCGGCGTTACTTATACCGGTGCCGCAACGGGACCATTATATAGCCAGAAAACTACCGGGTTTTATTCGTCCATTCCCTTTGATATCTGGAACAAGGATGACAGCAACACGACCTGGTTGATTTACAGCAAGCTGAATCAGAAGCTGGATAAAACCTTTGCTTTGCACAATATGATCTGGTATCGCTACGGCCATCGCTTGCATCAGCATTATAATAATTACGGCTTGAGTAATCCCAGCAATCTCTATGAATACAATAATCCTCATGACAGCGTGTACGGGGACAAGCTATGGATTTCCGCCAAGCTTCCCTACAATGATGTCAGCTTCGGCGGCTTCTTTCTGAACAGCCAATATAATACCAAAAACGCTTTTTATAATCCGGCGGATGGTGGTTCTCTTGCGCTTCCCAATCATTCCTATCGGAATGATATTTTTAGCCAGACGGACCTGGCGGCATTTGTGCAGGATCGCATCAGCCCCATGCATAATCTGCATATTACTCCGGGGGTGCGCTTTATCAATTATCAGACCCAATATACGCAGGGGGCAGATATACCCGGAGCAACAGGCACCAATCAGGGCAAGCTGCCTGCTTCCAATAAAAGCTTTACCAAAGTGGAACCCTCGGTGGATTTCAACTGGAAGCCGCTGCAGTGGTTGGCGGTATTTGCAAGTTATGCCCAGGCCTACAAAGAACCGCAGGTTGGCGGTGGTGGTGGTCTCTACCAGAGTATCCGGCCGGTGTATAACCTTGAACATAGTGCGGATTATAATGCCGGCATAAAATTGCATTTTAATGATGCGGATTATCTGCACCATTTCTTCGCCATGTTCAGTTTTTATCATCTGCATTTCAGCAACCAGTTTGTTGCTGCCTATGATGCTAATGGAAATTATCTGGGGGACGCTGATGGTGACTCCATTTACCAGGGTGTAAACATCGCTCTGGAAGATGATCCCCTCTATAATGTGCATGTTTTTGCCAACCTGAATTTCGAGAAAGCCACTTTTGCACACTATACGACGGGTGGCGTCAGTTATCAGGGCTTGCCGGTATCCAATGTTCCTGAAAGTACGTTTAATATTGGTGCCAAATATCGCTATTTTCTGGATGGTATCCTGATGTCGCCCAGCATCTGGTACACCTATACTGGTGCCCAGAACATGTGGAATAACAATACTGTTATGCCCAGCAGTCAGAAAATACCTGCCTATGACACGCTGAACCTCGGATTGGAAAGTGTCATTTCTACGCGTGGGTCGGTACCTCTGCTGAAAGACGTGAAGCTCAACCTGGATATGCTGAATGTGACCAACAATCATTATAATCCGTTTGAATACGTTACTTCCGGTGGTTTGCTCGGTGGAAATTCGCAAGGACAGGTGCTGGCTCTCCCCGGAGCCCCGTTTACCGTCTATGGAAGTATTTCTGCTGATTTCTAAAACCTCTGCACAGCGGGGATGGAAATTTATCCATCCTCTTTTAGTGATCTTTTACGGAATAATTTCAGGGAAACCATTCATATGAAAAAAACCGCACTAGCCAGATATGTGCTTTCGGTAATGACCATTTTTTTGCTATTTTTGGGGGTTGCCAATGCCGGAACAAGCACATTCAAACTGATCAAAGTTATTCCATTGCCGACCACGGATCAAGGTGGCGATGCAGTCAGTTATGATCCTTCAAATCATTGTATTTATGTATCCATGGGAAAGACCGATGCCGGTGGCGTGGTCATCAATGCGGATACGAACGCACTCGTCAAGGTGGTTCGTGACGGTCTTGTCCGTCCATATGGTATGGCTTTTGACCATCAATACGTTTATTGGACATCCAATAAACTGGAGCATTCGGCGGGCGCGGGCAATAATACTGTACCTGAAAAAAAGTCCAGAATTTTTGTTGTCAATAAGGCTGACTGGAAGGTGGTTAATGTCTTTGATACGGTAGGTTCTGGTGCTGATGGCATCTGGGTGGACCAGAAATTGGGACGTCTTTATGTGGCCATGGATGACAGTAACTGGATTGATGTGTATACCCTGGGAAAAGCACCCAAATTTGTCGGGAAAATTTCCTTGTATCCGGAAACTGGTCATGGTCCTGATCTGGGTGTGTTGCTCGGTGCCCGGCATTTGTTGTACATGCCGGATGATTCCTGGGAAGAAAAAATCAATTTTCTGAACGGGCAAATTGAAGACAAGACCAATGTTGCTCCTTACTTTCTGGTCTCAGCGACAAAGCATCATCCTGATACCAAGGGACAAATTGTTGATCCGGAAAACCATACACTTTGGGTGGGCACTACGGGTTCCCGGATTTTTGTCTTTAATGCGGGCAATTTGAAAGTGCTCAAGCAGTTGCCTGCGCGAGCCGGTATTGATCAGGTTGCCTATGATCCGGCCTATCATTTGGTTTATGCCTTTGAAAGTAATGCCAAAGGCTTCAATGTCTACAATGCCCGAACCATGAAGCCGGTTACTTTTGTCTCTACCGGTTATGGCAAGACCCATACTGGAGCGGTAGACCCTGGTAACCACAAGATTTTTGTTTATGTGGGCGAGGCGCATGCGGTTTATGTGTATCAGCCTGTCCATGATTGAGGGATAGACTTCCGGTTGCTACTCATAGCTATAATTCACGACTTGCCATAAGCAGGTCGTTTTTTAACCAAGCAACCGGACATTTTATAAAAAGGGTTTCATCGATGCACGGATCAGATAGCTTACCCTGGCCACGCAGTGTCAAGTGGCTGCATATTTTTTTGGCGCTGTTCATCACCTTTCAGTTGATGAGCGAGCTGGACATGAAAGCCATCTGGAAACATGTAGGTATTTCAGCGTTTCGGCACTTTCTGTTTGTATCCCATATGTGGGTGGGGATGGCCAGTACCCTGGTGATCATCCTGTTCTGGCTGGTTGTTGCCGGGAACGCTCAATTACGTGCCCATCTGTTTCCCTATCATGGGGTTTATCTGCAGCGTATTGGCAAAGATATTCAGGGTGCGACACGCGGTATTTTCCCCCCGGCGGGTATGCGTGGCGGATTACCGGGCCTGGTCCATGGTTTGGGTCTTCTGGCCATTTCCACCATGGGGGCTTCGGGGGTGGTGATGTTTGTGATGATTTATGCGGCTGGCGGCGTCAAGCCCGGCGATGCTTATGGCATTCCCCATGCCATCCATTCCCTGATTGCCAATCTGGTATGGGCTTACTGGTGGGGTCATATTGCCATGGCTCTGCTGCATGCATTGCGTACCCCACGGATTTTGCGAATATTTATTCCCTAATTTTGGGCTAATACCGGAGCGGTATAGTGCGTAAACGGAAGGGGTCAATGGGATCCATCCATCATTTAACGCAGGTAACAGGAGCAAAATCATGAAGATATCTATACGGCTGGTGGGCGGTATTGTGGGCGGGGTGTTATTGCTGTCTGCTTTTGGTGCTTATGCTTTTACCGGCCAGGAATTGGCTGGAAAAGCGAAGATCAGTATTGCCCAGGCACGCGCTACGGCTTTACGGACTTATCCCGGTAACATCACCGATCAGGAGCTGGAGAAAGAAAAAGGCGGCAGTGGCTTACGATATTCTTTCGTGATCAAAAAAGGGCATGTCAGTCATGAAGTCGGTGTTGATGCCATGACCGGTGCCATTCTGGAGAACTCCGTTGAGGGTGACCATGCGGATTAAGGCCTTATAGTTTTTAATCGGTGCTGACCCGCTCTTTTGAGCGGGTTTTGTCTGTGTTTGTGGGGGGTGACACTCAAAATGCGTATTCTTCTGGTCGAAGACGACCGAATGATAGGTGAAGCCATCTCTGTTGCGCTGCGGGATGCCGCTTATGCTGTGGATTGGACGCGTGATGGTGAAACGGCCCTGCAAGCCATTGCCAATCAGGAATATCAGGCCATTCTTCTGGATTTGGGCTTGCCCAAACTGGATGGTTGTACGGTGCTGCAGCGGGTGCGGGCAATGGGTAGTGATCTGCCGATTATTATTATATCTGCCCGGGATGCCTTATCAGACCGGATAGAGGGTTTGGACCTGGGGGCGGATGATTATCTGGTCAAACCTTTTGCCATGGATGAATTGTTGGCGCGCTTGCGTGCCATTATCCGTCGTCAGGGTGGACAGGGGTCGCCGGTGCTCAGCAGCGGATCCCTGCAGCTTGATTTAAGTACCCATATCGCGCAGCTTGGCGAAGTCAGTGTGCTGCTGAGCCGTCGGGAGTTCGCCTTGCTGCAGGCTTTATTATTACGCCCCGGTGCGATACTGAGCCGGGCACAACTGGAAGAACGGCTCTATGGGTGGGGCGAAGAAATAGAAAGTAACAGCATTGATTTCCTGATACATGCTTTGCGCAAGAAACTCGGTGCGGAGGTCATCAAAAACGTGCGTGGTGCGGGCTGGATGGTTTCGCGTCCATTATGAAAAAATCCTTGCAGCGGCAATTGTCCATCGGCCTGAGCATTGCCATTATCTGTACAGGTTTGCTGGCCGGTTTGGCCGCTTTCTTTTTATCCCTGAATGAAGCCCAGGAATATCAGGATGCTTCCTTGCAGCAGATTGTTGCACTGGTCCCTCCTCAGGTCTGGCAGAATGCTTACCGCTATGATCAACGACATGTGGATATTGATCCAGACGCACGTATTGTCGTTGAACCGCTATGTTTATCAAATTGTAGGAAGCTGGATACTCCTTTGCCACTCCCCCCGCAATTATCACAGGGATTTCATACGGTTGCTGTCAAAGATCAGGACTGGCGGGTTTTTGTACGGCGACTGGGACCAGATAAGGCGCTGGCCGTGGCACAATCTACCGATCTGCGCAGTGATGCAGCGTTTGCCAGCGCGCGTTTGACCCTGTTGCCCTTGTTGATTCTGATTCCGTTGTTGGTGATATTTGCACGGATTATTGTCCGCCGCAGTCTGGCTCCGATCCATGCCTTGGCCGAGGCCGTGGATCAGCAGAATTCCGACCGACCCACGCCGCTTTCTGTGGAACAGGTACCCGAGGAGATTGTCCCGTTTATACAATCCCTGAATCGCCTGCTGGAAAGGATTCGGCAGTTGTTGGCTAAGGAGCGGCGTTTTATTGCCGATGCCGCCCATGAATTACGCACGCCTCTAACGGCCTTGTCACTCCAGGTGCAAAATCTGCAGCGGGCGGATTCTCTTGAGGAAAGTCGAAAACGTTTGTTGCCTCTACAGGATGGTTTGGAACGGACCCGTCATTTGTTGGATCAGTTGCTGGGTTTTGCCAGGCAGCAGAGTGTCGTTTCCACGATAGAACCGGTTGATCTGACCGCCGTAGCCCGTCAGGTTGTGGAAGATCTTTATCCTCTGGCGGAGCTGAAAAAAATAGATTTTGGCATGGATGCCGAACAAGCTTTGCGCGTGCAGGGTAGTTTTGCTGCCTTTTACAGCCTGTTGCGCAACGCTGTGGATAACGCCCTGCGCTACAGCCCGGACCATTCCGAAGTGACCGTGCGGGTGCGCAGCGAAGGGAATGATGTACTGCTGGAAGTGCTGGACAGTGGTCCGGGGATTCCGCCCGAGGCCTTGGAGCGCGTATTTGATCCTTTTTACCGGCTTCCCGGTTCAGCAGGAGACGGCAGTGGTTTGGGCCTGAGCATCGTGCGCAGTATTGCCGAACAAATGGACGGGGAAATTATTCTGCAAGCACGAACCGATCACGCCGGGTTGCATTTCATCTACCGTCAAAAAGCTGGCTAAGTTTCACCTAATTCCATCATGACATACTGACTGAAGGGTGGCTAACAGACACCCCGATTACGAGCCCTCAACCTTCAGGGAGCATTGGATTTATGGCATTACGATTATGGTTCGCCTGCACGGCGAGCCTGTTGTTACTGCTGACTGGATGTGCGCATTATCAGGCAGTGCCTTTGCCTGAGCATCTGTCCTCTGGGCAGGATCTGCATCAGAAAATGGCAGCGGCACTGGCGCGCATGCATCCCCATGTCCAGTCAATGGATTTGCAGGGACCATTTTCCGGGAAGGATCTTGGAACCATTGCGGTGTTGCTCAACCCACAGTTGCGAGCCATGCGGGCCAATCTGGGGGTCGCCCAGGCCCAGGTTTTCGCGGCCGGTCTGCTTCCCGATCCCCAACTGTCACTCAGTGCGGACTTGCCCAGCAATGTCGCAGCCGGTTATTACAATGCCTATAGCATGGGTTTGAGTTGGAGCCTCGCCAGTCTGTTTACCCGCTCAGCCAATCTGGATATTGCCCGCGCCCAGCAGAAATCCGTGCAATATCAAGTCGCCTGGCAGGAGTGGATGCAAGCCGGTAATACGCGCGTACTTGCCCGTCAGCTTTATTATCTGCAGGCGCAGGAAGCAGTCGCGGCAGCAGCGGCCAGGACCACCGGGAAATTGTATCAAGCCGCTGCTGAAAATTTGCGTCTGGGGGATAGCACCATCACTACCGCTTCACTGCGGCAAATTGCCTGGCTGGATAGTCAGGATCGGGCTTTGGCCTTAGGTCGACAAGTCACGGATACCCGCCAGAAGCTCAACCAGGCTATTGGTTTGCCCCCGAAAATGACGCTCAACATAAAGCCCCCGCAGCTTAGGAAACGCATGCCCGATGCGGCGTCATTAGTGAAATTGGCCGACCAGCACCGCTTGGATCTGGTGGCCCTGCGGGCCGGTTATCAGGCGCAGGAAGCCCAGGTACGGCGGGCCATTCTGGGTCAATATCCGGGTTTCACCATCGGTTTCGGAAAGGCTGCGGATACTTCCAATATACAAAGCTACAGCCCGAGTTTGACCCTGGATATTCCCCTCTGGAACCGGAATCGTGGGGCCATTGCCGAAAGCGAGGCTACCCGTACTCAACTGCGGGCAGCCTATGCCGCCCGTTTGTTTCAGACCCGCGCTGACATTTACCGTCTGGTGACGGACCTCCACCGTCTGGCCCAGGAAATCCTGCCCCTGCAGCAACAGGTTCCGGAACTGGAGAAAGCCGAAAACCGCTTACGCAAGGCGGCTACCGAACATGACGTGCCCTTGCTGGATTATGAAACCATACGTAGCCAGTCCCTGGCGAAGCGTCTGCAATTACTGGCGCTGCAGGAATCCTATGCCGCCCGGCAGGCCGCTCTGGAAATGGCGGTTGGAGTACCTTATGCCGATTGGGAGAGTCAGAAATGAGAACACGGTTTTCGGGCGGAAAAATTCTGGCCTGGGGATGCTGCCTGTGCTTGCTGTTTGCGGGATCTGCCGGGGCAGAGGTTTCCGCTCTGGTAAAAGTTACGCCAGCGCGCATGATGTCCATGGCCGATCAGCTGCGGGTCTACGGTACCGTAGAGTTTGCGCCGGAAGATGGCAGGACCATCGTGCTGCCAGCCGAAACCCTGGTCAATCAGGTGTTGGTGGCTGCCGGACAGAGGGTCAGGCAAGGACAACCTTTGCTGCAGATACAGACTTCGGTCAGCGATCAACTGCAACGGAAACAGGCGGAAATTGCCCTGAAATTCGCCATTGCCGACCAGCAACGGGTGGCAAGCCTGCGCCAGCGCCAACTGGCGACCAATAGCCAACTGCAGGCGGCCGATCAATCGCTGGCCCGGGCGCGGGCCGCCTTGCAGGATATCCAGTTGCGGCTGCAGCAACTGCAAAAAGGACAGGTCTCTGCGCCCATCAACGGGGTGGTAACTATCGTACATGTCCATCAGGGCGACCTCGTCCCCGCTGGTCAGCCTTTGCTCAGTTTGAGTACGGCTAATGCCCTGCGGGTGTTGTTGGGGGTAGAGCCGGCAGATTTGGCGCGCATACAGGTGGGAGATTCCGTGCAGCTGCTCCCGGTATATGGAGGGCAGGCAGCGGTGCAGGGAAAAATCCGGCAGATTTATAGTCAGATTGATCCGCAAACGCGACTGGCCCAGGTGGTGGTGCCTTTGCCTGCAAGTCCCGATTTGATGCCGGGTGCCATGCTGCAGGCGGAAATTATTCTGCATCGACAAAAGGCTGTGGCGGTTCCGGAAAGTGCGGTTCTTCAGCAGGGCGGTAAATCCTATTGTTTCGTGGATGTGGCGGGCAAAGCCCAAAAACGCTGGGTGAAAACGGGTTGGCAGCAGGATGGCTGGATTGCGGTCAACCAAGGGCTGAGCGCGGGGGATTCGGTGGTCAGTCTCGGCAACTATGAGCTGAAAAACGGCATGGCCTTGCGGATAGAAGGGAAATCCTGATGGGTGCCTGGTTACTGCAGCATCGGCGTTCCATGCTTTTCCTGTTGCTGGTGTTGGTCCTGGCGGGTCTGATGGCCGCCATGAAAATGCCGGTGGCCCTGTTTCCCAATGTGGTTTTCCCACGGATCGAAGTCTCGGTAAATTCCGGGAACATGCCCATTCAACAGACGGAAATTGCGGTCACCCGGCCGTTGGAACAGGCATTACGGGCGGTTCCCGGTGTCGAGCGCATTCGTTCTGCCACGGCGCGTGGTGCCGCCGATGTATCTGTGCAGTTTGCCTGGGGCAGCAATATGACCGAAGCTTTGTTGCAGGCGGAATCGGCAGTCAACAAGGTATTGCCCGCTTTGCCGCCAGACACCCGGTTTACGGCGCGGCGCATGGATCCGACTGTGTTTCCGGTGCTGGGTCTGTCGCTGACATCGGATCGTCTGGATCCGGTTGCCCTGCGGCGCTATGCCGAATATGACCTGCGGCCGCTGCTGCTGGCTATCCACGGTGTGGCACAGGTCGAAGTGCAGGGCGGGGCGCGTGAGGAATATCAGGTGCTGGTGGATCCCATGCGTCTGCAGAGTTATGGGCTGCGTCTGACGGCGGTGGAGCAGGCACTGAGTAATGGCAATGTTATTACCGCCGTGGGTCGTTTGCAACGTCACTACCGCCTCTATCAGATTCTGAGTGAAAGCCCCCTGAAAAATGTGCAGGATATCCGTCATATTGTGCTGAAGACCGGTACGGCCGGGGTCGTGGACCTGGCCGATGTTGCCGAGGTCCGGGTAGGAACCGCACCCCAGTGGACCACAGTAACGGCCAATGGCAAAAATGCCGTGCTGGTCAATATCAAGCAACAGATGGGTGCCAATACGGTGGCCATTGATCAGGATATCCGGACTCTGCTGCGCAAGGATGCCAAGAGCATTCCGGCAGGGATAAAGCTGAGTACCTGGTACGATCAGAGTCAGTTGATTACCGCCGCTGCATCCAGTGTGCGGGATGCCATTTTTATCGGCGCAGCTTTGGCGGCTCTGGTATTGCTGGTTTTTTTGCGGAACTTGCGGCTGACCTTCATTGTGGCCATCGTGCTGCCCAGTGTGCTCCTCGCCAGCGTGCTGATTCTTTATGTGTTGCACCAGAGCTTTAACATCATGACGCTGGGGGGCATGGCGGCAGCTGTGGGCCTGGTGGTAGATGATGCCGTGGTCATGCTCGAACACATCATGCGCCGCATTACCGAGAACCCCGGTGAAGGTAAGCCGGTGTCCGTGCTGCATTCTGCCCTGGAAATGAGTAAACCCCTGGCGGGCTCATCGGCAGCAACCATCATCATTTTTATACCGCTGGCCTTTTTATCCGGGGTTACCGGTGCTTTTTTTCAGGCATTGGCCATTTCCATTGCAGCGGCCCTGCTGGTGTCCTTTCTGGTGGCTTATCTGGCGGTGCCCCTCCTCGCCGATCTGCTCCTGAGACCCCGGGATGCCGAGCAGGCCGAACATCAGGGCCGTTTTTTGGCCTGGTTCAGCCGCATGTATGGGCACTATCTGGAAAAACTGTTGCGGCGACCATTGTTTTTATCTTTGATTGTGCTGGCCTTTCTGCTGTTGGGAGGATGGTCCTACACCCAGGTGGGCAGTGGTTTCATGCCCGCGATGGACGAGGGGGGCTTCGTGCTGGATTATACCGCTGCTCCCGGTACTTCTCTGGCGGAAACGGATCGACTGCTGGATCAGGTACAGCAGATTCTCGCCCAGAATCGGGATGTGGCCAGTTATTCACGGCGCACGGGTCTGCAGTTGGGCGGAGGCATCACCGAAGCGAACACCGGAGACTTTTTCATCCGCCTCAAGGCGCAGCGACAGCACACCATCTGGCAGGTGATGCAGGGCGTTCGTGCGCAGGTTCATAATCAGGTTCCGGGGTTGCGGGTGCAAACGGGGCAACTGATGGAAGATCTTATCGGAGATTTAACCGCCGTCCCTCAGCCGGTCGAAATCAAGCTCTTCGGTGCGGATCCCCACACGCTGCAAAAACTGGCCCGGCAAGTGGCTGGACAAATCCGGCAGGTGCCGGGTGTTGTCGAGGTTTTTGATGGGATTGTCATTGCCGGTGACGCCGTTGATATTCATGTGGATCCGGTGAAGGCGGCCCTGGCGGGAATGACTCCCGGTCAGGTCAGCAGCCAGTTGCAAACCTTGATGGAGGGCCGTGTGGTCAGTCGAATACCCCAAGGCCAGGAAATGATCGGGGTCCGCGTCCGCGCTCCCCATGCACTCTGGAGTGAAATTCACCGCCTGCGACAACTCCCCATAATCGCCCCCGATGGGCATTATCTGACCCTGGGGCAGGTGGCCGAAATTCGTATGCAGTCCGGGCAGGCGGAACTGAACTCCGAAAACCTCAAACCCATGGTGGCAGTGACAGCCCGCATTGAGGGGCGGGCGATGAGTACGGTGATGGGCGAGGTGAAGGTCCGTCTGGCCCACCTGCAGTTACCCCGAGGGGTCTACCTGCAATATGGCGGATTGTATCGCGAACAACAACAGTCCATGCGCGAACTGGCGCTGGTGCTGCTGGCGGCCATTCTGCTGGTGACGGTATTGCTGCTGTTTCTCTACGAGCGTTTTACCGTGGTCCTGAGTATTCTCGCTACGGCGCTTCTGGCTTTGGGCAGTGTGTTTGTTGGTCTGTGGCTGACCGGCACCGAGCGTAATATTACCGCCATGATCGGGATGACCATGATTGTTGGCATTGTCACGGAAACGGCGATTTTCTTTTTTGCGGAAGCGCAGTCCGCGGAGTCCCATGAACTGGTTCGGGCTGGTAAGGCGCGGCTACGGCCGGTGCTGATGACGGCCATTATCGCCATTTTGGCCCTCATGCCGCTGGCCTTGGGGATGGGTGCCGGGGCACAAATGCAGGCACCTTTGGCCATCGCCATTATTTCCGGATTGCTGGCTGAAATTCCTCTGGTACTGCTGGTGATGCCTGGAATTTACGCGTGGCTGGAAAGGCTTTCTAAAAAGGGATCAGTGCGCGTTATACACTGATCCGGATTTTTTCCTCTCAGGATTTGCGGAGCGGGCAGGTCCTGATGCCGAAGAGTGTGTAGGCAGGACACCAACCGACCAAACCGGTGATCAAGGGTACGAGCCCCAGCCATCCCCAGGGGGTTTTCGGTCCGACAAAAACCAGTGCAATGACAATAATTCCGACGATGATCCGAATCAGCCGGTCGGCCATTCCTTCGTTGAACAGGGTAGAGACAGACATTTTGGACTCCTTGTTAAGTCAGCAGAGATTTTCATCGTAGGCAACTCGCAGGGAGATGTCTGTGACTTTCTCACCGGGACGAAACAGATTCCGAGTTTGCCAATTGCTGCAATCCCTGCATCTGGATAATTTCAATTTGGCCTGACCCTCGCCGGATCCATCCCCGCAATGCAAATTCTTTGAGGGCACGGCTGATGACTTCGCGGGCCGATCCCAGCTCGGTAGCCAATGTCTGATGGGTAATCTGGATAATCTGGGCATGTTTTCCCAGGTCCAGAAGTTTTCGGGCGAGGCGAATATCCAGACGGGTGAAGACGACTTCTTCGACCAGGGTGAGCAAATCGGTCAAGCGATTTCCGTAGGCATTGAACACGAATTCCCGAAAAAGGCCGGATTGGCCAATGAGTTGATCAAAAACCAATTTGGGCAGGCTGATCGCCTTCACGGCTGTTTCGGTAATACCCATGGCGGGATAGGGGCGATGACTGAACAGACAAGCGGTCGTGAGAATGCAGGATTCACCAGGGCCAATGCGGTACAGGACGATTTCGCGCCCGCCTGCAGAAATCTGTTGCACCCGGATCTGGCCTTCCAGCACCAACAAATATTGGCTGCAGGGGGTACCGGCGTGAAAAATGATTTGATCCGACCCCCATTGCACTGGACGAGCCTTGTTGAATAACGCCTTTTCATTGTCTGGCGCTGCAGTGAGTGAAGTAAAATGGCTGATCCAGTCGTTCAGGATAATGCCCGTCCGTGTGAAAGGGAGTCATGATGCTACTACAGTAGATATTTTCTTTGAAATGTTTCGGGTGGCGCCTTTATAGCCTCCTGAAAAATGTCCCTTGCCGGCTGGATTCAGTGCTTGTGTAAATGATGCATGTCCGGCACATGAGGGTGGCTGTGGGTGAGGGGCTCGTGATGATGCGGATGCTCATGACGGGTTCCTGGAGCAACCGGAAAAGCGTGGGCGTGTTGGTGATGGGCATCGTGGGTATGCATGTGGGCATGATCCATGGCCTCATGGGAATGGACATGATCGTGGCGTTCATCCAGATGCATCCAGATGCCCCAGGCCATCAGTGCTGCCGCGATCAGTAGTAGCGGGGTGACCGGAGTGCCCAGGATGATGACGCTGAGAATGGCCCCAAAGAAGGGAGCGCTTGAAAAATAGGCTCCCGTGCGGGCGCTGCCCAGATGGCGTAAGCCAACCACAAACAGGGCGAGGCTGACCCCGTAAGCAAAAAATCCCAGAACCATGGCAGCAATGGCATCCGGTAGAGCCGGTATTGCGCTGCCCAGCCATAAGGCGAGTAGCAGATTGACGCTACCTGAAACCCAACCTTTGTTGGCGGCAATCCAGCTGGAATCCGTCAGGGAGACTTTCCGGGTCAGATTATTGTCTACGCCCCAGGCAAAGCAGGCGGCAATGATGGCCGCTGCTGGCCACAACTGTTGGATATGAAATTGCAGTGTTCCGGCACCGGGCCAGCTGAGCAGCACCATGCCGAGCACAATGGCGAACATGCCCCAGGCAATCCGACGATCAAAGTTTTCCTTGAACACCCACCAGGCCAGCAGCGTGGTGAATACGGATTCGGCATTGAGCAGCAAGGAGGCATTGGATGCTGCCGCACCCCGCAGTCCGAACATGAACAGCACGGGTGCGATGATGCCTCCTGCCAGTACGGAGGCTCCAAACCAGAAGGTGTCTGTACGCGATAAATGGACGCGCGGACTGTGGCGCAGCAGCCGATACACGCTGAGCCCCAGGCCGGAACCCAGATAAAGCAGGGCCGCGAGCATCCAGGGGCTGACCGTCGCCAGGAGAATTTTGGCCAGAGGGGTGCTGGCACCAAAAAGCAGGGCGGAGAAAATCGCTGCCGGGATTCCGGGGCGAATCAGCTTCTGGATAATATTCATGGAATCATCTGCAAAGTCATGGCGTAACCCTGGAAGGAGTCAGGAATCATAAAGAGCATCGTTATTGCAGGCAAGATGGATAATTTGCCGTGATTAATGGCGGGTTGGATTGAAGTATGATCTGGTGGAGGCCGGCCAGGAGATCAGGAACTGCCTGCTTCGCCCACCGTAATGATCATTTCGGCAATTTCTCCCAGTTTTTTTCCTTTGTCCATGGCGAGCCGCCGCATGCGCCGGTAGGCTTCGGCTTCGTCAATCTGCAGGTCGCGCATGAGGATGCCCTTGGCTTTTTCAATTTGCTTGCGCTCGGAGAGGGCATTTTGGGTGTCTTTGAGTTCTTTGCGCAATTGCCGATATTCGGCATAGCGGAGCGCCGCCACTTTGAGAATGGGGGCAATATCCTGGGCGGAAATGCCATGGGCAACATAGGCGGCCACCCCGGCACGAATAGCCCGCCGCATGGTGTCTTCATCTTCAGGGGCGCCCAGCACCACGACCGGTAGTTCCAGGGTTTCGCTGAGGAAGACGATGTGTTCGAGCACGTCCCGTTCAGGACTGCCCGCTTCAGCGATGATGACATCGGGTTGCAGGTTTTCCAGACGTTGCCAGGAAAGTGCTGACCAGCCAAAAATATCCACGACGATCTGCCCTTCGCTGGCGAGGGCTTCGCGGAGGATTTCTGCACGCTCCACATTATTGTCGATCAGGACGATGCGATGCATGGGCTCATTGTAGCGCTTGCAGAGCGGCCTGGATGATGATTTCCGATTCGCCGATGGGTCCTTCTACCTGGATGAAGCAATCGGGTAATGTTACCTGCACCTGCTCAAGAAGTGCAGGCAGATCCTCCTGTAAATGACGACCGCTGCTCCAGAACAAGGGGGATATGCGAAAGTGGCGTAAACTCGATGCATAGGCTGAGTGCAGGGCCTGCTCCAGAGATGGCTCCCACATCTCCAGATAACACAGAACAATCTGTCGCTCCGGATGGGCTGACTGTAATTTTTCGGCGATCTGCTCAAAAGGTTTTCGCCACTGGGGGTTGCGGGAACCATGTGCCAGCAGAAATTGCACTTCGGTCATGCGCTTTTCCTTATGGATGTTGCAAGCGTTGTGCAGGTAAAACGGCTTCACCGGGAAACCACGCACAAATATCGGCCAATTCCACGACGGAACCAATAATGAGAATCGCCGGACTGCCTAGCTCTGCTGCCTGGATGGCTGTACTGAATTGTTGCAAGGGCGCCTGTACCTGTTTTTGCGTGATGGTCGCCCATTGTACGGCAAGACAGGGCGTTTCAGCAGCCAGACCGCCAGCCATCAGACCCTGACAGATATCGGATATGCGTTCGATGCCCATGTAAATGACCAGGGTGTCTGCCGCCTTGGCATAGCGTGACCAGTCTGGAGGATGGCTTCCTCTGGCTTCGTGCCCCGTCAGGAAAATGACCGACTGACTGCGATGACGATGGGTGAGCGGTACGCCGGCATAAGCCGCTGCTGCCATTCCGCTGCTGATGCCGGGGATGATTTCGTAATCGATATGAGCGGCACGCAGAGCCAGACATTCTTCGCCTCCACGCCCAAAGAGAAATGGATCTCCTCCTTTCAGACGGACTACCCTCAAGCCTTGTTGGGCCGAGCGGATCAGGTGTTCGTGAATGCGTATCTGCGGGGTGGAGTCCTGCCCGCCGCGTTTGCCCACTTCCACTTTTTTACACCCAGCTGGTGCCATGTCGAGTAAACCGGGATTGGCGAGGGCATCATAAAAAATGATATCAGCAGCCGCAATGCGCCGTGCGGCTTTGAGGGTGAGGAGTTCCGGGTCGCCGGGGCCGGCACCGACAATGGAAACAGGAAATGGGGTTGTGCAGGTTTGCATGGGAAGGCTCCAGTTCAGGCTGCGTAACGGGAAAAGTGATGGGCAAGATGGTGACGCGCACTGTCCAAGTCCGCGCAGCGCCCACTCAGGCAAAGCAGGCACGATGCCTGATCGACCAGAGGCGAAGGCAGCGGCAAGTGTCCATTCAGGACGGCTTCCATATGGCGACAGGTAGCCGAGATACCCGGGTTTTCGGGCAGTGCAGGAATGTGTTGCAAGGGCTGCGTGTCTTTTTCCATCCAGAGAGCAGGTTCACCCTGCCGACAAACTTGCAGATCCGGACGGCGTTTGGGGTTGGCAAAACATTCTCCTTCGCTTCCCCGCAAAATGAGTGCCGTACTTTGTTCCCGCTGGAAATATTCCTGCAGGCGCAGCAAATAGGGCGGATGGGTGACGCCGGCACAATGTACGGCGGGGTTCTGGAAGGGATTAAAAAGCTTGACGACAGTATGTACGCTGGAGCGCACCCCGAGCTGTTGTCGCAAGGCCAGCATTTTGCCCAGACCGGGATGAAGGGCATCCACCGGCAGGTAACTGAGACCCTGAAGATGCAGAAGGGTGTTGGCCTGCTGGCTGTTTTCCGCGCTGGCCAGTCCAAATTCACGGAGAATGTCGGCACTGTATACCCGCCCGGATGGATCATGATCGGCCCAGAGGAGATCATGGGCGTCGTGCTGCGCAGAGAATCCGTGTATCAGCACCGGTACGCCACAACGCGTAAGGGTCATAGCCAGCAGCGGCAAGAGATTGGCCCCACGCCGGGTGCCGTTGTAACTGGGGAAAATGACCGGCCGGCAGCTGTGCTGGAAAGCGATGGATTCGATATTTTCTTCCAGAGCATGGGCAAAAGCGCGTAATTCCTCGACGCTTTCGCCCTTGATGCGGTAGGCCGTCCATAGGGCACCCATGGCCAGTTCCGGTAAATCGCCGTGCAGCCAGTCCGTAAACAGTTTTTTGGCTTCTGCATAGTCCAGGTCTTCTGCATGTTCACGGCCTCGGGCGACACGGCCGATGAGGCTGGTCATATTCAATTTCACCGTCATGATGCCTCCTGATGGACGATGCGAATCATCGCCATGATTTCCGGTTTGCAGGAACCACATTCACCTCCGGCACCGCAATCCTGGGCGATTTGGCTCAAGGTGATGTTGCCCGCCGCAATACTGTGCCGCAGTTGTTCTTCATTGACGCCCGTGCAGGCACAAATACCCCGTGAGCGTGTCCACGCGGCCATATCAGCAGGCACTTTGGGCGCAAAAAGGGCATGACGGTAAGCATCGACATCGGTGCCACTCAGCATCAGTTCGCGGAGCCAGTCGCGGGTTCCGTCTTCACCAAACAGGCGCACAGCCAGCAGTTGCCTGCCCTGCATACAGAGGCGTTTGCGCACATGGCGGCGGGCATCGTCATAATCCAGCACTTCCAGACCATCCATGCCGAGCGCCTGATCCCAGGCATGAATATCCCGTATGGCCGGAGCTTTTTCTCCGGCTAGACGTAAAATGAAACCTTCGCGTTGATCCTGACGTATTCGGCTCAGGCTGGCATAAGGAAAGTGTCTGGCAATACGCTGTGCGGCCTGAAAATGCGCTTCGTCGCTGTGCAGGCGCAGGAGCGTGCCCTGCCAGGGGAAAATGGCCGGTTCTATGCGAACCGCAGTGTGTTTGAACTCGGGCTCCCCGGAAACGGGATCAATGGCGGGCAAAGTGAGCTGGTTGCAGAGGGCAGCAGGTGCAAAGCGCCGGCCAAAATGCATGGGGGCAAAAACCAGCCCTGGCTGCAGGTCTTTTTGAATGCGCACGCGAAATACATTTTCGCCACGTCGACTGATGACCCGGGCCAGATCCTCGTTTTTGAGTTTCAGGCGTTGCGCATCTTCCGGATGTATTTCCAGAAAAGCCTCCTCGTCGCTGGCAAACAGTGCGGGGATTTTGCCGGTACGACTCATGGAGTGCCATTGATCGCGCAAGCGGCCGGTAGTCAGCCGGAGGGGATAACGGGCATCAATTTCTTCGGCGACCCCCTGAAATTCTGGCGCATGAAACCGGGCACGACCACTGGGAGTAGGGAAAACACCATCACTGTAAAGGCGTTTTTGCCCGCTCCTGGCTCCAGTCGGGAAGGGCCATTGCTGTGGTCCCTGACTGTCCAGAAGTGCAAAGTCCAGACCGCTGATGTCCAGATCCCGCCCCCGGGTGCAGCGCTGATATTCGCGGAAAATACTGGCAGAGTCCGGAAAATCGAACAGACGCTTTGCCCGGTCATGCCAACTGCTATCGTGATGATCGGGGAGGGGATGCTGGAGTTGATCCAAAGCTGCTCCCAGGGCAAAAGCAAAATCCCGATAAATCATCCAGTCGGGACGCGCTTCTCCAGGAGCGGGTACGGCTTTTTGCAGATGACTGATGCACCGTTCGGAATTGGTGACCAGCGCTTCCCGTTCTCCCCAGCTGGCTGCGGGGAGGAGCAGATCACTGTAGTCGGCGGTTTCGGTGCCGAGGTAACTGTCCTGCAAAACGACCAGCCGGGCCCGGTCAAGCGCTCTTTGAACCTGCTGTTGATCGGGCATGGACAATACCGGATTGGTACAGCTGATCCAGATACTTTCAATTTCGCCCCGTTCTACTGCCTGAAACAGGGGGACCGCCGTATATCCGGGTTGGGGATGAATGTTGGAAATCTCCCAAAGGGCAGCTATTTCAGAACGGTGCCCGGGATTGGCCACTTCCCGATGACCGGGAAGCAGGGCGGGCATGCCTCCGGTTTCCCGGCCACCCATGGCGTTGGGTTGTCCGGTGAGACTGAAAGGCCCGGCTCCGGGACGGCCAATTTGCCCGGTCGCCAGATGCAAATTGATGAGGCTGCTATTTTTGTCGGTGCCGTGACTGGACTGGTTGAGCCCCTGACACCAAAGGGAAAGGACGCTGGGTGATTCTCCAAAAGCCTGGGCAGCAGCGCGGAGTTCCGCTTCGGAAATATGACAGATTTCGGCGACCCGCTGCGGGGTATAATTCTGAACCCGTACCTTGAGTTCTTCCCAGCCTTCGGTATGGGTTGCGATATATTCCCGATCAATGAGATCTTCCCAGATCAGGATATGGAGCATGCCGTGGAAGAGCGCGACATCCGTACCGGGTTGCAGGGGTAAAAAAATGTCAGCGATGGATGCCGTGGGGGTGCGACGTGGATCCGCAACGATAATTTTGAGTTCCGGGCGGCGCAGTTTGGCGGCTTCAATGCGCCGAAACAGAATGGGGTGGGCATAGGCCACATTGGCACCGACAATAAACAGACAATCCGTTTCTTCCAGATCTTCATAGGCACAGGGGACGGAATCCATCCCCAGGCTGCGTTTGTAACCGGTGACAGCGGAAGCCATACACAGGCGGGAATTGGTATCAATATGATTGGTGCCAATAAAGCCTTTGGCCAGTTTGTTGGCCACATAATAGTCTTCTGTGGGGAGTTGCCCGGAAACATAGAGGGCTACGGCCTGGGGTCCCTGCCGGTGGATGATTTCCGCCCAGCTCTCCGCCATTTGGGTGAGTGCCGCAGTCCAGTTGAGCGCTGTCCAGTCGCCACTGGCCCGGTCACGCCGAAGTGGTTCACTGGCCCGATCACTGCCATGACAACTCAGATGCAGGGTGCTGCCTTTACTGCAAAGCTGACCATAATTGGCTGGATGATCGGGATCGCCGCGTACCCCGGTAATCTGTTGACCATCATGTTCGATGATGACGCCACAGCCGGTTCCACAGTAAGGGCAAACGGATTTGCTCTCCAGACGTTGCAAGGGGACGGATTGTTGGGTGCGAAGCAGGCTCATGGGGTGATTTCCTGCAAGCCCAGCCAGATCTGCCCGCCCTCCATACGGATGGGAAATCTTTTGACACAGCCGGAATCCGGTGCTACGGCTTCGCCCTTTTCCAGATCAATTTGCCAGTTGTGTAAAGGGCAAAAAACGAGTTTGCCGGAAACAAACCCTTCGGAGAGAGGCCCGCCGCGATGGGGACATTGGTTGCTGACCGCGAAAACTTCATCATTTTCATTGCGCAGAACCGCAATTTCTCCCAATGGTGTCTCTACATAACGACCACCCCGAGCAGGAATTTCTTCAAGAGTACCTAATGCCATCCATTCCATGTTGTTCTCCTCAGGCCGGAATACGGCGTATGGGGGCTGCGTGAATATCCAGCCGGCCGGATACAGCTTCCTTCCAGGGATCCTTTTCCTGAGACAGGGCAAAATCCATGCGTTCTGCCAGGGTTTTTCGGGTGTTGGCGTCGTCGACTATGGTGGCCTTGATCTTTTCCAGTCCGATCCGTTCTACCCAGGGCGCGGTGCGCTCCAGATATTGGGCATCTTCCCGATACATCTGCAAAAATGCCTTGGCCATTTCCAGAACTTCCTCGTGGGTTTTTACCTTGCAAAGCAGATCAGCAGCGCGCACTTTCATGCCGCCATTCCCTCCCACATAGATTTCCCAGCCCGAATCCACGCCAATAATCCCCACGTCCTTGATGGTGCTCTCGGCGCAGTTACGTGGACAGCCAGATGCGGCGAGCTTGACCTTATGGGGTGCCCACATGCGTTCAAGATTTTTTTCCAGTTCAATGGCAAGGCGGGTACTATCCTGCACACCAAAACGGCAAAATTCGCTACCCACACAGGATTTGACGGTACGTAAAGCTTTTCCGTAAGCATGACCCGAAGGCATATCCAGCTCCGCCCAGATTTTGGGCAGATCCTCTTTTTTTACCCCAAGCAGATCGAGACGCTGTCCGCCGGTAAATTTCACCATGGGGACGTGATGGCGCTCGGCGACTTCCGCAATACGTTTCAGTTCCGCAGGACTGGTGACCCCTCCATAAATGCGGGGAATGACCGAATAGGTGCCGTCTTTCTGAATATTGGCATGGGCCCGTTCATTGATGAAGCGGGATTGCGGATCGTCCAGACCTTCCATGGGCCAGGCGGTCCGCACATAGTAATTGACGGCCGGACGGCAGGTGGCGCAGCCGGCGGGGTGGCGCCATTCCAGATAAGCAAAGACCTGGCGAACCGAGAGGAGCTTTTCCTTGACGATGGCATCACGAACTTCCTGATGACTGAGCTCAGTACAGCCACACAGGGCCTTTTTCTTCGGGGTGCTGTCATAAAATCCGCCGAGGGTGCTGGACAATAACTGCTCCACCAAACCGGTACAGGAACCGCAGGAAGCGCTGGCCTTGGTACATTTGCGTACATCGTCCAGAGTAAACAATCCCTGTTCGCGGATAGCTTTGACAATGCTGCCTTTGGCCACGCCATTGCAGCCACAGATTTCGGCGTTGTCCGGCAGGCGCGCCGCCTGATTTTCTCCGGAATGACCGGCATCCCCCAGATGGGTTTCACCAAAAACAATATTATCCCGAAAGGCCGATACGTCGGTGCCGTCACGCATGAGTTGAAACAGCCACGGACCGATGCTGGTATCGCCGTAGAGCAGGCCACCCACCACCCTGTTTTCCTGGAGGATGACTTTTTTGTAAACCCCTTGGCTGCCGTCCAGCAGTGTGACTTCTTCGCAATCTTCTCCGCCCGTGAAATTCCCTGCAGAAAACAGTTCGATGCCGGTAACCTTGAGCTTGGTGCTGGTGACGGAACCCTGATAGCGCATCCGTCCATATTCTGCCAGATGATTGGCGGCTACCTTGGCCTGCTCAAACAGGGGAGCTACCAGACCATAGGTCTGACCGCGATGCTGGACGCACTCTCCCACGGCATAAATGCGTGGGTCGTAGGTTTGCAGGGTGTCATTGACCAGAATGCCGGTTTCACACTGTAAGCCTGCAGCCTGGGCCAGTTCGATGCGTGGTTTGATGCCAATGGTCATGACCAGCACATCCGCCGGAATTTCCGTGCCATCGCTGAAACGCAGTCCGGTGACATGCGTCGTGCCGAGAATTTCTGCGGTTTCCTTACCCAGCAAAAACCGGACGCCCCGGGCTTCCATGGCTTTTTGCAAAAGAACACCACCCCGTTGATCCAGTTGCTTGTCCAAAGGCCAGGCGCGACGATGAATGACCGTGACCCCCATTCCCCTGGCCCGCAGACCATGGGCAACTTCCAGTCCCAACAGGCCGCCACCGATGACCACGGCCTGACCGCCGAGCGCGCTGCTTTTGGTCAGTGCTTCCACATCCGCCATATCCCGATAACTCAGAACGCCCGGCAAATGATTTCCCGGTACGGGCGCCATGGCAGCGGCTGCGCCGGTTGCCAGCAGTAAACGATCATAGGGGGTCGCTTTGCCATCGGCGGTAATAACCTGGCGTTTGACCCGATCAATGCGTGTCACTGGATTACCGGTAAATAACTGGATTCCATGCTCGGCATACCACTCCAGAGGATTGAGGATGGTTTCTTCCAGAGTCATTTCTCCGGCCAGCACTGGAGTCAGGAGAATCCGGTTGTAGTTGGGATGGGGTTCGGCACCGAATACGCTGATCTCATAAAGATCCGGTGCCATTTTCAAAAGTTCTTCGACCGCACGGATGCCTGCCATGCCATTGCCGACAACGACCAGACGGGGTTTTCGTGGAACTGTAATGTGCATTGCTGGGCTCCCAAAATAGAAAAAAGGCGTCAGTCAGCTGAATTGCTGACGACGCCTTTGCCGTTTTGCATACCGGCGATCCTCGCGAATCGCTTCGAAACTTATTAAGCAATAGATGTGCCTGGTGATGATCTTAATAAAAACAAAATGTTAAATTTTATGCCCCGATCAGATTGTCAGAAATCAGTGCAAGGCCTGGTGCAACCGCACCAAATTAGTGCAATTGCTCCCGCTGCCTGACTAGAATTTTGCATTGACAAACACCCAGGCTCCTTCGGTATTGACCCCATAGCTGCTCCGCCGGTAGTCCGCATATTGCACCCCGGCACTCCAATGTCTGGAAAAACCATGGGTTACGGATAGATCCAGCTCATTCCCATAATGGGCAGCGCCATGATCAGCCTGAAAATCGTAATAGGTAGTCATCAGTTGGGTTTTCATGATTTTTCCAGTAGCCGTAAAGTAAAGGCTACGCAGCCCCTTTGGGGGGGTGGTAAGAAATACCTCTGCCCAACCGTTAAAGGCATGCTTGGTAGCCAATGGGGTCTGAAAGCCGTAGCTTCCCTGATGGTTGGCCCCCATCACCATGTAATTGGCATGGAGCGCAACGGATGGCAGTGCCAGTCCGGCACTCAGGTGATAGTAGGAGGCATTGATAGCCGCACTGCCGCCGTCATAGGGTAGCTGGCGGGCATAACTCAGATCGTAGGGCAGTTTCAGTGTATGGGTGAGGGGTATAACTCCCCCGACCCGCAGTCCCAGCGTCTGGCTGTTGCAGACCTGGGCGTTTCCCGACAAAAAACAGGCGGCGGCACCGGGTATGGCACTATGTGCCTGGTTGCCATACCAATAGCCAAAGCCCTGAGCATGAATGAATGAAGACGGTGACCAACTGATTTCGCTGAGTATGGTTTGTGAGGGTACATTTTCATTCAGTATATTCTTGATGCGCCATATATAGGCACCATAAATGGATAGATCCTTCATCGGTTTTCCGGAGATGGATACGGAATCAAAAGTCTGGGGGGTCTGGCGGAAACCCACAGCACCTACAAAACGTTCATCATCCAGATTGATTACCTGCCGACCCGCACGCAATTTCCATCCGGGAATGCCGGCATATTGCAGATAGGCCTGATTGACGTTGCTTTCATCCGGATCGGGAATAACCGAATACGCCGTTTTGCCATTACGTAAGCTGTTGTACTGGTTGATGATGCCCGCTACGTTGATGAATTGCAGATCAGCACTGAAACCGGCAATGGGTTTACTGCTGATGCCCAGCAGCGTCTGTACGGTAAAGGCATTTGCATCTTTTTTCCCGGCCTGCGACATGAATTCATAACGAGGACGAAAATCCAGATGAACCTGTCCCTGGGTAATGGCATCGCTCAGAGTGTCTGCATTGGCCCAAGTTCCTGCCAAAGTGATTAGTAGAGCGTTCATAACGGCGAGATACGCAGCAGTTTTTTTCAGAGAAGGCATGATTGGGTCTCCAGAATAAATTTAGCCATGAAATCATTGATAAAGAGCGCAGAACTCCCGATGCGTCAGCAAACGCATCTGGAAGAACCGCAAGTTGTGATGGGGGACTTTAGTGAAAACTCAGTCAGTAACGGCGCTGGCTTCGGATAAAGCTGAGGGCGTTTCCTCCATGGCTACAGCCATCGTTCCATGATGAGACCAGCTTAACCACTGCTGGCGCAGGACAAGTACCAGCCCCAGTGCGATGCTCGTCAGTACGGCGAAGAAGGCAAAGCCCAGGTGATAGGTGCCGGTTTCCTGCTTGGTGATGCCCAGAATAACGGGCAGATAAAAGCCGCCTATTCCACCTGCAGCACCAATAATACCGGTCATGATGCCGGTTTTTTCAGGCCAGCGCAGGGGAACCAGTTGAAACGTGGCACCATTTCCCAGACCGAAGCAGGCATACAGAATCAGTAAGAAGCCAATGGCCAGATCCAGAGGCGGGGTCCAGGTTGCAAACACCATATCCATCAGCGCGATACCACCTAAAAACCAGCGTAGTGCAGCAGCACCCGAGATCCGGTCAGCAATCATACCGCCCAAAGGTCGCAACATGGCTCCGGTAAAAGCAAACAGTGCCATCAGCATGCCAGCGTCCACTTTGGGCAAATGGTATAGAGTAACCATGAGCAGGCTGACATAGGCAGACATGCCGACAAAGCCGCCGAAGGTGATGGCGTATATCAGAATAATCACCCAGGTATCGCGTTCGCGGAGGGTCAGTCGATAGCGTTGCGGGAGAAAAATCCCTGTCAGCAATACGCCGTATACGGGTAGCATCAATAGAGCGGCTTTACCCTGCAATCCCAACCAACCCATGGGTGTTGCTACAGCCAGAACTGCCAAACCTGCCAGAGTTACCACAAAGCCCAGTAATGCGGGTTTTACCCGACCGCTTTTGGGGGCGCTATCCTTGCCCCAGAAAAACAGGCTCACACCGGCCAGAGCCAGCAAGGGCAGGGCGGCAGCAGTTGCGTGCGCCCAGCCAAAATGGGCGGCCAGGGGTGGAAAGAGAAAACCATCCAGTACCGCTCCAATGTTTCCAGCAGCAGCTATGCCCAATACGGTTCCCTGCACTTTGGCAGGATAATTACTTCCGGCCATGGGCAGGGCAACCGCAAAACTGGCTCCGCCAACACCCAGTAGCACACCGAGCACGATGAGCAGTGAGTAACCGGGTACACCCGGATAAAGCAGCAGAAAAAGGGGCGGAATAGCGGATAGTGCGACACCACCCAGCGCCAGCCAGCGACCATTCATGCTTTGGTAAAGGTTGCCCATGCCCACGCGTAAAATTGCCGCAGAGAGGATGGGTACTGCGACTAAAAAGCCTTGTTTCGCATCGCTCAGATGCAAGGAGTGAATCATGTAGGGGGCCAGCGGGCCATACAGCAACCAGACAGTAAAGCCCGTGTCGAAATAGAGAAAGCTGGCGACCAAAGCGCGCCAGTTTCCACTTCGGAGCATGGTTAAAAGTTCTTTCATGGAGCGTCCCTCTAAAGCGGATAAAAGCCAAAGAAAAAGGCGTTCCCGGCCCGCATGAGCCAGGAACGCCTTCGTCCCAAAACGCTGTTCATCGGTGAACAGTGCTGAGTTGGCTAGAGCATTTTCCATGCCATGATTGCGAAGTTACTCTGAATCGTTATTTTTAGGCAGTGCACGGGGATTTTGCTGGGCATTCTGCGGGTGATGGGTGTACAAGGCTGGTGCATATTCCCCGAGAAGGGGCCCAATGATGGTGCATCGCCGCTCAGCGGGTGATGGTGCTCCCATCAAAAATCAGGTTGGGTCCCATGATAATGGGATGCCCATCATCGCTCTGAACCTGCCAGGATTGGGCGTGATTTCCCCAGTCGACAAAATCCGTATTGGGAACGGGAAGGCGCAGCGCCTTTGCCGCCTGCCGATAGATATCGCAACGATATACCTGTGGAATCAATGTCTCGCTGTCCACGCCTTGAGGCCATTGACCCGCCGTCTGCATTTGGCGAGCCAGCCACAAGGCATGGGAATGCCAGGGAAAATTGGCCGAGTAACGCGCAAATACATGAAAATCTTCCTGTTGAGCCAGACCGGGGACATTACCCGTTAATGCCATGGCCACAACTTCACGGGAAACACCAATGGCGTTGGCAACCCAGGGCGCGGCTTCCAGGCGGTGTTGAGGGTTATCCAGCCATAGACTGGCAGTCAGGATGGCGCGAATCATCGCCAGATGTAAGTCAGGTTCGCGCTGTGACCAGTCATTCCGTACGGCCAATACCTTTTCCATCAGGTTGTTCCAGAGTGCGTAACTGCCGATAATCGGAATACCGACGTTTTCTGCAGCCGCCAGACTTCCCCAAGGCTCTCCTACGCAATAACCATCTATTTCTCCTGCGCGCAACGCGGCAACCATATGGCGGGGTGGAACCACGGTAATCTGAATATCCTGATCCGGATCAATACCGGCAGCACACAGCCAGTGCCTCAGTTGATAATGATGGTTGGATACGGGAGAAACGACGGCAAAACGCAATTTTTTGGCAGGTTCTGTCTCGATAATGCGGCGCAATGCCTGGGCGGTGGCGATGGCAGGCTCCGCTCCTGTAAATCCGGTATCGCGGAGCCATTGGTGTAAACCATTGCTGACCGTAATGGCATTCCCGTTCAGGGAAAGTGTCAGCGCAGTGCTCACCGGTATTTTCGGGGAAGCAATTCCCAGCGTTGCGGCCATTGGTAGTGGCGCCAGGGCATGGGCAGCCACCAGATCCCCAAAGAGCAGGTGATCGCGCAAGCTGGCCCAGGAAGGCTCCTTTTGCAGGGTGACAGCGAGTCCCTCAGCCGCAAAAAAACCCAACTCACGCGCCACAATCAAGGGCGCGCTATCTGTCAGTGCAACAAAACCGATATTGAGATTTTCACCGCTCATTTTTCCTCCCACTACCCGACCCCATTACAAAAAAACCTCGCGCCCCATAGTGGGTGCGCGAGGACTTCATTGTCCAGACTGCCATTTCATAAAGCAATTCATGGGCCAACTTTTGGTCCAGTGAGGGTGGATCATGCTTGCCAGGGTATTTCTGTGCTTGCGGTGCTGTCCGGCGGTGACTATCCTGCCTCTTTCTCCAGTGAGCGCATATTTTGATGGAAGCCATCGCGGACAATGTATCTTCACACCTGCGCGAAACATCGCTTTTTTCGGCCTGGCCAGAAGCGTTGCTGGATTCCTTGCTGAAGCACAGCAAAACAGTCCATTTGGGATCGGGCGATATTCTGTTTGTCGAAAAGGCGACGGCAAATGCCTTTTATCTGGTTCTTTCCGGTCGTATTCATCTGATTGCCGCCGCCACCACTGGTCAGGAAAAAATTGTTGAAATTATTCAGGAAAATGATCTGTTTGCCGAAGCGGTTGCCTTTCTGGGGGGACGTTATCCAGTAACGGCTGCTGCGGAAGGTTCCACAACGGTTCTGGAAATACCCCTCGCCTTGTTTCTGGAGATTCTGGAACAAAGACCTCAGTTGATGCGGCAGATGCTGGCGCGACTGAGTATGCGCTTGCATTTTCTGGTCAAGGAGCTCCGCCAGCTCAGTGTCGAGTCGGCAGAGCAGCGTCTGGTGAGTTATCTGCTGGATTTGTGTCCGGCTCTGGATGCTGCAGCCGTTGTGGAGCTTCCCGCCAAAAAATCAGCAGTGGCTGCCCGTCTGGGCTTGACCCCGGAAACCCTGTCCCGCTTGCTATTGCGTATGCGCAAAGCCGGGCTGATTACAGTCAACCGCCGCGTTCTGGATATTCCCGATCCACGTGCCCTGCAGTGTTGGGCTGCCGGTCATACGAAATAACGTTTGAAATAGTCGGTCGTGATGGTGTCGGGATCAACAGGACTGTGATAGCAAAAACTCCCGAAGTACCACGGCACCATTATGGATTTTATCGTGGGCGGCATAGAGCAGAATGACCGGCCGACCTTCCGCATTATCCAGTAAACGACAGGCTTCTTCCTGGTGTTCGGCGAGTTCGTTCAGATAACGCTCACGAAACTCGGTCCAGCGATCTTCTACATGCCCAAACCACTGACGCAAAGCGGTGCTGGGTGTGAGTTCCTTGGGCCAGTTGTCCAGGGGAAGATCCTCCTTGCGCACCCCGCGCGGCCAGAGACGTTCAGCGAGCACGTGGTAGCCTGCCGGCAGGGGGCGCTCATAGACGCGCCAGGTAATGATCTCAGGGGGCTGAGATCGTAACGGCGAATGGGATGTCATGATTGATGTCCCTCCTTCTCCAGGCGGTTTAAGAGCAGAAGAAAATACAGCATGCCGGCATAGGGTTGCCAAGGCTGCAACCTTTTGGCTACCTGCATATAGTCCGGAGCAGACTTTTCTTCCAGCCACTGATACAAAGCCTTGCGGGCACCTACATCATCACCGGGGAACACGTCCAGACGCCCCAGCCCGCGCAGTAACATATATTCTGTAGACCAACGGCCGATACCGCGCAACTGATGCAGGCGCTGTGCGGCTTCAGAATTGCTCAGGTCTTGCCAGTTTTCACGCGCCAACTGGCCTGCCGCAGCGGTTTCTGCAATTCCGTGCAAGAACTCCGCCTTCTGGATGCTGAATCCCAGGCTGCGCAGGCTGGCTGCTTCCTGCTGCAGTAAGGTGGAAGGGTTCGGGAAAGGCACAAACAAGTCCGTTGCTTCGGGATCGTTTCTGCACAGCCTTGCCATGCGGTTGAGCAGGAGAATGCCGACATGCAGGCTCAATTGCTGGCAGGCAATGGCATTACTCAGCGCTTCGAAGAGGGAGGAAAAACGTGGCGGCCTGAATCCCTGAAAGCGATCCGCCAGAGCTGCCAGCCGCCAGTCCCTGGCGGCCATCGCGTAGAAGGGGCGAAGATCCTGGTCCAGACCCAGCATCCAGGTAAGCTGCCTGCTGACCCACGCGACGCTTGACGCATCAACGCAGTTCCCCCGGACTTCTCCTTCCAGCAGTGGCGTCCTGCCTGCCTGAGTTTGCCAAAGCCGGACCTCCAGTCTGTTTCCTACATATTGCCAGGCCCGCCGATAGATTTCGCCATCCCAGTCATCGATCTGATTATGGGCCTGACGACGGAGCACCCAGACGGTCAGGTCCAGGCGAAAGGGCGCGGGCGGGCTGAGCGTAAATCGGCTTGCGGCCTGGTTCATGAACTATTCCGAACAGCGCATGCACTGCACCCCATACCGTTTGATCCAGGCCTCCAGTGCTTCAATTGCCTCGCTGCCGGTTTTCACATTGTCCAGGGCATGCTGGGGATCATCCGGTTTGACGCGGGCAATCCAGGCGTCTTTGTAAGGATCAATATTGATCAGGTGCGGGTCTTCCAACAATTGCTCGTTGCGGGCAATGACTTCACCGGCAAAGGGCACGGGTACGCCGCCTGCCCACTTGCCACTTTCCAGCGTAGCCACATGCCGTCCGGCCTCCAGATGCGTTCCGATTTTTTTAATACGGGCTTTTTGCAGGCGGCCCGACATGGTCTGCGCGGGGTCCGTAACGCCAATAGTCAGCGTACCGTCCTCTTCCGGGCGCACCCAGGCATAATCGAGATCATAAAACAGGTCTTCAGGCAGTTCGCAACCATTATATTCACTCATGATGTGGCCTCCGCCTCAAAGTCGAGAATACGCTTTCCCGCAGCTTCACCCTGATCCGCCAATGCTGCAGCCAGATAGGGATAAAGTTCGGTTTCTTCCTTGGCATCGTGTTGTTTGAGAATGGTTTGTACGGTACTCAGCAGATCGTCAAAGGTTTCGGCGTCCCGGTCTGCAATGGCCTCCGCCATTTCTTCAAAAAACACTCGCAGATCCTGATGCCCCTTGCGGAGTAGCGCGGTCAGAGGATGATCTTCGCTGCCTTCCTGGAGCTCGAAGGCAGGGAATAAGGTGCCTTCTTCCACGACCATATGACCATCAACAATGCCGTGGCGGAAGGCTTCCAGGAACTGCGCAGCTTCCTGCCATGCGCCTTGGCGGACAGCCTGGGCACTTTGCTCCAAAAGTTGATCCAGGCGTTCATGGTCCTGTTGCATGATCTGATCTATGGGTGTCATGACATTCTCCAAAAAGGTTGTGGTGTGTTTCTACGGGACATGAACGTGGCCGAAGCTTTGTTCAGGCGCATTCAGTAGGTTGTATTCATTGGGCACCGAGCATTTTCAGCACTTCGCCCAGAGGCTGTGCGCCCACTGTCTTCAGGGCACCGTCCACGACAATGGCCGGGACCGTTTTAATGCGCAGATTGCTGACGATTTCGCGCCCTTCGCGATCCGCCACATCCAGTACCTGCAGTTCCATCGGCACCTTTTCCGCAGCTTGTTTCCATACTGCTTCAGCCCGCGGGCAAACCGGGCACCATTTCGAGACCAGAATTTGTACTTTCATCTTCATCTCCTCCAATCGCGCTAACCGTTGGGTGCAAAAGAATCGAAATGTATGTGCGCATGAGGCACGCCGTGAGAACGCAGGAGATCGATGGCCGCTTCTATCATGCTGGGTCCGCCACACAGATACACTTCATGATCCTGCCAGTGGCCGTTGGCTGCCACCGTGGGCAGAAGACGGCGGGCACCTTTCCACTGCGTATCTTCGCCATCGGAAATGGTGGGTGTAAAAGTGAAATGGGCATACTGTCCGGCCCATTGCTGCAGGGTTTCCAGATGATAAAAATCCCGCTGTTTTTTGGCGCCGTAAAAAAGATGAATCGGGCGGGTTTGCCCAATGTGCATACTTTCCTGAATGATGGCTTCAATAGGTGCCAATCCTGTTCCTGCGGCAATACAGAGCAGGGGCCGCGTATTATCCTGGAGAGCGAAGTCCCCTTGTGGCGGTCCGAGCGTGATTACTTCGCCGGGCTGTGCCCGGTAAAAAAGCCAGCGACTGAACAGACCACCCGGAAGTTCACGAATATGAAAAACCAACTCGCCCCAGTCCTGCGGAGGGGTGGCCATGGAGTAAGAACGCCATTGATTTTCCTGCCCCGGCACGGCCATCCGTGCATATTGCCCGCTTCGGTATGGATAGGGTTTTTCCGGCCGTAAGCGCAGTTCCAGCACATTCCAGGCCAGTTTGCTCAACCCCACAATTTCAGTATTCCAGACGTCCCCGGAAATCACTTCAGCCTGCAGCCGCAGATTGCTGCGCGGATAAAGCTTGCACAAAATGGCCATGCCCGCAGCGCGCTCGGTTGGCAATAAAAGCAGGGGCATGAAGGGTCCCTGCTCACTTTCTCCGGACAGGATGGTGCCCTTGCAATCTCCGCAGGAACCGCTGGCGCATCCATGTTTAATGGCCACATGATGGGCTTTTGCTGCTTCGACAATATTCTGGCTTTCATCCGCCTTGAAGCGGACACCGGAGGGCTCCAGACAAATTTCGTATTCCATGGCGTCACCTCATCAGCGTGGCGCAGCGGAAATATCCCTGCGCCACCGGTATGTCTGAATCACACAGCAGGCGGAACGTCGTCGATGGTGACCGGGACAAAACGGGAAGGAGCCATCGCCTCATAGGCTGCCTCAATACAAACCGTGGACGCGAGGTTGTAGGCCTCAATCCAGGATTCTGCCATTTCCTGGGTCCATGCAGCGCCCAGAAAATGTTTCAGGGTGTTGAGCAGGCTTTTACCGACGATGGGATAATGCTCCGGACGCGTATCATATTTGATGTGTGAAATGCCCAGTTCTTTCAGATAGGGGACCAACACTTCCAGATTGTCGATAGTGGTCGCAATCAGAATGACCGAATTAAAAAGCCGTATACGTTGTTCGGTCATGTCTCCCGGAAACATTTTCCGGACTTCTGGAAAATGCGTAAACATATAGTCATAAAAGTGCTCGGCAACCGGAACACCCAGGTCTTTCACGGCTGCACCACTGGACTGGATCAGTTGAATATTGATGCTCATTAGGGATGACTCCTATATGTGTATTTGGTGGATAGGCTGCGTAACACAGCCAGTGTTTTAGAGAATAAGGATTGGTTAATGGAATTTCCTTGATTTCGGTCAAGTTTACGAATGTTCCGGTTTAGCTATTCTGGCGAATGATGACCTCCGCCCGCTGTTGAGCCTGCAGCAGTTCAGTGCGATATACCGTGCTTTCATAACCTTGGGTCGGGGTGGTGGTCAGGGGCTGGAGTACGGAATGTTTTTGTCCAGGTTTCCAGTGCAGTTCTGCAATCATGGAAAGCCCCGGACGCAAGGGGTGTTCCGCTAGTTCCCTGGCAGGTAGGGCAATACGTACCGGCACGCGTTCCACAATATGAATGTAATTGCCGGTGGCATTCTCGGGGGGCAAAATGCTGAATGCACTGCCGGCACCGGGAAGTAAGCCCAGAACGGTGCCGTGATAGCGCACCTGATGGCCGTAGTAATAGCTGGTCAACTGAACGGCCTGTCCGGGGCGGACATGGCGCATGGCCGTTTCCTTGATGTTGGCCACCACCCACAAATCATTGAGTGGCACCACCGAAAACAGGTGCTGGCCTGCAGTCACTTTTAAACCGGGGTAGGCAGAGCGTTGCGCGACGTAACCCGATATGGGGGCACGGATGAGCCGCCGTTGCCAGTTGATGTCGGCTTTTTCAAAAGCCGCAGCGGCCTGGCGAACCAGGGGATTGTCAGATACCGTGGTGCCCGCGACAATGGCTTGCGCCCCTCGTAATTTTGCCTGAATTTCTGCAACCTGTGCTGCTGCGGAAATGATTTCATTTTGCGTATTTTCAATGCGAATCCTGGAAACCGCCCCGCTGGGCAGCGACTGTTGGTAGCGGCTCAAATCCATTTCCAGTTTTTGCAGTTCAGCCATTTGGGCCTGAACGCTCTGTTGCAATGCCTGGACCCTTGCAAAATCCTGGCGGACCTGTCTGACTGTTGCCGCCAGATGGGCACCGGCCTGTTCCATGGCCAGTCGGGTCTGCGAACCCTGGAGGATTGCCAGAATCTGGCCGGCGTGAACATATTCCGTATTCTCCACCAGCACCTGCTTGACGATGCCTGCCGACAAACTATCTACCGGCGTAATGTTGCCGGTGACGTAAGCATCATTGGTTTCAATCCAGTACTGGCCCCGCAAAAACCACCAGAGGATTCCCAATCCAGCAGCAATGAGCACAATAACGGCAACCAGCAGCAACAGCCTGCGCCGCTGTTTTTCCGGTGAGGCGTTGTCAGGTGCAGAGGAGGATGGTGTTGTACTCATGCTGGTTTTTTCTCCGCCGTATATCCGCCCCCCAGGGCAACATTGAGCAGCACCCAGGATTGTGCATTCTGTATTTGCA
Organism: Acidithiobacillus sp. HP-2; assembly: GCF_015100155.1. Taxonomy (GTDB): domain Bacteria; phylum Pseudomonadota; class Gammaproteobacteria; order Acidithiobacillales; family Acidithiobacillaceae; genus Acidithiobacillus. Next base: position 55,852 of record NZ_JACKZA010000002.1, on the reverse strand, counting down.
AAGTGATTTGCTGGTTTTGCAGGTTGATTTCCTGAATCCGGCTGCGATAAACGCTTATCATATTGGTGGTACCCGATTGAAAAGCGGCCGTAGCCAGTGCGCTATCCTGGCTGGCGGCCTTGGTCATCCGTGTCTGTTCCTGTATTTGCTGACGATATTTTTGCCAGCTGGCCAAATGCCCGGCAATTTCACGCACCGCGCTGAGAATGGTGTGGCAATAATGATCTTGTGCTGCCAGATAAAAGGCATTTTGCGCTTTGAGACGGGCACGGAGCTTTCCGCCTTCGAAAATGGGCAGGGATACCACCGGACCAATGGCATGAGCCAGATTTCCGGGGCTGAATAAATCACCCAGATCAATACTGTTCCAACCGGCAAACAGGGCAATATTGACATCAGGGTAAAAAGCCGCACGGGCAGCGCCGACCTGTTGCGCAGCGACTTCTATTTCCCAGCGTGCAGCGACCATATCAGGACGATGGATGATCAGACGCAGAGGTAATTGACGGGGGATATTTATGGTGGAGAAATCCGGTAACGGTTCTACGCCAATATTCCGTCCCCAATCGGGTCCATGCCCGGCCAAGGCGGCCAGTACATAGCGCTGTTGCGCAATGGCTGACCGCAGTTGGGCGACTGACTGCCGCGCACTGCCATAAGTTTCTGTCTGCGCATACATCGGCCGGGCATTGTTCAGACCATCCTGCCAACGTTTTTTTTTCAGTTGCAACAAGGATTTTTGCAGGTTTTCCAGACGCTCCGCCAGATGCAGTTGCCGTGTTTCGCCCGCCAGCAGAAAATAATGCCAAGCCAGTTGTTTCTCCAACTGTAATTTTGCCTCGGCATAATCCGCCTGATGAACGCGTACTTGCCCCAAAGCTGCACGAACCTGATCACTGTCGCGCCCCCACAAGTCCAGATGATAACGGAGTTCCAGCGGGTTAATTTCGGTATAGGTAAAGCTTTTGCCGTTGGCCTGAAGGTGCAAACCATTCTGCGAAAAATGCTCCTGGGTGAGGGCCGCTCCCGCCGAAACTTGTGGGAGGAGGGCGGCCTGTTGCTCTGCAGTCATGGCTTTGGCGGCCAGAATACGGGTACTGGCAAGCTGCAGCGATGGGTTTTTGCGAAGGGCTACCTGAATCAGATGGTCAAGAGCAGGTATGTGCGCCGCTTCCCACCACTGCTGTGCAGGCCATGGACCCGCCGTGATCCCATAGTGATGATCGGCCCGTGCCAGGGTCCGTTGAATTTGAGGGCTATGGGCTAGATGCGCACCGGGAAGATGCTCCGGCAGACGCGCACAGGCCGCAAGCAGCAACAATAGCAGCAGAAGAATGGATTTTTTCATCAGAGATCCACCAGTTCTTCTATGGCGCGGCGTACCCGAATATCCGATTCTGCGTAAACCACACGTTTGCTGAACAGCATGAGACCCGCGCCGAGCAGGAATCCCCATGCAGCTATATAAAATATTTCGTTGAAGGCGAGCATGGCTGCCTGATGCGCAATGTAGTGGGCAGTGCGGATATTGCTCACCGAGGGATTGAGTGTATAAATCGTCGGACGATTACCTTCGGCAAGAAAATGCGCATGCAGAATCATTCTCCGGTCGAAAAGTGTGGCAATAAGGGGGATGCCCATAGCCTGTCCACAGAGCCGCAATACATTCAAAAAGGCGGTACCACGCATTTCGGCAGGGCCGGATAATCCGGACAAGGCAATGGCGATGATGGATGGAAATAAACTTCCCAGAAATATTCCTACAAAAGCTTGTGGCCACAGTAATTCGCTGAAAGAGGCCGAATGATTGTAGGAGGAAACCCAAAAACTGGCGGCCGCAAATCCCAATAAGGAGAAAATAGCCAGGATACGTGCATCCAGATGATTGAGCAGGCGCTGGGTCAAGATAAAACTGATTTTCGAGAAAATCGCCATGGGTAATATCAACAGGCCGACCAGCCACGCGCTGTAGCCCATGACCAATTGAAATCCCACAATATAAATGGCGATACTGCCTTGAAAAAACAGGGCGGTGAAAAACAGGACCATACTTCCGATCATGAAGTTACGTCGTTTCAGGAGCGTGAGCTCAAGTAAGGAGTGCCTGCCATACCATTCCCAAATCCCGAAAAAAATCAGAGTGATCAGGCTGATGCTGCCGAGTAGAATAATAGTCTGGGAGCGCCACCAACTGATGATTTCTCCAGCATCAAGTGCAGACTCCAGGGCGACCAGGGCAGTCAGCAGAAAAAGCAGTCCCGGCCAGTCCAGGGGGGGATGGCAGTGTTCTATTTCTCTACCGAACAGCAGAATCGCAGTAATGACAGCCACGCTGATGGCAATCGGTATGTTTATATAAAACAGCCAGCGCCAACCGATACTGTCGGTGATCCAGCCACCAATAACCGGCCCCAGGGTAAACGGGGTGAGGGCAGCAACTCCCCAAAGCCCCAGGCCAATATTACGGCGATGTGCCTGATAATGGCGCAGGATAATCTGCAAGGAGACCGGGATGGTCAATCCCCCCGAAAATCCCTGAACAATACGGGCACTGAGAAAAGCATCATAATGGCTGGTTTGCGCGCAGATGGCCGAAGCCAGGGCGAACGCCATAAAGGCACCTGCCACAACCCGCATTTCCCCCCAACGCTGCAAAAACCAGGGAGAAGTCGGAAAGGCCAGGGCCATGGCCAGAAAAAAATCTGCCTGGGTCCAATCCGCAAAATCCGGGTTGACGCCCAAACTGCCGGCAACATGGGGTATCATGGGCAGATAGGCGCCAGTGTTGAACAGTACCAGAAAATGTCCGAGCCCAATCAACAGGTTGAGCAGCAATGCCATGCTGGTGCTGAGTGGGGAAACTGCCGGTGCATGATGTGAAAAAGCCATGAATGGGAAACCGCTTCTATGCTGATGAAGTAAACGCGCCGATCATGCGGGGCATCAATACATAGGTCAAATTGGTAATATAGATATAATCTATAGGGCATATCGATATATGGACACAGAACTTTTATTAACCTTTCTGACCGTGGCCAAAAGTGGCGGGATCAGTGCAGCAGCGCGAATACTGCATCGCAGCCAGCCGGCCGTTACGGAACGATTGCAGAAATTGAGCCAGATGGTCGGAGAACCTTTGACGATGCGTCATGGTCGCGGCATTCAACTGACCCCCGCCGGTGAAGCGCTCCTGACTACCGCCCAACGTATGCGTGAAGTCATTGACGAATTCGAGGACATGATCTTACGTCGTCAACGCCTGCAAAGCGGCGTTTTGCGCATTGCAGCGACCAATACCGTGGCCAACTATTTTTTACCGGAACGCCTGGTTGCTTTTCAGCAGCAATTTCCTGATGTAGAAATTCAGTTACGCGGAGGGGTTATTGACTGGGAAAGTATTGCGTTGTCTGACTGGGATTTATTCTTTCTGGAAGGTGGTCTGGATCTGGAAGGCTTGCCTTCCTATTACTCTGTAACCCCCTGGCTGGATGATGAAATCATGACGATATTTCCGGAAGGACACGCTTTGTTGCAACGCGATGTTCTGAATCTGGAAGATCTGATGGCCTACCCTCTGATCTGGCGCGAATCGGGTTCGGGAATCCGCCGCTCCGTCGAAAAAGTTTTTCGGGATGCCCAGTTGACGCCCAGGCAGTCTATTGAGGTGACGGGTGTTGAGGCGGTCGGCGCCGCCGTAGATGCAGGACTGGGCATCGGTTTTGTGACAGCCGCCGCCTTGCTATGCCGAAAAGACTGGCGCGTACAGTCACGGCGTCTGCCTGCGCCGCGTGGCATCCAGTGGACTTTATATATGGCCAGACCACAACCAGCTTATCAGTCCCACACCATACGTGCCTTTTTGGAATTTCTGGAAACAGGCACTGTAGGGCTTCCGCCCATAGGTCGATATGTGATCAATCCAGACGCTGAAATTCACTCGTAACTGGCCAATCGTAGGTACTGTTTACAAGAGCAAATCAGCCCGAAAAATACGAACCGTCATCACGACGGAGCACGAATACCAGCTCCTCAAAGCGATTGGAATCCGTGGATCCCTCCTCACGCAAGTCGATGGAGGACACGTGCTGTACGGCCCAGGAGGGTTGGTAGAGTGCGCAGACTTCGGTCTCTGGTACAGCAAAGGGTGGGCCTTGCCGGGTTTCCTGAGGATAATCGAGGGTGATGAGCAGGATCGGTGGCCGATGGGGAAGAATATCCCGTAATTTTTCGGTGTAGGCGCGGCGCAATTCCGGGGGGAGGGCAATGAGTGCAGCCCGATCGTATACGGCGGCAATATCCTTCAGTTCTGCACAGGTGAGGTCGAAAAAGTCTCCGCAAAAGATTTCGACAGGACCCGCCTGCCACCGTTGCAAGGCACCCACGCTGTCCACTTGCGGATGCAGATTGTGTTCCTGAAAAAACTCCTGGACAGCAATAGGGCTGAGTTCGACGCCGCGCACCCGATAGCCCTGCTCGACCAGCCACAGCAGGTCCAGGCTCTTGCCACACAGCGGGACGAAAACCGTACCCTCTTGAGCGACTTGCAGACGATCCCAAAAGGCGGGCAGTCGTGGGTGAACATCCGGACGATGGAAGCCGATGCGATGTTCCTGCCAGCGTTGTCGCCAGTACGCCTGATTCATTTGGTTTCCTGTCTTTGCGCTTCACGGCACTGCCGGGCCATGGCGACCAGCGCTGTCCGGGCTTCTTGCGGGCCGGTGATGGGCTCAGGAAAATCAAAGCGCAACAATTTGCCATCGGCACGAACATCAAAACCGTCGTAGTCAATACCTACCATTTCTACATCAACAGTCTCGTAAGCATGCAGATACCGACAATAATCTCGTAAATTGTCACGATGATCTGCGTTCATATGGGCAAGAATCCCTGCTTCAGCTTCCACCAGAGCCGCCGTTGGTGGAGGTGCATAATGTTCAGGCCGCACCCAGTGGATTTTGCCGAAGCCGCCAATATAACGAATGTTTTCGACCTGAATCCGATAGAAATAAAAATCATGGGCGGCGAAGTAATCATGTGCCTGGGGTAAATAGCGCAGATAGCGGTCTCCAAAACCATTTTTGTCGGGCAAGCGGGCCGCGCGCCCCGTCAAGGTCACCCGGCCCACTGCTTGCGGATCGTCAGCACAGGGATAAACCAGCAGGCTTACCCGGGGATCGGCATCAATATTTTTGGTGTGTTCGGCCAGATTGGAGATGAGAATGACTGGATTACCTGCAGCATCGAGCACAAAAGGACTGACCGAGGCAAAAGGATAGCCTTCCAGTTTTTTGGAGAGGGTGCAGAGCGATCCATTATGGTAGGTGCGTACGAATCGCCTGGCTTCTGCGCCAATGGCAACAGCTTGGTCAATAGGTTTCATGAGATTATCCGGACCGGGGGGCTTTCAGCCCAACCTCTGCAGTCTAAAGAGTGATTATTTATCTGTCGATTATTTGCCACTTGGCGAATTCCCCAATTCCATTTATCTTCACTAAAAAACCTGATGAGCGTAAATCCCATGACCTTGATGAAAAAGCCCCTGCTATACCTTTTGTTGCCTTTGGCTTTTTTTCTGAATTCATTGCCAGCTTCAGCGGCAGCTTCGTTGTGGCAACAGGCCCAGCATTGGGGCAAGGAACAGTGGTCCATGGCGACAGCAACCATGCCCCATTCGCCAGTCACTGTTCCGGCGCTGGGGAGCATTGAAGTGGCTTTTTCTCCGCCAGGAGGGGCAACAGCCGCCATCGTGCGCGCCGTGGACGGCGCACACCAGCGGGTCTGGGTGCAGGCCTACAGTTTTACCAGCGCACCTATTGCCAAGGCGGTTTTGCAGGCGGCACGGCGGGGGCTGGATGTTCAGGTGGTGCTGGACAAAAGCCAGCGCACCCAGAAATATTCCGTGGCAGACTTTTTTGCCAATCAGGGCGTGCCCGTATTTATTGACGATCAGCATGCCATTGCCCACAACAAGGTGATGGTCATTGATGCAGACACTCTCATCACCGGCAGTTTCAACTTCAGCAAAGCGGCGGAACAGGTGAATGCCGAAAATCTGCTGATTTTTCGGGGAAATCCCGCACTGCAAAAGCTTTACGCCGAGAATTTCCGCTTTCATCTCAGCCACTCCACCCGCTACCAGCCGCGTCATGGTCTGGACTGACGGCAGGTGTCACGACCAATTCAGACCAAACCCTCCAGCAATTGCACATCCACCATACTTCCGGCTGGCGCACCCTCGGCGTCGGCAGCCAGAATAATCAGGCAGTCCGCATGCGCGAGTCCACTCATGATATGCGAAGCCTGTTGACCGACCCCCGCCACCTGGAGACCGTTTTCTCCAGAAATCAGCACGCCGCGTTGAAAGTCGGTGCGCCCCGGTTTTTTCTTGAGTGCCTGGGCCAGAGGCAGTTTAAGAACGGTGGGTGTCCAGGGGGCACTTTTACCCATCCGCTTGAGGATGCAGGGACGCACAAACTGGTAGAAAGTCACCATAGCGGAAACCGGGTTACCGGGTAGGCCAAAAAAGGTAGTTTCTCCCAGTTGGCCAAAGGCCAGCGGGCGACCGGGCTTCATGTTCATTTTCCAGAAATTGATGCTACCAATGCGTCCCAGCAGTTCGGCAATGTAATCCGCATCGCCTACCGACACGCCGCCGGTACTGATCACTAAATCAGCCATGCCTGCGGCTTGTTGCAGAGTTTTTTCCAGATCCTCCGGGTTATCCAGGATCCGTCCAAGGTCGAGAACTTCACAGCCGAGACGTTGGAGCATCCCTTGCAGGGCATACCGGTTACTGTCGTAAATCTGCCCTGCCTCCAGCGTGCTACCCAGTGGACGCAGTTCATCACCCGTTGAAAAAAAGGCTACACGCAGACGTCGAAAAACCTTGACCTCGGCAATGCCCAGACTGGCGAGCAGGGCCAGTTGGGCGGGTCGGAGCAGTGTGCCGGCAGGGAGGGCCTCGACGCCGGGCTGCAGATCTTCGCCGGCCTGACGAATGTTGGCGCCAGGTGCCGGACACTGCCGGGGAAGAATTTTTTCCTCCTGAATGTCCGCGAGTTCCTGAATCAGGACGCTGTCCGCACCTTCTGGCAAGACGGCGCCGGTCATGATGCGCACGCACTCACCAGGCCCGACTACACCCGTGAAGGGATGTCCGGCAAAACAATGCCCGATGAGCTGTCTGGGTTTTTCGCCGTCACTGCTGCGCAGGGCGTAACCATCCATCGCCGAGTTCGGCCAGGCGGGGACCGGCTGCCGGGCGCGTAGGTCTTCAGCGAGAACCCGTCCCAGTGTAGCGCTGAGGTGCAGAACTTCGGTATCGGTCAGGGCCGGGCTGCTGGCAAGAATGGCAGCGCGTGCTTCCTCAACACTTTTCGCCATGGGATCATGTTCGTTGTCGCTACAGCAGTGAGCCATTTAGGGTTCCTCGTGTATCCAGTCGTGAATAAATTGCGCAATGCTTTCAGGGGTATTGATGTCCAGTACTGCACAGTGGGTGATTAAGGTCGCATCGCTGGCTACGGCAATAATCCGGGGATCTTCTGTGGCCAGCAAAGGTTTTTGCAGCGCCGGGCGGTGTACCTCTATTTTCGGAATGGGTAAAGCTTTGTTCCCTTCAATCAACAGCAAATCTGCAGGCGCAGGCAAGTTGTCAACAATGCTTTCCAGAGTGACCTTTTCCGGTGCCAGACAGGTTGTGAACCAGCGTTTGGGGCCTTGGAGCATGACTGTTTCGGCACCGGCCTCACGCAGGCGATAACTGTCTTTTCCGGGAGTATCCCAGTCCACGTCATGATGCGTGGATTTGACCATGGCGATGCGTAAATCCGCTGCGCGAAGCAGGGGTATCAAGGCACAGAGCAGGGTAGTCTTCCCGCTGCCGCTATATCCTATCACGCCCAACGCTTTCATGACAGATCCTCGGGCGAGTTACAATTGCGCAGAACCGCTTCATCCAGATGCAGGGTGGCGTAATCCAGGTCACGAAACCAGTCCTGAACCCGCCGTCCGCCTCGATCCAGATAAGCTTGCAGGTGGGGTAAAAGACGGCGATGACATAAGACGAGTACCGCATACCAGCGCTGGTCGCTGCGTACCACGACCAGATCCTTGTCCATTTTTGCCTGCCACATCTGCCGCAACAGATCGTGGGGAAGGAGTGGGCTGTCCACGGGAATACTGGCCACCCAATCCTGCCCGGCAGCGGCCAGTCCGGCACTCAGGCCCATGAGTGGACCTTCAAAAGTGGCGCAGGGGTCAGAAATGACGGGGTAGCCCAAGGCCCGATAATCTGCGAGCTGGCGGTTGGCACTGATCAGAATTTCTGCACTGTCTGTCTGCACGATCTGGATGGCATGACTAATCAGCGGGGCCTTTTGCCAAAGGACCCAGCCTTTATCGACACCGCCCATACGCCGTCCTGCGCCTCCGGCAAGAATCAATCCGGTGATCGGAAGCGGTAGGGAAGCCGGTGGGGAAACAGATTGCTGGATGTGCATGATATTTGGCTGCTGCCCTGTCATAAAAGCCTATGCTATCCTTCCACAATTCTCAGACAAGTAAAACCCGGAGCAGGTATGTGGGATTGGTTGCGGGGCAAGTCAGGACCGACTGCTCCCCCCCGTGGTGTGGTGGTGGATGCTGGTATTCCCAATCAGGAGCGCGTCGCAGAATTGCCGCTGCCAGAGGCGTTGTTTATTTTGCATTATAATGGGTTCGCCCAACTCCCGGAAAATGCCGAGCTGCGCCAGTTACTGCTGAACACGGCGCGTAATGGTGATTTTTTGCGCGATTTGCCCCGGGCCAGTGCCCGGCGTCTGGAAGAAAGTTCTGCGCTGCAGTCCCGTTTCGGCATAGAGCTGGAAACCGTCGTGCAATTTTTCAAGGTGTTGCACAGTGAAATTACCCGCCGCATGTATATTGATGCAGCCCGCAAGCGCGAGGACGTCGCCGGGCTGCAATTTACCCTCCGTGATCCTGCCAGGGCCGATGCCCGGGTATGCGCCATTGCCGAGGCCAATCCCTATGATTTGGGTATTGGTACTTACCCTTTTACCCATATTCCCGAGAATCCGCGTCCGGGAACAGAAAACCCCTTTATTATTCGTATTGTCATGAAAAAGGATCTGGCATGAAAAAAATAGCAATATTCCCGGGTGACGGGATTGGACCCGAAATTGTGGACGCGGCGCGAATGGTGCTGGATGCCGTAGACCAGGCTGCAGGCCTGAATTTGCAATGTACCGATGGATTGGTCGGTGGTGCCGCCCTGGATGCGGCTGATGACCCCTTGCCTGAAGCTTCCCTGCAGTTGGCCATGGCTGCTGATGCGGTCATTCTGGGTGCTGTCGGTGGCCCGCGCTGGGACGGTCTGCCCCCGGCCAAGCGTCCCGAGCAGGGTTTGCTGCGCCTGCGCAAGAATCTGGATTTGTTTGCCAATTTACGGCCAGCACAAATTTTCCCGCAGTTATTGAGTGCATCGCCACTGCGTCCGGAGCTGGTGCGGGATGTGGATATTCTGGTGGTGCGCGAGCTGACGGGTGATATTTACTTTGGTCAGCCCAGGGCTGCGGAGCTGGTGGACGGCAAGCGTCGTGCCTACAACACCATGGTATATGACGAAGACGAAATCCGGCGCATTGCCCACGTTGCCTTCAAGGCAGCACAGGGTCGCCGTAAACAGTTATGTTCGGTAGACAAGGCCAATGTCCTCGAAACCACCCGTCTGTGGCGCGAAGTGGTGACTGAATTGGCAGCGGAGTATCCCGATGTCCAGTTAACCCACATGTATGTGGACAATGCAGCGATGCAGCTGATTCGTGCGCCTGCCCAGTTTGATGTGCTGCTCACAGGGAATATGTTTGGTGACATTCTGTCGGATGAGGCCAGTCAACTGACCGGCTCCATCGGTATGTTGCCTTCGGCTTCCCTGGGCGAGGGGCGGGGCATGTATGAACCCATTCATGGCTCTGCTCCGGATATTGCCGGGCAGGATAAAGCCAATCCGCTCGCCACGATTTTGTCTGTGGCCATGATGTTGCGTCATTCTCTGGGTAACGAAGCATGGGCGCAACGGGTGGAAAAGGCGGTTCAGAAAGTTCTGGATGAGGGACTGCGTACGGCCGATATTGCCGCAGCCGGTGAAGCTGTAGTCGGAACCCGTGCCATGGGCCATGCGGTGGTCAAGGCGTTGCAACTCTGAGGATGAATGAAGCATGAAAAAATCTCATTATAACGTGGCCATACTGGGGGCGACGGGTGCCGTCGGCGAAGTCATGCTGCAAATCCTGGAACAGCGCAAGTTTCCCGTTGATCAGCTTTACCTGTTGGCCAGTAGCCGCTCTGCAGGGGGACGGCTGCCGTTTCGGGGCAAGCAGGTTCTGGTGCAGGATGCGGCCAGTTTTGACTGGTCCCAGGTAGATATCGGCTTGTTTTCTGCCGGTGCCAAAGTCAGTGCCCAATTTGCGCCATTGGCGGCGGAAGCGGGCTGCGTCGTCATTGATAATACCTCCCAGTACCGTTATGACGACGATATTCCCCTGGTGGTCCCGGAAGTCAATCCCTGGCGTATTGCCGATCATGTGAATCGGGGCATTATTGCCAATCCCAATTGTTCCACTATCCAGATGTTGCTGGCTTTGAAACCCATTGCCGATGCCGTGGGCATTGAGCGCGTGGTTGTGGCCACCTATCAGGCGGTCAGTGGGGCGGGAAAGCGCGCCATTGAAGAACTGGGACAGCAGACGATGGCCCTGTTCCGCCAGGAAGAGGCGGTCTGCGATATTTTCCCCAAGCGGATTTCCTTCAACTGTCTGCCTCAGATTGATGTGTTTCAGGACAATGGATACACCAAGGAAGAAATGAAAATGCTCTGGGAAACCCGAAAAATTCTGGAGCTTCCTGACATCGCGCTGACGGCAACCTGTGTGCGGGTGCCCGTATTTTACGGTCATTCCGAGGCAGTCAATGTAGTGACCCGTGACCCGATTACCCCGGAGGCCGTGCGGGCCTTGCTGGAAAAAGCTCCGGGCGTGACGGTGGTGGATAATCAGGAGAAGAATTTATGGCCATCGGCTCTGGATGCAGCAGGCCAGGATACCACTTATGTGGGGCGTATTCGTGGGGATTGTTCTCATGATAAGGGCATTAATTTCTGGGTGGTATCCGATAATATCCGCAAGGGCGCGGCATTGAATAGTGTGCAGATTGCAGAGTTGTTGGTTCGCGACTATTTATAGGGACACTGCGGGTTGAAAGTGGCCCATTGCAATACGCTTGCGTTACAGAAAATGAGGAAATAATAATGGAGAGAAAGAATTGGTTGTGGGCCATGGCCGGGATGGGCTTACTCATGCCGGGCCTGGCTCAGGCACTGGGGCTGGGATCCCTGCAGGTCTTGTCTGCCCCCGGAGAACCCTTTCGTGCCGAAATACCCATCCAATCAGTAACCCCTCAAACTGCATCCAGTCTTAATGCCAGTCTGGCCCCGGACAGCGCGTTTGCCATGATCAATCTGCCACAGGCTCCAACCCTTGAGCATTGGCAATTTACGGTGCGGCATGGGAGTCAACCTGCCATTCTGATTTCCAGTCCTCTACCCGTGAGTCAGCCAAATTTACAGTTTTTGGTACAGCTCAACTGGTCAGGGGGGCAGTTAGTACGGGAATACTCGGCCAGTGTTGCGAATGCCGCTGCAGCGATGCCCCTGGCATCCAGCCCGGCACCGCTTGTCCCGTCAGCAATTGTGCCAGCAACCAAATCTGTGGTGCTGCCTCCCGCACCTGTCAGACTGTACCATGGTTGGTCGCGGGTGAACCGTTATGGCCCCGTTCCGGTAAACAGCTCTCTGTATGATATAGCGCGGTCTATCACCAACAGTAATGGAGTTACCCTGGATCAGGTCATGTCGGCAGTAGTCAAGGCTAATCCACAGGCCTTCAAAAATGCCAACCCGACCTGTTTGTATGCGGGAAGCATGCTGAATTTGCCCAATGTGAATCAGGTGCAGGCAATGACCTCAGCTCAGGCTGCAGCCTGGCTGTCAACGCAAAGTCAAGCTGGAAGTGCGGCTCCTCTTCCTGCTGCTCAAACCTCTGAGGCTGCAACTTCCACAGCTCAGCCACAAAAAGCTTCAACAAGTCCCACCGAAAGTGCTAATCATCTGGTACTGTCCAGTGCTCCTGCCAATGCAGTGGCTGCCAGTGCTGATACGGCATCTGCTACCCGTTCGCCTCTGGCAGCAGACACCCTTGCCTTGCAGGCGGAAAATCAGAAGCTGAAAGGTGAGGTAACGGGCCTGGGGCAGCGTCTGAGCGCGGAAGAGCGTTTACTGGCCAACCAGGGTGTCCAGTTGGCTACGCTCTCGCGCAATAGCGCCAACAGTAATTTATTCAACAACATCCCGCTGCTGATTTCCCTGGGAGGAAATCTGCTGCTTCTCATCCTCTTTATATGGATGCTGCGCCGTCAAAAAGAATCGGAAAAACGTCAGAGTGAAGTATCCCAACGTCTGTCCACACTGAATAGTCCCAAATCAAAACCGGTTGCCGAGCCGCCGTTTGTTGCACCGGCTGCCGCTGCTGCATATCAAGTGGGCCACGAGCCAGTAATAAATCCTGCAGTAACTTCTACGCCAATGCCGGTCGCAACGTCCCCTGTCCCCAAAGAAGTGCCGATAGAGGTGGCGGTGCCTGTTAATGAACAGGCACCTGGGCAAACATCCGTCGAATATCATGACGACCTGATGGAAATTGATCCCATTGAGCAGGCGGATCTCTACCTGACTTATGGTAAATCCGAGCAGGCCATTACGGTGATGAATGAAGCGCTGGATGAAAATCCCAGACGCAAGGAGCTTTACGTCAAGCTTCTGGATATGTATGCCACTCTGGATCGTCGTAGCGATTATCTGGATCTGGCGGAACGGATGCGGGGCCGCTTTGGCCCTCATAACGCCGCCTGGCAGGAAGTGGCTGCTCAAGGCGCCCGCCTGTTCCCCGGAAATGCCTTGTTTGTCGCAGGCGATGAAGCCGGGGTGGTCGAAGCCGTCAAGCCGACTCCCGTAGAAGAGCCCACTAAACCTGTCCATGAGGCGTCGGCAGCTTCCCATGCAGATGTAACGGATATGCTGGATTTTGATTTTTCCCATGGACAGGAAAAAAATGCGTCCACTGCCGTTGCGGATGAATCATTTCCTGCCGACGAAAAAGACCGCCTGTTGCAGGATATTGATGAACAGTTCCGGCTGATGGATGCAGATAATCTCCATGCTGAACAAACGGCTGACGAGGTGGAATCCGCAAGTCATGAGCCCATCACGGCTCCCGAAGCGCCCAAGGCCGAAGCCCCAAGTGCGGAAGATACGCTGCCATTCTCTTTCGGGCTGTCGCCCTTTGAGGAAGAACAAGCTCCAGCTGTTCCTGCCAAAGAACCCGAGCCCGAGCCTGAAGTGCTTCGCGAAATGCCCAAACCGTACATTGTTGATGAAACGAGTCCTGCATACGAAGATTGGGATGCTGTCGGGACCAAGCTGGATCTGGCGAAAGCCTATATTGAAATGGGAGACAGTGAATCGGCGCGCGACCTTCTGGAAGAAGTGAGCAGAGAAGGGAGTAGTGCTCAGCGCGAAGAAGCCCAGAAAATACTCGAAGACTTGTAATTTGTCTCCTGTCGCTCTGGTAAATCGCCCAAGGCCCGGCATACGCTGGGCCTTGGGCGTTGAATATGACGGCAACGGTTTTTGTGGCTGGCAGCGTCAGTTGGGCCAGGCCAGTGTGCAGCAGTCTCTGGAGGAGGCTCTCAGTCGTCTGGCCAGAACGGCTATTTCAGTCACCGTGGCAGGGCGGACCGATACGGGCGTGCACGCGCTGTGCCAGGTGGTTCATTTTGATGCGCCGGTGCAGCGTTCTGCGGAATCCTGGCTGCGGGCCACCAATACTTATCTTCCAGATGGGGTGGCAGTGCGCTGGGCGCAGCCGGTGGCAGCGCATTTTCATGCCCGATTTTCCGCAACGGCCAGACGCTATCGCTACGTGATTTTGAATCGCCGGGAAAAATCGGCATTGTGGCGTCAGCATACCGCCTGGGTGTACAGCCCGCTAGCCATCGAACCCATGCAGGTGGCGGCGGACTTGCTACTGGGTACCCATGATTTTTCTGCTTTTCGGGCTTCCTCCTGTCAGGCCAATAGTCCCGTCCGCAGTTTACATCGCCTGACGGTCAGCCAGCGTGGTGACCTGATTAGCATTGATGCTGAAGCCAATGGATTTTTGCACCATATGGTGCGTAACCTTGCGGGCGTTTTGATAGCCATTGGTCGTGGCGATCAGTCTCCACAATGGGCGGCAGAGGTCCTCGCCAGCCGGGATCGGTGCCAGGCGGGAGTGACCGCCCCGCCGGGCGGTCTTTATTTTGTGGCACCACGCTATCCCGAAGAATTCGCATTACCGGTAGATGACGTAGATCCCGGTTTCCTGACCGGTACTTGAAGGCCTGCCATCCAGCATCGGTGATAGGTATGGATGTGGGTTTATCCAGAAGGCAGTGTTAGAATGCGCCGATGATACGGGCGAAAATTTGTGGCATAACGCATGTGGGAGATGCTCTGGCGGCGGCACGAGTTGGCGCTGATGCCATTGGCCTGGTGTTTTATGAAAAAAGCCCGCGTGCCGTCACGCTTCCCCAGGCCCGCGAGATCATTCAGGCATTGCCCCCTTTTGTGAGTTCGGTCGGCTTATTTGTCAATGCGGAGGCATCTGCCATTGAACGGGTGCTGGATAGCTGTCCTCTGGATATTCTCCAGTTTCATGGTGATGAATCTTCCGATTTCTGTCGGCGTTTTGGCCGTCCCTATCTGAAAGTCTTGCGTGTCTCGGGAGAAGAAGACTTGCGCCGTCCGGTCGATGATTATTTTGACGCTCAGGGTTTGTTGCTGGATTGTGCGGTAGCTGGACACTGGGGTGGTTCCGGACAGAGCTTTTCCTGGTGGAAGCTGCCGGACTTGGGCAAGCCCCTGATTCTGGCGGGTGGTTTGCGTGCCGACAATGTGCAGGAAGCCATCCGCGTGGCCTGCCCCTATGCGGTGGATGTCAGCAGTGGGGTAGAGCAGTCGCCTGGTATCAAGGATCATGACAAAATGGTGCAGTTTATTGCCCAACTGCAAGGGTTTTGAGGAGAGAATATGGACAACTACGAGCTGCCGGATGCAATGGGGCATTATGGACCCTATGGCGGACGTTTTGTGGCGGAAACGCTGATTCCGGCACTGGATGAATTAAACCAGGCTTATCAGGAAGCTCAGGCCGATCCCGAGTTTCGCGCGGAATTACACAGTGAATTGCGGCAGTTTGTCGGGCGTCCCAACCCACTGTACCACGCCGAGCGCATCTCCCGCAGACTGGGTGGTGCCCAGATTTATCTGAAACGGGAAGACCTGAATCATACGGGCGCTCATAAAATCAATAATGCCGTGGGACAGGCATTATTGGCCCGGCGCATGGGCAAGAAGCGGGTCATTGCGGAAACGGGAGCAGGGCAACATGGCGTGGCTACTGCGACGGTGGCCACTCGTTACGGTATGGAATGTCTGGTGTATATGGGTGAAGAAGATATTCAGCGGCAATCCAGCAATGTTTTCCGGATGCGTTTGCTGGGTGCTCAGGTGGCGGCCGTAAGCAGTGGCACCCGCACGCTGAAAGATGCGCTCAATGAAGCACTGCGGGACTGGGTCACCCATGTGGACAATACGTTTTATGTTATTGGTACTGTAGCAGGCCCCCATCCTTACCCTGCCATGGTCCGGGATTTCCATCGGGTTATTGGTGATGAAGCGCGGGCTCAGTGTCTGGAGCTGACCGGTCGCTTGCCGGACGTGTGCGTAGCCTGTGTGGGTGGTGGCAGTAATGCCATCGGCCTGTTTTACCCGTTCATCAATGACCAGTCGGTGCGTCTGATCGGTGTGGAGGCGGGGGGGCTGGGCCTGGGTACCGGCCAGCATGCCGCACCACTGACGACAGGGCGTCCAGGGGTGTTGCATGGTAATCGCACCTATCTCATGGAAGATGAAGACGGCCAGATTCTGCCAACCCACTCGATCTCGGCAGGGCTGGATTATCCGGGTGTAGGACCGGAGCATGCCTACCTGAAAGATATTGGTCGTGCTGAATATGTGTCAGCTACGGATCAGGAAGCCTTGCAGGCCTTTCACGAACTGTGCCGCACGGAAGGCATCATTCCGGCCCTGGAGTCCTCCCACGCTCTGGCCCATGCCTTTGCCATCGCGCCCGGCATGCGTTCAGATCAGACCATTATCGTCAATTTATCGGGCCGGGGTGACAAGGATATTCACACGGTCGCGGCTCTGGAGGGTATTCATTTATGAGTCGTCTAGCGGCCATGTTTGCGCAGTTGCAACAGAAAAATCGGGCTGCCCTTATCCCCTTTATTACCGCCGGCGATCCTTCCCTGACGGCAACTGTGCCCCTCATGCATGCCCTGGCAGAATCCGGAGCGGATGCGATTGAGCTGGGCATGCCCTTTTCCGATCCCATGGCAGATGGACCCAGTATTCAGCGGGCCAGTGAACGCGCCCTCGGGCGTGGCGTCAAGTTGCGGATGGTCCTGGAATGGGTCCGCGAATTCCGGCGCAGCAATCAACAGACGCCGGTCATCCTCATGGGTTATCTGAATCCGCTCGAAGCCATGGGTATGGCCACCTTTGCGGAGTTGGCAGCAGGGGCTGGCGTGGATGGGGTTATCATTGTCGATCTCACCCCCGAAGAGGGCCGCGAGGAATCAGCCTTGCTCAAGGCCTGTGGTGTGGACCCCATTTTTCTGCTGGCTCCCACCAGTGGCGCGGCGCGGGTGCAGACGGTCCGCGAACTGGGCAGCGGTTTTGTTTACTATGTTTCCTTGCGGGGCATTACCGGGGCTGCGCAGTCTGACTGGCCCGAGGTCCTTAAACGGGTTGGTGAATTGCGCCAGGAGTTAGCGTTACCAGTAGCCATCGGTTTTGGAATTCGTGATGCCGAGACAGTGGCACGGGTTGCCCAGGGTGCGGATGCCGTAGTGGTAGGCAGTGCCCTGGTGGAACAACTGGCCGATTGTCGCGATGATCAGGCAGCCGTTCTGACCGCCAAAAATTTTATTCACGAGTTGGCGGGTGCCGTACAAAAACCCCGGAGTGTTCAATGAGCTGGTTTGACCGGGTATTACCCCCCAAAATCAAGAAAAAACCCGATCCGCAGCCGCAAGCGACGGAAAACAAGCGCACAGTACCCGAAGGGCTCTGGTCCAAGTGCCCCACCTGCCAAACGGTTTTGTATCGTACCGAGCTGGAAGAAAATCTGTTTGTCTGTCCCAATTGTGGCCATCATCAGCGCATTACGGCCCGGCAGCGTCTGGATTTTTTTCTGGATGCGGAGCCGCGCCTGGAAATTGCCAAGGAATATGTCCCTGTCGATCCCCTGCGTTTCAAAGATCAGAAGCGCTACAAAGAGCGTTTGCAGGAAGCCCAGACCAAGACCGGTGAAAAAGATGCTATGGTGGTCATGCGCGGCCTGCTGCACGGACGTCCGGTAGTCGCTGCTGCTTTTGCTTTTGAATTCATGGGGGGGAGCATGGGTTCGGTGGTCGGTGCCCGTTTTGCCCGGGCGGCGGAAACTGCCCTGGTAGATCGCTGCCCATTGGTCTGTTTTTCGGCCAGTGGTGGTGCCCGTATGCAGGAAGGTCTGTTGTCACTGATGCAGATGGCGAAGACTTCGGCGGCTGTTGAACGCCTGGCCAAGGCCGGACTTCCTTTTGTTTCGGTGCTGACGGACCCCACCATGGGCGGCGTTTCCGCCAGCCTGGCGACCCTGGGCGACGTGCTGATTGCCGAGCCCAAGGCCCTCATTGGTTTTGCCGGACCGCGCGTCATCGAACAGACGATCCGCGAGAAACTGCCGGTGGGGTTTCAGCGTTCGGAGTATTTGCTGGAACACGGGGCTATTGATCAGATTGTGGATCGCCGCCAGTTGCGCACGGTGATCGGTGAAATACTGGGGATGCTGACCCAGTCCAGCAGCAAACCCTAGGGGCTGATTGTGCTGCAGAGCAGGGTGTTGACGGATGCCCTCAGTGATCAGGTGATTCGCATGGCCGGCCCGCCGGAACGGATTGTCCTCGGTCTGGAGCGTATGCTGGCGGCCATGGCTTTGCTGGGTTTGCCCGCGCGTTTGCCGATGCCGGTCATTACCGTGGCCGGTACCAATGGCAAGGGTTCTACGGTGGCTTGTCTGGAGACTTTTTATCGACAGGCCGGTTACCGTGTTGCCGCTTATACCAGTCCGCATATCTGGACCTTCAACGAACGCCTGCGGCTGAATGGCACATCTGCTCCGACATCTGACTGGGTTGCTGCGCTGGATGAAATAGCGACAGTTGCCGGAAGCATTACCCTGACCTTTTTTGAAATCACTACCCTGGCGGCTGTGAAAATTCTCTGTGCGGCGCCGGTGGATCTGGCCATACTGGAGGTCGGACTGGGTGGGCGACTGGACGCTGTCAACGCCTTTGATCCGGACTGCAGTGTGCTGACTACGGTAGACCTGGATCATCAGGACTGGCTGGGGCCGGATCGACTGTCCATCGGTCGGGAAAAATCCGGAATTTTTCGGCCCAATGTGCCAGCTCTCTACGGGGATGCCGCAAATCCCTGCGCCTCGGTGCTGGAAACAGCAGCACAACATCAGGTGCCATTAAAATTACTCGGCCGGGATTTTCATTTTGATGCGCAGGCCCGCCGTTGGTGGGGATTTGGTCAGACCGTGGCAATCCCTGAACCGCTCTGGCCCGCTCCTGCACAATGGCAGAATCTGTCCCTCGCCCTGGCCGCCGTCTGGTTTTTGCAAAAAGAATTACCTGTTTCCGATGCGGCATTAAGCCATTGGTCAATCCGGCCTGATTTACCGGGCAGGGCACAGCTGTTACGGCCTTGGGGAGAAAACGGTCCGCGTCTGATTGTTGATGTCGCCCACAATCCTCAGGCAGTGGCACAATTGGCAACGCTGTTGGAGGGCCAGGGCGGGCGCTGCCATGCCGTAGTGGCCATGCTCGCCGATAAAGACGTTGCAGGTACCCTGAAAAACTTGCTCAGGCGTGTAGAAGTCTGGCATGTTCTGGAAATAACCGATACGCCACGTGCCGCCAGTGCTGCCAGTCTGCAGAAATGTTTGTGGGAAATGGGCGCTGCTCATGCGGAAATTGAGGAAAACATGCAAACCGCTCTTGATGCACTTGGTTCCGTTTTGGCTGCCGATGATAT
This sequence comes from Acidithiobacillus sp. HP-2, assembly GCF_015100155.1. Taxonomy (GTDB): domain Bacteria; phylum Pseudomonadota; class Gammaproteobacteria; order Acidithiobacillales; family Acidithiobacillaceae; genus Acidithiobacillus. The sequence continues at coordinate 36,549 of NZ_JACKZA010000002.1, read as the reverse complement.
GATTGTCTGCTTTGGGTCATTTCATCTGGTCAAGCAGTTGCCCCGGCAATGGCTGGATGGTACCAGCGTGTGAATTACTGGCTGGATATTGTCGTCGTCGGACTGGTCGTATTATCCGCCCTGTGGGGACTGTTTCGGGGCATGGTTCGCGAATTTTTTTCATTGGCGGCCTGGGTTGGTGGATTTTATGTAGCCTGGACCTGGGGGGGGAGCTGGCTGGCGCCCCAGTTGTCCCATGATATTCCTGTCGGATGGCGGGTACCCTTAGCTTCTTTTATCCTGTTTTTTGGCTGTCTGGTAGTTGGAACCCTGTGCGCTTTTGTGGTGCGTAAGTTATTATACGGCATTGGCTTTGGAGCCACCGACCGGTTTCTGGGCACTTTTTTCGGATTCCTGCGGGGCTTGGTGCTGATCGCCATTCTGGTCACATTGGTACAATCTTCGGATTTGTCCCATGAGTCCTGGTGGAAAAACTCCTGGCTGGCGCAGGAGCCCATAAAACACTGGTCACAATCGTTGACGGCGCCAGCCGTGTCCTATTTGGAGTCGCAGAAAATTGCACACTGAACGTTGGGAAGAACAATTGATAGAAGATGATCATTTCCATGATGAATGTGGAGTGATCGGCGTTTTTGGGCATCCGGAAGCCGCCAATCTGACTTATCTCGGGCTTTACGCCCTGCAACATCGTGGTCAGGAATCTGCCGGTATTGTTTCTGAAGATCAGGGCAAGTTATTTGTCCAGCGGGGTATGGGACGGGTGGCGGATGTGTTTGGTCTGGAACAGATCAGCCAGCTGCCCGGCGAGCAGGCCATTGGTCATGTGCGTTATTCCACGGCGGGCGGTTCTGTGCTCAGGAATACTCAGCCGATTTTTATCAATTACCGGCATGGCGCTTTTGCTGTCGGGCATAATGGTAATCTGGTCAATGCGGATGAATTACGCCTTCGTCTGGAACAGGAAGGCGCTATTTTTCACACGGATATGGACACGGAAGTCATCGTCCACCTGCTGGCGCGAGTGCCCGGAGACGACCCTGGAACCCGTCTCGCTGCTGCACTGAAACAGGTTTCGGGTGCTTATTCCCTGGTTTGCCTGACCGAAACCCGCCTGATCGGCGTGCGCGACCCCATGGGTTTTCGTCCCCTGGTTCTTGGTCGTCTTGTTGATTCCGGGGGGTTTGTGCTGGCTTCCGAAACCTGTGCCCTGGATTTGATGGGTGCTGAATTTGTCCGGGATATTGAGCCCGGCGAACTCATCATTATTTCCAAGGAGGGCATTGAAAGCCGCAAGCCTTTTGCCCCTGCCGAACGCAGAATGTGTGTGTTTGAATACATTTATTTTGCGCGACCTGATAGTGTGCTGGATGGCACCCATGTGTATTCGGCGCGTAAGCAGATTGGCAAGGCCCTTGCCCATCTGCACCCGCGCGAGGCTGATTTGGTGGTACCCGTGCCGGACTCGGGTGTCGCTGCGGCCATGGGTTATGCAGAAGCTTCCGGTCTTCCCTTTGAGCTGGGCCTGATCCGTAATCATTATGTCGGTCGCACGTTTATCCAGCCCGCCCAGCGTGGCCGCGATTTTGGCGTCAAGGTCAAACTCAATGCCCAACCCAATATTCTCCGTGGTAAACGCGTCATTCTGGTAGATGACTCGATTGTGCGCGGCACTACCAGTGCCAAAATCGTCAATCTGGTGCGCGCTGCCGGGGCGCGTGAAGTACATTTTCTGGTCAGTTCACCACCGACAACGGGCCCCTGTTATTACGGCATTGATACCCCGGACCGCTCCCAATTGATTGCCGCCCAGCATAGTATTGAGGAAGTGCGTAAAATCATCGGGGCGGACAGCTTGGGCTATATCAGTCTGGAAGCGCTGTACGAAGCGGTGGGTGCGCGCACCCAGGGATTTTGTGATGCCTGTTTCAGTGACGACTATCCGTTGCCTACCCCGGAAGGTCATGGCTCCCGTCAGTTGCACCTGCTCAAGGAGGTGAAATGAGTTCAGAAAATCAGGATGCGGATTGGACTGCTCAATTGCGTCCGGAAACCCTCGCCATTCGTTCGGGCATTCATCGAACCCAGGAACAGGAACACAGCGAAGCCATTTTCCCGACTTCCAGTTTTGTATTCAACTCCGCTGAAGAAGCGGCCGAGCGTTTCGCCGGGCGAGTCCCGGGGAATATTTACGCGCGCTTTACCAATCCGACAGTGCGCACATTTGAAGAACGTCTGGCCGCTCTTGAAGGTGCTGAGGCTTGTGTAGCGACCGCTTCAGGAATGGCCGCCTGCATGACGGCCTTCATGGGGTTATTGAAGGCTGGCGATCATATTGTCGCATCGCGTTCCATTTTCGGTACGACGGTACAGTTTCTCAGCACCATTCTCGGACGTTTCGGGGTGGAAACCACCTTTGTGCCCCTGGCGGATCTGGAGGCCTGGAAAGCCGCCATTCGTCCGCAAACCCGCTTGCTGTTTCTGGAAACCCCTTCCAATCCCCTGACGGAAATTGGCGATATGGCGGCTTTGGCCGATCTGGCGCATCAACACGACGCCTGGCTGGTGGTGGATAATTGTTTCTGTACTCCGATACTTCAGCAACCTCTGCGGTTTGGGGCCGATCTGGTGTTACATTCTGCCACCAAATATCTGGACGGGCAGGGCCGGACTCTGGGTGGTGCCGTGTGCGGCAGTAACGCCCTGTTGAATAATGGACCCCGCAATTTTGTGCGCACCGCCGGCCCCAGCCTGAGTCCGTTTAATGCCTGGGTGCAGCTTAAAGGACTGGAAACTCTGGCTTTGCGCATGGAAAAGCATTGTCAGAACGCCCAGCAAATTGCTGAGTGGCTGGTGAGCCGTCCGGAAGTGGAAAAAGTGTATTTTCCAGGCCTGAAAACGCATCCGCAATATGCCCTGGCCACGCAGCAACAAAAACGTCCAGGTGCCATCCTCTCCTTTGATCTGAAAGGTGGGCAGGCGGCAGCCTGGGCTTTCGTCAATGGCCTGCGCCTGCTTTCCCTGACTGCCAATCTTGGGGACGCCAAAACCACCATCACCCACCCGGCCAGCACGACCCATAGCCGGGTCAGTCCCGAAGCCCGGGCTGCTGCAGGTATTGGCGACGGCTTGCTGCGCATCAGTGTCGGACTGGAACATGTAGATGATCTGCGGGATGATTTGCAAAGGGGTTTTGCGGCCGCAAATAGCACTGTCTGATTTGCGCTATGCTGTATTTACAGAGAGTTGTTTCCCTATCATTAAACTTACGGAGAAAAAGAGATGACAAGATTCCGTGCCTTACAACGTTATGGCCTCGAGCCGGATACCCGCATTTGTCTGTTTGACAATGGTTTGCCCTTGAGTCTCAAGCCGGAAGACTCCGCACTGAAAAGCATGACGGATCTGCGCCGCGTCCCGGCCGCATCCACGAAGCCGGAGTCCACTATTGATCAGGCCATGCAGCGCATGATTCATGTGGGCGTACGCCTGTTATTTGTTCTGGATGATTTGGGGACCCTGGTCGGCCTGATTACCGCCCGGGACATCATGGGTGAAAAGCCGGTGCGGCTGGCTGCAGAAGAGCATGTCGCCCGTGATGACATCAAGGTCCAGAATATCATGGTGCCCCTTGGACAAATTGATGTGCTGGATTTTCCCGAAGTAGAACGCTCCACTGTAGGAGACATTGTCCTCACCCTGCGCAAGGCCGGCCGCCAGCACGCTCTGGTACGTGAAGAGACGCCACATGGCATTGAAATACGTGGAATTTTCTCTATCAGCCAGATTGCCCGGCAGCTGGGTGTAGCCCTGCAAAGTAATGATGTGGTGCAAAGCTTTGCCGGTTTGGAGCAACTCATCGCCAGTGATGACTAAACACATTCCGAGCAAAACGCTGCAGATGGGGGCCTGCCCCGGTGACTGAGGCAAACGGGCTGCTACTGGCAGCCCTCCTGATTTTTCTCAATGGATTTTTTGTGGCGGCCGAATTTGCTCTGGTCCGCCTGCGCAGTACCCATGCGCGTACGCTGGCCCAGGAACATGGGCTGCGTGGGCGAATTCTGGTGCGGATGCATGCGCGTCTGGATGCTTATCTTTCTGCCACACAATTGGGCATTACGTTTGCCTCTCTGGGAATAGGCTGGATTGGTGAGCCCGCCATGGCGCATCTACTGGAGCCGGTGTTCCGGTTTTTCGGAGTTCGAGACCCGGCTCTGCTCCATTCCATCGCCCTGGCAGTGGGCTTTGCCCTGGTTTCATTCGTGGTTATTGTGATTGGTGAGTTGGTGCCCAAATCTCTGGCCATTCGTAAAGTCGAAGCTGTTTCCCTGTGGACGGGCGCTCCGCTCTACGCCTTCTATTGGCTGATGTATCCCGCCATTTTTATTCTCAACGGGGCAACACGCATTGTGCTGCGTCTGTTTGCCCTGCGTCTGGATCAGCATGCCGGCGATGCGCCGCATTCCCGGGATGAACTGGCGATGATTCTTGCCCTCAGCCAGGCTCAGGGAACCCTGGGTCAGCGCACCGGTGATATTCTCGACCGCACGCTGGACTTCAATGAACTGACGGCCGGCGATTTGATGCGTCCCGCAGCAGACATGATATGCCTGATGCGCGAGGAGAGTTCCGAAGCAACCCGGGCGATGATGTTGCGCCATCGTTTTACCCGCTACCCGGTCTGCGAAGGCGACCGCCAGCATGTGATTGGTCTGCTGCATGTGAAAGACGCTTTTGCGCAGATGGCGCGCCATGATAATCTGGGCGATCTCAAAAACCTTTTACGCCCCTTACCCTCAGTCAATAAAGCCATGCCTGCCATGGACCTTCTCAGCCATTTCCGTACCGGTCACCCGCATTTTGCGCTGGTGGTGGATGACCTCGGCACAATCACCGGTTTTGTGACGCTGGATCATGTTCTGGAAAGTCTCCTCGGCGTTATCCCCGACGAATTCCGCCATCAGCGCAAGGAGTGGCAGCGCCGTCTGGATGGTAGCTGGGTGGGTTCGGGAAGTCTGTCTCTCTATTCCCTGGAGCGTTGTCTGGATCGGGATATTGACGAAGATGCAGCAGATACCATCGGTGGGCTGATCATGCGCCAACTGGACAGGGTTCCGGAAGAAGGCGAAAGAGTAGAGTTTCCCGATTTTGATGTTCTGGTATTGCGCAAAAAAGGCCCGCGTATTACCCAGGTGCAAGTCATCCCGCATCCTGAGAATGATGCGTCGGACTGGTTTTCCTGAAAAAGGGACAAGATGCTGAAAAGTGATTTCACCTACGATTTACCCCCGGAACTCATTGCCCAGGAGCCACTGTCAGAGCGCAGCGCCTCGCGGATGCTGGTGATTGATGGTAATTCTGGGCACTGGCGGGATAGCTGGATTCGTGCGTTGCCAGAATACCTCAATCCGGGTGACTTGCTGATTCTCAATGATACCCGGGTGCTACCGGCCCGACTGCATGCCCACAAGGATACGGGTGGTGCCGTCGAGTTGTTGCTGGATCGTCTGCTGGGAGAGGATGAAGGCTGGTTTCTGGCCAAATCTTCCAAAGCCTTGCGACCCGGCATGATGTTACAACTGGCGCAGGGCGATCGTGCGGAGGTGCTGGAAAAAGACGGGATGGATGTCCGCCTGCGTCTGCACCGGGCTTCCTGGTTGGCGGTGCTGGAATCAGAGGGCACCATGCCCTTGCCCCCCTACATTCACCGTGCTCCCGAAGCCCGTGATCAGGAACGGTACCAGACAGTCTATGCCGATAAACCGGGAGCAGTTGCCGCACCAACGGCCGGTCTGCATTTTGATAAGGCCTTACTGGATGCCCTGGATGCCCGAGGCGTGGAGCGCCGTTTTGTGACCCTGCATGTGGGGGCAGGGACTTTTTTGCCGGTCCGCAGCGAGCAGGTGCAAGAACATCAGATGCATGCCGAAACCCTGATTGTTTCCCCGGAAACCGTGGCAGCCATCACGGCCACCAAAGCCCGGGGCGGACGGGTGATTGCGGTAGGGACAACAGCCTGCCGGGCACTGGAAACCGCTGGACAGGACGGCACCTTGCGTCCTTACGTGGGTGAAACCCGCCTGTTTTTGTATCCCGGCAAAAAATTTCAGGTGATTGATGCGCTGCTGACCAATTTCCACTTGCCCGAGTCAACTCTGCTGATGCTGGTTTGTGCTTTTGCCGGTACTGAATGTATGCTCGCCGCCTATCAGCATGCGGTTGCCGCCCGCTATCGTTTTTTCAGTTATGGAGATGCCATGTTCATTACCCCTGCAGCGCTTTCGCGGTGCTTGCCCTGATGGGTATTTTTGAATGTCTGGGTAAGGATGGTGCCGCCCGGCGCGGTATTGTCCACTTGCCCCGGGGAGATATTCAAACGCCGGCATTCATGCCGGTAGGGACCTATGGCACCGTCAAGGCCATGGCCCCGGAAGAACTGAAAGCCATCGGTGCGGACATTATTCTCGGTAACACCTTTCATCTTTTTCTGCGTCCGGGACTGGAAGTCATCACCGCCCTCGGCGGCCTCCATAAAATGATGCACTGGGACCGTCCCATCCTGACCGATTCTGGTGGCTTTCAGGTGTTCAGTCTCGGCGCGCTGCGCAAGCTCCGTGAAGCGGGTGTGGAATTTCGTGCGCCTACGGATGGTCACAAGGTTTTTCTGGGACCGGAAGAGTCCATGCACATTCAGGCCGTGCTGGGTTCGGATATAGCGATGGTTTTTGACGAATGTACGCCGCATCCGGCGACCTACGAAGAAGCACGGTTCAGCATGGAGCTCTCCCTGCGCTGGGCGGCACGTTCCCGCCGGGCTTATCAGGGACCGGGTCAGTTGTTTGGCATTGTCCAGGGTGGAATGTATGGCGATTTACGTCAGCGTTCTCTGGAAGGTTTGCAGAAACTGGATTTTCCGGGCTTGGCCGTGGGTGGTCTGTCGGTGGGTGAAAGCAAGGCCGAGATGATGGAGGTACTGGAAAATCTCATGCCGCAGATGCCTGGCGACCGACCCCGCTACCTGATGGGTGTGGGCACGCCGGAAGACCTGGTAGAGGGGGTGTACCGGGGCGTGGATATGTTTGATTGTGTCATGCCGACCCGGAATGCCCGCAATGGCTGGCTGTTTACGCGCTACGGCATTCTCAAGCTCCGTAACGCCAGTTACGAAAAAGATCCACTTCCTCCTGATCCGGAATGCAGTTGCTATACCTGCCGCAATTACAGCCGGGCTTATTTGCGGCATCTGCAGCGTAGCCATGAAATATTGGGGGCGCGCCTGAATACCCAACATAACCTCCATTACTATCAGGAGCTCATGGCGGGGCTGCGCGAGGCCATTGTCCAGGGCCGTCTGGAGGCCTTCCGGAAGGAATTTTATCAACGCCGTGCCGCGAGTTCCCTCATTGACGCCTAAAGGCTACAATGGGCGCCCTCAAACCTGATCAGGAGTGAATCATGAGTTTTTCACCGATTGCCAATGCCTATGCCGGAACTGCAGCCGGTGGTGGTTCAGACTCTGGACTGATCATGATTGTCTATATTCTGGTCTTCGGGGCAATTGTCTATTTTATGATGATTCGTCCGCAGATGAGAAAATCCAAGGAACAACGCCAGCTCATGGCTTCCATCTCCAAGGGGGATGAAGTGATTACCCTCGGCGGCCTCGCCGGACGCGTCATGCAACTGGGCGATGAATATTTGCATATTGAAGTCGCTGAAGGGGTTATCGTAAAAGTCCAAAAGGCGGCGGTCACCCTGTTGCTTCCCAAAGGGACTCTGAAAAAACTTTAAGGCCTGTTCATGACCCGTTATCCGTGGTGGAAGTACCTGATCATTCTCCTGGTTGTCATACCTGCGCTGCTTTATGCACTGCCCAATTTTTACGGTTGGCATGCTGCCGTGGAAGTCCGCGCCCCGATCGGAACGATCATTCCGCCCGTAACGACCCTGCAAGGCTGGCTTCAGGACGCCAAAATTCCGGTGAGCAGCGTCCGTAGTGATGCCCAGGGCAGCACATTTTTTTTCCCCAACGATAATGCCCAGGGACTGGCCGAAACTTTGTTGCAGAACAAGCTTCCGGCCAACGCCCAGGTGATTCTGTCGCAAATGTCCGCCGAGCCCGACTGGCTGAAATCCATAGGCGGCAAGCCCGTAAACCTCGGACTGGATTTGCGCGGTGGCGTATATTTGCTCCTGCGCGTGGATACCGATGCAGTCATCAAGCACGCTTTGGAGCAGGATAGCGGCAGTCTGCGTACTTTTCTGCGCCATAAAGATCTGCAATATCTGGCTGTGAATACTACCGGGCCTGATGCTCTTGCCATCGAAATGGCCAGTCCGGCTTTGGCTGTGGAAGCGCAAAAAGTGATTGCCCGGCAATACCCGGATTATGCTGTCACTGTACAACCCAAGGGCATAATCGACGTCACCATCACGCCCGACGCTGCCAAAAAAATGAAAGACGATGCCTTGCAGCAGGCCATTGTGGTGATTCGTAACCGTATTGACGAACTGGGCGTATCTGAGCCGGTGATTCAGCGCCAGGGCGTTGAGCATATTGCCGTACAGCTTCCCGGTGTTCAGGATACCCAGCGCGCCAAATCCATCATTGGTTCCACGGCACAACTGGAATTCAAGATGGTGGATGATCAGGCCAACATGGCAGATGCCCTCAAGGGCCAACTTCCGCCGGGAACCGCCCTGTATTATGGCCTGCATAATTCACCCTATGTGCTGTACACCGATACGGTGCTGACGGGTCGTTATCTCAGCAATGCCAGTGCTGGCGTGGATAACAATAACGGCGAATCCATTATTAACGTCAGTTTCAATAATGCCGGTACCCGGATTTTTGGCGATCTGACCAGCAAAAATGTGGGCAAGCGCATGGCCATTCTGCTCGATAACAAGGTGGTTACGGCACCGGTGATTCGTGAAGCCATCACGGGAGGCAGAGCCCAGATCACCGGATTTGCCAATCTCAAAGCGGCCAGCAATGCCGCCATTGAACTGCGGGCAGGCGCCTTACCTGCGCCTGTTCACATTTCCGAGGAGCGCACGGTTGGTCCTACTCTGGGGCAGGATTCCATTCATGATGGTGTCATGGCGGTGGTGTTCGGCATGATTTTCGTGGTGGCCTTCATGACCATTTACTATCGGGCTTTTGGTCTGATTGCCGATCTGGCCATTCTCGTCAATATTCTCGCCATTCTGGCCGTGCTTTCCCTGATAGGCGGCACCCTGACCCTGCCGGGTATTGCGGGTATTGTGCTGAAAATTGGTCTTGCCGTCGATGCAAACGTGCTGGTGTTTGAACGCATCCGCGAAGAACTGCGCCATGGCATGAGTGTCCGTGCGGCCATTGATGCCGGGTTCAAAAAAGCCTTTGCTACCATTGTGGACTCCAATATTACAGTGTTGATCGCCGCGCTGGTGCTCTTCCAGTTTGGTACCGGTGCCATCAAGGGATTTGCCCTGGTGCTGACTATCGGGGTCATTACCTCCATGTTTACTGCGACCATGATGAGTCGCGGTATTATCGAACGCGTCCTCGGTAAGCGGCGCATTCAAAAACTGTATATCTGAGGCCGCATCATGGAATTGTTCAAAGCCCGTACTCATGTGGATTTCATGTCGAGGCGCCGGATATTCCTCGGAATATCCGCCTTGTTGATTGTTGCCTCAGTAGCCGTATTTTTCGTGCGTGGGCTAAACTACAGTATTGATTTTACCGGCGGCACTTTGGTGGAGCTGGCCTTCAGCAAAACCCCGGATTTAGGCGCAGTGCGCGGTACCCTGACTACTGCCGGTTTTCATAATGTGGTGGTGCAAACCTTTGGTGGCGATCGTGATCTGTTGATTCGTCTGCGTACCCAGCCGGGCGAAAGCAGCGCCGTCGGTACCAAAATTCTTCAGGTATTCCAGAAAAATCAGGCGGCTTATCCTGACGTGCAATTACGTCGCACCGAATATGTGGGCCCGGAAGTCGGCAAGGAACTGCGCAATAAGGGCATCATGGCCCTGATTATTGTTACCCTGGGTATTTTGATTTATGTCGGTTTTCGTTTTGAATGGCGTTTTGCTGTGGGTGGTGTATTGGCCATGCTCCATGACCCCATTCTGGTAGTAGGATTTTTTGCCATCACCCAGGAAGAGTTCTCACTGACAGTTATTGCGGCTTTGTTGGTGATCATGGGTTACTCGCTGAATGATACCGTGGTGGTGTTTGACCGGATGCGTGAAGATCTGCGCGCCTCCCGAAGTGGCGACGTCGCGCAGGTTTTTAACGTGGCCATTAATGAAACCTTGTCGAGAACGGTCATCACCAGTTTCATTACCTTCATGGTGGCTCTCTCCCTGTTTCTGTTCGGGGGACCGGTGATTCATGGTTTTGCCACCGCCCTGGTGATTGGCGTTGTAGTCGGTACCTATTCCTCCATTTTTGTTGCCAGTCCTATTGCCCTATGGCTGGGACTGAAGCGTGAGCATGTTCTCAAACGCCAGTTCATCAGCTCCAAAGATCGTAATGATGGCGCACGGTTATAAGTCAGGCCGAACCTCTTGGCAAGCAGTGGCTGAAACCTTTTATACAAGGACTTGCCGAAGACTGCACGAAAGCTTAATGTATGCCTCCACGGAGAGGTACCGAAGTGGCCATAACGGCGCCGACTCGAAATCGGATGGGGGTTAATAGCCCCACGTGGGTTCGAATCCCACCCTCTCCGCCAAAACAATTATATAACAATTTGATCTATAATAAAAATAGTTTTCTTAAGGCTAATTTATCTTATCTTTGCTCTTACCCGGTAAAAATTCTTCTTCGTACACCCCTCTTAATCTTTCTCAGTATCCAGCCGGACAGGCGTGCGTTCCATACAGGCATTGAGCGGGCGCAATGGCAACTCAGACTCCCAGAAGCATCGGTTGAAGCGATAGGCAACTCATCCCGGTATTCCTGGGGGAATTGCCGTTGACTCCATTGGGAGGTTCGAAAAACTTGCTTTCCTGACGGATATTAGCTTCAAGAATCAGGATTCAGGACATTTTCCTACGGATTTTGTAGTAAGCGGTATTTTTCATGGCCATATTTCCATGATTTTCTGAATTACGGGCATACTGCTGCCCTGATTGGCCCCTTTTCGAGAAAGGCTAGGCGTTTGATGTTGTAGGTCACGACCATCATGGTCATCGCGGCGAAGCTTGCACGTATCTGGCCGATGGCCCGAATACGCTTGCCACCCATTTGTTCCATGTCTGCAAAGACGTGTTCTACCCGCGCCCGTACTTTGGCGATGTTGTGGTTTCGCCGCTGCTGGCATTCAGAGAGAGGATGGTTACGGCCTCCCGGGTATCCGCAAAGAAGCCATCACCAGCCCCCGTTGCTGTTGTCCGCCATATGCTGGAGCACGAAACATGCAGGTTAGACTCAGATTTACCTGACGCCCATGCATGCTGCACATAAAAAGGTAGAACGCGGAATCGAGAATATTCGCAGAAGGTTACGGATGGTTCGGCAGACTGCGGAACAGTACATTGGGCGCTCACATTGGACGCTTCTCGTCAGCTACATTACCGCGCAAATTACCCAAAAACCATGGACCCCCCCGGGGGCCTTTCCAGCCGTTGGCGGGCCGTAACTGCATTTTCTAGGTTAATGTAAAACTGAAAAGTGGTTGTGGTTAGGCGGAGCCGCAATTACCTGCCGCGTCGCTTAATCTTCGTGCGTCGATATTCAGTGGCGTAGTCGCTCATTTATGTCGATCATGGTCTTTAGCGTCTCCGAGAGGAATATTACTGGTATTTTTGTGTTTCACCCGTAAAGTAAACCTCCATCAGCGAAGAAAACCAAATTCTATCGAATGAATAATGTCAGTTCAGCGGAGGTGGGCACCCAATTTGGGTTGACGGGGCCGACATCTTTCGCTCAAACTGATCCGATATGGAAACTTTAAGTAGGCAATAGTTGATCTGTTACCTGTATTAGTTCATTATTTTTATGAGCGAAATTCCGCCGCCCTTCCGAGAGTAACTGCGCTCTGATGAACCGCCACCTAAAACCACTATAAAATATGTTCAATGTTTACAAATGAGCATAAGGAGAAATATTTTAAATTTATAGAAACATATTTCTGGTATTGTCTGCTGGTGGAGCTTTCTCCAATGAAACCATGGTTAGGAAAATATTTATATGCTTATATTTCTATGGCTAACTTATGTTGTGCTTTCCATAATTACTTCAATAAAAGTTGTTCTGAACAAGCGTAACCCATTGGCCGCTGCATTATGGTTGGTCATTATATGGCTGGCTCCCTATTTAGGGGTTTTCTTTTATTTTATGTTAGGGATCAATCGCGTCAAACGCAAAGCGGTTGGAATGCGGAAGGGATTGCACCGGTACAACCATCCTACTTTGGAAAAGTTCATTGTAACCGAAGGCAAACTAGATCTTCATGAAATCTCTTCGTATTACATTCCTCTAGCAAAATCTATTCATAGGCTTGCAGAACAAAGCCTGATTGATGGAAACGAGATTGAGCCATTATTTACTGGTAATACGGCCTATAATGCCATGTTAGAAGCTATTGCTTATTCAAAAAATCTATCGTGCTAATGACATATATTTTTCATGCTGATGGCATTGGAGTGAAATTTATTTCTGAATTGCGTCAAGCCCACGCTCGTGGCGTTGTAATTCGCGTGCTACTGGATGGAGTGATGGCACATCTTACACGTCCATCTGTAGTTCATGCACTCCGTAATGCAGGCATTCCTTTTGCATTATTCAACTCACCATTGTTGGCTCGCCAGTTTATTTTCCTAAATTTACGGAGTCACAGGAAGATCTGTGTTGTAGATGGTCGCATCGGATTTACTGGAGGATTCAATATACATCGCGATTATTGGTCGTCCAACCCGGATGAAGTGGTGCACCAGGACACGCATTTTCGGGTTACTGGACCAATAGTGGCGCAACTGTCAACGGTGTTTGTGAACGAGTGGCTTTACAGCTCCGGGGAGACTTTGCGTGGCGAACCATGGTTTTTAGAGGAAGATGAAATCCCGCATGAAGGTAGAGTGCTGGCGCGTGGCATTGCTGCTGGACCGAATGAACAGCAGGAACGCTTGCGAGGTTCCTATCTCACCGCGCTGAACGTGGCCCAAAAATCGGTCAAAATCATGTCACCATATTTCATCCCTGATGAGGTGTTGATTGCAGCGATTGGTGATGCTATTAATCGCCAAGTTGAAGTGGACATTTTTATCCCCAGAAACAACAGTAAAATATTACTAGCAGCCACTATGGGAACCATCAACGAGATCCTTGAGCATGGCGCACGCCTATGGTTATGTCCGCCACCTTTTAACCATTCTAAGCTGATGATAGTGGATGATCAATGGTTATTAATGGGTTCTGGTAACTGGGATGAACGCAGTCTTCGGCTTAATTTTGAATTCGATGTTGAATGCTATAATGCGCTGCTCGTCAATAAAATAAATACGTTATTCCGCACGCATCAAAATTCCGCAACACAGTTTACTTATGCCGAATACTTGAAACGGCCATTTCACCATCGGCTATTTGATGGTTGCACACGCATATTTTCCCCATTTTTATGATGCAGTTTATTACAATGAGATGAACATCTCCTTCCACTATTAGGCTTATCGCCATGCATCACAGGCCGAATATCAGGTAGCACCCCCGGCTTCTATCATCAGTGCATAGGAAATACCTGCCCGTATCCGTATGGGTGCATTTTGTGCGATACCCGTTTGATGGCGATGGTATCGGCCGTTTTGAAGCCTCTTTCGTGTATGTCCCGAGCCAGCCTTTAGGGTTCTTATGACATTATCCGAACAGCAGCAATGCCATAAGTTTTAAAAATCCGCACAGCGCGGGCGGTCCCAACACCATGGGTATGCAGGAACAGCATGATCTCCCTGATTACTTTCTGGTCTGCCCAGGTGGTAACCATCCGTTCCCGGCGAATGGGTCCGATCCCTATCAGACTTTTGGTTCCTTCTGGCACGTGTTGCCAGAAAATAGGCGGGGTTGCTGTTGCGTAAACCGGCGAGGGATTCAGTCATCAGGATCAATTCCGGTACTGAATACTCTCATTGGTATAGCCATGTGAATCTCCTTTCTCAGCAGACAAACAAGTCGGAATGGCTTCCGGTAAACCAGAAGCCATTCCAGATCGCTCAGGAAATGGTGATCCTCTTCCGCTTGGCGGATTCCGTTTTTGGCAGTACCAATTCAAGTACACCATCTTTAAAGGTCGCCTTTACCTGATCACTATTGATATCCACCGGAAGTTGAATCGTCCGGGAAAACTCGCCGTAATGCCGTTCACGATATACATAGTTCGCGTCTTTTTCCGTTTTCTCCTCTTGTTTCACACCACCAAGGTAAACTTGGTTACCATGCACCTGGATATCCAGATCGTTCTTTTCAACACCGGGTATTTCAGCTTTGAGAATAAAGGCGTCATCCCGGTCAATAACATCTATATTGGCAACCTGTGGATAGGATTGTCTACGTAAAGATGCCGGGGAAAAGAATCCGGGCATAAACGTGTCAAGTACGCCTTCCAGTGGATCAGTCGGACGCACATCCATAACCGTGGGACGGGATACTTCTTTAGCCATGGTGTATACCTCCATCTTATGACAATAACCTTTTAACAATCATAGCCTGCTCTCAGGCTGAAAGATTTATGGGTACGCTCCACTAAAATTTCAAGGAGCTGCACAATAGCATCTAAGCGAATGGAATCCGTTTCCTCCAGAAGCCTCGATAGCTTTCTAGATAAATGCTTGAAGCCAATAAAAGCCGGGAAAGTGTGCCACAGGAGCCGAAAGCGCCTGTGTTAAAAAGAGTCGTGAAATGCTGGAGAAAATGGGGATATTCAGGAACCAATCATGAGAAGATGATGTCTTGTTACCTCCAATTTACTTCATTGACATGCTGCTGTAAGTAATGGAATAGATGCCCCATACAAGAGGTAGACGCAGCCTTTTTGCCCAACTACCTGAGGTGGAAGTATTTACAGGATGCATGATCATTTTCGCTCTAGAGAGCTTACATTGCTTTGTTTGTCTTTTGCATTGTTGAGAGTGTGTTTGATGGCGTGCCAACGAAGAGGGGGCGACTCTTGTTGGGCTCAAAAAGCCGTTCTATATGGGTGTGGCCTTGATGACCAATCCAGAATCCCCAGAAGGCCGCGAATAAAACTACCGCAAGGATCTTCAAGGTACGCTTGAGCACAAAATTGGCTCATTTCTTGCGATCTTTTGCAGATTGTTGCCACCAATAAACGGCTTTATGCGTGTTGGTTGGTACACCCTCGCCGAAGTTGTAGGCGAAGGCCAGATGAAAAGCCCCATTGGCGTTTCCGGATTCTGCCGACTTACGAAACCAGATATCTGCTTTTTGCTGGTTTTTTGGAATCCCTCTCCCATAAAAGTAGCGCACACCTAAGGCGTTTTCTGCTGCAGAATCTCCAGCATGCGCCCATTTTACAAGTTTATTCAAAGACATTCCTGCCACTGATTTTGGCATCTCCGTTACATGCACTCGAAATTCGGGGACGTGATGAACCACTAACTCACCAGCCGTTGCTGCAACGGGAATTACGGTGAGACCAAAAGCAACGTAGCAAATGCACTGGCGACATAAGAGCGTGGACATAGCACCTTCCTGGTATAGGAAAATGCCCCGTGACGTGGGGCTGAATCCGTCAAAACAGCAACGAATTCACGGCAGATGCCTGATTCCAAGAGGTCCTTGGAGTATTCGCCGACATCATCTGCTGCTCGTGTTCAGACACCGCGAGCTGGTCTTTGGGGTATATCTCGTAATGCTATCAAATAGGCAATTTAGGATGATCTATTTTCTCAGGATGCTTCCAGCGTACTGACAGGATCTCGTGACTGGCCAAGGGATTTATGGGGGCTGCCAGTACATGGGATGTCTGAATGGGCGTCCTCATCTCCGTTCCAGGCAAAAACAATCGGGTCATCATGACCGGTTCAGGGAAGTTGAAGGCTGGACCGATGAAAGGACCAAAAGATACCCGCATGAGCTGATTCATTTGAGCGATCTGTCGATCCATTGCCACCTGCATGGAGCGCATCTGCCACAAACTCCGATTGATCAGCGCTTGCGCCTGTACTGGAGAGAGATGGCTGGCAGTCACCTGCAAATGTCCGGGATGACCTTGTGCCCCCCAAGTGACCGTTTGTATTTGGATGACACCACCGGGAATATGAATAGTTTTGTTTTCCGCAGAAACGGGAATCGAATGGCCATCCACTGAAACATAAGCTGTCGCCGCATGGGCGAGGGGTAAGGCCATAGTCGCACCGAGAAGGGGCAAGCTCGCCAAGGCAAGCCACTGGCGTTTTGTTTTCGAGAGAGGGTTTCTTTTCATGACTATCCTCCTTGCTGTAAAAAACCCTGGGACCAAAACAATCGGATGGAAGTGTTCTTCCATCCGAAAAGACCGGAGTTCCTATCAGAAAGTTCCCTGCCAGTCGGGGTCGAACTTGACGAGGCGATGATTGTTCACGGTTTTGTTTGAAGCCTTTCACTGCAGAATCACCTGGAATTTGCTAGCGATATAATGGTCTTAGGCGGGTGAGCAATAGCAGATCATTTCGGATAGCATTTATGGATGTAATCAACAAATCGGTTATGGACAGGCTGGGTGCCCAATCCCAAGAATTTCGACATACGCAGCCTTACCCATGGATCCGTATTTCGGATTTTCTTTATCCGGAAAAGTTTGACCAACTCTGCAAGGATCTTCCTGATCCCGTTCTTTTTGAATCCCAAATGGGTTACAAAAGAGCGCACGGGCAAGCAAGCCATGATCGTCTCGCACTGCAATATCGACCAGCGCTGGAGAAAGTCCTGACGCCCAGCTGGAGGGATTTTATTCACGAATTGCACAGTGAGGCTTACAAGGATTTCTGGCGCGAGATGCTCGGTTTATTAATACGGCATGTAAATACCCGAACATCCTGTGATAATATATAGAGCATGGAAAGGATCGACGTGCGCAGTTTGACGATGGAAGGGAGGCAGATGCTTCGCCAGATGGTGGTTCGTCTGCGCAAGCAATCCGGGATGAGCGTGAAAGAGTTGGCCAAGGTATCTGGCGCACATCCCACGACCATTAAAGGCTGGTTGGCGCGGGCGCGTACAGAAGGAGAAAAAGGGCTGGGAGAGAAGCGCCGAGGTCGGCCGGTAGGTGCCTGTCGCAAACTGACCCTGGCCGCCGAGGCCTGGATACGCGATCAGATCGTCAAGGGTAACCCTCAGCAAATAAAGTTGCCTTTTGCGCTCTGGACGCGACCGGCGATACGCGCGCTGATTCGAGACCATTTTGGGGTGGATCTACAGGAGCGTCTGGTGGGTAAGTATCTCAAACGTTGGGGCTTTACTCCGCAACGCCCTGTCAAAAGGGCATTGGAGCAGAATCCAGAAGCAGTCCGTCAGTGGTTGGAACAGGATTATCCCCGCCTGCGCGCGCAAGCGGCCCAAGAGGGAGCGGTGATTTATTGGGGGGACGAGACGGCCGTCAAGGAAGATGCCCATTGGGTGCGCGGGTATGCGCCTCGGGGACAAACGCCGGTATTGGCGGTTCCCGCCCGATGGACCACGCTCTCCATGATCTCGGCGATTTCTCCGCAGGGCAAAGTCGCTTTCCAGATTGTCGAAGGCAGCATTGATGCGGAGCGTTTCATCACTTTTCTCACCGCCTTGATTCAGGACGCGCCCCAGAAAATCTATCTGGTCGTCGATAATCTGCGGGTGCATCATGCCAAAGTGGTAACGGCTTGGCTGGCAGATAAAAAAGACCGCATTGAACTGGTCTTTCTGCCGCCCTACGCGCCAGAATCCAACCCCGACGAATACCTGAATCGGAATTTCAAAACTGCTCTGCGCACAGGTGCAGTCAGCACGGACAAAAACTCTTTAATGGCAAAGGCAACGGCTTTCATGGATCGTCTGTGCCAAATGCCACAAAAGGTCGCCAGCTATTTTCGCCATCCTTCTGCCCGCTATGCTATGTCGGGTATTTTAAGGCCGGATTAATAACCTCCATCGAGACTCGGTCTACGCCGGAGAATGAAATAGAATGGGGGGCCAATTGGTGCGGTGATTTCAGGAGCGTGCGCGACCACGATGCTTAGTACGGGAAGCGACTGGCAATGGGCAGCACTGCTTTTCGGAGCGTTACCTTGTTTCTTGTTGGGCCTGCTCATCTTCGCGGCTCGTCATGTCGATCCTGTAAATGCTCGGGTAGGCTTCGTGGGTGTATGAACGAGAACGCGATGTCTTGATTTATGTCGTCCGCGCCGGTTCTCGACGAACGAGGATAGAGTTCGCTGCGACATGTATACTTACGGTCGGAGGGTAGGTAATTTCGGTGCCGCGCCGAGCGATGTCATTCAATATTGTCGCTGACACGCATCCATTCCGTCCCTTCGGCTTCGGGGATTTTGCCTAACGCCCGGCGTAGGGCGTCTTCACTGACGATCTTGCCCATCCCCAGAATATTGGGACTCACGCCATCACTGCGTAACGCCGTGACGTGGGCATAGCGGCGGTGACCCGCCAGAATAGAGAGGAACAAGGTCCCCAGCACGTCCCGTTTCTGTGGGGCATTGGGGCTGGTGTAGTGCAAGGGACTTTCTTCCACCCAAGTGTCAAACAGACCCGTGGTCTCCAGATAGGCGGCAAAAAACACCATCTGGCCCATGGGCGTTGCCGCAGATTCCTGGTCCCAGGATACCTGAATACGACCGCCCAGGGTGTCAACTATCATGGTCTGCACCGCCGCCGGAATAGCCTTCTGCGGGTGTTTTTCTGCTTCACCCATCGGGTGAACCTTCATCGTAAGCGTTCAGCGAACCCACCCTTGCGGATTGGCGCCAATCAGGCTAATGCAGATTTTTTCCAGTTCCACGGTAAGAGTTCGTGGAGTTTTTTGTTGGGCCAGGTCGGGAGCTTTTCGAGGACATCACAGAGGTACGCGAAGGGCTCGATACCGTTAAGCTTGCACGTTTCGATGATGCTGTAGAAGGACGCGGCCCGTTCACCACCAGCGTCGTTGCCCACGAACAAGAAATTCTTGCGACCAATGGCCACGCCCCGCAGCGCCCGCTCTACCGGATTATTGTCGATGCTGAGCTGACCTTCTTCGAGGTAGAGCGTTAGCGCCTTCCAACGCTTCAGCACATAGCCGATGGCTTGAGCGATGCCACTTTTCGGTGCCACCTGCATCTGGGTTTCCGTGAGCCAGATATGGAAGGCTTCCAGCAGGGGGCCAGCACGCTGCTGCCGGGCGACCACTTTCTGATCCGGTGGCGATGCCTTGATCTCCGTCTCAATGGCGTAGAGTTTGGCGATCCAGGCCAACGCCTTCTGGGCTACCGGACTGGGACCGCGCTGTTCCACGTCATAGAAGTGGCGGCGGACATGTGCCCAGCATCCGGCTTCTGTGACTTGTTCCTTGCGGTAGAGGGCATCATAGCCCCCATAGTCATCGGTCTGGAGGATGCCTTGCCAGTCGCCCAGAAAGTGCTGCGGGTGAATGCCCTTACGGTCCGGGGCGTAATCAAAGATCACGATGGGATGCGGGGCATCCGCCTGACTGCGATACACCCAGAGATAAGCTTTGTCCGTCTTGCCGCTGCCGGGGTTGAGGACCGGCAGCGGCGTCTCGTCGGCGTGCAGAATCTTTCCTTCCAGCAAGGCCATTTTGCAGGCTTCGGCGAGCAGGCTGATCCAGTACTCGCCCTGACCCAGCCAACTGCAGAGGGTAGCGCGTGAGATCGGTACGCCCGCTCGCTGGTACTGGGTTTCCTGCCGGTACAAAGGCAGATGATCGACATGTTTCGCCGTCATCACCTGAGCCACCATGCGCGCCGTGGGCAAGCCCTTGTCAATCACCTGGGCCGGTAATGCCGGACTTTCAAGGGTACCGCAGGGGCGGCAGGCCAGTTTGGGGCGGATGTGGCGAATCACCTGGAAGCGTCCGGGGATATAATCCAGCTTTTCGCTGATCTCTTCTCCGATGGTTTCGAGTGGCCCCCCACATTGCGCGCACGTGCACGTCTTGGGATCGTGATGCACTTCCACCCGGGGCAGATGGGCGGGGATCGCCATGCGGCCGGGGTGGCGTCGTACGGGATGGGCAGGGACCGTTACGGCCTGCGCGTCGGCGGCTGCTCCCTCTGCACGACCAGCGGTCACGGCTGCGCTATCTTCCAGAACGGTTTCGAGGAGGCTTTCCATCGCCGCGATTTCGGTATCCAGCGCTTCTTGCCAGAGACTGATCTGGTCGGGAGAGAGTTTTTCCGAACGGCGACCGAATCGCCAGCGCTGCAGTTTGGCGATGGTGCTTTCCAGGCGGGCAATGGTTTCATCGCGCAGGGCGATGGCCGCTTGCTGTTGGGCGATGATCCGGGTGCGTTCTGCCTCTTGTTCCTCCTGTTGTTGCAGCAGGCTCAACACCAGATCGCGCAAAGCGTCCGGGCTGGTGGGAAGAGGTACGGGAGTCGTTGAAATCATGGAAAAATAGTACCAGAAATGGTGTCTTTATACAAGCAATTCCAGTCACTTACAGTAGTTTTGGTGTGCATTTTTCCAGGCTCGGCAACGGCGTCCACGGGCTCCCCTCTACCAGCATCGCCCACTGCGCAGTAGAGAGTTCCAGGGCGCCGGCATCAGCGCGGGGCCAATGGAGTCGCCCCTGATCCAGACGGCGATACACCAGCCAGAAGCCCAGTCCATCCCACAGTAACAATTTCAGACGATCCCCCCGGCGGTTGCGAAAGACAAAAGCATGACCGCAAAAAGGATCGGCAGCCAATACCCCCTGCACCTTGGCCGCCAGGCCATCAAAGCCCAGGCGCATATCCACGGGCGCTGCGGCGAGCCAGATCCGGCTGCCCGAACTTAGCCACATGGTCTTTCCAGAATCTGCACCAGGGTCTGGAGCCAGTGGGTATCTACCGATGCTGCAAGCTTCAGGCTGCGACCGGATAACAGGTAGATTTCTACCGGTGAAGCAGGCGTCCTGACCGGTGCAGCCAGAGTTACCGGCAAAAACCCTTCAGGCACGGCGGCCAGCAACGGCGTACTCTCAGAATCAGCAAAGCGTTTGCGCCAGTAATGCAGCGTGGCAACGGCGATCCCCGTCTGCGCACAATAATGCTTAACCGTAAGGCCGCTCGCCTGAAAGGCATCCACTTGTTGCCGCCAATAAGCGACTTTCTCTGCTTTCTTCATCCCCATCCCTCCGTGCTGAATGCAGATCACGATTGCTCAGTCCAGAAAATTTGGAAAGGTGGGTTGCTTAGACGCTTACCCTTCATCAACAGGGAAAACCTCATCCTATCAGATGGATAAGGTCATTTCAGCAGGGGAAACTGCTGTTTTTAGGATTAACAGTTCGGCTATTATGCAGTGGCTATGCCATCTGCCCGCAGATGGCAAGCGAATGACGCTGATAACATCAAAACTTGGGATCGCAAAGCTTTTAGCCGTAATCGCCATTTTCGTCACCATCTTCAAAGAGAGGCAACTGTTCTGAATCTGGGGAGGCTGGTTTCTTTGTCTTCCTTTTTGCTTGAGTGCCAGCGTGTTGGGTGTTGCTTGAAGTCTTCTGCGGATGCGCATCGTCCTGCACCTGATTGACCATCTTGATGAGGCGTTGCATGACCTTTTCCTCGGATGTCTTGGTCATGTTCCGACCCCGGGTTTCTGGTATCGTTTTTTGCGGGGCACCGCCAGGGTTGGCCCGTGAGGTCCTGGTAGGTTTCCGATTTTTTATCGGACGCATGGAGGCGGGCGAGTCATCCAGCGGAGCTTGAGCGATGGTAAGCACTCTGTTGAGCACCGCCTTGCCGATCGGGAAGTGCTGTTCCAGAAAAGGCAGGTTATGGGCATGGGTCCAATGCTGCCATTGCCCATCCTGCTCAGGATCGCGGAGAAACAGGTCAGGCTGCAAAAGATACACTCCAGAGGCCACGCGCAAGAAAAGGTGGCGGTTATAAGCGTAGTCCCGCTGCACTTCATTGCGGGCCAGAATGGCCGAAATGTAGTTTCTTTTTTTACGAAAAGTTGGCAGTACTGCTTCAGGCAGGAATTCCCAGGCATGTTCAATGACCTCCCGGTTAAATCCCAGCATCAGAAGGTCCTCCACCGGGGTAATGGGAATCAGCGCCCAGATGCTCTGTACCAGAAAATACTCGGCTTGATGCCGCTCCAAACGCACCAGGCGATCCCCGATGCGCAAATCCAGACTCAGGGGTGCAAGAACGGTCCAGAGGGCCGGTAAGGCATTATGGGCAAATTCTGGATGGGTAAAGGCCTCACGCAGGGCGAGATGGGCGGCATTGCGACCCAGATGATCCGTAGCATCACGCCGCGCCCCCTTCTCCAAAAGGGCCTCCACCAGGGGGACATTTCCGGCCCGGGCGGCGGCCATCAGCGGGGTCTGATTCATGGGCGTGCGATGTTCCAGTCCATAACGATCACAATCTGCCCATACCTCATGAAACTGGCGACGGCTGTAAGCCGCCAAGCGATTGGTGACTATTCTGGGGCGTTGGGCCAGAAAATGTCCGGCAGGTTTGAAACGTCCTTCCACGGCCAGACGTTCACTCAATTCGGGCGCATCATAGAAGGCGGCATACTCAAATAACTGTTGCCGCCATTTGTTCCCAACGACCTGATCGATGAAGATCTTCCGGGTCAGTTCCTCAACGCCCCGCGCATTAAATACCGGCCAGGGTGGCATTTGGTCTTGCAGGATACGGCTACGGATGGCTTCCGCCTGTTCGGCTTTGCCCTGAAGTTCCAGCTTGCGCGCTTCCTTTTGCCAGTCTTCCCGGGAAGAGGCTTGTACCTGCACGCCCTCTTCTCCGCTACTGCGAATATCCAGCAAATCCAATAGCGGATGCTGGTCATCTGATTCCACCAGCATCACACTCTCCACCGCTCTGGTGATGGCCACATAGAGCGCGTTCACAAAGAACTTGTAGACCTCCAGGGACTTGTCTCCCTTATCCTTGGCACGACGAAAAGTCAGTGTTTCTGCCCCCAGTCCTGCTTTACTGACCCCATCACAGAGCGTAGCGAAAGGTGCACGGTGATCCGAGAGAAAGCGATACAGGACGATGTGCGGATATTCCAGCCCCTTGGCTTCCTGCACTGAAAAAAGCAATGGCGTGGAAAATACCGCCCGTGCTGCGGCCTTGTCTTCTTCGCGGAGAACCAGCACCGCATATTGGGTGGATTGGGAAATCTGCCGATTCAAGGCTTGCAACGCTGACGGTTTTGCGTCCAGCAAACGGATCTGTCCGGCGCTATCGCCTACCGGGTCCACCAGAAAATTGCTTTCCCGATCAATAGAACCAAAACGCTGCTGTTTGATCTCCAATAGACGATTGGCCATCCCGGTCACTTTACGGCCATTGCGAAAGTTATGGGTGAGCACTTGCAGGTCCTGCCCGCTGGTCATACGTGGGTCGGCCCAGAAAAGACTTTTGATCTGCGCCCAGGAGAAAAAATTGGGGTGGACAATCTGGTTGGCGTCGCCGCCCAACACAAAGGCCCCCGGTGTGCGCAATGCTGCGAGGATGAGGGACAGTTGCACAGGCGTGAGATCCTGTACCTCGTCAATGACCACAAAATCATAGCGGGGGGACACCAGAGGCTTCCAGGCCTGGGCCACGAGATTCAGATCATACAATCCGGTACGACTCAGCCAGTCCTGATAACGGACGAACAGTTCATAGACTTGATCGCGCTGATCGGGGGTAAAAATGGACTGGCGGATGCCCAATTGCCGATAGGTGGCCACATCCATAATGCCTTCGGCCCGGGCCGCGATGACCCCGCGAATTTCCTCAAAGGCCTGGTGGGCCTCAATCCCTTTGTAGTTCTGGCGGATGCGAGCGAACCACTGGGCAAAATCAAGCCATTGCGCCTCACGGCCGCTGGGAATACGCCAGGTTTCGAGATACTCCCGATAGGACAGGAAAGCCACTTCCTGGTCCTCCCGCACGAAGTCGTGGGCGTAAAAGAGTTCCTTGGCATGTTCAGCCAGATAGGCCGAGTGGGTAATGTAGAGCACGTCCTCCGGAATGGTCTTGAGCTTTTCCAGCAGAAGGGCGGTTTTACCACTCCCTGCACCACCCACCAGAATCAGAGGTGCGGGCGCAGCAAAGAGCGCTGCCTGGGTATCATCGAAAGAAAGCGGTTTATCGAGGATATGAATGGCGGTCCGGGATTCTGGCAGATAGCGTAATTGCGCGGCGTCCTTTCGGGCCTCATTCAGATCGGCATCCTGCATTTTTTCAGAGAGGACTTCCGCACCCCGCAAAAAGCGGGATCCCGCATAGTTATGCTGACGAATGACCTCCAGCATCAGCAGGGCGGTTTCCTCCTCGTGACGCACCAGCGAGAACAGCAGGCGGTCAGCATCATTCAGGCGTGCCCGGTAGAGTTTGCCATAGGTGACGTGCTGCAGTTTTTTGACCTGCGCCGCACGAAAATCCCCCTGTGCCAGGGCTTCGGCCACCTTGGCGTAAGAGCGCTCCACACCGTGGGCGCTAAATCCGGTATAGGTGAGAATGCGTAGGGGGCGGTT
Organism: Acidithiobacillus sp. HP-2; assembly: GCF_015100155.1. Lineage (GTDB taxonomy): Bacteria > Pseudomonadota > Gammaproteobacteria > Acidithiobacillales > Acidithiobacillaceae > Acidithiobacillus. Next base: position 11,881 of record NZ_JACKZA010000002.1, on the reverse strand, counting down.
CATGGTTTCCTCGCTGCGGTGAACCGATACATGGTACCGACAGTTAGGCTGGGGCGTCTAATGCGGTGGCGCGAGAAGGTCCGAGATTATGCCAGGCCATTATGACGGTAGGCAACCCTGTCGTACAGCTGTGGTATCTGTTGCTCGATACCACGGCACATTACCCAGATGAATTTTTATCGCAACAACTTCCCTTTATCGCCATCTTCAGCAACATCCTTGGGTTTTTTTGTTGTCATTCAACGAACTGCATGTCAAACAGTGGTTAAAAATGACTAGGTAAAAGCGTGTATTTTTGACCACTTTTAAAGGGGGACTGCGACGTTTTTTGAACCGGTATGAATCTTTTCAGGTCTCCAGAACATTGCAGTGGTGGGTCAGCCGATCGAGAAGCGCCGTGGTCATTTTGGCGACTCCGAATCACGGTGCGGTAAAATTATGATGCTGCAAGGTGGATAATTGATGGCGCTGAATAACAGCACCTTTTTGCAGAGAGATCCCCATGCCGCTAATCGAGTTATGGCAACCTTCATACCACCGACAAGCGCCGCATCTCCGCCAGCTGCGCCTCACGATCTAAATGGCTTGCACTGCTTCAAGGCCAAGAGTATTGTTGTTCCATGTATATGTTATTTACATATACCAACAATAAACATCTAACTGTGAGGTGATATATGTCTGACAACACACCAAATCTGGCACAGGAACTGATTCGTACCGCCAATGCGCTGCGTGAGCGCGGTCTGCTGTTCCGTGGAGCACACGCCAATCTTTCTGCGCGGCAGGACGACCGCCTGCTTATCACCCGTGGCGGGTCGGTCGCCAATCTGGGTGAAAAGGACCTCTCCTGGCTTCCGGTCGCGGCAGAAGGCCTGCAGTCTGATTTCGATGCCAATTACCGAGAAATCATTGAGATGCACACCCGGCTTTACCGGCATCGTGCGGACATCTGCGCGATCATTCACTGCCACCCGGCCCACAGCACCGCGTTCGCCGTCGCCCAGCAGCCCGTGCCCGCAGTTTACGAACCAATGCTTCGCCAAGGCATGCATACTGATGTGCCCGTCGTCGCTTGGGCACCGCGCGGTTCGAGCGCATCGGTAAATGGCATACTCGAGGCATTCGATAGGCCCGATACGGTAGCCGTACTGCTGGCCAACCATGGCGTACTGGTGACGGGCGAGACGCCTGAAGTGGCACTGAACCGCCTGACAGCATTGGAAGAGGCCGCAGAACTGGTATTGCATGCGCGCGTGCTGGGCGGAGAAAAGGCCCTACCTGATGCCGCTTATCAAGAAGTGGCGGAACGCATGCAACGTTTCCGGAAGGCGTCTTGAGACCCAAAGAATCGAATCGCCAAGGCCGACACTTGGCAAGCTTTGCGCTGCTCCTCTGTGCGGAGGCGCCGGCGCATGGCCTCGCTCTTCACCGTAGCATCAACGAACTACTGCCGGAAGGGCTCACCGTAGATGCCGGCAATCTCTACCGACTGCTGCGAGAGATGGAGGCACGGGGCACATTGCGTTCGGAGTGGAGCACTGTCGGTTCTGGAGCGGCACGCCGCGTTTACCAGATTACCCCAGCGGGTCTTGACGAATTGGCAGAGTGGCGCGAGGACATTGCGCGCCGCCGCCAAGCCTTCGATCTTTTTATCCAACGCTACGATGCACTGCCGGTCCGCAACACACGAACACTTAAGGAATCCGCTAGATGAATGAAACTCCCGTTGAGACACGTTACAAGGAGCTATTCGGATATATCCCCGATAGCGTACACCTGAGAATCGATCTGGCACGCAGAGCTGGCCGTGAGGCTGCTCTCGAGGCCATTGAGCACCTGCGGGACACGCTGATCCATCACAATCCGCTTGAACGCAAAACCCAGCAGCTTGTCCACCTGGGCATGCTTCTGGTGCTTGGCCGTGAGGCACCCGCCCTGATGCACGCACATGCCGCCATCCAGGCAGGCGCGGACGCGCCTGATCTGCACGGCGTGTGCGAAACGGCAGCCATTGTCGGCGGTATGCCGGCTTACAACCTCGGTGTCCAAGTGGTCAGCGAGGCTCTGTGGGAATCCACAGGAGACAACACCAATGGGTGATGTCACCTCGGCGCAATCCAGCACGCACTCCGGTACAATCGAACTGCGCCTGACCGCTGCTGCTCGAAGCGCGCTAGCGCAACGTGAGACACCACTACTGGTGCATCTTGAATTGCTGTTCAGTTGCATGATTCGCAAACGGGTGCTGTTCCTGGAGTCAGAACATCCTGACGCCCTCCTGCTTGATGGCGGCGAGCAGCAAGTACGGATCGGGTTCCGCGCCGTCGGCACAAAGACCTGTCTGATATCCGACCAACCGGTGCCCGATTTGCAAACCTTCCCTATCAAGCGAGTGGAACCGTTCCTGCCGCGCTGGCTGAGTCTGGATATCAAACATGGACAATGGCGCGGAGAATTTGGTTACGTAGGCAATTAAAGGTGCGCCCTTCATGCAACGAGGGTAAGCACTATAGTGGACCCCAGATTTGAGAAAGTAGTTTAAGCTTGTTGCCAGGTCAGGAGGAGACGATGGGCATAGCAAATCGGAATGTGATAAATCAGCCTGTTTAAGGTGAGTTACCGCATTACTGCAGAATCGAAAAATGAATGACCGCTTTCAGTCTGCTGCCGACCATCAGCCCATTGCGTAAGGAGTTCGGATGGCGATTTGTGTTCGTCTATCTGGCTGGGATAAGCGTATCCGCCATCGGGTTTGGACTGCTGACCAATTATGTCGTTGTTGCGCTGCATATTGACATCGTCGCACAGTTGCATGTCACTCAAGAATTGCTGCCGGAATGGATGAAACTGCTCGGCGCTGGCGCGCTGATGATACTCGCGCTGCGGCCTTTGCGCAGACATTTGCCAGGCCTGGCACCCGAACCGGCCTAAAGATGGGCCAAACATACGATCTTGAGCCCAAGCAGAGGATTGAACATGCTCGCAACTGAACCGAATATGACAAATGTGGGCGTGGCGCTCAAGCTGCTGCGAATATTATTCCTGTTTGTTGTTACGGCGCTCGCTGAGATTGTCGGCTGTTACCTACCTTGGCTCGTGATCAAACAGGGCAAACCGCTCTGGCTGCTGTTGCCCGCAGCCATCTCGCTCGGTGCCTTCGCCTGGTTGTTGACCCTGCATCCGACCGCCGCCGGGCGTACCTACGCCGCGTATGGCGGCGTGTACATCGCAGTGGCCATCGGCTGGCTTTGGGTGGTTGAGGGAATACGCCCAAGTTTCTGGGATGTTATCGGCAGTTTCCTTGCCCTGACGGGGATGGCCGTTATTATGTTCGCGCCCAGAGGCTAGCACCGTTTTTCTGCCCTGCAAGACGGGTTTTGAGATCGCGTGACCATTCGCGCTTGTTCATTACCGTAACGATATGCCTCAAATGGACCAGCCTAGCTGATTGGGAGTAACATTCGCCGATGTTTCATGTTCGCTTATATTTAACGGCTCTCATAGTTTGTATTTTGCCAAGCATTGCACTTGCAGATGGGGTTTCCCTCACGCTGCCCGCAGCGATTACCGAAGCCCTGCGCACGCAACCGCAAGTTTTTCAATCTGCACACACTGCGGCAGCAGGTCGAGATCTCTCCCAAGCGGCGCATGCCGTGCTTTTGCCGCAGGTTTCTCTTGCAGCAGGTAGCATCTGGTCCGATAGCCGGAATGGCCACTCCCTATTCATTTCAGGCAACGCTCCGCGCGAGGTGATTGGACAAATCCATGTCTCAGTCCCGCTTTATGCTCCGCAACTGCATGCACTAGCGAAGGCCGCAAAAGATCAATCCGCTATTAACCGGTCTCAAGAAACGGCAACCCTTCTGCGGGTGGCGGCTCAGGTCGTCAATGCCTATTATCAGCTCAATTTGCTGCAAACTCAGACAACCATATGGCGCAGCACGTTGAATGTCGCCCAAAAACTCTATCTGGATACGCATAAAGCGTATAAAGCCGGAGCCGTATCACAATTGGATCTGACCCAATCTGCCATACTGCGTAACAAAGCACGCGCCGGATTAGAACAGACTGCAGCGGAGACCCGTGCTGCGACAAGGTTGCTGAATCTGCAGTTAGGGCGCGCAGCAGATGGGAAGATCATGTTGTCCAATAGACCAGAGTTTGCGAGCCTATTGCCCAGTCCATCTCACCTGGATACCCAGGCAAAGCAAAGGCAACCGTTGGTACAGGTTGCGGATCGACAAATCGCTTTAGCACGCGCGCAGATTCAAGTGCAGCGTGGTGCCACATTACCGACTATCAACGCCAGTGCTGCTTATGGCGTGGACACAGCCACCGCACCACGGACTGGAGATCTCGGCTGGCAGGGAGCATTGACACTCAGTATGCCGATATTCGGATTTGGCGCACATCAAGATCGAATCGCTGCTGCTCAAGAACAGTTAGCCGCCTTACGTTCCGCGCGCCAGGCGCTGATTCTGCAGATTGACAGCCAAATTGCCCATGATTATGGCGCTGCCCAGGCGGCTGAAAAAACATTGAATAATGCCCGCACGACAGCCCATGAAGCATTCAGCGTCTACACCATGACCCGAAAAGGCTATTTCGCGGGTGCCTTTAATGCACTGAATCTCGCCCAGGCAGAGGGCAGTTGGGTACGAGCGCGCTTGCGCCTCGCCAGTGCCCAAATTGCCGTGCAAATGACGCGCGCTCAATTGGAACTTGATATGGGGCGCTACCCTACAGAAAAAAAGGAAACTTCCCACACATGACGCTATCCTCCCGAAGCATTCGACCACACCATGCTGCGCGATACCTGGTGATGCTGCTTTCCTTTTTATCGATATCTTCGGCCTGGGCTGTGCCGGTTACCGTGGCGATTGTGAAGGCCTCAACATGGACGCAAAAGATATCCGCCATGGGACAGGTCAAAAGTGTCGGACAGGTCACCCTGACAGCCCCTATGACCGGTCGAGTCATAGGACCATTTCAGCCTACTGGGATGCTTCAGCCCGGTACGGTGATTGCACGCATTGATCCCCCAGGTCTACAGGCACGCATTCAGGCTGCAAAGGCCCAGACGGACAACGCCCGGATTGCTCTGCAGCGCAACCAACGCCTGCTGCGGGATGGCGTTGTTGCCGTTGCTACGGTGGATTCCAGTCGGGTTGCCTTGCAACAAGCCATCGCCACCTCACGCGCGCTTCAAGCTGAACAATCGGATCAGTCACTCGTGGCCCCTTTTGCAGGGAGCATTGATTATCTCGTGGCCCCCGGGGCTGTGGTCACAGCGGGAGCCCCCATCGCTAGACTGAGCGGTCGTGGGCAGCCCTGGGTAGAATCACTCGTCCCACCGCAGACTGCCTTTCACCTGACGGTTGGGTCACCCGTTCATCTGCAGGCAGGCCCCTGGCAGGGAATTGGGCGAATTCGCAGCATTGGAAGCAGCGCGCGCCAGTCTGGCCTCGTCTCTGTTGTGATCAATTTGCCTGCGAATGCACGGTTGCTACCCGGAGAATGGATTTCCGTACATCTCCAAGTCCCAAAAAAGCGGGCCGTGGCTGTACCGGTCGCTGCTGTGGTGATGCACGGTGTTCATGCCGTGGTCTATGTAGATCATCACGGTTATGCCCAGCCTGTATCCATTAGGGTATTGGATACAGAACATGGTGTTGCGCGAATAGTCGGCGATCTCAAGGTCGGTGAACGGGTCGTCATGTCTGGTAATACCCGCCTGAATAGCCACGCTCCGCTGGAGATTCAGAAATGATCCGGGGCTATCTACGGTTTTTGTGGGAAACGCGTTATACAGTGTTTCTCCTGATTGGTTTGCTCTTGGCCGCCGGTTGGATCGCCTTCCAGGAAATGCCAGAGAGCATCTTTCCAGCAGTGGACTTCCCCAAGGTGTCGGTGCTGGTACATACCAACGATCTTCCGGTCAAATTCATGCTGCTGCAAGTGACTCGGCCCTTGGAGGAAGCCGCCAAGGGCGAACCAGGGGTTACGTTGGTGCGCTCTCAAACAGGAAATGGCCTGACCAAGCTGCATGTCTACTTTGGCCCCCACACCAATCCGGATCTTGCCTATCTGATGCTACAGGCCCGACTGTCACATATTGTTCTCCCAGTCGGAGCAAAAATGAGCGTGCGGCTGATGACGCCCAATATCTACCCCCTGTCTGAGTATGCACTGGTCTCCAATCACCTGGATAGCTCCGCCATGATGGCGACTTTCGCCTTTTCCATTCGTCCAGCAATTCTGTCGGTGCAGGGGGTTTACCATGTGGACGACACAGGGCGCGGCTGGCCCGAAGTCCATATCCGTCTGAATCCACAAAAATTGGCGCAATATCATCTCAGCGCTGCTCAAGTGGTCAGCGCCCTGCGCGCTCAACAGGGGCCCTTTTTCTCCGGGGTACTCAATGCGTTTCATGAGCAATTTATTCTTGCGACTACGCCGCGCCCCAGTGACGCCGCCCATCTTGCCAACGTGACCCTTCCATTAGGCCGCGCCAATGCCGCAGGGGTGCACGCACCCATCGCCTTGGGGGCACTCGGCAGCATTCAGACCGGACCACCGCCACTGATTCGACAGGCCGCCGTCGCTGGGTACCGCCACGCGCTACTCATGGACATCTCGGCGCAACAGGGCGCGAATCAGGTGAATGTCTCGAATGCCGTGCAAAAACGAATGCAGTTGCTGGAGGCGCAGTTGCCAGCACATATGCATATCGTTCCTATTTATAAAATGAGCCATCTCATCCAGTCCAGTTTGAGCGATGTCTGGATCGCACTTGGTCTGGGGACGGGCATTGCTTTCTTGATCGTATTCCTTTTCCTGGGGCGCTGGGACGGAGCTGTTGCCACCCTGGCCGTAGTACCTCTGGCCGTGGCGGCCACTATGCTGGCCCTGCACGCCTTGGGTTTTGGTATCAATATCATGACGCTTGGTGGGATCACCGCAGCGATTGGGGCGCTGGTTGATCATGCCATCGTAATCGTCGAGCGCGGTATTCATGGGCTCGAAGGGGATGCCGAGACGCGTCGCGAACAGGCTCTGCGTCGCATACGCGATATTCTGCCATTGATGACCATGGCAACCCTGACCTCCTGTATTATCTTCCTACCGTTGATTTTCCTTTCTGGCACGATTGGTTTGCTGTTCCGGTCGATGGCGATGGCGATTGTCATAGCCCTCGTGACCTCACAAATCATTGCCGTTGTCGTTACGCCCATTTTTGCCATGTGGATTGCCACGCGTGCAAAACATTTTCATCGCCTGCCTGGAGAACGCTGGCTGCGCCGTCATTACGGACGGTTGCTCGTGGCTGGCATGCGCCGTCCCTGGTTGGCGGTACCGGTAGTTCTGGTGATGGCGCTCGTAGCCGGGATCGGCGCCACCCAGTTGCCTACGGCTTTCTTGCCCCACTGGGATGAAGGAATCTTTGTGGTGCCTTATCGTACGCCGGTGGGCAGTGGCATTGGGGAAACCATGCGCGTTGGTCGAGACTTTATGCGCATCGCCCTGGAAAATCCGAATGTGGAGCGGGTTGATCTGGTCGCGGGCCGTGGCCTGGGTAATGCGTATGCGACGCCGAATAAGGGGGCATTGACCATATTACTGAAAGCTCATCGTACACAGAGCACCGAAGTGGTGATGCGCAGTCTGCGTCACAAACTGCGAAAAGCCGCACCAGATCTGACAACCTTAGAGACTATGCAGGTAATGATCAATCGGCTAGGTAATTTGTCTGGTTCGCACGCGCCACTGGTTATTAAACTCTTTGGCAGCAGTTCTGCTATCCTCCATAAAGTCGGCCTGCATCTGACCAATGCGCTGGAGGCCAGTCATGACTTCCAGTCCATCGTCCTCAAGTCCCCATCCGCAGGACCGGAACTCGCTATCCATCCGAGTGCGCTGGCCAACATGGAGGAATTTACACCACAAACCCTTTCCAGCGAGATCAAGACCCGCTACTGGGGTCGACGAGCTGGATTTCTGTTACACGGGGAGCAGATTTTACCCATCCGGGTGGAAGTGGAGGGGTCTAAAAGTAGAAATCTAGCCAATTTTGGCGGGATGTTACTGCGCCTACCCAATGGCACACTCGCTCCGCTCTCGCAAGTTGCTCACGTGCAACCGCTGGGCATGGTACCCTATGTGACCCACCAAAATCTCGTGCCCTATGCCGCCATCAAACTCAGTCCCAAAGCGGGTGAAGGTTTGTCTCAAGCGGCAGCAAGAGCCAACCAGATCATTGCTGATGCGCACTTACCGCCGGGAGTAACCAGCCATATCGGCGGTTATTATCACGAGCAACAAAAAAGTTTTCAGCAAATGACGGTCATTCTGATCGGTGCATTGCTAATTCTGCTGATTCTTTTGGGTTTTCAGTTTGGTAGCCAGAAAGCGGCGACGGTGGCTATTTTTTCCATAGCGCTGGCGGCACCAGGCGCATTGATCTTGTTGATGATTACCCATACAGCACTGGACAGCACCGCATTTCTGGGTATTTTGCTGGTCTTTGCCATCGCCGTAAACAATGTCATTTTGGTCTTTGCCCGTGCCCGGCAGCTGGACGGGAATCATCCCCGTCCAGCAAGCGTGGTCTTCGCTGCACATCAGCGCCTGCGGCCCATCCTGATGACGATGCTGGCCGATGTCTTTGGCTTTCTGCCCCTCGCCATTGGTATCGGGCGCGGAACCGATCTACTGCAACCCCTGGCTATTTCGGTCATGGGCGGACTGGCACTAGGAACAGTGATGACCTTATGGTTGGCCCCGGTGTTATATGTCGCATGGACGACAAAAAGACCAAAAATTAGCAATTAGCAATTCTAACAGCAAGATTATTAAGAAAGATTCACCATGTCTCGTGGATCTGTTGTCTTGTTAATAGAGGGCATTAATAACAGTTCCAAACAACGAGCCCCATGACAAGCGGCTCGTTTTGTTTGGCCGTTAAGGTGCGCCAGGCCCTCCAGGGGGCGGTCCGCCTGGCCCACCCGGTGGAGGCGGTCCACCCATAGGTCCTTGGTGGGGTGGCTGTTGAGGTCCAGGTCCTCCAGGCCCCCCTTGTGGCGGCCCTCCTCTCGGGCCAGATTGAGGCCCTTGCGGGGGTCCTCCTGCTGGTCCTGGCTGGAACCGAGGCCCTCCATGGTCAGGACCTGGTTGTGGGCCGAAACCTGGCCCACCCATAGGTCTTTGGTGAGGTCCAGGCCCTCCAGGTCCACCCTGTGGTGGCCCCCCTCTCGGACCAAATTGAGGTCCTCCAGGGCCTGGTCTTCCGGGTGGTGGACCTGGTTGTGGCCTCCCCGGAGGCCCAAAGCCCGGTCCACCGGGAGGAGGCCCAGGCGGAGGCGGTTGTGGTGCGCCAGGCGGAGCCGGTGGCGGTGGTTGCACCCCCAGATAATTAAAATAAGTGCCAGGTAGTGGTGGCGGCGGTGCTCCTGCCGGCGGAGGCGGAGGCGGGGGCGCTCCTGCCGGCAGGGGCGGTGGTGGTGTCGGATAATACTGGTAGTATGTCTGCGGGTAGTAGTACCACATCATGTACTGCGCATAGAGTGGCTGACTGTAATAGCTGGTATACGCTGAGGGCGGCTCAAAATAGCCGTATTGCTGGGGCCAGCCCGTGTTACCGAGATTGATCCCGAGATCGCCCAGCATGACACTGAGATCAAACGGCGCAGCAGACGCCGGTGTAGAGAGGGATAAAACCCCTAATCCGGCAAGGCCTATGGCGATACTGAGTACAATGGGTTTACGCGGCATAGCAAATCCTCTTTTGTTGGTTTACTGGATGAAGCCGAACTTGTTCCCAGAATTTTGCTTATGGAAGGGACGGCGGTGGATTACCTGCCGTAACCATTGTTGTACTGACCAGGCCCCTGGCCGGGAGGAGGCGGTGGCGGTGGATGGCCGTAGCCGTTGTTGTACTGACCGGGTGGAGGTGGCTGGTTATACCCTGAATGTCCATATCGGCCGTAAGGGCCATAAGCACAGCCTGAGAGCGCCAAAATACCCAAGGTAACTGCAGCGATTTTTCTAGTTGAAATAGGCATAGCTTATTCTCCCGTGTTTTTACCATCCATGAATATGGGGCGTCATGAGGAAGTTATCAACAAATATTCCAGACCAGACACCGACTAAAGGCGGGGTTTTCTATATCAGGGAAACGCTACAGCAGCCCGATATGCGCTTTGTGGCGGTCAAGAGTGAGGAATAACAATTCTTCCTGTCGTTAAGGGGATTATCTCTTCCGGCAAGAAACAAGCGAACGTCTTTGTTATCTGCCAACATGGCACCGGTTGGACGAACGGCCGTATCGGCGCGAGGATTTTCCTCATCAGGGCTTGCATGCAGAATGACTAATGCTTGGCTCATGGGAGTTACGCCTGTTCAGATACTTCGGGGATGCGGTTCTTGAACCGCAAACGCAATCCATAAGCCTGACAGATACGATCAATTTTGCGGATGGAAAACTATGGAAGACTGTACAGTTGACGCCTTATGGCCTACCAGTCCGCATCATCTTTGGTTTTTACAGCCTGGATCTACGAGAATCATAGCCAGATGAAAGCCTTAGATGTTGGCTATAATCTCGAATGAGCAAATTTCTACGGACTATTGTCTGATAGAGAAATCCTTGAACAGGAGGTTACGATGTCTGGAACGGATATAAAAACTGCAAATCCTGCCGCTTCGTGGGTCCGGACAATCTTACTTTTGACAGTGGTGGTGGCTTTAGCCGGTTGTGCCAACATGAGCCCAACGGGCCAGCGTGCTCTGAGTGGCGGTGCTATTGGCGCTGCTGGTGGCGCGGTTTTGGGAACGGTCGCTGCGGGCAATCCTGCCGTCGGTGCTGCAGTGGGTGGTGCGGTGGGAGCGGGTGTAGGTGCTGCTCTCCCCCAAATAGAAAACAGCCTGAACGGTAATTAACCCGTTACTGCACTGAGTCTTAGAGTCTTAGAGTCTTAGTGCACCACGCTTATTTCCAGGGAGGTTGCATGAGGTATGGTGGACCCATGAGTCAAGACAAAAAGAGCGAGAGTTTAAGCTAGTCTGGTTTCTACCCCTACAGCAGAATGGCGCTGCCCCAAATCGTCCCTGAGTAATGGTCATGCTGCGACTTTTGGATAGCGGTCCACAATGCAGGCGCCGCCCCCTTGTCCTGTCAGGTATACCTGATCTGGTGTCAGATAGCCGAGAGACTGATGCGGGCGGCGACTATTGTAAAACTCAAAGTAGGCAGTCAGCCCAACCATCAGTTCCGGTACATGGCCATAGCCCCGCAGGTAAATATCCTCGTACTTCACACTGTGCCAAAGCCGCTCCACGAAGATGTTATCCAGGGCGCGGCCACGACCGTCCATGCTGAACTGTACACCATGCGCCTGAAGTAAGCCTGTAAACGCCTCAGCGGTGAATTGGCTGCCTTGGTCCGTATTGAAGATCTCCGGCGCACCATAGCGTTGTGGCGCCTCTTCCAGACAGGCCACACAGAACTCTGCCTCCATGGTATTACTGATCCTCCAGCTCAACACCTTACGACTGTACCAGTCCATAATAGCCACCAGATAGACAAATCCATGGCGGAGCCGGAGTAGAGTAAGAGACGGGGCGTAGTCGAAACTATTTCCCCGCCTCTCCTCCCCGAACCGGACTTGCACCTCTCAGCGCATCCGGCTCTCCGTTCAAGTGTTGCTCATAGCAAAGGCGACATCCTTATATCTCGACTCGATGGTACGGCATATTTCGTCGCGCATGATGTACGGATTTTCCGAGGGATTACGCCATGTAAAGCGACCTTTTCGACTAGTGACAAGGCGCCGAAGCGCCACCACCCCATACCATCCCCGACTATTCTGGCCCTGCATCACCC
>NZ_JACKZA010000003.1:197500-218689 GCF_015100155.1 Acidithiobacillus sp. HP-2 | reverse complement strand
GTTTACGGCTGTTGCCATGATGGGGATTTCGACGGCATCCGCTCAGGATTACTATGCCCAGTACGGCGGCAAGGCCGGTATTACGGCGTTGATCAATACGTTTGTGGGTAATGTGGCTGCAGATCCGCATATCAATTACTACTTTGCACATACCAATATTCCTCACCTGAAGTACGAATTGGTGCAGCAGGTGTGCATGGCGGTGGGTGGTCCCTGCAAGTACACCGGGCTGAGCATGCGAAAAGCCCATGAAGGAATGGGTGTAACAACGGCAGCCTTCAATTATCTGGCTCAGGATATGATGGATGCGATGCAAACCCGAAAGATTCCCATGGCGGCACAGAATTACCTGATTGCCATTCTGGCTTCCATGGAACCGCAAATCGTTACCGCTAACGGCCCATTGGGCTGAACAGAATTAACCGCAATCTGATTAACAGATGAACGGTGAAACGACTCCTCCTCCCTAAGCCTTTCGGGAGTTTCAGGCTCCACAATAGTGGGGCCTTTTTTGGAGGATCGGTAGTGAGTAATATAGTAATAATGGTCGTTTTGACCGCTAAACCACTTAGGAGAGTATAAAATGAAAGATCCAATTGCTATTGGTTTGTTTGGATTTGCCGTTCCGTTGTTTATTATTGGTGCTGTATTTTATGGCATCGTGCCGCTTGCAGGATTAGGTACTTTGCTGGCCCTCTGTTTCGGGTTTGGTGCGGCCGCCATGTATGTAGCGGGTGGTTTCACCTATCAGATGCCCAATTCATATATTGCCACCGTGTTTATTACCTACGGATCATTTTTCCTGAGCTTTGCCATTGCGGCTATCAGCGGCGGTTTGGCGGTGACAATGAAGAGCGCGCCCCAATTATTGATGGTGTGGTTTTGGTTGATGGCCTTGATTACCTTTATTTTCTTTATTGCATCCCTGCGCGCTAACATTGGTCTGGTGTTACTGTTCGGGCTTCTCTGCGCGGCCTTCGTCCTGATGGCTATTTCCGTATCGAACATCGCGGGCTTGCTGTTCATGATCGTTGCGCTGATTGGCTTCTATCTGGCCGCAGTGCATGTCATTAATCCCGTGATGGGCAAAGCGGTATTGCCTGTGGGTAGTCTGGCTCCGAAAAAGGCCTGATGATCTGTTTTGAAGCCGCCGGTGTGAAATCGGTGGCTTCAGGCTGTGAATACGGTAAAAATAAGGTAATATAATTTTGAAAGAAAATCACACTTATTTTATTCCTTCCCGGAAAAAGTCAGGCTGTACTGTTACCAAAGATATAATTGGTCATGATCTTGCTGGCAGAATGGGATTTTCTATTGCTGAGAGCAGATTGGTTGTTTCGTGTTTTTTTAAATTAATAATTCAAACCTTGGCATCTGGAGAAGTTGTCAACTTGTCTGGTTTCGGTAAATTTATTCTTCGTGAAAAGTCTGAGCGTGTTGGGCGTAACCCGAAATCCGGGCTGCCAGCACTGATTTCCGCCAGGCGTGTTGTTGTATTTAAAGCAAGTCAGAAAATTAAAAAACGCTGTTCCTCACATTGTGGATAAAATTCAGTTTGACGATGAGTGCCATGAAATATCCAGCATGATCTTATACCATGCTGATAAAAAATCACTTGCTGATTGGCTGCTGAGGCGTTTGACCAAGACGTTTTAATTTGTTTATTATCCTTTAATTTAATCCAGAATGATGTGCAGGATGGTGTATGCGGGACAATCCATTATGGTTTGAACCCGCCAAGGGAGAAACAGGATGATCAGGCAAATTACCGTCATCGCTACGGTGATGGCGCTGGGAAGTGTACCTATGGCTTGGGCGCAAAGCCAAACCATGGAAACCCCACAGTTGCAGGAATCCTCGGGCACAGATCTTGCGGCAAGCCTTGAGGAAATCAAAACATCCGGTTTGACAAATCCTGAAACCTTGTCCCATGACATGTCGTCTAAAATCAAGCCGTCTGGAACCTACGGCAGTCTTGATCTGACTCTACAACATTTTGAGGCTGCAGGGGCATTCGGTAGTCAGGATCAATCTGGTAACATCTGGACACACATAAATGAAGGGCTCGACCTCAGCAGTGATGTTTCTCAAGTGGCAGTCAAACAGTGGCGCACCTGGTTTTTGCAGCATCAGGGCAAACTCGAAGAAATTCTCGGCAATTCGCGTCCTTTCCTCTATTACGTAGTCAACGCCGTTTCTCAACGCGGCCTGCCCATGGAACTGGCTCTACTGCCTGCCATTGAGAGCGGCTACAATCCTAAAGCCTATTCTCCTGCCGCCGCCGCAGGGCTCTGGCAGTTTGTGCCCGGAACCGCGCGGAGTTTTGGATTGCAAAATACGCGTTACGGGGATCCCCGCCTGAGTCTGACGGCTTCGACCAACGCCGCCCTGGATTACCTGTCTTATTTATACAATTATTTTGGTGGAAACTGGCTCCTGGCGATTGCTGCCTACAATGCCGGACAGGGTACGGTTTCCGCCGCTATCCAGCAAAACGTGGCAGCCGGCCAACCTACCGATTTCTGGGATCTGAATCTTCCCGAACAAACTGAAAATTACGTGGCCGAACTATTGGGTCTTGCCCAGGTCATCAAAAATGCCAAGGCTTACCACGTCAGCCTGCCCTATATTCCCAACACGGCCCACATAGCGGTAGTCACCACCCCTAAATCGGTCGCCCTCAATGTGGCTGCCAATTTGATGAATGTCCCGGTGCGCGAATTGCAGCACCTCAATGCCGGAATCAGTTATGGCGTAGTCCCGGCGGACTATCAGCTTGTAGTTCCCAAGGACAAGGCGGCCACCCTGAAAACAGCGCTGTTGACCATGCCGCAGGAGGCTGCAGCCCAGGCTTTGCCCATCGCACAACCGGCCGTCGCTGCCACACCGGTGGCCCAGCCCGTCACCCAACCTCGGCTCAGCCATTTGACGGTACATCCAGGGAACACCCTGTCACAAATAGCCATGCAGGCCGGGGTCAGTGTTCAGCAGATGAAGCAGTGGAATCATCTGCGCTCCGCGCGTGACCTGCAGGTGGGCCAGCAGCTGGTGGTTTATGGCGGTCATCATCTGGAAAACGCCACTTATAGCCAGCCAGCCAGTCACCGTCTCGTCGTGCACTCCGGAAATACCCTTTCGGGACTGGCGCAGCAGGCTGGCGTCAGCGTTCAGGACCTGATGCGCTGGAATCATATCCATTCGGCCAATGATCTGCAGGTGGGAGAACATCTCACCGTTTACGGAGGTCATGCCACTCCCGTTTATACGGCAGCACGCCGACAGCTGACGGTGCGCCCCGGCGAAAGTCTCTGGCAAATCGCGCAGCGGGCCGGTGTCGGTATCACCGCTATTGCCCATGCGAACCACCTGACCGAGCAATCCGTCATTCATCCGGGTCAGGTCCTGAATATCCCTTCGGAAACCGCCGTAGCGGCTATCAGTGCCCGCCAGGAACGCGCCGCCACCCAGCCGCGCGCAGCGACTTATATTGTTCGCAAAGGCGACACACTCTGGCAAATTGCCCAGCAGTACCATGTGCAACCCAAGTCGCTCATCCAATGGAACCACCTGGCCTCTGCCAGCGACATTCAGCCGGGCTCACGTCTCACTATCTATACACGCTAAGCAGCACACAGGAGGTTTTATGGGTTTCATGACAGGCAAAAAGGCGCTCATCGTTGGCGTAGCCAATGATCGTTCCATTTGTTGGGGAATCGCGCAGGCCATGCATCGTCAGGGAGCCGAAGTGCTGTTGACCTATCAGGGCGAGCGCACCAAAAGTCGGGTGGAAGAACTGGCCGGGCAAATCGGCGCGCCGGAACCCCTGGAACTGGATCTGATGGATGAACAGCAATTGCAGGCGGCCATGGAGCGCGTCCAGTCACTATGGGGTGGCGTCGACATTGGTATCCACGGCGCGGCTTTTGCGCCCAAGGAAGAACTCAGTGGCAGTTATCTGGATGCCACCACCCGCGAAGGCTTCCGTATTGCCCACGAAGTTTCTTCCTACAGCTTCACCGCCATGGCCAAAGCCATGCATCCTTTGATGCAGGGACGCCAAGGCGCTTTACTGGCGCTCAGCTATCTCGGCGCCGAACGGGCCATGGCCAACTACAATGTCATGGGCCTGGCCAAGGCCAGCCTCGAAGCCAGCATTCGTTACCTGGCTTATTCTCTGGGCAGTGATGGCATTCGTGTCAACGCTATTTCCGCAGGTCCCATTCGCACTTTGGCAGCCAGCGGAATCAGTGAATTCCGTAAAATCCTCGACCACTATGCGGAGCATGCTCCCCTCCACCGCAATGTCACCCAGGAAGAAGTGGGCAACACGGCGGCCTTCCTCTGCTCCGACCTTGCCTCAGGCATCACCGGCGAAATTACTTACGTCGATGCCGGCTTCAATACCGTCGGCTTTTAATTCGAAGGCAATCAACCACCACAGGGCATGGCCTTGCCGACCTCCGCCAACATTTCCTCAAAACTTTTGGCGAAGGCGGCCAGCCCTTCCTGCTGTAATTGCTCAGCCACACTGTCCATATGAATACCCAGCGACTCCAGTCCGGCCATGACTGCCTGTGCCGCGTCCAGATCCCCGCTCACCCGATTCGCGATATGGCCATGATCACGCAGCTTGTTCAGGGTTTCATCCGGCAAGGTATTGATCGTTTCCGGCCCCATCAACGGTTCGACATAGAGTAAGTCTGAGTATTCCGGGTTTTTCGTGCTGGTACTGGCCCAAAGCAGATACTGCGGACGCCCACCGGCCTTGGCCAACGCCGCGAAGCCGTCCCCATGGAAGGTCTCCTGATAGACCTTGTAAGCAACCTTGGCCATGGCCACTGCGGCCTTGCCGCGCAAAGCCAGAGCCTCTGCTGTCGCCATTTTTTCGAGCTGCTGATCAACGAGGGTGTCTACCCGTGACAGGAAAAGGCTGGCAACTGCCTTGACCCGGCGGGGGTCGCCGCCTTGTTTTACCCAATGCGCCAAGCCCTGTTGATAAGCCGCAAAAACCTGGTGGACATGTTCCAATCCGAACATGAGGGTGACGTTGACTGAAATACCCTCGCCTACCAGCGTGGACAGTGCCGCAATACCCTGGGGCGTTGCGGGAACCTTGATCAATAAATTGTCACGCTGCACCAATCCCCGCAGACGGCGGGCTTCAGCAACCGTAGCTGCTTCATCATGCGCCAAACGCGGAGATTCCTCCCAGCTCACCCAACCATCATCGCCAGCACTTTCCTGATGCACCGGCTGCAAAAGATCGCAGGCCATCTGCAAATCCTGCAAAACGAGCTGTTCATAAAGTCGCTCGGCAGATTCTGCAGCTTGCCGCAAATCATCCTGATAGTAGGGACTGGAATGAATGGCTTTCTGGAAAATACTGGGATTGGAGGTAACCCCACTGATACCATCTGCGCTGATATATTTTCGGAGAATATCATCGTGAATCAGTGTTCTCGACAAATTATCCAGCCAGATGCTTTGACCCACCTCTTTGTGCAACGCCCGTAAATCTGTTGTCATCCTTCCATCTCCCCGGAAATCACTGCAGAAACCCGTTTGGCTATTCCAGACTGTTCACACGATCCTCTTCATGCAGTTCATTGTAGTTCAAGCCCGGAGAAGATGCTGAGACCATGCACGATTCCCCTATTGCGGCACGGACCGAAGCGGCCTATATTCATACCCAGCACTCTCATTTAAGGACGGCCATATCATGAAAATCATCAAGAACATGAACAGTACCGAGCGTTGGCTGCGCCTTTACTTCGGCGCCATCATTTTTCTCATCTATTTCGTCAACCCCTTTCCCTATCGGGAATGGACTTTTTCGGGGCTTCTCCTCATTGCAACGGGGGTTTTCGGCTATTGCCCGGTGTACTCCTTCCTCAAAAAGACCCGGAAACCGGAAAACCTGTCACAGTAAGCAAGCAGATCTCATAAAAAAGCACCCTGTTGAGGGCTTCTCGCCCCATCCTGTACGAACGCGTCCCAAGGCTTTATGATTTGCCCTTAATTTTTCATAAAATCACTGACAATGGCACTCATCGTACAAAAATTTGGTGGAACATCTGTGGGCAACCCCGAGCGAATTCGCGCGGTTGCCGAAAAAGTCATGGCTACCCATCGGGCCGGGCATCAGGTTGTGGTCGTGGTATCGGCCATGTCTGGCGAGACCGATCGCCTTTTGCAACTGGCGCGAGCCATGGCAGCTCACCCTGCCGAGCGTGAACTGGATACCCTGCTGAGCACCGGAGAACAGGTGACTATTGCCCTGTTGTGCATGGCTTTAGAAGAGATGGGACAAGCAGCCCAGTCTTTTACCGGCACCCAGGTAGCCATTACCACGGACTCTGCCCATACCAAGGCGCGCATTGAACATATTGATGATCACAAAATTCGTTCAGCCCTCGAATCCGGGAAGATCGTAGTGGTTGCCGGTTTTCAGGGCGTCGACCTGCATGGCAATATTACTACTTTGGGACGGGGCGGATCGGATACCACAGCCGTCGCACTGGCTGCTGCCCTGCGCGCCGATGAATGTGATATTTTTACCGATGTAGATGGCATTTACACGACGGATCCGCGCGTGGAGTCGCGAGCGCGGCGTCTTGATCGTATTACTTTTGAAGAAATGCTTGAAATGGCAAGCCTCGGCGCAAAGGTATTGCAGACGCGATCTGTTGAGTTTGCCATGAAGTATAATGTTCCTGTTCGGGTCTTGTCGTCTTTTCAGGATGGGCCCGGCACCCTGGTTACCAATGAGGAAAATTCTGTGGAAGCTCCCCGCGTTTCTGGCATCGCCTTCTCCCGTAACGAAGCCAAACTCACCATGATTGGCGTTCCTGATCACCCCGGTATTGCCTATTCCATTCTGGGACCCGTCTCAGAAGCCAATATCAACGTGGACGTTATCCTGCAGAATATTTCCGAAGCCGGCAAAACAGATTTCACCTTCACGGTGGATCGCAATGAATACGCCCAGGCCAAGGACATTCTGACCAGTGTGGCCAAAAAACTGGATGCAGAAGACGTGCGGGGCGATGACCACATTGTCAAGGTATCCGTAGTGGGCGTCGGCATGCGTTCCCATGCGGGTATTGCCGCCACCATGTTTGCCACCCTGGGCAAGGAAAACATCAATATTCAGATGATTTCCACCTCGGAAATCAAGATTTCTGTGGTCATCGAAGAAAAATATCTGGAACTGGCGGTGCGGGCCCTGCACGCCGCCTTCAACCTGGATGGGGAGGCCCCGGTCTGATGCCACTCATGAACAATTATGCACGCCTGCCCGTGGCTTTCAGCCGGGGAGAGGGCGTGTGGCTTTACGACAGCGAAGGACGGCGTTATCTCGATGCCCTGGCGGGTATTGCGGTAGTGGGTCTGGGTCATTGCCACCCTGCCGTCACCCAGGCCATTCAGTCACAAGCGGGCACCCTGCTGCATACTTCCAATCTTTATCAGATTCCCCTGCAGGAAAAACTGGCCGATAGCCTCTGCCGCCTCAGCGGTCTGGATGCTGCCTTTTTCTGTAACAGTGGCGCTGAAGCCAACGAAGCAGCCATCAAAATGGCGCGCCTCCACGGTCATCAGAAAGGCATTGCCGAACCACAGATTCTGGTATTTACCCAGGCTTTTCATGGCCGCACGCTGGCAGCGCTGACGGCGACGGGTAATTTCCGCATTCAGGAAGGCTTTGCACCGCTGGTACCCGGTTTTGTGCGGGCACCTTATGGCGACAGCAGCACGGTCAGAGGACTGATTGCCGCCAACCCGGCCATTGCTGCCATTCTGGTTGAACCCGTGCAAGGTGAGGGCGGCGTGCGCCCTGCTCCCGAAGGATTTTTAGCGGAGCTGCGCAGCATTTGTGATGCCCACGGACTGCTGCTCATGCTCGACGAAGTCCAAACCGGCATCGGTCGTACTGGCAATTTCTTTGCCTATCAACAGCTTGACGGCGTTGTTCCGGACGTACTCAGCCTGGCCAAAGGTTTGGGAAACGGGGTACCCATTGGCGCCCTGCTTGCCCGCAAAGGGGCAGCTGACCTGTTTGGACCAGGTAAGCATGGGACGACTTTCGGGGGTGGCCCCCTGGTCTGTGCTGCCGCCCAGGCAGTACTCGACACCATGGAAAATGCCAACATTCCTGCTCAGGCGGCCAAAATGGGGGCGCTGTTGCAGCAGAAACTGCGTCATGCCCTGGCGCAGCATCCAGAGGTTCGGGATATACGCGGTATGGGCCTGATGGTCGGTATCGAGCTGGCGCAAAAACCCGAACGTCTGGTAGAGCGGGCTCTGGAAGCAGGCTTACTTATTAATGTCACTGCCGACAAAGTCATTCGTTTATTACCACCCCTCATCATTTCTGAATCGGAAATAGATCTGCTGGTTGCCGGGATCGTCCGACTACTGGAACCCACATCATGAAACCACGTCACTTTCTCAGCCTCGCCGATCTCAGCCAAGCCGAACTGAAGGCCTTGCTGGGCCGTGCCATTGTCCTGAAACAGATGCAGCGCCAGGGTGAACAGTACATGCCCCTTACCGGGCGGACTCTGGCCATGATTTTTGAAAAATCCTCCACCCGGACCCGGGTTTCCTTTGAGACGGGTATGACGCAGCTGGGTGGGCATGCCCTTTTCCTCTCGCCACGCGACACTCAACTGGGTCGCGGAGAAAGCATTGAAGACACCGCCCGGGTGATTTCCCGGATGGTAGACATGGTCATGATCCGCACTTTCAGTCATGGCAACCTCAAACACTTTGCCGCTGCCTCCAGAGTGCCTGTCATCAATGGTCTTTCCGATGACCACCACCCCTGCCAGTTGCTTGCCGATCTCATGACCGTCACCGAACACTGGGGCACACTGGAAGGACGGAGAGTTGCCTATGTAGGAGATGGAGCCAACAACATGGCCCATTCCTGGATGGAGGCCGCACGCATTTTCAATTTCAGCCTGCGTATCGGTAGCCCTGCCCCCTATGCCCCCAGCGCCGACATGCTGGCAACCGGGGGAGAATATGTCACCGTCCTCCACGATCCTGTTTCAGCAGTGGAAGGTGCCGATCTGGTTGTAACGGATGTCTGGACCAGCATGGGCCAGGAACAGGAGGCCGAGCAGCGCCGCGCCATTCTTCAGGATTTTCAGGTGAATCACGCCCTCATGGCTGCTGCTGCGCCTGGCGCTTTGTTCATGCACTGCCTTCCGGCACATCGCGGAGAAGAAGTCAGCGCAGATATTATGGATGGTCCCCTTTCTGTCGTCTGGGAAGAGGCGGAAAATCGCCTGCACGCCCAGAAGGCGCTCATGGAATTTTTATTTGGCATCGGCCCTGTGGCCGCTTTGCAAGGAGCTTCTTAAATGGTCAAAAAAGTCGTTCTCGCTTATTCAGGGGGTCTTGATACCTCGGTCATCCTCAAATGGCTGCAAGATCAATATCAATGTGATGTCGTCACCTTTACGGCAGATATCGGTCAGGGTGAAGAAGTGGAACCAGCCCGTATCAAGGCAGAAAAGCTCGGTGCCAAGGAAATATTCATTGACGACCTCCGTCAGGAATTTGTCCGCGATTATGTATTTCCCATGTTTCGCGCCAATACCATTTATGAGGGGGAATACCTGCTGGGGACTTCCATTGCACGGCCCCTTATCGCCAAGCGCATGGTGGAAATTGCCGCCGAAGTAGGTGCTGATGCCGTTGCGCATGGAGCCACCGGCAAGGGCAACGATCAGGTCCGCTTTGAACTGGGTGCTTACGCCCTGAACCCGGCCATTCAGGTCATTGCTCCCTGGCGGGAATGGGACCTGAACTCCCGTGAAAAGCTCCTCAAGTATGCTGAAAAACATGGTATTCCCGTGGAAAAACACGGTAAAAAATCACCCTACTCCATGGATGCCAATCTTCTCCATATTTCCTATGAAGGCGGCATTCTGGAAGATCCCTGGGCGGAGGCCGAAGAGAGCATGTGGCGCTGGACTACAGCGCCTGAGAAAGCACCCCATCAACCCCGCTATCTGGAAATCACCTATGCCCATGGTGATCCCATCGCGGTGGACGGTGAAGCCCTGAATCCTGAGCAATTACTGGCGCACCTCAATACCGTAGGTGGCGAGCATGGCGTTGGCCGTCTGGATATTGTCGAGAACCGTTATGTGGGCATGAAGTCGCGGGGCTGCTATGAAACGCCTGGTGGCAACATCTTGCTCAAGGCCCATCGCGCCATAGAATCCATCACCCTTGATCGGGAAGTCGCCCATCTCAAGGATGAACTGATGCCGCGCTATGCCAGCATTGTCTACAATGGCTTCTGGTGGAGTCCGGAACGCCGCGCTCTGCAGACCCTGATCGACCAGACCCAGCGTCTGGTGAGCGGCGTGGTTCGCGTCAAGCTCTATAAGGGAACCTGCAGTGTAGTCGGCCGCAAATCTCAGGAAAGCCTGTTTGATCCCCGCATTGCCACCTTTGAAGATGATGCTGGCGCCTATAATCAGAAAGATGCAGAAGGGTTCATCAAACTCAACGCACTGCGTCTGCGGATTGAAAAACGCTTGCAGGGGTAATACATCTCTGGACAAAAACCGTACAGTAACCTGTGCAAGGAGAGTCAAATGCGTCTTTTACATACCATGCTGCGGGTGGGTGATTTGGATCGCTCCATCCAGTTTTATACGGAAGTCCTCGGCATGCATCTGTTACGCCGCAAAGATTATCCCGAAGGCAAGTTTACCCTCGCTTTTGTGGGCTATCAGGAAGAAAGCGCCGGTGCCGTCATTGAACTGACCTACAATTGGGGCGTAGATCATTACACACTCGGTGATGCCTTCGGGCATATTGCCCTGGAAGTGGAAAATGCCGCTGCGGCTTGCGAGGCCATTCGTGGGCGGGGTGGCAAAGTGGTGCGCGAAGCAGGACCCATGAAACACGGCAGTACCATCATTGCCTTTGTGGAAGATCCTGACGGTTACCGCATCGAGCTCATTGAGCACAAACAATAAGTTACAGCGATTTATGGCGCATTCCATAGAGCTTTTCCGCCCATGTCCTCTAAATATTGGGCATGCAGGGCGGTTTCTTCCGCAGAGGCGCGAATAACCCGCAATCGCGGCCGCCCTGCCGCCGTGCTGCTGTTGAATTGAGCAATTTGCACAGAAGCCCCGGTAGAAGTCGCAGGATCCCGGCAAGATTCCGTTCCTGAGGGCTCCTCTGAAGCATTCAACAAGCCCATCATATCCACCTGCCCCCCCGTCATGCCGAGGTAGACCTTGGCCAGGATTTCGCAATCCAGCAAAGCGCCGTGCAGCTCACGGTGACTATTGTCCACATTATATCGTCGGCACAGGCTGTTCAGGTCATTTTTCTGCCCGGGATGACGACGACGGGCATCCACCAAGGTATCCAGCACTTTATGATTCAGAGGCATTTTTTCTATTTTTCCGAGTTCATGGTTCAAAAAACCCAGATCAAAGGGCGCATTGTGAATGATCAGCTCTGCATCACCCAGATAGTTCAGAAAATTCTCAGCCACTTCGGCGAATAATGGTTTATCCGCAAGAAACGCATCGCTGAGGCCATGCACGCGCAGGGCTTCGGGATCACTGCTGCGCTGGGGGTTGAGGTACTGCTGGTAATTATTCCCCGTCAAACGGCGATCCAGCAACTCTACCGCGCCAATTTCAATGACCCGATGACCCTGTTTCCAGTCAATACCAGTCGTTTCTGTATCCAGCACCACCTGTCTTAAAGCCATCCTTCCCCCTCTTCGCGCTGCTGGTGCGCGCCGTACTGATCCATGACCTGATTCAACAGGGCATCGACCTTTTCATTTTCCGCATGACCAGAGTGTCCGCGGACCCATTCCCATTCTACCTCATGGGGAGCAGAGGCTTTTACCAGAAGCTCCCAGATATCCTGATTTTTGACTGGATCCCCACCCGCCGTGCGCCAGCCGCGCCGTTGCCAACCTGGCAACCACTGGGTCATACCATCACGCAAATAACGGGAATCACTGATCACGCGGACCCGGGTTGGACGTTTCAGGGCTTCGAGACCGCGCAGAGCCGCTGTCAATTCCATGCGGTTGTTGGTGGTTTCCGGTTCAAATCCCCAGAGCACCTTCTCCTGTGTTTCGCGCCGCAACCAGGCACCCCAGGCCCCGATGCCGGGATTACCCCGGCAACCCCCATCCGTAAACAATTCCACAATTTTATCCGTCATCATCCCAGCTCCGAGTGATCATAAGCTGCCGGGGCTTCAGAGCTGACTTTACGACGCTCCCGACGCATTTTTACGGGCGTAGCCAAGCCGACCAAGGGTCGCTCAGGGTCACGGCGTTGGGCCAGCAATAAATAAGCGTTTGCACCCGCCGGCCACCAGCGGTCACCCACGAGCTCCATCCATTGTGCATTTTTTTCCAAACCCGGCAGGGTGTACTGAAAGTAGCGCCCCTCTTTCAGTATAAAATCCTGATTTTCGAGCAGGGTACGCAACTTCCCTAAGGGCAGAAAGGGACGACGCCAGGGCCAGGCCCGATCCCGCCGCCATAAACGCCAGCGGCGCATGAAGCTCAAGCTCCCCCCGGGATTAAAATCCATGATCAATACATGACCTTCAGGGCGCAGCACCCGCCAGCATTCGTCCAGCACCGCTTCAGGATCACCCATTCGACTCAAACAAAAGGGAACAATAACCAGATCAAAGCGCATGGGCGCAAAGGGCATATCCGGACAGGCCCCGCAAACCTGCAAATAAGCTTCCGGTGGCAATGCGGCGCCATCATTCAGCAACACCCAGGTTCGCTCTGTGCCTGGAGGCATTCCCCAGAACAGCGGTTGCCCCAGTTGCAAAACCGTTTCCGGCTGCAAACGCTCAATCCAGCGTGGGAGAATATCTCGAGCCCGATCCAGCAGCAGACGTCCGGCACCACTATCCCACCACACGGCAGCCCGTTGTTCTTGCGGCCGGCTAAGACGTCCCCGCCCCGGCATTTCAGTAAAACCGCTTCAACATGACAAAAAACCCAAGTGTGCGTGACCCCAACCAACTCCCATAGTAGGCTTATGGTAACCCGCTTGCCCTGAGAACCAAACATGTCTGTGCATTTCATTCCTGCATTTGCGGATAACTACATTTATGTGCTGGAAAGCAGCGCCGGTGTCTGGGTTGTCGATCCCGGCGACGCCGAACCGGTTTTTCAATGGCTTGCGCCCAGACAGATGGTGCCGACGGCGATACTCTGCACGCATCATCATGCCGATCATACAGGGGGCGTAGCTGCCCTCGCCGACCATTTCCGCATTCCTGTCTACGGTGCCAATAAGCGGATACCCGCCCTGACCCATCCCGTTGCTGCCGGAAAACTGGCCATTGGCTCCGCAGAAATCCAGGTCATGGAAGTTCCGGGTCATACCCGGGATCACATCGCTTATGTCTGGAATGCGTCTCTGTTTTGCGGAGACACACTTTTTGCTGCCGGCTGCGGACGGCTCTTTGAAGGCACTCCCGAGATGTTGTTCCATAGCTTACAGCAGCTTGCCGCGCTTCCTCCGGAGACAGCGGTGTACTGCGCCCACGAATATACCCGGAATAATTTGCGTTTTGCAGCTTTGGTGGATCCTGGCAACCCGGTTATTCGGGATAGACAAATACAAGCCCAAAAGCAGCGCGAGCGTGGACAACCCACCTTGCCGTCAAGCATTGCTCTGGAACGCGCCAGCAATCCTTTTCTGCGCTGTGCTGATCCTGCGCTGATTGCCAGTGCCCGGCACTTTGACCCCCTCAGCGGCGGCACGGCATTATCTGTATTTACCGCTTTGCGACGCTGGAAGGACCAGTTTTCCTAAGTCTTGCGGCGTGAGGGTAAGCAGCTCATTTCCAGGCGTTGTTCCCAGGCTTCGCGCAAAACCCGACGTACGGCTTCTGCGTCCACAAGCTCCAGTTTCTGCAAGGATTGTTCTGCCGAATGCAGGCGGCCCAGATAAAGCCACTGGCGAGCCAGCC
Organism: Acidithiobacillus sp. HP-2; assembly: GCF_015100155.1. GTDB lineage: Bacteria > Pseudomonadota > Gammaproteobacteria > Acidithiobacillales > Acidithiobacillaceae > Acidithiobacillus. Next base: position 204,685 of record NZ_JACKZA010000003.1, on the reverse strand, counting down.
GACTCATGCGCACTTCGGCATCTTCCTGCCCGAGCAACAACTGAATCCGCAAGCTGCGTTTTGCCCAGAGCATATCGCTCGAACCGGGTCCCTCACTCAGCAATTTAGTCAGCACTTCGGACATCGCCTTGCCGGCTTCATGGGCCTTATCTTCCGGGGTGGCTACATACAGGGACCATTCGCCACAGTCGCGCAAAGCATCCAGATGGGAAAATACCTGATACGCCAATCCGCGCCTTTCCCTGAGTTCCCGGAATAAATAAGAGGCGGTGCCTCCCCCCAGAATGGCATTGGCCACAACATGGGCGAGATAGTCTTCTGATTCGACGGAACAAGCTGGCGCCATCCAGACCAAATGCGCCTGACGGGCTTCTGAACGGCGCAGACTTTTTTTACCAAGCTGAAAGCGGGGGGGCAAGCCATTTTGCGGGGGGGCCGGACGACGCGTTTCGGGAAAGGCATGCTGCACCCATCCACACAAACGCTCATGATCCACAGCACCAACAGCCGTAACAATCAGGGGCGATTCGGCCAAAACCCGCTCGTGATAGGCCTGTATGCGTTTACGGCTGGCAGCACGAATACAGCTGGCCTTGCCCAACACGGGCCAGGCCAGGGGGTGCTCTCCCCATATTTCCAATAAGGCCCGTTCCTGTACCCAGTCCTCCAGGTCCTCGGCAGCCATGGCGGCTTCCTGGGCGACCACCTGTTTTTCCAGACGTAAATCCGCGTGATCAAAACGTGGGTGCGTGAGCATTTCACTGAGCAGCACAAAAGCTTCCTGAGCATCCTCGGCCAGCACCGTGCCATGGAAAACAGTACTCTCACGATCGGTGAACGCATTGATGGTCCCGCCCAGGGATTCCATCGCTGCATTCAGTGCATCTCCATCTCTTTTGGTACTGCCCTTGAAGAGCATGTGTTCCAGGAGATGGGCAAAACCGTTTTCATCTGCAGCCTGATCACGGCTACCATTTCCCAAGGTCAGGGACAGGGCCACGCTTTGGCGACCCGGCAACCTTTCGCTGAGAACGACTACGCCGTTATCCAGCGTGCTTACCGAAGCTTCGATATTTTTTGTCAAAACCGCCAAATCCAGAATTACTGGGTAATGTCCTTCATGCTGAGCTTGATTTTGCCCTGACGATCAACTTCCAGAACTTTCACCCGCACTGCCTGCCCTTCCTTGAGGTAGTCGTGGACATCACTGACCCGTTCGCTGCTGATCTGGGAAATGTGCAGCAGACCATCACGGCCCGGAAGAATGGTGACAAAAGCACCAAAGTCCATGATTTTGGCTACTTTTCCATCATATATGGTATCTACTTGCACTTCCGCCGTCAGCAGTTCAATCCGCCGACGGGCAGCAGCACCGGCTTCGCTGTCCACCGTGGCAATGGTGACCGTACCATTATCCTGAATATCAATGGCAGCACCAGTTTCTTCCGTCAAGGCGCGAATGACTTTGCCGCCCGGCCCGATGACATCACGGATTTTGTCCGGGTTGATGTGTATGGTAATAATGCGCGGGGCATTATCCGAAAGTTCGACGCGGCCTTTTTCGAGTACTGCATTCATCAGACCCAGAATATGAAGACGTCCGGCGTGGGCCTGTTTTAGGGCTGCAGCCATGATTTCACGGGTAATACCGTCAATTTTGATATCCATCTGCAGGGCAGTGACACCCTGTTCGGTACCCGCCACCTTGAAATCCATGTCACCCAGATGATCTTCATCACCCAGGATATCGGTCAGGACAGCAAAACGCTCACCTTCCTTGATCAGTCCCATGGCGACTCCGGCAACGGGGGCCTTCAACGGAACACCGGCATCCATCAGGGCCAATGAAGCGCCGCACACCGTCGCCATACTGGAAGATCCATTGGACTCCAGCACTTCTGAAACCACCCGCAGGCTGTAGGGAAATTCGCTGGGCTCAGGCAACACTGCGGCTACTGCCCGTTTTGCCAGACGACCGTGACCAATTTCACGGCGTTTGGGTGACCCCACCATGCCCGTTTCGCCGGTGGAAAATGGCGGGAAATTATAATGGAGCATGAAGCGATCACGACTTTCTCCCTGAAGAGCGTCGATAATCTGCTCATCGCCCTTGGTTCCCAAAGTTGCGACGACCAGAGCCTGGGTTTCACCCCGGGTAAACAGGGCCGAACCATGGGTGCGAGGTAAAACCCCCGCCTCAATCGTAATGGGTCGCACGGTCTTGGTGTCCCGCCCATCAATGCGCGGCGCACCATCCAGAATCCGCCCCCGGACAATACCGGTTTCGATTTTTTTAACAAAACCACGCACCATGTCTGCCAGCTGCGCATCTTCTGCGGCTAATTCTGCAACCATGTGCTGCTGAATTTCTTCAAGCTTTTTACTACGCACCTGTTTTTCTACCAACGAGTAGGCTTCCTGCAGCAAGCCCGAAGCCTTGGCCTGCACCTGCTGACCCAAAGCCTCATCGGCTACGGGTGCCACCCAGTTCCAGCTGGTCTTACCCACTTCATGGGCCAGGGCCTCAATAGCCTCAATGACCGGCTGGAATCCGGCGTGCCCAAACATGACGGCCTCAAGCATCACTTCTTCAGACAGTTGCTGGGCTTCTGATTCCACCATCAACACCGCATTACGGGTTCCGGCCACGACCAGATCCAACTGCGATTCAGCCAATTGGGCAGCGCTGGGATTCAGGACATATTGTCCATTGACGTAACCCACCCGAGCGCCCCCAATAGGACCTCTGAACGGAATACCGGAAATCGCCAAGGCTGCCGAAGCACCAAGCATCGCCAGAATGTCCGGGTCATGATCGCGATCCACAGAAAGAACCGTGGCGATGACCTGCACTTCATTCATGAATCCTTTGGGAAACAAGGGACGGATGGGTCGATCAATCAGTCGCGAGGTCAGGGTTTCTTTTTCAGTTGGCCGACCTTCGCGCTTGAAGAAGCCCCCCGGAATTTTACCGGCAGCATAGGCTTTTTCCTGATAATTGACCGTCAAGGGAAAGAAGTCCTGACCGGGTTTCATTTCACGACGGCCAACGGCCGTCACCAGAACCACTGTGTCGCCACTGGAAACCAGTACCGCCCCATCAGCCTGACGCGCCATACGTCCTGTTTCCAGGTGCAGGGGCTGTCCGCCGAAATCCAACTCTTTCCGAATGATGGCCAAAACCTTCTCCTTACTTACGCAGACCCAGACGCTCAATCAGCGAACGATACCGATTCACATCACGCTTTTTGAGGTAGTCCAGCAGCTTGCGGCGTTGGCCCACCATTTTCAGCAATCCTTGACGGGAATGATGATCATGCTTGTTAATTTTGAAATGATCAGCCAATCCTTCAATACGAGTGGTCAAAAGTGCGACCTGCACTTCGGGAGAACCCGTATCTCCAGCATGGGTAGCATAACCCTGAACAACATCTGCTTTGACTTCACGCGACAGCGACATAAATTCTTCTCCTCGGAACTTCTAAAAAAACAATACTCCCTAGTTTACGCTCATGAGGCGGCGTGGCGCCACCTTTCCGTCGTCCATGACCTCTCCCAGACCGAGAAACTGCGCACCCGGTCCGTAAAGGCGAATACGTCCCAGAGAAGGTGCATGTGCCACCACCACACCCTGCCCCTGACGCAAATAATAAGCGGTGTTCTCCGTCAGGGTGACGGCGGGCAGATACTCCAGTGCCAGATCCATCGCCTTTAACGGACATTCACCCTGTTTCTGCTGCTCTGCCAACGCTTCCAGAGTAAATGCATCCTCGATCCTGAATGGCCCTGTGCTCGTTCGTCGCAACGCTTCGACATGAGCCCCACAATCCAAGGCCGCGCCCAAATCCATCGCCAGACTGCGAATGTAGGTACCTTTGGAACAATCCACATCCATGACCAGGCGATTCCCGGTGAACTCTACCAGGCGCAAACCGTCAATGCGCACCTGACGCGGCGCCCTTTCCACCTCAATCCCTTTACGCGCCAGCTCGTACAAAGGCTTGCCACCCTGCTTGATGGCCGAGTACATAGGGGGAATCTGGGCAATTTCTCCCAGAAAACGCGGGAGCATGGCTTCAATATCGGCACGCTCTACCGTGACCGCTTTTTCTTCCAGAATTTCACCCTCACGATCACCCGTGCTGGTTGTCTGTCCCAGCCGCAGGGTCGCCCGGTAGGACTTGTCGGCATTCAGAATATAATCAGAGACTTTGGTCGCCTCGCCAAAGAGCAGGACCAGCAGCCCAGTGGCGATGGGATCCAGGCTGCCGGTATGTCCCGCTTTTTTGATCCCCATAATCCGCTTGGCGCGCTGCAGGGTCGCGTTGGAGGTTAAACCCTCCGGCTTATCGAGCAACAACAAGCCATGCTGACAGGTCATGATCACGCTTCCTCATCCGCAGCGGGCGGCAAATGCGCCAGAATTTCTGCCATTTCAGCACCCCGATCAAAGCGCGCATCATAAACAAAGTGCAATGGCGGAATCCGCCGCAAGGCCAGCCGCTTCCCCAGTATCTGACGCATTTCTCCCGCCCGGGCATTGAGGATCTGTCGGACCGCAGCGGCGCGCCCGGGACCATCCATCAGGGAAAAGAAAACGGTTGCCGAACGCATGTCAGCAGGCAAGTCGACCATCGTTATGCTGGGCGGCAAGAGCGCCAGATCAGCAGGAAGGCCATGCAACTCGCGCAACAGCGCGGCAATTTCTTCACGGAGCAGGTGAGAAACCCTGGCGCCGCGCGGATAAGCACGATGAGTATGCTGCAATGCCAACTCCTAGACCGTACGCGCGACTTCAGTGGTTTCGTAGGCTTCAATGATATCCCCGTTTTTGAGGTCATTGTAATTGCGCAGACCGATACCACACTCGAAACCTTCCCGGACTTCCTTGGCATCATCCTTGAAGCGGCGCAAGGAATCCATTTCACCGCTGTGGATGACCACGTCCTGACGCAGCACGCGGACCTTGGCATTACGGCGAACAACACCATCGATGACCATACAGCCGGCAATAGTACCCACTTTGGGAACCCGGAATGTTTCGCGGACCTCAGCATGACCAATGATTTTTTCACGGATTTCCGGTGCCAGCATGCCACTCATGGCGGCTTTGACTTCATCCACGGCATCATAAATCACGCTGTGATAACGTACATCTACACCGGTACTTTCTATGAGGCGACGGGCCTGAGCTTCCGCCCGTACATTAAAGCCGATAAGCACCGCTTGCGAAGCTGCCGCCAGATTCACATCCGATTCGGTAATACCTCCCACACCCGCGTGAATCACGGTCACTTTTACTTCAGATGTGGAAAGGCGTTCCAGCGTCGTACTCAGTGCTTCCACCGAGCCTTGCACGTCAGCCTTGATCAACAGATTCAACTGCTGCAACTGACCGTCTGCCGCAGCTTCGAAAAGACTTTCCAGGGAAGCCTTCTGGTTTTTGGCAAGACGCACATCGCGGAACTTGCCCTGACGGAACAGCGCGACTTCACGAGCCTTGCGTTCATCGGCCACTACCACGACCTCGTCACCCGCATGGGGAACATCACTGAGGCCAAGAACTTCAGCTGGCAACCCGGGGCCTACTTCCTGCGTACTTTGTCCGGCATCATTGACCAGCGCTTTCACGCGCCCAAACTGGGCTCCCGCCAGGAGCATATCCCCAGCATGCAGGGTACCCTGCCGAACCAGTACCGTGGCCACTACACCCCGACCCCGATCAAGACGGGACTCAATGACCACACCCTTGGCCGGACCATTACTCTGCACATCCAGTTCGAGCATTTCCGCCTGCAACAGGATCGCATCCAGGAGATCATCAATATGCAGACCCGCCTTGGCCGAAACATTCACAAACTGCGCGTCTCCACCCCATTCTTCAGGAACCACCTCATGACCTGCCAACTCCTGTCGGATCCGTTCAGGGTCCACTCCGGGTTTGTCGATCTTGTTGACGGCCACAACAATCGGCACATGTGCCGCCTTGGCATGATGGATGGCTTCAATGGTTTGCGGCATCACACCGTCATCTGCCGCCACTACCAGAACGACAATATCGGTAGCCTGAGCACCTCGGGCCCGCATGGCGGTAAAGGCCTCATGACCTGGCGTATCCAGAAAAGTCACCATGCCTTTGGGCGTTTCCACATGATAAGCACCAATATGCTGGGTGATTCCTCCTGCTTCCCCACTGGCTACCTGCGCCGAACGAATCCGGTCCAGCAGTGAGGTTTTACCATGGTCCACATGCCCCATTACCGTGACCACGGGGGGCCGTCTGCCAATAATCGGGGTCTCCGAACTGTCTTCATCCATCAGGAAGGCTTCGGGACTGGTCATGGCAACCATCTTGACCTTATGACCTAATTCTTCAACGACAATAGCCGCCGTTTCCTGGTCAATCACCTGATTGATGGTCGCCATCACACCCATTTTCATCATGGCCTTGATGACATCCGTAGCCTTGATCGCCATGCGGCTGGCCAGCTCACCCACCGTAATGGTTTCGGGGACGGCCACTTCGCGGATCACCGGTGCCATGATGGCTTCATTACCCATCTGCGCACCGCGATTCCGGTTTTTCTTGTCTCCGGGTTTGCGCCGACGCGCTAAAGCATCGGCATTACCACCCTCTTCATTACGACGCGGACCACGTCGTCCGGCACCGGAACGATCATCCTCTGCGCGACCTGCCGGGCCTGCTTTTTTTCCACGCGGCGGGGCCGATGGTGCTTTAGCCGGGGCAGTTGCTGCGGGACGCTGGCGTTCGCTGACTGGGGCACGGTTACGATCCGGTACCGTAGCGCGTTCGCTATGGGCACGGGCAGCAGTCTGACGTTCAGCGCCTGGCGCTTTTAGTTCCACTGTCGGTATAGCTTCGGGAGTTGTCACCACGGGTTGCGCTACCGATTCTACCGCTTCGGGAGCAGCTTGCTGGGCAACAGGAGCGGCTGAGTCCTGGACAGTTTCCGTGACGGCCACGTCAACGGAGCTCGCCAGCGTCGTTTCGATCTCGGGGGTAGACGGCTCGACGGCTTTGACCGGCTCAGCAACCGGAGTTTCCGCAACCGGCAGCTGTTCTAACGGTTCATCTAAGGTCACCTCACGTTTGACGTAGGTTCTTTTACGCCGGACCTCCACCTGCACCGTACGGGATTTTCCCGCGCCGACTGACTGCTTGAT
>NZ_JACKZA010000003.1:0-192500 GCF_015100155.1 Acidithiobacillus sp. HP-2 | reverse complement strand
CAGAGACGAGTATTTAGCCTTGGAGGATGGTCCCCCCATCTTCAGACAGGATTCCACGTGTCCCGCCCTACTTTGCTCATGCTTAGTTCCACGAAAGTCTTTTCGGATACGGGGCTATCACCCACTACGGCCAACCTTCCCAGGTTGTTCTCCTAAGTCTTACGCTAAATCATGAAGGCTGGTCCCGGTTCGCTCGCCGCTACTACGGGAATCTCGGTTGATTTCTTTTCCTGCAGCTACTGAGATGTTTCAGTTCACCGCGTTCGCTTTACTGACCTATGTATTCAGTCAGCAATAATCCGATCACTCGGATTGGGTTGCCCCATTCGGACATCCCCGGATCAAAGCTTGTTTACCAGCTCCCCGAGGCTTTTCGCAGGTATCCACGTCCTTCATCGCCTGTCTCTGCCAAGGCATCCACCGTATGCCCTTATTCACTTGACCATATATCCCCAAGCATCCACCTGGAGGTCTGCCATCGGCAAGATGACAAACATGGCCTTCCCTTCCTCAACTGTCAAAGAACAATACCGCTTCAATACTTCGAATCGGTAGTACTCAGCTTCTTTATTCAGAAACTCACTACTACGGACTCTTTTTACTTTCCTACTCTCTACTTCCTGTTACCTCTTACCCGCTTCCTGCCGCCTACTTCTCCACCCCAGCGTCCGACCCGCTTCGCGCGGGCCTCTTCCCTTTGGTGGAGCTGACCGGGATCGAACCGGTGACCCCCTGCTTGCAAAGCAGGTGCTCTCCCAGCTGAGCTACAGCCCCATTTGGTGGGCCCAAGTGGACTCGAACCACTGACCTCACGATTATCAGTCGTGTGCTCTAGCCAGCTGAGCTATAGGCCCGATTCTTTACCGAGTGGCGTGTGTGGGGTCTAGGACCCATTTCTTTAAAGGAGGTGATCCAGCCGCAGGTTCCCCTACGGCTACCTTGTTACGACTTCACCCCAGTCATGAACCATACCGTGGTCATCGCCCTCCCGAAGGTTAGGCTAACGGCTTCTGGTACAATCCACTCCCATGGTGTGACGGGCGGTGTGTACAAGGCCCGGGAACGTATTCACCGCGGCATGCTGATCCGCGATTACTAGCGATTCCGACTTCATGCAGTCGAGTTGCAGACTGCAATCCGAACTACGACGCGCTTTCTGGGGTCTGCTCCACCTCGCGGCTTGGCTTCCCTCTGTACGCGCCATTGTAGCACGTGTGTAGCCCTGGACATAAAGGCCATGAGGACTTGACGTCATCCCCACCTTCCTCCGGTTTGTCACCGGCAGTCTCCCTAGAGTGCCCGGCCGAACCGCTGGCAACTAAGGACAAGGGTTGCGCTCGTTGCGGGACTTAACCCAACATCTCACGACACGAGCTGACGACAGCCATGCAGCACCTGTGTTCTGATTCCCCGAAGGGCACTCCCGCATCTCTGCAGGATTCCAGACATGTCAAGCCCAGGTAAGGTTCTTCGCGTTGCATCGAATTAAACCACATGCTCCACCGCTTGTGCGGGCCCCCGTCAATTCCTTTGAGTTTTAACCTTGCGGCCGTACTTCCCAGGCGGAATACTTATCGCGTTAGCTACGACACTCAGTACGCTTGGTACCAAACATCTAGTATTCATCGTTTAGGGCGTGGACTACCAGGGTATCTAATCCTGTTTGCTCCCCACGCTTTCGTGCCTCAGCGTCAGTATTGGGCCAGGTGGCCGCCTTCGCCACTGATGTTCCTCCAGATCTCTACGCATTTCACCGCTACACCTGGAATTCCACCACCCTCTCCCATACTCTAGTACACCGGTTTCCACCGCCATTCCCAGGTTGAGCCCGGGGATTTCACGACAGACCTAATGCACCGCCTACGCACCCTTTACGCCCAGTGATTCCGATTAACGCTTGCACCCCCCGTATTACCGCGGCTGCTGGCACGGAGTTAGCCGGTGCTTCTTCTTGGATTCACGTCAACAGCAGGCGATATTAGCACCCACCTTTTCGTCCTCCACGAAAGAACTTTACAACCCGAAGGCCTTCTTCATTCACGCGGCATTGCTTCGTCAGGGTTGCCCCCATTGCGAAAAATTCCCCACTGCTGCCTCCCGTAGGAGTCTGGGCCGTGTCTCAGTCCCAGTGTGGCTGGTCGTCCTCTCAGACCAGCTACCGATCGTCGCCTTGGTAGGCCTTTACCCTACCAACTAGCTAATCAGACGTAGGCTCCTCTTCCAGCGCGAGGTCCGAAGATCCCCCGCTTTCCCCCTCAGGGCTTATGCGGTATTAGCCCAAGTTTCCCTGGGTTGTCCCCCACTCAAAGACAGATTCCTACGCGTTACTCACCCGTCCGCCACTCGTCAGCATCCGAAGACCTGTTACCGTTCGACTTGCATGTGTTAGGCATGCCGCCAGCGTTCAATCTGAGCCAGGATCAAACTCTTAAGTTCAATCCAACAATTTGTTCAACTTCTGCCATATCCAGTACGATAAATCGCACCCAAATACAGCATGGGCCTAAACCCCACACATCTCCACTCGGCTTTTAAAGAACGAAACTGCATACTGCGAATCTTGGTAGCGGGGGTAGGATTTGAACCTACGACCTTCGGGTTATGAGCCCGACGAGCTGCCAAGCTGCTCCACCCCGCAACAGGGTCGACAATCATACTCGGTAAGTTATTTCACTGTCAATACCTAGTTGCTTTGTCGCTCTCTTTCAGGACCGTTGCCCCGTCGAGAGAGCGCACTATACATGCGGGTCTGGGGGTGTGCAAGCATTTTTTTGAATGTTTTGTCCTTCATGATTTCGGCGCATTCCCAATGGTTACCGGTGCTGGTGGTGGCGTGGCGGTATTTGCATTGTCGCCATAGGGGGCAAAATCATAGGGTTGCGCGCTTAACTGGTCTGCCACCATCTGCAGGTCAGGCGTATTGATATTGATGGCTACGGGAACGGTATTGGGTTTCTGCACCAGATTGATGACACGCTGCCAGTTGATGGTCCAGCCCTGATGCTGACTGCTACTGAATGCGGTAATGGCATCCACGGCACGCTGCTGGTTATTTCCGCCCTTATGGTAGGCCTCAACCGGTTCAAAGCTTTGCAAGTACAGGTTTCCATTACCATTGCTACCCATAACGTAGGGCTGATCAATGGTTCTGACCGGAGTACCGACCTTGACCATCTTGAATAACTGCACTTCGTTTTCAGGATACACATGAAAACAACCATGACTGACACGCATCCCGACTCCCCAAGGCTTGTTGGTCCCGTGGATGAATATTTGCGACCAACCGGTTTCGAGGGCCAGCTCGCCCATTGGGTTATCGGGACCTGCCGGGAAAAAGGCCGGGATGGGTTCTCCCGCTTTGGCATGTTCTTCCTGGATATTTTTCGGGACTGTCCAGGTCGGGTTTTTCACCTTGGCGATGATTTTCGTACTCCCCACGGGGTCCGGCCAGTTGGGTCGGAATATTCCTACCGGAATGGTGTACACCACATTCTGACCTGCGGGGAAATAAAACAGGCGGCGGGCCGGTATATTGATAATAATGCCCTGCCAGGGCTTGGGTGGCAGAACATATTCGGTAGGTACCAGCACCCGGGTGCCCGCACCGGGCAACCAGGGATCCACACCCGGATTGGCCGCCCGGATTTCGTTATAACCAACGTCGTAATGGCGGGCAATGTCGAGCAGGGTATCCTGATGACGTGCCAGGACCACCTGCAGCTGACCGACCATATTGCTCCCGGCTGGAGGGAGAGGAAATTCGGCTGAAAAGGCGCAAGTTGTATCCAGCAGCAAACCGCCACACAGAATAAAACGAATGAGCTTAATGTTCATGAAGAAAGGATTCCTGAAGATGATCGATGAGGGTGAGATCAATAACTTGTTCTTGATGAGTACGCCGTAGCTTGAGCCACTCGCGCCCGTCAGCGGTCCAGACATCCAGAATTTGTCCCTTCATCTGGCTGCCATCGCGCATTTGCAGGACTACCGATTTATGTTGCAGGGCTGCCAGCTCCAGAGCGCTGTGCAAGGCACAGCTAACGGGCACATAGGGGTCGCGCATCGTTTTTTATGCGCTGAGTATTTCCATGCCGCCCATATAGGGGCGCAGGGCTTCGGGAATATGCACACTCCCATCAGCCTGTTGATGATTTTCAAGCAAGGCCACCAGGGTCCGGCCTATGGCGAGACCAGAACCATTCAGGGTGTGCACCAACTGCGGCTTACCATCCTCACCACGATACCGGAGCTGCAGGCGACGGGCCTGAAAGCTTTCAAAATTGCTGCAGGAGCTGATTTCCCGATATTGACTTTGACCCGGCAACCACACTTCGAGGTCATAAGTCCGGGCCGCACTAAAACCCATATCTCCAGCACACAGAGCCATTACCCGGTAAGGCAGCTCCAGTAATTGCAATATTTTTTCGGCATGCCCGGTGAGTTCTTCCAGAGCTGTGGCAGAATCTTGGGGGCGGACAACCTGTACCAGCTCTACCTTGTCAAATTGATGCTGGCGAATCATGCCCCGGGTATCGCGCCCATAAGCGCCCGCTTCACGCCGGAAACAGGGCGTATAGGCACAAAACCGCTGGGGAAGCGTGCTGACGATTTCACCGCGCAACAAGTTGGTCAGGGGCACTTCGGCAGTTGGTATCAGGTAATAGGGATCATCGCGCAGCGCAAAAAGATCTTCTTCAAACTTGGGCAATTGTCCGGTGCCGAACAGAGATTCGGAATTCGCCAAAAAAGGCGGGGCAATTTCCGTGTAGGCATGGGCAGTGACGTGCAGGTCCAGCATAAACTGGGTCAAAGCCCTTTCCAGTCGGGCACCCAGGCCACGTAACACGACAAAACGGGCTCCGGCCAGGCGCACCCCTGCTGCAAAATCGAGAATACCCAATCCCTCACCCAGGTCCACATGATCCTTGGGCGTAAATGAAAATTCGCGAGGCGTTCCCCAATGCCTTACCGGCACGTTATCGGCTTCATCACGTCCATCAGGGACGGAAGGCTGGGGAATATTGGGCAAGCTGCTGACCAGCGCCTCCCATTGCTGCAGCACGACTTCCAGAGACTGCTCCAGCGCCTTGATGGTTTCTCCATACTGCCCCGCCGCGTTTTGCATCTCCGCAGTATCCAACCCCTGCCGGCGCGCCTGGGCAATTTCACGAGAAGCCTCATTACGCGCGTTGCGCTGTTCTTCCATCTGAATTTGCAACGTTTTTCGCTGTTGATCCAGGGCGGTCAAGGCCGACACATCGAGCTTGAAATGGCGACGGGCCAGTCCTGCAGCGACAGCTTCCGGTTCATTGCGCAGCAAATTAGGATCAAGCATTCGGGGGTTTCTCTTGGGTAGTTGAACGATGGGCGCGAATCCAGCGCAGGCGCTCCTGAATACGCGTTTCCAGGCCACGTTCGCTGGGATCATAAAAACGGGTTCCGATCAGCCTTGCCGGAAAATATTCCTGATTGGGGGCAATAGCATCTGGATAATCGTGATCGTATTGATATTCTTTGCCGTAATCCAGTGTTTTGAGTAATTTGGTCGGGGCATTGCGCAAATGCAGGGGGACCTCCTGGCTGCTGCCCGCTTTCACCAAGGCCTGAGCCTTGTTCCATGCCGTGTAAACCCGATTACTTTTGGGACTGCTGGCCAGGTAAACCGCCACCTGGGCCAGGGCCAGTTCACCCTCGGGACTACCCAGAAACTGATAGGCGTCCCTGGCTGCCAAAGCCATTTCCAGCGCCCGGGGATCGGCGAGACCCACATCTTCTGAGGCCATCCTGACCAAGCGCCGGGCCAGATAGAGAGGATCGGCACCACCATCCAGCATTCTTGCCAGCCAGTACAGGGCAGCGTCGGGATCAGAGCCCCGCAGGGATTTATGAAAAGCCGAGATTTCGTCGTAAAAGGCTTCGCCACCCTTGTCAAAACGGCGCCAGCTTTGCCCGGTTGCGGCAATCAGCACCTGGGCCGTGATCTTGACGGCATCCTCATGCCGCTCGGCAAGTTGCACGGCCAGATCCAGCAAATTGAGAAGCCGGCGGGCGTCCCCATCTGCAGCCTGTAGCAGGCCTTGTCGCAACTCCGGCGGAAAATCAATGGCGCTTCCGCCCAGACCCTGGATTTCATCACTCAGCGCCCGCTCAAGAATTTGCGCCAGATCGGCGTCATCCAGAACCTTGAGCACATAAACCCGTGCTCTGGAAAGCAGCGCGTTGACGAGAGCGAAACTGGGATTTTCAGTCGTGGCCCCAATCAGGATGATAACGCCTTCTTCCACATAGGGAAGCAGTGCATCTTGCTGGGTTTTGTTGAAACGATGGATTTCGTCTATAAAAAGAACGGTATCTTGCCCCTGAGCCCGGGCCTGCTCGGCACTGCTGATGGCGGCGCGAATTTCTCTGACACCACTGTTAACCGCCGAAAGAATTTGAAACTGACACCCGGCTGAGCGCGCCAGCAACTGGGCAAGGGTGGTTTTACCCGTGCCCGATGGACCCCATAAAATCATGGAATGGAGGTGCCGGGTGCGCAACATGGCACGCAGTGGCCCGTTATCGCCTAAAAGATGCTTTTGACCGACATAATCTTCCAGGCTCCGGGGTCGCAGTCGCGCTGCCAGAGGCCGGAGATCATGCGTGGTACTCAAGCAGGAAGCTCCGTTGCTGCCCTGACTCAAAAATTCCGGGAAATGGCTGCACCAAAATTAAAGATACTGGCTTTGTAAGTGCCCGCATAGGGACCGGCATAGGAAGTCGTATTACCGGAAAGCGCATAGGAAGCGCCAAGATCGTACTGCCAATGTCCCAGTCCAATACCCAATCCGAAGGACAGCAAATTACTGCTGGGTGCTGGTGCTGCAGCCTGAATACTGCTGCCATCCGTGGGGCTGCCTTCATGGGCGAGACCGCCACGCAAGGCCAAGTACTGACTGAAGTGGTAGCTTAAACCCAAACGATAGGCAAGCGCCGATTTCCAGCCAAGATTACCATATCCCGGCAGGCGGGCATTACTCCAGTCATTCCAGTCCACATCCAGTTCCGTAGCAAAAGCTGGCGTAAAGCGGTAACGTACACCGGCCTGAAGGCGGCTGGGCAGACTGATGTCTCCTCCCAAACTGGCAGTTGAGCGATAACTCAAACCGGCATTAAAAGTTTCGGTGGTGTAAAACAAGCCAACATTACCACCCACGCCACCGCCATTACCTGATTTTTCAGGGAAATTGGCGCTCAGACTCTGATAATAATCCACACCCGCACCAATGCTTAAATCGGGCAGGATCATATAGGCCACACCGGGATTGATGTCGATGATGCGCAGATCATTTTTATCGGGGATGGTCTGTGACGTTCCAAAAGTCCCTGCAGGCCAGGTTGAATTAATGCCGTAAGGAGATGTAATGCCCAAGCCAAGCGCCAAAGGCAGGTCGTTGAAACGGTGGGTTACAAACAAATTGGGCATAATCAGGAGATTATTGCTGGCACCCTCACCATTTCTTTTATAGCTGGGTTCTGATGCTACCACGTCCAGACTGGCGCGCGTCCCCGGGAAAAACACCATATCTGCTGGATTAACCGCAAAACTGCTGACGGGGCCGGCATCGGCTACCGTGGCTCCCGCTTCGGAAAGTCCCACCACCGATGTGGGCACCGCAAATCCTGATGCCTGGGCCTGCACACTGACGAAAACTCCCAAGGCAAGCAGGGTCAAAGCAATTTTGGCATTACGCATGAACGACTCCAGAAAAATTTATTGCGAAAGAACATCTACTCCGGCTGGAGTCGTAAACTGGAACTCCTGGCCCGGAATGGCATGATTAATTTCTACATGCGTGAAATGCAGGACAGTCTCCTGCTGGAAGGCATCTTCCATACGCATTTCCTTCAGGATTCCTGCGGCGTCAAAACCCAGGCGCAACGCAGTAAAACCCTGGTCCTGACCATTTTTAGGCCGCAGCAACAACCAGTGAAGCTGTTTTTTGACACCCAGATCGCTGATGTTGAAACGCTGACTCAGGTCATCATTTCCGGCAATCAAGGCAGCGGGAGTGGATCCCAGCGCCTTGCCCAAAGGTTGAACGGTTACCTGTTGCAGGGCGGGCTCATACAACCAGACTTTCAGCCCGTTGGAAACGATGGTCTGCCCATTGGCGCCACTATAATCCCAGCGAAATTTACCGGGTCGGGAAATCCATAAGGTACCGCCGGCCTTTTTGACAATCTGACCATTATGGTTGGCCACTTCCTGGCTGAATTGCGCAGCAATGGTGTGCGTACTCTGAAAAAAATGATGCAACATATCCAGACCGGAGGCGGCATTCGCCCATGTACTCCAGCCCAGCAAGCAGACCGCGCCCAGTATTTGCAAATAGCGCGAAACACTACGCCGCTTTAATTCAATCACGACCAGGTGGTGCTGCTGCATAAATTTCTCTGCTCCCGTTACTTTGCAAAGGGCCAACAACACCCACTCTTTCCATTTCTTCGATCATGCGTGCGGCGCGATTATAGCCTACCTTCAGTTGGCGCTGCACGTAAGAAATGCTGGCCTTGCGACTGGTGGTGACAATAGCCACCGCCTGATCGTAAAGGGGATCAGCATCTTCAGCTCCGCCACCATCCATATCCTCACCATCTAAACTTTCACCACCCTGTAAGATGCGCTCGTCATATTGGGGTGCGCCCAACTGGCGTAAGGATTCCACTACGCGATGGACTTCGTCATCACTCACAAAGGCGCCGTGCACGCGCTGGGGATAGCCGGAACCTGGCGGCAGATACAGCATATCCCCCTGGCCCAGCAGGGTTTCTGCACCCATCTGATCGAGAATGGTGCGTGAGTCAATGCGGGAAGAAACCTGAAAGGCAATACGGGTTGGGACATTGGCCTTGATCAGGCCGGTGATTACATCTACAGAAGGACGCTGGGTAGCCATAATCAGATGCAATCCTGCCGCTCTGGCTTTTTGGGCGAGCCGGGTAATCAGCGTTTCCACCTGCTTGCCGACCACCATCATCAAATCTGCAAATTCATCGATAATCACTACAATAGCCGGCAACTTGCTCAAGCTGATGGGTTCGCCATCCAGATCCTTATCGGGACCCGGCAGAGGATGTCCTGCACTCAGGGCCTCCTGGACTTTTTGATTATATCCGGCCAGATTGCGCACCCCGACAAAAGCCATCAGCTTGTAACGTCTTTCCATTTCGGCCACACACCAGCGCAGCGCATTGGCCGCCTCTTTCATATCGGTGACCACCGGCGCCAAAAGATGGGGAATACCCTCGTAAATGGACAATTCCAGCATTTTGGGATCAACCATGATAAGGCGTACCTCTTCAGCAGTCGCTTTGAAGAGGATGCTGAGAATCATGGCGTTGACACCCACCGATTTCCCCGCGCCGGTAGTGCCTGCTACCAAAAGATGCGGCATTTTGGCGAGGTCAGCCGAAACAGGCTGGCCACCAATATCCTGGCCCAAGGCCAAAGTCAGGAAACTTTTACTGTGGCTAAAACCGGAGCTGGAGAGAATTTCAGAAAGTCTTACGGTGCGTCGCTTAGGGTTGGGCACCTCAATGCCCATGGTCGCCTTGCCCGGAATTGCTTCCACTACGCGTACCCGGGCTGCCAACACCCGCGAGAGATCCTTGCTGAGCCCGGCCACCTGACTCACCTTGACACCGGGAGCGGGCTCAATTTCAAAGCGGGTAATTACGGGGCCGGGATTGGCAGCGACTACCGAGGCCTGGACACCAAAATCCGCCATTTTCTCTTCCAGCATGCGTGACTGCTGGGCGAGTGTTTCTGGATCCAGTTGTCCCGTGGGATCCATAGGATCTGCCGGATCCAACAGCGCCAGATCGGGAAGACCATCAGCCCGAGGCGGGCCGACCGGTGCCGGTAGCGGCATCTGCCGGGTATTTTTAGGTGCTGATGAAGCAGTCATTGGACGCGGTTTTTTCGCTGCAAAAAAGCTGGGGGTTTTCTCAACAGCGGGTTTTGCTTTTTCCGGAATAGCTGCCGGAAGCGGCGCTGAAACCTTGGGTTGCGACTGGCCTGTCTGCCGCCGCGAGAAGCGGGGCAGCGGCAAACGCGCGAACAAATTCAGGCCACTCAGCCGGTTCGATTCCTGCTGGAATTTCGCCAGCATTTCCCTTGGTCCAAGGCCCGTCAGTAAAAACAGGCCGAAGACAAATACCGCGAAGAACAGCAATGCACTTCCACCGGAACCAATGAGTGGCTGAAACAACTGAGCAATTTCCTGGCCCACAATACCACCGGCAAGGGTTCCTGTGACCGACCACCAGGCAGGTGGCCAAACTATCGCCAAAAATATCATCAAGCCCAAAAAAATGGCCAGCCCCCCCACCGGGGCAAGGCGTCGGCCGGGTCGTTGGCGAAACCAGTGATTCCAGAGTTGCGCGACCCACCCGATTAACGCCAGAGGGAGCAACCAGGCCGACATCCCCAAAAACTGCACCAGAAACTCTGCCAGATAAGATCCGGCCTCTCCTCCCCAATTTTGTACAGCCTCGCCTTTACCACTGTTGAACCAGCTGGGATCTGCAGGAGAAAAACTCAGCAGAGACATGGCCATGAAAAGGGCGATGGCCAGCATGACCAGTAACAGGGCTTCACGGCGCCAGGATTTTCCGGGCATGGCTTTGGATGGCCCGGCCGGGGTGGGTCGGGTGGTTCGGGAGGCATTACGGGCAGCAGAACTCATGATCGCAAGCTAAACGAGGCATACGCCAGTGTCAAGCTTCAGGAGCATAAGAAACACTTACAAATGGCGCTGTTAGCGCTTCATAATAAAGCATTCGGAGAACTCATTGCGGGTCGCGAACAGTACCCAGATGGTGACGATGATCGGGATGGATGCGGCCATGAATCCGGAACACGTAGGCCAGAACCAAAAGAGTAAAACCCAGCCAGGCGGCCAACGACCAGTCCAGTGGATAGGCCAGCGGGACAATGGATTCATATAACACCCACCAGAACAGACCGGTGGCTACGACCGGCAGGAGAAAATGATAGAACAGACGCGTGCTGGTTCCTTCGTGATCCGCATGGGCCAGACGCATCAAGGACACATTCATGAAGGTATGTGCGGTGACCAGGCCGAACAGGACCGCCGTGGTCAGAACATTAAAGCCATTACTGGACCCGAATACGGCGACGGCCAGCACCGCAACAACAATAGTCAGCCCGGTAATAACCGAGATGCTGCGTTGTGGAGCCCGGGTATTGCTGACCTGGGCAAAGCGTTCGGAAATCAGCGCATCGCGACCAATGGCAAACAGTACCCGGGAAGAGCTGTTCAGCAAGGCAAGACTATCGGCCATGGCACTATTAATGGCGAGAATGACCAGCGCCATGCCACCCACCGGGCCAAGATAACGCAGAAATACGGTCACACCCGGCGCGTCGGCATGAGCAAAACTCGCCATATCGGCGGGACCCCAGCCAACGGTCAAGGCGTAGGCAGAAAGCACCAGCGCTGCGCCCACCAGCGTCAAAGACAGTAATGCCGCCTTACCGATGAGCCTGCCCCGCTGGGTTCGGGGTCCGCGCACTTCCTCGCCGAGGGGCGTGTGGCTGCCTATCCCGATAAAACTGGTGATGGCGAAAATCATACCCATGGCCACGCCTTTGAAACCATCGGTCGGAATACTGAACGGGGCCAGAGGATGCACGGGTGCCGCTTTGACAATAATAATCATGGAGGCCACTACCAGAAACGCTACTTCCACAAAACTGGTAATGGCCACCACGCGAATACTGGGACGAATCCCGGAAATACTGAGTAACCACGGAATACCAATGAAAAACACAATAGATACCAACCAGAACCAGGCAGGCAAGGGATAACCCAGACTTTTTGCCAGCCCCGGCAGAAATACCCCACCCACATAAACCGGAATAGCAGCAACACTGAGCAACTGGTAGAACACCACCATGAAACCGGTCAGCAAGGCTGGTCTGGCCCCCAGACCAGCCGCCACATAGGCGTAGTATCCGCCGGCTGAAGCCCGATGCTTGCTGAGGTGATAAATAGTGTTCATTTCGATGAACATGAGCGCAAAGGCCCAGAAGTAGGACAGGGGTAGAGCCACCAGCGCAAAGGCCGCACCCGCCGTCATGAAGGCTACCACATCACAGGTGGGCGCCATACCGGAGATGCTCTGGCTGATCAGCCCCCAGAGACTGACCACATCCTCTTGCAGGGTTTCGGGAGCGGCGGATACTTTTTCCATGACTGACAACCTTTCTATTTGCAACTTTGTTGCATTATTGCCAAGCACAATCATTACTGTCAACTATGCGCTTTACCAAAAATTCCGCGATTGAATTGAGCGAGCGTGGTGAATGGGCTATTCAAGCTAGTTTTATTTCAGGTATGAAGCCCCATTTTGCGTTGTGTTGGGTGATGAAATCCCCTCTCAACTCGGCAGAAGACAGCCGTCTCCCGGCGTTGTATGTACTCGCCCCTGACTTCTGTGGATTCTTTGCTTTCAGCAGGAGACGGGATCGTGCATGCAGTGGTAGGCACGACTGCGGATGGCCGCAAAGTCGGCGGCCACATGCGCGGCAACCTTCAGCACCCATGCACCGGCATGGCGGACGATTCGGCTCGGTATTTGAAAGAGCCGCCAGCGCACCGTAGCGACCCGATGCCACTGCCAGCCCTCTCCCAGGGCAGAGCACTTGAACAGAACGAAGAGATTATGGGCGATGACCCCCAACCGGAAGAAAGCCGCGTTGGCTCTCTCCTGTCCACAAGGCATCCGTTCCATCCCGAAGCCGATTTTCAGCTCCTGGATGCCGTTCTCGGAATGTTCGCCCCGCTGGTGGTACCAGATCAGCACATCAGGTCTTCCAGACTGCGTCCACCTCCCGTCAGCATCAATATAAAGGGCAGGACGTGTTGTACCGCAGTATAACCCCGTTTGCTATCCGGCTTGGGCATTTCCTGTTCCAACCAGCGATGAAAACCCAGCCCCCGGATAAATTCTCCCCGAAGCACCAATCCCGCTTGCGCGGTCATGGGTTCTTCTGTTGCGGCGAGCTTGAAAGGAAACACGGTTCGTGCCATTTTTGTCATCGGGTCCTCCTGTAAATCTCCCGGTAGGTGATTCTTTTGGTTGAGACCATTATACCGGAGAACTATACAGTTCGGACCCTTCAAGCTATCTTCGCCTTACTCCATCGCGGATTCAGGGTAGTATTTATTCCGAAGTGCCGACGTAGGGTGTTGTACGGTCAGTTACGGAATGATCTTGGGGAGGTATTTCGGGCTTTGGCCCGGGAAGGGCATCTGATGGTAGACCATGTGCATATGCTGATTTCGATACCGCCGAAGTACGCTGTATCCAGTGTGGTGGGTTACATCAAGGGCAAGAGTGCGATCCATATTGCACGGACTTACGGTGAACGGAAGCGTAATTTCGTGGGCCAGCATTTTTGGGCGCGTGGGCATTTTGTATCGACGGTGGGTAGAGATAAGGCGATGATTCGGGATTATATTCGCCATCAGGAAAAAAAGGATGAACGAGTAGATCAGTTGAACATATGAAGCTGATCCGGGCCACCCAGTGGTGGCGCCAAAACTGAGGGGCCGCGTTAGCGTCCCCGTTTTAAGCCGCTTTGAGCGGCTCACGAACTAAAGCTCCCGGCTTTGCCGGGAGATATTTACTTAATAAACGCCAAGAATGGAAGACAAAACCATGACCGAAATTAAGCAAGAGATTGCCATACACGCAGCGCGCCTTTGTCAAGCGATAGCAAGGATTGGCTATGAACCTCAGACAGCACTACTGGACATCGTTGATAACGCTGTCACCGCCAGCGCGTCCGACATTCGCATTTCCCTTTACTTGGCCCCGGGGAAAACGCTAAAGAATCGAAACAGTGTCGCAACCTATCAGGTCATCGACAACGGCTATGGAATGACGAACGATGAGATCGTTGGCGCATTTGCACTCGGGGCCAACGGTAACTATCGCCCGCACAGCCTTTCTAAGTATGGGATGGGACTCAAGTCAGCAGGTCTATCCCTCGGTTCGAGGATTCACATAGTCAGCAAGAAGAATGGAGTGATATCACAGCGCCATACCTTTGACATCGATCTGGTCGAGCAGGAAAACAGATTCATCATTTCGTCATCGGACTTGCTTCCCGACATCTCCGAAAAATACACAAGTCTTTTGCCTGGAGAGTCTGGAACTGTCGTAGAAATTGATGGTTGCGAAAAAATCAATCACCAATCTCCGAGCACAACAGTAAGAAAACTCGAAGAGGAAATGGGCGTGATATACGCGAAATTTCTTACTGATCCGACCAACCCCGTAAGAATAGGAATAAGAGTCTGCGCAGGAGACGACGCTCCATTCAAAGAGATTACCCCGCTTGACATTCTCTTCCTTAATGAACCCAATGGTCACAAGACTTGGGATCCTGAAACTTATGATTTTGTAAGCCCATATCTCTTGCTCGACGAGAAATGGAAACCGGACTTGGCCGACGGAAAGACGACATCTCCGATTCGCCTCACCGTCGTTGCGTTTCCTCAGGATGCATTAGGAAAAGTAAATTCGCCTTTAACCCCAGCAGATAGGGAAAGAGTGAAGCAGTACGAAGTTAGTCGCAAGAATGCTGGTTTCTTTATTTATCGCAATGAACGCCTGATCCGTTGGGGCGATAGTCTTGGAATGCTATCTAAGGACGAATTCAATATCCGCATTCGCATGGATCTGACTGAAGAACACGACGACGTGTTGCACGTCGACGTAACAAAGCAGAGATTCGAGATTGACGATGAATTGCTCGGAAGGCTAAAAAGAATACTAGACGATCCGCGAACAGTTGCAAAGCTCATCATGAAGAAATGCCATGAGCTACTGCGGATGCCTAGTGGCCGTGAAGGAGAAAAATTTACGGATCTCTCTGCAAATGTTGCAGAGGACGATCCCGAAGAGATGGCACGGGGAACACCGCCGGACGCGGTTTTAGAGAGACAACAGGCGCAAGCTATTGAAGCCGATGAGGCCAAGGCCGCTACAACCGCCGCCGACGAAGGGGCTACAGCGAAGCTCGGCGAGCCCGCTTTTGCAAAGATTCGATACACAGACCATGTTGATTACCAGCGCTTCTGGACACCATATCGTGATGCGAAGGAAGGTGTTTTCGTCTGCGTAAACACAACACATCCCTTCTATACGGAGTTCCTGAAAGAACTAGCGGATAACGCCCCAGAACGCGTCCTCCTTGAAACTTTGATTTTCGCAGCCGGCGTGGCTGAGATTAATACGGTCGGCAACTTGTACGACGTTGGAATAGAGACCATAAAGGCCGTATTTGATCGTTTTCACCGCAACTATGGCACCTATCTAGCCAACTTTACCAGTGAAAATATAAACCTTCTTCAAGAATGATTGCGCTCGCCGGAACAGTATGGGGAAGTCCGAGAACATCCCATTTGTATGCAATTTTTAAGGGGCGATACGTGTACTTCGGTGAAACCGGCCATGTTCCCCCCGTGCGCTGGAAGAGCCATCTAACATCGCAAAATGACTTCCTAGGAAAACTATATGAGGTCGATGCTGAAGAGGCGAATTCAACCAGTCCAATCTTCTTTGTTGGAATATATATTCCATGTGCTGATTCGGAGCCGGAGTCAAAGCAGAAAATCGCAAGACGGGCAATCGAAGCAGAACTACACAAACGCTTTGAACTTGACCCAACTCAGGTAACACCAGCGCAAGCAGTCCTATCAAGTCCTCCTCCTTCACCTGTAAGACACTCGTTCTCGTTCAACAAGGGGGAGATCGCGGACAGCGTTTATAGGCTAATTGCTCAACAATACCAATCTTGGTTGATTGCAAACAGTGATCACTGTACCCCAACTGCAGCAGCCAGTTCGGCAAGCAGATCTTCTTCACGCCGGGCAACAAGATAGGAGAGCCCACGATGCACGTGAAGGAGAAAAGCCTGCCGAATTACGTCTTCAGAGATTCTCTTTCCCTCGGAGAGCAATCGAACAATCAACAGATTCGTGTAAAGTTCCTCCTGACCACCAGTCAGCGTGCGCCAATCGATTTCCAGTCCGCCGGAAAATGAAAAATTTTCATTCGGTGGCACGGATGGGTTTGCCAATGAAATACATAGAGCGTGTCGGCAAATGGCATTGTTGTGTTCAATGCCGGTACGACGCTTAATGGTGGCGAGCTGGTTACGTGCGGCGGAAGTAAGTTTAACGCGCTCCATCAACACCCCTCTCCTTGCCCAGGAAGTTGACTGTCGTTCGCCCCTCGCCGTCGTCGAAGTCCAGCGAGTACTCTGCATTGGTGAAAGGCTTGAGGGCATCGTAGGCGGAACCATCAACTTCTTGGTCCGTAGACAGCACAACGACCTGGTGCGAAACGGTAGCGAAGAATCGTTTGATCATTGCCGAGCGGTGCTGCTGATCCAGCCTGGCTAGCGGTGTATCCACCACCACCGGGAAGCGTCCTTTGCGTTCCTTGATCAATGCACTAAGCACCGAGATCGCCAGCAACTGCCTCTCTCCTGCTGACAGGCGATCCATGGGTAGCTCCTGTTGCTTGCTGTCCTTGATCGTCACTTGATAGCTCGAGGGGTCGACGACAACGCTCGCTATCAAATTCTTTTTCCGCAGCAGATCCCGAAACTCAGCTGTAATCACATCGGATAGCCATTGAGCCTTCGATGCCAGGAGCCGGTCTTTGAAAACAGAAAGTACCTTGCGAGCCCGGACCGACGCTTCCAAACTTTTCGCCTCTAGGGATCGATCGCGGAACTCAGTTCCCAAGCGTTCCTGAGCGGCGTTCAGACGCATACGAACATGAGCGAGGTTGCTTTGCGCCTCCTCCAACTGTTGGGTCAGGGCGGTAAGTTGGGCCTCGGCTGCAGCGGTCACTTTGCTTCGTTTACTGAGTACCGATAAGATATCGCCGATTTGCTCCTCTGCTGGAATCTCCCCAATACGCTGCTCAGTCCTGTCCAACTGGACTTGCGCAGCCTTTAAGGCATCCAACTCCCGCCGAACTTGGCTTCGACTCGACGTCAACTGACGTTCTACGTCTTTGGGAGGCGCATCGCGCAAATACGGTCCGCCCTTGTCACGATTTGCCGAGTACGCCTTTAGGTCCAGTGCCAAAGCATCCTTGAGTGCATCGATAGCAGATTTGGACAAATTTGCCGGCAACGCAGACAGCACCCGCCCATCTCGCTTCTTGAACTCCTGCTCAAGTAATTTTGAGTGTCGTGCATGTTGATCCCGCTCCCAAGCGTCAACGTAACTCGGCCAGAGAGATGTCAGCCAAGCGAGCGGCAATATCGGATCTGACATTGCGTCAGCTAGATTGGAGCGCGCTACGCTGACGGTCTTGCGGGTCACCTCGACGGCGTTCCGAATCGCCGCAGCTTGCTCATATGCCACAAGCCCCTTGCGCTGCGCCTCAACCGTATAACGATCCAACGCATTTTGAGCCTGGTCTGCAGCGTTTCGCGCAGAGGCCAGATCCTGTGTCAGATGCTGAATACGCATCTCCAGCTCACTCGCCTGGCTGTTCCAGGTGGCCACATTGGCGCGAGCCGCTTCAAATTCCTCTGAGACGTTCTTGTTCTTTAATGTCGTACGTCGCTCAAATGCCTTCAGATCATTACCGAGCGCCTCGATTCCACCGATACCCAGAAATACTTCAGTGGCTCGCTTGAGCAATTCAGGCAAGCGTTCGGGATTGGCTAATGCCTCGATCTTCTCGCCATCGAATAAGAACAATTGAACGAGTTCGGCGGGCAATATGGACTCGATAAATTCATCCCAAGTCTGAGAAAAATCAATGTCGAGACTACCATCCTCATATACGGAAATTTTCTCTTGCAATCCATCGGCCTTTGCAGGCCATTCGCGCCTTACCATTAACTGGCGGCGAGCGCCGCTTACTTCGACCACGATGCCAATTTCCACAATGCTATGGCCTTGAGCCTTATGGCGCTGCAAGCCAAGCAATAATTGCTCGTATTCAGTTCGCTTTAGCCATGGTAGTGCCTTCTGGCCGTAGAGACCGATCTGCAAAGCCGTTAGCAACGTCGTTTTGCCGCTGCCATTAAGTGCTTTCACGAGAATAACGGGCTTGCCTGCGCCAACACCGAGGTCAATGGTTTGTCGTTCTCGAAATGGCCCCAGGTTTTCGATAGAGACGTTTGTAATTGTTATCTTTGCCATGGATTACGCCATCAATGCCGTGGCGTCTGCTGCATCCCCATCCGAGTCATCGGCGGGACTGGATAACGCAAATTCAAGAGCTTCGTTTTCATTACGGAAGGCATAGTGCCTGAGCACCCCTTCCAGTCGATCCAAATGCTTGGATCGCTTATGGGCTTCTATCGACTGGAACTGCACCGCCAAAAGGCTGCGCGTCAGCTTGTAAAGCTCGTGCGCAGCCTCTGGCTCTGAATCCACTTCGGATGCCACTTGTTCCAGCATCGACAGGTCGGTGCGATCCAGCGGCGCCTGCTCAAGTTCTCGGCCCGGGTATGCAGTTTCGAAGACATCGGTGTAAATTTTTGGCACAAGGTCTTCAATCTCTCCCTTGCCCTCTACCCAGATACGGCGAATCTCATCCAACTCATCGATCGAGATCAGCTCGATCAGTTGAGTCCCCTGCTTCTGATCTGCATTGCGAACCAATCGCTGGGCAGTTAGAAGCTCTTTAAGCAGCTTCGCGCGATGTCCTTGTGTATAGGGACCATGAACAAGCTCGTCGCGGAACACGGTGAGACGACCGTTCATGCGTCGGAAATCACGATTAGACCGATCCTCCACTGCCAAGTGGTTGTTACGGAAATCCAGGATGGGTTGCATCCATTGTTTCTGTTCGTCGTTCTGAATCATGGCTTGCATGGACTTGTCCCGCGAGACCATGGTGCACACGTAGCAACCGAAGCGGCTGTCCCCACAACTGGCTGTCGATGTGTCCACCACAATCGGACATTCGGCATCTGGCGTCGCACCGCGATATATCCCGAATAGTTCCTGGTTATCGATTCCCCAAGGGTTTACGTTTGAAATCAAGAAGTTCCAGACAAAATCGCTCGTCCAACTTTCGATGGGTGGATAAACCCAGACGCGTGACAAACGAGGATCCTTGTTCCTACTCAGACGGTCACGTGTACTACCCTTGTACTGGTCCATGACCTTATCGCGCGCCTGGCTCTCGCCTCGCCGCTGCCCAAGCACCAGGATCGCCTCGCCATTCGACTCGGAGAGTTCTTGGATAAATTTGGTTGAGGCGCTGATCTTGAGCCGGTCCGTGCACCAGCGGAATTTGGGGCGCGGTGCGGGATAGCCTTTGCCAATCAGATTGACCCAGAAACGGTTCTCCATCGCCGGCG
The DNA here is from genome assembly GCF_015100155.1 of Acidithiobacillus sp. HP-2. Taxonomy (GTDB): domain Bacteria; phylum Pseudomonadota; class Gammaproteobacteria; order Acidithiobacillales; family Acidithiobacillaceae; genus Acidithiobacillus. Next base: position 173,080 of record NZ_JACKZA010000003.1, on the reverse strand, counting down.
TCAAGCGGTGAGGGCGAATATCAAGTCCTTGTTGTTTGGCTGAGGTACCAATTCGAAGGAGCGAGGTCTCCACCCAAGCCGCGATAACTGGGTTCTCCACCAGAGTATCGGTACTGATGACATGAATGGGCTTGGTCCGCTGCTCAGCGGGCAAGCGGGCGATAGCAGTCCAAATCAACTGCAAGCAAGCCGTAGAGTCCTTGCCCCCGCTATAGCCAACGATCCAGGGCATCGGATCGGAGCAGTAGATTGCCTGGATCTCCTCGATGATCTGATCGGCGTTAATGCTCATTTTGATTTCCTTGCTACAGTCCGTGGCTGATGAGGGGCACGCGATGCGGCCCATGCTGCTTCTGCGCTCGATTCTTCGGGAGTAAGCGTCAGGCCGAGCACGCGCTTGATCTCGTTACACGTAAGGGTAATGTTCTGTCCAGATTTCGCCATAGAACCGCCAACCATGGCACGGCCTTCCCAAGTCTTTGCGTTCTGACGCGACCAGTCCACAGTGCGAAGCCGCTTAATACGTTTAGCCCGTTCTGCTGCGGGCAGTTGATACAGCGCACGCCCCGCTCGCCCAAGCGCTTGAAGCACGATGGCATGTGAATGGATGAAATCTCGACGCACATCGCCGGAGGTCATTTTCGATTCGCGCACATAAGTCCATTCAGGAATCTGCTCGCCAACCAGTTTCCAAAACTCCAGGCACATCTGACTCGCCGACTGGAAGTCTTCCAATTCCTTCTCCGAGAGGAATTCGGTGGTCGCGAAATGCACCGCGCTCAAGGTGAACAAACTTCTCGACCTCGGCGAGAGCGAGGAGCGCTCGGCCTCGATCAATCCCTTGAAAACATTTGAGGTGAAACTCAGGTGTCGCGCAAGATTGGCTGCAGCGCTGCGGTGGTCATACAAGATACCGAGTGACGCCGACGGTTTCACGGCGTGGCGATTGAGGTCCGCGAACATTTGCTGGCAGCGCTCAAGTCCGCGATCGACGAAAAACACCACGGCGATGGTTTCTTCGCCAAGCTCTGGAGCCGCATCAAGTGCCTGCAAGATTGCAGCGCGCCGGTGTTGCCCATCATTGACGATGAACTTGGCATGCATTGAAACGGTAAGCGATCCCATACGGAAATTGGTTGGACCGTCCGCATCAATAGGATCAAATTTGACTTCGCCGTCGACCGATACTGTGATGGCGGAGAAGGTGTAGCTATTGGGGTTCTCTACGATATAGCGAGCTATCTCCGGTACACGTGCTTTGTTCAGCGTTCGTTGAGCCCGGAGTTCCGGTACGAGCTCTTCGTCGTCGAAGATAAAGAACCGGCGCAATAGCTGTAGCGGGCACATCGAAACGTAGTATTCGCGCCCCGCTTGCACCCCACGTATCGCCGGAAAAATATAGGTAAAAGCATTTATCATAATGAGGTACTATTCTATCATGTTTGCATGGAAACATACAAACATAAATGTGTCCCAAATTCCGCAATTGATCTCTGAGGCTAGCCTATGAGTTTCGCGGGACAGGTATGCGAGGGATGTTTTGGTCCGGAATTACGTCGCTCTCGGGCGAATCTTCATTTGTTCGGTGGTTTTTCATTCGATTGCAGGCGTCATACAGACACCAATGCGCAGCGCTACCGCGCCGAGGGCGTTCAATGAGACTGAGGACGGCGGCAAGGTGCGTTTTCAGGGAGTCCGTTCGTGGAGGATGGCCTAACCACGCGCACGAATGTGCGCAAAGTCTTCGGCAAAGGGGACGGCCACCTTCAGGACCCAGGCACCGGCATGGCGAATGAACCGGCCCGGCACCTGGAACAAGCGCCAACGCACGGTGGCGATGCGATGGCGCTGCCAGCCTTCGCCGAGGGCCGCATGTTTGAAGAGCACGAAGAGGTTGTGTGCAATGACCCCAATCCGGAAGAAGGCGGCATTGGCGCTCTACTGACAGCAAGGTATGCGCTCCATGCCAAAGCCGATTTTCAGCTCCTTGATGCCGTTCTCGGAATATTCGCCCCGCTGGCGGTACCAGATCAGCACATCCGCCGCACCCCCCGTGCGGTTGCTGGCAATGACGTGGTAACGGGGCCGATCTTCCAGCAGATCCGCATGATGCGGATAGCGCACGACGATGAGCCGAAAAGCTTTGTCGGTCTGTTCCATGCTGTGCACCGTCTCCGCCACAACGCAGTCCGCGTAGCGGGTCCAGGCGGACTCGGGAATCGCGGCGATGACCGCTAGGGTCTGGGCATCCCCTGCCACCGATCGCGAAAGTCTTGCCGGTCTGCTCGCAGTAGTTGAAGAGATCGGCCTGATAGCTGGCAGAATCCGCGCGGGTCGCCGCGAGGCGATGGCCTTTCGGTAGCCGCGCCTCACAGGCTTGGATGTAGTCAAGGTTGGCGCCGACCGGGGCGGCATTCCCTGCCCGGAAATTGTCATGAATCACAACCCCGGCTTCCGCCAGATGTCCCACCATGGGCATGTAGCCGCGCTCGCCCTTATAGGTCCAGACCGCATCTCTTTTCTCTGCGACGATCTGGGTGGCGTCGATATCCGAGGTGTGCTCCCAGCGCTTCAGCCTGCGCAAATGCCAAGCGACAATCCGGCGATTCACCGCATCCAGGCCCGCCAGTCCGGCGCCTTCTCCCGTGCGGCGCAGCCAGGCACCCGCAGCATCCGTGCTGGGCAAAGCCTTCAGATGCAGCAGACGGCGGAGGCCTTGGTCCGCATGAATCATGCACAGGTCCCCCAGAGAACGGCCACCGCCGGTCAACATCAAGAGCAGCGGCAACACCTGTTGCGTCGGCCCATAACCCCGCTTGCTGCCCGGCTTGGGCATTTCCTGTTCCAACCAGCGATGCACACCCAATCCCTGAATAAATTCGCCATGGAAAACGAGTCCAGATTGCGCCGTCATAGACTCTTCTGTTGCCGCCAGACTGAAAGGAAGCATGGTTCGTGCCATTTTTGTCATCGGGCCCTTCAACCTGTCTTCGCCTTACTCCATCGCGGAATTCGGGTTTACGCACGCCCAAAAGCCATCAAAACAAACCCGCGAATAATACTTGTAGTATTGACAAATAGCCGACACTCATCAACACTGCTTACAAAATGTGTAGGCATTTATCATTTGCCGAGCTGTTCATCATGGAGAACTGTTGTGTCTGATGATCTTCCCAACATCACCGAGAGCCTGCTGCAGCAACCGGATATAAACCGTCTGACCGGTACTGCGGCCACTCAACATCCGCCTCGTATATTGCTGCTCTATGGCTCCAATCGGGAAAAATCCTACAGCCGGCTGCTGACCCTGGAAGCAGAGCGACTATTACGCCATTTTGGGGCGGACACGCGGGTATTTCATCCCAGTGGCTTACCGCTGCCCGATGATGCGCCCGCAACCCACCCCAAAGTCATTGAGTTGCGGGAGCTGGTAGAATGGTCGGAAGGGCAGGTTTGGTGTTCACCCGAACGGCATGGCGCAATGACCGGAGTATTCAAGTCACAAATCGACTGGATTCCGCTGAACTCCGGAGCAGTAAGACCGAGCCAGGGGAAAACTCTGGCGGTGCTGCAGGTTTGCGGAGGCTCACAATCCTTTAACACCGTTAATCAGATGCGCATTTTAGGGCGCTGGATGCGCATGATCACCATACCGAATCAGTCCTCGGTGCCCAAAGCCTTTCTGGAGTTCGATGAGGCAGGACGCATGAAACCCTCTGCCTACTATGACCGGGTGGTGGATGTAATGGAAGAATTGATGAAATTCACCTTACTGACGCGAGGTCAAAGTGATTACCTGACAGACCGATATTCCGAACGCAAGGAATCTGCTGAGGAGTTATCGCGAAGAGTGAATCAGAAAGAAATATAAATGATGAAAACGGCCCGCAACCGATAACAGCGTGGCGGGATAAATTCACCCTGCATTTGTTACAGGCCTTCCCGGTTGATGTTAAACTGAATCCACACCCTGACTGATGAGGACCCCGATGAGCGACTCCAAAAGCATCATTGATAGCAAACACGCCCGATTAATGATTCTGGGTTCAGGCCCCGGTGGCTACACGGCTGCCATTTACGCAGCGCGGGCCAATCTCCAACCCCTGCTGGTGCAAGGGATGGAGCCTGGTGGTCAATTAATGACAACGACCGATGTAGACAACTGGCCTGGTGCTGCAGAGGGCATCATGGGTCCGGAACTGATGCAGGAACTGGAAAAACAGGCACGGCGCTTTGATACGGAAATGGTGTTTGATCATATTCATAAGGCCGACCTGAGCCAGCGACCCTTCCAACTCAGTGGGGATCAACACAATTACACCTGTGATGCCCTGATTCTGGCGACTGGGGCCTCAGCCAAATATCTGGGTCTGCCCAGCGAAGAAAAATTTCGCGGCAAAGGCGTTTCAGCTTGCGCCACCTGCGACGGCTTTTTCTATCGCAATCAGGATGTCGCAGTCATCGGCGGTGGTAATACAGCCGTCGAAGAAGCTCTTTATCTGAGCAATATTGTCAAGCATGTCACGGTAGTACATCGCCGCAACAAGTTTCGTGCCGAAAAAATCCTGCAGGACAAGCTGATGGCCAAGGAAAACGTGACCATCATCTGGGATCATGCCGTAGATGAAGTACTGGGGGACCAGTCGGGCGTCACCGGACTGCGGATCAAGCATATAGAAAACGGTAATACCCAGGACCTAGCTTTGATGGGGGTATTTATTGCCATTGGCCATAAACCCAACACCGACATATTCAAGGGACAACTGGAAATGGATGCAGGTGGTTATCTGATTACCCGTGGCGGGCGCGACGGGATGGCCACAGCAACCAGCATTGAAGGCGTTTTTGCCGCCGGTGATGTCCAGGATTATGTGTACCGGCAAGCGGTCACCAGTGCCGGAACGGGCTGCATGGCGGCTCTGGACGCAGAGCGCTGGCTGGAGCAACAGGAGGATTGAAGCATGAGACGGCGGCGACCACCCAAGACAACACCGGTATCGCTCGCCGTCCATCCTGCTGAAAAGGCTTGCTTTGAAGAAGCCATGGCAGATGTAAAACGCTTTCCGGCGCCGCCCATCCCCGCACGACCCAGCCCCCCGGCACCTTTGCCCCTGCAACGGCAAAAAGACGAACTGGCCGTGCGGACGGCGCTCAGTCGCACGCTAAACAGCGACGAAATCCTGGAAGCAGGAGATGAATGGCTTTATTTGCAGCAGGGGCAGTCTCCTGCTCTCCTCAGGGATTTACGCAAAGGGCGTTTCCGGATCCAGTCCAGACTGGATTTACATGGTTGCACGGTTGAAGAGGCCCGACTCGAACTGGCGGCCTTTTTACACGAAGCCCAGCAGTGGCGCTGGAATTGCGTGTGCATTGTGCATGGTAAAGGGTTGGGCTCCCCGGGACGCATACCGGTACTGAAAAGACTGGTAGGTGGCTGGCTGATGAAGCACCAGGAGGTTCTGGCTTTTGCTCAGGCCCGCCCCGGGGAAGGCGGGGGCGGGGCCTTGCAGGTATTACTCGGCTGGCGCCGCCACCGACATCGCAATTATCGGACTTGAGCCGTATAGCCTTCGCTTTCAATGGCCTGAACTAAAGCCTCAGCATCCATGGAGTCACCCTCCACGGTAGCGCTGTTAGCGTCAAGATGTACTGCAACAGTCTGCACTCCGGGTACCACCCGAAGTGCCTTATCTACAGCAGCTACACAGTGATTGCAGGTCATTCCCTGAACAGACAATTCAATCAGTGCCATATGCTTTACTCAACGCTGGGCAACGCTACGCGGTGCGGAAGGATCCCGACTCACATCCCAGCGCCGGCGAACAGCCATATCCCCTTCCGCCTCGGCCAGGGAGGCCAGAATAGGGCAATTGTCTACTGAACCATGGCCGGGGCAACGCTCTGCCTGGATAGCCAGAGCGCTACGCATTCTCTGCAGATCTGCAATTTTGAAATCAATCTCTGCAATTTTCTGTTCTGTCAGCGCCTTCACATCACCCATGTCATTTTCGGCGCTGCTGCTGATGTCCAGCAACTCTTTCACCTCAGTCAGGGAAAACCCCAGATTCTGGGCACGGCGGATAAAGCGCAGACGCGACTCGGCGTGACTATCATAAAGACGATAATTGGATTGGGTGCGCTGTACCGGCTGAATCAAGCCAATACGCTCGTAGTAACGCAATGTTTCTGCAGCCAGCCCAGCTTCACGGGCCAAGCGGCCTATTGTTACAGGTGTATCCATCTTGTCTCCCTCCTTATATTGACTGAATTTTCACGCTCCACACGTAATAGTGTCCTCATTCTAAAGCATCTAGTCAACACAAAGGTCAAGCCTATCGGCGCGAACTTGCTCATGGCCCAGTAATGCTTCAATACAACTGGTTGCAAATACGCCCGCAGGTAGCGAAAACTCCAGAATCAGGGTGCTGGCATCCTGCCAGTAGTATTGCAGCGAATCCGGACGCGCACGCAGGGCGCGGCGGGCAGCGTCCACGTCCTGCGCGGCTAATTGTTGTGGCCAATGACGGATATTACCCAAAGTCTCTGACTCCTCGGGCAAGGCATCCAGGGCCTGCTTTTCTACGAGGGCAGCCTGATTTTCAGGAGAGAGCCCGCCCCGGCCCGGCAGGGGTCCACTGGGGTGCACATCCCACTCTGCAGCACGCTGCTGCAAGCTCTCCTGCTCATTAGCCTGGGCCAGAAAAATGCTGTGCGAACCATTTAATTGCACAATTTCTCCCGCCAAGAGAACATTCCAGTTATTTTGGCGTACCCGTTCGGCCAGTACCTGATTAAAAAGTGCAGAGCGCGCCGCTGACAGCAGCAGGCCACGTTGATGACGATCCATTTTGCGCGCTGTACCGGACAACAGGCGACTGACCTCCTGCAAATTACGGTGGCCAAAGCGTTGCGCTCCAAAATAATTGGGAAAGCCCGTTTTTTGCAAATGCTGCAAACGCGTCTCCCACAAAGCTGGTTCGCCCTGACAATGGCGCAAAACCAGGCGAAAATGATTTCCCTTGAGCACCCCCCTGCGGAGCTTGCGGTCATGGCGGGTCATCTCCAGAAAATGGAGATTTTCACTTTCCAGGCTCAGCCAATCCGGCGTTGTCCCGGCTTGTACCGGCACGGAAAAACCCTGTCGGGTAATGGCGTGCCGATCTTTCATTCCCGCATAACCCACATCACGCACGGGGATGCTGGCAAGTTGTGCCAGCCGTTTGGCTACTTCCTGGGTATTCAGTCCGCGCTTTTCAATGAAAAACCAGTAATGCGACCCCGTACCGGAAGGCGTAAAAGGCAGCATTTCCGTAACCTGAAAATCCTCTTCCGTCGATTTGAGTTCGGCTTCCAGCAGGACATCCACATGCGGATAAATGCGTGGGAATAATTCAGACATGTTGAATCAGGGTCACGGCGTGGGCAGCGATTCCTTCACCCCGACCAGCATAACCCAGCTGCTCAGTCGTCGTCGCCTTGATGTTGACCGCATCCTCAGAAACCTGCAGATCTTCGGCAATGTGCGCGCGCATTTGCGGTATATGGCTCGCAAGTTTGGGTCGCTGACAAACAATAGTGGCATCCACATTCCCGACCGAAAAGCCCTTTTCCTGAATCAAAGCATGACAATGCCGGAGCAAAAGACGGGAATCGGCGCCGGCAAAACGTGCATCCGTGTCGGGAAAATGGCGGCCAATATCTCCCAATGCTGCGGCACCCAGCAAGGCGTCACAAATGGCGTGCAGCAAGACGTCCGCATCGGAGTGCCCGGCCAGACCCCGCTCATAGGGAATCTTGACCCCTCCGAGTATCAACAGGCGCTCGGGAACCAGAGCATGCACATCAAAACCATGACCAATACGCAGCTGCATCATTTCTCCTCGTCACGGGCCGACAGGATGGCTGCGGCCAAAGCCAGATCATCTCCCAGGGTAATCTTGATATTATCCCCATGCCCCTGAATCAGACGCGGACGCCAACCCTGAAGCTCCATCGCCGAAGCTTCATCGGTAATGGGCATTGCGGCACCCTGCGCAGATTGCAGAGCTGCAAGCAATGCTGCCAGGGGGAAAGCCTGAGGCGTTAAAGCCCGCCATAACCCTTCCCGATCCACCGTACCCAGGGAAAGGCCGTCTTTTTCGCGCTTGAGGGTGTCGGCAACCGGAATTCCCAGCAATGCCCCCTGCGGTGATTCTCTCAGACTATCCAGCAAATTGCCCAGGTCTTCGGCGCGCAAACAGGGTCGTGCAGCATCATGTACCAGCACCCAGTCCTTATCGGCAGCACTGGCTTTCCGCAAGGCCTCCAAACCGCGACGCACGGAATCAGCACGTTGCTTCCCGCCTCTTACAGGGGCCAAAGGCAACACCAAATCATCGCCCAACAAGTCCCGCCAGGCTCCGCTTTCCAGATCCTCACCCGGCAACACCAACTGCACTCCGGATATCCGCTTTTCGTGCAGAAAAATGTTCAGGGTATGCGCAAGAACAGGCTGCCCGCGCAGCAAAACATATTGTTTAGCCTGGGTTCCACCAAAACGTTGGCCCCGCCCTCCGGCTGGAATAATGACCCAGATCCGCTCCATCAATCTTCCTCAACTTATGGATTTCAGACGCAGTATCCGCAGTCTATACAGCAGGCGCAAGCGTTTCAGCTTTTGCAGTTTGGGCACGGGCACCTTACACTAGGCTCCCTGAATTTGCTGATATGATATCCCGGATATTTTGGACTTTCCTCTCGCTTTGGGCCCTGCCCCCCGTGCAGGTAATGCACGCAGTTTCAGCCATATTTTCGGAGCTGCCGATTGCTGGCTGGCAGCCGAAATGCTCCGCAAATGGAAAAAACCTCTGTTGGTGCTCCTGCCCAATCCCCGTGATCTGGAAGAATGGCAGCGCGAGTGGTCATTTTTTGCGCCGGATCTGGATGCGCCCCTGATTTTCCCGGATCGGGAAATTCTGCCCTATGATCGTCTGGCACCTCCGGCTGATGCGACCGCCACCCGTCTCGCGACATTGGCGGCCTTGCCCAATTGGCGTGGGCTGTGTCTGGTCCCTCTGGCGGCCGCTCTGCAACGTCTTCCGCCCAGGAGTTTTCTTGATCAACATGCCTTTGTACTGGCGGTGGGAGACAACCTCCAGCCCGAGCGCTTTCGACAACGCCTGATTGATGCGGGCTACCGCAATGTCAGCGAAGTTTCCGAACCCGGAGAGCTCGCCTGGCGCGGCGGCATTATTGACCTGTTTCCCAGTGGTAGCCCGCTGCCCTACCGGATTGAGTTATTTGACACCCAGGTAGAAAGCATCCGGGCATTTGACCCGGAAACCCAGCGGACTCTGGAGAAAGTATCCAGGGTATCCCTGCTGCCTGCGCGCGAAATTCCTGTAGATGCGGCAGCACTGAATGAATTCCGCAGCCAGTTTCGGGCAAAATTCAGTGGTGACCCGCAACGTGCCGAAGTCTATCGAGCGGCAAGTCGCGGACAGGTTCCCCAGGGAGCAGAGCATTACCTGCCTCTGTTTTTCCCGGAAAGCAGCCATCTGCTTACCCATTTTCCTCCGGACGGGATCATTTTCATGCCCCCCGGTCTAGAAAGCGCCAGCCAGCAGATTCGCCACGACTGGCAGGAACGCCATGAAGAGCGGGCATACGACACCAGTTATCCGATTTTGCCACCAGACGCACTTATTTTAACGCCTGCCGAATGGGAAACAGCACTCCAGAGTCGTGCACAGGTGCATGGCGAGGTAGAAGGCCCCGGTGCAAGCCTACCCTGCGGACCTCTACCAGCCTTGCAGGGAAACAGCGAAACGCCCCTGTCAGCTCTGGAAACTTTTCTGCGTCACCTCCCCCAGCAGGGCCGCGCCCTGATTGCTGCAGAATCTCCGGGCCGTCAGGAAGCGCTGTCTGAGCGCCTGAACAAAGCGGGTTTAAGTGCCACCCGCCTGAAACACTGGCCGGATTTTCTCCAGTCCACAGAAAAAATCGCTATTACCGTAGCCCCCTTGGAGCGCGGTCTGCTGCTGAAAGAGAAAAATCTGGTCCAGCTTGCACTCATCTCGGAAGCGCAGATTTTCGGTGACCGGGTATTTGCGCAAAGACGAAGTGCGCAGGTCCGCCAACGTCATGTGGAAGGCATGGTTCGCGATCTGGGCGAACTGCAGCCCGGCGATGCGGTCACCCACGAGGAATATGGCATTGGTCGTTTTCAGGGGATGAGTACCCCTTTTGCGGCGCAAGGCGATGTCAACGAATATGTGGTGCTGGAATATGCCCAGGGAGATTTGGTGTATGTCCCGGCAGATCATCTGGATCGCATTGCCCGTTATGTGGGCAATGGGGCAGCAGAACCGGTGCTATCCCGCCTCGGCAGTCAACACTGGGATAAAGCCAAAGCCAGGGCCCGGGAAAAAGCCATTGATGCAGCCAGTGAGCTGCTGGACATATACGCCAGACGAGCGGCCCGCCAGGGCCGTGCTTTTGCAGCTCCAGATGAGTCTTATTGGGACTTTGTTTCCCGCTTTCCTTTTGAAGAAACGCCCGATCAACAACAAGCCATTGACGCCGTCATTGCCGACATGATCAGCCCGCATCCCATGGATCGTCTGGTTTGTGGTGATGTAGGGTTCGGCAAAACCGAAGTGGCGTTGCGGGCAGCCTTCCTGGCCGCCCATGGCGGGGCACAGGTCGTGGTTCTGGTACCGACCACTTTGCTGGCTCAGCAGCACTATGAAAACTTTCAAAACCGCTTTGCCGGAATACCGCTGCGGATCGAGGTCCTGTCCCGTTTTCAGAAGGGCAAAACCCACAAGGAAATCCTGGCCGCCACCCAGGCCGGAGACGTCCGGATTCTGATCGGAACCCATCGCCTGCTCCAGAAAGATGTGGCTTTTAAAGACCTTGGCCTATTGATTCTGGACGAGGAGCACCGCTTTGGTGTGCGGCAAAAGGAGCAGATCAAGGCCCTGCGTGCCGAAGTGGATATTCTCACCCTGACGGCCACGCCTATTCCCCGCACCCTGAATCTGTCCCTGGCCGGATTGCGCGATTTATCCATCATCGCCACCCCACCCCAGCGTCGGCAACCAGTGCGTACTTTTGTGCAGATCTGGGAAGACGCTGTGGTCGTCGAAGCCTGTCAGCGAGAATTACATCGGGGCGGACAAATTTATTTTCTGCACAATGAAGTACGGGATATCGAACGCATGGCCAGCAACCTCAAGCGTCTGCTTCCCGAAGCCCGGCTCCGGGTCGCCCACGGGCAAATGCCTGAAGGCGAGCTGGAGGCGGTCATGCTGGATTTTTATCATCAACGCTTCGATATTCTGCTCAGCACCACGATTATCGAATCCGGTATCGACAATCCCCACGCCAATACCATACTCATCAATCGCGCCGATAAATTTGGTCTCGCGCAACTCCACCAGCTCCGGGGCCGGGTGGGACGTTCCCATCAACGGGCCTATGCGTATCTGTTTACCCCCGATGTACGCGCCATGAGTGATGATGCCCGGCGCCGCCTGGATGCCATTCAATCTCTGGAAGATCTGGGGGTCGGCTTTGCCCTGGCCAGTCATGATCTGGAAATTCGTGGAGCCGGTGAACTTCTGGGCGAAGAGCAAAGCGGGCACATGGATGAAGTGGGTTTCACGCTCTTTATGGAATGGCTCAACGACGCAGTTGCCGCCATCCGTGCGGGCAAGGACCCCCGCAGCCCGGCCGAACAACGCGCCAGCGGACCGGAAATTCATCTGAATACGGCGGCACTGATTCCCGACGATTATCTGCCCGACGTGCACTTGCGTTTGCAACTATACAAGCGCCTCAGCGATGTCCGCAGTGATTCCGCCATTGGTGAAATCATGGTGGAAATGATCGACCGATTCGGGCCGTTGCCAGACCCGACCAGAACCTTGCTGTGCCAGACCCAGCTCCGCCTCCTGGCCAGCCAAATCGGCATTGATCAGATTGATGCCGGACCTTCCGGAGCACGCCTGCAATTCGCCCAGGAAAATCAGGTATCCCCGGAAAAAATCATTGCGCTTATTCAGCGTCCGCACAGTGTCTATCAGCTGGATGGCGGCCAACGCCTCAGAATTCGCCAGGATTTACCCGACGGCGAGGCACGCTGCCAAAAAATCATTCAACTCATTGAACCATTAAGGAGTAATGCATGAGCAGCACGCGCCTTGCCATATTGAGTCCCGCCGGACGTGGCCCCATGACTTTACCGTCCAGCATGGGACAATTTGTTCATAGTACGGAAAGCCATCAGGAACTCTGGGGATGCTGGCTACAAAGCTGGAATTTACCGGTTGCCGTCAGCGAAATTGCGCCGTTTCTGGATGAATTATCGCGGCAGGCCTTGCATCAGCAAAGAGAAGTTTTCTGGTCTCCCATGTCCAGTGTAGACAGCGTCTCCCGTATGGTATTGCGCGGCGCGGCGCAGCCCGAGGCGCTGCGCCGCGCATTGACGACCCTGCATCTTCAGAACAGCATGCCTGGCCGCATACTCCATGCCCAGGGCGATAGCCTGGCCATTGCCATTCACGGTCCTCATGGTCCGGTTCCTGCCGCCAATCGTGCCTTGGCCGACGCTCTGGAAGGCATCCAGCTTGATCTGGCCATAACACCACTTTGGGAAGCTGGTCACTTTAAGCTGTTGTTGACCGACATGGACTCTACCTTGATCAGCATTGAATGTATTGATGAAATGGCGGATCACCTGGGTCTCAAGCGGCAGGTTGCCGCCATTACCGAACGCTCCATGGCGGGTGAACTGGACTTTCAGACCTCCCTGCGCGAGCGGGTGCGCTTGCTCCAGGGCACACCCGCCAGCACCATCGACGCCATCATTCGCGAACGCCTGCAACTGAGTCCAGGCGCACGGGAACTCATCCAGGCAGCCAAGTCTCAGGGCCTGGAAACCGGTGTGGTTTCCGGTGGATTCACCCAGTTTACCCGCCATCTCCAGGAAATGCTGGATCTGGATTACGCCTTTGCCAATACCCTGGAAATTGTCGATGGTAAAATCACCGGGCAGGTTTTGGGTGATATTGTCGATGCCAACGCCAAGGCCGACCTTCTCGATTTGCTGGCCATCAGTGCCGGAACCGATGCCAGTCACTGCATTGCCATTGGCGATGGCGCCAATGATCTGCCGATGTTACGCAAGGCAGGTGTGGGTATTGCCTATCATGCCAAGGCGGTCGTCCGCGCTCAGGCCGATTTTCAGATTCGCTATGGCGGACTGGATACTGCAGCGCATTTTCTTGGCTGGTCGTGTGCTTAATCCTAAAAACGGCAGTTGCCGTGAATGCTTTTTGCTCCATTGTTCCTTGCCTGTTGTTATAAGGCTCATCCTGCTGTCAGGAGAGAACTCGCCCTACGGGCTCAAACAGCTCTCCTGACGGGCGCTGGATTTCGCCAGGAACAACAACGGCTCGAAACAAAAGTCGCTGCAAAGCACCCACGGCAACTGCCGTTTTTAGATTAATCCATAGCTTTGCTGCCGGGAGAGGTTCAGCAAATTGTTCTTGCATTATGTTTAGACTTATTCTATTATTATTTATAGTGCAGAGCACATCGTGATGCATTGTTTCCACATCCGCACAAGGAGATCGTTATGAAGCTCACCAGTATGGAAGGTAAATCGGTTCCACAATCCACTTTTCGCACCCGTGTCGACAACCAGTGGCGGGATATGAGCAGTGACAGCCTCTTCAAGGGCAGAACTGTCATTGTATTTTCATTACCCGGTGCTTATACCCCGACCTGTTCTTCCAGCCATCTGCCCCGTTACAACGAATTGGCCCCGACCTTTCGGGAAAACGGTGTGGATGAAATTATCTGTCTTTCAGTGAACGACGCTTTTGTGATGGGTGCCTGGGCCAAGGAACTGGGCGTAGAAAATATCCGCCTGATTCCCGATGGAAATGGGGATTTTACCCAGGGTATGGGTATGCTGGTGGACAAAAGCGATTTGGGATTCGGTAAGCGTTCCTGGCGCTACTCCATGCTGGTCAAGGATGGCGTCATTAGCAAAATGTTTATCGAGCCTGACAAACCCGGTGATCCCTTTGAAGTCTCCGACGCAGATACCATGTTGCGTTACCTCAATCCCGAGGCCAGGGATCCGGAATTTATCACCGTATTTACGCGTGAAGGTTGCCCGCACTGCGCCCGGGCCAAAGCCCTGTTAAAAGAACGCAATATGGTTTTCGAGGAAATCCACACCGGCATGGGTACGGGCATCAGCTCGCGCAGTATTCGTGCAGTCAGTGGCCGCTCGACGGTACCCCAGGTGTTTATTGGCGGACGCCATATTGGTGGTGCAGATGATCTGGAGAAGTTTTTAGGTAAATAAATTTGTATTAACCTGAATCCAGAAAGCCGGAATAAACGCAGCAAAACAAGGAGAAACCAGCGTGAACCAGGATTATGATTTAATCGTCATTGGCGGCGGCAGTGGCGGCATTGCCACGGCCAACCGGGCGGCCAGCTATGGGGCCAAAACCGCATTGATCGCAGAAGGACCATTGGGAGGCACCTGCGTTAATGTTGGTTGTGTGCCTAAAAAAATCTTCTGGAATGCTGCTCACCTGGCCGAACAAATGCGGATGGCAGAAGACTATGGTTTTGATGCGGTTGCCTCCAGTTTTCATTGGGAACGGCTCAAGGCCAAAAGAGACGCTTATATTGATCGTCTCAATGGCCGCTATGCACAGGGACTGGATGGTAATGGCGTTACCTTGATTCGTGGACATGCGCGTTTTCATGACAAAAACCAGGTGGAAGTAGACGGTAAGATTCTGCGTGCCCCGCACATCCTCATCGCTACCGGTGGCCAACCCACCTGGCCGGATATTCCCGGTGCCGAGCTCGGCATCAGTTCAGATGGTTTTTTTGAATTGGAACACGCTCCACGCTGTGTCGCCATTGTCGGAGCCGGTTATATTGCCGTGGAACTGGCTGGCGTTTTGCATGCTTTGGGCAGTGATGTATCACTGCTCATGCGTCGCAAGCATTTTCTGAATGATTTCGAGCCGATGCTCCGTGAACATCTGATGGAGGCCATGCTCCACCAAGGCATCAATTTGCTGGCCCAGCGTCAGGTGCATGAGCTGGAAAAACGCCCTGATGGTTTATGCCTGCACTTTCAGGATGGAGACTGCCTGGGCGGACTGGATGCCGTCATTTGGGCGATTGGCAGACGTCCAAACAGTGCAGAACTGGGGCTGGAAAATGCCGGCATCAGCTCAGACGCAAACGGATTCATTCCCGTGGATGCTTTCCAAAACACCACTGTTCCTGGCATTTATGCGTTGGGCGACGTGACCAGCGCTCCCGCCCTGACCCCGGTGGCTATTGCTGCCGGGAGAAGACTGGCGGATCGCTTATTCAACCAGCAGCCCGAACGCCACCTGGATACCACGCTGGTGCCGACGGTAGTCTTTAGCCATCCCCCCATCGCCACGGTAGGCCTCAGCGAAACGGCCGCGCGGGAAACTTACGGGGATGAAGCCGTCAAGGTGTATCAAACCCGTTTTACCCCGATGTTGCGGGCATTTTCCGAAGACCCTGAAAAAACCGCCATGAAACTGGTGACCGTAGGACGGGAAGAAAAAATTGTCGGTTTGCATGCCATTGGCGATGGCGTCGACGAAATGTTGCAGGGTTTTGCAGTGGCTTTACGCATGGGCGCCAGCAAAAAGGATTTTGACGACACGATCGCCATTCATCCCACCAGCTCGGAAGAGTTGGTCACTTTACGCTGAAAAGTTAAAAAGGCAGATCTGACTGACGATCTGCCTTTTTTAGCCGCTCGTTACTTGCGCCGACTGTGCAAATGTTTAAGTGCTTCCGGGCCTACGGAAACGCCGCAGTCACATTGCGGGCAATCAGCCAGCAGAGGCACCGTACTGGCCAGAATCGCCCGGACTCTTTCCATGCCCTCATGCATGACGGCGTCAATGGCCTCCATGGTGATGGGCTCGCTGGATTTGCCAGCGGCCGGATTGACTACCAACGATATGGGTGCGTAACAAAGACCGATCTCGCGGGCCAATACCGCTTCCGGTGCACCAGTCATGCCCACAATATCTCCACCATCTTTTTCGATGCGCCGAATTTCCGCAATGGTTTCCAGACGGGGACCTTGGGTAGCCGCATAGGTAGCCCCATCTATCACCCCCACATCAGAAATCTTTGCCCCCTCTAAAAGACGTTCACGAATACGTCCGCAGTAGGGTTCGGAAAAATCAATATGGACCACCATGCTTTCGCCACCTTCAAAGAAAGTGCCAGGCCTTCCGCTGGTGTAGTCAATCAACTGGTCCGGAATACATATCACCCCGGATTGCATGGCTGCACTGATACCACCCACCGCCGCCACGGCAATCACATGGGTCACTCCCACATGGTGCAAGGCCCAGATATTGGCACGATAATTCACTCGGTGCGGGGGAATGGTATGTCCGTAACCGTGCCGAGCCAGAAAAACCACTTCCTGCCCGCCCAGATCACCAAAAGTCAGGGGGCCGGAAGCCTCACCGAACGGTGTTCTTACCACCCGACGATTACGGATCTGCAGGTTATTGAGTCGCGTCAAACCACTTCCACCAATAATGCCGACCACGCCCATTCAGCGATCCTCCGGGAGGAAAAAAATTCCCGGGGCATTACGTCCCAGTCCCCGGGCATCCAGACCATAGCCAAACACGAACTGGTCTGGAACCTCCAGACCGACATAATCCACCTGCAGGTCAACAGATCGTGGCCGCATCTTGCGCACCATCACCGCCGTATGCACCGCCACAGCACCTTCTGCCATGCAATAGTCCTGAATGGATTTGAGGGTAATACCTTCATCCAGAATATCATCCACCAGGAGCACAACAGCCCCTGAGAGAGACTCCTTGGGACGCGTACGCCATTGCAACTCGCCACCACTGGTTTCTGAACCGTAGCGACTGACCTGCACACAATCCAGCGTCATGGGAAAATGCAGATGCGGCATGAGCTGGCCCACCACGACAATGGCGCCAGTCAATACACAAAGCAGCACCACCGGGCGATGTGGGGTCAGATGTTCAAGATCCTTATTAATGGCAACGGCCATCCTCTGGATGGCCGCTTCCACCTCTTCCGCGCTGAACAGATGTTCAGCGGGCCCCAAATGGGTAGGTGTCATCTTGGCATCAATACGTAAAGGTGACCACGTCGTCGTCCATGGCCTGCTCAATCACATAAGCGCCACCGACCACGTCGGATACTTCAGGAATCAAATCTTCCTTGGTGCAGTCCCACAATTCCAGCGTCGGGGTGCAGACAAAAAACTTTACGCCAGCCTCATGGGCATCCTTGATGAAATCGTAGACACTTTTGGGACTGCCAGGCATCACGAACATTTTTTCCGCCACGCCTTTTTTGGCCAACTCACCGGCACGGGCGGTCAACACCACTTCCACGTCAAAATCCATTGCGGCAGCAACGGTAGCCTGAAAGAACGGCGCGCCCAGTTCCTGGGGGTTGGAAGGATCGGTGTTTACCATAACCATCAACAATTTATCAGCCATCTGTATCTCCTTAAGAATTCGGTCTGCACATCATAGCCGTCCCGACCCGCAACCGCACCATGAAATGATTGATTACACCATAAAAAGTCACGTGTCGAACACTGAAATCAGAGGTTCTCTTCTTCTTCCAACAGCACTTCCCGACGGGCACGTGTGCTTCTGGTAAGAATGTCCCGCTCGTCGGCCAGAGCCCGCTTGGCTACCTGGATAGCCTCCAGCAAATCTTCACGTTTGGATTCCATCAAATCTCCGCCGGCATCCATCAATCGAGCAGTTTTTTCCTGGATTTCATCAATCAACACCGCAATGCGTTCTTCCGCCAAAGATTCCAGGTTGTAAAAACGCTCTCTACCCTTGTCCATCGCCTTACGCAATTCCTGACGGGTTTCCGCACCGCTGGCTGGTGCCAGCAATAAGGCGCCTACTGCACCTACCAGAATCCCCACTACAAAACCTTCTGCGTTTCTCATGGTTTTTCTCCTCGCCGTTTCCGGCTTTAACGTTTGCGTGAAAAATAGCGCCAGCCTGTGCGCAAAGCCCGATACCACATACCGAGTTCCTGTACAGGCTGGACCAGGGTTTCGGTGGTTTCCATAATTTCCCGACTGAGGTACTTCATGGTGGAATCCACCCGATTCATCTGCGCCCGCCCCACCTGGGTCATTTTCTTGATATCTACCAAGGCCGACTTCAGCTCAAAAATCAGGGGGCCAACATCCTGTTCAGCACGGGCCAGCAATCTTTCCAAACGCAAAAAAGTCCGAATAAATACGCCCGCAGTCACCGCAATGATCAGCATAATAATGATCAAGACAACGGCAATAACGGTAATGCCCGCGTTAATACCCATTATTTCTCCCTACGTTTTGCAATTTTCCGGCAGCCAGTCCGTGGCTTCCATAAGCCCCGCCGCAACCCGCATATACGGTCATTATAGGCAGCAACAGCGCACCGGGTAAAATAACACCCATCTTATCCACCCCCAGCATGGAAATACTGCCACAAAATCAGTAACAGCAGAGCAACACCGACGCTACTCAAAACAAAAACCGCTGCCGCCCCACAATCCTTGGCGCGAGCAACCAGGGGATCAAATTCGGGACTGACCAGATCCGCCAGCGACTCTACTGCACTATTCAATAACTCGGTAGCCAACAGCATGGCCATCCACAGCAGGGCCAAGCCCCACCACCATAAAGCGACCTGCGCCCAAAGCAAAAAAGCCACGGCCGCCAGCACAGCCCATAATTCTGCGCGAAAGCTGGCTTCTTCCCGTGCGGCAATCCTCAGCCCGCGCAGAGCATAGAGTGCGCGCTGCCAGATGGGTTTATTTTTATTCACCAACCCCCCTGCTCGCGCAAAGACAAGGGTTCACCTTCACCGACAATAAAATGATCCAGCAAACGCAACTCCATTAACTGCATGGCACTTTCCAGACGCCGGGTCAGCGCAAGATCAGCAGAGCTCGGCTCTGCCACGCCGGAAGGATGATTGTGCGCGACAATCAAGGCGGACGCATTCAACTCCAGCGCGCGCTTCACCACTTCGCGAATATGGACTGTCGCAGCATCTATGGTCCCCAAAAACATTTCTTCGAGCTTCAACACCCGGTGGCGATGATCCAGAAAAATGACAGCGAATATTTCCCGGCCGCGATCGCGCAGACTGGCCGACAAATACTGGCGAACGCGCTGTGGGGAGTCCAGGCAACTACCCCGCTGCCAATCTTCTGCCAGATGCCGTCGCCCCATCTCCAATACCGCCTGCAGTAAGGCATATTTCGCATCACCCATACCATGATGCGCACAAAACTGATCCCGGGTAGCCGTCAGCAAGGCCCGCAACCCACCAAAAATTTGCAGCAATTCCCGGGATACATCCACTGCACTTTTACCCTTCACACCAACCCGCAGAAAAATCGCCAAAAGCTCGGCATCAGACAAACTTTGCGCCCCTTTCTGTAATAATCTTTCTCGCGGCCGTTCGTCCACCGGCCAATCAGTAATAGCCATTTGCTCCCTCCATCCCTTAAACTGGGAATATCATGATAGAAACCCTATTCAACACGACCGAGCCCCTGGCTGGCAAACGAATTCTGATGGGAATTTGTGGCAGCATTGCGGCCTATAAAAGTCCGGAAATAGTCCGCCAATTGCTGCGCCTCGGTGCCGAAGTACGCGTAGTCATGACCCAAAGCGCCAGGCAGTTTGTTACGCCCATCACTTTACAGGCCCTGAGTGGTCAGCCGGTACGCCAGGATTTATTTGCGGCCGAGGATGAAGCCGCAATGGATCATATTCGTCTGGCGCGCTGGCCGGATGCCATTATTGTCGCGCCGGTGACGGCAAATAGTCTTGCCCGTTTTTCCCTGGGTCTTGCCAATGATCTACTCAGTACCCTGCTGCTGGTCACGCGCGCACCCGTTTTTCTTGCTCCGGCCATGAACGCCAGCATGTGGTCACATCCTGCCACCCAGGGGCATATCCAGCAGCTGCTTGAATATGGCGCACAATTTCTGGGCCCTGATGCCGGGGTTTTAGCTTGTGGCGAGGAAGGCACGGGACGCATGCTGGAACCAGAGCAGATAGTTGGCCAACTGCGCCTGGCTCTGGCCAACAAAACACTTTCTGGAAAGCAAATACTGGTTACTGCAGGCCCCACCTGGGAAAGCCTGGATCCAGCCCGGGGACTGACCAACCGCGCAAGCGGCAAACAGGGATTTGCACTGGCTCAGGCTTGTGCTGAAGCCGGTGCGCAGGTACGACTCATCAGCGGTCCCAGTCATGAACCAACACCGCCCGGGGTTCTGCGGGAAGATGTCAACTCAGCTCAGGAGATGCTCGAGGCCTGCCTGCATAGTCTGGAAATACCCACGGATTTATTGATTGCCAATGCGGCGGTTGCGGACCATCGACCCACTTTGCAAAGCCCACATAAAACGCCCAAATCAGCAGTGCCTGAGCAGATTGCGTTGACACTGAATCCAGATATCGTGTCCAGCATCCATCGTCACCCCCAACGCCCACGCGTCATTGTTGCCTTTGCCGCAGAAACCCGGGATCACTTGGATTCAGCACGCGCCAAGGCATCCCGCAAGGGGGCCGATACCATTATTATCAATGATATCAGCAGCAGCACGACTGGAATGGGCAGTGAAATCAATGCCTGCACCCTACTCCATGATAAAACTCAAATAGATATTCCAGCTTGCCGTAAAATTGATATGGCAAGGATACTCATCGGCCACATCAGCAAAATCCACTTCGCCAGCGAGGTTCATCATTCCCGTGACTAATTTGCAAATTCGCATCCTCGACCCACGCATTGGTACACAATGGCCATTACCCCATTATGCCAGCGCTGACGCCGCCGGAATGGATTTACGCGCCTGCCTGGATGAGCCCCTGCATCTGTCGGCAAACACTGTGGGGTTAGTATCAGCAGGCTTTGCCATGCACATCGCTGATCCTGGAATCACCGCACTCCTGTTACCCCGCTCAGGTCTTGGACATAAGGGCCTGGTCTTGGGCAACCTGACCGGCCTCATTGATGCGGATTACCAGGGACCCATAAAAATGTCTCTATGGAACCGCAGTCAAGAAGAAATCGTCATTGAACCGGGAGAACGGGTAGCGCAGATGGTTCTGGTACCCGTTATTCGCCCTGAAATTCTGGTGGTTGGTAAATTTGCTACCACAGAGAGGGGTAGTGCCGGATTTGGCAGTACCGGACAGCAATAATTCAGCGATCTATTTTTTCGGCATATAAACAGCGCAATACCCATGGGGACTAATTTTACCGGACACTACCTTGCAGGTCCCATCTTCGTTGGGCTTGGCTCCAGCGACAAAAAATTTGCAATTACTGCACATTTCCTTGCCGTTGGGGTGGGTAACATATTGCACTGAGGCCTGACTGGCTTTACTGGTTGCTGCCTCTGCGATATTGGACAGCACTGCCGGTGCCACTGCGGCCGCCAAAACCACCTTACCACTCGACCGGAACCATTCACGACGGGTCAACTTCTTCATAAACTTCTCCTATTAGCTTGGGTACCGAAAAATAAGCACAACGATACCAAATTACCATAGTACGTAGTCAGGTTTAATGTGTAGCCAGAAACCTAAAAAAAGGCACAAAAAAACGGCCCTGATTTTCATCATGGACCGATTTGTGGTTCAAAAGCCCTTGTAAAGCGATATCAGGCGGTGGCAGCCTGACGGTCGACCAACTCGACAATAGCCAAAGGGGCATTGTCACCAGCACGAAAGCCATATTTCACAATACGCAAATAA
The DNA here is from genome assembly GCF_015100155.1 of Acidithiobacillus sp. HP-2. Taxonomy (GTDB): domain Bacteria; phylum Pseudomonadota; class Gammaproteobacteria; order Acidithiobacillales; family Acidithiobacillaceae; genus Acidithiobacillus. Next base: position 151,212 of record NZ_JACKZA010000003.1, on the reverse strand, counting down.
CCACCGGGACGCGCAGCATAATGTGGACCAAGATCATCAAAAAGCTTGACCACCGCCTGCCGATCACGCAAGCGCGAAAAAGCCAGACGACGCTTGGCAACCGTGGCATCCTTCGCCAAGGTTATCATCGGTTCGGCAAAGCGACGCAGCTCTTTGGCCTTTGGAAGCGTCGTAACAATACGCTCATGGTGAAACAAGGACACCATCATGTTGGCAAACATGGCCTGCCGATGACTGCTATTTCTATTTAGTTGCTTACCACTTTTGCGATGACGCATAACCCATTCCCTCTACCAAATTCTGAACATTAGCCGTTAACATCAACGTCTGCGCCGCGCCCGGAAATGGGCGGCAGGTTCTCCGGCGGCCAGTTTTCAACACGCATACCCAGACTGAGGCCATGGGCCACCAGGACTTCCTTGATTTCAGTGAGTGATTTTTTGCCGAGATTAGGAGCTTTCAATAGTTCCTGTTCGGATTTTTGAACCAGATCACCAATGTAAAAAATATCTTCTGCTTTGAGACAATTGGCTGAACGAACGGTCAGCTCCAGGTCATCCACGGGACGTATCAGCAAGGGCATCAAATCCTGACCGTTTTGAACCTGAGAAGCTTCAGGCTCCTGCTGATTTTCAGCACCAGCCAAAACGCCCAACTGACTACGCAGAATCCGTGAGGCCTCCTGAACTGCCCAAACCGGATCAACGACACCGTTGGTTTCCACATCCAGGACCAAGCGATCCAAATCGGTACGCTGTTCTACACGCGCACTTTCGACCTGATAACTGACTTTCAAAACCGGACTGAAACTGGCATCCAGAGCCATCACGCCAATACGTTTCTCATGATTCTGACGCCGTGTAGCTGCAGCATCATAGCCGCGACCATCGTCAATCCGCAGATGCATGACCAGTTCTACATCCCGAGTCAAAGTAGCAATGACCTGATCAGGATTGGCCACTTCAATACCATGCTCAGAAACAATGTCTGCACCGGTCATCAAACCCGGGCCACGCTTGCGCAAAGTAACCATCACATCACTGTGACCCTGCGAGCGAACTGCAAGCATTTTGAGATTGAGGAGAATATCTACGACATCTTCCTGCACCCCTTCAATGCTGGAATATTCGTGCAGAACACCCTCAATCTCCACCTCGGTCACTGCCGCTCCTTTCAGCGAAGAGAGCAGAATACGCCTCAAACCACTGCCCAAGGTGTGACCAAAGCCACGCTCCAGAGGGCCCAAAGACAGGCGCGCACGACGTGCGGAAATTTCTTCAACTTCTACGCCCTGCGGACGTAACAAATCACCAACATCAGTCATAAGCGTTCCTCAACCCCCGGTCTTACTTAGAGTACAACTCCACGACGACCTGTTCGTTCAAATCCGGTGCGATATCTTCACGCGCCGGTACGGCCTTAATTGTTGCACTGAGTGTGGCGGCATCCATGCTCACCCATTCAGGGAATCCGCGACCACCGGCAGCTTCAACCGCAGCTACAATCCGTACATGTTGACGGGCAGATTCAGCCACACTCACCACATCACCGGCACGGACCTGATAGGATGGAATATCCACGCGGCGACCATTAACCAGAATATGACCATGGCGAACAACCTGGCGGGCTTCCGCACGCGAAGATCCAAATCCAAGCCGGTACGCAACATTATCCAGACGCAGCTCCAGAAGGCGCAGCAGGCTCTCACCGGTTACTCCCCGGGTCTGACTGGCCCGTTCGAAATAACGGCGAAACTGACCTTCAAGAACACCATAAATGCGCCGAATTTTCTGCTTTTCACGCAGCTGACCGCCGTATTCGCTTACTCTTCCGCGACGCTGACCATGCTGGCCTGGTGCATAGGCACGAATGCTCACCGGACATTTGTCCGAAAAGCATTTCTCACCTTTCAGAAAGAGCTTGCCGCCTTCACGACGGCACAAACGACAACTGGGACCCGTATATTTAGCCACTAACTACCTCCACCTAAAAATTAAACACGCCGCTTTTTAGGCGGACGGCAGCCGTTATGGGGAATCGGCGTGACGTCGCGAATACTCGCAATGCGGAAGCCGATGGAATGCAGCGCACGAACGGTACTTTCCCGACCGGGCCCAGGACCGCGAACTTCAACATCCAGATTTTTGACACCATATTCCTGTGCTTTTTTCCCCGCGTTTTCCGCTGCCACCTGAGCGGCAAAGGGGGTGCTTTTGCGCGACCCACGGAAACCGGAGCCACCTGAGCTCGCCCAAGTCAGGACATTCCCCTGACGGTCACTGATCGTGATGATGGTGTTATTGAATGACGCATATATATGCGCTACTCCATCAAGTACGTTTTTCTTTACTTTCTTCCGCACACGGGAGTTTGTCTGAGTTTTCGCCATTACTGGAATCTTCCTAGTTAACGAGTGATCGATTTGGCAGGACCCTTACGTGTCCGTGCGTTCGTCTTGGTACGCTGACCGTGAACAGGAAGTCCACGACGATGCCGAATACCGCGATAGCAACCAAGGTCCATCAATCGTTTGATGTTCATGGTTACCTCACGACGGAGATCACCTTCCACCAGAAACTTGGCGACCTCAGCCCGAATACGTTCCAGCTCGGGTTCGCTGATGTCCTTGACGCGCATATCAAAAGCAATATCAGCTGCAGACAAAATACTCTGCGAACGAGTTCTGCCGATACCATAAATATACGTCAAAGCAATTTCGATTTGCTTGTTGTTTGGAATATTAACACCAGCGATGCGGGCCATCCGCAATTCCTCCAAAAGACTAAGTGGGTCGACCCCACAGACTGATAAATTTAGTCGCCTTAACCTTGACGTTGTTTATGACGGGGTTCTACACAAATGACCCGCACCACACCGTTACGACGGACTATCTTGCAATTACGACAGAGCTTTTTTACTGACGCCCGAACTTTCATTACATCCCCCTATTTGGCACGATATATAATGCGACCCTTGGTTAAATCATAGGGCGTCATTTCTACAGTCACCTTATCTCCTGGCAATATACGGATATAATGCATACGCATTTTGCCGGATATATGTGCATTCACTACATACCCATTTTCGAGACGCACTTTAAAAGTGGCACTCGGCAGGTTTTCAATGACTTCGCCCTGCATCTCCAGAGTATCTTCTTTAGACATCTAATCTTTTTCCCTCACCGCTTCCACGATTCTGGCAAACACTTCATCCGCCTCACCATGACCATCAATCTGACGGTAGGCTGGCCGATCGTGATAATAAGCGATCAAAGGAGCTGTTTCCGCCTGATAAACTGCCAGGCGCTTTCTGATCACATCCGGCTGGTCATCTTCACGCTGGACCAGACTGCCCCCACATTGATCACATACCGCACTGACCAATGAAGGATGATAACGTTCATGATAAATGGCACCACAACCAGAACAGACACGCCGTCCTGAAAGCCGCTCAACTATTTCCTCATCATCCAGCGCAATATGCAGTACAGCAGAAATGTCTTCACCGGCACCCTGCAATAGTTGGTCTAGCGCATTCGCTTGATGTACAGTTCGCGGAAAACCGTCGAATATCACCCCGGCTACTGCATCTTCCAACGTCAATCGCTCTGCAACAATACCAATGATAATGTCGTCGCTCACCAGTGCTCCAGAATCCATCACTGTAGCAGCACGACGCCCAATATCACTACCAGACTGAACAGAGGCGCGGAGCATATCACCAGTAGAGACATGAGGCAAGCCTAAATATTGAGCCAGACGCTGAGCCTGTGTACCCTTTCCGGCTCCGGGAGCACCCAAAAATATGAGGTGCCTGACCAAACTCATCGTCCACTCAGGGGATTCTTACGAATCAACCCTTCATATTGATGGGTGAGCAGATGACTTTGAATCTGACCCATGAGATCCATCATCACCACAACCACAATCAGCAAACTGGTGCCACCTAAATAGAAAGGCACGTTATACTGGACAATGAGAAATTCCGGCAACAAGCAAACCAGTGTCAGGTAAATGGCTCCCCAAAGGGTTAGACGGGTTAAAATCCTGTCCATGTAACGGGCAGTATGTTCACCTGGTCTGATCCCTGGAACAAACGCACCAGATTTTTTGAGGTTGTCAGCCGTATCTCTCGGATTGAAGACCATTGCCGTATAGAAGAAGGCAAAAAATACAATCGCCGTAGTAAATACCACGACATAAAGCGCAGAACCCGGACTCAATGCCTGACCGAAGCGCGCCAACCATTCCATACCAGGAACATTGGCAAACCACCCCGAAAGCGTAGCTGGCAACAATAAAATGCTGGTCGCAAAAATCGGTGGAATAACACCACTCATATTTACCTTGAGGGGCATGTGCGTGCTTTGTCCACCATAAATTTTACGACCAACCTGACGCTTGGCGTATTGAATAGGAACACGTCTCTGTGCGCTTTCCATAAACACTACAAACGCGGTAACCAGAAGGGCCAGAACAAATAATGCCACCACAAATAGCGGTTGGAACTGCCCGGTTTGCATCAATTCAAAGGTGGTCCCGATAGCATCAGGCAGTCCCGCGACAATCCCCGCGAAAATGATCAGCGATATGCCATTGCCAATGCCACGTTCGGTGATTTGCTCACCAATCCACATGAGGAAAACAGTACCACAGGCGAGGGAAATTGTCGTAGTAAACAAAAACAAGGGACCAGGGTCTATTACCACCGGAACATGACCAGCGTGCATTTTTTCAATAGCAACAGCAATACCCAGTCCTTGCATAAGAGCGAGACCGACCGTGGCATAACGCGTGTATTCAGTGATCTTTCTTCGACCTGACTCGCCTTCTTTTTTTAGTTCTTCCAGCTTGGGGAAAACTGAACCCGCCAGTTGGAAAATAATGGAAGCACTGATATAAGGCATGATCCCCAATGCAAAAACCGTCAAGCGCGACAGAGCACCGCCGGAGAACATGTTGAACATGCCGAGAATTGTTCCGCGCTGCTCATTGAAAAATGAAGCCATGGCGGCCGGGTCAATACCCGGCACCGGAATATGCGCGCCAATACGAAAAACCAGCAAGGCACCCAACAAAAACAAAATGCGGTTACGTAATTCATTGATCTTACCAGCGCCTTGCGCGGCACCCGCAATGTTACGCAACCCGGCCATTATTCTTCGACCTTTCCGCCAGCACTTTCAATCGCAGACTTGGCCCCCGCACTGACCCGCAATCCACGCACGGTAAGAGCTTGGCTCAATTCACCCGTCATAATCACCTTAACGACATCCGGGCTGCCGCGAACAACGCGCCGCAACAGTAGCCCTTCCATGTCCACCACACCATCTATCGCCGCATTTTCCAGCTGGGACAAGGTCACCTCGCAAGTACGGGCACCAAAAGTATTCCGGAATCCTCTTTTAGGAATACGGCGTTGCAAGGGCATCTGACCGCCCTCAAAACCAACCTTGTGGTAACCACCTGACCTGGCATGCTGGCCCTTGTGACCACGACCTGCGGTTTTACCGAGTCCACTTCCAATCCCGCGTCCGACACGACGACGATCTTTCTTGGCACCCTCTGCAGGCGCTATCGTATTTAATTTCATGACAACTCTTCCCAGCGCAATAAGTAAGGTACTTTATTGACCATGCCACGGATTTCTGGCGTATCAGGACGATCAACAGTATGGTTGGTGCGACGCAAACCAAGGCCGACCACAACACGGCGATGTTTTTCGGTCACCCCAATTAAACTTTTGACCAGAGTGATACGTAACTGTTTATTCATCATGACCTCCCTCACCACGAATTTCCTTCAGGCTTTTGCCACGCTTCATGGCGATGGCCTGGGGGCTGGAAAGCTTGTTGAACGCATCAAAAGTTGCACGTACCACATTGATAGGATTATTGGAACCCAGCGACTTAGCCACCACATTGCGCAACCCTACTGCTTCACAGACAGCGCGCATGGCACCACCAGCAATAACGCCACTACCTTCTGGAGCAGGACGCAACATGACGCGAGCAGCACCATGACGACCTTCTACCGGGTAAGGAATTGTGCCACCACGCATCAGTGGGATTTGCGTCATCCAACGACGAGCCTGATCAGTGGCTTTCTGGATTCCCGCAGGAACCTCCTTAGCTTTACCTCGACCAAAGCCGACCTTGCCATCACCATCTCCGACGACCATCAGTGCCGCAAAACCAAATTGCCGACCGCCCTTGACCACCTTAGATACACGATTGATATGAATCAGCTTTTCCTGCATACCATCGCTGGGCTGAGCATCACGATTTTCCCTTGCCATTTTTCAGATCTCCGTCAGAACGACAACCCGCCCTCACGGGCGGCGTCGGCCAGGGCTCGCACCCGACCATGATAACGATAACCGCTTCGGTCAAAGGCAACTTCCTTCACACCAGCAGCCAATGCTTTGGCGGCAACCCGCTGACCGATGGTCACTGCGGCAGCCACATCCGCACCACGCGGCATGGTCGCACGCAACTCACCTTCCACACTGGAGGCCTGAACAATAACAATGCCCTTGGAATCATCAATGACCTGTGCATAGATGTGCTTTCCGGAACGGAAGACGCAAAGCCTTGGTTTGGCTTGAGATGCAATCCGGGCACGAGTTTTACGTGCACGACGGAGTCTGGATGTATTTTTATTCATGATTACCTGCCTCAACCATTATTTCTTTTTGGCTTCTTTACGACGGACATTTTCACCTGCATAACGCACACCTTTACCCTTGTACGGCTCAGGAGGACGATATGCACGAATGTCTGCGGCAATTTGCCCGATTTTCTGCTTATCAATACCCTTGATCACGATTTCTGTCTGGGTCGGCGTTTCAATCGTAATGTCGTCAGGCACCGGATAATCTACAGGATGTGAAAATCCCAGACTCAAGCTCAGGGTTTTGCCTTTCGCTTGCGCACGATAACCCACACCGATAATTTCGAGTTTCTGCTCAAAACCTACCGAGACACCATGCACCATATTATTTAACAAGGCGCGCATTGTTCCGGCAAAAGCATTTTGCCCTTCAGCCCAGGCCAAGGTAGCTACTCCATCGTCCACTTGCAGCGTCACACTGGAGTGAAATGGCGTGGACATCTGACCTTTGGGGCCTTTCACGTGCAAATACTTATCAGCCACATGAACTTCCACACCTTTAGGAAGAGTAACAGGCTGTTTCCCTACTCGAGACATACTGAATCTCCCTTAAGAGACGACGCAGAGTACTTCACCACCAATCCCGGCAGTACGTGCCGCACGATCAGTCATGATACCCTGCGAAGTGGAAATGATGGCAATGCCAAAACCATCCCGAACCTTGGGAAGATCATCAGCACCCCGATAAATACGCACACCCGGTCGACTTACACGACGGATTTCGGCAATAACCCCAGCTCCAGCATAATACTTAAGAGTCAGGTTCAGAACCGGATGACCATCCTGAGTTTCTTCCCGGAAATCGGTAATATAACCTTCTTCAACCAGAACACGAGCAATGGCGCGTTTCAGTTTCGAAGCAGGCATTAAGACTTTCGCTTTATTTACTTGTTGCGCATTTCTAATGCGCGTAAGCATATCAGCAATAGGATCCGTTACGCTCATCGTGTTTCCTCACCAGCTCGCTTTGACAATACCGGGAATTGAACCCGCCGAGGCATGCTTACGCAGGCACAAACGACACAGACCAAATTTCCGATAGTAACCACGTGAACGTCCGCACAATTTGCAACGGTGGTACGCACGCACCTTAAACTTTGGGGTCCTTTCGGACTTTGCAATCAATGATTTTTTTGCCACGCGTCAAACTCCCTTCAAGGCCGGAAGGGCATCTTGAAGGCTTTTAACAGCCCAAGGCCCTCTTCATCATTCTTGGCGGTGGTAGTGAACACCACGTCCAACCCGCGCAAACGATCAATTTTATCATATTCAATTTCAGGGAATATGATTTGTTCTTTCACACCCAAGGTGTAGTTACCACGACCATCAAAAGATTTTGGTGACAGCCCACGGAAATCGCGAATACGAGGAATAGCTACCGTTACCAGGCGATCGAGGAACTCATACATGACCAGACCGCGTAAAGTCACCATGCAACCAATTGGATAACCATCGCGAATTTTAAAAGCAGCAACCGATTTACGGGCACGGGTTACCACGGGCTTCTGACCCGCAATTTTAGTCATGTCACCAACGGCAGCTTCAAGAATCTTCTTGTCACCTACCGCTTCACCCACACCCATATTCAAGGTGATTTTAAGAATCTTGGGTACTTCCATCACGCTTTGATAACCGAAATCCTGCATCAGCTTTGGGGCGATGGCGCTTTTGTACAAAGTATGTAAACGTGCTTCCATTTTATATTTTACCCTTAACGGCCGCTGATAACTTCGCCGCTGCTCTTGAAAACCCGAACCTTACGTTCGCCTTCCAGCGTCTTATAACCAACTCTGTCTGCAGTTCCCGCAGTGGCGTTGAAAATAGCCACATTGGAAATATGAAGAGGCGCCTCTTTTTCGACAATGCCGCCAGGCTTGCCCATACGATCGGGACGAACGTGACGCTTGATCATGTTCACCTTCTCCACCAGCACCCGTGATTCGCTACTAAGAACTTTCAGCACCTTACCGCGCTTGCCTTTGTCCTTACCGGCCAGAATCACGACTTCATCATCCTTACGCAACTTCAACATGGTCATCCCCTACAGCACTTCTGGCGCTAACGAAATTATTTTCATGAAATTAGCCCCGCGCAATTCACGGGTTACCGGTCCAAATATACGCGTACCAATAGGCTGCAACTGATTGTTAAGCAGCACCGCCGCATTGGTATCAAAGCGGATCAAGGACCCATCCTCACGACGAACGCCTTTGCGAGTACGGACGACCAGGGCATTGTAAACATCTCCCTTTTTGACCTTACCACGAGGCACCGCATCCTTGATGCTGACCTTGATGACATCGCCAATGTCCGCATAACGCCTGTGTGAGCCGCCGAGTACCTTGATGCACATCACTTCCCGCGCACCACTGTTGTCCGCCACGCTTAATCTAGTCTGCATCTGAATCATGCGTTATCTCCTTCGACAACACTCTGGCTGAGCACATTCACCAGACGCCAGCTTTTGGTTTTAGACAAAGGCCGACATTCTTCAATTTTAACCGTGTCACCAATGTGGCAGGCATTGTCAGCGTCGTGCGCATGAAACTTTTTGGAACGACGAATATATTTTTTGTAGAGCGGATGCTGGATGCGTCTTTCGACCAGAACCACGATAGTTTTATCCATACGGTCGCTAACAACAGTGCCAACGAGACTACGGGGATTTTTTACTTCGCTCATCACTGCACTCCCTTCTTGGCACTAATCGCTGTACGGACACGGGCAATATCTCTGCGCACTGTACGCAAACGGGTGGTCTTGGCGAGTTGACCAGTAGCATGCTGCATGCGTAATTTGAACTGCTCTTCCAGCAATTGCATGAGTTCAGTCTGGCAGCCAGCCAGATCCAGTTTTTGTATTTCTTGCGCTTTCATCCCATCACCCGCCGACTTACAAATACGGTCTGCACTGGAAGTTTAGCCGCACCTAAAGCAAAAGCTTCACGAGCCACTTCCTCACTGACACCTTCCATTTCATATAGGACTTTACCAGGCTGGATCAGCGCCACCCAATATTCAGGGTTACCTTTGCCTTTACCCATCCGCACTTCTGCCGGCTTTTTACTGATGGGCTTGTCAGGAAAAATACGGATCCAGATCCGACCGCCACGTTTTACATGACGACTAATGGCACGCCGTGCAGCTTCTAACTGACGCGCAGTAATTCTTCCCCGGCCAATAGCTTTAAGACCAAATTCACCAAAGCTTACCTTACTCCCACGCGTCGCTATGCCGCGATTGCGTCCCTTGTGTTGTTTACGAAATTTCGTACGTTTAGGCTGCAGCATCTGAAGCTCCCGTTACTTCTGGTGAGCACCGGTATTTTGTACCGTGCTCCATTCCAGAATCTCGCCCTTAAAAATCCATACCTTGACGCCAATAATACCGTAGGTGGTTTTCGCCTCAGCAAAACCGTAATCAATATCGGCACGCAGGGTGTGCAAAGGCACCCGCCCTTCCCGATACCATTCAGTACGAGCAATTTCTGCTCCACCCAATCGGCCGGCACAATTAATGCGCATACCCAGCGCTCCAAAACGCATGGCATTCGTAACAGCTCTTTTCATCGCCCGGCGAAACATGATTCGGCGTTCCAACTGTTGGGCGACGCTTTCAGCAACCAGTTGCGCATCCAACTCGGGCTTACGAATTTCTTCCACATTAATATGAACCGGAACGCCCATGCGCTTTTGCACATCATGACGTAACTTTTCGATATCTTCGCCCTTTTTACCGATAACGATACCAGGGCGCGCAGTATGTACTGTGATACGCGCACTCCGTGCAGGACGTTCGATAATAATATCGGAAACAGCTCCACCGAAAAGTCGCTCGCGAATGAACTGGCGGATTTTAATATCTTCCAGCAATTTTTCTTGGAAATCACCCTTCCCGTACCAACGGGAGTTCCAATTCTTAATGATTCCCAGACGCAGTCCGACTGGATTGGTTTTTTGTCCCATAGCTTCCTCAGTTAACTCTCTGCGACCACAATCGTGATATGGCTGGTCCGTTTCAGTATCCGTGAGCCCCGACCTTTTGCCCGGGCCGCAAAGCGCTTCAGTACCGCACCGCCGTCAATCAGAATCTGTTCGACGAAAAGAGCGTCCACATCGGCACCTTCATTGTTTTCTGCATTAGCAATTGCTGATTCGAGACATTTACGAATGGGCAATGCCGCTTTCTTGTTGGTAAACTGCAAAATCTCCAAAGCCTTGTCTACCGGTTTGCCTCGCACCAGGTCAGCAACCAGTCGCGCTTTTTGGGGAGACATCTGAAGTCCTTTAAGTACAGCTGATGATTTCATCTGATTCCCCTTTATCGCTTGGCTTTTTTGTCAGCCACGTGACCTTTGAAGGTCCGTGTCAGTGCAAATTCACCGAGCTTATGGCCAACCATGTTCTCGTTAACCACAACAGGAATGTGCTGACGACCATTGTGTACACTGATGGTCAGACCGATGAAATCAGGGGTAATAGTGGAACGACGCGACCATGTTTTGATCGGACGCCGGCTACTACTCGCCTGTGCACTTTGTACTTTACGGTCCAGATGTTCATCAATGAACGGACCTTTTTTAATGGAACGTGGCACGTCAAATCCCCTTAACCACTAACGCGAACGACGTCGTACAATCATATTGCTTGTACGCTTGTTTTTACGGGTACGATAACCCTTGGTCGGTTGCCCCCAAGGTGAAACCGGGTGCCGACCACCGGAAGTACGACCTTCACCACCACCATGGGGATGATCTACCGGGTTCATTACCACACCACGTACGGTTGGTCGAACACCACGCCAACGCGTGGCACCGGCCTTACCCAATTGCTGAGATCCGTGTTCTTCGTTACCAACCTCACCAATGGTAGCGCGGCAGGATACATGAATTCGACGGACTTCGCCAGAGCGCAAACGTAACTGGGCATATTCCCCATCACGCGCCATGAGCTGTGCTGATGCACCTGCCGAACGAGCAATCTGCCCACCCTTGCCCGGACGCATTTCAATATTGTGCACTACCGAACCTACCGGGATACCGCGCAGAGGCATACAGTTGCCGGGCTTGATCGGCGTTTGCTCAGCCGAAAGAATGGCGTCACCGACATTCATTCCTTTGGTGGCCAGAATGTAACGACGTTCTCCATCAACATAGCAAACAAGTGCTATATGCGCCGAACGATTGGGATCGTACTCCATACGTTCCACTTTACCGGGAACGTCAAATTTATTGCGCTTAAAATCAATAAGTCGATAGTGTGACTTGTGCCCACCACCTTGGTGACGTCGGGTGATTCGCCCATGATTATTGCGGCCGCCACTATGTGATTGCGATTCCACCAACTTCGGATACGGGTCCCCTTTGTGCAGACGCGTATCTACGCTCTTAACGACAAAACGTCGACCTGCGGAGGTGGGTTTAGTTTTAATCAATGCCATTTTTAGATCCTTTCCTCAGGCCACGCCGTAGTCAATGCTGTTGCCTTCGGCCAGACGTACATAAGCCTTTTTCCAGGAAGAGCGGCGGCCAACGTGTCGTCCCATACGCTTTTCCTTGCCTAAGTAATTGCAGGTTTGAACAGACAACACCTGAACTTCAAATAGTTTTTCAACAGCTGACTTAATTTCAAGTTTGGTAGAGTCGCGCGCCACTTTGAATACAAACTGGTTCGACTTCTGCTGCACCATGGTGCTTTTTTCGCTGATGACCGGGGCCAAAAGGACCAGATATTTACGTTCTGCGTTCATCCGTACACCTCACCTAATTTCATGACTGCGTCCTGATCCATCAGCACGCGGCCATATTGGAGAAGATCTGCAGGACCGATATCCTGCCAGCCGGCAATACCAACTTTCGGAAAATTCCGCAAGCTCAAGAATAAATTGACTGGGACTTCACCCATGACCAGCAGAAAATCCGTACCACCTGCCTGATCAATCCATGCACGCGCGATTTTACTGCGTGCTTCGGAAAAATCTTCCTGTTGAATAATCTGCAACCGACCCTGACGCAACAATTCGGCCAGAACTGTACGCATGGCCCCGGCCCACATCTTTTTATTAACTTTTTGATGGTAGTTTTCACCACCAGCAGGGAACACCCGACCACCACCGCGCCAGATTGGGCTGCGTGTTGTACCAGCACGCGCACGACCGGTACCCTTTTGCTTCCAGGGTTTACGGCCACCACCGCGGACGGCTGAACGATTCTTCTGGTGCGCAGTGGCAGTCCGCATGCCAGCCATTTGCGCCACAACCACCTGGTGCAACAGCGCTTCGTTGTAGGGAACGTCAAAAACACCGTCAGCAATTTCAACCGGACTGTTTTTGCCGCTGGCAATTTCCAGACTTTGGACTTGCATATTTATCTCTCCTAACCGCGAACTGCAGGACGCACGATGACATCACCATCGCGTGCACCAGGTACAGCACCTTTGATCATCAGCAATTGCCGAGCCTCATCGATGCGCACCAATTCAAGGTTCAGCGTGGTAACCTGTTCATCACCTAAATGACCGGCCATCTTCTTGCCCTTGAATACCCGCCCAGGAGTCTGCCGACAACCAATGGAGCCCGGTGCATTGTGCGCCCGTGAGTTACCGTGACTGGCGCGGTTACTACGGAAATTATGGCGCTTGATGGCACCAGCGAAACCTTTACCTTTACTGGTACCAGTTACATCGACTTTTTGACCAGCAGTAAATACATCAAGACCAATCTCACTGCCACTGCTGTATGCCCCGGTATCATCAACGCGGAACTCACGCAACAAGCGGCCTGGAATTACACCACTCTTTCGGAAGTGTCCTGCCAGTGCAGACGTTACCCTTTGGGGACGACGTTCACCGCAGGCCACCTGTACGGCACAGTAACCATCAGTGGCGATATCTTTAATCTGGGTCACCTTGTTCGGTGCCACATGAATGACGGTTACCGGCAAAACCCGTCCATCATCAGAGATGATGCGCGTCATACCTACTTTCCGTCCGATCAGACCCATTACCATTTTCTTGTCCTTTCTAAAATTACAGCTTGATCTCGACGTCGACACCCGCTGCAAGATCCAGCTTGATCAGCGCATCTACGGTTTTATCATTGGGATCGAGAATATCCAGCAAACGCTTATGAGTCCGCTGTTCAAACTGATCGCGGGCATTCTTGTCCACATGCGGTGAACGCAACACCGTGAAGCGCTCGATCTTGGTGGGCAGAGGTATAGGACCGCATACCCGAGCCCCAGTCCGCCGGGCTGTTTCAACGATTTCTGCTGCAGAAATATCCAGCATGCGGTAATCGTATGATTTCAAGCGAATACGAATTTTTGAACTGTCCATTATTCGACCACCTTGGAAACGACGCCAGCACCTACCGTACGGCCACCTTCACGTACCGCAAAGCGCAAACCTTCTTCCATCGCAATCGGGGCAATCAGCGCAACCTTGAACAACACGTTGTCACCAGGCATCACCATCTCTACCCCTTCCGGCAATTCCACAGCACCGGTTACGTCCGTGGTCCGGAAGTAAAACTGTGGACGGTAGCCGTTGAAAAACGGGGTGTGGCGTCCGCCTTCTTCTTTCGACAGGACATACACTTCCGCTTCAAAACGGGTGTGCGGTTTGATGCTGCCGGGCTTGGCCAGTACCTGTCCACGCTCCACGTCGTCTTTCTTGGTGCCACGCAGCAACACGCCGACGTTGTCGCCCGCCTGTCCCTGATCCAGAATCTTCCGGAACATTTCTACACCGGTGACAATGCTCTTGGCGGTGTCACGGATGCCGATGATTTCAATTTCATCACCGACCTTGACAATACCACGCTCAATACGGCCGGTGACCACGGTGCCACGTCCGGAAATCGAGAAGACGTCTTCGATCGGCATCAGGAAGGGCTTGTCGACCGGACGCTCAGGCAGGGGGATGTAGCTGTCGAGGGCGTCTGCGAGTTTGAAAATGGCGGGTTCGCCGATGTCGCTCTGATCGCCTTCCAGGGCCTTCAGGGCTGATCCAATGATCACTGGGATATCGTCTCCCGGGAAATCATACTTGGACAGCAGTTCGCGGACTTCCATTTCGACCAGCTCAAGCAGTTCGGCGTCATCCACCATATCGGCCTTGTTCAGGAACACGACAATGTAGGGAACGCCCACCTGACGGGCCAGCAGAATGTGTTCACGCGTCTGCGGCATGGGGCCGTCCGCTGCCGAACAGACCAGAATGGCGCCATCCATCTGCGCCGCGCCGGTGATCATGTTCTTGACATAGTCGGCGTGTCCGGGGCAGTCCACGTGGGCATAGTGACGCGCTTCCGTCTCATACTCCACGTGTGAGGTCGCGATCGTGATGCCACGTGCCCGTTCTTCAGGCGCGTTATCAATCTGATCATAGGCCCGTACTTCTCCACCAAACTTCGTCGACAGCACCTTCGTCAGCGCCGCCGTCAATGTGGTCTTCCCATGGTCCACGTGACCAATCGTTCCCACGTTTACATGCGGCTTAGTCCGCTCAAATTTCCCTTTGGACATCTTGAACTCTCCCGTTACGACTAGCGCTGACTTTTCTTGACAATGGCCTCGGCCACATGGCCGGGGACTTCCATATACTTCTCAAACTGCATGGTGTATGTAGCACGTCCCTGTGACAATGAACGGACAGTCGTTGCATAACCAAACATTTCCGACAGCGGCACTTCACAACGAATGACCTTGGCACCGGCTTCGTCTTCCATACCCTGCATCATGCCGCGACGACTGTTAATGTCACCGATGATATCACCCATATATTCTTCCGGGGTCACCACTTCCACCGCAAAAATAGGCTCCAACAGCACTGGATTCGCTTTTGCTGCACCGGCTTTGAAACCCATGGACCCTGCAATTTTAAATGCAGCTTCCGATGAGTCGACGTCATGATAAGAACCGTCAAAAATGGTCACCTTGACATCCACTACCGGGAAGCCGGCGATGATACCATTTTCGAGGGCTTCTTCAACACCTTTTTGCGTAGGTCCTATAAATTCTTTGGGGACCGTACCGCCAACCACACCATTTTCAAAACTGAATCCGGTTCCTGGTTCCAAAGGTTCCAGACGCAACCAGACATGACCGTACTGACCGCGACCACCAGACTGGCGGACAAACTTACCTTCTGCCTCTACGGTCTTGCGGATTGTCTCACGATAAGCGACCTGAGGTGCACCCACCGTTGCTTCGACGTTAAACTCGCGCTTCATACGATCTACAATGATTTCAAGATGAAGCTCGCCCATACCGGAAATAATCGTCTGTCCTGATTCCTGATCCGTACGCACCCGGAATGAGGGATCTTCCTGAGCCAGCTTACCCAGTGCAATGCCCATTTTTTCCTGATCGGCCTTGGTTTTGGGCTCGACAGCAACATGAATGACCGGCTCAGGAAATTCCATCTGCTCAAGAGAAATGGACTTATTGAGATCACAGAGGGTGTCACCGGTGTAGGCCGTTTTCAAACCCACTGCAGCAGCAATATCCCCTGCCAAAACTTCTTTGATTTCATGGCGCTCATTGGCATGCATCTGGAGCACACGACCAATGCGTTCTTTTTGATTCCTACCTGGGTTCAACACGGTGGAGCCAGCCGTCAGCACGCCTGAGTACACCCTGAAAAAGGTCAATTGCCCAACAAATGGATCAGTAGCAATTTTGAAGGCCAGTGCAGAAAACGGCTCTTCATCATCAGCAGAACGCACGACTTGTGCGCCGGAGTCCGGATCCGTGCCAACTACTGCCTCAATATCTACAGGTGAAGGCAAGTAATCTAAAACCGCATCTAATGCAGCCTGAACCCCTTTGTTTTTGAAAGCACTACCGCAAAGAACTGGAACGGTTACGCCAGCAATGGTCGCCTTGCGCAAAGCGGCCTGAAGCTCGGGGATGGAGATTTCTTCCCCTTCCAGATATTTCATCATGACCTCTTCATCCGCGTCGGCAATGGCTTCAACCATAAAGTGACGGGCGGCTTCGGCTTCTTCACGCAGGTCTGCAGGAATTTCTTCTTCGGTAAAACGCGTCCCTTGAAGAGCATCATCCCAGTTGATGGACTTCATTTTCATCAAGTCGATAACACCACTGAAACGGTCTTCTTCACCAATGGGTAACTGGACCGGAACCGGGTTCCCTTTCAACTTGCTCGCAATTTGCTCGACTACCCGCTTGAAGTTGGCGCCCTGACGATCCATCTTGTTTACAAAAGCAATACGCGGAACCTTGTATTTGTTGGCTTGTCGCCACACCGTCTCGGACTGGGGCTGCACACCGCCCACTGCACAAAACACCGCCATGGCGCCGTCCAGCACGCGCAGAGAACGCTCCACTTCAATGGTGAAGTCTACGTGTCCGGGGGTATCAATGATGTTGATGCGATGTTCGGCACGTTGACCATCCATACCTTTCCAGAAACAGGTCGTCGCGGCAGAGGTAATGGTTATGCCGCGCTCCTGTTCCTGAGCCATCCAGTCCATGACGGCAGTACCCTCATGCACTTCACCAATCTTATGAGACACACCCGTGTAAAATAAGATACGTTCCGTGGTAGTCGTTTTGCCGGCATCAATATGCGCCATAATGCCGATATTGCGATAACGTTCAATGGGGGTCGTGCGAGCCACAGTTTAGTCCTTTTGGGTGAGAGTCCGGTCAATTACCAACGGAAATGCGCAAAGGCTTTATTGGCTTCTGCCATACGATGGGTTTCTTCACGCTTGCGAACGGCATTTCCACGATTTTCTGCTGCCTCAAGAATCTCGGCGGCGAGACGGTTGCCCATGGATTTTTCATTCCGCTTGCGCGCTGAATCACGCAGCCAGCGCATGGCCAAGGCCATTCTCCGGTCGGAACGAATTTCTACCGGCACCTGATAAGTAGCACCGCCGACGCGACGACTTTTGACCTCGACGACCGGACGGACATTGTCAATGGCCTTGCGAAATACTTCGAGAGCATCACTTTTACTGCGCTCCGCAACCATTTCAAGGGCACCGTAGACAATTTTTTCCGCCGTGCTTTTTTTGCCGTCACGCATCATGACATTCGCAAATTTGGCGATGACTTCTTCTTTATACTTGGGATCCGGGAGAACAATCCGCTTGGGGACTTCACGACGTCTGGGCATGGCGCAACAACTCCTTCAATCTTTGCTTACTTGGGACGCTTGGCGCCGTACTTGGAGCGGGACTGCTTGCGATTTTTCACGCCAGCGGTATCCAGGGTACCACGCACAATATGATAACGAACGCCGGGTAAATCCTTGACACGACCACCCCGGATGAGTACCACCGAGTGCTCCTGCAGGTTATGACCTTCACCAGGAATATAGCTACTTACCTCAAAACCATTCGTGAGACGCACACGGGCGACCTTACGCAATGCCGAGTTCGGCTTTTTAGGCGTCGTGGTGTAAACACGGGTACAAACTCCACGTTTTTGTGGATTTGCATCCAGGGCTGGCACCTTACTTTTGGCGACAGGCCGCTTGCGTGGCTTGCGCACGAGTTGATTTAATGTGGGCATTTACAATCTCCAGAGTACGATGATGGCACCCAGCCTCACCGATGAGAGGGCGCATTCTAGTGAGGCTCGCCCTGACTGTCAAGGCAAACCTCGGACATACCTTACAAAATTAAGGATTTTCGCTGTTCAACAAGACTTCTGCAGCAACAGATGATGATTCTCCACCAGTCGCCAACACCTCACCACGATTCAGTCGCCGGCGATGTTCATGGTAGGCAAGGCCTGTTCCAGCGGGAACCAGACGACCGACGATGACGTTTTCCTTTAGGCCACGCAGGTCATCCAGCTTTCCTGATACCGCTGCTTCGGTCAGTACACGCGTGGTTTCCTGGAAACTCGCCGCTGAAATAAATGACTCGGTAGACAAGCTGGCCTTGGTGATACCCAGCAGCATCGGCGTAAAGCGCGCCGGTTCCTTGCCATCCCGTTCCAACTGGGCATTTTCATCTTCAACCCGGGCCCGATCCACCTGGTCGCCAGTAATAAACGTTCCATCGCCACTGGAGGTCACCTCTACCCGCCGCAGCATCTGGCGCAGAATCACTTCAATGTGTTTGTCGTTAATGCGCACGCCCTGTAAGCGATAGACGTCCTGCACTTCGTCGACAATGTAATTCGCAAGCGCCTGGACACCCAACACCCGCAAGATGTCATGGGGTACAGGTTGGCCTTCTACCAGTTGCTCACCGGGAACAACACGCTCCCCTTCGTACACCGTAACGTGACGGCCCTTGGGAATGAGATACTCATGCTGTTCTGCATTTTCGTCGGTAATGATGAGGCGCTGCTTACCCTTGGTATCCTTGCCAAAGCCGACAATGCCTTCGTGCTCCGCAATAATTGCAAAGTCCTTGGGACGACGGGCTTCAAACAACTCGGCCACACGTGGCAAACCACCCGTAATATCGCGGGTTTTCGTGGTACCGGCGGGCAGACGGGCCAAAATGTCGCCCGGGAATATCTGCATCCCTTCCTGTACCGCAATAATCGCCCTTGCGGGCAGGAAATAACGTGCCGGCAAGTCGGTCCCCGGCAACTTGAGATCCTGGCCCTTTTCATCAAGGATACCAATGACCGGCCGCAAATCCCGGCCCTGCGGCGGACGCTGTTTCGTGTCAATGACCATCAAGGTCGACAGACCAGTTATTTCATCGGTCTGGATAGCGACACTGGCGCCTTCTACGGCATCTTTCAGTGATATTCTACCGCCTACCTCGCTGACAATCGGGCGCGTATGCGGATCCCATTCTGCAACCCGCATACCTGCCGTCACCGGAGCATTATCATTGACGAGCAATGTCGCGCCGTAAGGCATCTTGTAACGTTCTTTTTCACGACCCTGTTCGTCTGTCACGGTCACTTCACCATTACGACCGACAACGACGTGACGACCACTGGAGTGAGTCACTACGCGCAAATTCGACTGATAATGGAATATGCCACCCTGCTTCACATCCAGACTGCTTTGCGCAGCAGAACGACTGGCGGCACCACCAATATGGAAAGTCCGCATGGTCAACTGGGTACCCGGTTCGCCAATGGACTGCGCAGCGATGACACCGACCGCTTCACCGGCATTGACCAGATGGCCACGAGCCAGATCACGTCCATAACACAGGGCACAAACCCCGTGCCGCGAATGACAGGTGAGCGGTGAACGTACCTTCAATGCATCCACACCCAGTGCGTCGAGCTGGCCCAAATGCTGCTCCGCCAACATGGTATTGCGGGGGATGACAATCTCTCCGGTATTCGGATGCAGAAGATCTTCGGACAGAACGCGGCCAAGCACCCGGTCGCGCAAGGGTTCGATGACTTCCCCCCCTTCCACCAGAGAAGTCATGGGCAGGCCTTCTTCCGATCCACAATCGTGTTCAACCACTACCAGATCTTGAGTTACGTCAACCAGTCTGCGAGTCAGGTAACCGGAGTTTGCGGTCTTCAGTGCCGTATCCGCCAGTCCCTTACGGGCGCCGTGGGTCGAGATGAAGTACTGCAGAACGTTAAGCCCCTCTCGGAAATTCGCGGTAATAGGCGTTTCAATGATGGAGCCATCCGGCTTGGCCATCAGACCGCGCATACCGGCCAACTGACGAATCTGGGCCGCAGAACCACGCGCTCCTGAATCCGCCATCATGAAGATGGAATTAAAGGAATCCTGTTGCACCTTGCTGCCGTCTGGAAGTTCAACGGTTTCCTTGCTGACCCGATCCATCATGGCTTTGGCCACTTCATCGGTGGCTCTTGACCAGATATCGACGACTTTATTGTAACGTTCACCCTCGGTGACCAGGCCAGACGTATATTGGGCCTGTATAGCTTTAACCTCGTCTTCGGAGCGGCTGAGAATGCCTTCCTTCTCCTGCGGGGTCACCATATCGCCGGCACCAAATGAAATACCCGCACGGGTCGCCATACGGAAGCCGGTATACATCAGCTGATCCGCAAAAATAACCGTATCCTTGATTCCCAGGGTGCGGTAACACGTGTTGATCAGTTCGCCGATGACTTTTTTCTTCAGCACCCGGTTGATGACACTGAAGGGCAAACCTTCGGGCAAAATATCACCGAGCAGGGCGCGTCCGGCGGTAGTTTCAATGCGCTCGCCACGGAAGCGGACCGTGATGCGGGCATGGAGTCCCACCTGACCGGTTTCATAAGCCCTACGTACTTCGAGAATATCGGAGAACATGCCGCCGGTACCCTTGGCATCAGCACGCTCCTGACTGACATAGTAAAGTCCCAGCACAATATCCTGTGACGGCACGATGACCGGATCACCATTGGCAGGACTGAGTATGTTATTGGTCGACATCATTAATGTCCGGGCTTCGAGCTGGGCTTCCAACGACAGCGGTACGTGGACCGCCATCTGGTCACCGTCAAAGTCGGCGTTGTAGGCCGCACAAACCAGCGGATGCAGCTGAATGGCTTTGCCCTCGATCAATACCGGCTCAAACGCCTGGATGCCAAGACGGTGCAGGGTCGGGGCGCGGTTCAGCATGACGGGATGTTCGCGAATGACTTCTTCGAGAATATCCCAAACCTCGGGTTTTTCCTGCTCTACCAGGCGTTTGGCCGCCTTGATGGTCGTCGCCAAACCACGCTCTTCGAGTTTGTTAAAAATAAAGGGTTTGAACAACTCCAGCGCCATTTTCTTGGGAAGGCCACACTGATGCAGACGCAACTCGGGACCAACCACAATGACCGAACGGCCAGAGTAATCAACCCGCTTACCCAGCAGGTTCTGACGGAAACGCCCCTGCTTACCCTTGATCATATCTGCCAACGACTTGAGCGGACGCTTGTTGGGGCCGGAAATGGCGCGACCACGACGACCATTATCCAGAAGAGCATCAACCGCTTCCTGCAACATGCGTTTTTCGTTGCGTACGATAATATCCGGCGCTTTCAGTTCCAACAGGCGCTTCAGACGGTTGTTGCGGTTAATGACGCGACGATACAAATCGTTGAGATCCGAAGTCGCAAAACGACCACCATCCAAAGGCACCAGAGGACGCAGATCGGGTGGCAGCACCGGCAAAACTTCCAGGATCATCCATTCCGGACGATTCCCCGAAGATTCGAAACCTTCGAGTATTTTCAGACGCTTGCTCAGCTTTTTGGTTTTGGTATCCGAGTTACTTTCGCGCAGTTCATTACGGATGCGTTCAATTTCCTGAACCAGCGGAATGCCTCGCAACAGATCGCGAATACCTTCTGCACCCATTTTTGCGACAAATTCGTCACCATGTTCTTCGAGGGCATCCAGGTATTGGTCTTCACTCATGATCAGACCACGTTCCAGCGCGGTCACACCGGGATCCACCACTACATAGGCCTCAAAATACAGAACCCGCTCAATATCCCGTAATGGCATATCAAGTATCATACCCATACGACTCGGCAAGGACTTGAGGAACCAGATATGCGCTACCGGGCTGGCGAGCTCAATGTGGCCCATACGCTCACGACGCACGCGCGCCTGGGTGACTTCCACACCACATTTCTCACAGACCACGCCACGATGCTTGAGCCGCTTGTACTTGCCACAAAGACATTCGTAGTCCTTGATCGGGCCGAAAATCTTGGCACAGAACAAACCTTCGCGCTCGGGCTTGAAAGTACGATAGTTAATGGTCTCGGGCTTTTTTACTTCACCAAATGACCAGGAACGCACCTTGTCCGGAGAGGCAATGCCTATCCGTATGGCATCAAATTCTTCTTGCTGATCGTTTTGTTTAAAGAGCTTCAGTAAGTCTTTCAACGCATCCATCCTTGCCCGCCCGGGGCGGAAATATTACTTGGACTGTTCCAATTCAATGTCGATACCCAGCGAACGCAGCTCTTTCAACAGCACGTTGAAAGATTCCGGCATTCCAGCATCCATACGGAAATCGCCTTTGACAATGGACTCATACATTTTACTGCGGCCACTGACGTCATCAGACTTAACGGTCAGCATTTCCTGCAATGTATAAGCTGCTCCATACGCCTCCAGGGCCCAGACTTCCATTTCACCGAAGCGCTGGCCACCAAACTGAGCCTTGCCTCCCAGCGGTTGCTGAGTAACCAGACTGTACGGTCCGGTGGATCGGGCATGCATTTTGTCATCGACCAGATGGTGCAGCTTGAGCATATAGAGGTAACCCACCGTCACAGGACGATCAAAGGCTTCGCCGCTACGACCATCGTACAGGGTGACCTGACCACTACGCGGCAATCCCGCCAGCTCAAGCATATCGCGGATTTCTTCTTCAGCAGCGCCGTCAAATACGGGTGTTGCCATCGGTACGCCACCGCGCAAGTTCCGCGCCAGTTCCCGGATTTCCTCATCCGTAAGGCTATCAAGATCTTCTTTCTTGCCTGAACGGTTGTAGATTTCCGCCAGGAAGGCACGCATTTCCTTCATCGCCAGATCGCTTTCGAGCATTCCGGCAATTTTTTTACCCAGCCCTTTGGCAGCCCAGCCCAGATGGGTTTCCAGAATCTGACCCACGTTCATACGCGACGGCACACCCAGAGGATTAAGGACAATATCCACCGAAGTCCCATCAGCCAGATGCGGCATATCTTCTACGGGAACGATTTTGGATACCACGCCCTTGTTACCGTGACGCCCGGCCATTTTGTCACCCGGTTGTAGATGACGCTTGATGGCCACATGCACCTTGACCATTTTCAGCACACCAGGACTCAGATCATCGCCCTGGGTAAGCTTGCGACGTTTTTCTTCCAGCTCCGCGTCCAAACGTTGGCGCTGTTCCTCCAACTGGGCACGGATTTGTTCCAGTGCGTCATTACCTTCATCCGAACGCAAACGGATTTCAAACCATTTCGCGCGGGGCAGATCTTTCAGATATGCCTTGGTCACCTTGTTGCCGGCAGCAAGTCCATTGGGACCCCCTTCAGCCACCTTACCCGTCAACTGACGTTCAATACGCTGATAACTGTCTTCTTCAACAATGCGGTACTGATCGTTCAGATCCTTACGAATACGGTTCAGCTCATGTTCTTCAATAGACTTGGCACGTGCGTCCTTGTCAATACCATCGCGGGTAAACACCTGGACATCGATGACCGTTCCATACATACCTGCGGGCATGCGCATGGAGTTATCTTTCACATCCGAAGCCTTCTCTCCGAAAATGGCGCGTAACAGTTTTTCTTCCGGGGTCAGCTGGGTTTCACCCTTGGGAGTCACCTTACCTACCAGAATGTCACCGGGGGCCAGTTCTGCACCAATGACGACAATACCTGATTCATCCAGGTGACGCAGGGCACCTTCGGCCACATTCGGAATATCCCGCGTGATTTCTTCCGGCCCGAGTTTGGTATCACGGGCAAATACTGAGAATTCTTCGATATGGATGGTGGTATAACGATCTTCTGCCACCACACGTTCCGAAATCAGAATGGAGTCTTCAAAGTTGTATCCATTCCAGGGCATGAAAGCCACCAGCATGTTCTGACCCAGAGCCAGTTCACCCATTTCTGTGCTGGGTCCATCCGCCAATACATCCCCACGGCTGACTACATCACCGACTTTGACTACCGGACGCTGATTCAAGGTCGTATTCTGGTTGGAACGGGCGTACTTGACCAAATTGTAGATATCTACGCCAGGCTCTTCGGCCAATGTCTCTTCATCATTCACCCGGATAACAATGCGGGCACCATCGACAATATCGACCACCCCACCGCGCCGCGCGACTACTGCTGCACCGGAATCAATAGCCACCACCCGTTCCATGCCCGTGCCAACCATGGGCGCATCGGAACGAATGGTCGGAACCGCCTGGCGTTGCATGTTGGAGCCCATCAACGCGCGGTTGGCGTCATCATGCTCCAGGAAGGGGATCATGCTCGCCGCGACCGAAACAATCTGGCGGGGAGAAATATCCATGAACTGCACCTGATCCCGATTAGCCAGTGTCGTCTCGTTTTTGTGGCGGCAGGAGATGAGTTCTTCCACCAGCAGGCCATCATCATCCAGGACCGAGTTCGCCTGGGCGATAACATAATTACCTTCTTCAATGGCCGAGAGGTATTCGATTTCATCCGTTGCACGACGATCTACTACACGCCGGTAAGGTGTTTCCAGAAATCCGTAGTCGTTGGTCCGGGCATAGCAGGCCAAACTGTTGATCAAACCGATATTTGGGCCTTCCGGCGTTTCAATCGGACAGATCCGGCCATAGTGGGTCGGATGCACGTCACGGACTTCAAAACCGGCTCGTTCACGGGTCAAGCCACCCGGTCCCAGAGCGGAAACACGACGCTTATGAGTGACCTCGGAAAGTGGATTGGTCTGATCCATAAACTGGGAAAGCTGACTGGAGCCAAAGAACTCATTGACCACCGCAGCAATCGGCTTGGCATTGATCAGATCCTGAGGAGTCAACCCTTCACTCTCGGCGAGGGCCAGACGATCTTTGACCGCCCGTTCAACACGCACCAGTCCCAGACGGAACTGGTTCTCCATCAACTCGCCCACAGAACGCACCCGCCGGTTACCGAGATGATCAATATCGTCAATTTCGCCGATGCCGTTGCGCAGGGATACCAGCACCTTGAGTACGGCCAGGATATCCTCGCTGCTCAGCACTCCGGGACCCGTGATTTCTTCACGCCCGACGCGACGATTGAACTTCATCCGACCCACACCCGACAGGTCATAACGATCCGGGCTGAAAAACAGGCCCTGGAAAAGATTCTGGGCAGCATCCTTGGTCGGCGGCTCACCCGGGCGCATTAAGCGATAAATTTCCATCTGCGCTTCATGCGCATCACGGGATGTATCAATTCGAAGCGTCTCGGAAATATAGGGACCCCGATCAATTTCATTGATGTACAGGGTGTGCAGAGACAAAGAAGGTCCCTTGCGCAGCACATCGAGCACTTCTCCGGTAATGGGTTCATTGACTGCCAGCAGTACTTCACCGGTTTCCGGATTGACGACGTCCTTGGCAACCACCTTCCCAAGGACAAACACATCCGGTACGGGCAGCTGCTGTAATCCCGGAACTTCGGTCAGCGCTTTGATATGACGCGCAGTAATGCGTTTGCCAGTAGCAACAAGCACTTCACCCGTTGCCGGGTTGACTATATCAAAGCTGGCAATTTCCCCCTGAAGACGCTGGGGAATCAAATCATAATTCAGCTCTCCATCCAGAATATGGAAGCTATCTGTCTCAAAAAACATTTCGAGAATATCTTCCGTACCATAACCCAGCGCCCGTAACAAAGTAGTTGCCGGCAATTTGCGACGCCGATCAATGCGCGCGTAAACATGGTCCTTGGGATCAAACTCAAAATCCAGCCAGGAACCGCGATAGGGAATGATACGGGCATTAAATAACAGTTTGCCCGAGGAGTGGGTTTTACCCCGATCATGGTCAAAAAACACACCCGGTGAACGGTGCAGCTGCGAAACAATAATGCGCTCGGTACCATTAATGACAAACGAACCGTGTTCGGTCATGAGCGGTATTTCCCCCATGTACACGTCCTGTTCCTTCACATCTTTGACCCGCTTGGCGCCGGTGCTGTCATCCTTTTCCATGACCGCCAGGCGCAACCGTACGCGCAGGCCGGCATTAAAGGTCAGACCGCGCTGACGACATTCCACCACATCAAAAGCCGGTTTTTCCAGACGATAGGAAACATAATCCAGCATGGCATTGCCGGAGTAGCTCTCCATCGGAAAAATCGAGCGGAAAACCGCCTCTAGCCCTGTTTCCTTGCGCGCCGCCGGAGCCGTTGACTCCTGGAGGAACTCCCGATAAGAATCCATCTGCGTAGCCAGCAGATATGGCACTGCGAGAATGCTCTGGCTTTTGCCAAAGTCTTTACGAATCCGTTTCTTTTCAGTAAAAGAGTAGGCCATGGATGCTCCGCGCGACGACCGCAAGGTTCAGGGAAAACACCTAAAGCTGCTTTCCACAAACGATGAAGGGGCTGGCAACCGTATTTGTTGCCAGCCAGATAAACTGCTTAATACGTGTACAACAGATTACTTGATCTCCGCCTCGGCACCAGCCTCGACGAGTTGGGCCTTGACGCTTTCGGCCTCAGCCTTGGCGACGCCTTCTTTCACAGCCTTGGGCGCGCCGTCGACCAGATCCTTGGCTTCTTTCAGGCCAAGACCGGTAATGGCACGCACTACCTTGATGGTGTTCACCTTGTTGGCACCAGCACTGGTCAGAATGACATCAAATTCAGTTTGTTCTTCTGCTGCAGCAGCTCCATCACCACCAGCAGCACCACCGGCAGGGGCGGCAACGGCTACTGCGGCTGCAGAAACACCAAATTTTTCTTCCATTTCCTTGATCAGTTCGGAAAGTTCAAGAACCGTCATGCCTGCAATAGCGTCTAAAATTTCAGCTTTGGACAATGCCATTTTACAACTCCTTCATCATTAATTTTGAGTTAGGCAGCGCGTTGATCGCGAACTGCTGCAAGGACCCGAACAAAACGACTCGGAACCTCGTTGAGGGTGCGTACGAAACCGGATACAGGCGCCTGCATGGTGCCGAGCAACTTGGCCAGCAATTCTTCACGAGACGGCATTTTGCTCAATTGGGCAATAGCCGCAGCATCAATCTGCTTGCCACTCAATACGCCACCGGTAACCACCAGCTTGTCAAAACGCTTGGCGAAATCCGTAAAAATTTTGGCTAATGCCACCGGATCTTCCGCCGCTCCAAATACCAGGGGTCCCTTCAACAAAGAGTCCATGACTGCGAATGGCGTGCCCGCCAGGGCCCGCTTCAACAGCGTGTTTTTTACCACCTGAACATGTACGGACTGTTTCAGAGCTTCTGCCCGAAACGCCGTCATTTGTGCCACAGTCAAACCACGATACTCTGCTACCACAGTGGCTTGCGCCTCTGTGATTTTGGCTTGAAGGGCGATGACGACCTGTTCCTTTTCTGCGAGTTTGAGACTCACGTGAATGTCACCTCCTATCTAACCGAGGCGGCCAAAAGGTTGGCGCGCCGTCGCCTACGCAGGGAAAAACATTAAGGCTTGCGCCCCCTGCGGTCTTTGTACGCCGGCTCACGCCGACCTTTCCGCCCGAAGACAGAAACTGTTACGCCAAGCCAGAAAGATCTACGCCGACCCCGGGACCCATGGTCGGAGACAAACTGACTTTACGAATATAAATGCCCTTGCTGGTAGCCGGTTTGGCTTTACGCAAGCTGTCAATCAGCGCCATCAGGTTTTCCTGCAGGGCTTTAGCTTCAAAGGAAGACTTGCCAATACTGCTATGCACAATACCGCCCTTGTCGGCACGGTAACGCACCTGACCACCCTTGGCATTGACTACTGCGGTACGCACATCTGCCGTAACGGTACCCACTTTGGGGTTTGGCATCAAACCTCGCGGCCCCAGAACCGGGCCCAAAGTGCCGACAATACGCATCGCATCTGGAGTGGCAATGACCACGTCAAAATCCATCTGTCCGGCCTTGACCTGTTCGGCCAGATCTTCCATGCCAACGATATCGGCTCCAGCTTCACGGGCTTCATTAGCCTTGTCAGCTGTTGCAAACACGGCGACCCGCATTTGTTTACCGGTGCCATTGGGTAACACTACCGCGCCGCGAACCACCTGATCGGATTTGCGGGGATCAATCCCCAAACCGACTGCGACATCCACTGATTCATCGAACTTGGCCGTGGCTATTTTCTTGACCAGGTCCAATGCTTCTTCAATGGCGTAGCGTTGGTTGCGATTGACCAAATCACGAGCAGCGGTACTCCGTTTGGATTTATTAGCCATGTCTTAGCCCTCCACCGTCAGGCCCATACTCCGGGCAGTACCACGCACACTCCGTTTGGCCGATTCCAGATTTTCGGTATTGAGATCGGGCATCTTGGTCTTGGCGATTTCCTCGACCTGCGCCTCTGTCACCTTACCGACCTTCATGGTATTTGGACGGCCGCTACCTTTTGGTAAGCCTGCAGCTTTCATCAACAACACGGCAGCGGGTGGGGTTTTAACTTCAAAAGTAAAACTTTTGTCTGCAAATACCGTAATCACCACGGGCAATGGCAAACCGGGTTCTACACCCTGAGTTTGGGCATTAAAAGCCTTGCAAAATTCCATGATATTGAGGCCGCGCTGACCCAAGGCCGGACCAATGGGCGGACTCGGATTGGCTTGGGTAGCCTTAACCTGCAATTTGATATAACCAGTTATTTTCTTTGCCATTACTCAGCTCCTGTGAGGTGCAAACGCCGTCAGGCTCCCTCGTCATGTAACCGTCAGACTTTTTCTACCTGACCGAAATCCAGCTCTACGGGGGTGGAGCGACCAAAAATGGTGACCGACACCCGCAGTTTACTTTTCTCAAAATTGACTTCTTCAACCACACCATTAAAGTCCTTGAAAGGACCGTCGATGACCCGCACCTGCTCGCCCGCATCGAAACTGAATTTCGGACGCGGCTTTTCAACGCCTTCCTTGATGCGATCCATGATGGCATCAGTCTCTGCATCACTGAGCGGATGCGGACGCCCGACCGAACCTCCCACAAAACCGGTGACCCTGGGTGTGCTTTTCACAAGATGCCAGGTTGTATCATCCATTTCCATTTGCACGAGAACGTAGCCTGGATAAAACATGCGCTGTGAATTGGTTTTTTGACCATTTCGCATTTCCACGACTTCTTCCACAGGAACCAGTATCTCGCCAAAACAATCGCCAAGACCCTCGCGTTGCGCCCGCTCGCGAATTTCTGCCTGAACTTTCTTCTCAAAACCCGAGAATGCATGTACTACATACCAACGCATAGCCATTTAGCCAACTCCTCCGAGTAGTAGCCGTACCACACCAAGGAGTGCCAGATCGACCAACCACAGAAAGGCCGCAATAACGGCAATCAACCCTATGATAATGGCAGTGCTCCGCAATACTTCAGGGCGGGTTGGCCAGACGACTTTCAGCAATTCAAGATACGCTTCCCGAAAAAATACCAAAAGCTTCTTTCCGCTTTCACTATAGGCAAACAAGCCTGCGGCAATCAGCAGGCCGACTGCCAACCCAACACTCGGGTAATACGTCCCGATACGCGTGGGGATCAGAAAATACGCGAACACCCCGAGGGCAGCGAAACCTGCCGCAAAATAGAGCTTCACTTTTTCCGACATGACCACCGCACCTTTAATAATGGCAGGGCAGGAGGGGATCGAACCCCCAACCTGCGGTTTTGGAGACCGCTGCTCTACCAATTGAGCTACTGCCCTGCAGACGGCAAACGGCGGACAGGCCGCCGTTCAACTTTACAACTAACTGACTTACTCGACTACCTTGGACACGACGCCAGCACCTACCGTACGGCCACCTTCACGTACCGCAAAGCGCAAACCTTCTTCCATCGCAATCGGGGCAATCAGCGCAACCTTGAACAACACGTTGTCACCAGGCATCACCATCTCTACCCCTTCCGGCAATTCCACAGCACCGGTTACGTCCGTGGTCCGGAAGTAAAACTGTGGACGGTAGCCGTTGAAAAACGGGGTGTGGCGTCCGCCTTCTTCTTTCGACAGGACATACACTTCCGCTTCAAAACGGGTGTGCGGTTTGATGCTGCCGGGCTTGGCCAGTACCTGTCCACGCTCCACGTCGTCTTTCTTGGTGCCACGCAGCAACACGCCGACGTTGTCTCCCGCCTGCCCCTGATCCAGAATCTTCCGGAACATTTCTACACCGGTGACAATGCTCTTGGCGGTGTCGCGGATGCCGATGATTTCAATTTCATCACCGACCTTGACAATACCACGCTCAATACGGCCGGTGACCACGGTGCCACGTCCGGAAATCGAGAAGACGTCTTCGATCGGCATCAGGAAGGGCTTGTCGACCGGACGCTCAGGCAGGGGGATGTAGCTGTCGAGGGCGTCTGCGAGTTTGAAAATGGCGGGTTCGCCGATGTCGCTCTGATCGCCTTCCAGGGCCTTCAGGGCTGATCCAATGATCACTGGGATATCGTCTCCCGGGAAATCATACTTGGACAGCAGTTCGCGGACTTCCATTTCGACCAGCTCAAGCAGTTCGGCGTCATCCACCATGTCGGCCTTGTTCAGGAACACGACAATGTAGGGAACGCCCACCTGACGGGCCAGCAGAATGTGTTCACGCGTCTGCGGCATGGGGCCGTCCGCTGCCGAACAGACCAGAATGGCGCCATCCATCTGCGCCGCGCCGGTGATCATGTTCTTGACGTAGTCGGCGTGTCCGGGGCAGTCCACGTGGGCATAGTGACGCGCTTCCGTCTCATACTCCACGTGTGAGGTCGCGATCGTGATGCCACGTGCCCGTTCTTCAGGCGCGTTATCAATCTGATCATAGGCCCGTACTTCTCCACCAAACTTCGTCGACAGCACCTTCGTCAGCGCCGCCGTCAATGTGGTCTTCCCATGGTCCACGTGACCAATCGTTCCCACGTTTACATGCGGCTTCGTCCGCTCAAATTTCCCTTTGGACATCAGAAACTCCCCAAGAAAACAGACCCAAGAAAAAAACAATATGGAGCCCACAACCGGATTCGAACCGGTGACCTCTTCCTTACCAAGGAAGTGCTCTACCGCCTGAGCTATGTGGGCCTACTTCTGGAGCGGGTGATGGGAATCGAACCCACACCATCAGCTTGGAAGGCTGAGGTTCTACCATTGAACTACACCCGCATAAACCGTGGCGCCCGCGCCGCTTACTGCTTATTTACCTATACACTTATGATCAAAATATGGTGGAGGGAGGAGGATTCGAACCTCCGAAGGCAGAGCCGTCAGATTTACAGTCTGATCCCTTTGACCGCTCGGGAACCCCTCCACGATTAGCGGCGCATTGTGCCGCTTACTGCTGGTACCTGTCAATAGAAATTATGACAATCTCTGTCGCACTTTTTTATCCCTCACCACGCCAATCGAGTGCCCCAGGTTGT
Source organism: Acidithiobacillus sp. HP-2 (assembly GCF_015100155.1). Taxonomy (GTDB): domain Bacteria; phylum Pseudomonadota; class Gammaproteobacteria; order Acidithiobacillales; family Acidithiobacillaceae; genus Acidithiobacillus. Next base: position 119,546 of record NZ_JACKZA010000003.1, on the reverse strand, counting down.
TTTTTTATATTGATTTTAAAAGATCCTCCTCGCATATTGTGCCCAATTCTTGACATCGTTGCCGATTTACAACATTCTCTGCGTGGCTGTACTAGATTTTGCCAGGTGGATTTCTGCCCGGGCTTGAGAGGAGGGTTTATAAATGCAACATATTAAACGTATTACGCTGATGGTTGCCATCAGCGGTGGTTTTATTGTTGGAACGGCGTTTGCCGATAATGCTTACACCGGTTATGCCATTCAGGCTGGTGGAAAGCCGGTAGTCACATCCACTGGTGCTTGTGTACGTGGAGGACGTCCAGTCACGGATGGTCCCATTCCTACTTATTGCGCACCTCAGCCTGCTCCGGTTGCGGTAAAGCCAGCACCCGTTCCGGCCCCCGTTCCGGCACCTATTGCCCCAGTCGAACGTACCGTTCTGGTCAGCAAGCCCATTACCATTACTGGCATCAACTTTAAATTTGATTCCTACAAACTCCTGAATCATGACATCAGGGTTCTGGACGAAGTTGCCGATTTTGCAAAAAATCATCCGGCGGCTGTTCTGGACGTGAATGGATACTGCAGCAAGGTGGGTAGTTACGCCTACAACCTGAAGCTGTCCAAGTTGCGCGCTCAAAGCGTTGCTCAATACCTTGCCAATCATGGTGTTTCCAATGATCGCATGGTCTTGAAAGGACATTCCTACAATGATCCAGTCGCCAGCAACGCCACTTCACAAGGGCGTTTCCTGAACCAGCGTGTGGAAATCAATTCCAACATCAAGGTTCAAAAAACAGTTCAGTAACTAGCTCTTAACGGCTTAATAAGGCGGGTCGTCATTGATCCGCCTTTTTTGTGTTTTTTGCCCATCATGCAGCAGTCAAATTCCATGCTAGACTAGCGACCATGCGACAATCCCTGCTTCGTTTCGTACGTACTCTGCACATCACTCGCGTCCTGGTGCGGTACCGCCTGGATGAAGTGATTTATTTTCTGCCTATATTGAAGCCGTATCAGGCTATTTTACGCCTTAGCCCCATGTCCTGGCTGGGTCCTAAACCCCAGGGGGATTTTGCAGAACGGCTACGCCAGGCGCTGGAAACTCTGGGACCGACCTTTATTAAGCTCGGTCAAATGTTGTCGACCCGACGCGATCTTCTGCCTGATTACATCACTCAGGAACTGGCCAAGCTGCAGGATTCCGTCCCGCCCTTCCCCTCTGAAGAAGCTTGCAAAATCATTGAAAGCGCGTTGGGCAAACCCATCAATACGCTGTTTTCAGAGTTTCATTCCAAACCGGCTGCGGCGGCTTCTATTGCTCAGGTCCATTTCGGCGTGCTGCAGGATGGTCTTGAAGTTGCTATTAAGGTCCGCCGTCCCGGCTTAAGACGAATTATTGATCAGGACCTGGCTATTTTAGGCCTGTTGGCTGATTTGGCAGAACGCTATTCCCAGGAAGGACGCCGGCTGAGAATTCGTGCTGTTGTGGCGGAATATGCCAAGACCTTGCGCGGAGAACTGGATTTACTTCGCGAAGCCGCTAATGCCAGTCAATTACGTCGCAATTTTGCCGCCGATCCTGATCTGCTTTATATCCCCGAAATTTACTGGGATTACTGCAGTTCCTCGGTTCTGGTCATGGAACGTATTTACGGTATCCCGATTGGTCAGTTGGATGCCTTACGTGCTGCCGGCATCAACTTTGATCAACTCTCCAGACGCGCCGCAGATATTTTCTTCCGTCAGGTTTTTCGTGACGCCTACTTTCATGCTGATATGCATCCCGGCAACATTTTCATAGATCCCCAAAGCGGGCGTTTTATTGCTGTGGATTTTGGCATCATGGGTAGTCTGGATGATGCCAGCCAGCATTATCTGGCGGAAAACATGATCGCCTTTTTTCAAAGAGATTACAGGAGAGTCGCCGAGGCGCATGTGGAGGCAGGCTGGGTTCCGCCCGACACCAATGTTCAGGATTTTGAAATGGCGATCAGGGCCATTGCCGAGCCTGTATTTGAAAGACCCTTAAACGAAATTTCTGTGGCTAACCTGTTGCTGCGCTTGTTCCAGACGACCCGGGCCTTTCACATGCAAACCCAGCCCCAGCTACTATTGCTCCAGAAAACTTTGGTGAACGTCGAAGGTATCGCCCGCGATTTCAATCCTGCATTGAACATGTGGGAAGTTGCCACTCCACTGCTGACTGAATGGCTGAGTCGCCAGCGCGGTCCCCGTGGCTGGTGGACGGAAATGAAGCGCCATTTTCCAGAATGGGGACTGGTCCTTCCGGAAATGCCCGTTTTACTGCATGGCATTCTTCGTCAGGCCCAGCAGGGAGAGCTACCCCTGGTTATCCGCAATCAGGATCTGGAAGGAATTCGTAAGGAAATCCGTCGCGGCATGCTGCGCCTTTCATTTGGTGTCAGTGGTACTTTCATTGTCGTCGGCATTGGTATTATGGCGGCACTCGCACATAAGCTGGATTCCGCGATTCTCGATCTGCCTCTCTGGGCATGGTTGATTTTACTACCCGGAGTCACCTGGATTGGTGTTCGTTGGGTTGGCAGTTTTTTCAGAATCCGGGATTGACGCTTAATCGATAAACAGCAAGGGAGGGTTGCTATTATGTGGGTCATTATTTCGCTGGTGATAGCCGCTGTGGCTGTCCTATTCGCCGTACAGAATAATACCATGACATCCGTGCATTTTTTTTCATGGACTTTTGCCCAATCTCAGGGCGTGATTTTACTGGGTGGATTTGTGGCAGGTTTTATCGCCAGCATGCTGATCTATCTGCCCACCCATATCCGTAACAAGCTCAAAATACGTCGTCATGAGCGCCGCCTGTCTGATCTTGAAGGGCAACTCAATGAAGAAAAGGGCAAGCGGGAGTATATTGAAAAGGAACACGCCGCTGCCTTACGCATCCAGAAAAACAACGGTATTACCGGATCCAAGACCGAAAGCTGAGAACCCGGCGGTACTGGTCCGCTTATTCGGCTTTTTTGTCAGCGACGGGAACCGCAGAAGCCGTTTTATTAATCGGCACGGTACGGGCAAGTACTTCAAGGTTTTTGGTAGCTTGCGTGTTACCTGCTTCTGCCGCCTTGTGCCACCACAATGCCGCTTTGGCGTAATCCTGAGGAACACCCTGGCCCATGAAATAGAGGTTACCCAGATTATACTGAGCAGCCGAAACTCCCAACTCTGCAGCCTTGTTCCACCAGTAGGCCGCTTTGATCAGGTCTTTGGGCACACCCTGACCAAAATAATATTGCATGCCCAGGTTGTACTCGGCCTTGCCGTAACCATGCATGGCTGATTTCTCAAACCACTGTGCCGCCAACGTGTAATTTTGTGGCACACCATCGCCCAATGCGCAGCGGGTACCAATGCTGTTTTCCAGTTTGGCGGTGGTCAAATCGGTCGGCTGCGAGCTGGCTGAGTCTTCCATTTCTGCTTTATGGGCCGTCGTCTGGGCATCGGCCAAGGGTACGGCAAGGAACAAAAACGCGGCAGCCGAACAAGCAAGCACCGCAGGATTGGACAATAAACGATGTGCAGACATGATTCACTCCATAAATGAGGATTAATAGCTTTCAGATGTGAAGGTTACACCATAAAGCTAAGAAACTGCCACAACTTTTTATGCTAACCTCCCAACCAGGGAAAATCCTCTTTCAGGATTTTGTGCTTTGCTCTATCTCACTCTGGCGCCAGCGCTGGGCAAGCTTGTCGAGTACCGCATTGACAAAGCGATGCCCCTGTTCAGCCCCGAAAGCCTTTCCCAATTCAATGGCTTCATTGATGACTACCCGGTATGGTGTCTGCGGCAGATCACGGAGCTCGTAGGCGGCAAGGCGCAAAATGGCACGCTCCACTTCGCTGATTTCATCAGTCCAACGCCGATCCGGAATTTCTTCGGCAATGGCCGGATCCAACTGCGGAATCGCCTGACAAACGCCCTCCCATACTGTCGCAAAAAAAACGCGATCGGCGCCCTGAAGCCGTTCAGGGTCTGCAGTAAACTGAAGCGCAATTTCTGCACAATGTCCCGGATTCAGTTGCCACTGATAAAGGGCCTGGATAATAGCCTGACGCGCCAGGCGACGACGACTGTTTTTCATGGAGGCTCAGATCTGACCCAGAAGCTGTACCATTTCGAGAGCCGTCATGGCCGCATCAAAACCTTTATTTCCTGCCTTGGTACCGGCGCGCTCAATAGCCTGTTCAATGCTGTCGGTAGTTAAAATCCCGAAAACAACCGGAATACCAGTGTCCATGGCCACCTGTGCCACCCCCTTGGAAACCTCTCCTGCCACATAATCAAAATGGGGAGTTCCACCACGAATAACGGCACCCAGACAAAGAACCGCATCATAATTTCCACTTCGGGCCAGTTTTTGCGCAACTAATGGAATTTCATAAGCGCCCGGCACATACACCACATGAATTTGTTCATCACTGGCACCATGGCGACGCAAACCATCTATAGCGCCTTGCTCCAGTTGCTGAGTAATGAAACTGTTAAAGCGGCTGACCAGCAGGACAAAACGAAACTTGCCAGCCTGGAGACTACCTTCTATTTGCTGAATCATGATTTTTCCTTATTTATTTTCCTGAAATGGACGCTGGCCCACAATTTCGAGACCAAATCCGCCAATACCCCGGTACTGGAAATGGCTGTCACTCAGCACCTCGGCACGATGCACGCCCAGATCCGTGAGGATTTGTGCGCCAATACCAAAAGTACGCAAAACCCGACCAGCATCTCCAGCCTGCCCGGGTCCTTTGGGCATTTCCGGCAAGGCAGATACTTCCTGGACCAGCTCTTCCACTCTTTCTTCATGGTGCAAGTACACCAGCACGCCCCGACCCTCTGCCGCAATCCGCTCTAACGCGCGCGTATTGGGACTGGCCGCTCCCGCAAACAGATCATTCAGGGTTTTACCTACCTGAACACGCACCAGCACGGGACTTTCTGTAGCCGCCACTTCACCCATGACCAGGGCAAAATGCGTTTCTTTCGCTACCCAGTCCCGATAAACTGTTAGCTGGAATTCTCCATAGGGACTCTGCCAGGGTCCCTGGGCTTGACGCTCGACAATCCGCTCTCTTTCAAGGCGATAGCGGATCAAGTCCGCAATGGTGCCAATTTTAAGTCCATGCTCCGCTGCATAGGGAAGCAGATCGGGTAAACGAGCCATTTCCCCATCGGCATTGAGAATTTCGCAAATCACACCTGCTGGCTGACAACCCGCCAGTCGTGCCAGATCCACGGCCGCTTCGGTATGCCCGGCACGAACCAGAACCCCACCCGGCTCGGCAGCAAGGGGGAAAATATGTCCGGGCATGACCAGATCTTCGGGAACAGCATTTTCAGCAATGGCGGCCTGAACAGTGGCTGCCCGGTCGGCTGCCGAAATGCCCGTAGTCACCCCCCGTGCCGCTTCAATGGATACCGTAAAGGCGGTTCCAAGGCTGGCCGTATTATGCCCGACCATTTGCGGCAGACGCAGCTGTTGGCAGCGCTCCCGGGTTAAAGGCAGACAGACCAGTCCGCGTGCCTGGGTCACCATAAAATTGATGGCAGCGGGAGTCACGAATTCCGCTGCCATGATCAGGTCACCCTCATTTTCACGGCCCTCGTCATCCATGAGGATCACCATACGACCCGCTGCAATTTCGGCAATAATTTCTTCGGCGGGACTGATTTTACCTTCACTCATACGGGATATCCTCTGGCAGCTAAAGATTCGCGGGTGATTTCCGATTTTAGCCCCGACTCCGCCTCTGTCGCTACCCAACGTTCCAGATAGCGGGCAATCAGGTCCACTTCGAGATTGACCGCCTGACCCGCACGCCAGGCTGATGCAGTCGTATTTGTCAGTGTATGGGGAATCAGATTCAGCATAAATTGCTCACCTTCCAGAGCATTGACGGTCAGGCTGATACCATCCACGCAAATACTGCCTTTGGCGGCGATATAGCGCAGCAGCTCGCGCGGTGCGGTCACCGCAAAAACCTGTGAACGTCCGGAATTATGCACACTATGGATTTGTCCGACCCCATCCACATGACCAGCTACCAGATGACCGCCCAGACGGTCAGCCAGACGCAGCGCTTTTTCGAGATTCACTGCACTACCTGATTTCAGGCTACCCAGCAGGGTCTTGTCCAGGGTCTCACGGGAAATATCCACGGCAAACCCGTCTTTGTACAGTTCTACTACGGTCAGACAAACACCCGATACAGCAATACTGTCACCGAGTTTGACATCACCCAGATCCAGCCCGCCAGAGGCGAGCGTCATCCGAAAATCACCGCCCTGAGGATGCAATTGGCGAACCTGACCCAAGGCCTCAATAATACCGGTGAACATGAATCAACGCTCCTGCGGACCCAGGGTCCATTTCAGATCATTACCCAGCGACTCGACCCGAAGACTCCGCCAGCGCGGCGCTTCGGTCAGTTGTTGAAAAGGACCAACCTGCATGGCTGGCAATGCCCCCTGGCCGAGGAGCATGGGCGCCATATAGAGCAACCACTCATCGACCAACCCGGCCGCAAACAGGGTACTGGCCAGGCCCGGACCAGCCTCTGCCAACACTTCATTGATTTGTCTCTCTGCCAAAATGCGCATGACTGCCGGACAATCCAGTTGCTCGCCATCAACAGGCACCGCCAACAACTCTGCACCTGCTGCTTGCAGCATTTTTTTGGCTGAGTCCGGCAGGCCCAGCCCATGACAAATCCAGACTGCGCCAGGTGAAGCAAACATTGCCGCATCTGCCGGGGTCCGCAAATGGGTGTCCAAAACCACCTTCACCGGATACCGGCGCAGTGGAATATCCAGACGCGGGGCTAGGCGCGGGTTGTCGGCCAGAACCGTGCCAATCCCCACCAGGATGGCACTGGCGCTGGCCCGCTCTTTTTGCACATCGGCGCGCGCCAAGGTGCCGGTCAACCACTGACTTTGTCCATTGCCCAGCGCCACCCCTGCATCCAGACTGACTGCCTGCTTTAAGCGAACCCAGGGACGCCCGCCTTCCATGCGCATGAAAAATCCGGGGTTCAGCGCACGACTTTCGGCTTCGCAACAGCCCAGTTCAACCTCGATGCCAGCGGCTCTGAGCCGGGCAATGCCCTGCCCGGAAACCAGGGGATTGGGATCCTGAACCGCCACCACCACCCGTTTCACCCCTGCGGCCATCAGGGCGTCCGCACAGGGGCCGGTCCGCCCCTGATGACTGCAGGGTTCGAGGGTGACGTAAACGGTCGCCGCACGCGACGCCGCTCCGGCTTCGGCAAGGGCCAGCACTTCGGCATGGGCTTCACCAGCAAAAAGGTGAGCGCCACGGCCAACAACGATCCCTTCCTGCACCACCACCGCACCCACTCGCGGATTAGGGTGCGTCGAATATAAACCCCGGTTCGCCAGGTCCAGGGCCATTTCCATGAAATGATGGTCCTGCTCAGTCAGCACCAGAACGGCCTTTTCCGGGTACCTGTTGCTGATCGGGATGGGGGCCCTCTTTCAGGCGGGCAATTTCCGCACTGAATGCATCCACATCTTCAAAACGCCGGTACACCGAAGCGAAACGCACATAAGCCACCGGATCGAGGCCGCGCAAAGCTTCCATAACCAGTTCGCCAATGAGGCGCGCCGGCACTTCGCGTTCACCTCTTTCGCGAAGACGCCGTTGAATCAAACGCAGGGCTGCATCAACCTGCTCGGTGGCGACCGGACGCTTGCTCAGCGCCCGCGTCAAACCACGCTGCAATTTGTCTTCGTTAAAAGACTCACGACGCCCGTCGGTTTTAACCACCATGGGCAAAGCGAGTTCGGCACGCTCAAAAGTCGTAAAACGTTGATTACATTGCGGACATTCCCGACGGCGCCGCACCGTCCCGCCCTCATCCGCAAGACGGGAATCCACCACCCGGGTGTCAGCGAAGGCGCAGAACGGACAATGCACGGAACCTAGCCGTACACCGGAAACTGCTTGCACAGGGCAGTCATATCCGCCTTGACCCGGGCAATCACTGCGGCATCTGCGGGAGCATCCAGCACATCGGCGATCCCCTTGCCCAAGCGCTGCATTTCCGCTTCTGCAAAGCCACGGGTGGTTGCTGCCGGGGTGCCGATGCGAATACCACTGGTCACCGCTGGCGGACGGGTATCGAAAGGCACTGCGTTTTTGTTGACCGTGATGTGCGCCTGACCCAGCGCTTCCTCGGCATCCTTGCCGGTCACCTTTTCGCCCAGATTGAGGAGGAAAAGGTGATTATCCGTACCGCCCGACACGGCTGTATAACCTCGCCCGGCAAGTACCTGACTCAGCGACTGGGCGTTGCGAATGACCTGCTGCTGATAGGTTTTGAACTCCGGCTGCAAAGCTTCACGGAAAGCTACCGCCTTACCGGCAATCACGTGCATCAGAGGACCACCCTGCAAGCCAGGGAAGATCAAAGAGTTGACCTTCTTGGCATATTCTTCCCGACAAAGGATGAGACCACCACGCGGTCCGCGCAAGGTTTTGTGGGTCGTGGTGGTGACAAAATCCGCATGGGGTACAGGGCTGGGATGTAAACCGGCCGCCACCAATCCGGCAATGTGGGCCATGTCCACCAGCAAATAAGCGCCAATACTCCGGGCAATTTCACCGATCCTTTCGAAATCGATAATGCGCGAATAGGCACTGGCCCCGGCGACGATCATTTTGGGACGTTCCTGCTCAGCCTGTGCTGCCATTGCCTCATAATCAATTCGGCCATCTTCAGCGCGCACCCCATAAGCGGCCACCTGAAACAGCTTACCCGAAACATTGACTTTGGCTCCGTGGGTCAGATGTCCACCATGCGCCAGACTCATTCCCATAATTTTGTCACCCGGCTTCAATACCGAAAGGTAAACAGCCTGGTTAGCCTGAGAACCGGAATGGGCCTGAACATTGGCGTGTTCTGCGCCGAACAGTTCCAGAGCCCGATCAATGGCCAACTGTTCAGCAACGTCCACATACTCGCAACCACCATAATAGCGTTTGCCCGGATAACCCTCGGCATACTTGTTGGTCAGCACCGAGCCTTGCGCCACCATTACCATGGGGCTGGCGTAGTTTTCAGAAGCAATGAGTTCCACATGATCTTCCTGACGCTGGGTTTCCTTACACATGGCATCCCATAGTGCAGGATCAAAATCAGCAATACTGAGGGTTTTGGAAAACATGGTGCACTCCTTCAAAAACTTCCGGAAAATTTGTGGCTAGACACTAATGGATGCAAGAACGAACGGCAAGGGTAAAAAATGCGTGCAAGTCATGAATGAAACTCATCAGAGTTTGACACGCACCGGCTGAGGATGATGGCCGAGTACAAAACGGGCGGCCTTCTTTTCTTTCTTTTTTCGGGGAGGACGCCGCTTGTCAGCAAAAATATCCTGATAGGCCACATGGATGACCGGTGGACCCAACACCCAGACAATCAAGCCCAACCACAACTGGGAAAAAGCCGGCATAAACAGATTAGCCAGCAAAATGACGGCCCAGAGACCGATCAGAGGATCCCGCAATTCCGGCCTGAACAGCAGGGTGAGTGTAGTTTCCACTTCTGACTCCAGCCAGCCATGTCCTTTGTGCAAGGCAAGGGCAATCCCGAAAAAAGCCGGAGAGAACCAGAAGTAAGGCATTAGCGACAAATCTGAGAAGCGCTGTCCAAAAGCGAACCACCAGCCCCAGAATCCCTGACCCATGCCCGAGTCGTCATGCCAGGGAATATTGATCCCGGCCAGCAAGCTGCCCATGACCACTATGTCCTGGCCAAATTCGAAAATTATGCCAAAAACGGCAAAAAGCATTCCCCACACCACCGCCACATGGAGGGCATGCCGCATTTGTCGGTTCGTGTAAGATTCCGTTTCTTCATCGGTATTGGCAGCGATTTCCAGGCCAAACAGCAGGCCAAAGGGCGCAATGGCGTACATCAACCATTCGGGAAAGGGAATGGCCGCAAACACCAATGCTGCAGCGGAAAGCAGCAGCCATGGCCGAGGACGGGCTACTACCAGCTCGGCACCTCCCTCGACCCAGCTCACTACACGATTTACCCATTTCCAGGCCAAAATCATCTCCCAGCAACATGACACACGGCCAAGCACAACTTGTCGCTCATGCTATCTCTTTTGATTCTAAACCATCAAGGCGCATAAACCTAAAAACATCAGTTGCCGTGGGTGCTTTGCAGCGACTTTTGTTCTGATCCGTTGTTGTTCTTGGCGAAATCCTGCGCCCGTCAGGAGAGCTGTTTGAGCCCGCAGGGCGAGTTCTCTCCTGACAGCAGGATGAGCCTTGGAACAACAGGCGAGGAACAATGGAGCAAAAAGCACCCACGGCAACTGCCGTTAGCATAAACACAAAATACTGCCGACTTACGCCGCTTGTCGCCGACGGTCTTGAAGTTTAGACTCTTCCGGCTCTGTTTGATGATTAGAAAAGCACACAATGCCTGCTCAGATACCCGCTGATTCCGTTGGACTGGTAACCCCGCAGACGGTCACTTTTCCAGCTGACCTGCAACTGGAGTGTGGGCGCAGCTTGCCGGGTTACACCCTGGTTTATGAAAGTTATGGGGCCTTGAACAAGGATCACAGTAACGCGATTTTACTCTGCCATGCGCTTTCCGGTGATCATCACGCTGCCGGATATCACCACATGGATGATCGCAAGCCGGGCTGGTGGGAGCATCTGCTTGGACCCGGCAAGGCCATGGATACTGAACAGTTTTTTTTCGTCTGCGCGAATTTTATCGGGTCCTGCAAAGGCTCAACGGGTCCAGCCAGCATCAATCCTGAAACCGGCAGTCCCTGGGGTCTGGATTTTCCTATGGTCACCGTCCGCGACTGGGTAAAAACCCAGGCCGACCTGGCCGATCATCTGGAGATTGAACAATGGGCAGCGGTTATTGGCGGTAGCCTGGGTGGCATGCAGGTTATGCAATGGAGCATGGATTATCCGGACCGGCTGCGTAACGCCGTGGTCATTGCTGCTGCGCCCAAACTGACGGCGCAGAACATCGCCTTCAACGAAGTTTGTCGTCAGGCCATCATGACGGATCCGGATTTTCACAATGGCCGCTATTATGCCCATGACACCAAACCGCGCCGGGGACTGTCACTGGCGCGGATGATCGGCCACATCACCTATCTGTCTGATGACGCCATGCGCACCAAATTCGGTCGGGACACACGGGGCGGCAAGGCCTTTTCCTTTGGTTTTGATGTGGATTTTGAAGTGGAAAGTTATTTGCGCTATCAGGGTTCAAGTTTTGTAGAACGCTTTGATGCCAACAGCTATTTATATATTACCAAGGCATTGGATTATTTTGATCCGGCCAGTGCGTATGGCGGCAATCTGGCGGAAGCCTTTGCCCGGGTACAAGCGGCATTTTTAGTGGTCTCTTTCAGTTCTGACTGGCGGTTTTCCCCGGAACGCTCCCGCGAAATCGTGCAGGCACTGTATACCTGTAATCGCGACGTCAGCTATGCGGAAATTGAAGCCACCCACGGCCACGATTCCTTTTTAATGCCTATTCCCCAATATGTAGCCGTTCTCAGCACTTATCTGCAACGTGTTGCAGAGGAAATCGGACTATGAAGCTACGCCAGGATCTGGCCATCATCGCCGAATGGATTCCCCCGCAAAGCCGCATTCTCGATCTGGGCTGCGGGGAAGGAGAACTGCTGGCCTATTTGCGCGCCGAAAAGGATGTGCAAGGTTATGGGGTAGAAATTGAGGAAGACCGGGTCGTCGCCGCTATCCGGCGCGGAATTCCGGTCATTCAGCAGGATCTTGATCAGGGACTCAAAAATTTTGCTGACCAGAGTGTCGATACGGTAGTCCTTTCCCTGACCCTGCAGGCTTCTACCTATCCCCGTCAGTTATTGCTGGAAATGTTACGCGTCGGCCGGGAGGTTATTGTCACCTTTCCCAATATGGGACACTGGCATGCGCGCTGGCAACTGGGCGTGCTGGGCAAAATGCCCACCACAGACGCCTTGCCCCATACGTGGTACGATACTCCCAACATCCACCTGTGTACGATTCGCGACTTTGAACAACTCTGTGCCGACAACGGCATCGCCATCCATCAGCGGGTCGTGCTCAATGAGCGGCGGCGCAGCACTTGGCGCAACCGTTTGTTACCCAACCTATTTGGAGAAGTTGCTTTATATCGTTGCGCCCTGGTCGCACGCTGAAGCTCATGCGAGGAGAACGCCATGACCCTGGAACTGATCAGCTTCCCCCTCTGCCCCTATGTACAGCGTTCGGTGATTACCCTGCTGCACAAGCAGATAGTCTTCAAACTGACGCATATTGACCTGGCCCATAAACCCGAATGGTTTCTCGAACTTTCGCCCATGGGCAGAGTCCCCTGCCTGAAAATCGGCACTGACGCCGTACTGTTCGAGTCTCAGGTGATTAATGAATATCTGGATGAAACCATTGCACCGCCACTGCATCCTGCTGACCCGCTGGAACGTGCCCGGCACCGCGCCTGGATTGCCTTTGGCAGCGAAATGATTGGTGATCAGTTCCAGATGATGGTAGCCCAGGGTGAAGAACGCTTTACGGCGGCCAGTCGCCAGCTTTTTGACAAGCTGGAGCGGCTGGAAAAAAACATGGCCGAAGGACCATTTTTTGCGGGTCAACATTTCAGTCTGGTGGATGCCGCCTTTGCTCCCTTATTCATGCGCATGGAAATTCTGCACGCATTGCGGCCATTGCCGCGTTGGGAATCCTTGGGCAAACTGCGCCGCTGGACCGCCTTACTCATGGAATTACCCGAGGTAGCAGGCTCCGTAACTGCCGACTTTCCCGAACGGCTGCGGAATTATATCAGCGAAAAAGGCAGTCTTTTGCTACGCTCAGTATGAATACAAGCTGCCGCATTTACGATTTGCACAGGAGTCATGCGTATGAGTGATCAACAGGGACAGGACATGCAGGATCAGGCGCTCGTGCCCACCACCCACTTTGGTTATCAGGAAGTCCCGGAAACGGAAAAAGAACACCTGGTCAAAGGGGTTTTCAGCAATGTCGCGGGTAAATACGACCTGATGAACGACCTGATGTCATTGGGTGTGCATCGCCTGTGGAAACGCTTCACAGTAGATTTGGCCCGCCCCCGTCCCGGCCAACGGGTGCTGGATCTCGCCGGAGGCACGGGTGATCTGGCTGCCGCCATTTATCCGCGCATCAAACCCAATGGTTCCATTGTGGTCTCTGATATCAATCCGGAAATGCTGGCGGTTGGAGAAAACCGACTGGCGGATAAGGGCATCATCGCCGGGGTTGAGTTTGTCGAAGCCAATGCGGAGGAACTCCCCTTTCCAGACCGTGAATTTGATCTGGTCACCCTGGCCTTTGGCATCCGCAACATGACCCATCCCGAACGGGCCTTGAAGGAAATTCACCGCGTCCTCAAAACCGGCGGGCGGGCGTTGATTCTGGAGTTCTCACACCCGCGCTGGCCGGGCTTGCAGCCCATTTATGATATGTATTCATTTAAGCTCCTGCCGCGTATCGGTGAACTCGTCGCCAGGGATCGGGACAGCTATCAATATCTGGTGGAATCCATCCGCCGCTTTCCCGATCAGGAAACCTTCAAAATGATGATGGAAGAAGCCGGTCTGGAACGGGTTGAGGTGTTCAACCTGTCGGGTGGTATTGTCGCCCTGCATCGCGGCTTTCGTATGGATTGATGAATGCTTTTCATCTGAACGCCTAAAAATTCCCTCTTGAGCAGAGACTCCGGGCAGGGCATGATGGCGACAATTTTCGCAGAGGAGTAATGCCCATGACGTCCGTTCACAGTCTCGGTTTTCCGCGTATCGGTCATAAACGCGAACTCAAAAAAGCACTGGAAAGCTTCTGGTCCAAAGAAATTGATGAGCAGGAACTGCAGTCCCGCGCTGCCCAGTTGCGTGACCGTCACTGGAAAATCCAGCAGACCTGTGGGATGGACTTCATCCCGGTTGGTGATTTCAGCCTCTACGATCACATGCTTGACATGAGCTGCACCCTCGGTGCCATTCCTCCCCGTTACGGATTCTCCGGCGGTCAGGTGGGTCTGGACACTTTTTTTGCCATGGCACGCGGTTCCAGCACCCAGCCCGCCATGGAAATGACCAAATGGTTTGATGCCAACTATCACTTCATTGTGCCGGAATTCCATGAAAACATGGAGTTCCGCCTGAGCAGCGAACGCCTGTTTGACCAGATCAAAGAAGCCCAGTCTCTCGGCCTCAAGACCAAGCCCGTGCTGGTCGGCCCCATCACCTACCTGTGGCTGGGCAAGGAAAAAGACCTGAATGCCGAAGCCCATCACGAAGCGCAACATCATCATGACGACAGTGCCTGTCATGGTCACGGTGCGCCGGTGGGTAATGCCTGCTTTGATCGTCTGACATTGCTGCCCAAGGTTCTACCTGTTTATGCCGAAATTCTGGAGCGCCTTGCCAGCATGGGCGTGGAGTGGGTACAAATGGATGAACCCGCTCTGGCACTGGATCTGCCCGCCGAATGGCTCGAGGCTATGGCCTCTGCCTACCAGACCCTCAGCAAGGGCAAAAGCCCCAAAGTATTACTGGCCACCTATTTTGATTCAGTAGCTGATCATGCCGAGGCTCTCAAAGCCCTTCCCGTCGCCGGCCTGCATCTGGATTTGCGGCGCGCTCCGCAACAGCTGGAGAGCTTCCTGAAAAATTATCCGGCTGACAAAGTGCTTTCTCTGGGCGTGGTAGATGGCCGCAATGTTTGGCGCGCCGACCTGGATGCTGCCATCAAGATCCTGGAACCTGCACATAAACAGCTGGGAGACCGTCTCTGGGTAGCGCCTTCCTGCAGCCTGTTGCACACCCCGGTTGATCTGGATCAGGAAAACGAACTCGACGCCGAATTGAAATCATGGCTGGCTTTCTCCGTACAAAAGCTCGATGAAGTTGCCATTATTGGTCGTGCCCTGAATGAAGGCGTGGCAGCCGTAGCGCAGGAACTGTCAACTGCACGTGCCGCCGTACAAGCACGTAAAACTTCACCACGTATCCACAACCCGGCTGTTGCCCAGCGTCTGGAAGGGCTGGGTAAGGACGACGGTCAGCGCAAAAGTGCTTTCCAGGCCCGTGAAGCCGCACAGCGTGCTCGCTTCAAACTGCCGGCATTCCCCACCACCAGTATCGGCAGTTTCCCGCAGACTCCCGAAATTCGTAAAGCCCGCCTGCAAAATCGCAAGGGCGAACTGAGCAATGCCGACTACCAGAAAGCCATGGAAGCAGAAATTGCGCTGGTCGTGAAAGAACAGGAACGTCTGGGTATTGACGTGCCGGTCCATGGCGAACCCGAACGCAATGACATGGTGGAATACTTCGGTGAACAACTCGCTGGATTCGCCTTCACCCGTCATGGCTGGGTGCAGAGTTACGGCTCACGCTACGTCAAGCCGCCGTTGATTTTCGGTGACGTCTCCCGTCCTACCCCCATGACCGTGACCTGGAGCAAATATGCCCAGTCCCTGACCCAGCGGCCCATGAAAGGCATGCTCACCGGACCAGTGACCATCCTGCAATGGTCTTTTGTACGCGATGATCAGCCCCGTGAGAAAACGGCACTGCAAATTGCGCTGGCCATCCGCGACGAGGTCAAAGACCTGATCGACGCCGGCATCGGCATCATCCAGATTGACGAACCCGCCTACCGTGAAGGGCTCCCCCTGAAGCGCAAGGACTGGGATCAGTATCTGAACTGGGCATCGCGTGCATTCCGCATTTCTGCGCAAATTGCACCGGATGACGTGCAGATTCACACCCACATGTGCTACTCGGAGTTCAATGACATCCTCCCCGCCATTGCGGCCATGGATGCAGATGTCATTACCATTGAAACCTCCCGTTCACAAATGGAGTTGCTGGATGCTTTTGCCACTTTCAACTACCCCAACGAAATCGGACCTGGCGTCTATGACATTCACTCCCCCCGCGTTCCCAGCGTCGAAGAAATGGTCGGCCTGATGGAAAAAGCGGTCAAAGTGGTTCCCGCAGAGCGTCTGTGGATCAACCCCGACTGTGGTCTGAAAACCCGCAAATGGGCAGAAGTCACCCCGGCTCTGGAAAATATGGTCGAGGCAGCCAAACAGGTCCGTGCCAAACACGCCTGATTGAATACACGCCTCAAACTGACAAGGCCCCATCCGGGGCCTTTTTTAATATTTTAATACTTGCTGATTACCAGCCCTCCTTATAGACTCACTGGCAATTAAAAAGACACCAAGTGATTGCTTGCACCGCGCTCCGCGACTCACCAGTTTCATGCCATCTATTTGGAACTTTTTATGAATCAGTCAATCAATCTTTCCCCACTCAAAAATCTGCGGGCCGATGTGCCTGCCGCCGTGGTCGTCGCTCTGGTCGCCATGCCCCTCTGTCTTGGAGTCGCCCTGGCTTCCGGCACCCCACTGATTGCGGGTTTGATCGCTGGCATCATGGGTGGGGTTCTGGTTCCCCTGTTCAGCCGCTCGCCCCTGGCCGTCAGTGGCCCCACCCCAGCCATTGTGGCCACGCTGCTGGTGGCCATGGAAACCCTGCACAGTTTTCCGGCGTTACTGCTCGCTGTGGTTATTGCTGGCGGCATTCAGATTATTCTGGCGCTCTTGCGTGCAGGGGTGGTGGCTTATTTTTTCCCGTCGGCCGTCATCCAGGGTATTTTGTCGGCCATCGGGATTATCATCATCCTCAAACAATTTCCCTATGCCATTGGTTTTGATATTGGCGAATTTGGTAATCAGGATTTTTTTGATGCCCATGGAGAAAACACCTTCAGTGCCGTTATTGCCGCACTCGCCCATGTGGAATGGGGAGCGCTGCTGGTCAGCGTACTTGCCCTGGTCATCCTGATTGTCTGGGATAAGATAGCCGTCCTGCGCAAACAGACCTGGCTCTCCGGCCCGTTGATGGCGGTGGTGTTCGGAACCCTCCTGAATGTGCTGTTTGTCCATGCCCTGCCCGGGCTTGCCATCGACAAAAGCAATCTGGTCAACCTGCCTGAAATTCGTTCTCTGGCGGACTTAAGGGGCATGCTGCAAATGCCTGACTGGGGCATGATCGGTTCAAAAACCGTATGGATGACCGCTATCGCCATCACCTTTATTGCCAGCCTGGAAAGCCTGCTTTCCACAGAAGCCTCCGACAAACTGGATCCTTTCAAAAGACGCACCCCTCTTGACCGCGAACTGCTGGGACAGGGAGTGGCCAACATCGCCAGCGGCCTCATTGGTGGACTTCCGGTTGCCGCCGTCATAGTGCGGAGCACGGCCAACGTGGCGGCCGGGGCTCGGACCAAAGCCAGCGCCTTTCTGCACGGGATTTTTCTGTTGCTGGCCGTCGTATTTCTGGCTACGTTGATGAATCATATCCCCTTGGCAGCCTTGGCCTCCATCCTGATTTTCGTCGGTTTCAAACTGGCCCATCCGAATTTTTTCAGGAAAATGTTCAGGCTGGATAAGTCCCAGTATTTGCCCTTCTTCATCACCATTATTGCGATTTTGTTCACCAGTCTGATTACTGGCGTGGTGATCGGGCTGCTCACGGGTATTTTCTTCGTCCTCAAAGCCAACTATCACAGCGCCATCGATATTGGACGGGAGGGCAACGCCTACAAAATATCCCTGAACAGGGAGGTTACCTTCGTCAACAAGGCGCGCCTCTCGCATATTCTGGAGAGACTGCCCAAAGATGCCGAAGTGATTCTGGATGGCAAAAAAGTCCGTTTCATTGATCACGATGTGCTTGAAGTCATTCGTGATTTCGAACGTGCCGCCGAACTGAAAAACATTCAGTTAAGCGAGCAGAATTTCGACACACCGATACTCAAAGCCCCCGTATAATCTTTACAATCGGCCTTGGGAGAGCAGCTCCGCGTTGCCTCCCGCTGCTGTGGTGTTGATGCTCAGCGCCTGTTCAGCCACCATGCGCAATAAATAATGGGGACCGCCGGCTTTCGGGCCGGTTCCACTCAAGCCTTCACCACCAAACGGTTGCACACCAACCACTGCGCCAATCATGTTGCGGTTTACGTAGACATTGCCGCAGCGGGACCGCGCAGCGATATGTGCCGCCCGCCCATCAATCCGGGTCTGGACACCTAAAGTCAGCCCAAATCCCAAAGCGTTGATGGCATCCACCAGGGCATCAATCTGTCCGGCTTTCCAGGTGACCACCTGCAGCACCGGACCAAATATTTCCTCGCGAACCTGACTGACATGGGTAATGGCATACGCACAGGGGGCTACAAAATGCAGATTACGCTGCTGATCGTCCTGCATGGTCAACACTACAGAATTATCCGTAACCCGGGCATTTTCCAGCAAAGACGGGGGCCAGGCACAACGGGCCAGTAATCTTCCCCCACCCTGCTCCACCCGGGCAATTTGTGCCAGAATATTGGTCTGCGCTTCGGCATCAATAACGGGTCCGACATCGGTGGCATAATGGATGGTCGGTCCAATCACCAGTTCCTGCATGGCCCCTTTGAGCATGGTCAGAATTTCTTCTGCACATTCTTCCTGTACACAGAGCAGACGCAGTGCCGAACATCGCTGTCCGGCGGAACGAAATGCCGAGGCAATCACTGCATCCACCACCTGTTCCGCCAGAGCCGTAGAATCCACAATCATGGCATTAATGCCGCCGGTTTCGGCAATCAAGGGCACAATGGGGCCTTCCTTGGCCGCCAGACCCTGATGAATGTGGCGAGCAACACCAGTTGAACCGGTAAACACCACGCCGCCAGTCAGCGGATGCTCTACCAGAGCCGCGCCTACGGTTTCGCCAGCACCGGGCATCAGCGCCAGCACATCGCGGGGAACTCCGGCCTCCCACAAAAGTTCGACAAAAGCCTGGGCAATGGCCATGGTCTGCTCGGCGGGCTTGGCTGCCACACTATTGCCCGTAACCAGAGCCGCAACGACCTGCCCGGCAAAAATTGCCAGGGGAAAATTCCAGGGACTGATACAAACGAACACACCGCGCCCCCGCAGACTCAGGGAGTTAGCCTCACCGGTGGGACCGGGCAGAGCTTCCTTGCGCATGAGCGCCTTGGCCTGAATGGCATAATAACGGCAAAAATCTACGGCCTCACGCAGTTCGGCAACCGCATCTGCCAAAGTTTTATGTGCTTCGCGCATAATCAGGGAAAGCAATTTGTCCTGCCGGGTTTCCAGCAGCTCAGCCGCCCGGGTCAAAATTTCGGCACGACGCTCGACGGGTACCGCATCCCAGCGCATTTGCCCGGCGTGCAGTGCGTGCATTAACGGGTCTATATCTTCCACCGGTATTTCTTCGGGGGTTTTTACCCGCAGGGCCAATGCGGCTTCCAGGGCGGGGCTACGTTCGGCAATGTAAGTCATATCCATTCCTTGGCTGTTCAGTCGTAATTCACCATGAAGATGGCCGTAAATCTCTATGGGTTTGGGTAAGGCCGCCTCTTCCGCCCGCCAGAGCGGACTGACCAGCAGATCTGCGGCAGCCACATGCTGATTAGCCAACTGATGAACAAAAGACGTGTTGGCAGCGTTTTCGAGAAGTCGCCGGACCAGATAGGCAAGCAGATCCCGATGACGACCCACCGGGGCATATATCCGCAAGTGCTGAATGCGGGCGTGGCGTAAAACCTCCCGATAAATTCCTTCTCCCATGCCATGCAGACGCTGCATCTCAAAACGGGCATCGGGTTGTTGATCCGCCAATTGCAAAACAGCAGCAATGGTCGCTGCATTGTGGGTGGCGAATTGCGGGTAGACCAATGCCTGAGGACCGTTGGCGTTTTCAAGGAGCCGCGCCGCACCGGCCAGATAGCTGATATCAGTATGATGTTTATGGGTAAACACCGGATACCCAGACAAGCCCATCTCCTGGGCTCTTTTGATTTCCATATCCCAGTAAGCGCCCTTGACCAGCCGCAGCATCAAACGGCTCTGATTGCGGCGCGTCCGGGCCAGAACTTCGTCAATGGCAGCATCTGCCCGGCTCTGATACGCCTGCACGGCTATGCCGAGCCCGTCCCAGCCCGCACAAGTGGCCTGCCGGGCAATATGCTGTTGCAAGGCATCCAGCAAATCGAGCTGCAACTCAAGACGATCGCTTTCTTCCGCATCCAGCGTCAGATTCAAACGCCCCTGAGCCGCCAGCTCGGCCAGTTGCTGCAACTTGGGGAACAGCTCTTTCCACAGACGGGCGCGCTGGGCTTCTTCAAAACGCGGATGCAGTGCTGACAATTTGATGGAGATGCCATCCCGCTCCCGGGAACCCCCACTGCCGGGTTGGGTGGCCAAAGCGCGCAAGGCAGATTCATAAGAAGCCGCATAGCGGGTTGCATCGGCACTGTTGCGGGCACCTTCTCCCAACATATCGTAGGAATAGCAGAGTGCGGGCTGTTTTTTTCGGGCTTCGGCAGAGCGCCGGCGCGCCTCAGCAAGATCCTGCCCCAGTACAAACTGCCGCCCCAGTAGCGCAATGGCCCGCACTGCTGCTGTCACGACGGTATTCATGCCCAGTCGTTGCACCAGACTGCGTGTTTCTTTTTCGGCAAGCAGACGGCGGGATAGAATCAGCACCCGACCCGAAATCTGGGTAATCCAGGACTGTTTTTCCTCACCGGCAAAGCGCGCCCTGCCCAGCTGATCCGCTGCCAGCAAGGCCGCCGTACCCGTATCGGGCACGCGCAGCAGGGCCTCGGCCAGACGCATCAAGGCCAAGCCTTCGGCGCTGGTGATGGGGTACTCCCTTAACAGCGACTCCAGAGCCCAGAACGGGGCTGGCTGCTTGCGCACCGCCTCCACCCAGGGCCGCGCATGATCGATGACGTTCAGCCAGTTCAGCTTGCCGCTGAGCGCCGACAGCAGTGCTTCAACCTGCTGACTTTCATCCCGGTACGGGGGTGGCAGCGTCACAGGTTCCCGAAGAAAATCCGGAGAATCATTGAAATCACCGGGCAAAATAGTATGTAAACGGGTTTGAGACATTCCCTCAAGGCTCCTTGCAGCAGGTAATCGGGTTCATGATCAGCCTGTGCCTGCCTCCTTTTTTCATTTACGGGTTTTTATACGCTTTTGGCTACTGCAGCGCTACAACCTCTTGTAATCAGGTTGTCATACTTGGGGTGCCTGATGCAAGTGATAGCCTTGTCCAATATGAAATGAGTCTGAAGGGTGGAACGTGTTTCTAGCATGAAATGCGTCTGGAGTAAGCTGCAACGGAATCGGGTTCCGTTCATGATGGAGGAATGAAAGCCATCATGAAACTTGAAGAGTTAAAAACGATTGAACAACTCGAGACCTTTCTGTCCGGTACCCAGGCGGTGGCCTTTTCGGTCATGGGCGACAAGGACACTTGCTACCGCTGGATTCAGGGGGAACTGGTCAAGTTCCGGTATGTGACGTTGCCCCGCCCCGCCAGAGGGGTGGTGATCCGCTATCTGATGAAGGTCAGTGGTTACTCCCGTCAGCAGATCACCCGGCTGATTGCCCAGTATCGCCAACACGGTCGGTTACAGCGCCGCCAGCGCACGGTGGCTGGTTTCCAGCACCAGTACACCGCCGAGGATATCCGCCTGCTGGCGGCGATGGATGAGCGCCACGACACGCCCTGCGGTCAGGCCATCAAGAAGCTGTGTGAACGGGCCTGCACGGTCTTCGGTCAGGCCGAGTACGAGCGGCTGGCCGCGATCTCCGTGAGCCACCTGTATAACCTGAGAAAATCCACCACCTATACCCGCCAGCGCTGCCACTTTGCAAAGACCCGACCCAAAGCATCAACCATCGGCGAGCGGCGCAAACCCCAGCCCAACGGCCAGCCCGGCTATATCCGCATCGACACGGTCCATCAAGGCGACCTGGACAAACAGAAAGGCGTGTATCACATCAACGCGGTGGATGAACACACCCAGTTCGAGATCGTCGTGAGCGTCGAGAAAATTAGCGAGCACCACCTTATTCCAGCTCTGGAGCAGCTGTTGGACAGTTTCCCCTTTACCGTGCTCGGCTTCCACTCCGACAACGGCTCGGAATACATCAACAAACGGGTCGCCGGGCTGCTGGAGAAACTGCGCATCGAGTTCACTAAGTCCCGCTCACGTCATTCCAATGACAACGCCCTGGCCGAAAGCAAAAACGGCACTGTGGTGAGAAAGCTGTTCGGGTACAGCCATATTCCTCAACGCTGGGCGGCACTGATCAACGCCTTCAACCAACAGCACCTCAATCCCTATATCAACTTCCACCGTCCCTGCTTCTTCCCGGAAACCCACACTGATGCCAAAGGCAAACAACGTAAACTCTACCCCTATGAGAACATGATGACGCCTTATGACAAGCTCAAATCATTGCCCCAGGCAGAAAGCTATTTGAAACCCGGCGTAACCTTTGAAATACTCGACCAGCTCGCTTACCAGATCAGCGACAACCAGGCGGCGGACCAGCTCCAGAAGGCCCGTCAAAGACTATTCAAAACGATCCATGGACGGCCCCCGAAAACCGGTTGACAGGGCATTCTCTACAACCACTTCCCAGACTCATTTATGGATTGGAAAATACTGTGATTGGACAAAGCACCCCAGATGCTTACCCGCCATCTACATTTCAACTCATTCAGGTGGGTTGTTAGCTACCACATAACGGGATGTTGGCATTGCCAGCAAGTTCCATCTATGCCAAGGTCCATTCCTCTATAAATACGAGTCTTTCCATGCATATCTGGGTCGATGCCGACGCCTGCCCCAATGTCATCAAGGAAATTCTGTTTCGCGCCAGTACGCGTCTGAAACTGCCCTTGACCCTGGTCGCCAATCAGCCCCTGCGTGTGCCCCAATCGGCTCACATTCGCAGCGTGGTAGTACCTGGCGGCTTTGATGTGGCCGATGATGAAATTGTGCGCTGCGTTGAAGCGGGCGATCTGGTCATTACCGCCGATATTCCCCTGGCCGCTGCCGTACTGGAGAAAAACGGCCATGCGCTCAGCCCACGCGGCGAGCGGTACTCCCCAGAAACCATCCGTGAGCGTCTACGCATCAGGGATATGATGGAGCAGCTGCGAGATTCCGGCGTGCGTACTGGCGGCCCCGCCACCCTGAGCCAAGCCGACCGGCAGGCCTTTGCGAATGCTCTGGACCGCTTATTGCCCCGCACTTGAGTGGTTCGCTCAGACAATTTATGCGCCGATGCAGATCAGTCAACAAAACAAGTCCTCATCCTCTTGCGTTAATAGACTGATAACGCTATCCTTGCGAACTTTTCCGGACAGTACCGGGTAAAACCCTTGTTGGAGGTTTGTGATGTACGCGGTCATTGAAAATGGTGGCAAGCAGTATCGGGTGACAGTGGGCGACAAGCTCCGGCTCGAAAAGATGGAAGCAGAGCCAGGTGCGGAACTCGCGCTGGACCGGGTACTGATGGTCGGCGTTGGCAGTGATGTAGTGGTCGGTCAACCGCTGGTAGCTGGTGCCGCCGTCAAGGCCACCGTGCTCAGCCAGGGACGGGCTGCCAAGGTGCATATCTTCAAGATGCGTCGGCGCAAGCATTACCGTAAACAGCAGGGACATCGTCAGTATTTTACTGAAGTCCGCATTACCGGCATTGAAGCCTAAGGAGCACAGTCATGGCACATAAGAAAGCGGGTGGCTCTTCGCGCAACGGACGCGATTCAGAATCCAAGCGGCTGGGCGTGAAGCGTTACGCCGGACAGCTGGTCATCCCCGGCAACATTATCATTCGTCAACGTGGCACCCAGTTTTATCCGGGTAGCAACGTCGGTATTGGCAAGGATCACACCCTCTTTGCTACCGCAGAAGGGGTTGTAAAATTCGAGCGCAAGGGACCGCGCCAGGTACGTACCGTCAGCGTCGTATCCTTGGCCTGAACCGGCCTCTGCGCAGAGGGACCCCGCCCCGTTTTTGCGGGAGCGGGGTTTTTTATGAAGTTTATTGATGAAGTACGCATCCATGTTGCTTCGGGTACCGGTGGACATGGTTCCCTGAGCTTTCGTCGGGAAAAATTTATCCCCTTTGGCGGTCCCGATGGCGGCGATGGTGGTCGCGGTGGCAGTGTTTTCCTTGTCGCGCAGGCCAGCCTCAATACCCTGATAGATTTTCGCTACCAGCGCCGTTACCGGGCCGAAACCGGGCATGGTGGTGCGGGGAGACAAATGACCGGGCGCGCGGGTCTGGATAAAGAAATCCACGTTCCGGTGGGTACCCTGGTCTACGATGACGACACCCGCGAATTATTGGGAGATTTGCGCGAAGACGGGGAACGTTTGCTGGTCGCTCAAGGCGGACGCGGCGGACACGGCAATTTGCATTTCAAATCCAGCATCAATCGCGCACCCCGTCAATATGAAAAAGGCACGCAGGGAGAAGAACGCAATCTTCGCCTGGAACTGCGGGTTCTGGCCGATGTTGGCCTGCTGGGCCTGCCCAATGCGGGCAAAAGCACTCTGATCAGGGCAGTCAGTGCGGCCCGCCCGAAAGTGGCAGACTACCCGTTCACCACCCTCTACCCCAATCTCGGTGTAGTCCGGGTGGCGACCCACGAATCTTTTGTTCTCGCGGATATTCCCGGCCTGATCCCCGGAGCTTCCGAAGGCGCCGGGCTAGGCACCCGTTTTCTGAAGCATCTCAGTCGTACCCGCCTGCTCCTGCACATGGTCGACATGGCTCCTGTGGATGAAAGCAACCCTGCCGGGAACATTCGCGCCCTGGAAGAAGAGCTGCTCGCTTACAGCCCCGCCCTCGCCCAGCGCCCACGCTGGCTGGTGGTCAATAAGGCCGACTTGTTCAGCGCTGAAGAAGGCGAGGCGCGTTTTCAGGCGATTCGTGCCGAGCTTTCCTGGGATGGCCCGGCATTTTTGATTTCCGCCGCCAGCGGTGCGGGCTGCAATGCCCTCACCCACGCCATCTGGCAGGCACTGCCGGATCTGCCACCCGCACCTGATCCAGTCCAGTCGGAAGAATGGGGCGATGAAGGGGAAGAATATCTGGAAGAGTGGGAAGGTGACGATTTGAGCGCCGACTGGGATGACGATGAATGAGCCGCGACCTTAAAAATGCCCAGCGCTGGGTCATTAAAATCGGTAGCAGCCTGCTCACCAATAATGGCCAAGGCCTGGACCTCCCTGCTATTGAGGCATGGGTCAAGCAACTGCTGGTACTACGCCGGCATGGCCTGGACATTGTACTGGTTTCTTCCGGCGCCGTGGCAGCGGGCATGGAGCGCCTGGGCTGGTCGAGCCGTCCCAGCGCCCTGCACCAGCTGCAGGCGGCAGCCAGCGTCGGCCAGGCAGCACTGATTCAGGTATATAACGAATTCCTCCGCCGGGGCGGGGTACACGGCAGCCAGGTACTGCTGACCCACGAAGATCTTCAGGAACGCCATCGCTATCTGAATGCGCGGGCAACCCTGCGTACGGTGCTGGAACTCGGGGTCATTCCCATCATCAATGAAAACGATGCCATTGCCAGCACCGAAATCCGATTTGGCGATAATGATACCCTGGCCGCCATGGTTGCCAACCTGTTGGAAGCCGATTTACTGGTGATTTTGACGGACCAGGCAGGTTTGTACGACCAGGATCCCCGTAAAGTCCCTGATGCCCGTTTATTGACCGAGGTGGAGGCTGGGGATCCTGCCCTGCTGAGCATGGCCGGGGGCAGCGGCAGCGCCATCGGTACCGGCGGAATGAGTACCAAGGTCCACGCAGCCAGCCGTGCGGCACAATCTGGTGCGGCTACCATCATCGCGCCGGGTGGCGCTGAGGATGTCTTGCTGCGCATCTGGGCGGGAGAACCTTTGGGCACCTATTTTCGGCCCGGCGTCGCCAAGCTGGCGGCACGCAAGCGCTGGCTGGCCGGTCAGCTCCGCCCCAACGGGTTGTTGCATCTGGATGCCGGTGCGGCCAGGGTCTTGCGCGAAAAAGGTAGCAGCCTGCTACCTGTAGGGATTACTGCTGCCGAGGGCGATTTTCAGCGCGGCGATCTGTTATGCTGCGTCGACCCGGAAGGACAGGAAATAGCCCGTGGCCTGGTGAATTTTGCTTATGAAGATGTCCTGCTGAGAATGGGAAAAAGCAGCAAGACTCTTTTGGAATTATTCGGGGATATCGACGAAGTAGAAATTATTCACCGTGATAATCTGGTACTCAGCAACTAACTTTACATAAGTTCAGAAAATTATTTGCTGGCTGGAGTCTGCAAAGAACAGACCCCGGATTCCTGCATCCCCAGACAGGTCCCGTACAAATACAGGCTATGATCGCTGATGAAAAACCCTTGAGCTCCGGCGATTTCATTTTGACGGGCTTCCAGCGCCTCATCAAAAAACTCCAGAACCTTGCCACAAGCCGTACAGACCATATGATCATGGTGACCGGTTTCGTTCATTTCAAAAACGGCCTTGTCCCCTTCAAAATGATGACGGCGGACCAAACCAGCCATCTCGAACTGGGTCAGGACCCGATAGACCGTGGCCAGACCCACTTCTTCGCCGGCATCCAGCAACTGACGATACACTTCTTCCGCCGTTAAATGCCGGGTATCACTGTCTTCAAAAATGCGGAGAATTTTCAGACGTGGCAGCGTGGCTTTCAGACCGGCCCGCTTCAATTCGTCACTATTCAATTTTTCGTAGCTCATGTGCTCGTAGCAATTCCCATGCGTAATAGTTTAGGATAGTGGTACCTGACGCTTAAGACAAGGACTATGAGAAGCCTCCGCCTGATTACCCTGATTACCTTTTGTGCCCTCTCCCTCGGAGCCTGCAGTATTTATCGGGTTGCCGTACAGCAGGGTAATGTCGTCACCAGCCAGCAACTGGCAGAATTGCATCCGGGTATGGATGCGCTGCAAGTGCGTACCATTCTGGGTTCACCACTGCTGAAGGACCCCTGGCACCCCCATCAATGGATTTACTCTTATAGCTATAAGCCAGCCTATAGCAGTACCCAGGTCCGCAAGGTGATTGTTCTTTTTGACAAGGACGACAAGCTCATCGGCGTGCAGGGGGATGTGAAAGGCACGGTCAAAAGCCCGAAAAAGCCCGAAGCCTAGGCGGACGAAAGCCTAAGAAGATGGACTGTCCCCTGTTGCCGGAATGGCTGCAGGGGGACCGTATATGGCGCGCGCTCTTTGCGCAAAACGCTGCACCATGGTTTCTGCTGCCTGTTTGAAAATGGGCTCCAGAAACGCGCCCACCAGCCGTGAGGCAAATTCGAAGCGCATATCCAGCGTCACCTTGGTGCCCTTGGGGTCAGGTTCAAGCTGCCACAATCCTTCCAGGAAACGAAAAGGACCATTCACCAGACGCACTTCAGCCAGCTTGGGGCGCTGATAACGGTTTTTGGTGGTAAATGATTTGCCAAACGCACCATGAGAAATGGTGATTTCGGCAATCACTTCTTCGCCCCGATCCTGAATGATTCGGGTTCTGCCACACCAGGGCAGAAATTGCGGGTAGGAACGAATATCTTCAATCAGGGCCATAACCTGCCCCGCGCTGTACGGCAACACAGATGTTTTACAAATATGATGCATGCATCCTCTCAATAACGGCGTTGACCCATGGCATGGGCCTGCACCCAGCGATCAAGCTGAGCCAGACACCACTCCGGCAAACGTCGCCAGTAGGGGCGCTTACGCCAGGGTTCCGGATCGATTTTTCGGGATATGGCAAATTCACGCACAAATAATCCGTGCAACAGCAAGGATACCCGGGCCAAACGCAGTTCCAGATTGAGCTCGTGATTAAACCACAAACTCAGGAGATCAAAATTTGCCGAACCCAGTGTCGCCCAGGATCGGTCTACCAATACGTACTTGGCGTGGAGGAAAGCGCCCTGATATTCATAAATATGCACGCCTCTACGCATCAGTTTTTGATAATACGCCTGAATCCCGAATCGCAAAAGTGGATGATCGGTAATGCGTCCAGCCAGCAGCAGCCGCACATCTACCCCACGCTGCACCGCCCGATAAATACTGCGCAATATCACTGGATCAGGATTGAAGTAGGGCGTCGCAATCCAGATGCTTTGGCGCGCCCCCCGAATGGCTGCCAACAAGCGTCGGCGCACTGCATAACTGGCGGGCGGGATACCTTCGAGAAACCGGCCTTCCCCCCAGGACTCCGGAGAGAACACCTTTTCTTCACTCACTCCGGCAGGCAGGGCTGGCAGATGTTCCGGCCGGTGCCGGAAAAATATTTCCCGACCACGATCCACCAGAGCACCACGACAGGCAAACAGCATGTCCCGATAAGGCGGACTTCCTGGTTTGGCATCCAGCCACTCATCATCCAGGGCAAAGCCACCAACGGCCAGCCATTGGCCATCAATCGCGACAATACGACGGTGGGTACGCCGCAAGCGTTTTTCCAGCCCCTTCAGTTGCAAACGGTGATAAAAATGCAGGTGCGCTCCAGACTGGCGCAGCTCGCTGATCCAATTTTCAGGAAAGCTGCGACTGCCCAGGGCATCGAGCGTAATATATACCGCCACTCCGGTCAGGGCTTTGTCGCATAATATCCGCAAAATTTGCCGGGGCCAGAGGCCCGCCGCGAAAATATAGTTTTCCAGTAAAATTTCCCTGGACGCGGCGCTCAAGCGGGTTTCCAGCCATGCGGCAATGGACTGCATGTCATTCAGCAGCACCCAGTCAGGAATAGCCTCCTGTTGCCGGGTACGACGTCGTAGCAAGTGCCCCGTCAACAATCTGGAATCCACCATGTTCCTCCCTTCGCACTGTGCAAAAATTTCACAGGAGGGCTGGTAAAGTCAATGCTACTTTCTGCATACCCCTTTTTTCACGTACAATCATTGGCTGACTGGCACGGGAGTTGTGCAATGAGCAGCACCATCGCCCTGAATCGTGAGGCGAAACACGATTATTTCATAGAAGAACGTTTTGAGGCGGGAATCGTCCTGGAAGGCTGGGAAGTCAAATCCATGCGCGCCGGGCGCCTGAACCTCAAGGACAGTTATGTCATTGTCAAAGGCGCTGAGCTCTGGCTGCTGGGTGCGCATATCAGCCCCCTGCTGACCGCCAGCACGCACATTAATCCCGACCCTACCCGAACCCGCAAGTTGTTGATGCACCGCGAGCAAATCAACCGGATGATCGGGAGCGTGGAACGCAAGGGCTTTACCATTGTCCCCCTGGCCATGTACTGGAAGCAGGGTCGGGCCAAGGCAGAAATAGCGTTGGTCAAGGGCAAACAGGAACACGACAAGCGTGCAACCATCAAAGATCGGGAATGGCAAAGAGATAAGGCCCGAATCATGAAAGGCGGGGCGCGGGATGTTTGATAGGCTACACACCCCAATAAGATCTCTTTTGCCTTGCAACGAAGCATACAAGGAAATTTCCCCATGGTTCTCACACCGAAAAAACTGCCCCGGATTGACTTGACCCGCTGGGTGCTGCTTGGCTTCCTGATTATTCAGGGAATCGCGACTGTTGCCATCGCTGGACCAGCAACAGGCAGTGACGGGGATCAGGATTATTGGCAGGCCCTGACCCACACCCATTACATTCAGGAAGGCAGCAAGGGGCCGATTATTTATGATTTTTACGACCCTAATTGTCCTTATTGCCATGAAATCTATACCTGGCTGCAAAACCCTATCCATAACAAGCAAATACAGGTCAGATTCATTACCGTGGGATTTCTGACACCCAGTAGCGCTGGTAAAGCCGCCGCCATTCTCTCGGCCAAGGACCCGCTGGCTGCCCTGAAACTGAATGAAAACAAATTCAGTACCAAAGGGGGTCCAGAAGGGGGCATAGACCCTGCGCCCGTTGCCGTACTAAATAAAATGAGTGTTGTGCTGAATTTCAATGCTTCGCTTTTGGTCAACAAAGAAGCCGAAGTGCTCGGTATTCCCGGAGCCAGCGTGCCTTTTCTGGTCTATCGCCAGGATGGCAGAATTCGTTATGTCCCTGGTTTACCCGATAACAAACAATGGTCAGAAATTATTCACGCACAATGACCGCGTCCAAATTTGCTCCCTGGCTGGCGTCTCTGGTCATTCTGGCTGGCATTCTTGCCTTTACGCTGGTGCTTTGGCTGCAGTTCGTACACGGCGAGCAGCCTTGCAGTATTTGTATTTACCAACGTCTGGCTGATCTGGCCGTCATCGTCATTGTCACCATGGGCTTTTTCTGGAAAGGCACGGTACGCCGGGGTTTATGGATATTGGCAGCGTTATATGCCCTGCTGGGCGCGGCCCTGGCAGGGTGGCAGTGGCACCTGACGCAGATGGCGGCAGATCAGATTGAAGCCTGCTCTTCGGTCCAGGTTTTTCAGAGTAGTCCCGCCCTGGGCGGCTTGGGAAATGATTTAGCCTCGACCTTATCCGGCCATGGTTCCTGTGCGCTGGCTGGCAGCAAAAGCCTGGCAGGATGGCCCATCACCCACTGGAGTATGGTGTTTTTTCTGGGTTGCGCCGTGCTGCTCCTGATCGCCCAGTGGTTGAGCGGCCGCGTTCGGAATTAATCCCAAAAACGGCGGATGCCAGTTAACGTGGCCAGTTCCAGTCCTGACGCAGCGTCTCCAACACCGCCAAAGCCCGCTCTACATCAGAACTTAAGGCATTTACATGGCCCATTTTGCGACCTGCGCGGGCTTCCTTCTTGCCATACAAATGGACCTTGACTTGCGGATGCTGAAGCAGCTTCTGCCAATCCGGTCCGTCTTCTTCCCACAAATCGCCCAGCAGATTCATCATGACTACGGGGCTGAGCAGACGGGTATCTGCCAGGGATAACCCACAAAGGGCACGTACCTGCTGATCAAACTGACTGCTGGCACAGGCATCAATAGTATAATGACCACTATTGTGGGGACGCGGGGCCATTTCATTGACCAACAGACGGCCCTCTTCCGCCACAAAAAATTCAACGGCAAGCACGCCGACATAGTTTAGTGCCTCAGCAATGCGCGCCGCGCTTTGTCGAGCCTGATTTTGTAGTGCCTCTGGAATTCGGGCGGGCACAATACTGAGATCAAGCACAGCATGGTGATGACGATTTTCTGCCAGGGGATAAAACACCATCATCCCGTCCACTGAACGCGCCAGAACTACGGAAAATTCCTGAACCAGTTTAATCCGTGACTCCAGAATGGCTTCCGGGGTATTCAGGCTGGCCCATGCTGCTGGAAGCTCGCTGGCCGTACCAACATTCTGTTGTCCCTTGCCATCATACCCAAAGCGGGTAGTTTTCAGGATGGCAGGAAAACTCAGCTGGCGTGCCGCAAGCTCCACATCATCCTCTTGTCTGAGCAGTGCAAAGGGCGCGACTTCCAGACCAATATCCTGAAAAAAAGTTTTTTCCCGCGCCCGGTCCTGGGCAATGGTCAGCGCCGTAGAACCGGGACGCACGGGTATTCGCGCTTCCAAATAAATCATGGCTGAGGCAGGGACATTTTCAAATTCGGTGGTCACCGCTGCACAGTGATCCGCCAAAAGCGCCAAGGCAGAAAAATCATCATAGGGCGCACAAAGATGATGGTCTGCCACGGCCGCCGCCGGACAATCCGGATCAGGATCAAGAACCCATACACCATAACCCATGCGCCTGGCCGCCAGCGTAAACATTTGCCCCAACTGCCCACCTCCCAGAATTCCGAGGGTGGCACCGGGTAAAATCATGGCTCAGACTCCGGCAAAGTCATGGCTAATACGGCTGCTTCCTGTTGGTGACGAAAATCCTGCAGGCGCCGGGCTAGCATCGGATCACTTGCCGCCAACAAGGCTGCGGCGAAAAGACCGGCATTGGCGGCACCGGCAGCGCCGATGGCAAAAGTAGCTACCGGAATACCCTTGGGCATCTGCACAATGGACAGGAGCGAATCCATGCCGTTCAGGTGCCGGGAAGGAACCGGCACACCCAATACCGGCAAGATGGTTTTGGCGGCGAGCATACCCGGCAGATGGGCAGCGCCGCCCGCTCCGGCAATAATGCAGCGCAGCCCCCGGGATGCGGCCGTCGCGGCATAATCAAAAAGCAGGTCTGGGGTTCGATGCGCCGAAACCACCCGCTTTTCGTGGGGAATATTCAATGCCTGCAGTTGTTCTGTCGCAGCAACCATGACCTCCCAGTCACTGTTGCTGCCCATTACCACCCCAACCAGGGGATGTTCCATGCCTGCTCTCCTCTCTAGGCCTGCACATTAAACGGGTTATAATGCCTGTCATGGAAGAAGCGCTCAATACCGGGCAACGCCCGATTCGCAGTTTTGTATTACGTCAGGGACGTATTACCGCCGCACAACGTCGGGTGATTCAGGACACCCTCCCTGCCCTGCAAATCCCAACCCGGGAACCCTGGCAGGATCCATGGAATGGGCAACGGGCCATCACCCTGGAAATTGGCTTTGGCAACGGGGAGCATCTCGCCGCCCTCGCCGCCGCACATTCCGAACAGGGTTTTATTGGTGCAGAAGTACATACTCCAGGGGTCGGTTCTCTCCTGTTGCAGATGGAAAATGCGGGCATTGATAATATCCGTATTGTTCATGATGATGTCGCGGCCTGGATGAAAACCCTGCCAGATGCTTTATTTGCGCGCATCATCATTCAGTTTCCCGATCCCTGGCCAAAAACCCGGCAACAAAAACGCCGCCTGATTCAGGCTGAGTTCGCGGACACCTTGCAGCGTCTGCTCAAAACGGGTGGAGAATTACAACTGGCAACGGACTGGGCTGATTACGCAGAACAAATGCTGACCGTCCTCAATCAGACCCAGGGCCTGATAAATACGGATTCTGGAAATAGCTTTTCGGAGCGACCCGCCAATCGTATTCCGACCCGTTTTGAACGTCGCGGCGAAAAACTCGGACACAGTGTTTATGATCTGGTGTATCGACGCACAAGTTGATCCTTAAACCTAAAAACGGCAGATGCCGTGGGTGCTTTTTGCTCCGTTGTTCCTCGCCTGTTGTTCCAGGGCTCATCCTGCTGTCAGGAGAGAACTCGCCCTGCGGGCTCAAACAGCTCTCCTGACGGGCGCTGGATTTCGCTAGGAACAACAACGGCTCAGAACAAAAGTCGCGGCAAAAAGCACCCACGGCATCTGCCGTTTTTAGGATAAAACTTTTCGGTATGCTGCCTTCCGTTATGGTGCAATATCCCGGAAAAGGTTTTGCGATATACTCACAAATCGGAGAAGATGCTTTTGAAGGTAAACCCATGAGAGAGGATCGCTAACATGCACAAAATCAGCATCATAGGAGCAGGGTTTGGGGGATTGACCGCCGTGCGGCAAATCCGCCGGCAGTTGCCCGATGCCGAAATCACCCTCATCGCCCCCAAGGCAGAGTTCATTTATTACCCCAGTTTGATCTGGATTCCCACCGGTCTCCGTCAGGGTGAGCAGCTCCGCATTCCTCTGGACCGGTTTTTTCAGCGCAAAAATGTGCATTTCCATGCCGGACGGGTGACGGAATTGCGCGACGCAGGCCGGACGGTCGTTACCGATCAGGGTGAAATAGCCAACGATGTTTTGATGATTGCCAGTGGTGGTCGGGGCCTGCGCAAATTGCCGGGCATCGAACATAGCCTGGCCATCTGTGACGGTATTGAAGCCGCCGAACAGATTCGCGACCGGCTGGCGGCCCTGGACAAGGGCACTATCGCCTTTGGCTTTGCCGGCAACCCTCAGGAGCCCACTGCCGTGCGCGGCGGGCCGGTTTTTGAGCTGCTGTTTGGCATTGACAGCTATCTGCGCAAAACCGGCCGGCGTGAACATATCGATCTGGTATTTTTTAATCCCATGACCGAACCCGGTAACCGCCTGGGCGCCAAAGCGGTTGCCGGATTACTGGCCGAAATGGAAAAACGCCAGATCAGGACGCATCTCGGTCATAAAATCACTGGATTTTCCGCAGACAAGGTCATGACGGAAGGTGGCGAAATTGCGGCGGACCTGATCCTTTTCATGCCCGGCATGACGGGGCCTGATTGGGCGCAACAATCCGGTTTACCGCTTTCGCCCGGCGGATTTGTCCAGGCAGATGAATACTGTCAGGTTCCCGGGCATCCAGGGGTTTTTGTGGTGGGCGATGCAGGCTCCTACGCCAACAGTCCAGACTGGCTGCCCAAGCAGGGCCATACCGCCGACCTGCAGGCCGAAGCCGCAGTGCACAATGCGGTTTTACATCTCCGGAACAAGGCTTCTGACAAGCCTTTCCGGGCTGAACTGGTGTGCATTGTGGATGCGCTGGACAGCGGCATCATGGTATTTCGCAATAAGGACCACGCCAGCGTTCTCCCCAATCCACTCTGGCATGCCGCCAAAATGGCTTTTGAATGGCGTTATCTACTGCATTATCGATAAGAACGCATCTTTCCTGCGGCATTCATCAGCTTTTTTCTCCAGACTGGTCATAGTGGCGCCCTTTCCAGGCGCCCCCTTTTCCCAGATAGTGACGGCGCGCAGAATCCAGCGTCATGAGCGTGTAAAACATTGCCGCCAGGGGCAAGGTCAAAACCCATAGGCTGTTCTGTGCATAGAGGCGGACGCTGGGTAAATAAGCCCTGAACATCAGAGCCAGGGTCAACACCGACAGGGCCAGCCCTATCCATTGCTGCTCCCAGCACCCGGCAATCAACAAAATCACCGGTACAGCGTAAAGAAATAGCATGCCCAATGTCGCCGCCAACAGACGCCATGGACTGAACTCCAGCTGCACATAGGCTGAACGTGCCACCATCCGCCATATTTCGCCGAAAAAACGATAGTCGCGCAGACTGTAACTTTCGGTACCCAACCCTAACCAGATAGGGCCCTGAATTTTCAACAGGGCAGCCAGAGTGCAGTCATCAATCAAGGCGCCCCGCATGGCAGCAAGGCCACCTGCCTGCATCAGCAAATCCCGCCGCAACAACATGCACCCGCCTGCTGCTCCAGCCAGCTTGCGACGCGCATCATTCACCCAGGGAAAAGGATAAAGCATCTGAAAAAAGAAAATGAAGGGAGGGATCAGCAGGCGCTCCCAGAAACTGCGACAGGACAACATCACCATCAGCGACACCAATGCGCGGTTTCCACGCTGCTGCTGGTCCACCAACCGGGTGAGCACATCGGGGCCATGGACAATGTCCGCATCGGTAAACCAGAGTAGCGACACAGCATCAGCAGCCAGCGTTCCCTGATGCATGGCCCAGACCTTGCCTGTCCATGCTTCGGGAAGAGCTTTTCCGCTGAGAACCTGCAGACGGTCAGAAGCATCCAGTTTTTCCGCAGCCTCTTTCGCCAGCAGCGCGGTTTCGTCCTGACTTTGATCATCCACCACAATGACCCGTAAATCTCCCGGATAATTCTGGCGCAGCAAGGCACTTACACAGGGTCCAATGCCTTCAGCCTCGTTTCGTGCCGGGACAATGGCGGTTACGGCCGGGAATCGGGTGGCACAGGCGTCAGCCTTATTTGTAGATACGGCGCCCAGGACCGGTAAGCGCTGATCAGTGCGCCAGAAATATCCCCGGGCAAAAAACAGCACCAGCCAAGCCAGGAGAACCAAACCAGCCAGCGCATCGAACAAGCAAGACAAAAGGCCTCCTGCTATACCTGCCATTTGTCCTCGGAAGAATGCATGGCACCCGGGTCTCCAATACCCCGGCGCAAACAGTCCTGCTTAATCGCCAGACGCAGATCATTTTGCGAATCGGCCGCGCGCAGCGCATCTTCATATTCCACCAAACCCTGGGCGTACAAATCCAGCAGGCTCCGATCAAAGGTTTGCATGCCTACGTCGTTGGTACGCCCCATGGCTTCCTTGAGCATTCCGACTTCACCTTTGTATATCAGGTCAGCAATCGCCGGAGTATTAATCAGCACTTCCATGGCGGCAATCCGTCCAGCCTGACCCTTGATAGGCAAAAGCCGCTGGGAAACAACGGCTTTCAGATTCAGGGATAAATCCATCAGCAGCTGCTTTTTCCGATCTTCCGGAAAAAAGTTGATGATGCGTTCAATAGCCTGATTGGCATTATTGGCATGCAAGGTAGACATGCATAAGTGCCCGGTTTCTGCATAGGCCATGGCATGATCCATCGTATCCCTATTACGCACCTCACCAATCAAAATCACATCAGGCGCCTCACGCAGGGCATTTTCCAGTGCTCTTTCATAAGTAAGCGTATCTATACCGACTTCCCGCTGATTAACAATAGATTTCTGGTTTTTATGGATGAATTCAATAGGATCTTCGATAGTCAGGATATGGCCGGCAGCATTCTGATTACGATACTGAATCATGGAAGCCAAAGAGGTGCTTTTACCCGAACCCGTTGCGCCCACAAACAGCACCAGGCCCCGCGCAGTCATGGCGAGATCCTTCAGAATGGATGGTAACCTGAGCTGTTCCAGGGTCGGGATTTGGGTTTTAATGGCACGCAACACAAAACTCAGTTCACCACGCTGATAAAATCCATTGACCCGAAAACGCCCGATGCCGGGAGCTGAAATGGCCATATTGATTTCTTTTTCATGCTGAAATTCCTGCAGACGTTCCACCCCCAGTATTTCCTTGGCGAGACTGAGCACCTGCCCGGGTTTCAAGATGTCTGAACCCAGATTTACGGCGCGCCCATCAATTTTCATGACCGGTGGAGAACCCACGGTAAGATATAAATCAGAACCGTTTTTTTCGACCATCAACGCCAGCAGATCATCCAGTACAGACATTTGATATACCTCAGGCAACATTCATGAAACTGTCTTTGTTCTGCACCCGGCGCATCGCCTCTTCGCGGGTGATTTTATGCGCACGCACCAAATCTGCCAGGCATTGATCCAGCGTTTGCATGCCTTGGTTTTGTCCGGTCTGAATGACTGAATACATTTGTGCCACTTTGTTTTCGCGAATGAGATTACGAATGGCCGGAGTGGCAATCATGATTTCATGAGCCGGAACCCGGCCTTTTCCATCGGCAGTTTTCAGCAGGGTTTGCGAAATGACCGCCCGTAAGGATTCAGATAACATGGAGCGGACCATGTCCTTTTCCCCACCCGGGAAAGAATCGACAATTCGATCAATGGTTTTAGGTGCTGAACTGGTATGTAGCGTCGCAAAAACAATGTGTCCGGTTTCTGCTGCCGTCAAGGCCAGACGCATGGTTTCCAGATCACGCAATTCACCGACCAGAATAATATCCGGATCTTCACGCAGCGCCGAACGCAGGGCGTTTTCGAAGGAATGGGTATTCGGCCCCACTTCACGCTGATTGATCAGGCACTTTTTAGCCGTATGGATGAACTCTATGGGATCTTCGATGGTAATAATATGATCCGGCCGATTAGCGTTGATATGATCCACCATGGCCGCCAGGGTCGTGGATTTACCAGATCCGGTTGGTCCGGTAACCAGTATCAGTCCACGCGGAATATTGATAATCTCCGTAAAGGATTTTGGCGCATTGAGATCTTCCAGACTCAGCACCTTGGCCGGAATGGTACGAAATGCCGCAGCAGGTCCCCGATCCTGATTAAAAGCATTCACCCGAAAACGTGCAATACCGGGCAGTTCATAGGCAAAATCGATTTCCAGATTTTCTTCATACCATTTTCGCTGGGAATCCGACATGATGTCATAAATCATCGCGTGGACCGCCTTTCCGTCCAGTACTTCAACATTGATGGGACGTATATCGCCGTTAATGCGCAACATGGGTGCAAGACCCGCAGATAAATGCGTATCTGATGCATTATTTTTCACCGCGAAGCTGAGTAGTTCAGCAATATCCATCTATAAATCTCCACATGACATGGTAATACCCGGCATTTGGGCATTGGGACTCATGCGCGTTACTATAGTCGACCTTGGCCATTTCGCCCACGTTTCATGGAGCAGCATGTCCCTCGCTGAAAATCTGGCAAATATAAAACGCTCTCTACGGCAGCCCAACCGCCCCATATTACTGGCGGTGAGCAAAAGGGTTCCGGCGTCTGTCATCCGCGAAGCCCATGCCTTGGGAATGCGTCATTTCGGTGAAAACTACCTTCAGGAAGCGCTGGAAAAACAGGATGAACTACGCGATCTGGGGGATATTTGCTGGCATTTTATCGGACGGATTCAGCGTAACAAAACCCATGAAATTGCCCGGCACTTTACCTGGGTCGAAAGCGTCGACCGCCTGCTGATTGCCCAACGTCTGAACAACGCCAGACAGGAAGCTTCGACTCCCTTGAATGTGCTGATTGAAGTGGCCGTCAGCTCGGAAGACAGCAAGGGAGGATGTCCACCTGCTCAGCTTGCGACACTTGCAGAAGGCCTCCAGCAACTCCCCTTTCTCCGTTTGCGTGGCCTGATGGCATTGGTCCATCCCGACCCTGATCAGGCAAATGCCAATTTTCAGAAAATGCACTGCTTATTCAATACGCTGCTACAAAGCGGGAATTATCCTGACCTGGATACCTTGTCCATGGGAACTTCGTCTGATTTTGTGCAGGCGCTGGAGCATGGAGCCACAGAAATCCGCTTGGGTACGCGCTTGTTTGGCAGCCGTCACCAGGAGGCACCATGATTGAACAAAACATCGTATTTATTGGCGCAGGCAATATGGCTCGCGCTCTCATTTCCGGAATGCGCCAGCTTGGCATACCAGGTAGCCAGATTCAGGTACATGCCCCCAGTACCCAGCGACGTGAAGCCCTTGCCGAAGAATTCGGACTGCGTAGCCGTCCTGCCAAGGCCGAAAAGCTGCCACAGAACAGTCTGGTGATTTATGCCGCCAAACCCAAACAGGTAGATGGGATTCTCAGCGATTGGCGGGAATCATTCGTAGATGCCCAGGTCCTTTTTGTATCCGTTGCAGCAGGCATTTCCAGCCAGCAAATGAGCCGCATCCTGGGAGAGAATGTGGCCGTAGTCCGCGCCATGCCCAATACACCTGCGCAGGTGGGAGCGGGAGCGACGACCCTTTTCGCCCAGGCAACGGTCAAGGCATCGCAGTGCGACATCGTGCAGCAGATTTTCTCTGGGGTGGGTAAGGTGTTCTGGTTGCATGACGAATCCCTGATGGACGCAGCTACCGCCCTGGCGGGCAGCGGTCCTGCCTATGTGTTGTTATTTCTGGAGGCGCTGGAAGACGCCGCCGTACTCCAGGGTCTGGATCGGGTCACCGCCCGGGCCCTGGCTTTACAGACGGTGTGGGGTACCGCCCAGATGGCTGCAGCCAGTCCTGCGAGCCCCAGTGAACTGCGCCACCAGGTCACCAGTCCCGGTGGGACGACCGCTGCCGGTTTGGCGGTCTGGGAAGAGCAGTTGCGGCCTCTGGCCCAGCGTGCCCTGGCTGCCGCCGCCGCGCGCAGTCGTGCTCTGGGTCAGTCACTGAAGACCAAAGCATGAATGAAATCAGCATTGAAGCCGCTCGCCTGACGGATCTGGTACTCACCCTGCTGTTCTGGGCCATCCTGATTCGCGCCATTTTATCCTGGGTCCAGCCAGATCCCCGTAACCCCATTGTCCATTTTCTGGACCGGGTTACCGGACCCATCCTTTATCCCCTGCAGCGGATTATTCCTCCCATTGGTGGAATGGACCTCAGCCCGCTGGTGGCCCTTTTACTCATTGAGTTATTGAAAGGTCTGCTGGTCAATGCCATTCTGAACCTCGGCGGCGTTTAATACGCCAGGCAGCTCTCGACACGAACCGGAAACGCACATGACACCTTCTAAGCACGCTTACAACCTGGACAGCATCCTTGAAATCTATGCACGTCCTTTCAACGATCTGATTTTTGAGGCGCAGCAAATTCATCGTCAGCATTTTGATGCCAATACCATCCAGTGTTCCACCTTACTGTCCATCAAAACCGGTGGTTGCCCGGAAGACTGTGGTTATTGCTCGCAAAGCGTCCATCATGAAAACAGCCTGAAACCGGAAGCTCTCATGGATATTGAAGCCGTGCGCAGTGCCGCCGCCGCCGCCAAAGCCAACGGTGCGCAACGCCTGTGCATGGGGGCAGCCTGGCGGTCTCCACATGACAAGGATATTGAAAAAGTCGCCGCCATGATTCAGGTGGTCAAAGAGCATGGGCTGGAAAGCTGCGTCACCCTGGGCATGCTGAAAAGCGGGCAGGCAGAACGTTTGCAGTCTGCCGGACTGGATTACTACAATCACAATCTGGATACCTCCCCGGAATTTTACGGTGAGGTCATTCATACCCGCAGCTTTCAGGATCGTCTGGATACCCTGGAAGCCGTCCGCGATGCGGGCATCAAAATATGTAGTGGCGGTATTCTGGGCATGGGTGAATCGCGCCGGGATCGGGCCCGAATGCTGCAGGTGCTGTCGCAACTGCCTCAGGCACCGGAAAGCATTCCCATCAATGCACTGGTACCCATTCCCGGCACGCCTCTGGAAGCGGCCACGCCCATTGACGGCCTGGAGTTTGTCCGCACCATAGCCGCTGCCCGGATCATCTTTCCACAAGCCTATGTCCGCCTTTCTGCAGGACGGGAAACCATGAGCGACGAGTTGCAGGCCCTGGCTTTTCTGGCTGGCGCCAACAGTATTTTTCTGGGAGATCGCTTGCTGACCACCAGCAATGCCAGCAGCGGACATGACCAGATTTTATTTGAAAAGCTGGGGCTTCACGCCGGATAGCAGAAAGCCCTCTGACCCATAAGGAATTCAGAGGGCGTATCCAGATCTGAAAACTCCAATCAGGAATGCTCCCCAAAGGACAGGGGCATGGAGTAATTGAGCATGATTTCATCTTCGCCCGGATCGCTCTTTTTGATAAAGGCATTGGAAATATGGGCGATTTTCAGACCGAAACGCGACTGATTGGCAAACTGATAATCAAGGCTGAGCTCCAGACGAAACTGAAAAGTGCCATCCAGATATTTACCCCGCCCTTGATGATAACCACCCATGGCCAAAACGGGAGTCAGCACCCAGTGATCCCAGGCAACATCTGTATAAAAGCCCGTATAGCCCATAAAGCCGCCATTCGTATTGGCCATCAGCCCATAGACAGCACCCACCCCGAATAACTTGGCACCGGTTTGGTATTCCAGGTTGAGTTCTGGAAGCGTCGCATTGGAATATCCCGGCCCCGGACTCACGCCCGCCGCATTAAAAGCACCAAGACCAATATTAAAGTACGAAGGGCCGCCCTGAATCACGTGCAAACCTTCACCGTCCGCCAGTGCTGGAGTTGCCGCCAACAATCCGAGAACGGCACAGCCTAAAATACCCGCCCGGGCCCACTGCTTATTTTTCATGATTACTCCTTAGTATCCAGATTATTCATACATCATCTTGCCGACTTGAAGTGTTTAGGTTAAGGTATCAACCGAACGGTCAGTATGCGATTTACTTCCGAACCTGTCAAAATTTCACAACAGGACTGAAGTTACGCTGCTGTCTTACCGGAGTGCCCTGGAACCCAGTATATACGGAATATTATGGTTCGTTGATAGGGCAGTTCTGGAATTGGCTGCTGTAATTGCAACACAAGGAAAGCTATGCGCTGGCTCAAACGCTTTTTGGTCCTGATCATTCTCATTATTGTCGCTTTCGGTGCCTATGCCTATTTTCAGATTGCCAATTATTACCCCAACACCGATGACGCCTACATCCATGCCCATGTGGTCAACATTGCGCCACGAGTGACCGGACATATTGTTCACATTTATGTGCGCGACAACCAAGTGGTACACGCCGGGCAGCCTCTGGTCAAAATAGACCCCGAGGCCTACCAGTACGATGTAGAGAAAGCCGAGGCAGAACTGGCTCAGGCAGAACGCCAGACGGATGCTATTCAGGCCAACATTGCAGCAGCCGAGGCGCGCGTCAGCGCAGACCAGATCACTTACCAGAACGCCCAGCGCAATGCCCAACGTGCTGCGGCACTGGCAGCTCAAAAATACCTTTCTGCCCAGGAAGCAGACAACCGGATGACGGCCGCAAAAGGAGCCATGGCGCAATGGCAAGCCGAAAAAGCCAATTTGTCTGCCACCCGCGCCCAGCAGAGCCTGAATGCAGCCCGAATCGCCGCAGCCAAGGCCGCACTGGGGACCGCCAAAATGTATCTTGCGGAAACGACGTTATATGCGCCCATCACCGGAGTAGTCAGCAAAGTCGACAAAATTCATGTGGGTGATGTCGTCAGCATCAACCAGGATCTTTTCCCGTTGATCGGTAATGCCCAATATTGGGTGGAGGCCAATTACAAGGAAACCGATCTGAATCGGGTTCATACCGGGCAGACTGCCCGTATTCAGGTAGACATGTATCCCAACCACAAATTCAAGGGGACGGTGGTCAGCCTCAGCGGCGGTGCCGGCAATGCTTTTTCCCTGTTACCACCGGAAAATGCGACAGGTAACTGGGTAAAGGTCACGCAACGGGTGCCTGTACGGGTAATGATTACCAATCCTGATCCAAAGCTGCCCTTACGTATTGGTACCAGCGCTTCGGTCACCATCAATACCGGTGGTGCACCGGGTTGGGTCAAGTTTCTGAAACCGCTTCTGTAGTCTCCTGAAACGGCAGTGGGGCTTGTAAGCTTTGCAGCGACTTTTGTTTTGAGCCGTTGTTGTTCTTGGCGAAATCCTGCGCCCGTCAGGAGAGCTGTTTGAGCCCGCAGGGCGAGTTCTCTCCTGACAGCAGGACGAGCCTTAGAACAACAGGCAAGGGACGTTGGAGCAAAAAGCTTAAAAGCCCCCACTACCGTTTCAGGACAAACCGTAATGCCAGCCCATGATTGATGGAACCCGGCGATGGGCGCTACGCGAACGCCTGCGACTTTTTTCAATGTGTACCGTGTGCATACCCATCCAGCGCGCAGTCCGCAAATTGGCCAGGGTGTCATCAAAAAAAACACAACGCCAGGCGGGAACTTTCAATCTGTTAAGCACCTGGTGATAAGCATGATGGTGAGGCTTTCCCTGGAAACCTGCAGTCTCCATGTCAAAGACATCCTCCACAATATCCGCCACACCCAAACGCTCCAGCACCCGCCAGGCATGACTGGCCACGCTGTTCGTAAAAACAAATACGGGGCCGGGAAGTTGCACGAGCCAACGACGTAATTCCGGATTTTCGGGGACCTGGGCAGACAGAACCGGGGGATGAATGGCTTTCAGGAAAACCCGTGGGTCAACAGTATGGTGCCGCATCAAACCCGCGAGGGTGGTCCCATAAGTCCGCCAGTAATGGCGCCGCAACTGATCGGCGGCTTCCATCTTCAGGCCAAGCTCCTCCATCAGGAACGCATTGATGTGCTCATGCATCCAGGGAAAGCAGTAACGGTCAGCGTCATACAGGGTATTGTCGAGATCAAAGAGGAAAACCGGCAGTGTACTTCGCCGCCAGCCTAGCAGACGCCGCTTGCGGGCTGCCACAGAAAAAGCGTGTCTGTTACGCTGCGGATCAGGAACGGACAGTTTTTTCAATAGCTGCCGGCAATCAGCGTCCCCACCCCGGCGTCGGTAAAAATCTCCAGCAACAAGGCATGAGGGACTCTGCCATCAATAATATGCGCGGCCTTTACACCCGCAGCCACAGCATCCAGGCAACACTGAATTTTTGGCAGCATGCCACCATATATCTGACCATCGGCAATCATTTGTGCCACTGCGCTGGCCTCCAGGCGGGTTTGCAGGGTACCCTCTTTATCCAGTACCCCAGCCACATTGGTCATTAAAATC
This sequence comes from Acidithiobacillus sp. HP-2, assembly GCF_015100155.1. Classification (GTDB taxonomy): domain Bacteria; phylum Pseudomonadota; class Gammaproteobacteria; order Acidithiobacillales; family Acidithiobacillaceae; genus Acidithiobacillus. The sequence continues at coordinate 75,810 of NZ_JACKZA010000003.1, read as the reverse complement.
AGCTTTTCGGCTTTCAGGGTGGCGGCCAGCGCTCCGGCGACCAGATCGGCATTGATATTGTAAGACTCACCCCGAGCGCCGACGCCAATGGGAGCCACTACCGGGATAAAATCGCCCTGGTCCAACCAGCGAATGACTTCCGGATTGACGGCAGCAACTTCACCGACCATCCCCAGATCAGCCACCGCATTGCGCAGCGGTCGGGCGCGGAGCAAAGCCCCATCTTTGCCGGTCAGCCCCACTGCCCGCCCCCCGGCACGATTGATTCCCTGAACAATTTCCTTGTTGACGCGACCTCCGAGCACCATTTCCACCACTTCCATGGTCGCCGCATCGGTTACGCGCATGCCATCCACAAAGCGGGTTTCCACGCCCAGACGTTCAAGCATGGCGCCAATTTGCGGCCCCCCGCCATGAACCACCACAGGATTCATCCCTACTTGCTTCATCAAGGTCACATCATAGGCAAACTGCTCTTGCAGATGCGCCTCTGTCATCGCATTACCACCATATTTGATCACAATGGTCTGTCCATGAAAGCGCTGCATATAGGGCAGGGCTTCCACGAGAACATGGGCTTGCAGTTGAGGATTTTTATCCATAAGAATCTCTTGTGTTATGAATCAATATTCAGGATGGGGCTGGAACCAGCCCACGCAAAAGAATTTCGACAATACCCGCAACATATCCGGCAGGGTCGTCTGCAAAAGTAATGGGGGGGTAGTGTCGCAATATGTCTCGCGACTGGAAAAAAAACACGTTGGCACCCAAGAGGAGCGTAGCGACCAGGGCTGGATCAAAGTCCTGGCGAAATTCGCCCCGGCTTTGTCCCAGCTTCAGAACATCTACCAGCGCAGAAAACATATCCGCGAAACCCTGCTCGGCAAATTCCTGTGCCCGTGGCGCGCCCCTTTCCAGGATTTCCCGCCAGACCAAACGCACCAGTTGCGGCCTGTTCAGCAGTGCCTGCAGATGATTGCGGGCAAAATGCCGCAATACATCCAGAACCGAGCCGTGGGCGCTGACGGCTTCGTTCAGCACCGCGCGCAGATTATGGCTGGCCACGCGCAAAACCGCGAGATACAGCGTGTCTTTATTCGGGAAATAGTGATAAATGTTGGCTTTACTGATACCGGCCTCGCAGGCTATGGCATTCATGGAAACCGCATCAAAGGCTTTATCCGAGAAGAGTTTTTCGGCGGCAGCGAGGATACGCTGCCGCCCCTCTCCTTCTACCATCGCCAGCGTATTATCCATAAAATTCCCTCAGCGATCTGTTTCCACATATTATCAGCCAGTTGAAAAACATCCGACCAATCGGTCAATATCAGATCAGTGTAGCATCAACAAAGGCGATTGTCGCTTTACAGTAAAAATCTAACCGTTATCCTTGGCATTCATCCTCAAGATTGGTCACTGAAAAAGGAAGCTCCCATGTTTAGTCATTCTCCCAGTCAGGGAGACCTGTCTTTTTCGCTATTGCTGCGCGCATTACGGGGAATCACCCTCTGGCAACCCATTTTGGTGTATGTTCTCGCCGTTTTTATCGGTATGGCGGGCCTCGAATTTTTTGTACAGTGGCCAGGTGGGATGCTGGGTGCCAGCATCGGAATGCTGATTTTGTTCGTCAGTTTTGGTGTGGGGTATCTGGGTGCCGGCGGGGTACTATTACATGAAGCCCGGGGTGACTCCTTACCTGGGATTTTGCACAGTCTCCGCTTTGGCTTAAAATCGCTACCCCGGCTGATTGGCTTGCTGATCATCGAAAGTCTTTTACTCTTTGGCATTTTTGTGGTTGAGCTACTGGGATTTCTGGCCTGCAAAATACCAGGAATAGGAGCGATTTTGTTTGTACCGCTTTTCCCGGTGGCCATGTTGATAAATGCCGTGGTTTTCGTTCTGGCCATCATTGTTTTCAATCTGTCCGGTCCAGCGCTTTGGCATGGCGAATCGGTCAGCAACTCCCTGCGCCACACTATTGGTATTGCCCGTAACAAACCCGGCTCCATTTTGCTGATGATGTTGTTACTCGGAGTTTTATCTGCTGGTCTGGCAGTCATTATCGCCATCATTCTTTACACCGGATACAGTATGGCACTGTCCGCTGCGGCCCCAGCTCTGGCCAGCGAACTGAGCCGTAGCGCCGATATGTTTTGGCAGATGATGGATGCGATTACAGGTAACCCTTTTATGCTGGACCATGCAGCGCATTCCAGCATCACTGCGAATACTGCCCTGTATAATGTCGGGCTCAGCATGGGGATGGGAGTTGCCACCGCATTGGTTTTCATTATACCCAACGTCGTATTTTTGCTGGGCATGGCCCATATTTATATTGAGGCTCTTGAACTGGTTGCCCCTGAGGATGTCTAACTTGCTTATGAAAAAATGGTTACGCCAACTGGAAATCGAAAAAAACCGCTGCCAAAGTTGTGGTATGCCCTTACAGTTTGATCCGCAAGGCGGTGGTACGGAAAGCGATGGCAGCCACAGTCGGGATTACTGCAGTTACTGCTATGCAGATGGCGCATTCAAGGACCCCCAATTAACTCTGGAATCCATGCAACAGCGGGTAAGACAATTGATGCGCAAAAGACAGGCACCTTGGTATATTCGTGCCTATATGGCCCATCGGGTACCCATGTTAAAGCGTTGGCGCAGTTGCAAACGCTCATGACCGACGTAAAAAAGCCCCCGAATTCAGTAATTCGGGGGCTTTTAACTACAGGAGATTCAGAGCGCGCTGCGCGGACGCCGTCCACGACGTGGCTTGAGTTCCTGCATCAATGCATTTCCATGGGAGTCCAGTTCCTGCAGGGCATGATGGTTATCGCCTACCCGATCCCGTACTTCGGCAATAGCTGCCAGAATCTGGGTAGGTTCCCAATCAGGTACCAGGCGGGAAATGCGCTCCATCAAAGACCGCCGCTGTGCTTCACGTTCGCGTTTGGCACGCGGATTTTCCTGCAAGGACTTTTTCTGCTGCTCAATTTTGGCCAATTGCTCGCGCAGGCGCAATTCCGTTTGACGTTGCTTCTCTTCCAAATCAGCAAGGCGCTCTTCGGCACTGCGACGATGACGTTTTTTTGTTTGAGATTCCATACCCGCTCACTCCTGAAAAAATAAGTTGAAATTTTGGCTAAAGTCGCCAATAAAATTATTATGTCAGCTTGTTTTTGCTTTGGCAAATACAAATGCGTCTGCGAATATATGTTCTGAATCCAATCCTGCCTGAGCTAAAGCCGCAGATAAAGAAAAAACCATATCCGGATGGCCGCAAATATAAGCATCAAAAGCACTGGCATCAGGAAAATCTTTAATCACCTGCTCTGTTACATATCCCGTAGGACCCGACCAGTGGCTATCCGGCTGCGAGACAATTTTGGTCAGATTAAAATGGCTGTGGAGCGACTGCCATTCCTGTAACAGATTTTCATAATAAAAATCTTCAGAATGACGCACCCCCCAATAAAAGTGAATTGGCCGTACCGATCCCTGAACAAAAAGTGATTCCAGCATTCCCTTGATCGGCGCAAAGCCTGTTCCTGTAGCCACCATCAATAACGGCCGGGTTGATTCCTGGCGAACAAAAAAAGTGCCCAAAGGTCCTTCAAATCGCACAATATCCTTTTCTTTCATTGCTGAAAAAACGTGCCCGGTGAACGCACCTCCCTCTACTTTCTTGATATGCAATTCCAGCAAAGCGTCATCATTGGGGGTATTCGCCAGCGAGAAACCCCGGCGCCCGCCATCCTTCAGAAGAATGTCTATATACTGGCCGGGGAGGAACTGCAGGCGCTCTGTACTGGGTATTTTGAGGAACAGGGCGCGCACGTCCGGTGCTACGTCCTCAATTCTAGCCACCCGTGCCGGCAGGGTTTTAATCTGAATATCCTTGGCTGCTCCAATTTCGCGTACTTCAATTTTCAGATCAGATAGGGGCATAGCCTGGCAAAACAGGGCCAAACCGTCCACTTTTTCAGCTTCACTGAGCACTTTTTCTTCAATATCTCCATAATCTACCGTGCCGCTTAAAATACGCCCCTTACAGGTTGCACAAGTACCATTGCGACAGCTGTAGGGAATATTAAAGCCATGACGCAGTGCCGCTTCGAGGATGGTTTCATCACTATCACAATCCATCTCGTGACCGCTGGGTTCAATTGTCAGACGATAAGGCATGTTTTGCCCCTCTTAAAATGGTAGATGCCAATATTCTAACAGAAGCACCGGGTGTTGACTGCTGCTGCAACAACTTCAGGAATATTCCCGATTCAGGTCAAAGCCGTTCACTATCTTGCAAAATAGTTCAGCCGTCTGGCGCGCATCATATAACGCTGAATGTGCCTGTTCATGATCCCAGGGTAAACCTGCCGCCAGTGCCGCTTTGGCCAGTACCGTTTCACCATAAGCGAGGCCCGCCAGACTGACGGTGTCAAAAGTACTGAACAGATGAAATGGATTGTTTTTCACTCCAGAACGTTTTTCTGCCGCCTTGATAAAAGACAAATCAAAGGCGGCATTGTGACCTACCAGAATCGCCCGTCGGCACTGTGCAGCCTTAACCGCCGTACGAATGGCGCGAAAAATGTTGCGCAGTGCTTCTTCTTCGGAAACCGCTCCGCGCAATGGCTGAAAAGGATCAATTCCGGTAAAAGCCAGTGCCGCCGGATCAAGCACCGCGCCCGTAAAGGGCATGACGTGAAAGTGATGGCTGGCTACCGGTTTCAGCTGTCCCACTTCTCCACCGATAATGACCGCTGCCACCTCCAGCAAAGCATTACGCTCTGGGTCAAAACCCGCCGTCTCCACATCCACCACTACGGGCAAAAAACCACGAAAACGTCCAGCGAGTGCGGCCATATCAATTATCCTTCTGTACGCTGAGAAAATGTCAGGGCGTAAGGTGCCGCCAACAAGACCGCCGTAGAAACACTCAAGGTGACTGAGGCGGTCAGCATCAGCATCACCACCAACTGCATGGAAACAGCTGCAAGCGGCGCCATGCCCGCCAGAATCATTCCCGCTGTAATACCTGGAATATGAATCATGCCGACACTTTTCAGGCTATCAATGGTAGGAATCAGCGAACTGCGCACCACAATGCCGTAGAGACTGCGCATGGCCTGACGATGTCCGGCACCCAGCGCCAGCATCGCCAGCAACATATCCTCGCGCTGATCAATTTCACTGCGCAAACGATTCAACGCCAGAGATACGGCATTCATGGCATTGCCAATAATCATCCCGCCAATAGGCACCAGAGATTCGCCGCGCCAGAATACCAAACCGGAAAACAGCATCCAGGCCAGCGTGACCGTTGCCGCAATACCAATACTACCGACACCAATCCAGTAGGCATGCGGAATCCCAGCGCCCCGTTTGCGGTTGAATCGGCCGGCCATGAGAATCATCAGCACCAGAAACACCAGCAGTAACCAGGGTTGATGCTGACGGAACAACCAGCCCAGCACAAAACCCATAATTCCCAGTTGTAACGTCGCGCGCGCAGCCGACCAGAGCAGGTCCTTGCCGACCCCCAACTTTTGCCATGCCGACAGGGCCCAGGCACTTCCCAGCAGCCCCAATACGCCGGTCAGGGCCCAGGGTGAAAAGGTACGGAATATATCCGGTGCGGCATTAAGCATGGATGTGATTTTCTATCTGGATTAACGATGGGTGGAAAGCAGTCGCCATTCACCGGCGATAAAACCTTCCAGGGGCGAAAAACGCCTTTTATAATCCATTTTTGAACTTTCTGCGACCCAATAACCGAGATACAGATGTGAAAATCCCTGCTTACGGGCCCATTCAATTTGCTTTAAAATTGCAAAAGTGCCCAGTCCACGCTTCGCCAGGTCCGTCCGATAAAACGTATAAACCGCCGATAATCCATGCGCCAGCTGATCAACCAGAGCGACAGCCAAGGGCTCCTGGTCTTTTTCAAACACCAGCAACCGCGAATCCACAGCACTGGTATCCGTCATCAATTCTGCATACAGACGATCAGCATCCTGGTCCATACCGCCATCCGGATGTCGCAAACGCTGGTAGTCGGCAAACAGGCGGGCATGTTGCGCATCCGGATAAGGCCTTACCACACGCATGCTCAGATCCTGGTTACGTGCCCAGGTGCGTTTTTGCCCCCTGTCCGGCTGGAAATGATCCACCGGGATACGAACGGAAACACACGCATCACATTGCGGACACATAGGCCGATACGCGACGGGACCATTGCGTCGAAAACCCTTTCGTAACAGTTGATCGTATTCCACGCTTTCCAGCACTGCGCGCGGATCACTCAATACCAGCAATTCTTCCTGTTCCGGCAGATAGGGACAGGTTTGCAAGGTCGACATATAAAAACTCATCGCCAAAAAATGTGCTCCCAGGGCAAAAGCTCCTGCCACGCCCCTTGAGTTGCCTGGGCTTTCAATCTGGTCAAAAGCTGCAAAAATTCAGCACGTGGAATTTCAGAAGCGCCCATGCTTTGCAGGTGTGGGGTCAAAAACTGGGTATCAATCAGACCAAAACCCCAATGCGCCAAATGTCGGGCCAACCAGACCAAAGCAATTTTTGAGGCGTCGGGAACCCGGCTGAACATCGATTCTCCGAAAAAAATTGCGCCCAGCTCAACGCCATATAATCCACCAACCCGCTGGCCATGTTGAAGAATTTCCACACAGTGGGCAGCACCCGCAGCAAAGAGATCCAGATAGGCATTACGCATCTCGACAGTTATCCAGGTCCCGCCCTGACCTGAACGCGGAGCCGCACACTCATCCATAACACCAGCGAAGTCCTGATCGAGAACCACCTGCCAGGACGCGACTTCAGCATTTTTCATTAAACTGCGACTGATATGAATGGCACGGGGTTCCAGCACCCCACGAGGATCAGGGGACCACCACAAGATGGGATCTTCCTCACCAAACCAGGGGAATACACCCTGAGCATAAGCCTGAAGAATACGCTTTCGGGATAAATCACCCCCTACTGCAATCAGGTTACTGTCGGCTTGTTCCGGATCCGGAAAAATGACGGAGGCATTTTGACTGCTGAGGAGAACCGGTTTTACCCGTTCAGGGCGCAATGCTGTCCACTCCCATATTCAGGTGCATCTACAATCACTCCCCAGCCAGAACACTACGAATAACTATACCCTTTTTGCAGAGCCTGCAAAGCCGCAACCCGCGCTTCCAGGCTGGGGTGGGTCGCAAAAAGCCCCTTCCAGCTACCCGAAATATAGGCAGTCGCCATGGGATCACGGACCGCATCATGCTCGACGTGCATGGCTGTAGCCCGCTGATGCAGCTTCTGCAAAGCAGAAATCATCGCGCCAGCCCCAATCTGCTCTGCGGCAAAACGATCTGCTGCAAATTCCCGGCGACGTGAAAACCAGGTGATGGGAATCAGCGCCAAAAACGACAAGGCAACCTGCAGGAACATGGAAACCGCAAAAGCAATCATCGGGCGATCATCAAATTGCCGGGCCGCCAACATCGACAACCAGAATACAAAAGTATTCATCAGCCCCTGAAGCAACGTCGTGCTGACCATATCGCCATTGTAAACATGACCCATTTCATGGGCCAGCACCGCTCGAACTTCATTATCATTGAGCAGATTCACGAGCCCGCTGCTGACCGCCACCATGCTGTGGTTACGCCCCGGCCCCGTAGCAAAGGCATTGGGATCATCACTCCAGTAAACCCAGACTTCTGGCATCTGGATGCCCAAACGCGTAGACAACTGTGCCACGGCATCGTAAATCAGCCGCTCCTTGGCGGACTGAGGTTGCTCGATGCGTTGCATCTGCATACCTGCCCGCGCCAGATGCTTGGACATCAGCAGGGAAATAAAAGCTCCCCCAAAACCAATGACCAGCGCCCAGAGTAAATCGGTCATACTGACCACCCCGCGCAGATCTACGCCAAAAGCGGGTAAAACCAGATTCACCAGGACCGAAAAAGTAATGGAAAGGGTGATAAAAATAAGTAAATTAGCACCCACCAACAAGGCTATGCTCTTGAATGATTTCATGACATTCACGCTCCATCAGAATATCTACGGTTTACTGCCACGGCTCCCGCTGTAATACCCGCCGCGCCGTGATCAGCTGCCCTCTATTTTTTATGGCAGCCGTTTGAATCCTAACATCATTCCCAACACGTCGGAAGAGACAGATACTGACTCCTGCAGACACTGGTTGCCTCTGCCTGAAAGGGGATTTCTCCCAGACAGGGGCTGGGCATCAGTCGCTGCAAAGTTTCCAGGGTTCCCGGAGCGAGATCGGGTTGAAGATGATTAGCCACCCAGCCCGCCAGCGGCAACGCACGGGCAAGAATAGCCTCGGCGCTAAGCAGGGCATGGTTGATGGCACCGAGGCGCAGACCTACGACCAGGAGCACCGGAAATTGCAAACCAAGGGCCAGGTCAGCAAAACTCCAATTATCACCCAGCGGGACCAGAAAACCGCCCGCTCCCTCTACCAGTACGGCATCCATATCTGCTGACTGCTGTTCAATAAAGCGCTGAATCCTGTGCCGGTCCAGGGTCAGGCCGGCTTGTGCTGCCGCCCAATGCGGAGCGATGGGCGGATCCAAAGCATAAAGGCAGGTTTGTTCAAAAGAGCGTGAGGGCGTTGACGCGGTGCGCAGAATTTCCACGTCACTCCACTGCCCATTGGCTTCCACACCGGAAACCACCGGCTTCAAGGCTGCGACCCGGCCCATTTCACGTGCACAGCGTTGCGCCAGAGCAGCTGTCACCGCCGTCTTGCCCACACCTGTATCCGTCCCGGTGACAAAAAGACTCCGGAGCGGCTGCGCTGGCGGATTTTCCAATCTTTCTGCCAGATTCATTTAATATGCCTCCGCATTTGCGGATAGGGCAGGGTAACTGCGCCATCCTCTCGAATCTCAGGACGCGGTCCACTACTCCAGGCATGCCCGTAAACCACCTCATAGGTGGCTGGCAAACGCCCATCTTTACGAAACTGTTCATAAGCATCGCGCAGGATTTGCAAACGACCGGGCGTCAACAAACCGCGTGGGCGATTGACCGAGGCATTGGTCGCACCAATGTTGCGCAGATCACGCAAAAGATCCTCCAGCGCTGCGTAAGTCAACTGAAAATGTTCGACATCCAGCACCGGCATTTCATAGCCCTGGCGAACCAGGGCATCGCCAATATCGTGCATATCCATAAATGGTATGACATGGGGTTGATCATCCAGCCTGGCAAAAGACTGGCGCAACTCGGTGAGGGTATCCGGACCCAGGGTACTGAACATCAACAGCCCCCCGGGACGCAGGACCCGGGCAAATTCGCGCAGCACCCGATCCAGATCATTACACCATTGGATGGACATGTTGGCGAAAAGCAGGTCCATGGATCCTGTCGCCAGCGGCAGATGTTCGGCATCCCCCTGACAAAAGTACTGGCGTTGCCGCCAGCTCTTGCGCAGTCGCGCCTGCTGGAGCATGCCGACGGCCAAATCCACCGCCAGCAACCGTGCCTTGGGATAACGACGATTCAGGCGCCGACTTTGCAGGCCGGTGCCACTGCCCAGATCCAGAATCCATTGTGGTTCCAGCTTGACCAGGTCCAGTCGTTCGATGAGTTGCTGGCCTACCTGGTCCTGAAGAACAGCACTGGCCTCATAGGAGCTGGCAGCCTGGTCAAAAGCGCGGCGGATCGCGCGCTTTTCCAGCTGATAATCTGCTGGCGTCGATGGATTCATGCCCAGACCTCCAAAAGAGCATCCCGGCAGGCTTGCGGCTGCGATAAAAAGGGCGCATGCCCTGCCTTTTCAAGCACATGCAGATGGCTGCCGGGAAGATGTTGCTGCAGGTAAAAACTGGCTTCCGGAGGCACAATGCGGTCCTGCGCACCATGAATCAGCTGAACCGGCATGGACAAGCTATCCAACCGATCGCGTAAATCTACTTCGTGGAGAAGAGTCAACCCATCAGCCAGACAGACAGGATCAGGCGACGGCCAGTTGCTCATGCCCTCCAGCGCGCGTCGTCCTTGTGGATCACCTAAAACCTGCAGGGCTAAAAACCTTTTGCGGGTTCCCTGGGGATCACTGTGCAGGCGCTGGCCAAAATCTTCCAGGGTTGCGGCAGGAATCCCTGCCGTCCAGTCTGGACGCTGGCGGAAACTCGGCGAACTCGCCATCAGTACCAACCCTTTCAACGAGGCGGGCTGCGTCAGACCCAGTCCGAGGGCGAGCAGCCCACCCAGAGACCAACCCAACAAAATCGGCGCCTCTACTTCACGATCCAGCATGTCCGTCAACTGTTCCAGAACATAAGCCCATTGCATGCCATCCGCCGTACAGGGGCTGCGGCCATGACCGGGCAAATCGTAGGAAATGCAGGTAAAATGCTTTTCCAGAAAAGGGCGCCAACCCGCAAAAACCCGGCTTTCCATGCCCCAGCCGTGGAGCAACAGCAAGGCTGGCCCTTGACCCGTCTGTTCCCGATACCAACTCATAAAATCTCCCGAAGGGCGGTCACCAACTGCGTGAGGTCTTCGCGATGATGCGCAGCACTGAGGGTAATCCGCAAACGGGCGCTGCCCTTAGGCACGGTCGGGGGGCGCACTGCCGGGCAGTACAGTCCGGCCTCGCGCAATCTGGCAGCCGCCTGCACAGCCGCCGTTGCCTCTCCCAGTACCAGCCCCTGAATGGGCGTTGCGCTGGGCAGCCAGGGCGCATCGGGAAGCTGGGCATGCAGCCAGTCCTGATGCTCTACCAGGCAGGCACGACGGGACTCCCCGCCGCGCAACAACTGCAAAGAGACCCGCGCTGCCGCCGCCAGTGCCGCAGGCATGGCCGTATGATAAATAAAACTCCGTGCCCGGTTACGCAGCAGGTCGATCAGATCCTGACTGCCTGCCACAAAGGCTCCATAGACGCCAAAGGCCTTGCCGAGCGTCCCCATGATGACATCCACAGAGTGCGTATCCAGTTGATAGTGCGCGAGGGTTCCTCGCCCCTCTGCGCCCAACACGCCCAAGGCGTGGGCTTCATCGAGAATGATTCTGGCCCGATAGCGGCGGGCAAGGGTTACGATTTCAGGCAGGGGGGCGAGATCACCGTCCATACTGAATACACCATCGGTGATGATCCACGCCTGCCCCGAAGTACCGCGCTCCAGCAGCTGCTGCAAATGCGCCATATCGCCGTGCCGGTAACGCTGCAGACGCGCCCCGGACAGACGCACACCATCCACCAGAGAGGCATGATTGAGACGATCGGCGTAAACCCGGTCCTGACGGCCGACCAGGGCGGAAATAATTCCCAGATTGGCCAGATAACCACTCCCGAAAAGCAGCACGGCTTCCACACCCAACCAGCCTGCCAAATCTGCCGCCAGAGCCTGATGGGCCGGACGCTCACCGCCCAGCAGGGGGGCTGCGCCGGCGCCCACCCCACTGCGTTCCATTTCGGCAATGGCTGCCTGTCGTAACGCGGGCTCCCTGCTCAGACCCAGATAGTCGTTACTGGCAAAAGAAAGGAGTAAGCGACCTTCCGCATCCACAAATTGCGGACGATCGGCGTCCGGGTCCGGTTGCAGAGACTGCAACTCTCGCCATAGTCCCTGCCGACGAATATCCGCAAGCTGCGTACTCCAGGTATTTTCTGCTGTATCAGACATAGCTTCTTATAAGGACGGGTATCTACCTTGTCAATGTCAGCCCGAAGCGCCAGAATCCATAAACTACAGCCTCCCACTTTCGCAAAAGGTGTACGGATTCCCTTGCCTCGCTTCTCGCTGCAACAGCTTTACCAAAGCAGACGAAAACTCACTCAGTGGCTTTTCCCGGAACATTGTCGCGCCTGTGGCGTGGTCGGTGCCGCCCTCTGCGAGGCCTGTGCCCAGGATTGGCCTCGCCTGCCAGAAAACCGTTGCAGTTATTGTGCATTGCCGCTCCAGGCCAACGGTGACTGCCCAGTATGTTCTGTAGAAGCGCCCCAGTACGATCATGTCTACACGCCTTTTGTGTATGCCGAACCACTGAATGCTGCCATTCTCGCCTGGAAATTCCACCAGCGTCTGGACTGGACTCGGGCCTTGGCGACGACCTGGGCAGACAGTTGGGGAGCGCAGCCACCTTCTCATCCCGCATGCTTGCTACCCGTGCCCCTGCACCCCAAACGACTGCGCGAGCGCGGCTACAATCAGGCGCTGCTGCTGGCCCGCTATTGGGGAAAACGCTGGCGTATTCCGGTAAAGGTTGGCGTGTTACGACGCTGTCGGAATACCCGTCACCAGACCGGACTGAGTGCGGCCGCCCGACGCGATAATCTGGATTCTGCCTTCACCCTGCGGGGCAAATTGCCCGACCATGTGGCCATTATCGATGATGTGATGACGACGGGAACAACAGCGGGGCAAATTGCCGAGTTATTGAAAAGTGTGGGTGTGCAGCGTATTGATGTCTGGGTTCTGGCCCGCGCCCTGCGCGAAACGGTCCCTGCCCATGCCTGACGTTTTTTTGCACGTCATCCTTTATGAGCCGGAAATCCCGCCCAATACCGGCAATGTTATCCGGCTCTGCGCCAACACCGGCGCGCGCCTGCATCTGGTAGAGCCCTTGGGCTTTGCCTGGGATGATCGTCGCCTGCGCCGTGCGGGACTGGATTATCATGAATTTGCAGAGGTGCTGCGGCATCCGGATTGGCAACATTGCCTGAACGCGCTGCATGGAGCACGTATTTTTGCATTCAGTACCAAAGGAAAAAACCTGTATCAGCAAGTAGCTTTTCAGGAAGGCGATGCCCTGCTGTTCGGACCGGAAACGCGTGGTCTGCCCACACCAATTCTGGAGAGTCTTCCCACCAGTCAAGTATTGCGTTTACCCATGCGTCCGGGACAGCGTAGCCTGAATCTTTCCAATGCCTGTGCTGTTGGGGTATTTGAAGCATGGCGGCAATTGGGATTCAAGGGCGGCGTTTGAAAACCAAACCCGGGGAGCACACGTTTCTGGCACAACTTACGGGCGCTGTTTCCGGCATAACGGGACGTTGGATATTACTGCTTGTGGGCAGTGTCCTGCTGAGCGTTTTATTCCGCTTCTGGCAGATTCCCGCCGCAGCCCTGTTTGCCGGTGTTGTTACTGGAATCGCCGTCAACAGTCTCGGGAACCTGGCTTATCCCCGTCATTTTTCCCGAGCCGGACAAGCCATACTGGGCATGGCTATTGGTTTGATGTTTACGACTGCTGCGCTGGAGGCCATTTCCGCCCATCTGCTACCCATATTGCTGGTAACGGCTGGCACCCTGATTTTGAGCCTGGCTTCTGGTTTGCTCTTCAGCCGCTGGACGCAGATCAAAGCCAGTACCGGTCTGCTGTCCATGACTGCAGGAGGGGCAGCCGGGATTACCGCCATTGCCCAGGAATTCGAGGCCGATGTAGGGCTGGTGGCGATCATGCAATACCTGCGCGTCATTCTGGTCATGATCAGTCTGCCTCTGGTGGTTCTCTTTGTATTTCACAATCACAACGCAAATACGGCGACTTTGGCGGACGCGCATTTACCCGCATCCTGGGCAGGAAGCCTCCTGTTGCTGCTGCCGGGGGCCCCTTTTGGAATCTGGTTGGCGCGAAAAATCCACATCACCGCGCCCTATTTGTTGGGGCCTTTACTGATCACCCTCCTGCTGACCTTGTTTCACGTCCATCCAACCCGGGCGCTTCCTGGTCCGCTTCTGGAAGCTGCCTATTTGCTGATTGGCTGGCAGGCCGGGCTGCAATTGTCCATAAGCCGCCTTCGTCTGCACTTACGCCTGATTCCCCGTGCTTTGCTCATTATTCTCGTTCTGAACCTGTGCTGCGCCCTGCTCGGTGTTCTCCTGGCGCATCTGGTCGGCGTCAGTGATCTGGATGGTTATCTGGCGACCGCACCCGGTGCCCTGTATGCAGCGGTTGCCGTCAGCATGGCAGCTCACGGTAATGTCCTTTTTGTCCTCGGTGCTCACCTCATTCGCTTGTTGATGATGCTGCTGATCATGCCGCCGCTGGCGCGCAAATTGCTCGACCCTGCGCGCGACACCTGAGCCTGCTTGCAGGCCCTTCCCAAGCATCCGACCGGACGGTATCTTGTGTTAGACTAGGGATGACAAACAGAAATGACTTACAAAGGAGCAATCATGGCGCGTACACGCATTACTCCACTTCGTCTGGACGGTGAGAATGCTGAACAAAAACGGGAAGAAATTCGCAGGGTTTTCCATGAAACCTTCTCCTTGTATGAATCCTTGTTTGATCACTTGCAGGACTCTGCTGCCTGGGTGGAAAAAGCCATTCCTCTGCGGCATCCCCTGATATTTTACTTCGGGCATACCGCTACTTTTTATGTGAACAAATTGCAATTTGCGGGACTGATTGAAGCCCGTCTCGACCCGCATCTGGAATCCGTATTTGCCGTCGGCGTTGATGAAATGTCCTGGGATGATCTGGACGAAACCCATTATGACTGGCCTACCCCTGAAACCGTCCGCCTTTATCGCCAGGAGGTACGGAATATGGTGGACAGGCTCATTTCGGAGTTACCCCTGACCCTCCCCATTACCTGGGATTCACCCTGGTGGGTCATCCTGATGGGCATCGAACACGAAAACATCCATCTGGAAACCAGCTCGGTCCTGATGCGCCAGTTGCCACTTTCCCGGGTCCGCCCGGTAGCCGCCTTTGCACCCTGGGATCAGGCTGGCAAGGCCCCGGAAAATGCTCTGCTGCCCGTGCCCGGGGGTCTCGTTGCGCTGGGCAAGGCAAAAGATGACTGCCAATATGGCTGGGACAACGAGTATGGGAACCATCAACATGAACTGCACCCTTTTGCCGCCGCCAGATTTCTGGTCAGTAACCAGGAGTTTCTTGCCTTTGTCGAAGACGGTGGTTACCACAATCCCGACTGGTGGGATGAAGAGGGTGATGGCTGGCGGCGCTTCAGTCGCGCTGAACATCCGCCATTTTGGGTGCCCGATGCTGAAGGATGGCGCTTGCGTCTGATTGCCGAAGAGCGAGCCATGCCCTGGAACTGGCCAGTTGAGGTGAATGCCCTGGAGGCAGCCGCTTTTTGTCGCTGGAAATCGACCCAACCCGGTGAAAACCTGCGTCTTCCCAGTGAGGACGAATGGCGCCATCTGCGCAATCTCAGTGCATTGAGTGACAGCGATGGCTGGGAAGATGCAGTCCCCGCCAATATTGGCTTGAGTGTCGGCTGCTCCCCCTGTCCGGTGGACGCATTTCCTCAGGGTGATTTTTACGATTTGATAGGCAACGTCTGGGAGTGGACCAGTACACCGATTTATCCTTTTCCGGGCTTTGAAGTCCATCCGGTGTACGACGATTTTACGGTGCCGACTTTTGATCAGCAGCATAATCTGATGAAAGGGGGATCATTTATCAGCCTTGGTAACGAAATGCAGCAGGAAGCACGCTATGCCTTTCGTCGGCATTTTTTTCAGCATGCCGGATTCCGTTATGTCACCTCAACCAACACCGTTCCTGAAGTACCCATTTATGAAAGCGACGCACTGGTCTCCCAGTATGCGGAATTTCACTATGGACGCAGCTATTATGAAGTCCCTAACTTTGCGGCTGCGGTCGCTGAACTGGCGCTTCGAGCCATGGCGGGTAAACCTTTGCGCCGGGCCTTGGATATTGGCTGCGCGGTGGGGCGGAGCAGCTTTGAACTGGCAAAACACTGCCCGGATGTGACCGGACTGGATTTCTCGGCGCGCTTTATCAGTGTCGGTGTACAACTTCGTGAGCGCGGACATTTTTCCTACACACGGGTCGAAGAAGGCGATTTGCGGAGTTATCAAAGCATCGACCTGGCAACCCTGGGTTTGCGGGAAAGTGCTGATCATGTCCATTTTTTTCAGGCCGACGCCTGCAATCTCAAACCATTGTATCGGGACTATGATCTGGTGGTCGCGGCCAATCTCATTGATCGCCTGCATCATCCCCGCAAATTTCTGGAGGATATGCGTGAGCGCATTGTACCGGGCGGCATCCTGCTCATCACCTCACCTTACACCTGGCTGGAAGAATATACCGCACGCAGCGAGTGGCTCGGTGGCTACAAAAAAGATGGTGAAAATCTCAGCACCCTGGAAGCACTCAAGGAAATCCTGTCGCCCTATTTCCGGCTTCGGGAAGAAAGCCCGCTGGATATTCCCTTTGTCATCCGCGAAACCGCGCGCAAATATCAGCACAGTATCGCGCAAGCCACCCTCTGGGAACGCCTATGAAAAATCATGGAAATTCAGTCTCGCCATTTGATGCCGTTATTCCGCGCATGGGCACCGGTTCCATAAAATGGGATGAAGCAGCGCATCGCTTCGGCGGCGATGTTTTGCCCATGTGGGTTGCCGATATGGATTTTGCAGTTCCCGACCCTATCATCCAGGACTTGCGAAAACGTCTGGAGCACCCGATTTTTGGGTACCCCAGTGACGGGCCGGCCATGTTACGTGCGGCTGACGAATGGATGGCTGCGCGTCATGGCTGGCGCCCGGAACCCGGCGCGACAGGAAGCATCAGCGGAGTGGTACCGGCCTTATTTGCAGCCGTGCGGGCATTTACTCAACCAGGCGACACCGTCATGGTTATGCCGCCCATCTATCCTCCCTTTATGAACGCCGTGCGGAAAAATAATCGGGAGCTGCTCCTCGTGCCCTTACAAAGGGAAACGGATCTTACTTACCGTATCGACTGGCAGGCCCTGGAAAAGGCCTTAAGCCGATCCCGCCTGCTGTTGTTCTGTTCGCCGCACAACCCGGTGGGACGAGTCTGGACGGAAGAAGAACTTCAGCGTCTGGCCCGGCTTTGTAAGGCGGCCGACTGCGTGGTAGTCAGCGATGAAATTCACGCCGACCTCAGTTATGCGCAACACACTCCTTTTGCAAAGCTTGCAGCCCGATCTGTATTACTGAGTTCGGCGGGCAAGAGTTTCAACATTGCCGGCATTGGCGGCGGAATTGCCATTATTCCGGACAGCGAATTACGCCAGACTTTTCGGGATGAGCTGTATCGCAGCCAGATTCATCAGACCAATGCCTGCGCCCTGACGGCCATGACCAGTGCCTGGCAGCAGGGTGCAGAATGGCAGACGGCGTTGCGGGAATACCTGTTGGCCAATGCACAATTCATTCAGGAATTCCTGCGCCGGGAACTAGCGGAAGTCGGTTACCGCATTCCGGAATTCGGTTATCTGGCCTGGCTCGATGTGGGGGCTTATGGCGACGACGATCACATTCAGAAAAGCCTGCTCAAGGCCGGACTCGGGCTCAATCTTGGACCCAGTTTCGGGCCGGGCGGAGAGGGTTTTGTACGTCTGAATTTTGCAGCACCCCGCAGTGTCCTGGAGGAAGGATTATTGCGTTTGCGGAGCGCTCTGTGGCGCGGGCCAAAGTCGCCGCAAAGCCTTCCGGTCCGCTGCCAGCTCTAGGACAAATCCAGTTCTTCCAGAAGCTGCATGACCTTTTCCAGAGAACCGCGCTGCTTTTGTACAAGGGCCAAAGCTCTTTTTCCCTGTTCCTGGGCATCCTCGGGTTGGCGCAGCCAGTGCTCCAACCGGGCCTCCAGGGCTTCAGCATCATCAGCCTGAACGGCAGCTTCAGCAGTCAGCATATCCCGCGCAATACTCCGAAAATTTTCCATGTGTGGACCAAAAATAATGGGGCAGGACAATACCGCCGCCTCTAACGGATTATGTCCACCCACAGGGACAAAGCTGCCGCCGACCGTCACCAGATCCGCTGCTGCATAAAAATCCATCACTTCTCCCAAGGTATCGACCAGCAAGACGTTTTTACTTTCAACTTCAACATCCCGGGAGCGCAGCGCAAACCCTATCCCGGCCGCTTGCAGCTCCGCCTCTATGGCATCGCATCGGCTGGGATGCCGGGGAATCAGCACCAGCAAAAGGTGGGGCCAATGCACGCGTAAATGTTCGAGTACCGCTATTGCTATTTTTTCCTCACCGGCATGGGTGGAGGCAAACACCCAAACCTGCCGGGTGGCCAGATGTTGCCGCCAGATGCGTCCCTTTTCCAGGGCATCCACAGGTTCAGGAAGATCGTACTTAATATTTTCGATGACCAGGACCCGGGAAGCGCCCAGACTCTTGAAAGCCTCGGCATCCTCGGGACTTTGTGCCGCCACCGCCGTCATGGCGGCCAGCGCCGGGCGAAACAAACCCGAAAAACGTCCATATCCCCGCAGCGAACGCGGCGACAAGCGCGCATTGATCAATAATAGCGGGATGGAAAACCGGGCCGTCCAATAGCATAAATTCGGCCAGATTTCCGTTTCCATAATCAGACAAAGGCGCGGCTGCTGACGCTTCAAAAACCGTCTTACAGCTACCGAAGTGTCATAGGGCATATAGTGTTGGCGCACTGCCGAACCCAGACGCTGAGCGATGATGGCAGCACCCGTTGGGGTTGTGCTGGTCAGCAGAATGGGAATGTCGGGATAGCGCTTTTGCAGGGCATGCACCAGCGGGATGGCGGCAATCGCTTCTCCGACACTGACTGCATGAATCCATAGGGGACGATCCTGATGCATTTCTCCCCAGCCAAAGCGTTCCCGCCATCTTTCCCGGTAAGGCGGGCGACGCCAGCCGCGCCACAAGGTGAAAATCAACAGGAACGGACTGAAAAGACCGAGTAATCCCGCGTAAATACGGCGATTCATCATTCGCGACGCAACAGACGATCGGTCAGCCAATCTAGACGATACCAGGGGCGGAAACTCTTCAATAGCGCATCACGGTCATAATCGCGCTCTACCCAATGGCGCAGGGTCAGTCCCGGTTCATTGCCAAGAGCCTGTCGATAACTCGCGAAAAACCAGTCAAGAATCCCGGTATTGGCATGACGGATATGACCGAACGGCCACAGTCGCAATTGTCTCTGAGCTTCCGCAATGGGTTGCTGCAAGACCAAGTGCATGTATAGAACGCTCAAGAACCCGGCCCGATCTGCCCCCGATTTGCAGTGCAACAAAAAAGGCTTAGGGAGCTCTGTCAATAAATCCATGGCCGCCAGCAAACGCTCTTTTTCGGGTAAATCACGGGAACCGAAACCATGCAGAACAATATGCTGCATTCCGGTAGCGTCACAAATTTCCTGTTCCAGACGGTAATGGGGTTCCCGAGGCGCTGGGGCCCGCAGGTTCAGCACCGCCCGGAGAGCATGGCGCTTATGCCAGAGCCGCAACTGCCTGGGCGAAGGTTGTGCCGAACGAAATACACCCGGTGCCATTTCATGGAAATTGGCATAAAACCATTCCCGAAAGATGCCGTGATCTGTCCAGAATTGATGGCGACGATAGCGACGACGCTCTTCCGGCAAAAGCCTGAGGGACGGATTCATGAATCGGACGACTCCAGCAAGGAAGATAAAGCGGCCCAGACCCGATCAGGCTCCAGCGCCTCCTGACAAAGTATCCGGCCATTTTGCGCCTCGGGCAACGGACAGCGGGTTTTGCCGCAGGGGGCGCAGGATTGTGGACTTTGGAGATTGATCTGTTGCTCACCTCCATGGGCTAACTGTTCTACAGATGTAGGTCCATACAGTGTGACTCCAGCCAACCCCAGCGCACTGCCCAGATAAGACAGCCCGGTATCCATCCCGACAAAAGCCTGCGCTCTGCTCATGACCATAGCCAGAGTTTCCAGATTCAGGCGCGGAAGCGCTATAGCATTATCAGCACCCGACTGAATGCTAGCCACCCGCAGGCGCTCGCGTTCGTCCGCTGCGGGTAGCACCAAATTCAAGCCATTTACGCGCATACGAGAAGCCAATGCCCTCCAGTGCCGTTCCGGCCACTCCTTGGTTTTCCAGGCGGCAGAAGTCGCGTGAAAACCTATGACAAAAGGCTTTCTGAGCCGTTGCGTCAGCGGACCATCCAACGACTGATACTGCCATTGCCTGCGAAGATAAGCCAAAGCAAAGTCCGGTGGCGTATCCGGAAGCGGATATTGCAACGCCGCCGAGAACAGCTGGCGATTGCGCGCAATGGCAGGACTGGACCAGGGAA
The DNA here is from genome assembly GCF_015100155.1 of Acidithiobacillus sp. HP-2. Lineage (GTDB taxonomy): Bacteria > Pseudomonadota > Gammaproteobacteria > Acidithiobacillales > Acidithiobacillaceae > Acidithiobacillus. Next base: position 55,740 of record NZ_JACKZA010000003.1, on the reverse strand, counting down.
CCGTAAAGCGCTGTTGATACAAGCGGGAAGCCCCAGGCTCTCTGGCACTGTCCGCCGCCAGTCCCAAAACCGGAGCACCCGCCAACCGGGCCAGCAATGCACTTTTATAGAGCCCCTGACTATCCAGCACCGCATCATATTGATTCGAAAGCAATATGTTACGGAGCTGGCGCAGTGCGGCAGGAAAAGTAAGTGGTGTTTTTTTCAGGGCTCGCAGAGAAAAAGGAATGGCATTTTTGACTTTCGGATGCCAGGCAACAACTGGAGCGAAAGCAGGCTCCACCAACCAGTCCACTTCCACATCAGGACAATGCACCGCCAAATCGGACATGGCCGGCAAAGTATGCAGCACATCCCCCAAAGAACTGAGGCGCAGCAGCAGCAATTTCACGAATTTTCCTTGTCCTGCAACTGCATTTCACGGGCAATAGCATATTTCATGAAGGCCCCCAAGGCTGTGGTCCAGGCAATGGCGGCACCATCGACACCATCGAGAATGCCTAGGCGCAGGATATAAGCTCTGAAAAAAGTCCAAAATGCATGAGTCGTCGGAGTCCAAGACGATATAGCATGCCCCCTAGACTTTACCAATTGCGCATTCAGTTCTGCATATCGTTGAGTTTTCTCCATCAATTGTACCAAGGAAGCATAGGAGTGATGGGCTAAAGCGTAACCAGGAAGATTTCCTGTTTTCCCTTCGCAGTGCCAGGACTCATGGACTAAATCGTCGGGATCATAGGCTCCTCGACGACGATCAAAAATACGCAGAGTCTCATCGTGGCGCCAGTCTCCGAAGTTAATTCGCCGACCATGGAATACACTGTAGCGCATCAAAAAATAAGCTGATACAGCGGGCTCTTGCTGCAGTAGTTGCTGAATTTTCTCCCTACCATCGGAGGTCAGCACTTCATCGCTGTCCATCATTAACACCCAGTCATTAATTGCTTGCGCCAAAGCCCAGTTACGCTGTTTCGCGAAGCCTTCCCAAGAATGATTTAAAACTCGTGCGCCAAAGGAATTGGCGATTTCCAGAGTATCATCGCTGGAACCAGAATCGACAACTAGAACTTCTTGCCCTATTCCAGTAATGCTTTGCAAAGAAGCACGTAAAGTACGACTGGAATTATATGTAAGATAGACTATGGATAGCGGGATCAGAGCTCAGCCCTCTCTCGCCTATGCAATGGCAACCCAGCCATGAGGGCTACAGTGATGGCATCTGCATAACCCCAGTTAAGAGAATCAAAAAGGCCGCCCACCAGATAGATAATGAAATAACTCAATGCAAACCATCCCCAAGGAGTATTCCGTGCAAACCAGGCTTCCCGGCCGACAAACCAGATCACCAACAGGAAAAGTATCAAGCCGATACTGCCTTGACTGGCTGCCACACTTAAAAAGCTGTTGGCGGCAGTGTTCATAATGAACCCGCCGTCTCCGGGTATGATGTGAGCGTGCATCAATTGCAATGCTGCAGGATAAAAGTTTCCGGTACCAACACCTACCAAGGGATGATTAAAGAACATTAATAGTCCTGCCCACATGGCCAACAAGCGTAATCCCCAACTGCTACTAATATCATTCTTACCCAGATTGAAGTGCAGCAGTTCCGTAATACCTTGAGAGAAATGAACACGCAGTTCCGGTGTAAATGCTACCACCAGAATCAATGCCAAACCTAAAACTGGAAGCCCCCAACGCCAACGCCCCGGATATAAAATAGCGAGAGCAATCGGAAAGAACAAAACAAATGTCAACTGCCCGGAGCGCGCAGGGGCGATAAAAAGTTGGAGAATGAATAAAAGAAATAAGAGGGTTGTTATCCAGCGAGGGAAACACCATTGGTGTTTCCAGTCATAACTGAGCCAAAAAAGGGCATGGGCAAGGATGAACGACAAAAAAATATGATCGCATAGACCGGTCATAGGCCCGTCCCCATTCGGCCAGGGCAAGAGCTGCAAGGTCATCATGATGGCAATTAGCTCATTCAGTAAAATGCCAAAAAGAAAATAACGAATAACAATCTTTATTGTTGCCTGATTCCAGCTCAGAGTGGCGCCCAAAAAGGCTAACAGGCCATAACCAGTGGCTACGGCTACTTTCTGCCCGAAGAACATGTTAGTTGTCCACGCTAGACCGATGAGAGTCCAAAAGATGAATAAGGCCCACGGCCAAGCCCAACGCCGTAGACCAATCTCTCGCCAGTTTTGCCACTCATTACTGAGTCCATAGACAAGCAGCAACAGTCCCAATGCGATACCTGAACCCGCAGTAGTAATCGGAAACAAAAAGAGGGGAAGTCCATAAAAATGTGGAACCACCCGGGCATGGATCAACCTTTTCATGAGGCCCTCTCGTCCTGGAAATAACGAAACAAACATACACCCAGCTGCTCGATCGTGGGTGCGACCAGTATCTGAATATTTTTTTCACAATGATATGCTGTTGGTTCTTCAAAATTAAACAGCGCAATTGTTGGAATGGCTAAACCGACCGCCATATGGTAGGGCCCAGAATCGCTGGAAATAAAAACCTGGCACGCATTAATTAGTCCGGTAAGTTCAGAGAGAGAAAGCTTACCTGCGAAATCCATGATAGTTCTGGACTCTCCCCAACTCTGGCGATATTGCTCAACGAAGCTTTCATTAATAACTTGTTCTTCTGCAGATCCGCTAAGTAAAATAGTTACATCGTCAGGAAGGTATTGAGGCCCCAAAGATGCAACGAGCAATTCGACAGGTGGTCGTCGAGATTCAGCTCCCTTTGTTCCACAGCCAATATTAAGTCCTAATAACCTACTTGTGCCAAGTTTATTTAATTTATTTACCTGCCAATTTTTCCCTGCATTAGTGCAAACTAGTGATATAGGTTGACCGTGACGGGCCAAACCCAAAGCTGTCAAAGCAACAAAATCTCGCTCGGTATAATCCATCGGCCAAAGGATATTTCTTTCTCGCACATATTCTTTGAAGGAGATACTAGCGCGATCATACAAAAATCCCCGTCCAGGCACTTGAGCCACGCCGATAGTCGCTACGTCATGGAGCTTATATCTCAGAAAGCGGGTCACAAGAGCTGTTTCCAAACCATGAGGTTCATGATCAATAATTAAATCAGGCTGAATCTGCTCGGCAATTTTCCTCAATTCCGGCAACAGACGTCTCCAGGTTCGAGGCCCCACTCCACGCATCCCCCAGAAACGCCCTTCCTGCATAGGCAGAAAATGTGCACTGGAAAGCAGGAAATGTTCACGAATCAACGCTTCACTGGGATATCCTGGCCAGCGCGTTAAAAACAGCAAATGCAACTCGACATCGGGCCAACGTTTTTTGAGGACGGCCCAAGCCGCAGAGCTGCGGAGAATATCACCTATGCCCGCGCTGTGGGATTTGATCAGTAAAATACGCTGGGGATTGGCAGGAATAGCACGCGCCATGTTTAGCCCACAAAACCAGCAATCATTGCTGCAACTCCAGCAAAAAATTGCAGGCAATGTTTTCCGAGGCAAATCCTGTTGCGTAAACAGGTCCTGCATCAGCAGAATTTTCTCGCAACGCCGGATCCGCCAACAAACTCAGCAGAGCATTTTCCCAGCGCAAAACATCTCCAGCCGGCAACAACCAACCTCCCTCACCATCCACAAAACTCTCAGGAATACCCCCTATGTCCGCGCCCAGCACTGGTGTTCCACAGGCCTGGGCCTCCAGGCAAACCCGGCCGAAAGTATCGGGTTCTATGGACGGCAGGGTCAAAGCATCCATCACACTATACCAAGGCATTACCGGATTTTGCCAACCCAGCACATGATGCCAGGGTTTATTGACCAGTCGGGAACGCAATTCTTCCTCGTGCGCCCCACCACCTAACCATAGGCCATGAACATGGGCATTTTGTGCGTGGGCGGCATCAATGGCATCGGCCAACATGAAAACGCCTTTACCCCGATGCCATGCACCCACAAAACCCAAGAGGAAATCCGCATCAGTCAGCCCTAAATCACTTCGCCCATTGTGACGGGCTTCAGCATCCCGATGGAATTCTGCCAGATGGATGGGATTCAGGAGTACTTCTACCCGCTCCGGAGGAATGCCCTGTTCTATCAGACGACGACGCAAGTATTCGGATATGGCGAAAAGCCGCAAGGGCCAGCGCGATAAAAGCCAGCGTGTGCTGGGTCTGAGGCGTAAATCCATATGCCGGAACAATACCAGAGGACAGCCACTCATTCGACTGAGTATGGCGAGTGGCCAGTATTCCTTGCTGAAACTCCCGATCAGCCAATCGGGTTGCACATGACGGATAATTTTCCATAGCTTGCGCATGGCTGGCGCATCGGCACTGTTACGGAACACCCCATAGTGCAACTTGACCAAACTGTCAGACAAAGCCTCGCCAATATGTCCCCGGGGATGCACAAATGCGTGCATGTCCACGCCGACATCCGCCAAAGCCCGACACATGGTGATCATATGGGTTTCTGTCCCTCCCCCCCCCGGATTTGTACCTACCCAGAGCAAACGCCGCCCAGTGGTGCTCAATGCCGATCCTCATACGCTGTCCAGATCTGCATGGGAAATACGTGGGGGCCATGATGTCCGCCAACCATGACTCGGGGAAGGTCAAAAGGGTCCTCCACCCCCGCTCGGGCGCGCCCCCGGCGCACGGTCACGGCCGCCAAATACCCAGCCTGTTTTGCCGCTTTCCGCTCGCGCTGCCCTGCGGCACCGTATGGGTAACAAAATTGCGTGACGGGAACATCCAACAGTCTTTCCAGATCCTGTCGTGAACCGGCCATTTCATTGAGCAGATCCGCTTCCGTCAGATCCGGCAGACGGGGATGATGACGACTATGGGCGCCGACTTCCATCCCGGCTGCTTGCCATTGCCGCAACTCTGTTGCGGACATCAACGGCTTGTGTACGCCCAGTTCTGCCGCATCCCAGGCATTGTCCGCACCCAGGGCCGCGCTGACCATGTAACAGGTCGCCGTAAATCCATAATGCTGCAAAACCGGCAAGGCATTTTCCAGATTATCCCGATAGCCATCATCAAAGGTAATGGCAACCACTTTTCCTTTGGCTTCGCCATGAATATAGGGCAAGGCCGCAGACATGGACAAACCCTGATAACCAAAGCGATGCAGCAATGCCATCTGGCGCCGGAATCGTTCTGGAGAAACGTAAAGACCGCGCAATTTCACCTCTTTGGGTGCGCGGTCAATATTGTGATACATCAAAATAGGAACGGCCATCAGGGTTCGGCACCCGGGTCAAGATGCACCGTATGGCGAATCACATAAGTCTTTTTATCCTGGGATTCATGATATATCCGCGACAACATCTCTCCGACAATACCCGTATTCAAAAACTGCAGTCCTCCCAGAAAAAACAGGACGCCCGCAATGAGCATGGGCCGACCGGAAATCTCTGCGCCTTCGGCGAATTTATCAATAAACAGATAAATCAGCATGCCAGAGCCTACAAACAGCGAAAACAGCCCGACAGTACCAAAAAAATGCATGGGTCGCTGGCTGTAACCCAGAAAAAACTTGACGAACAATAAGTCTACCAGCACCCGAAAAGTTCGGGAAATCCCGTACTTGCTCTTGCCTGCCACACGCGCATGATGACGCACGGGCACTTCCACAATACGATCGGTGTAAGTCAGGGTCGATAACCAGGCCGGAATAAAGCGGTGCATTTCTCCATAAAGACGCACCCCCTTGATCACCGAAGCCCGGTAGGCTTTGAGCGTGCAGCCATAATCATGCAAACGTACCCCCGTAAAGCGGCGAATGAGTCGATTGGCGATACGCGAAGGTATTTTGCGCAAAAACAGACCATCCTGGCGATTTTTGCGCCAACCCGCTACAACATCCAGATTTTCAGCCAGCAAGCGCTCAGCCAAAGGGAGAATATCCTGAGGATCATTTTGCAGGTCCGCATCCAGGGTCACGATGACCTCCCCCTGGGCAGCATCAATTCCCGCCTGCATGGCCGCTGTCTGGCCAAAATTTCTTTGCAGATGAATCATCTTGAAATGGTTTCCGCGTGCTGCGGCTTCCCGGTCCAGGGCCGCCGCACTGCCATCACGACTACCATCATCGACAATGATGATTTCAGCATCTGCTCCCGCCAGCGCCGCACTCAGGGCATCACACAGCGGTGTGACGTTGTCGATTTCGTTGTACAGCGGGATAACGACGGAAATTCGGGGCACTCAGGGTCTCCAATAGCGCAGAAAATCACTGGTGGTAACAAAAGGATCAGGAGCGTCGAGAATTCCCGAGAGGATGGCAACCCCACTGGCCCCGGCAGCCACGGCCGCAGGAACACGCTCTGCCGTTAGCCCACCCAAGGCAATAAGCGGTATGGCCGATATTTCCACCAGTTCGGCAAATGCTTTTTCGCCCAATGGCAGCGTATCCGGATGGGAGCGGGTGGAAAACAATGGGGAAAGCAAGGCATAACGGGCCCCCGCCTGGGCCGCCTGGTGGATTTCCCCGGCATTGTGACAGGAAGCACCAAAGGGCTCCGAAGGGCGCAAGCCAGCTTCCAATTGGGATTGCGTCAAATGCCGACCACTATGCGGCCAGTCCGGCAGAGGTTCAGCATGATTCAGCCAGACCTGCGCACCTGCGGCCAGGGATTCTGCGCAAAGGGATTTCAACAACTTCGCGCGCTCTTCATCCATAGCGCTTTTGCAACGCAGAATCACCCATTGCAGGCCGGCTCTCAGCGCTTCCCGCCAGGCATGAGCGAATGCCTGGGGCTCCACACGGGCCGGATCTACAATCAGGCATAGTGGCGGGTGCGGCAAAGATTCTTCCAGTACGGCTGCCGTCATCCGCAGGTTGGCGGGCAGACACTCCAACGCCGGAATTTCCCAGGGGTACAACCAGCGAATCTGCTGCCCTTCCTTACCATGAGCCGCACCATTCCAGCGTCGCACCCGATAAAAATGCAGGCGCACCGTCCGCTCGGGGTAGGTATAATCCAGGGTCCGGAATGGTTCCGCATCCTGCACCCGGATGCCGATTTCTTCCCATAACTCGCGATGCAGAGCCTCCACGGCTGTTTCTCCGGGATCCACCTTGCCACCGGGAAACTCCCAAAACCCCGGCCAGGGTTTGCCTTCAGGGCGCAGGGAAACAAGCAGACGACCTTTTTCGTCCTCAAGAATGCCCGTGGCTACAGGAACGACGGTCATCAGCTGCGATAATCGGCGTTAATACGCACGTAGTCATAGGATAAATCACAGGTCCAGATCGTCGCGCTCGCCTGCCCGCGACCCAAATCCACCCGCACCGGAATTTCCGCCTCGGCCATCACCGCCTGCCCGGCAGCCTCGCTGTAATCAGGGTCTCGGGCACCATCCCGGACAATACGCGTTTCCCCCAGGCTGACCTGAACCTTATCCACTTCCAGATCATCGACCCCGGCCGAACCAATGGCGGCCAGCAAGCGCCCCCAGTTGGGGTCTGAAGCAAAAAAGGCCGTCTTGATCAGAGGACTGTGCGCCATGCGATAAGCCACCTGCAGACATTCCTCCTCATTGCGCCCCCCTGCAATGTGGATAGGAATAAATTTGCTGGCTCCCTCGCCATCCCGAACAATGGCCTGGGCCAAAAATTGCGCCACCTCGGTGATCGCTGCACAGAGCGGCGCATAGCGCGGATCTTCGGCACTGCTGATGGGCTCAGCGGCAATTTTGCCCGTCGCCATCAACATACAGGCGTCATTGGTAGAAGTGTCTCCATCTACCGTAATCCGATTGAACGATTGCGCCATGGCGTCCTGCAGACACTGCTGCAAGGCTTCTCCCTGCAGGGGGGCATCGGTAGCCAGATAGGCCAGCATGGTCGCCATATCTGGACGAATCATGCCAGAACCCTTGGCCATGCCCGTTACCGTTACCCGCTCACCATCCAGTTCAAGCTGCCGCGAGCAGGCCTTGGGGATAGTATCGGTAGTCATGATGGCAGCGGCAGCCATTTCCCAATGATTTTCATCGAGATGTATTTTCAAGGCGGGAAGCGCAGCAGAGATTTTTCCGGCCAGATCTACCGGTTCACCTATCACCCCGGTGGAAAAGGGCAGCACCGACTCGCAAGGACAATCCAAAGCGACAGCAACAACCCGGCAGGAATCTTCTGCCGCCTGCAAGCCTGCAGCCCCCGTACCCGCATTGGCATTACCCGTATTGATGACCAGCGCCCGGATGGAGGTTCCCGAGGACAAATGCCGCTGGGCCACCAATACCGGCGCCGCCGAGAAGCGGTTCCGCGTAAACACTCCCGCTACCTGAGTGCCTTCATCCACAGCAATCAGGGTGAGGTCACGGCGTCCGGCATAGCGGATGCCCGCTTCGGTGACCGCCAGCCGCAAACCGGCTACAGGCAGCAAATCGTGGGGAGGAAGAAGGCCAACAGCCATAGCAGCTCCTTATTGTAAGCGTCCGTGACAATGCTTGTATTTTTTGCCTGATCCACAGGGGCAGGGCTGATTCCGGCCAATTTTGTCATCGCCAATCAGGGGTGATTGCGCAGGAGAACGAGTGGACGAATCTGCCAGATATTCTCCGAGGACCCCCTCGGCTAATGCGCTCAAACCCGGATTTTCAGCCAGCGGCTCACCCGCAAAATCAGGGTGAGAAAACTGTATGTGCTGCGGCGCGGCAGCGCGCGCCAGGGCGTCCCAATCCATGGTTTCCGCCGCTGGACTGACATGCAGACGCGACAAGGTACTGATGACCTCTTCGCGCATGCGCGCCAACATGCTGTTGAACATCGCCAGGGACTCTTTTTTATATTCCTGCTTGGGATTTTTTTGCGCATAGCCGCGTAAATGAATGCCTTCACGCAAATGATCCATACTTGCCAGATGATCTTTCCACTGGCTGTCCAGCACCTGCAGCATGATGGACTTTTCAAAATGGCGCGCCATTTCGCTACCCATCAAGGCTTCTTTCTCGGCATAAGACGTTTGCACCATCTCCATGATCCTGCTGCGCAGCCCTTCGTAGTTCAAACGCTTGTCGAGTTCCAGCCACTGCTCGACGGGGGCTTCCAGCCCGAACACCCGCTGCAGGGCCGACTCCAGACCCGGAACATCCCATTCTTCTTCCATGACTCCGGCAGGAGTGTAATCCGCCAGCACTGCATCCAGTACATCCTCACGTAAAACCTGGATTTCCTCGCTGACATCATCCGCATCCATAAAGGCATTGCGCTGCTGATAAATGATTTTACGCTGCTCGTTCGCTACATCATCATATTCCAGCAGTTGTTTACGAATATCGAAGTTGCGACTTTCGACCTTGCGCTGCGCATTTTCAATGGATTTAGTGACCCAGGGATGTTCGATGGCCTCGCCCTCTTTCATCCCCAGCTTCTGCATCAGCCCACCCAAACGGTCACTGCCGAAAATCCGCATCAGCGGATCTTCCAGGCACAGATAAAAGCGGGTGGTGCCCGGATCACCCTGCCGGCCGGAACGGCCCCGCAACTGATTATCCACACGCCGGGATTCGTGGCGTTCAGTACCGATAATATGCAGACCACCCGCTTCGATTGAGCGATCATGCAAGCCTTGCCATCCATTTTTCAGGGCTTCGGCGCGCTCACTTTTACGTTCTTCATCCATATCCGGATCTGCCAGCACCATATCCACCTGATGCCCCACATTGCCGCCCAACACAATGTCCGTGCCCCGACCGGCCATGTTGGTGGCAATGGTCACCGCTCCGGGCGTACCCGCCTGGGCGATAATTTCCGCCTCCCTTTGGTGTTGCTTGGCGTTCAACACTTCATGGGGAATTTTCGCCTGCTTGAGCAGATGCGAGAGAAACTCGTTATGCTCGATGGAAGTCGTACCCACCAGCACCGGTTGCCCACGCTGATGACAATCACGTATATCCCCAACAATGGCCGTCCATTTTTCCTGCGCCGTGCGATAAATAAGATCCGCCATATCCAGACGCCGAACCGGCTTGTGGGTCGGGATAACCACCACTTCCAGATTGTAAATCTGATTCAGTTCAAACGCTTCAGTATCAGCCGTTCCGGTCATTCCGGAAAGCTTGTCGTACATCCGGAAATAATTCTGGAAGGTAATGGAAGCCAGCGTCTGATTTTCATTCTGGACCTCGACCCCTTCCTTGGCCTCCACCGCCTGATGCAATCCGTCGGACCAGCGCCGCCCGGTCATCATACGACCGGTAAATTCATCCACAATGCAAACTTCGCCATCACGGACAATGTAGTCGGTTTCGCGATGATAAATGACATGCGCCCGCAGCGCCTGATTCAGATGATGCACCAGGGTGACATTAGCCAGATCGTAAAGATTATCTTCAGTCAGCAGGCCATGTTCAGCCATGAGCCTTTCGGCCTTTTCAATACCTTCCTCGGTGAGCATCACCTGCTTGGCTTTTTCGTCAACCGTGTAATCTTCCTCGACGACAAATTGCCCTACCAGCTTGTCTACCCGGAAATATAAATCCGTATTTTCTTCGGTAGGGCCACTGATAATAAGGGGAGTCCGCGCTTCATCAATGAGGATGGAGTCCACTTCGTCAATAATCGCATAATGCAAGCCACGCTGGACCCGGTCAGCAGGCGAAAAAGCCATATTGTCGCGCAAATAATCGAAGCCGAATTCGTTATTGGTACCATAGGTAATATCGGCTGCATAAGCTGCACGCCGGTCTTCCGTAGCCAGATCGGAAATGATGGTGCCCACGCTAAGCCCCAGAAAATTATGTACTTTGGCAACCCATTGCGCATCACGGCTGGCCAGATAATCATTGACGGTAATTACGTGCACACCCTTGCCCGTCAAGGCATTCAGGTAGGCGGGCAGCGTAGCGACCAGTGTCTTGCCTTCGCCGGTCCGCATTTCTGCGATTTTGCCTTCATGCAGCATATATCCGCCAATCAGCTGCACGTCATAGTGGCGCATACCTATCACCCGCCGGGTAGCTTCGCGAACCACGGCAAAGGCTTCGGGCAGTAAGGCATCGAGGCTTTCACCCCGGGCGATACGCTCTTTGAAAATAGCTGTCTGCCCGGCCAGACTGGTATCGTCCATGGCCTGGTATTGCTCTTCCAGCGCATTGATTCTGACCACTACAGCACGGGCTTTCTTAATCAGACGCTCATTGCGACTACCAACCACATGACGGATGATGGTTCCAAACATGAATAGACAAACCTAGGTAAAAAATATTTTGCAGGTTAGCATGAAAGCCCATGAATGATAAACGACAGCGACCACAACGCCCATTTACACTACGCCACTCAGGACATGTCGGCAGCATCGTTCAGCATGCCCGCCTGCTGCGGGAACGTCAGCCTGCCTGGAATGCCATGCTCGATCTGGAAATTCAGGACCACACCTGGCTGGTGGCCTGGTCGGATAACACTTTACAGGTGCTTTGCCAAAGTCCGGTTTGGCACGCGTGGTTACGGCGCAATGAAAAAAAAGTGATTAAACGCTGGAACAAAGAATTTCCCGAAGATCCGGTGCAACAGATCCAGTCCAGCATCAGGCACTGGCATGCCCAACTGCCCGCCCAGACCAAAGTACAGAAAAAACCTGAAATCTACGCGGATCAGGCTGCCGAAACCCTCAAACAAAATAGCAAGCAGATGGCTCCAGCCATCGCCCGGGCCATGCTGCGCCTGGCAGAGACTCTGGAAAAAGCTCAGGCGGGAGAAGCCACCAGGGTTTCTGCAAAGGAAAAGGGCGCAGAGTTTTCGGAATAATCCGCAAATTCCCAGGCATCCTGGCGCTGCAACAAGGCCCGCAACAGGCTGTTATTGAGGGCATGACCTGCCTTATGCCCGGAAAAATGTCCCACCAGAGGATGTCCCAGCAGATACAAATCCCCAATGGAATCAAGAACCTTGTGACGGACAAATTCATTGGTGTAACGCAGACCCTCTTCATTGAGGATGCGATAATCATCGACCACAATGGCATTATCCAGATTACCACCCAAAGCCAGGCCCATTTTGCGGAGGGTTTCCACTTCCCGCATGAAACCAAAAGTCCGGGCCCGCGCTACTTCTTTCAGGTAAGAGGTGCGTGAAAAATCCACTGTCACGTCTTGGCCACCGTTCTTGACGACCGGATGGTCAAAATCAATGGTGAAACTCACCTTGAATCCATCAAAAGGTTCCAGACGCACCCAACGATCACCGTCTTCGGCAAGCAGCGGCTTGGTGATACGGATGTAACGCTTGGGTGCATTCTGCTCTTCAATGCCCGCGCATTGAATCAAAAAAACAAAAGGCGCCGCGCTACCATCCATAATCGGCACTTCCGGACCATCCAGGTCTATATAGGCATTATCAATACCCAAGCCAGCCAAAGCTGACATCAGATGTTCAATGGTGCCCACACGAATCTGTCCGTCGCCAATATTGGTGGAAAGACGGGTATCCACTACATGGAGAGGATCAGCCTTGATCCAGGCGCCACCCTCAATATCACTCCGGTGAAAAACAATGCCGGTGTTAATCGGGGCAGGACGAAGACCCAGATAAACCTTGCGGCCACTGTGCAGGCCGATTCCGGTGCCCCAAATCATATTTTTAAGTGTGCGCTGACGGATCATGATTTTAATTCCTATGCGATCCTCAGGACCGCCCTCCCATACAGTTGTGGTTTAGGTTACAACTTTTGTTGTCTCTATACAACTAACCGACTGGTCAGGAAGTTTACAGCGACCCACAGTCCTCGGCAAGACCTATTGACATTCATTAACATTTAATATTTTCCCATAGGGCACTCTGCCCTCACGGAAATACCCCAACAATGCGGTAGTCATGTATAATCAACGAGCCGATGAAATCCCTTACGGGTTTCATGCTGAAGATATACTCTACTTGCGATCAAGGAAGTTTAATATGGCCACGCCCAGCAGCAAAAAAACCCTGATGACACTGTATTCCAGCGACGATTGCGTGTATGCGCAGCGCGTGCGTTTTGTTCTGGAAGAAAAGGCAATGGAATATCAGACCATTGAAGTTGACCTCGCCCAGAAGCCTGAAGAACTCGCTGAACTCAATTCTTATAACCAGGTTCCCACCCTCCTTGACCGGGACCTCGCCATCCATGAATCGGTGTTGATTATGGAGTATCTGGACGAGCGCTTTCCGCACCCTCCTCTTATTCCTGTTGATCCCATTTCCAGGGCAAAAGTTCGTCTGGGGCTGCTGCGCTTTGACCAGGACTGGTTCGCGCCGCTCTTCCAGCCAGGCTTCAGTCCGGAACAAATCAAGGCGGCCAAAGAACAAATCCGCAGCACCATGGCAGGACTCAGCACCATTTTTACGCAACAGCGGTTTCTTTTTGGCGATGATCTGTCCATTCTTGATTGTGCCATTGCCCCCCTGCTCTGGCGCCTCCCCATACTCGACATCAGCCTGCCCGCAGCGGCCAAGGCTACCCAGGAATATATGGACCGCCTGTTTCAAATGGAGAGTTTCAAGCGCAGCCTGACCCCTGCCGAAAAGGCCATGCGCTGAAATGATGGCAGACCTTGATCGTTTTCGGAGTCTGCCCGAAGGACTGTTCGCACGTTGCACACTGGATCCAGAAGGCTGTATTGCCCTGGAGCGTCAGCCACAGGGCTTCCAGAAAGTCAGTGCCGCCCATTTTCAGACCCGGGTACGGGCGCGCGCTGAGGGCTTGTTACGCCTGGGCGTCAAAAGGGGAGAAAGGGTCATATTGATGGCACCCAACTCCATGGACTGGGCCATTATGGATTTCGCCATTCTCAGCATAGGCGCCATCACGGTTCCTCTATACCCCAGTTTTAGTCCCCGGGAAATTCACTACGTTCTGGGGGATAGTGGTGCCGGACTGGTGTTACTGGAGGGCAGTAATGAGTGGGAAAAAATGGGTGGCGAGGGTTGGGGGGTCCCGCATGAACGCATATTACTCAGAAATCCTGAGGCAGCCCAAAGCGCCGGCCTGAAAAACTGGGCACAACTCGAACAGGACAATACCGCGCTGCACAAACAGGAGCTGACAGAACGCCTGGGCAGCTTGCAGCGTGAGCAGATTGCCAGCATTGTTTATACCTCCGGAACCACCGGATGGCCCAAAGGCGTCATGCTCAGTCATGGCAATATTCTCAGCAATATTGCCGGTTTTTTGCCTTTAGTCCCCTTGCGGCGCGGCCAGCGACTGCTGTCCATCCTGCCGCTGTCACATGTGTTTGAGCGGGGGACCGGGCATTTTGGTGCTTACCTGCTCGGACTGGAAGTTGCCTATGCTGAACGCCCTGATACTGTTCTGCGCGATATGGAAGCGGCTCATCCTGATATTGTCATTGCTGTTCCCAGAGTTTTTCAGTTGCTTTACAGCCGGGTCCGGCGTGGTATTGAGGAACGCCATGGCCTGCTGGGTCGTTTCATGCAGCGCGGCGCCGGGTTAAGTGACAGTGATCGCTCTGCCCCTCCATGGCAACGGTATGTCGCGCGCCGCCTTTTAGTCTCCGGGCTACGCAAAAAACTGGGAGGACGTCTGCGCTTTTTCGTTTCCGGAGGCGCTCCGCTGGATACAGATATCACCCGTTTTTTTCTGGACATCGGCCTGCCTGTGGTGGAGGGATATGGCATGACCGAAACCAGCCCGGTCATCGCCGCCAATCCTCTGGATGATATCCGACCAGGAACCGTCGGCCGCTTCCTGCCTAATTTGCAAGGTCGTATTGCCGCCGATGGCGAAATCCTGGTGCGCGGGCCATCCATCATGTCCGGCTACTGGAATAATGACGGTGCTACCCGGGAAACCATCGTGGATGGCTGGCTACACACCGGTGATGTCGGCAGCCTTGATGAAAATGGATACCTGACTATTTATGATCGCAAAAAAGATCTGATCGTCAATTCGGCGGGCGAAAACATTCCCCCGCAAAAAATTGAAATGCGCCTGATGGCCCAGGCGCTTATCAGCCAGGCCGTCGTTTTCGGAGACCGCCTTCCCTACCTGAGTGCCCTGATTTTCCCCAATCCGGAACAGGTGCAGGAACTTTTCGGCATCAATCCTGAGGCAGGCACCCTGCGCAAGGCTCTTCAGGAAAGCATTCATACCGCCCTGCAGGATTTGCCTTCCTACGAACAGGTACGGCGTTTTGCCGTTTTGCCGGAAGCACTGAGCGAAGCGCATGGTGAAGTAACACCCACCCTGAAAATCAAACGTCGGGTTGTGGCCGAACGCTACGCCGAATTGTTAACCGAGATGCGCAAAAACTAGGGTTATGGAAATATCCATCCCGCCAAAACTGACGCCAATAATCAACGCGTTGGAACGTGCGGGGGCAAGGACGCTGCTGGTCGGCGGTGCGGTTCGCGACAGCCTGTTAGGTCTGCCCATCCATGACTGGGATATGGAAATCCATGCGCTCAATGAAGCGCGCCTGGAAGAATGCCTGGCGCCTTTTGCTGCGCATCGGGTGGGTGGCCGCTGTGCAGTCTGGGTAGCTGGCGGTGCAGAGTTTACCTTGCCCCAAACACGCGGCGAGACAGACCCGCACCTGCCCTGGTCCATTGCTGTCCAGCGTCGTGATTTTACGGTCAATGCCCTGGCCTGGGACTGGCGCTCCGGACAAATACTGGATGCTGTGGGTGGGCTGCATGATCTGCAGAAAAAACGACTGCGCATCGTGAATCCCGGCACCTTTGCTGATGACCCTCTCAGAGCATTCCGGGCGGCGCGTTTGGTCGGGCAACTGGATTTTCATCTCGAAGCAAGCAGCGTCCCACATTGCCAAAAACTGGCCGAGCAACTGTCAGAAATCCCTGGCGAACGGCTGCGCAAGGAATGGGAGGCGCTCCTGCTGCGTGGCTGCAACCTGCGGGCAGCCTGGGATGCACTGGCACTCACCGGTAGCATCCGGGCATTCCCGGACCTTGAAGCGCTGCAGGCCGTACCTCAGCGTCCGGATGCGCATCCTGAAGGAGATGTCTGGATACATACGGGAAAAGTGCTTGTCGAAGCCGCCAACCTGCGCCAGGGTCTGCCCGCACGCGACCTCATCCTGATGCTGGCAGCGCTCTTGCATGATCTGGGTAAAGCCGACAGCACCCGGCGCGACCCACAAAATCGCTGGCGGGCCATAGGGCATGAGCATTCCCTTGCCCGGGCACGCGACTTCCTGAATCGTTATTTTCCCGGACAACATCTACAGCGGCAGATTTTACCATTACTGCGTTGGCACGGAGCTCCCCACGCCCTGTTTCGGGATCGGGCCAAACAACAGGCCTACGCTCGTCTGGCTCTACGTGTTCCTGACCGCAGCCTGCTCCTGGACATTGCCCAGGCCGATGCACGTGGTGCCGGTCACAGTGATCTGCGATCCATCACGCGTGCCCGCGAAATCTGGCAGAAACTGGGGCTCTGGAGAACACTTCCTGAAGCGCTGATCCGTGGCGACGATCTCATGGACCTTGGCGTTCTTCCGGGACCAGAACTCGGCAAGGCCCTGCGCAGCGCCTACCAGAGACAGGTTTTGGGCAACCATCAAAACAAGGAAACCCTACTCAGGGCATTACATGGCCTGATCCCCGCCATCAATCTCCCAAACGACCCCGCTTGTTGACCGCCGTAGCATTGCCCCATTGGCTCATGTCCTGCACCTGCACACCAACCCACCAATAAGCGGCCACACTGTCCTGACCGTGCCCGCCTACCAGCGCCTGCCCGGGCGCCAAATGTACGTGGTCGAGCAGTTTCCTGGCGTCCTCCCGACTGCGGAAAATGGACCAGGCCACCACTCTTTCCATCGGCGTGGTTGAGGGGACATCGCGTGCTTCATCCAGAAAATTGTCAGTAATCATAATATTCACTCCTTCAGCAAACAGTACCGGTTAACTGGATACCCGATACACCACACATCCTTATGAGCAGAGTATAGTTCGCAAAATGGATGGTTTTTATTCTGACAGTCCTGTTGAAAACGCGTATGATCCGCCTCGGAGTGGGCCAGACGACCGCCGCAGATTTATCTGGGGAGGAAAGTCCGGGCTCCATAGGGCAAGGCGCCGGTTAACGGCCGGGGGGCGTGAGCCTACGGAAAGTGCCACAGAAAATATACCGCCAAGCGCGCAAGCGCCGGTAAGGGTGAAAAGGTGCGGTAAGAGCGCACCGCATTTCCGGTAACGGAAATGGCAGGGAAAACCCCGCCTGGAGCAAGATCAAATAGGCATGCGATACCGTGGTCCGCGGTGCATGCGGGTAGATTGCTGGAGCCTGTGCGTAAGTGCAGGCCTAGAGGAATGGTCGTCCACGACAGAACCCGGCTTATCGGCCCACTCCAATTTTTATTCCTTGCGTCATCTGCTTCCGGCAGAAATACCGACACAACGACCCAAGTCAATGAAGTAAATAGAAACTTTCTTAGCTTCATGATGCATACAGCCAACCTTCTGATTTTCCGGCAAACACGTTAAAAATCACTTTGTACTGCATAATCCAATAATTACAAGAACCCTTTAAAGTGTTTTATAGAGCTTTATCAACATGCTCTAACATGCCGTAATTATTCAATATTTCTCCTTGACAGCCCGATGTGAGCCCTCTATTCTTCAGCATGTGGGGAAAAGTGGGTCAAAGTGGAAGGTTTTGGAGAGTAAAACACAAAATGTTTAGGGGAACGCACCGGCATAATCTCGACAGCAAGGGACGCATGAACGTCCCGGCCCGCTTCCGCGACTGGCTGAATGCCCATTGCGACGGTCAGATTGTGGTTACCATCGATGTGCAAAGCCGCCCGGGGGAACATTGTCTGGTGGCCTACCCTCTTCCCACCTGGGAAAAAGTAGAAGCCCGAGTGGCCGAACTCCCCAGCAACAACCCTGCCGCCCGCCAGTTTCAGCGGATGTTTGTCGGGCAATCAGAAGAAATGCGTCTCGACAGTCAGGCCCGCATCCTGCTTTCACCCAATCTGCGCCGCTTCGCAGAAATCGACAAGGAACTGGTCGTCGTCGGTCAAATCAACAAATTCGAAATCTGGGATGCCCAATGCTGGGATCGTTACCAGGAAAACAGTCTGAACAACAACGATGGATTTGCCAGCCTGGGAGATCTCATCCTGTGAACATACCCACGTCCGGATCTCACATTACGGTACTTCTGCAGGAAAGCGTCGCCATGCTCCAGCCCGCCCTCAGCGAGGGCCCGGCCCGACGTTGTGTGGATGTGACCGGAGGACGTGGCGGGCATAGTGCGGCATTGCTGGAAAAGCTTCAGCATCAGGATATGTTGTTAATCCTCGATCGCGACCCCAGCGCCATCGCGGCACTGCAAGACCGCTTTGCCGACGATGACCGGGTACTGATCCGCCAGGCACGTTTCAGTGAAATCCGCAGCGTTGTGGAAAGTCTTGGCTGGGAAAATGTGGACGCGATTCTCGCCGATCTGGGCGTCTCTTCCCCGCAACTCGATGAAGCCGAACGTGGCTTCAGCTTCCTCCGTGACGGTCCTCTGGATATGCGCATGGATCCCGACAGCGGCATCAGTGCCGCCGAATGGTTGAACAGCGCTCCTGAAACAGAAATCAGCCAGGTACTGAAAAATTACGGCGAAGAACGATTTGCCCGCGCGATTGCCCGCAAAATCGTCAGGCATCGTGCGCAATCACCCTTGCAGCGCACTGGCGAGCTTGCCGGACTTATTGCCGAGGTCATCCCCCGTCACGACTCCGGACTGAATCCAGCAACGCGCAGCTTTCAGGGCATTCGTATTTTTATCAACCATGAGCTGGAAGAGCTGGAACATTTCCTTCCCGAGGCCATGGCGGTACTGCGTGCTGGCGGACGCCTGGCCATCATCAGCTTTCATTCATTGGAAGATCGCATGGTCAAACGCTTTTTCCGGGCAGATGCGTTTCGGGTCAGCAGCGACCTGCCCTTGCGCGCCACGGAAATCCCACCCTTACCATGGTGCGCAGTCGGCAAGGCCATTCATGCCAGTGCGGAAGAAATCCAGATGAACCCCCGTTCCCGTTCAGCGGTACTCAGAGTGGCCGAAAGGAGTGAGCGTCATGCGGCGTAGTACGGTAATTCTCGCCATTCTCATCATGGTAACCCTGCTCGGTATAGTGGCTGCACGCGAAAGCACCCGAAGCCAGTTTATTGCCTTGCAGGAAGCACAGGCGAAACATTTTGCCCTGGACAATCGCTGGGGACAGCTGCAACTGGAGCAGGCCACACTCGCCTCCAATGCGCGGGTCGGGGATATCGCCCGGCAGAAGCTGGGATTGAGCGCGCCCAAAAACAATCAGATTGTCATGGTGAAAGCGCAGTGAATTCGCCTGCTGCCTTTCAGGCTAAAATCCCCGCACGCGCATTACCGGCGTGGCGGGCGACGGCCGTTTGGGCAGCCGTAACCCTTGCCTTTGCTGCAGTCATGGCTCAGGCCTGGCGTGCCCAGGTGGAACATGGTCCATTTTTACGCGACCAGGGAGCCCAACGCTATTTGCGTCATTTTCCGTTGCCGGTGCAACGCGGTCCCATTGTTGACCGCGAGGGCAAACCTCTGGCTTTGTCGGTACCGGTCAAAACCCTCTGGGTAGATCCGCAAGTATTCACCCACCAGGAAAGTCAATGGCCGCTTGTGGCTTCCGCCCTGGGAATCAGGGTCAACGAACTCGATGCCCGTGTCCATGCGGGTGGTAGCCACTTTGCCTTTATCGCCCGCCAGATCAGTCCCGAACGAGCCGAAAAAATAACGGCACTGCATATTTCCGGCCTGTATGGCCTCACCGAGAATCGCCGTTATTATCCCGCCGGAAGCATTGCGGCACCACTGATCGGCTTTACCAATGTAGATGGCAAAGGCATTGAAGGTTTGGAACTGGCTTATAATCAGTGGTTAACCGGCAAGGCGGGGGAAGAAACCGGGTTGCGTGACAATTACGGCCACCCGCTGAGCCTGCACGGCCCAGCCCGTTCTGCCCAGCCCGGCAAAGTCCTGACTTTGAGCATTGACCGCAATCTTCAGTATGTGGCTTACACCGCTCTGGCCTCGGCCGTACAACGCTTCCAGGCCCGATCCGGGGCAGCGGTGCTCATGAATGCCCGGACCGGTGAGGTGCTGGCCATGGTCAGTTATCCTGCTTTCAACCCCAATGATCGTCGTGATTATCAGGCTGGTCTTTATAATGATCGGGCCGTTGCCGACACCTTTGAACCCGGTTCCGTGATGAAACCCTTCACCATTGCGGCGGCACTGGACGATAACAGTATCCAGCCCGACAGTACTTTCAACGTCAACACCAACTGTTTTCGAGTTGCCCGTTTCTGTATCCAGGATGACGTCCGTCACAATAATCTGGATCTGGCGCAAGTCCTTAAATATTCAAGCAACATCGGGGCCGCAAAAATATCCTTGCGCACCCCTCCGGCGGATCTTTATCAAATGCTCCATCAGGCTGGCTTTGGACAAGGCAGCGGCCTCGGGCTCCCCGGAGAAAGTACGGGAATGCTGCCGGCCTGGCAGGGTTGGGATATTGCCCGCCGGGCAGCGATGGCTTACGGATATGGTTTGTCGGTAACTCCCCTGCAACTGGCGGCCGCTTATGCGGCCATTGCCAATCAAGGTGTTTATGTAGCACCCACCCTGATCCGTCAGGATACCAGCTCAGTAAACGGGATCCGGATTATGCCTGCAAGCACTGCCGCACGACTGAGCCGATGGCTGAGCGGCGTTACCAGTCCAGGCGGCACCGGTTTTCTGGCCAGCATCCCGGGTTATCAGGTAGCGGGAAAAACCGGGACTTCCATCATGGCCAACGGCAAAGGTGGCTTCCATAAAAACCTGGTGAACACCAGTTTTGTAGGCTTTGCACCTGCCCAGGACCCGCGCCTGGTGATGGCCGTCGTGGTACGCGCCCCGACCCGGGGATGGCGATATGGCGGAGTCGTGGCAGCGCCGGTATTTCGGGTGACCATGGCAGCTGCCCTGCAAAACATGGGCATTCAACCAGACCCGGGCCTTCTGAGAAATACTGCCGCACATCCATACCGCACTGTCACCGAGGCCCAGCAGTGGGCAGAAGGAGCGGGTGATGCAGCGCACTGAACCCCTATCCCGGCTATTTGATGCCGTACCTGACGCCCTCAGGGAACTGGCTGTAACTGGCATCGAAACAGATACCCGCCGTTTGCAGCCGGGCATGCTCTACGTAGGATTACACAATCATCGTGGCGATGCCGATCAGTTTCTGGCGGAAGCCTGGAAGGCGGGGGCCGTGGCCGCCGTACTGGAAGCCGGGCACGAGACCGTTATTCCGCAAGGCGATAGCCCTGTTTGCTGGCAGACTCCCGACCTCCGCGACAAGCTCGGCCAGGCCTTGCGCCGTTGGCATGGCTGGGATGAAGGGGCAACACCGCTATTGATCGGCGTGACCGGGACCAATGGCAAAAGTAGCGTCACGCGACTGATTGCCGAACTCGCCCCCCAACCGGCCATGATTATCGGAACATTGGGCTACGGGCCGGTTGATGCGCTCGTTCCCCATGCCAACACCACCCCGGAAGCCGTTCGTCTCTGGGAAACTCTGGCCCTGCTCCGGGATCAGGGTGCCAAAGTCATTGCTCTGGAAGTCTCCTCGCATGCTCTGGCCCTTGAGCGGGTAGCCGCCGTACCATTCACTGCAGCGGTGTTTACCAATCTCAGCCGTGATCATCTGGATTTTCATGGCGACATGGATCAATACGGCGCAGCCAAAGCCCGTTTGTTCAAATTCCCCGACCTGAAGCTGGCCGTACTGAATCAGGATGATCCGTTTTCCGCACAAATTGCGCAGCAAATAGATCCCTCCGTAAAGATTCTGGGTTTTGGATCGGGTGCCAGCGATTTTCAGGTCCGAGAAATACATGCCGGGGCCAGCGGCACGCTTCTGACCCTGGGCACAGCGGAAGGTCTTCGGCAACTACGCAGCCCGCTCATTGGGCAGAGCAATGTCGAAAACCTCCTGGCCGCCCTGAGCACCGCAAACGGTCTAGGCTGGGAGGTCAGCGACGCTGACATTCACCAACTCAACTTGCCCGAAGGACGTTATCAGCGCCTCCCGGCCACGTCCGGCAAGGCGCAGGTCATGATTGACTACGCCCACACTCCCGATGCGTTGGAACGTGTGTTGGGGGACATTCGCGCCGTCGCTAAAGGACAGGTCCATGTGGTTTTTGGCTGCGGCGGCGATCGGGATCGAGGTAAACGTCCGGAGATGGGAGAAGTCGCCGAACGTCTGGCCGATCAGGTCATCCTCACCGATGACAATCCCCGCAGTGAAAATGCCGCCCATATCATCCGCGACATTCTCGCTGGCATGCAGCGCCCTGAAGCCGTTGAGATCATCCATGATCGGGCGGCGGCCATCCACCAGGCCATCCACCAGGCCAAAACAGGGGATTGGGTGCTGATTGCCGGTAAAGGGCATGAACGCACCCAGGAAATCATGGGTCAGAAAATCCCCTTTCATGACCAGCAGGTAGTGATGGAGGCACTGCGCCCATGATGCGCTACTCTCTCAACGAAATAGCCCGCATTACCGGTGGTCAACTTCTGCCTGACAGCCAGGGAAAAGACGAAATAAACGGCATTGCCACCGACAGCCGCCAACCCATGATTGGCAAACTGTTTGTTGCACTTGCCGGAGAACACTTTGATGGTAACGATTTTGTTCCGGCAGCTTTAGCGCAAGGCGCGGCCGCTGTACTCAGCAACCGTCAGGTGAATGCCCCTGGAATAGTGGTCAAGGACACATTACAAAGCCTGCAAGACTTGGCACAGCATTGGCGGCAGCGTTTCAACGTACCGGTGCTGGCAGTTACTGGCTCCTGTGGCAAAACCACGGTCAAGGAAGTCCTGACCGCCATCCTCACTGAAAGCGGCCCCGTACTGGCCACTCAAGCCAATCAGAACAATCATATTGGCGTGCCCTTGACCCTGGCAAGACTGGGCAAGGAACATCGCCATGCGGTTCTGGAAATGGGCATGAACCATGCTGGCGAGCTCACCGTACTCAGTGCTCTGGCCAAACCAACGTTGGCCCTTATCAACAATGCGGGCCCCGCCCACCTGGCCGGGCTCGGAAGTGTAAAGGCAGTCGCGGCGGCCAAGGGAGAAATTCTCTCGGGACTGGACAATCGTGGCATCAGCATTTTGAATGGTGACGATCAATTTGCCGACTTCTGGGCAGAAAAAGCTCCGGGCGAAGTGTGGCGCTTCAGTCTGAACAACCTCCCGGTACGCGTCCGGGGACATTGGCAGGATCGTTCAGGAACTGGCGGCCAACTGGATGTGCGCGCCCCCCAGGGTGAATTCACCCTCGAAGTTCCGCTACCTGGAAGACATAATGGTGCCAATGTCCTGGCTGCTGTCACCGCCGCACTGGCCCTGGATATCAGCATTCCCCAAATTCAGCGTGCTGTGGCCACATTAGAGGCCATCCCCGGTCGCTTGCAATGGCGCAACGGCAGGGGCGGCTGCCGCATTCTGGATGACACCTATAACGCCAATCCAGCTTCATTAGAGTCCGCATTACGTGTTCTTGCCGCCCAATCCGGCCAGCGTATTCTCATTCTCGGAGATATGGGCGAACTGGGTCCTGATACGGTAGTTTATCACCGGCAGGCAGGAATTCTGGCCCAACAGCTGGGCATTGATGCGGTTTACGGACTGGGGCAACTGGCTGCCGAAGCCGCTGAAGCGTTTGCAGCCGGTACAGAGCATTTTGTGGAACTGCCCCCCCTGATTGATGCCCTGCTGCCCCAGCTCAATCCGGAAACGGTGGTGCTGGTAAAAGGTTCCAGAGCCGCACACATGGAACGTGTCGTTCAGGCACTCGTGGCCGGAGACGCCTGATGCTCTACGCACTATTCATGCAACTCGGCCAGATATACCACGGTTTTTACGTGTTTCAGTATCTGACCCTGCGCGGCGTACTGGCGATACTGACCGCGCTGGTCCTCTCCCTGGTGATCGGTCCTTTTTTCATTGCCCGTCTGCGCTATTACAAAATCGGGCAGATGGTACGCAGCGATGGGCCGGAAACCCACTTCAGCAAACAGGGGACGCCGACCATGGGTGGGGCCCTGATTCTGCTGGTCGTCATTATTACCACCCTGCTCTGGTCAGATTTGCGCAATCCTTTGGTCTGGGTGGCAGTCATCACCACCTTTGCCTTTGGCGCCATTGGTTTTATTGACGACTGGCGCAAGCTGCGGCGTAAAAACACCAAGGGTTTATCCGCCCGCGCCAAATATGGTTTGCAGTCCTTGTTTGCCCTGGCTGCAGCCGGAGTATTGTATGGACTGGCCAACAAATCCGTAGAAACCAGCCTGATTATTCCTTTTGTACCTCATGTCCTGATTCCCTTGGGGTTCGGCTTCATCATTTTCAGCTACTTCGTCATTGTCGGCACCTCCAACGCCGTCAATTTGACCGATGGCCTGGACGGGCTGGCCATCGTCCCAACCGTTATGGTGGCTGCAGCCCTGGGAATATTTGCTTATGTTTCAGGGAATTCTGTATTCGCCCATTACCTGGATCTGCCCTGGGTGCCGGGTTCCGGACAAATGCTGATTTTCTGCGGATCACTGGTCGGTGCCGGGCTCGGCTTTCTCTGGTTTAACACCTATCCTGCCGAAGTATTCATGGGCGATACCGGCGCACTGGCGCTCGGTGCCGCCCTGGCCATTGTCGCCATCATTGCCCGACAGGAATTGGTATTGGTCATCATGGGTGGGGTTTTTGTCATGGAAACCCTGTCGGTGATGATTCAGGTGGCTTCCTTCAAGCTGACGGGCAAACGGGTGTTCCGCATGGCGCCCATTCATCATCATTTCGAGAAAAAAGGCTGGCCAGAGCCACGGGTAGCCGTGCGTTTCTGGATTATTACCGTGATTCTCGTGCTCATCGGCCTTTCCAGTCTGAAGATCCGCTGACATGAAACTCGACGGCAAAAAGGTATTCATCCTCGGCTTCGGCAAAACCGGACAATCGCTCCTGAACACCGCCCTGCGCCTGGGTGGACATTGTCAGGTGGCGGATACCCGCCACCTGGAAAATGCTGATACCCTCCGTACACAATATCCCCAAGCCACTTTTCATTTCGGAGCCCTTCCTGAAAATCTGCTGCTCGACAGCGATCTGATTCTACTCAGCCCCGGTCTTGCTCCTACCCTGCCGGCCTTGCAAAAGGCCAGAAAGGCGGGAATCACCGTCATGGGTGATATTGAATTATTTTCGCGGCTGGCCAAGGCACCCATCATTGCCATCACCGGCAGTAATGGTAAAAGCACTGTTACCACGCTAGTCAGCGAAATTGCCCGAAAAGCCGGGATAATGGTTGCGACTGGTGGCAACCTGGGGACTCCGGCACTGGAGTTATTACCAGAATCTGGCCCTGAACCGGCCTGGTATATCCTCGAACTCTCCAGCTTTCAGCTGGATGCCTGTACGACTTTTCGACCCCGGGTGGCTGCCATTCTGAACCTCAGTCCCGACCATCTGGACTGGCATGGTGACTACACGCAGTACGGGGCCGCCAAAGCCCGGATTTTTCAGAACATGAATGCCGGTGATGTCCTGGTTTTGAATGGTGAAGATGCCTTTACGTCGAGCTTGCCCGGGCAAGTCCCAGACTCCGTGGCCATCCGTTGCTTTGCTGTTCATGATGAGCGCAGTGATGCCTATGTACTGCATGACCGGCTCACGCTGCGCAACAGCGGAGCCCTGCTTGCCATTGCCGACCTGCGTATGCAGGGCGGACACAATATCGAAAACGCCCTGGCAGCAGCGCTCCTGGCCGAAGCTGCCCAGTTCCCACTTGCCGCCATTCAGGAAGTGTTTTGCCAGTTTTCCGGTCTCCCACACCGTCTGGCCTGGGTTGCCGAGTATCAGGGAGTCAACTATTACAATGATTCCAAGGGAACCAATCTGGGCGCCACAATCAAAGCCATGAGCGGCTTATCCGGACCGTTGGTGATGATTCTCGGTGGCGATGCCAAGGGGGCAGATCTCAGTCCGTTGCAGCAAGCCTGCCGCGATCAGCGTGCAGCAGTTGTGCTCGGCAAAGATGCCAAAAAAATCGCGCAACTGCTGGAAAATATCATTCCGGTAGATTATGCCGACAGCATGCAGGATGCGGTTCTTAAAGCCGCATCCAGAGCCATGGCCGGAGATCAGGTTCTGCTTTCACCAGCCTGCGCCAGTACCGATATGTTCCGGGATTATCAGGATCGGGGGCAGCAGTTCAGCGCTGCTGTCCAGGAACTGTCTGGAGGAAAGTCATGAAACGTCCGAGCTGGTGGCTGGCCGAAAACGGCCCGGCAGATACCATTCTGTGGTGGATCATTCTGGTGCTGCTGGGTTTTGGCCTGATCATGGTGTACTCCGCCAGCGCGCCCATTGCCCAGCATGAAACCGGTAATCCGTTCTTTTTTGCCGAACGTCAGGGCCTTTATGTCATTCTGGCCGCAGCTGTACTCTATTATTTTAGCCGCATTGATCTCGACTTCTGGGAACGCATGACCTTTCCCCTCATGATCATTTCCCTGATCGCCCTGATGATGGTGTTTTTGCCGGTCATCGGCGTTGCCGTCAACGGCTCGCATCGCTGGATCAATTTCATCATTGTCCGCCTGCAGCCTTCAGAACTGCTGAAATTTGCCCTGCTCTTATTCCTCGCGCGCTATGTGGTGCGCAAAGGCGAGCTCCTCGGCAAATTCAAGGAAGGACTCTGGCCGATTTTTGTGGTGCTGGGGTTGCTGGGGTTGCTGCTGTTACTACAACCCGATTTTGGCTCATTTGCGATGGTGGTACTGCTCACCGGCGTCATGTTGTTCCTGGGCGGATTACCCATTGCTTACGTTCTACTGGCGGGCATTGTTGCCGGTGGCGCGTTGGGAATCCTTGCCGTATCAGCCCCCTACCGACTCGCCCGCATCACTGCTTTCCAGAATCCCTGGGCAGATCCCTACGGGGCGGGTTTTCAGTTGGTACAGTCCCTGATTGCTTTTGGTCGGGGTGGTATTTTCGGGGTCGGCCTCGGCGATGGCATCATGAAATACTTTTATCTTCCTGAATCCTATACGGATTTCATTCTGGCGGTGATCGGTGAAGAGCTGGGCATGATCGGGGTATGGGCACTGGCCATTTTCTACAGTGTGGCCTGCTGGCGTATTTATCGGATCGGACGCCGCGCCGCTGCCGCCGGAGATGCTTTTTTTGCCTTGTTCTGCTACGGCACACTGACCTGGTTCGGCGGTGAGGCGGTCATGTCCATGGGCGTCAACCTTGGCGCTCTTCCCACCAAGGGTTTTGCCCTGCCACTGATCAGTTACGGCGGTAGTGCGCTGGTATTTCTCTGTGCCTCTCTGGGTGTTGTGTTGGCCGTCAGCCGGCGTTATCCAGCGCTTTCTGCTCAGCAGCAGACAGACCAGATGGACCAGATGCAGAAGGAGGTACAGCATGGCTGAACGCGTCCTCATTGCTGCAGGCGGTACTGGCGGGCATGTATTTCCGGCTCTCGCGGTCGCCGACATGTTACGCGATCAGGGGGTGGAAGTGGCCTTTGCCGGAACCGATGCCGGGATGGAAGCGCGTCTGGTTCCCGAACGCGGCTATCCTCTACATACCATCGACATGCAAGGCGTTCGCGGAAAAGGCTTGGGACGCTGGTTGCGCATGCCCTGGCGGGTCAGCAAGGCCGTTGTTCAGGCCCGGAAAATCATTCAACAAACCCGCAGCGAGGCGGTGCTGGGTATGGGCGGCTATGTGACGGCCCCCGTAGGACTGGCGGCCTGGAGTATGGGTTGTCCACTGTGCCTGCACGAACAGAATGCCATTGCCGGGCTGAGCAATCGCCTGCTGGCTCCTCTGGCCAAACATGTTTTTCTGGGATTTCCCGGGGCGCGCTTGCCCAGGGGTGAATGGGTCGGTAACCCGGTACGCCGCAGTATCCGCGAACTCCCCATGCCGCAGGAGCGCTTCGCCAGTCATCAGGGGCCTGTCCGCTTATTGATCATGGGCGGCAGCCAGGGAGCCAAGGCGCTGAATAGCGTCAGTGTCGCCGCCATAGCGGCCATGCCCACGGAACAACGCCCACAAATCTGGCACCAGACCGGCAAGGATCATTGCGAAAGCACCCGAGCCGAATATGCGGCGGCAGGCATCGACGCCCGCGTCGAGCCTTTCATCCCGGATATCAGTGTCGCGTTGGGCTGGGCCGATTTGGCGCTATGCCGCGCTGGCGCTGCCACCGTCGCCGAACTGGCAGCGGCAGGGCTGGGAGCCATTCTCGTACCTTTTCCCTTTGCCGTGGATGATCACCAGGCAGCCAACGCGCAGTTTCTGGAAAGCGCCGGGGCCGCCCGAATGCTTCGCCAGGAAAACCTCCATGCCCGGGAATTGCGGGATATTCTCAGCCCCCTGCTCAACGATCCGGCTTTACGCCTGCGCTGGGCAGAAGCGGCCAGACAACAAAGCCGGGGTGACGCGGCTGCAGCCGTCGCCCAAATTTGTATGCACCCGGAAGGAGTAAACCATGCGTAACTGGGTCAGACAGATTCATATGGTTGGAATAGGTGGCAGCGGCATGCGCGGTATTGCCGAGGTTTTGCTCAATCTGGGCTATGCTGTTTCCGGTTCTGATTTGCAGCCAGGCAGTTCGACCCTGCGCCTTACGGATCTGGGTGCGCGGATTTTCACGGGTCACGAAGCCGCCAATGTGCGCGGCGCTGATGTCGTTGTGATCTCTTCGGCCATTCCCGACAGCAATCCAGAAGTACAGGCAGCCCGGGAATTACGTATTCCCGTGATTCGGCGCGCCGAAATGCTGGCCGAGTTGATGCGCTTCAAACAGGGCATCGCCATTGCCGGAACCCACGGCAAAACGACCACAACCAGCCTGGTCGCCAGCATTCTCGGTGCAGCCGGTCTGGATCCCACTTTTGTGATTGGCGGCCGGTTGAAAAGTGCCGGCACCCATGCCGCTCTGGGTAGCGGTGAATACCTGGTGGCTGAAGCCGATGAATCGGACGCCTCCTTTTTGTATCTTGCTCCGGTCATGGCCGTCGTCACCAATATTGATGCCGACCACATGGAAACCTATGGCGACAGTCTCGACAATTTGCGCAATGCCTTTTTGCAGTTTCTGCAGCGCCTGCCTTTCTATGGTCTTGCCGTTCTTTGTACTGACGAGCCCATGGTAGCTGGCCTGATTCCAGAATTACGCACCCCGGTACTGCGTTATGGATTCAGTGCAGATGCGGACCTGCAGGCCCGTAATGTGACCGTCAGGGGAGTGGGCAGTCACTTTGAAGTCTGGCGGCGGGTGGATAATGACTATGTGCACTGGCTGGATGTAGATCTGGGGATTCCCGGACAGCACAATGTACTCAATGCCCTTGCCGCCATCGGTATTGCCAGCAAGGTCGGGGTGAGTGAGCAGACCATTCGCAGTGCCCTGGCAGATTTTCGCGGGGTAGGCAGACGTTTCGAACAGGTCGGCGAGTTTGCCGGCATCACCATTATTGACGATTATGGTCACCACCCCCGCGAACTGAGCGCCACCATCAGCGCCGCCCGGGCCGTATGGCCTGATCGCCCTCTGGTCGTTGCCTTTCAACCCCATCGCTATAGCCGAACCCAGGCCTTGTTTGGCGATTTCGTCCACAGTCTGGCCTCGGCGGATCTGGTCATACTCACCGATATTTACAGTGCGGGCGAAAAAGCCTTACCCGGAGTCAGCAGTCAGGCACTCAGCGCGGCCATGCTTGCCCAGGGAATAAGCGTTCACTATTTACCGGAGCTGCTCAATGCCCCGGCGCAGATTCGCTCACTCCTGCCTGCGAACGCGGTGCTACTCACCATGGGCGCTGGCAGCATTGCCCATTTGGCCGGTCAATGGGCTGAAGTATTTGCGGAGGCCACCCCATGATGCCGGTCATTGGTGGCCGCCTGCGCCTGGGAGAACCCATGCAGCGCCATACCAGCTGGCGGGTTGGAGGACCGGCTGATCGCTTCTATCTCCCCGGCACCCTGGAAGATCTGCAAGGATTTTTAAGACATTTTGCGGTTCCTCCGCTCACCTGGATAGGGTTGGGCAGTAATGTGCTGGTGCGCGATGCCGGACTGCGCGGGACCACCATCTGCCTCGCCAATACCCTGGATCAGATCGTTTTGGCAGAAAATGATCTGCTGCGGGTCGGGGCCGGTGCGGGTGCGGTAAAAATTGCCCATTTTGCAGCCAAGGCAGGACTTGCCGGCGCAGAGTTTCTGGCAGGCATTCCCGGCACCTTGGGGGGCTGCCTGAGCATGAATGCCGGCGCTCATGGCGGCGATACCTGGAGTCTGGTGGAATGGGTGGAAGTCATTCATCCCCATGGTGAAATCCAGCGTCTTGCTCCTCAGGATTTCCAGATTGGCTATCGGGAAGTGTACGGCCATGGTGACGCCTGCTTTGTTGCGGCCGGACTCCGCCTGATCCCCGAAGAAAGTACGGCAGTCATGCAACGCTTGCGCGCCTGGCAGGAAAAACGCGCCGCCACTCAGCCTCTCGAATGGCCCAGTTGTGGTTCGGTGTTCCGTAACCCGACGGGTGACCACGCGGCCCGCCTGATTGAAGCGGCCGGGTTAAAGGGAAAAGCCCGTGGGCAAGCCGAAGTCAGCAGCCAGCATGCCAATTTCATCATCAACCGGGGCGATGCCCAGGCCGCTGATATTGAGGCCCTGGTGGAAGACGTACAAACACAAGTGCAGCAACAGTTCGGCATCAGGCTGAAAGCCGAAATGCGCATTCTGGGGGAGGCGAAACATGGCTGAATCCATCCGCACAGCCGTACTTTACGGTGGTCCTTCCGGCGAACGCGAGGTGTCATTGCTGAGTGCTTCGGCAGTCCTCGACGCCCTGCGCAGCAGCGGCATGGAAGTGCTGGGCATTGATATTGAACCAGCGCGTCTGCAACAGCAGTTGCAGGACGAACGCATCCGTTTCGCCTTCAATGTCTGCCATGGCGCCATCGGCGAGGATGGCCTCCTCCAGGCCGTGCTCGAAACCCTCGCCATTCCATACACCGGGAGCGGCGTCTTGAGTTCGGCACTGGCCATGGACAAGTGGCGTTCCAAGCAGATCTGGAAAGCCGCCAGCCTCCCCGTAACGGAAGGGATTCTGATGCGGCGTCACGATCCGCGACCTGATCTCGCGGCAAATTTTACCTGGCCGCTTTATATCAAACCCAATCATGGTGGCTCCAGCCTCGGCGTCAGCCGGGTGAATGGGCCGGAAGAACTGGATAAAGCCATAACGGATGCTTTTGCTCTCGAAGATGAAATCCTCTGCGAAGCCGCTGTCATTGGTCATGAAGCCACAGTCGGAATTGTCGATGGTAAAGCCCTTCCACCCATTGTCATTGAAACCCCGCACGCCTTTTATGACTACGATGCCAAATATTTTGCCGAAGATACCCGTTATCTGCTGCCTTCGGGACTGGGTGCCGCCAAAGATGCCGAACTGCAGGCCATGGCTCTCCGCGCATTTGCCGAACTGGGTGGCAGAGACTGGGGCAGGGTCGATTTCATGATCAGTGCATCGGGAAAAATACATCTTCTGGAAATCAACAGTGTTCCCGGCATGACCAGCCACAGCCTCGTACCCATGGCCGCCAAAGCTGTGGGCATGGATTTCCCCGAATTATGCAAGACCATACTGCGTACGGCGCAGAGGAGAGTGAATCATGGTTAGTGTCATGCGTGATTATCGCCACGGACAACAGCCCCAACGGCCTGCAGCCACCCTGAAGGAAAAAACCAAAGCTCCCCGGACGGCACCCGTCAAGACCGCCGCCAAAGCCCATAAGCCCCTGCCCTGGAAACTTTATGGAAAGGTCCTTGCGGGTGGCCTGAGTATCAGCATTCTCGCCTGGGGAGGATGGTCCGGATGGCAATGGCTCCAGCAACCCTCCCTGATGCCCATCAATACCCTGACCATTACCGGCAGTTCTCCCAAAATTCCTCTGGCCGAAATCAACACGGTTCTCAAGCCCTATGCGGCACGTGGCTTTCTGTGGGCGAACCCCGAACAAATCCGCCATGCTCTGGATGCCCTGCCCTGGGTCGCCGATGCCGAGGTGCGGCGGGTCTGGCCCGACCGCCTGACGGTCAGTATCAAACCCTACACGCCGGTCGCCCGCTGGCTGGGTGGTGCCGGGCAAATGGTCGATGCCCAGGGAAAGGTATTCAGCGTTCCCCCGGCACAAGTACCCAATGGACTCCCCAATCTGGCCGGACCCGCCGATAGTGGCAGCCAACTCCTCGCGCAACTGGCGAAATTTAATTCCATTGTTGCCCCACTGGGCCTGAAGGTCGATTCCCTGCAGGAAGACCAAAGGGGTGGATGGCGCTGCATTCTCAATAATCAGGTCCGCCTGCTGCTGGGCAGCGAGGACGTGATACCCGCTTTAAAACGCTGGGTGGCCATTGCCCCCCAGGTCAAGGAATACCTGGTAGCCGGAGCCACAATGGATCTTCGCTATACAAATGGTTTTGCGGTCGCCATGCCCTCAGCGACCACCGTCAACAGTCAGTAACGGATCCTGGATCCGAAGGAGAGAAAGCAAATGAAACGTGGACATCAGGAACTCATCGTCGGCCTGGATATTGGTACTTCCAAAGTGGCCTGTATTGTTGCGCAGTCCAAAGGTGGTCGTGAAGCAGAAATCATCGGGGTTGGTCAGCATCCCTCCCGGGGCTTGAAAAAAGGCGTTGTCGTGGATATTGAATCCACGGTTCAGGCCATCACCCGTGCCGTGCAGGAAGCCGAGCTCATGGCCGGTGTGCAGATTCATGGCGCGGTGGTCGGCATTGCCGGCGGGCATATCCGCGGCTACAACAGCCACGGTATTGTCGCCATCAAAAACAAGGAAGTCAGCAATGATGATGTAGGTCGGGTCATGGATGCGGCGCGCGCCATCGTCATTCCCCAGGATCAGAACGTCATTCATATTCTGCCCCAGGAATTCATGATTGACAGCCAGGAAGGGGTTCGCGAACCGGTCGGCATGTCGGGAGTACGCCTGGAAGCCCGGGTACATATTGTTACGGGTGCTGTCAGTGCCGCCCAGAATATCGCCAAATGTGTGGAACGTTGCGGACTGCAAGTCCAGGATCTGGTCCTCGAACAGCTGGCCTCGGCAGACGCCGTGCTTACCCAGGACGAGAAAGAACTGGGTGTTTGTCTGGTGGATATCGGTGGCGGGACTACCGATATCGCCATTTTCCGCGATGGGGCCGTCCGCCATACGGCCGTCATTCCCATCGCCGGAGATCAGGTGACCAATGACATTGCCCTGGGTCTTCGCACCCCACCCGTCGAAGCTGAGCAAATCAAGAAATTATACGGTTGCGCCCTGGGTGATCTCATTCAGCAGGATGATGAAATCTCGGTCCCCAGTGTCGGCACCCGCCCGCCCCGCACCATTTCCCGACGCATTCTCGGTGACATCATTGAGCCCCGCATCAAGGAACTGTTTGAACTCATCCAGGCAGAACTGCGGCGCACCGGCTATGAAGATTTGATTGCCGCTGGTGTCGTCATTACCGGCGGTTCCAGCTGTCTGGAAGGCATTGCCGAACTGGCTGAAGAAATCCTTCATCTGCCGGTTCGCGTCGGTGAACCCATGCATTTGCCGGGGATGGAAAACGTGGTTCGGGTACCTGGACATGCCACGGGCGTAGGCCTGGTCATGTACGGATTACATAATCAACCTGCGGGGCAAGGCGAAGCCGCCGTTGTCGCCCAGCCCAGGGCGGCCTATGAAGATCACAGTCAGGGACATGCCGGTATGGACACCAGCTTTGGCGGTGTTTTCCGGAAAATGCGCAACTGGGTCCAGACCAGCTTCGGCTGATCCCCACCAACACCCATACTTAACGAATCAGGAGAAATATCATGTATGAATTGAACGAATGCGAACAGGACGGCGCCGTCATCAAGGTCATCGGCGTCGGCGGTGGTGGAGGTAACGCCATCAACAACATGTGTGGGGCGGGTCTGGAAGGGGTGGAATTCATCACCGCCAATACGGATGCCCAGGCTTTACGTCACTCACTGGCCGGCCGCACCATTCAGCTGGGTGCGCAGATTACCCGTGGCCTGGGCGCAGGAGCTGATCCGGAAGTAGGCCGCAAGGCAGCGGAAGAAGGCCGCGACGATATTCGTGCAGCCCTCGAAAAAGCGGATATGGTATTCATCACCACCGGCATGGGCGGCGGAACAGGTACGGGTGCCGCTCCTGTTGTTGCGGCCATTGCCCGGGACATGGGCATTCTGACGGTTGGTGTGGTAACCAAGCCCTTCAATTTTGAAGGCAAAAAACGCCAGCAGCATGCGCTTTCCGGTATCGACGAACTTTCCCAGCATGTCGATTCTCTGGTCATTATTCCCAATGAGAAGCTGCTGGCCGTTCTGGGCACATCCATCAGTCTCAAGGATGCCTATCAGGCAGCAGACAACATTTTGCTGGGTGCGGTGCAGGGTATCTCCGAGCTGGTCACCCGTCCCGGCCTGATGAACCTGGATTTTGCCGATGTGCGTACGGTCATGTCGGG
The DNA here is from genome assembly GCF_015100155.1 of Acidithiobacillus sp. HP-2. Lineage (GTDB taxonomy): Bacteria > Pseudomonadota > Gammaproteobacteria > Acidithiobacillales > Acidithiobacillaceae > Acidithiobacillus. Next base: position 21,112 of record NZ_JACKZA010000003.1, on the reverse strand, counting down.
TATGGGTCTGGCAATGATGGGCGCCGCCAGTGGCAAGGGTGAAAACCGCGCCAGGGATGCGGCGACCCGTGCCGCATCCAGCCCGTTACTGGACGACATCAACCTCTCCGGGGCACGTGGCATTCTCGTCAACATCACGGCAGGTATGGACCTGACCCTGGGAGAATTCCAGGAAGTCGGCGAGCTGATTCGCGGTTATGCAGCAGATGACGCCAATGTGAAGGTCGGTACGGTGCTGGATCCTGACCTGGATGGGGAATTGCGCGTCACCGTAGTGGCTACAGGTTTGCAGCGGGAACCCGTGCGTTTGGCCGTGGAGAACATCCGGGGTCGTGGGGCTACCAGTGCCGGCAATCCGAGCACACCTTCGGACTGGCGCAATCTCGACATACCCGTGGGTATGCGTCATAACGAACGTCCGGCATCGGTTTCAGCCTCAAACCGCAACAATGGCACCGGTGGGGTTCAGGATTTTGCCGATCTGGATATCCCTGCCTTTCTGCGCCGCCAGGCTGACTAAGGTCGGTACCACCGGGTCAGCGCAATAACGGCGCCTGACCCGGCCGACAACGTTCCTGACTAGGCCGTGGCCCCCTGGCTGCGGCTGTTCTTACCAACTCATCCTCATCGGCAAGCAGCCCGGCGCGCTGGACGTCCTTCAGCAGGGGATTTCGGGCAATGGCATAACGCACATTGGGATCCCGGTCCGCACAAAACTCCGCCACCTGTTCCGCTGACAAATCCGGTCTTTTCGCAATACACAAGCGGATTACATAGTCGTCATCCCGAGCCAATGCAGCTACTTCTTCGGGCAGCAAATCCGCGCGTCTGGCAAAGTAACAGCGCGTCTGTACCCACTGCTCCCTCAGCAGGAAGGGACGATAGTGACCGGGCAGTTCAGGACTCAGTGCCCATTTCAACCTTTCCTCCAGGCTCATACTCCGCCAGGACGCATCTGACATACTTAAACGTTCCTGATGTCAGCCAGCGGCCATATGCCCGGATGCTTCGCGGTCTGCACTGGACATGGCCTTACGATAACGGCTCAGATCCTTGGCACTCTGGATGGGAATTTCAAGCAAAGTGGAAAGATTGCGCAAAATGCCATTGATGACCTTGCCTTCCCAGATGGCATCAAAATGAATCTGGGTATCCAGCCATTGCTCCAGCCAGCCCGGATCCGGCAAGTGACTCTGGACACTATCCTCAGGGTACATCTCTTTATTCACATGCAAGTTGGTTGGATGCAGAGCCTTTGCCGTCTTGGTATTGGCCATCAATACACCAATCTTGGCAAAAGCCAGGCGCGCCGTGTCTCCCAGGCGCTCAATAGCCCGGCGCATATATTTGAGATAAATGCCCGCGTGCCGCGCTTCATCCTTGGACAGCACTTCGTAAATGGAACGAATGACCGGCTCGCTGTGCCACTGCGCCGCGCATTTGTACCAATGCGTCAAACGAATTTCTCCACAAAAATGGAGCATCAGGGTTTCCATGGCGGGAGCAGGATCAAATTCAAATCGCACCTTGTGCAGCTCTTCCTCAGTCGGGAGATACTCGGGGGCAAAGCGGCGCAGGTATTCCATCAAAACCAGCGCGTGCTTCTGTTCTTCATAAAACCAGATGGACATGAATGCTGAAAAATCCGAATCATCGCGATTATCACGCAAAAACATTTCCGTCGCCGGAAGCGCCGACCACTCGGTCACGGCATTCATCTTGATGGTGCGCAGCTGCTCATCACTCACCAGACTCCGATCAAACTGATCCCAGGGAATATCTGTCGCCATATTCCAACGCGCGGCCTCCAGGGATTTAAATAGTTCAGGGTATAACATGGCAAAGCCACCTCTCTCCGGCGTCGTCAATTACAATAGGTCTGCAGCGACCCGTCTGGGCTGCACCATACTGCCAGCAACCCGTATGAACAACATATCGAGTGTATTCTACGTCAAATCAACGCGTGGGGCGATGCCTGTAAAAAACCGCGAGGCCCTTGAGTCGCGCTCCGACCTAGATTTATGCGCGCATTTGCGGCAGACTTCAGTCTATTCTTGATGTTACGCGGAAGCCATGGCTGTATCTATTCCTCACATATTGGTACTGCACGGACCGAACCTGAACCTTCTGGGTCAGCGTGAACCGGCACACTACGGCCGCAGCACCCTGGCCGACATAAACGCCAAACTGTTAGCCATGGCCAATGCCTGGGGTTGGGCCTTGAGCAGCCTGCAAAGTAATGCCGAGCATCAATTGATAGATGCCGTGCAGCTTGCCCCCAACCAGGGTGTCACCAACATCATCATCAATCCCGCTGCGTTTACCCACACCAGCGTGGCCCTGCGGGATGCCCTGAGTGCCGTGGCGATTCCGTTCATTGAGGTACATTTGTCCAACATTCATGCGCGGGAACCCTTCCGTCAGCATTCCTACTTTTCCGACATGGCCCAGGGGGTTATTGCCGGATTGGGTGCTGATGGCTACTTCCTCGCCCTGGAAGCCATTTACCGGCGTTTCTCACGCCCTGACTAAACGCATAATAAGGAAAAGCATGGATATCCAATTCATTCGTCGCCTTGCCGAATTACTTGAAAAAAGTGCCATTGACGAAATTGAAGTTGTGGAAGGTGAAAGTAAGGTTCGTATTACCCGACATGCGGCACCCGTCGCCCCGCAAAATGTGACCTATCACGCGCAGCCGGCCCCGATGCCGATGCCGGCAGCGGAAGCGCCGCAACCGCCTGCACCGGCGCCATCCCCTGAAACCGCTCCACCACAGGGCTACATGATCAAGTCCCCCATGGTCGGCACCTTCTATCGGGCTTCTTCACCGGAAGCCGCGCCTTTTGTTGAAGAAGGCAGCACCGTCAAGGCCGGCCAGACACTTTGCATTATCGAAGCCATGAAATTGCTGAATGAAATCGAGGCAGATGTCTCCGGCAAAATCATCAAGGTACTGGCCAGTAACGGCCAGCCCGTAGAATACGGCGAACCACTCTTTATTATCGCCCCAGAGGATTGATATGTTTGAAAAAATCCTCATCGCCAACCGGGGCGAAATTGCCCTGCGCATTCAGCGTGCCTGTCGTGAGCTGGGAATCCGCACGGTGGCCGTACATTCCGAACCCGACCGTGATCTGATGCACGTCAAGCTGGCCGACGAATCGGTCTGTATTGGCCCCGCTCCCAGTGATCAAAGCTATTTGAATATCCCAGCGGTCATTGCTGCTGCAGAAGTCACCGACGCAGAAGCCATTCATCCCGGCTATGGATTTTTGTCGGAAAATGCCGATTTTGCCGAAAGGGTGGAAAATAGTGGCTTTGCATTTATTGGTCCCCGTGCAGAAACCATTCGTCTGATGGGAGATAAAATCGCGGCAAAGGCCGCCATGATAAAAGCCGGGGTACCCTGCGTTCCCGGGTCTGATGGTCCATTACCCGATGACAGTGATGCCCTCAAAAAACTGGCGAAGGATATTGGTTATCCGGTCATTCTCAAGGCTGCCGGGGGCGGTGGCGGACGCGGCATGCGCGTTGTCCACACCGAGGCACATTTAATCAACGCCGCCAACCTGACCCGGGCAGAAGCGGGCAAAGCTTTTGGTAACCCGACCCTGTACATGGAAAAGTTTCTGGAAACACCCCGCCATATTGAATTCCAGGTGCTCTGCGATGCTCACGGCCATTGCGTACACCTCGGCGAGCGGGACTGCTCCGTACAACGGCGTCACCAAAAGGTCGTCGAGGAAGCACCGGCTCCGGGCATTACCGATCAACAACGTGCCGAAATTGGTGCAGCAGTGGTCAAAGCCTGTTCAGACATGGGCTATCGCGGTGCCGGAACCATTGAGTTTCTTTACGATCCCGGCAGTAAAACCTTTTACTTTATCGAGATGAACACCCGCGTCCAGGTAGAGCATCCAGTGACTGAAATGATTACTGGTGTGGACATTGTCAAAGCGCAGATTCTGATTGCGGCAGGCAAGCCTCTCCCTTTCCGGCAGGAAGATGTCCGCTTGCAGGGACATGCCATTGAATGCCGCATCAACGCTGAGGATCCTGAAAAATTCATGCCCTCACCCGGGCAAATCACGGCCTGGCACCCACCCGGCGGTCCGGGGATTCGGGTAGACAGCCATATATATGCCGGTTATCGGGTACCGCCTTTCTATGATTCCATGATCGGCAAAATCATCGCCTATGGAAATGATCGGGAAGAAGCCCAGATGCGTATGCGCAGCGCCCTGCGTGAAACCAGCATTGAAGGCATCCAGACCAACATTCTTTTGCATCGCCGTATTCTTGAAGAAGCCCAATATGCGGCTGGTGAAGTAAATATCCATTATCTGGAGGCACTGCTCGCGCTATGAATATTGCATGGTGGCAACTGAGCCTTCAGGTTCCCGCCGACTCTGCCGCACAGGTGGAGACACAATTGCTGGAGGCAGGTGCTGACGCCATCACTTTTTTGGAGCTGGATACCAGCGAGGCGCTTTTTATTGAAGGAGAGCTCTGGCAGAAAAGTCAGTGTCAGGCGCTTTTTGCTGTCCAAAATCACAGCGAAGCCACCATTCATGCCTTAGTAAACAGGTCCGGTTGGCAAAACTATGGGGCCTCTGTCCAGGCTTTGGAAGATCAGGATTGGGTATCCAGTACCCAGGCACAATTTCCGGCCCGTCAGTTTGGAAAACTCTGGGTGGTTCCCAGCTGGGATCAAGCGCCACAAGATGCCCGCTATGAACTGCACCTCGACCCCGGCCAGGCTTTTGGTACCGGGGCGCATCCTACCACTTCGCGCTGCCTGCACTTTCTGGAAAGCCACATTCAGGGTGGCGAGTGCATTGTGGATTATGGCTGCGGCTCAGGTATTCTCGCTATTGCTGCTTTGCTTTTGGGTGCGAAAGAAGCTTATGGGGTCGATACCGACCCTATTGCGCTGCAAGTAGCCATGGACAACGCCCAACACAATGGCGTCGCGGAGCGACTGCGACTGTCCCTGCCCGATGAAACCCCACTGCCCCTGGCGGATATTCTGGTTGCCAATATTCTGGCCGGCCCCCTGCTCAGTCTTGCCCCGACACTGGCTGCATTGACCAGGCCGGGAGGATGGATTGCCCTCTCCGGCATTCTCCACAGCCAGGAAACCGGCATTCAAAATGCCTACGCGCCCTATTTTAATTTAGCCGCCCCGCAACATGAAGAAGACTGGTCCCTGCTGTATGGCCAGCGAAAATCCGGAGACTGAACCATGGAAATAACCTGCCCGCGTTGCGAGTCCACTTTTGGCGTTGATCATAACGCCCTGCAAAAACATCATTATCAGGTCAAGTGTGGCGTCTGCCAGCAGGTCTTCCAGGTGGACCTGGACAACGAAACCAGCACAGCTGGTGCCCATCTGGGGCAGCGTCTGGGCCGTTATTTACTCCTGTTGATTATTTTCCTGCTGGTCCTGGCGCTGATTGGACAAATCCTCTGGTCAACGGGCGTCTACAGTTATGCGGCCAATAGTGCGCCCATCCGCCGTGCCATGATCCATAGTGCCAATGCAATAGGTACTCAGATTTCCTGGCCGGGACCCAATAAGGAAATGCGCATTGTCGATAGCCATGTCACGGCGCTGGATAATCACCTGGCCGAAATTACCGGAAAAATGGAGAATCTGGCGGGGCACGTACAGGCATACCCGGCCATCCAGGTCACTCTGAGTAATGTTTACGGTGCACCCATTGCCCATCTGCAATTCACGCCAAAAGAATATCTGGCAAAGCCGGAAGAGACCATATCCGGTTTTTTATCCCATACACCCGTTCAGTTCTCCATCAAGAGTCCCAAACTGATTGCCGCTGCAGGCTATCAGGTCACTCTTCTCAGTCAACCCTGAGGAGCAGGATCATGGCAACAGAATCGATGACTCTGAGTGACTGCGTGGTCATGATCGTGGATCGTTACCTGGACGATCTGCAGGGCGAAGCGCCAAAAAACCTGCATACTCAGGTTATTGAACAAGTAGAATGTGCCCTGCTCGAACACACCCTGAAGAAATGTGACGGACAACGGGGTACGGCTGCCCAATGGCTGGGTATCAATCGCAATACCTTGCGAAAAAAACTGCAAAACTACGGGCTGGACACCTGAATAAGCTGCGGAGAGGCTGAAACCGGAGTGGGCACATGACCAATGACACCCAGGTTTGGGCCTGAGCTGCTGCCATCGAGATAGCGCTGGTAATAAGCCAATACCCGGGGTACATAAGCCTGGGTTTCAGCAAGGGGAGGGATGTGATAACCCGCCTGAATAACCGCACCGGAACCGGCATTGTAGGCAGCTACTGCCAGTTTCAGGTCACCGCTGAACTTACGCAGCAGATGGGCCAGATAAGCGGTACCGCCATTGATGTTTTCTGCCGGACTGAAAGAGTTGGAAACCCCGAAACGGGCCGCCGTAGCCGGAATTAACTGCATCAGACCAATGGCTCCCTTGGGTGAAACCGCACCGGCGTTATAACCGGATTCAGCAGAAATGACGGCATTGACCAAAGCGGGACTCACGCCGTAATGACTGGCCGCTGCGTGAATCAGCGACTGATATTGCTGTTTGGCTATCCGGTTGAAGTCGGCGCGGGCGGTGGCTACCGGCATTTTCGGGGTGCGCATGACCATGTGATACGCGCGGTTTCCAGCCGGAACATTGGTCAGATGCACGACCCCGTGGCTATCTGTATAGGCGTATATATTTGCCTCGGCTGCAGACCCGCACAGGAGCAACAGCAGACCACAGAAACCCGCCTGAATTTTCATTTGATGACCCGCAAAGAGGGTCTCTCCGGCTTTTCCTGAGCATCAGCACTGCGTCCTGCCCGATCTTCAGGGTCGGATCCCGGCGGTGGAGCATCAGGCAGATCCGGTTCTGCAAAGCCCATACCCTCCTGGGTTTCTGCAGCATAAATGGCCGCCACGGCCGCCATAGGTACGTCCACCGTCCGTGCCACACCACCAAAGCGGGCATTAAAACTGATCCAGCCATCGGCCATGCTGAGGTTGTGACAGGCATTCGGGGAAATATCCAGAATCATGCGCCCGTCCTTTTCATAACCGCCGGGGACCGCTACCCCCGGATAGGCAACCACCACCAGAATATATGGCGTATGGCCCTGGTCAACACACCATTGATAAACACTATTCAGCAAATAAGGCTTGGCACTTTCAGGCAACAAGTTGCACTCTCCATTCACGCTGGGTCTGGATGACTATCTTCCAGACTAAACACTAAAGGAACTATATAGCTGAATTTTACGAATCTTCAAGCTATTCTGAGCACCAGCTTGATCGATGATAAATATATTACACTCACTAAAATTTTTTAATTCTAAATTTATATTTTTTCTTATTTATAAATGACCTCAGATTAAAAGTTGAATGGTAAATATTTCTTGCCTCCTTTACAGTAATCTCTAAAATAGAAATCATAATATGCGCTTTACGATCATCCCCATTTTGGGGTTTATAACTCACGTTCGGAGGAACCCATGCAGTTAGCCACACGTCAACAACTTCGGCTTGTTACTTATACCATCGCCGCTGCCAGTGCCATCGCGCTTTCCGGTTGTGCCGCTACCCAGGTTGCTCTGGAACATAAAGACCTGAGTGTCCAGACAAAAATGTCCAACACCATTTTCCTGAATCCGGTTCCACCTTCCGAACAGACCGTTTATGTACAGTTTAAGAATACTTCGGATAAAACCCTGAACGTTGCCGCTTTGGAGCAGGAAATTGACGCCAACCTGACTAATCAGGGATACCGCATCGTTCCTTACAATCAGGCACATTACATGTTGCAGATTAACGTATTATCCGTCGGCAAAATGTCCGAAGCCGCCGCTCAAAAATCATTGACCAACGGTTTTGGTGGTGCTGCTTTTGGGGCCGCCGCCGGAGCAGTTATTGGTCAGAGCTGGACTGGCGCAGGTGCGGGAGCACTGGTTGGTGAAGGAATTGGGCTCATTGCCAACTCCCTCGTCAAGGATGTGACCTACGCGATGATCACTGACGTTCAGGTGGCAGAACGCAGCAAGCAGGCCGTCAACCAGCAGACCAATTCCAGCTTGCAGCAGGGTACCAGCAGCACGACCACCCAGCAGATCAGTGGTACCAACCATTGGATGTATTACCGGACCCGTGTTGTTTCCACAGCCAACAAGGTCAATCTGGACTTCAAGGACGCCGTTCCCGCATTGCAGGGGCAATTAGTGCACAGTCTGTCCGGCATTCTCTAACCCGCCGGTAAAGGTCCGGAACGCTCTGGACCACTCGCAAAAAAGCTCCCGACCAAAATCGGGAGCTTTTTCAGTTCGGCCGAAAAAAATCAGTGCTGATGGTAGCTGAGCACCCGTTCGACTTCATTTTTCGCGCCCAGAATGACGGGAACCCGCTGATGCAGCCCCTCCGGCTGTATTTCCAGAATCCGTGCAGTCCCGGTACTTGCTGCACCACCCGCCTGCTCCACCAGGTAGGACATGGGATTGGCTTCATACAACAACCTGAGTTTACCGGGCTTTTTGGGGTCTTTCAGGTCAAAGGGATACAGAAAAATTCCGCCCCGGCAAAGAATGCGGTGAACATCCGCGACCATGGAACCCACCCAGCGCATGTTGAAATTCCGCCCGCGCGGACCTTCTGTACCCTGGTTCAGCTCATCAATATAACGTTGTACCGGTTTCTGCCAGTGCCGATGATTGCTCATGTTGATGGCATATTCACTGGTGTCTTCCGGAATGGTCATTTGCTTGTGGGTGAGAATGTATTCGCCGATGGACGGGTCCAGAGTGAAGCCATTGACACCATGCCCCGTACTGTAAACCAGCATGTTACTGGACCCATACAGGGCATAGCCGGCACACACCTGCTCCACGCCCGGCTGCAGGAAATCTTCCAGGCTGGCATCCCGTCCCGCAACTGGCGCTCTGAGAATGCTGAAAATCGTTCCGACGCTGATCCCAACGTCCGTGTTGCTGGAACCATCCAGAGGATCAAAAAGAAGCAGGTATTTACCTCTGGGAACACTATTGGGAATGGAATAAGGATCATCCATTTCCTCGGAAGCCATACCCGCGAGATGCCCGGTCCAGTCCATGGCGTGCAAAATGGCATCGTTGGAAATAATATCGAGCTTTTTCTGTACTTCGCCCTGGACATTGTCAGTCCCGGCACTTCCCAGGGCACCTACCAGGGCACCCCGATAAACCTGTGCACCAATAAACTTGCAGGAAACTGCCAGATCATTCAAAAGTGCAGCAAAGTCTCCGGAGGCCTGAGGATGCCGTCGTGTTTCTTCCGTAATGAATTGTGTCAGGGTAGTCCCAATATGCATGCGCCGATCCTTTAATTAAGCAATGAAAATTTGTCTACAGGGCACTCAGACCCAGCCTGAAGGTGATGGTGGATTCTATCGCGCGGCCAGCACCCTGGTCCAACCATTGCAACCACTGAATGTGAAAACGATGAATACCTCCACTGATTTTGGGGTAACAATCCATATCATCGGTAATTTCCAGACGGATCAATGAGGGCGGTCGACGCGGATCAAGGGCAGAACCATAGCGCCCTTCCTGAGCATCCACGAGTGACCATGCGCAGGAATCCCGCAGCAAAGCCAGAATCAAATCCACACTATGCTGCAATAATTCCAACCCTTTCTCCCAGCCACCAAGCAGCATTTTCGCGCGTTCCGGCGCCTGCTGACTCCAAAAAGCCAACAGGGGTAAGTCGCAGTCTGCCAAACCACCAGCCACCCCCATACGACCCCGCGCCAGCTGAATGATTTCCTGATGTCGTAATAACTCTCCAAAAGCTTCCCGATGTTCGCGCAGTAATTTGAGTTGCTGATTGATGCGAAACTGCCAGGCCTGTAGGGGCCGCTCATCCACCTCGGGACTTTGGGACCAGATACTGAGGCTTTGCGCAAGTCGCTCCAGTTCCAGAATCAAATCCAGGCGCAACTCAGGTCGACTGCAAAAATCCAGCAGTTCATTATATGAACGCAATGCCTGACGCAAATCTCCCTCATGAATGCGCTGCACCTGCGCAAAAACGCTCTCCATGCGCAACAGCAATCGGGCGCGCTCGTGGAGGGGATGCTCATAAACTGCCATGCCTGTCCTTTTTTATCCGTAAAAACCGTTCATAGTGACAGCAATTAATGCACCATTTTCGGGCATTGCCTGACAGGTTGCCACAGGCAATTTTTCTAGGCAAATCCACGGGCTTTATGAACTGTGTCCCAGTAAACCAAAACGGCTTCATGCAAAGCCTGCACGTCTTTTTCATTGTTAATGACGTAATCGGCAGCGGCATTGCGCTCGGCACGCGGAAGTTGCGCCGCCAGAACAGCCTCAATTTGCGTGTTGGACCAGCCGGGACGCGACTGTAATCGTTCAATTTGCAAAGAACTTGGGCAATCAATAACCAGAACCTGATCCAGCAGCGCCTGATAATGGTTTTCGACAAGAAGCGGCACTACCCAGACGATGGCCGCTTCGGGCTGGTCCTTTTGCAGACTTTGACTGCGGTCCAGAAAAAGTTGGCGAATCTGGGGATGCAACAGGGACTCCAGCCATTTTTTGGCGGCCGGATCACTGAAAATCCGCTCCCGCAACAAAGACCGATCCAAACGACCATCCGCCAGCAAATATTGCGGCCCCCAGTGCCGGACAATCTCCGCGTAGGCCGGCTGGCCCGGCTCAACCAGCTCACGGGCCATGAGATCCGCATCCAGAATATGCGCACCCAAGGCCCCCAACATCTCCGCCACAGTACTTTTACCGCTGGCAACTCCGCCGGTCAGTCCTATGCGCATGATGGATCAGGCTCCCAGCAAATGCAGATATGCATGCACAATCTCCTCAGGCCAGAGCAGCATGAGCCATCCTCCCAGAGCCAGATAGGGACCGAAGGGAATGGCATAGTCCCGCCCTTTCCCGCCCAGCAGGAAAACAATGGCTACCAGCCCTCCGCTTATTGCCGCTATGAATAGTGTCAGAAATACTGCCTGCCAACCCAGCCAGGCTCCGATTAAACCCAGTAGCTTGAGGTCACCACCACCCATGCCATGCCGTCCGGTCATTTTCAAATACACGGTCGCCAGCAACCATAAGCTGCCGTATCCCAGAACAATACCGAGGAGGGCATTCAATGGCGTGGTCAGGGCCAGTCCCGACCCCAAAAAAGCGGAAGCATTGATGAGCAGGCCGAGGAGCATACCCGGTTTGGTAATGCGGTCCGGGAGCAATTGAGTTTCCAGATCAATCAGGGTAAGCGCCAACAAAGCCCAGGTGAAAAGCAGTGCAGGAATTAATGACCAACGGAATCCCCATTGCCAGGCAACCACTACGCTGAATATCGCCGTTAACAACTCCAAGGCCGGATAGCGCCAGGAGATGGAACTACCACAAGCGTGACAGCGACCGCGCAGCAATAACCAGCTCAGCACCGGAATATTCTCCCAGGCGCGGAGCACATGCCCACACTGTGGGCAGTGGGAAGAAGGCCGAATGATTGATTCCCGGCGGGGAACGCGGTGCACGACCACATTGAGAAAACTGCCAATCAGCAACCCGAACAGTCCCACAAATACGTATTCGGCAACGGGAAAAAGTGGCGTCACCTCCCCCTCCCAGTCACGGCACGGGTCAATCTGAGTGCAAAAGATTGTGGACAAATACCCAGTCGTGTCGCCGCTGCCACCGGGTCTCCCGAAAACTCTGCAAGCACGGATCGGAGCAAATCGGCTTCGGCACTATCCAGGGTACGGGCAACCCCGGATTCTGTTTTCGGGGCAACAGGAGAAAAACATCGGTCCGCATTTTGGTTCGGAGCAACGTGATTTCCATTTTCAAGAATATTCTTGTCCGGAAATACCAGACTACGCTCCAGCAAATTCTCCAGTTCGCGCACATTACCCGGAAAATCATACTCCTGCAGCTTTTCCAGCACATCTTCCGCCAAAACGGCTTGACCATGATCTCCTGGCCCATTGATGCGCTGAAGAATCGCCTCAACCAGCTGGGGAACATCTTCCAGTCGTTGCCGCAATGGCGGCATGTGTAACTGCACCACATTCAGCCGATATAGAAGGTCTTGACGAAAGCTCCCAGCCTCCACCATCGCGCCAAGGTCGCGATGCGTCGCCGAAATAAACCGCAGATCCAAAGAAATTTCGCGCGCTCCACCCAGCGGCCTGATCACCCGCTCCTGAATGGCACGCAGCAACTTGACCTGCATCAACATGGGCAACTCAGCAATTTCGTCCAGAAAAAGCGTGCCTCCGTTAGCCGTCTGGAAAAGCCCCTGGCGGGACTGGGTTGCACCAGAATAGGCGCCCTTTTCGGCACCAAATAATTCGCTCTCAATCAGCCCTTCCGGAATAGCCCCACAATTCACCGCCACAAAAGGCTTGTCATGACGCAGGCTGGAATCATGAATAGCCCTGGCAGCCAGCTCCTTGCCGGTTCCCGATTCGCCCGTAATATGAACAGGCGCATTACTACGGGCCAGTTTGCGAATATCTGCTCTTAATTGCTGCATTACGAAAGACTGACCGATCAGCCGGTTCGTCGCATCCTGCTCCACGCCCCGGGGATGATTCAGCTTGAGCGCCTGGGTCACCAACTGGCGCAGGCGCGCCAACTCAATGGGCTTGGACATATAGTCAAAAGCCCCTGCCTGCATGGCCTCTACAGCGCCATCCGCTGATGAATAAGCCGTAATGACGGCCACTGGAATGTGTGGATAGGCATTGTGCAAATGTCGCACCAGATCAATGCCTGAACCATCTGGCAAGCGTAAATCGCTCAGCACCAGAGAGGGGAGATCATGGGATAGATGGACATGCGCTTCTGCCAGAGAACCTGCGCCAGACACCTGCAGCCCCATACCCTGCAAAGTAATCTGTAACAATTCAACAATACTGGGCTCGTCATCCACTACCAACGCCAAGGGGCCAGGTCGATTCGCCATTATGCCACCTCCTCATGGGGGTCCCAACAGGGCAGCAATATTTTGAATACGGCACCACGATCAGGGTGATTCTCACAAATTACCTGTCCACTATTCATTTGGATCAACTCGCGCACCATTGGTAAACCCAATCCGGTACCCCGAGAGTTGGTCGTAAAAAAAGGCTCAAAAATACGTTCCATGACTTCCGGTCGGATACCGGAGCCGAAATCTCTTAACGTCAGCATAATTTGTTCTTTTCCATAACGCTCTGCACTGATTTCTACCCGCACCAGCCCATCTTCGTCAACGGCATACTGGGCTGTGTTATGCAGCAAATTCCAGACAACCTGACGCAATTGTGCAGGATCCGCGTAGATCAGCAAGCTCATCGAGATATCCTGAACCAGCACATGCATGTCCGCCAACTGCGGATCGGTCTGAAGCTGGGCAATCAATTTTGGCAACCAGCTGGATAAGGCGATGGGCTCCAGATGGGCGGGTCCCGGTCGCGCCATTTCCAGCACCGATTCGACAATGGCATTAATACGCACCGTTTCCCTTTCCAAGATTTCGAACAAATGGCGAGAACTGGCATTTTCCATGCTTTCATCCAGAAGATTGGCTGCGTGACGGATGACACTGAGCGGATTACGGATTTCGTGGGCAATATTCGCGGCCAGACGCCCCAATGCGGCGAGTTGCGCCTCGCGCTCCATTGCCCGCAAAACAGAAGCATCTCTTAACAGCAGCAGACGGAAGGGACTTCCCGGAAGCGCAATTTTTCGCACCATCAGCGACTGCGTCTGGTCCTTTAAAGCCGGATCACCTGAACCCAAAGGAACCAGGACTTCATTGTCGTCACCCTGATTTTTAATCAACATTGCGGCCAGACGCGCCTGTACCAGATCTATGGCAACGGGTACATTTCCCCAAAACCGATAACCAGAGAGTTTGCGTGCAATCGGATTACTCAGGATAACCCGGTTATACTGATCCAGGACCAACACGCCTACATCCATCTGCTGAACGATTTCCTGATTAAGCACATTCAGGTTGAACAGCTCCTGGTCACGTTGTATGGCTAAACGATTACCGCGATCCAGACTCCGCACCAGGCTATCCGCCAGAACGGCTACCGCAATCAGTGCCAGAATATAAATAAATAACTGGCCAAAAAGTGGGTGCACGCTTGCCATGCCACCCTGCAAAGATTCAATCACCAGAAGCAGCAGCAATACCCAGACAAATAAAAACGCGCCCTTACCCCGCAATAAACTGGCTACTGACACCAACAGCAGAAAAGGGAGAATACTGAAAGGACCGTTTATTCCACCGCCATAATGCAGCAGCAGCAATACCAGAACAGTGTCCACTAATACTTGCGACCAAAGATGCCAGCGCGCCTGGCCGGGGAATCTCATCAGCAGGAGCAAGAGATAAAGCATGCTCATCCCGGCAGCGACGAGAGTTACGACACTCAGCGGATGATTGCGCGCACCTATATCCAGGAAATTTTTACTGACTGGTAACTGCACCAATATGGCAATTGCAGAGGCAATCAACAGGCGATAAGCCGAAACGCCCCACAGACGCCGCCAGGATCCGTCCTGCTGGATGGACTCAGATACCATGAATTTGAATTTTGTGGTGCTGCATCAGTTATTCATTGCAGATTGGTGACCCTCAATACTTCTTCCAGACTGGTTATGCCTTCCTTGATTCTGCGTAGACCATTCTGGCGCATGGTGAGCACTCCCTCACTGGCTGCCTGCCGTGCCAGATCCATAGCGGTGCCACCCCGCATGATGATTTCGCGCATTGTTTCACTGACTGGCATGACCTGATAGAGCCCCGTACGCCCTTTGTAGCCTGTTTTATTACATTCATCACAACCCGTAGGACCCATGGGGCGCCAGCCTTGCAGATCATCCGCAGCAAATCCGGCTTCCACAAGCGCCTGATCGGGGATGCGAACCGGCTTTTTGCAATGCATACACAGCTTGCGGGCCAGCCGTTGAGCCATGACCAGATGCACCCCACCAGCAATGTTGTAAGTAGGAATACCCATATTCTCCAGGCGAGTCAGGCTCTGAGGTGCATCATTGGTATGGAGCGTGGCCAAGACCAAATGTCCGGTCTGGGCAGCCTTTATCGCAGTTTCTGCGGTTTCCAGATCACGCACCTCACCGACCATGATAATATCAGGATCCTGACGTAAAAATGAACGCAGGGCAGCGGCAAAATTCAAGCCGATCCGCTCATTGATATTCACCTGATTGATACCATACACCGGAATTTCTACCGGATCTTCCGCCGTACTGATATTGCAGTCACCAGTATTGAGAATGTTCAATGCGGTGTATAAAGTCGTGGTTTTACCAGAGCCAGTAGGTCCTGTTACCAGAATCATGCCATAGGGGCGGTGAATAGCCTCCTCAAAGGCTTTGCGTTGTTCAGGTAAAAAACCCAGTTGTTCGATGGGTACCCTGGAACTGGCAGGATCCAGAAGACGCAGGACAATGGTTTCCCCGAAACTGGTTGGCAAGAAAGACACGCGAAAATCAATGACCCGAGCAGGAGGCACGCGCACCCGTAAGCGTCCATCCTGAGGCAAACGCCGCTCCGAAATATCCAGACGACAAAGAATCTTCAGCCGCGACGTAACCCCATCCCGCATAGCCAATGGTGGATGCAAAGCGTCCTGCAACACCCCATCCAGGCGGTAACGCACCCGGAAATCCTTTTCATAGGGTTCCAGATGAATATCCGATACGCCACGCTGAATTGCGTCCAAAAGCAGTTGCTGCACAAAACGCACCACCGGTGCATCCTCCACAGTTCCGTCGCTATCCTTGGATAAATCAAATTCTTCCTGGGCACCATCCGCATCAACATCTGGTGACTTTTCAAGGAATACATCATCAATTCCTGTTCCGGCATTATTGGCCAGGTGTACCGCGCGCATCAGCTTGTTGGCTTCCACGAGTATCGGCACAACCTGCAAACCAGTATTGAACTTGATATCTTCAACAGCTTTGAAGTCGGTCGGATCTGCCATCGCCAGATAGAGAGTCTCGCCACGCTTGGATAGGGGCAGAACGAAATAACGGCTCATCAGGTTTTTATCAATCCGGCGCACCAACAGGTCATCAATCATGACCGCATCCAGGTCAAGCATCGGCATATTGTAGCGCTGCGATAGGTGTGCCATCAGCGCTGGCGCAGAAACAGCACCTTTTTCTACCGCATAAAACAGCAATGGTTTTTTCCCCCGCCCGGGATCACTGGCAAGAGAGACCAATTGCGCCTCATTACCCAGCCCATTACTGACCAGTGCCCGCAATACGGGCGTTAAAGCAATTTGTTCCGGGTTTGCAGCCATCGACGTAATGTATCCTCCACAGCTTGGGTTTGCGGCAAAACACCCGTCCAGATCCGGAAGCTTTCAGCTCCCTGTTCCACCAGCATACCCAGTCCGTCAATTGCACATCGCCCATATTGTCGAGCTACGCGTAACAATGGGGTTTCCAAGGGGTTATAGACGACATCGTACACATTGCCATGATTTGGCAACAATTCCAGATTCAGTTCCGGATGACCTTCCCCATGCAAACCCAAGGCGCTGGTATTCACCAGTAACAGTGTCTGCGGCAAAATCCGGGCAATGCGTTGCCGTTCCAGTGGAAGCGGATGCAAGGGGAATTGGGGAAATTCAGCCACCAGTTTTTCGGCGCGTTCGGCATGGCGGTTGGCCACATAAATAGCGGGGCAGCCAGCCGTTCCCAAGGCATAAATAATGGCCCGGGCTGCCCCACCCGCCCCAATTACCAGAACGGGGCCAGAGCGCCAACTGTCCCCCGCATGACGCTCCAAAGCCCGCTGAAATCCAACGGCATCGGTATTGTCTCCCATAAAACGGCCCGCTCTATAATGCACCGTATTCACTGCACCAATCTGCTCTGCGGCTGGACTGAGTTCGTCCATCAGAATCTTTGTGGATTCTTTATGCGGCACCGTGACATTGAGTCCCAATACACCAGCTGCCGCCAATCCTTTGAGCGCTTTGGGCAAGTCAGCAGCCATCACGGGAAATGGCACATACACCATGTCGATCCCCAGTTGTTGCGCAAACAGCCGATGCATCCAGGGGGACAAACTGTGTTTTACCGGGTCACCAATGATTCCGTAGACGGCAGTTTCTCCGCCGGGATGCCATGTTTCTACTGCTGTTACCAAAATCTGCTCCTCATGAACCCAATGCTGCAGCACTTAAAGTAAATATCTCCCGGCAAAGCCGGGAGCTTTAGTTCGTGAGCCGCTCAAAGCGGCTTAAAACGGGGACGCTAACGCGGCCCCTCAGTTTTGGCGCCACCACTGGGTGGCCCGGATCAACTCCATATGTTCAACTGATCTACTCGTTCATCCTCTTTTTCCTGATGGCGAATATAATCTCGAATCATCGCCTCATCTCTACCCACCGTCGATACAAAATACCCACGCGCCCAAAAATGCTGGCCCACGAAATTACGCTTCCGTTCACCGTAAGTCCGCGCTATATGGATCGCGCTCTTGCCCTTGATGTAACCCACCACACTGGATACTGCGTACTTCGGCGGTATCGAAATCAGCATATGAACATGGTCTACCATCAGATGCCCTTCTTCTATCCGGCTTTCCTTATGCCGGGCCAAAGCCCGAAATACCTCCCCAAGATCATTCCGTAACTGACCGTACAACACCCTACGTCGGCACTTCGGAATAAATACTATGTGATATTTGCACTCCCACTTGCTGTGCCTTAGGCTCAATCCTTCGTCCATCGGTTTCTCCTTCATCGTGTGCTTGGCGGCTCACAACGTCGGTTCTCCGATGGACTCCCCTATATGTCAAACATCTACTGTCACCCCGGCAGAGCCGGGGGATTTCCTATTTTTGGTTAAACGGAGCTATTGGTTGCAATATCGACGGCAGTTTCAGCGGTCACTCTTACATGGTGCAGCCCTACACAACGCGATTACCACCGGAAATCACGAACAGGATATTCCAGACCTTTCCCGGGCCTTGGAGGAGGATCGCCAAATGATTGGTCAGATAGTGGCGCGAGTGACCACAAAGTTGGATGCGCTGCTCTCGTCGGCGCAAAAACAGCGCGTGCATGCGTTTTCTTCTAGCAGTCCATACAGGCAATTTGGGTTTCAATGACAGAAAGGATGGTGGTGTAATGAACCCATTACTCTGGCTGGTGAATTGTACAGATATCCAATCCGCGCTGCTCGCAGACTATTTACGGGATAGAGGCTTTGACCTCCGTCATCTGAACAAAACGGCGGTGTATGGTCCTCCTCCTAAAAATATGCCCCTGCCTGGTGCGTGCCTGATTTTTGGCTCACAGAATAGTGAGCCATTGATTCATCGAATGAGATCCTGGGGTTTTGATGCGCCGTTGCTTTTTCTTTTCCAGTACGGCGGCACAAGAGATTGCATATCCGTTCTCGACGCTGGGGCGGACGAATGTGTGCACATGCCCATTAGTCATCCTGACAAATTTCCTGTGCCGCAACCTCAGCCGAATCCATTCCTGATTCAGGTCTCACAAAATTTAAGGGGCATCCTGGGGTCGAGTATGCGTATTGAGGCCGATCCCGCACAACATGTTATCCGCTTGTTCTGGGCTGGGCCACGCGCTGTAGAAGTCAAGTTGCCTATGCGCGAAGCCATTCCTAAATAGCTGCCTTGGATCCAATTGTTAGCGATTCTGCTGGTCTTCTTGATCGGTGGTTTCTTGGCCGCGCGCCAGAGTACGCGTCCACTGATTCGTCTGGTCGACCGCTTGGAAAAATTCCGGCACGGTGAAAAAAATCCACGTTGATTGCGCGAGGACCGCGTGATATCCGTCAGTTGATTGAGCGTTTCAACCGTCTTGTTACGGAAATTGATGCGTTGATTGATGAGCGGGAACTGGTGCTGGTGGGGGTTTCCCACGACCTGCGTACACCACTCACGCGCATGCGCCTTGCCGTGGAGCTCCTTGAGAAAAGTCAATCGGACCTGCGCGACGATCTTATCGAAAACGTTCGTGAAATGGTTGAGATCATTCAGCGCGTTATAGCTTATGTTCGGGAAGGGACCGAAGAAAAACTGGAGCCCACCAATTTGGTCACTTTGATAGTGAATACCATAGAACGCTTTCAGGAAATCCACGCGATTGACGTGTCCTTGCAAGCGGTCCCGGTTCCTGATCTACATCTGGGTAAAACGGGTTGCGAAAGGATTTTCAGCAATATTCTGGAAAATGTTGTACAGCACGGACTTGGGCCGGTAGAAATCCAACTCATAGTAGACCGGTCTCTGAATCGGGTGATCGTAAAAATCCGTGACCATGGTTCAGGCATCCCAGCCCATTTAATAGCGGATGTGACCAAGCCCTTTTTTATGGCCGGCAAGGGCGCAAATACTGGGCTCGGTCTGACTATTGTCGAGCGATTGATGCGCCATCAAGGTGGGGACGTATCCCTCAGCAACCATCCTGAAGGAGGTCTCCTCGTTATGCTCACTTTCCCACTAGTGTAGTGTTGCATTCTGTTTGCTGCTTAAGTGGCTGTTGGCGCGAATGACCTTTTGCAGGATGTCGCGGGCGGTTTTGGTCCAGATGAAGGGTTTGTGATGGGTGTTGTGGTGGTCGATGTACCCCTCAATGGCCTGGATGAGTTCGGAGACACTGGTGAACACCCCACGACGTAACCGCTGGGTCGTGATATCCCGAAAGAAACGCTCGACCATGTTGAGCCAGGATGCCGAAGTGGGCGTAAAGTGCATGTGAATACGCGGGTGCTTGTCGAGCCACGCCTGTACTACCGGGCGTTTATGGGTCGCATAGTTGTCGGCGATCAAATGCAGAGCCTTGTCCTTGGGCGTCTGCCGATCAATTTTCTTCAGGAACTTCAGCCATTCCACATGGGTATGGCGCTGTTAACACTGTCCGATGACCTGACCATCCAGCACGTTGAGTGCGGCAAACAAGGTCGTAGTGCCATTACGT
Source organism: Acidithiobacillus sp. HP-2 (assembly GCF_015100155.1). Classification (GTDB taxonomy): domain Bacteria; phylum Pseudomonadota; class Gammaproteobacteria; order Acidithiobacillales; family Acidithiobacillaceae; genus Acidithiobacillus. The sequence goes on along the minus strand of NZ_JACKZA010000003.1, from coordinate 1,081 downwards.
TTGTAGTCGTGGGTCATCCTTTCTGCGCGGCCCTTTTTGAGGGGGAGTCCCGGTTGGGTCCGGTCCAGGGCCTGTACCTGACTTTTTTCATCCACGCAGAGCACCAAGGCATGCTCCGGGGGAGACATATACAACCCCACAATATCTTCCAGCTTTTCCACAAAATGCGGGTCTCGTGACACCTTGAAACCACGCAGCAGATGAGGCTTGAGGCCATGCTTGCGCCAATGCCGAGACACACTGGCGGCACTGACACCCAGTTCTGCCGCCATCCTGCGCGTACTCCAATGGGTCATCGCTTCCGGCTTACTCTGCGTGGTCAATTCTACCAGGCGGGCCACATCCACTTTCACCGGAGGGGCGCCGCGCGGTAAATCGCGTTCAATACCCGACAAGCGGTGTTCCAGATAACGCTTGCGCCAACGTGCGACTTGCAGGCGATCCACCCCCAGGCGCTCCGCAATTTCTTTGTTCTGCAAGCCCTCTGCCGCCAGCAATATCATCCGTGCCCGTAATGACAAGCGGACACTGCTTAATCGGGAGGCGACTATACGGGACAACTCGGACAGCTCTTCGCTGGTTAAAATGACTGTGGGCGCAACTCGCAAGGCTCGACTCCATTCATACCCTCAACATGGAGCTATTTTATCATCATTAACCTTAAGGTTCACCAAGAATGCAACACTACACTAGCGCTATTTGCCGCTCGCCAGCGCGAAGAACTACCGCCGTTTAAGCGGGTTATCCTGGAAACCACTGGCCTAGCAGATCCGGCACCGATTCTGGCGACACTAGCAGCTTGTCGGACTTTCATTTTGCCTAAAATTATCGTATAATTACTTATGATTCAATGTGATGAGTGATTTTATGGCCCACTTCCTCGATGCTGACCGCAAGACCGATTATCTTCTGCCCCCCTCCATGGACGACTGGCTTCCGGAAGGGCACCTGGCGCGATTTATCGTGGAAGTCATTGATCAGCTCGATCTCTCGCTGCTGGTCCAACAATATGCGGGTCGTGGCCATAAGGCCTATCACCCGGCCACCCTCCTGGCGATTCTGGTCTACGGCTATGCCAACG
>NZ_JACKZA010000004.1 GCF_015100155.1 Acidithiobacillus sp. HP-2 | reverse complement strand
CCTCTGGAAGCTGGAATTACAAGGGCTTGCCGATGAACTCAATCTGCCGATTCGGGTGTGCCACTTTCCTCCGGGCACCAGCAAATGGAACAAAATCGAGCACCGTCTGTTTTCCTATATCAGCATGAATTGGCGGGGGCGACCTTTGGTGAGTCACGAAGTCATTGTCAATTTGATCGCGGCTACAACCACCAGCAAAGGCTTGAAAGTGTACGCCGCCATTGATCCTACACCCTACCCCAAGGGTATCAAAGTCACTGACGCTGAATTCGCTACCATCCAAATTGATCGCGATAACTTCCATGGGGAATGGAATTACGTCATCTCACCAAACAAAAAGTCCATGTAGTTTATTTATGATTCCTAAGTACTTTATTTCTACTTTTTTCCATGGACAGCCTGACCAAAGAACATTTCTGGACAAGCATTTTTTTTTGTTGGGAACGGGCACCTTAGGCGCTATTGTCCTGCTTTTTTTTCAGCCCTATCCATCAGGAAATCTGGCCGTAGGGGCTGTATTTTTGCTCATATTGCCCTTTCTCTGGATGCTGGCCAATTATCCTGCACGTCTTGTCTATCCTTTGGCCACCGCTGGGTTTATGCTCGCTCTGGTAGGAACCAGCATGGGTTATGGACCATACGAGCACAGCCATACTTTGTATCCCGAAACCATGGCGCAAATGGTCGGTATCCTGCTGGAATCCATTGGCTTGATAGCTGCTGCCATGATGTATGAACGTAATCATGCCACCACCGCACTGGAAACCGCCAACCGTGAACTGGAACGACGCGTATTCGCCCGTTCACAGGATTTACAAATACGCAATCGTGAGCTGCAGATAAGGGATGCCTTTTTGCAATCAGTCACGGAAGTCAACCGACTGTTTGCCGCCATCGACCCGCTCGAATTATCGCTCATTCTCGACCGCTTTTGTGAGATTCTGGTTACCCGAATGCATTTGGCGGCAGCCTGGATAGGTGCGGTTGATGAACATACCGGCCTGATAAACATACCAGCCAAAGCCGGCGAATTGGCCACTCCACTCAGTAAATTACAATTATTTTGCTGGGCCACGGCAGAACATACCCAGTCGCCTTCCGGTCGGGCCATCACCGAAAATCGCACACTCCTGTTTGGTGCCCGTGATCCTCTATTTGAGCCCTGGCAGGATCTCATCAAAACACACCGTATGGGCGGCAGTATTTATACGCCTTTTGTCTGGCCAGATGGTCGGCGTGGCGTCATTGCCTTGTATCGTTTTGATGATAGCGTCTTTCCCAAAGCTATTATTGAGTTGCTTGAACGTCTCAGTGAAGACCTCACCGCCTTTTTGCGACAAAGAAAGGTCGCGCAGCAACTGGATGATGCGCGAATTTTACAAAAAACCATGCTCATCAGTGGTGATATTGCCCTGCAGGCACGAGAAGCGCCGCAGATGCTGCAGCAGATATGTGAAGAACTCATTCATAGTGGACTGTTCAATGCAGCATTTATCATTCGTCCTGACGAAAATGGCGTTTTTCAGGCACTTGCCCTGGCTGGTCATCATGTCGAGTGGATCTTGCAGCGGCGCTGGACCATCCATCCTGATGAGATTCCTGACGGCCAGTCTCTGACATCGCGGGCCTGGCGCAAGCGAGAAAAACTGATTGTTCAGGATTATCTGCGTGCCCTTGGCCCCGAAACTGACTGGTACGCTGAAGCCAGTCAGAATCAGTGGCGAGCCGCCGCAACTTTTCCCGTCTATCACCGCCAGGAATGCTGGGCCATGCTCAATGTCATTGGACCCCGTTCCGATCTTTTCAATCAGGAAATAACGGAAGTATTGCAACAAATTGCCCTGCTGGTGGGCCATGCTCTGGATGAAATTCATTTAAAAAACGAGTTATTGGAAGAACGGCAGAGACAAAGCCACCTGGCCCGCCATGATGCGTTGACCGGACTGGCCAATCGTCGGGGTTTCACCGAATTTTTGCATCCGGCCATGGCCAGGGCGCGCCGAAATGACCGACTGCTGGCCGTTGCCATGTTGGATCTGGATGACTTCAAGCCCGTCAACGATCAATATGGTCACGCAACGGGCGACTTGCTGCTGCAGGAAGTTGCTGCCCGGCTGCGTCAGGCACTCCGCCAGAGTGATTATCTCGCCCGACTCGGAGGGGATGAATTCGTTCTGGTCTGGGACAATCTGCAAAAACATGAGCAAATTCCCCCTGTCCTGGAAAAAATCGGGGAAATACTGGCAGCTCCCTATTTTCTCAATGGGTTACCCCAAATTCAGTTCGGCATCAGTGCAGGGATCACTTTTTATCCGCACTCGGAAAACGACGTAAGTAATGCCGATCTTCTGCTGCGTCAGGCCGATCATGCGCTCTATCAGGCCAAGCAGAACAAATTCCGACGCAAGCAGTTCTGGTCCATATTTGCCGAAGCACAAAATAGCGAACATTTACGCATTCAGACGCTTCTGCATGAAGGACAGATGGTACTTCAGTACCAACCCGTACTGGATTTACGACAGGAACGCATTGTCGGCGTCGAAGCCCTGGCACGTCTTAACAACAAAGCAGAAGCCATATCTCCCGGAAATTTTCTACCCTACCTTGAACCGGAGGATCAATGGCGACTGACCGAACTGGTGCTTGCGCAAATTGCTAAAGACTGGCAAGCCTGGAAAAAGGCCGGTATCAATCTCTGGATTTCATTAAACATTCTTCCCATGTCGCTGATAAACATTACAAATTTGAAACGTTTGCAGAATCTTTTAAATGACTGCGCAGTGCCATCCCATAGTTTGATTCTGGAAATTCTCGAAAGCGAAGAACTTCGATCTCTGGAATCCAGTGCGGAGTCCATCCGCATCCTGCAAAAACAGGGTTACCGCATTGGCCTGGATGATGTAGGAGCGGGTTATGCCTCTTTGCTTTATCTCAAGGAATTACCTGTCGATGAAATCAAAATTGATCAGGCCTTTGTGCGTAATCTGGGAGAAAACCCCAATGATCTGCACTTTCTCCGGGCCATACTGGATATAGGTATATCGCAAAATGTGGAAATCATCGTCGAAGGAGTGGAAAATCAGAGTATATTGAACGTATTGCGATTGATGCAGGCACCCATGCTGCAAGGTTATGCCGTGGCCCGTCCCATGTGGGCCAGTGAGCTGCCAGCATGGCTGAGTAGCGACACTCAGGCAATGAACGCAAACCACGAAATAAAATTCGATCTTCTCCAGTTATATGCTGAAGTCATTGACTATCAGAAAACCATTACCAATCTGTTAACCAGCAATCCAGACTGGTTCTTGCAGCTTTCCCCATGGTCAAGTTGCCACTGCCCTGTTCAACAGAGACTGAAGCAACTCAGCGCCATGGACCTCAGCGACCTTGAACAAGCCCATCATGATTATCATGCAATACTCGAAGGTCTAGTACCAACCCTTGAAAGTGGATCCGGTGTGGATATTTACCCCTTGCAGCGTCAGGGCGAGGTGGTTCTGCAGCAAATCACTCTGGCTATGCGTTTACAGCCCCGAAACTGAACAAACCGGGTCGCACATTGCCACGGGGGCCTTGAGGACCTATCTGCCATTTTTCTGCTAGACTGGGTGGATGACTTATTTACGTAAGCCAAATTACCGAGCTTTCCCAAAGTAGAGATCCATAAAATATGTCACTGGATACCACTCTGATTGGGGTTCCCGATGCCGCCCTGGACCCGCCTCACGGGGTGGAGGTCTGTCCGGATTGTGGACTGATTCAGCGTTTGCCGCCTCTACAAGGTCGCGGCAAGCTCGCCTGCCCGCGCTGTGGTCATATTATGGAACGCACCTCCGGTCGCAGCATCAACGCGGCCATGGCCATGACCTTATCGGCCCTGTTCCTGCTGATCCCTGCCAATTTCCTCCCATTGCTGTCCGTTGATATATTTGGCGTGCATCATCAAAGTGTGCTTGCGTCGGGCATCTGGGGAGTGGCTGCCCAAGGCTGGCCCGTGGTGGCGGTCATTCTGGCCCTGGAATTGCTCATCCTTCCCTTTTTACGCTTCAGCACTCTCGCCGCAGTATTACTCCAGCTGGACACCGGCTACCCAAAACCTTGGCTGGGTCGATTGTTTCGCTGGTCAGAATGGCTCGATCAATGGGCCATGCTGGATGTTTTTCTGATCGGCTTCGGTATCGGCTACGAACGGGTCGCGCCTTTCCTGCCGATTGAAGTCGGTACCGGTGGCTGGTGCGTGGTCGGGCTGGCCTTTCTCAGCATGCTGACGCGGGCGACTCTGGAAAGACGGGAAATATGGCGGCGTATCGGCCCCAATGTAGAATCTCTGGATCCGGACCAGGAATATTTAGGTTGTGGCCATTGCGGGATGCCCGTTGCCGCCCATCAGGAAGGACAAGCCTGCCCACGCTGCGCAGCCAGGGTCTGGTATTATAAACCCTACTCCACCATGCGGACCATGGCATTTACCCTGGCAGGTTTTTTTTGTTATCCCTTCGCCTATCTTTATCCTATGGAATATAACTACCAGTTAGGAAAAATGGAGGGCTATACAATCATGACCGGTGTCATGAAACTGATTGATGCGCACTTTCTGCTTTTTGCTGTCATTATTTTCATGGCCAGTATTGTCATTCCTTTTTTCAAGCTTTTTTCCTTGAGCTGGTTTTTTATTTCCGTACGAATCCACTCAGTCAAACAGCTCAGATTAAAAACCGCAATCTATCGTCTGATAAAAACCATTGGCCGCTGGTCCCATGTGGATGTGTTTACCGTTACTGTCTTTCTGCCCTTGATGCACTTATCCGGATTACTGGCGGTTTATGTGGGAGATGCACTTCCCGCTTTTCTCGCGGTAGTCGTCCTGACCATGATCGCGACAGAACTCTTTGATCCCCGCGCACTCTGGGCTACTTATTTAATGGAACCGCATGAATAATCCTTTGCCAAGCGCACAAATACGACGCTCCCGCTGGCCTGGTCTAATCTGGGCCGTGCCCTTGGCGGCCCTTGCCATTGTGGTCTGGCTGGCCCTACGCAGCTATATGGACCAGGGTCCGACGGTGACCGTACAGTTTGCGACTATGGGTGGCATCAAAGCTGACCATACCGTAGTGAAATATAGAGGTGTTACGGTTGGCCATGTTACCGCTGTCAAACTGTCAAAATCCCTGGATCAGATTTCGGTGACCATGCGTTTCGATAATTACATGGCGCATCATCTGGGCAAAGGCACACGCTACTGGATTGCCGGGGAGGAAGTCAGCTTTTCCAACCTCAGCTCCCTGAAATCCATCATCGCCGGCCCCTACATAGGCATTGATCCGCATCGTGGTCCCACACTCCATCATGTCATCGGACTGAATGAAGAACCTGTGCTGAAAAGCGAATCCAAAGGTATTACCCTCATTTTGCACGCACCGGAAAAAGGCAATATTTCTCGCGGAGCGCCCATTTTGTTCCGGGGGGAACAAGTCGGCGAAATACGCGGGGAAACCTTGCAAAAAAATGGGGATGGATTCGATATTTATGCCTTCATTCCCGAAACAAACCGGCATCTGGTCAATACGCGCAGCCGTTTCTGGAGTTCGGGTAACATTGCGGTCAGTCTGTTTGGTGAACACCCCGGCGTGCACATTCCTGCCATTCCGGCATTAATCAGCGGGGCCATCAGTTTTTCCACCCCCAAAACCGGCGGCAGCGTGGACAATAATGCGCAATTTCCCCTTTATGCCAGTGCTACTGCGGCTAAAAATGCGCCGGTCGAAAATGCCGTGGCCTATCAAATGCGCATGCCCGGAGGTCCACAGGGCTTGAAAACCGGTGCCGCCGTCATGCTGGAAGGGGCCCGTGTGGGCAGCGTCACGGCTGTGCATATGTTTTTTGATACCAAGCGCCAGGCACTCCTGACGGATATCGATATTAAAATCAACCCCGAGGCGATTCCGCTCCAGGGTGGGCAAGCCTGGGACATGGCCCATCCTTCCGCACAAATGAACGGGATTCTCCGCCACCTGATTGCCCAGGGCTTACGGGCGCAACTGGGGAGCACTGTTCCGATGCTGGGTTCCAGGGTGATTGATCTCAGTCTGGTTCCAGGTGCAAAAGCAGCCCGTTTGCTGCCGGGACACCCACCCATCATTCCCATGGTCCATGAAGCAGGCATTCAGGACAGTATTCACCAGTTGAATGACATACTGACCAAAATCCATGCACTTCCTCTGCAGAAAATTGCCGCCAATCTGGATCAACTCAGCCAGAATCTGGCGACCGTAAGCAGCTCTCCGCAAACCCGCGAGACCTTGCAACATGTGCAGCAGACCATGGCCCATCTGGATACGTTAACGCGCACGGCCAACCAGAAATTACCGGCCATCCTGAAATCACTGAAAGGGGCCAGCCAGGAGGCCCATGCCGCCTTGCAGGCAGGCAATGCCCTGCTCCATAGCCAGGGAAGCGCCGCCAATGCGCCAGAATCCACGACCCTCCCACGCGCTTTGTATGAATTATCACGAACCGCCCAGTCATTGCGGGAATTGACCGATTATTTGAACAGTCACCCCAATGCCCTGATTTTTGGAAAAAGACCATGACATTGCACAGAAAACTCCTCTTGTTGGGAATGGTGGCGGCGCTCGCTGGCTGCGCTTCCGTACCCACCCAGTATCTGACCCTATCCTCCCCATCTCCTGTTGCGGCCAGACAATCCTTGCAGGGCCAAGGACTGCCCATAGTCGTTGCGCATGTGCAGATGCCCGCAGATATTGACCGTCTTTACCTCACCACGCTCCAGGGTAAACATCGCCTGGACGTTGCCGGTCATGTCCGCTGGGCGGCGCCTCTGGGCGGTATGGCGCAAAAAGTGCTGGCCCAGGATCTGGCAAGCGCATTGCCGGATAAAACCGTGCTCATGCCCGGGGATCCCATACCGAATGGCCCTTATCTTCTGGTCAAAATCAACGTCCAGAGTTTCATCCCCAGTAATGATGGCAAGGTCTTTTTGCAGGCCGACTGGTTTATCAGCCGCATGCCCGATGGTCATCTCCAAACTCAGGGACGCAGTCATTTTTATCGGGACCATGTCGCGTCCAACCCCACAGTGCAGGCGACTGCAATGAGCCAGTTACTGGAAAGACTCTCCCGGGAATTGGCGCATCATTTGGGTTGAACATCCCGCAATAATCAGGAGGACTCTTTGCGTGAACGCCGGGGACGACGGGATTTACCACCCGTAGCCTGTCCTTCTGGCACTACTCGTTCAAAGTCAATTTTACGATCGTCCAGGTTGACATTCATCACCCGGATTTCTATGGCGTCACCCAACTGGAATGTTTCCTTACTGTGCTCACCAATAATACGGTAATGCTGCGCATCAAAATGGAAATAATCTTCACCAAGGGTGCTGATATGAATCAGACCTTCCACATACACCTCGCGCAGGGCAACAAACAGGCCAAAACCGGTCACGCCGGTAATAATACCGGTAAATGTTTCACCAATTTTATCCATCATGAATTCACATTTGAGCCAGTTTACTGCTTCACGACTGGCTTCATCTGCACGGCGTTCGGTCATGGAACAGTGCTGCCCCAACTCCTGCAATTCCTTTTTAGCCAACCAGCGTGGTTCCTGGATACCCGCATCCAGCAATGCCTGGATACCGCGATGAACCACCAGATCGGGATAGCGGCGAATGGGTGAGGTGAAGTGGGTATAAGCCGGAAAAGCCAAACCAAAATGCATTCCGGTATCCACGGTATAAAATGCTTGCGACAGGCTCCTTAAAATCACGGTCTGAATCAGACTGGAATCACTACGGTCACGGGTTTCTTCAATGATCTTCGCCAGATCGGCGCTACGCGGACGCTCCGGCAAGCGCAAGGGTACCCCAAGCTCTCCCAGAAAACGGCGTAAATCCTCCAGCTTGTCTGCGGAAGGCTCTGGATGGACCCGGTACAACATGGGCAAGTCATGAATCCGGAAATACTGGGCAGCACACACATTGGCCGCGAGCATGCATTCTTCGATAATACGATGCGCTACATTACGGGTAACGGCGACAATTTTTTCAATGCGTAACTGGTCATTGTAGATAATGCGCGTTTCCTGGGAATCAAACTCAATGGTCCCTCTTCGCTCCCTGGCCCCGGCAAAACTTTGATACAGGCGGTGTAACGCCTCCAGATGCGGCACCATAGCTGCATCCTGAGTACGCAACGCCTCATCCCCATCAAGAATGGCGGCCACTTCGTCGTAGGTAAAGCGGCGCTGGGAGCGCATGACCCCCCGGGCAAAACGAAAACGCTGAACCTCACCGGCCACATTCATCTCCATTTCGCAAAGCATACACAGCCGATCCACATGGGGATTCAGGGAGCACAAGCCGTTCGAAAGGATTTCCGGCAGCATCGGAATGACCCGACGCGGGAAATACACGGAATTACCCCGGGCAACCGCCTCTTTATCCAGAGCGGAGCCCGACTGAACATAACTGGCCACATCGGCAATGGCGACAATAAGGCGAAAACCGTCGGCAATTTCTTCCGCAAAAACCGCATCATCAAAGTCTTTGGCATCGGCACCATCAATGGTAACCAGGGGAAGATCACGCAAATCGCGGCGACCTGCTTTCATATCCTCGGGTACCACTTCGGAAAAACGCGCAGCCTCGTCCAGAACCGCCTGCGACCATTGATAAGGAAGGCCGTAATTACGCACCGCAATTTCCACTTCCATACCGGGTGCCATGTGTTCGCCAAGAATTTCCACAACCGATCCCTGGGGCATATTGCGACCATCCGGATACTGGGTAATATTTAGCGTCACAATCTGCCCATGCACCGGCGCCAGTTCACCTCCCTCCACCACCCCGAATTCATGGGAAATCCGCCGATCTTCAGGCACCACGTAATGGCTGCCACCATCGGCAAAATAACGGCCCACAATCTGTTTCAGAGCCCGCTCCAGGATGCGGACAACTGTACCTTCAATCCGTCCTCGCCGATCTTCGCCCACCGCCCGGCCAAGAATAGTATCTCCATGAAAAACTTTGCGCATTTCCCGGGGTGATAAAAAAAGATCTTTGCCCCCGGCTTCAGGAATCAAAAAGCCAAAACCATCGGGATGGGCGCTGACACTCCCCCGAATCAATTCCATGGCTTCGACAATACCGTAGGCTCCGCGTCGGTTGCGGACCAACTGACCATCTCTTTCCATGGCACGCAGGCGGCGACGCAAGGCTTCCTGGTCTTCTTCCTCGATTTCGAGCTCGGCAAAAAAATCTTCCAGCGTCAGAGGCTGTCCCGCTTCTTCCAGATACTGAAGAATGTATTCCCGACTGACGATAGGGCGTTCATATTTTTCTTTTTCCCGCTCGAACATGGGATCACGTTCACTCAGTGCTGCGGGCTCCTGGTTTTCAGGCATTGACAACTACTCCTTAATCAAAGATCATTCCGTCCACGCCGAGGTGGCGGAATTGGTAGACGCGCTAGGTTCAGGTCCTAGTGAGCGAAAGCTTGTGCTGGTTCGAATCCAGTCCCCGGTACCAAAAGCAAAGGGCAGACTTCAGGGTCTGCCCTTTTTTATATTTCCTATTCACAATACCCCGGACAGGAGAATGGTATCCTCACGGTCAGGACCCGTTGAAATGATCGCCAGAGGCCGTCCGGCACGCTCAGCAATAGCCTCCAGATACTGACGTGCGGTCTGGGGCAGATCTTCCCAGCGTCGGACTCCAGCAGTAGATTCCTGCCAGCCGGGAAAAGTCTCGTAAACCGGTTCACAGGCCGCCAGTGCTTCAGCACCGGAAGGAAGTTCATCCTGAACCACGCCCTTAACCCGGTAACCCACGGCGACCCGGATTTCCGCCAGACCGTCCAGGACATCCAGCTTGGTCATGCACAAGCCGGTCACTCCGTTGACGCGACAGGCAGCGCGCAAGGCCACCGCATCAAACCAGCCACAACGCCGGGCCCGCCCTGTGGTCGCACCCACTTCTGCCCCTCGTTCCGCCAGAAACACCCCGGTTTGGTCGAACAGCTCGGTGGGAAAAGGACCCGCGCCTACGCGGGTGGTATAGGCCTTGGTAATACCCAGAACATAACCCAGTTCAGCCGGCCCGACGCCACTTCCGGCGGATGCCGCGCCCGCAATCGTATTGGAAGAAGTCACATAGGGGTAAGTACCATGATCCACATCCAGCATGGTCCCCTGCGCACCTTCAAACAAAATTCTTGCGCCTTCTGACTGCAACTGTGCAAGACGCACGGATACATCAACTACCGTGGGAGCCAGCCGCTCTGCCAGACTCAGATATTGATCGAGAATGGCATCAAAATTCTCTGCTTTCTGCTTGAAATAATGCTGAAGCACAAAATTATGGTAATCCAGCGCTTCACCCAGCTTTGCGGCAAAACGCTCGCGGTGAAAAAGATCACCCACCCGCAAGGCGCGACGCGCGACCTTATCTTCATACGCAGGACCAATCCCACGACCGGTCGTACCAATTTTTGCATCTCCTTTGGCATGCTCACGAGCCAGATCCAGGCTTTTGTGATAAGGCATAATCAACGGACAGGCATCCGAAACAAAAAGGCGCGCATGCGCATCGGGCATCACGGGCAGCAATTCATCTAGCTCGGCAAAAAGCGCCAGCGGATCCAGAACCACGCCATTACCAATAAAGCAGGACACACCGGGTCGCAAAATGCCTGAAGGAATAAGATGCAGCACGGTTTTACGGTTGCCGATCACCAGCGTATGTCCGGCGTTATGCCCGCCCTGAAAACGCACAACCGCCTGGCAACGTTCTGTGAGCCAGTCCACAATTTTGCCTTTTCCTTCATCACCCCACTGCGTACCGATGATGACCACATTTGACTTATCAGACACGGAGCACTCCGCCAATAAAATGGAAAATAATTTTAACGTGCATTCAGGGAGCGCAGCACCCAACCCGCAGAAGAATGCTCCAGGAGGGCATCAAAACCCCGGTTTTTCAACTGCACTTCATCCGGCAACTCGCCCGCCAGAAAGTCTTGCGCCACCACATGCCCCTGCTGACGTTGCTCGGCAATAGCCTTCCATAAAGCCTGATCACTGCCGGCAGGCGCCCAGATACGTTGGTTCCTGCGCGATTCTGGAAGATCCCGCAGCAGAGGTTTCAGGTCCAGACTGAAACCGGTTGCCGGGCGACGCCGTCCAAATGCCGCACCGATATCATCATAGCGTCCACCACGAGCCAACGCTTCTCCACGTTGCGGCCCGAATAAAGAGAACAGCAGACCAGTATGGTAGAGATGACCACGAATTTCCGAAAGATCACATTGAATGTCGAGATCCGGGTAGCGCAGGTGCAGTGCTTCCCAAACAAAATGGAGATCATCCAGGGCCTTGCAAATGGCCGGGTGATGACCCAACTGCTGTCGCGCACGACTCAATACATCATGATCCCCTTGCAAACGGGCCAGGGCATCAAAATCAGCACAAAGGCTTTGTCCTGCGCCATGAATTTGCAGCCAGTGCCGGACATCCGGCCAGGCCTTGCGTTCTACATGCCGCAACAAATCATTGCGCTGGGTAGTGGCAAGGCCGGCCGCATCTGCCAGGGCCCGGGGAATGCTGACATGACCAATATCCAGCAAGAGGTTGGGGACCTGGCAGTGGCGTAAACTTTCCACCATCAGGGACAACACTTCGAGATCCCCTTCCGGTCCAGCGACGCCAAACAACTCAGCACCCACCTGAAAAGGTGCGCGGCTACCACCCAGCAAGTCAGGACGCGCTCGCAATACGGTTCCGGCATAGGCCAGACGGCGGATTTCTCCGGAGGCTGAAGTCTGGGCGTCAATGCGCGCCATCTGCGGAGTCATATCCGAGCGCAGGCCTACCAGACGACCACTATCCTGATCTAACAGTTTCCAGGTTTGCAGGTCCAGGTCAGCGCCACTACCGGTAAGCAAACTTTCCAGATGCTCCACCAAAGGGGGTGTTACCTGACGATAGCCCCACAGCGCATAGCGATCCAGAAGACTGCGTCGACAATGTTCAAGAGCATCTGTCCGTGCGGGCAGAACATCCTCGAAGCCGCTAGGCAAAAGCCAGGTCGGATGGTTTTCGCTGCGCATTATTTTCCCGCCTCATTCAAGGAATGCCGAAAATATTTGAAAAATGGAGAATCCGGGTTGAGTACCAGCACGGTTTTATCACTCAAAGCGTGACGATACGCTTCAAGACTGCGATAAAAGGCAAAAAATTTCGGATCCTTTCCATAAGCATCCCCGTAAATGGAGGCCGCTTCGGCATCACCCTGCCCCTTGATCTGCTCCTGTTGACGATAAGCATCAGCCAGAATGCTGGTTTTTTCTTTCTCGGCGCTGGCACGAATTTGCTCCGCATCAGCTTTACCTTGGGAATGGTAGGTATTGGCCTGCTGAGTTTGCTCCGCCTCCATGCGCTTGTAAGTTGCCTGCAGCAGTTCCGGGGGCAAGCCTACCTGCAAAATCCGCAAGTCCACCAGGCGAATGCCAAAAGTTGACAAGTGCTGGTCTGCCGCCTGCATGACCGGACTGGAAATTTCCTGCTGCCGGGCAGCAATGAGTGCCTCCATGGACATCGTCGCAATCTGACTGCGCAAAGCCGCGCGCAGAACATCGCCAATTTGGGTCTGGGCATTCGCCTGATCATGCAGCCGCGCATAATAAACTCCAGGATTCACCACCTGCCATTCAGCGAAATAACTCAGCAGTAAGGGCTTTTTGTCCTGGGTCAGAAAGGACTCCGGTTGCGGACTGTAATTTTGCAAGCGTTTATCCACATACTCCACATTTTGCAAAACCGGCCATTTCAAATAAAGACCGGGGGCCTTCTGCACACTGATTTGCTTGCCAAATTGCATGAGCAAGGCATTTTGTGACTGATTGACCGTATAAAAACTGGCAGAGGCCAGCAGCAGCACCGCGAGAAAAACAATCAGTACAGCCCATATCCAGTTTTTCATGAGCGCGCTCCTGAAACCGGCAGCACCGGTTGGCTGGCAGCACTGTCGGTATTAGCGACCGGAGCCGTACTGCGATCTGCAGCGGTGGCCGACGCTACCGAGCGTGTGCTCGCACTGGTCTGAGCGGCAGTTTTTTCGGGCATATGCAAATAAATCACTGCTTTTCCATGACTATCCATAATGACTTTTTGCGTGCTGCCAAGAATATCCTGCATGGTATGCAAATACATACGCTCACTCACCACCTGGGGGTTCTTCTGATAAGCCTGCAGCAAATCCGTAAAGCGGGCAGCATCGCCCTTGGCACGATCTACCACCTGCAACTTGTAGGCTTCGGCCGCTGTCACCATAGTGGCGGCTTCACCCTTGGCCTTGGGAATAATGCTGCTGGCATAGGATTCCGCCTCACGCCGGGATCGGGCCATATCCTCGCGGGCAGTCATCACGTCGGTGTAGGAAGCCTGCACCGGTTTGGGAAGATGAATGCTGAGAATCTGCACTGCGTTGATCGTCACGCCAGCATGTAATCCCGTCAGCAAATTCTGGCTACTTTGCTGGATCTGCTGGGCCATGGCGCTTTGATCCACATGCATCAAGGCTTTCAACTGGCTTTTCCCCACGGCATTGCGCATGGCAGACAAAGCCGCATAGCGAATCAACTGCTCTGGATTGGTGCTGGAAAACAGGTAATGACTGGCATTGCTGATACGGTAATCCACGGCAAAGTGAACATCCACCACGTCACCATTGGCCGTCAGCATCATTCCTGGATTCAGGGTATCCACGGCGCCACTGTAACCCAAAACAATCCGCTGATTCTCTGCGGTTCTGAGTAAGGAAACGCTTTCAAAAGGCACAGGCAAGTGATAATGAAGGCCCGGCTGGGTAATGCCGACTTCCTTGCCAAAACGCAGCACCACGCCTTCGGCATTGGGTCCGACAATATAAATGCCCGATGCAATCCAGAATAAAATCAGTACGCCGATAATAATGATGGGCAAACGGTGCAGCCAGCGCGGATCCCACTTGGGACCTCCAGAACCCCGACCTTTGCCGGAACCCAGCAAAGCACCCAGTTTTTTCAACTCCTGGGTAATTTTCTGAATGTCAAAAGCAGGCTTTTGTGGGTTGGGACGCCGTCCCCAGGGGTTGTTATTATTATTGTTGTTGTTTCCGTTTCCGCCCGGATCACTCCACGGCATACCAATCTCCTTCCTTGATTATTTCGGGTATTGTAGAGGTCGGGTCCTGCGCCTGACAACCATGGTCACGCATTTGCGCGCGCAGACGACGCCATGCCAGATCATCAATATCAAAAACCATCCGGGTTTTACCTTCCTCGTCAAAATCTTCGTCGATGACACTGGCCAGACGATGCAAACAGGCACGCAAAGCGCCCTCCTCAGGACTCAGCAGCAGCTCGACGCGCAAAATAGAGCGACCAACCCGTTCGAGAATAGCTTGCAGCAACGCATCAAGACCTGCACCGCTCCGGGCACTGACATTCACCGCAATCAATGTTCCCGAAGCATCATACAGACCTCCAATCGCTTCACCCGTCATGTCAACCTTGTTGAAAACCACCAGCACCGGCAGAGTATCCGCTGCAATTTCTTTAAGGACTGATTCGACTGCAGCCATTTGCGTATCACGGTCCACCGCGCTGCCATCTACTACGTGCAAGAGCAATTGCGCCTGATTCACCTCTTCCAGCGTTGCCCGAAATGCAGCAATCAGATCCGTCGGCAAGTCACGCATGAAGCCCACCGTATCGGCAAGCAACACCGCATCCTGCCCGGCAACCTGCAAACGGCCAATAGCCGGGTCCAGGGTCGCGAATAAACGATTTGCCGCATAATTACTGCGCTCGGTCAGGGCATTGAACAAAGTGGATTTACCCGCATTGGTATAGCCCACCAAAGCCACGGTCGGCAACGGAGCGCGCTGCCGGGCCCGGCGCTGGGTCGCCCGATGGGCAGCTACCTTGACCAGCTTGTGCCGCAGGGACTGAATACGATCTCCAATCAGGCGACGGTCTGTCTCCAGCTGTGTTTCACCAGGACCGCGCAAGCCAATGCCTCCGCGTTGCCGCTCCAGATGGGTCCAGCCACGAATCAGGCGCGTCCGCAAGCGGGTCAATTGAGCGAGCTCGACCTGTAATTTGCCCTCATGAGTCCGGGCACGCCGTGCAAAAATATCCAGAATCAACCCGACCCGATCAATCACCCGGCACTGCAAGGCCCGCTCCAGATTGCGCTCCTGCACTGGACTTAACGATCGATCAAACAAAACCAGATCCGCTGCCACTTCACGCACCTTTTCGGCCAGTTCCTGCACTTTGCCACTACCAATAAAAGTTGCCGGATCAGGGCGATTGCGGGTCACAGGGATTAACTCCAGAACATCCGCGTCGCTGTCGGTAGCCAGATGAAAAAATTCGGCCCCGTCGTCGAGATCCACTTCGCCATGTAATATCACATGGACCAGAAGGACCCGCTCACGGGGCGCGTCTACTGCAACTGCACTATGGGTCAGAATCAGGCCTCTTCTTCTGTCGCCGTCGCCTCACCTTCGCCCTCAGGCAAAGGCAAGCGTACATCACGACCGGGAACCACCGTAGAAATGGCATGTTTGTAAATCATTTGGCTGACATTATTCCGCAACAAAACAACGAACTGATCGAAGGATTCGACAAATCCCTGCAACTTGATCCCGTTGACCAGATAGATGGCGACGGGAACGTGTTCCTTACGCAGCAAATTAAGAAAAGGATCCTGAAGAATTTGTCCTTTTTGTTGACCGGCCATTTTTTATCTCCTTGACTATGCTTCATGGCGCTTTTAGGGTAGTGAAAAGCCTGCGGGACAGATTTCACTGCATGGAACTTAGACTAGCTCAAAATAGACGGGAAAGCCATGCTTATAAGGTCCACTCATTCATTCATATTCATGATGGACTGAAGTGACTGCGGCCAGCGATCCAGCCGTGAATGATTGACCTGCAGCCTGCTTGCCATTAGCTTAGAATCGAAACCTGCCTGTCATCCGGATAGTCATGACGGTGGAAGGTTCCTAAATTCAAGGAGAAGCAATTAGTGGACAAAACGGCCATCGATGATAAGGCGCTCCGTAGTCGCGTGAAATTACTGGGCAATCTGCTCGGTGAAGTCTTGCGCGAGCAGGCCGGAACCCGGGTTTTCAACGCCGTGGAACAGCTTCGCCAAGGCTATATCCGCCTCCATAAAAAAGAAGATTCCCGCCTACGGGAACGGCTTGCCCGCTTCATAGACGCCTTACCCCAGGATGATCTGGTCCTGGTAATTCGTGCCTTCAACACCTATTTCAGTCTGGCCAACATTGCCGAAGAAGAATCCCAGCATCTGCAACGCCGTCGCCTTTTACAAAAAGGCGACGGACTGTGGACGGGATCCTTTGAAGAAACCTTCCGCTCCCTCCAGCAACAGGGCATCACCTCCGGGCAGATTCAGTTTTTGCTCGATCAAACCCGATATCTCCCCGTTTTTACCGCGCATCCCACCGAATCCAAAAGACGCACGGTCCTGCATGGACTGCGCCGCATTTTCGTGGTCAGCCAAACACTTGATGACCCCAGCCTGAACGACGAAGAAGAAAAAGAAGTCATCGACAATTTGCGGGCACAAATCCAGATCCTCTGGGAAACCGAAGAAGTCCGCACGAATAAACCCCAGGTTCAGGATGAAGTGGAGAACGGTTTATTCTTCTTTCGCGACAGCCTGTTCAAAGCCGTACCCATGACCTATCGCGCCGCTCGTCGTGCTGCTCGACGGGTATTTGCCAACACTGACATCGACATTCCCGCGTTTATTCGCTTTGGTTCATGGATTGGCGGAGATCGGGATGGCAACCCCAACGTCACTGCCGCCATCACCAGTTGGGCCTTGCGTACCCAGAGTGTCGAGGTCCTCAAGGAGTATCAGCAACGGCTTAGCGGGCTTTATCAATTGTTGGGGCATTCCAGCCGGTTTTGCGGCATTTCGCCGGTCCTGCTCGCCTCTCTGGAACGCGACGCCGATGATTTTCCGGAACTGGCCGAATGGGTAGATCAGCGCTTCCCCAGTGAACCCTACCGCCGCAAGCTGCGCTACATGATGACCCGGCTGGATTTGCGCCTGCGGCAGCTGGAAAACGGCCAGATCATGAATGAATCCGCTGGCCCGGCTTATGGATCAGCCGAAGCCTTTCTGGATGACCTGCTCCTGGTCCGTGACTCCTTGCGCGGTCACAATGATGATTACATCGCTGATCATGATATTCAGGATATAGTCTGGCTGGTACAGACATTTGGTTTTCATCTGGCCAATCTCGATATTCGCCAGGAATCCACCGTGCATTCCCGAACCATTTCTGAACTATATGCAGGTGTCCCGGGTTTTGCCGGTTACCTTGAAATGTCTGAAGAAGCCAGACTGACAACCCTGACGGAAGCCCTCAAACGTCCCGGTCCGCTGGTTGAGCAGCATCCTGAACTTTCGCCACTGGCTGCCGAAACCTGCGCCATTTTTCGCTGTATCGCCCAACTTCGTCGCGAAGTCAGTGCTTCCGGATTTGGAAATTACGTGATTTCCATGACCCACGAAGCCAGTCATATTCTTGAAGTGCTGGTGCTGGCCAAGGAATTCGGGCTGGCAGGCTGGTCGCGACAGGGGCTTTACAGTGAAATTGCCGTCACCCCACTGTTTGAGACCATTCACGATCTGGAGCGCATGGATGCCGTCGTTTCCACGCTGCTCGATAACCCGGTTTATACCGAAATCCTCAGCAGCCAGGAAAACACCCAGGAGGTCATGCTCGGATACTCCGATTCCTGCAAGGACGGCGGTATTTTATCGTCCAGTTGGTCGCTGTATCAGGCCCAGCTGCGCCTGGCCGCCATTGCTGACAAACGTAATATCCAAATTCGCGTGTTTCATGGTCGTGGCGGCAGCGTTGGTCGCGGTGGGGGTCCCACCTATGAAGCTATTCTGGCGCAACCGCCTGATACCGTTCGTGGGCAAATCAAGATCACTGAACAGGGTGAAGTCCTGTCCTTCAAATATGCCAACCTCGAAACCGCTGTATACGAGTTAACCGTCGGCACCGCCGGCCTCATCAAAGCCAGCATTGGCCTGGTACGCTCGGCCACCCCCGACAACCCGGCTTATCTCAAGGTCATGACGGAGCTCACCCATCTGGGCGAAAAGGCCTATCGTGACCTTACGGAAAACACTCCGGGGTTTCTGGATTATTTTTACGAAGCGACCCCGCTGAATGAAATAGCGCACATGAACATTGGCTCACGCCCCTCCCATCGGCAGCGCAGTGACCGCTCCATGGGCTCGATTCGAGCGATTCCGTGGATATTTGCCTGGGCACAGTCCCGCCATATTCTTCCGGCATGGTTCGGGCTGGGTTCTGCTATTGCCCAATGGCGGGTGGATAAACCCGAACGACTGGAAATTCTTCAGGACATGTATCAGCACTGGCCTTTTTTCCACGCCCTGATGGGCAACATCAGCATGGCCATGTCTAAAACCGACATGGCGCTGGCAGGAGAATATGCCGGTTTACCGCTTGATCAGGAGCTCGCCACGTCAGTTTTCCAGAAAATCCGCCGGGAGTTTGAGCTGAGCCTTGGAGAAATGCTGGCCATGGCTGGAACCGAGCAGCTTCTTTCCGATAATCCTGGTCTCGCTTTTTCTTTGCAGCGTCGTAACGTATACATGGAACCCCTGAATCATATTCAGCTCGCCCTGCTCCGCCGTTACCGCAATGATGATGCACCGCCGGAATTCCGGGAAATATGGCTGGATCCCCTGCTGCGCACCATCAACGCCATCGCAGCCGGACAACGCAATACCGGCTGAGAAAAGTGTTCCATGTCACTACCTGAACTGATTCTGGCCTCCACCAGCCCGTACCGAAAGGCATTGCTGCAGCGTCTGCAAATTCCCTTTCGCTGCGTAGCTTCCCAGGTTGATGAAAGCCCGCTTCCGGAGGAAACCCCGGAACAACTGGTGGCGCGTCTGGCTTTGGCCAAAGCCCACACCGTATTAGTCCACCACCCTGAAGCATTGGTTATCGGCGCTGATCAAATGGCTTGTTGCGCCGGTCGGGTTCTGGGAAAGCCAGAATCGGCAGCCAGGGCCGAAGAACAACTGCAATGGATGCAAGGTCGTCGGGTCGAATACCTCAATGGTGTTGCCATAGCTGATGCCAGCGGCGCGGAGCAGTTCATCGTTCCCTATTATCTGACCTTACGCGCACTAAGCCCGGAGGATATTCGCCGCTATATTGAAAAAGATCAGCCCCTCGACTGTGCTGGAAGTTTACGTTCTGAAGGTCTGGGGATCAGCCTGCTGGAAAAAATGGAAGGAGCAGACCCCAACGCCCTGATGGGAATGCCACTGCTGAGCATTTCCGAAGTGTTGCGGCGCCGGGGATATGCATTGCCCTGAGATCAGAAACTGACAATCGGGGTGGGATGCCTTGCAGCGGGTCCGACCAGCCAGGAAGCAAAAAGGGCGACTTATCCAGTCGCCCTTTCTTTTAAGCAAATAACAAAGGGTCAGCCCCAGCCATCGCCGCCATCATCCATGCCGAAATCATCATTACTGGCTAGCTGGTCATTGCCCCAGGAATTATCGGTCAGGCCCAGGTCGTCATTGCCTGATGCGTTAGCTTGTGTTCCGGCAGCCTCGTGACCACCGAACAAACTTCCAGCAAGCGCCTGCCCGGCAGCCAGCCCGGCACCCACCCCGACTCCGGTAGCAATTCCCGATGCGAGACTAGAGCCCAAGCCACCACCCTGTTGAGGCACACCCCCCATCGGGCCGCCAGGATATCCCGGACCATTGGGTCCATAGCCACCATTCATGCTGCCAAAAGGCCCCGGGGTCGGCCCACCCCGATACATCAGTTGTGCATTCTGCCGACGCCGCCGTAAAAACATGGAGATCACCGCAATCAGCAAAATCAGACCCAGAAAAAAGACCAAAGCAGAACCCCAGGAACTCTTTTTTTCCGTCGTCGGCCTGGTCACGGCCTGACTATGACTCTTTACGGATTTTTTGAATTTCTGCAAGACTTCCGGCTTGACGAAAGGCATGGCCGGAGCCAGTTGTTCAGATTTCTGCAGGGCTACTGCGGCTTCTGACCATTTACCCTGACGCGCCAGGATTCTCGCCTCCAGGTATTGCGCCTCCGCAGAATTTGGATGTGTACCAAGCACCTCCTGCATCATGCTTTGTGCCTGATCCAGATGACCACTTTGAATGGCTTGAGTCACCTGTGTGACAGAAGGTTCGGCCCACGCTAATGGTGCCGTGACTATACTGACAAGCAGGATGCTTGTTCCCAAAAATTTTTTATTCATTCGCTCCCCCAATAAAAATGTTGCCGAGTTAATATGGGGTGAAATTCTGCAAGAATCAAGCGTTCTGTAGCATTTTGTAACCTTCTATATTCATGCCACAATTTAGCTTGAATGACTGGACAGGGGTGACCGTAGAGGATGCCCGTCATGGTTCTATAGCTTGAACAGGCCTGAGTTTGACAGAATTGCCAATAATAGCCATTATACTGACCGGTCGGTTCAGACCTCTGAGAGGTAATTTTTAGTGCACAAACCACTACCCAAACCCGTTGCGGCCCTCTTGGCCCTAGGTGTTGCCAGCAGCCTGGCAGCCTGTAGCTTTGAACCCAAGCTACGGGTGCCGCCCGCGCCTTCCGACAAAATGGCTTATACGGCGGGCAAAAGTCCGGTAAAAACCGTTACGCCCGGCGGTATGGCCGGAGTAGCACAGGAAATCCAGTATGGCACCGAGCTGCATGAACAATGGTGGAAACTGTTCCACTCCAAAGCTCTGGATACCCTCATCAGCGTGGGTCTGAAAAACAGTCCGACCATTGCGGCAGCCCAGGCACAAATGCGGGAAGCCCAGGCCACCGCGCGCGCCAACGCCAGCATTTTTTATCCGCAGGTTACCGGTACCCTGCAGGCCAATCGCAGCAAAAGCACCGCCGCCACTTTTGGTGGCAGTGGGGGTATCCATTACGCATTGATCAACGGGTCACTGGGGGTGTCTTATTACCCGGACATTTTTGGCGTCAATAAACTGGTGTATCGCAACAGCGAAGAGCTGGTGAAATACCAGCAGTGGCAGTTGGAAGCCGCGAAACTGACTCTTACCGGCAACATTGTCACCACCGCCATTGATGAAGCGGCTACCGCAGAACAAATCCAGGCTACCAGGGCCATCATCGCCCACGAAAAAAAGCTGCTGGAACTGACCGAAAATCAGTATCGTGCCGGTGCCATCGACTACAGCACGGTCATGACCCAAAAAAGTCAGATGGCCAGTGAAGCCGCCACCCTGCCGCCGCTGGAACAGCAATTGGCCGTCTATCGCCATGAACTCGCCATTCTCGTTGGGGCATTTCCTGCGAATGCCAAACGCCAGAATTTTACACTGACCGATCTGAAACTGCCGGGAAAACTGCCCGTCAGCTTACCGTCGCAGCTCCTCCAGCAAAGACCGGATATCCGCGCCGTAATGGCGCAGATGAAAGCGGCAAATGCGCAGATAGGGGAAGCGCGTGCGCAGTTTTATCCGACCGTCAAACTGACCGCCGCATTCGGCAATGCCGCCAGCAATCCCAACATATTTTTTGACCCCGTCAGCAGCATCTGGAGCCTGGTCGGGTCCATGTCCCAGCCTTTGTTTGAAGGTGGCAAACTGGAAGCTCAGAAAGCCGAGGCACATGCTGCCTATGACGCACTCTACGCCAACTACCGCAGCACCGTGCTCAATGCTTTTGATCAGGTGGCCAACGGGTTGCGGGCGGTGGAGCATGATGCCCAGGCCCTCGCCGCCCAGCGTGAGGCGCTGTCCGCTTCCCGGGAAGCACTCAAACTGGCGCAGGCCAGTTACCGCGCCGGTGCCAGTGATTATCTGACCCTGCTGACGGCTGAAGTCCAGTACAACACCGCCAAAATTGCCGAGATCAAGACACAATCCCTGCGTTATCAGGATAGTGCCGCATTACTCGTGGCTTTGGGGGGTGGCTGGTGGAACAAGCCGGATCAGAAGTCAACGACTACGCCTACCCATTCTTAAACCTTTTTATTGATCGCAGCCATCCTCTGCGGAGACTGAAATATGAAAAAAGCATTTGTGATTGTCATTATTGGCCTGCTGATTGTTTTTGGCGGAATTTTTGGGTTTAAAGCCTTCGTCAACAGCAAAATTGCCGAAGCGATGGCGCACATGCCCAAGCCGGTAGTCACCGTGAGTGCCGCAACAGCAGAAATTGCCCACTGGCACCCGCAACTGCGCGCCGTCGCCTCGCTGGCGGCCGTTCAGGGTGTAGATGTTACGCCCCAGATTGCTGGCAATGTGACCGCCATTCATTTTCGCTCCGGCCAGTATGTACAGGCAGGGACGCCGCTGGTGCAGATTGACAACTCTACGCAATTGGCCCAACTGGCCAGTGATCAGGCGCAACTGCGACTGGCTTCCAGCAATTTGCAGCGTACCAAAGAGTTGATCGCCACCAGGGCCGCCAGCCAGGCCCAGCTGGATTCAGCCCAGGCGACCTATCAGACGGATCAGGCTGCCATCAAGGATATTCAGGCGACGCTGAACAAACTGACCATTAGCGCGCCCTTCAGTGGTTATCTCGGCATCCGCCAGGTGAATGTGGGTCAGTATCTGACTCCCGGCACCAAAATAGTGGACCTGCAGTCCTGGAGCCCGCTCTACGCCAACTTCACGTTGCCGCAAAGCGATCTCCAGAATATTCAGGCCGGGACTCCAGTGCAGATCCAAACCGACGCCCTGCCCGGTCAAACCTTTTCCGGAAAAGTGACGGCTCTGGGTTCTGCCGTCAACAGCACTACCCGGCAGATAGAAGTACAAGCCACCATCGATAATCCCAAAAATCAGCTCCGGCCAGGACTGTTCGGGGAGTTGACGGTGGTGCGCGATACCACTGAAAAAGTCCTGGTCATTCCAGTATCTGCCATTTCCTATAACACCTTTGGCGATTATGTTTACGTCATTCATAAAGAGAAAAAGGATGGCAAAACCCAGGAAACCGCCGTGCAACAGGTCATCAAACCCGGCAAGCAGCGCGACGGCATGGTGGAAATACTCTCCGGATTGAAGCAAGGCGACAGAATCGTTACCGCCGGTCAGGTCAAGCTGGTCAATGGCAGCCTTGTTACCATCAGTCACGACGCGTAAGGCTAGCTCATGAAATTTACGGATATTTTTGTTCGTCGCCCGGTACTCGCCACGGCGTTGAGTCTGGTGATTTTCCTGCTGGGTCTCCATGCCTACACCATGATGACCGTCCGGGAATATCCGGCCCTGGTCAACACCGTCGTCACCGTCACCACGGCTTACCCCGGTGCCAGTCCCAGCACCGTGCAGGGCTTTATTACTGCACGTCTTGAAAAGGTCATTGCCAGCGCTCCGGACATCAACTACATGACCTCCAACAGTGCGGAGGGGTCCTCCACCATTACGGTGTACATGAAGCTGAATTACAGCCCCAGTGCCGCAGTGGCCAACATTCAGTCCAAAGTCCAGCAGGTGACTGATCAGTTGCCCACGGGTAGCCAGTTGCCCGTGATCAACGTCACAGTGGGCGACACAACGGATTTGATGTATATCGCTTTTTACGGAGATCAGCTCAGTCAGCAACAAATTACTGATTATTTGCTGCGCGTGGCGCAACCGCGTCTGGCCTCGGTACATGGTGTTGGTGAGGCACAGATTTTGCCCCCTGGTGCTGGCAATGGGAATACCTATGCCATGCGCGTCTGGCTGAACCCGCAGAAAATGGCCGCACTCAATGTGACCGCTGCCCAGGTTTCTCAAGCGTTGACAGCCAATGATTTCATCTCGGCCGTCGGGCGGACCCGGGGTAAAACCGTACAAGACACCATTGTTGCCACTACCAGCCTGCACAATGTCAGTGAATTCCGTGACCTGGTCATCAAACAGTCGGGCAACACTCTGATTCGCCTGAAAGATGTCGCCCATGTTGAACTCGGTGCACAAAATTATGATTCCCAGGCATTTTATGATGGTAAACCGGCAGCGTTCATCGGCATTCAGGAATCCCCCTCTGCCAATTCTCTGGATGTAGCCGCCGGTGTCAAAAGCTCTCTGGCAAAACTCAAAAAAAGTCTGCCACCGGGTATGCACGAAGAAATTCCTTATGACGCCAGTGCATTTATCAAGGCTTCCATCGATGAAGTATTGATGACCATTGGTATCACCCTGGCGGTGGTCGTGCTGGTTATTTTCCTCTTCCTCGGCTCATTCCGGGCAGTGGTTATTCCGGCGGTGGCCATTCCCCTGTCCATTGTTGGCGCGGGCCTGATCATGTGGTCGATGGGCTTCACCATCAATCTGCTGACCCTGCTGGCAGTGGTTCTGGCCATTGGGCTGGTGGTGGATGACGCCATTATCGTTGTAGAAAACGTGCATCGGCATATTGATGAAGGCAAAAGCCCTTTTGATGCCGCCTTGCTGACCGGACGCGAACTGGGTGGTCCGATTATCGTCATGTCCACCACCTTGATTGCGGTGTTTGCGCCGATTGGCTTTATGGGTGGACTGACCGGCAGTCTGTTTGGAGAATTTGCCTTTACCCTGGTAGCAGCGGTGTTGATCTCCATGATTGTGGCTTTGACGCTGTCGCCCATGCTCTCCAGCAAGGTCTTGAAGCCCACCAAGGAACACGGTTTTGAACACTTCATCGATCAGCGCTTTGTAGGTTTAAGACGTTTTTATGATCGTATTCTGCATGGTGTCCTGAATTTTGTGCCCGTAGTCATGCTCTTTGCCATTGTCGTATTCGGCAGCATTTACTTCCTGTTCTCCACTTCCAAATCGGAACTGGCACCACAGGAAGATCAGGGCATTATTTTCAATGCCGGCACTGGTGGTCCGACTATCACCCCGGACCGACTGGCTCATTACGGCAAGCAGATTTTGAAGGTGTTCAATAACTATCCGGAAAAAAAGGCGACCTTCATGGTCACCGGAATTTCCGTCGGCAGTGGTGGTGGAACCAATAGCCTTTTTGCAGGCATGCGTTTGACCAACTGGTCTGATCGTTCGGTTACGGCCATGCAGATTCAGCCCAAATTGCAGCAGCAATTGCAAAGCGTACCTGGGCTGCAGGTGGCTTCTTTCTTACCGCCACCTTTACCAGGATCTGCGGGCGGCCTGCCGGTACAATTTGTTCTGCAGAGCCCCGGCAGCTACGACAAAATGGATCAGGTGGCCGATCAGGTCATAGCCAAGGCTTACCAGAGTGGCATGTTCTTCTATGTGACCAAGGACCTGCGCATTGACAATCCGGAACTGGTGCTGAAAATCCATCGCAATATTGCCGCCAATCTGGGTTTGACCATGGCGGAAATTGCCCAGGATCTGCAACCTTTGCTGGGCGGCAACTATGTCAACCGCTTTGACATGCAGGGACGCAGCTACAAGGTTATTCCCCAGGTGCCGGACAAGTTCCGCACAGACCCGGAGGCCCTCAAGGACTATTATATTGCCACGGCAACGGGTCAAATGGTGCCCCTGTCAACAGTCGTATCCATCGAAACCAAGGTTGAACCCCAGTTTCTGCCGCAGTTTCAACAGCTCAACTCAGTCACCATTCAGGCGGTTCCCAAGCCGGGAGTAACCATGGGGCAGTCCCTGGACTTCTTCCGGAGCACGGCTGAAAAAATCATGCCCAAGGACTTTTCGGTCAATTACGCCAGCCAGTCGCGCGAGTACATGCAGGAAAGTGGTGGATTGCTGACCACTTTTGCACTGGCTATCATACTGATTTACCTATTGTTGGCGGCTCAGTTTGAAAGTTTCCGGGACCCCTTGATTGTGCTGATCACTGTTCCCATGTCCATCAGTGGTGCACTGATATTTGTCAGCCTGGGGCTGGCCTCCATCAATATTTATACGGAGGTGGGGCTGATTACCCTGATCGGTCTGATTGCCAAGCAGGGTATTCTGATTGTGCAGTTTGCCAATGAAATCCAGCGTCACGAGGGCTTGGGCAAACGCGAAGCGGTGGAAAAGGCGTCGAGTATCCGTCTGCGTCCGATTCTGATGACCACCGGAGCCATGGTACTCGGGGTTCTCCCCCTGCTCCTCATGAATGGACCCGGCGCCGTGAGTCGTTTCCAGATGGGCCTGGTCATTTTCACCGGCTTGGGCATTGGCGCGCTATTCTCGCTGTTCGTGGTACCCGCCATGTATATGGTGCTGGCCAAGAATTTGCGGGGGAGCGAAACCCCGGCTGAGCCTGCTTCCTGAAGCGGGTCTTCGGAGGGAGCAGACCGGATACTGGCCCCCTGAACACGGCGGTGGGCCGGGAAGCTTTTTGCTTGACAAAAAATCGAGGGAACAGAAGAATGTTGGGATATTAGAGTATTTAAAACGACGCAGATCATTCATAAGGTTAATTTCATGATAAAGAAGGTTTCCCCAGGCCATTCAGCTTCAGCGCAGGGGAAGCAATGACTGCGCAACGCATTGATGGAAAAGCCATTGCCAAGAAACTGCAGGCAGAAATCGCCGAAAAAAGTCGTGCTTTTCTCAAAAACCATGGTCGGGCTCCTGGCCTGGCAGTGGTTCTGGTAGGCAACAATCCGGCCTCCGAAGTTTATGTCCAGAAAAAACGCGACACCTGCAAAAGCGTGGGGATCCATTCTCTGGCGGTAAATCTCCCGGCTGCAAGCAGTCCTGAACAATTGCTCCAGAAAATAGCCGGGTTAAATGCTGATGACAGCATTGATGGTATTCTCGTGCAATTACCCCTCCCCCCCCAGTTTGATCCTGAAGTCATCATTGAAGCCATAGCCGTCGAAAAAGATGTGGATGGCTTTCATCCCTATAACGTCGGGCGTCTCGCCCTCCGCGCGCCCCTGCTGCGTTCCTGCACACCTGCCGGTATCATGACCCTGCTTGATGAAATTGACCTGGATGTTCGCGGCAAAGAGGCGGTGATTGTTGGTGCGTCCAACATTGTCGGACGACCCATGGCTATGGAGTTATTGCTGGCAGGGGCCACTGTCACGGTCTGTCATCGCTTTACCCGCAACCTTCAGGCCCATGTGGAGCGGGCAGAACTCCTGATTGCTGCCGCTGGCAAGCCGGGTTTGATTCCTGGTCAGTGGATTCGTGAAGGCGCGGTGGTCATTGATGTTGGTATCAATCGTTTGCCTGATGGTCGCCTGACCGGCGATGTAGACTTTGCCGAAGCCGAAAAGCGGGCAGCCTGGATTACACCGGTTCCCGGCGGAGTCGGACCCATGACCGTGGCTACACTCCTGCAAAACACGTTAATAGCCGCCGAGCAGAGGATGCGCCAACGTCATGACTGAAAGCGATCAGTCAGAATCCGCAGAAAACCCGGTATCTCTGGATAATGCAGAGCTCTATTTCAATCGTGATCTGAGTATTCTCGCCTTTAATCAGCGGGTGCTGGCACTGGCTGATGATCCACGCGTACCCTTGCTGGAGCGCTTGCGCTTTCTGACCATTGTTTCCAGCAATCTTGATGAATTTTTTGAAGTACGCATGGCTGGATTACTGCAAAGGCGCAAATTTGGTGCCGGACCCTTGGGGCCTGACATGCTGGGACCAGATCGGGAAATTGCAGCCGTGGCGCAAATGGCCCATGAAATCATCCAGGAACAATATCTCTGCCTGAACCAGCGTCTGCTCCCGGCTCTGGCCAAAGAAGGCATTAGGCTGCTGCGGCGCAAGGAATGGCGAGCTGCACAGAAGCGCTGGATCAGCAATTATTTTCAGACCGAAGTCATGCCCTTGCTGACGCCTCTCAGCCTGGACCCGGCGCACCCCTTTCCTAAAGTGCAAAACAAGGGTCTGAATTTTGCCATTGTGCTGGAAGGACAGGATGCTTACGGACGACGCAGCCCCATTGCCATCGTCCAGGCCCCCAGGATTCTTCCCCGAATCATCCAGATTCCTCCCCACCTGGCGGGTCCCAGTGATTTTGTTTTTCTTTCCTCCATCATTCACGAACACGTCACCGCACTGTTTCCCGGCCTGAAAATTCTCGGTTTTTATCAGTTCAGGGTCACCCGTAACAGCGAACTGTTTGTGGATGAGGAAGAAGTGGATAACCTTCTGGACGCATTGGTGGACGAATTGCCCATGCGTCCTTTCGGGGAAGCTGTACGCCTGGAAGTCGCCAATAACTGCCCCCGCGAAGTCGTCGATTATCTGCTCAAACACTTTGAACTGGTGGATGACAATCTCTATTCACTGGCCGGACCGGTGAACCTGTCCAGGCTGGCGGCCATTATTGACATGGTGCCGCGCCAGGACCTGCTCTTTCCCTCTTTCGTACCGGGGCTTCCCAGCGTCTGTTCCCGGCCGGAAAATATTTTTGCGCGCCTGCGTGAAGCACCCATTTTGCTGCATCACCCCTACCAGAGCTTTAATCCGGTGCTTGATTTTCTGCGTCAGGCGGCTAGTGATCCCCAGGTTATTGCCATCAAGCAGACCCTCTATCGCACCACCCCTGACTCGCCCCTGATTGAGGCGCTGATTGAGGCGGCTCTGGCGGGCAAGCAGGTCACTGCCGTGGTTGAACTCAAAGCCCGCTTTGATGAAGCCAACAACATCCACATGGCCGAGCGTCTGGAAGAAGTAGGCGTACAGGTCGTGTACGGGGTCGTCAACCACAAAGTCCATGCCAAAATGATTCTGGTATTACGCCGTGAGGAAGGAGGTATCCGCCTTTACGGCCATCTCGGCACGGGCAACTACCACCCCCGCAACGCCAGGATTTATACCGACTTGAGCCTGTTGACCGCCGATACGGACATTACCGCCGACATGAATGACCTGTTCATGCACATCACCGGCATGGGCAAGGTGCCTCAGTTGCGGCGCCTGCTGCAAAGCCCTTTTACGCTGTTCAACGCGCTTATTCAGGCCATTGAAGCAGAAACCCGCAGGGGTAGCGAAGGACGTATTCTGGCACGGGTCAACGCACTGGTAGACCCGGAGTTGATTCGTGCCCTGTATCGGGCCTCTCAGGCGGGCGTCGAAATTGATCTGGTAGTGCGCGGTGCCTGCGCCCTGCGTCCCGGCATCCCCGGCGTTTCCGAGCATATTCGGGTGCGCTCCATTGTCGGTCGCTTTCTGGAACACAGCCGGGTTTATTATTTCGGCAATGGACGGCATCCCAAGCTGTGGATTTCCAGCGCAGACTGGATGGGACGCAACCTGTTTAGACGCCTGGAGGTTGCCGTTCCAATACAGGACCCGGACCTCCGCGCCCGGGTTCTCGAGGAAACCCTGCAGCTTTATCTGCAGGATGACTGCAACGCCTGGCTCATGAAGGCGGACGGCAGCTATGAACATTTGCGCCGAAGCCCGGAAGATGACTGTCAATCCGCCCAGGAAACCCTGCTGCGGCATTATGATCGCAGCAGTCATCATGGCTAAAAAGGAGCCATAGCGATGATCAGAATCCTGGTCCTCAACAGCAAGGGGGGTGCAGGCAAAACCACTGTGGCCACCAATCTGGCCAGCCTTCTGGCGCTGCGTGGGACGGTTCTCCTTGCCGATCTGGATACCCAGCAGTCTTCTTCCCACTGGGTCAAACGCCGCTCTCCCCTGCTCCCCAGGCTGAATGTGGTGGAAGATGCCGAACGAGACTTCCGTGATTATCCCGCCAGTGACTATGTGGTCATGGATGCCCCTGCAGGACTCAAAAAGAAACGCCTTGAAGATATGCTGGGTGAGGTAGAGGTTCTGCTGGTACCCATCGGCCCCTCCCTTTTTGATCTGGATGCCAGCCAGCTCTTTTTGCAAAAACTGGAAGAAATCAAGCGTTACCGTAAAGGTAGAGTGCGGATGGGGGTGATTGCCAATCGGGTAAATGCGCGTACCCGGGGTGCCCAGCATCTGCAAAGTGTCCTGAGTGAATGGAACCTGCCCGTGGTGGCGACCTTGCGGGATAGTCAGATTTACGTCCGTGCCGCCCAATGTGGTGCCGGAATTGCCGACATGCGTGCCACAGAAAACCGCAATGAATTGCCGCAATGGGTACGCATACTGAATTTTGTGATGGGAGATGGTGGTGGAAGAGGAACTTAAATTACAGATTATGGACGATACGGCTCCAGTCTGGAAACGTATTGCCGAACATCCTCTACTGGCCATCAGCAAAGAACCTCCACTTCAGTTGCATGCGTTTTATTTTGATAGTCGGGACAGCGCCCTGCAGCGCGCGCGTCTGGCCTACCGTGTGCGCCGCGAAGGAGAGGCCTGGATAGCCACCCTCAAGGCCAGCGGCCAGTCCGCCGGCGGACTGCACCAACGTCCGGAGTGGAATGTACCGGTCGCCAGTAACCAGCCCGACCTGAGCGTCTTCACCGATAGTGAAGCCGCCGCCATGCTTGCACCCTTCACGGAACTGGACTTGCAGGTCATTCTGGAAACCCGTTTCGAACGCCACGAAAGCCGGGTTACCCACACCGATGGCAGTGAAATCATTGTAGCGCTTGATCGCGGAGAAATTCTGGCCAGAGGCCAGAGCGAACCCATCCGCGAGGTGGAGCTGGAACTTGCTCAGGGGAATGCAGCGGCAGTGCTCGAAATGGGCGCAGCCCTCTGTCAGGATCTTCCCCTGATTCCCGACCAGGAAAGCAAATTGTTTCGCGGGTTGCGCCTGGCCGGTCTGATTGCCGATGAAAAACCGCGCGACACGGCATGGCCTCTGCACCGCCGGGAAAATGCTGGCAGTGCTTTCAGCCAGATACTGACCTGGCAACTCCAGCAAATTATTCACGATACACGCAAACACTGGGCCAAAACTTCTGCGGATAGTTTTCATGACCTGCGTAAAAGCGTGCGCAGCCTCAGATCAACCTTGCGCTTTTGCCGCGTGCTCGACCCGGACAATCTATTGCAACCCTACCGCCTCGCGCTTCAGGAATGGTTTCACCAGCAAAACCACAAACGTGATTATGAAGC
The DNA here is from genome assembly GCF_015100155.1 of Acidithiobacillus sp. HP-2. Lineage (GTDB taxonomy): Bacteria > Pseudomonadota > Gammaproteobacteria > Acidithiobacillales > Acidithiobacillaceae > Acidithiobacillus. Next base: position 161,857 of record NZ_JACKZA010000004.1, on the reverse strand, counting down.
CCTGCTGGGATACTGGACCGACATTGCCGCGATCATGACCCTGGACCCCGCCCCCTTGCAGGATATTTTATCGGCGCAAGCACCCCAGCAGGCCGAACAATTACCGCAACTGGTCGCCATCCTGCTGAAACTCTGGGCCAGTTTAATGCGACATCCATTGACCCACGCCAAAAATCTGCAGGATTTCAGCGAATCCCAATTACATCGCGAAGACCGCAAACTGATGGCTGCCGGCAAAATGCTGCTGGATCATCCCGAAGCCTTACACAGCCTGCGCATCCGTATCAAAAACATGCGATATGTGATGATCACCCTGGCGCCGTTATGGCCGGGAAAAGATAGCAAGGCCTTACTGAAATTACTGGCGACGTTGCAGGGTATTGCCGGAGAAATCCACGATGCGGACATGGCAGGCCAATATCTGCATCCCCTGGCCAACAATCGCAAAGCCGGCGTGGCTTTTCAGGCGGGTGCGTTATTGGGGTTCCTGCAGGGCCGTGAGGCCCGGCAGCGTAAAAAATTCCAGAAATTCTGGCTGCGACTGGAATCCACGGCCCGCCCCTGGGATAGCTAAGCGGCAGGATATGACCGCTGAATGACCTCGGTCAGGTCGCGGGACAGGTTCGGTTTTGCTGCCAACAGTTGCAGGGCATTCATCATGCCTCGCTGGCGGACCTTGTCATAGCGCTGCCAACGACTGAGAGGTGTGGCCAGACGGGCAGCAGTTTGCGGGTTGATATCATCCAGCCGACGGATTTGCTCGGCAAAAAAAGCATAACCTGAACCATCAGCCGCATGAAATAAGGTCGGATTCATGGAAAAAGCCCCCAACACCGCCCGCACCCGATTGGGCACTTTCCAGTCAAAGGCCGGATGCACCAAAAGATGCTGCATCTGGCGCAAGGTATCGGGGCGCGGTGCCATGGCCTGAATGGCGAACCATTTGTCGATCACCAGCGGATAATCCTGCCATTTCTGGTAAAAATCCAGAAGGATGTCTTCGGCATCATGTTTGGGATGCTGCACCAGCAACTGAAAAGCCGCCAGACGGTCTGTCATGTTATCGGCCTGCACATATTGCTGACGCGCATGCAGGGTCATGTCCTCATGACGACTGTGATCACTATGAATCAGATAACTCAAGGCCATATTCCGAAGACGGCGACGACCAATGGAAGCCCCATCCCGCTCATAAGCGCCCGCAAGATCCTGATACAATCCTAACCATTCATCATGAAAATGTGCGCCAATTTTATCGAGCAGGGTCTCCCGCGCTTGATGAATGGCATCCACCGCAATGACCGCCATCTGTTCACCGATATAATCCTCGCTGGGCAAAGTCAACAACTCCGCGCGAAAAGCCGGGTCCATCTGGCTTTGTTTCAGTGTGGCAGACAGCGCCTGCGCCAAGGCCGCAGGCAACGCCTCGAGTTTCTTATGATTTTCCATCCCTTCCAGCAAAGATTTCAGGGCCAACTCCTGGGTGCTTTCCCAGCGATTGAAAGGATCATCATCCACACCGGCCAAAAAACTGCGAGCCTGATCATCGAGAGCAATATCCAGGCGCACCGGGGCAGAAAAACCCCGCAACAGGGACGGGATCACCGGATCGGGCAAGTCCTCAAAAGTCCAGCTTTGACTGGCCTGCTCCAGTAAAATCACCTTTTCGGTTGCGCCTGTTTTATCCAGAACCGCTTTTTCTCCCTGGGTGTTGAGCAAAGCCATGCGCACCGGAACAGGTACCGGCTCCTTGTTTGACTGTCCGGGCGTGGCGGGGGTGGACTGCTGTAGGGTCAGCGTGTAGGAACAACTCGCGGGATCATAATTTCCTTCTGCCTTTACTTGTGGGGTTCCGGCTTGAGAATACCAGCGCCGAAAACTGGAAAGATCATAGTGGTTGGCATCTTCCATGGCCTCCACAAAATCTTCGATGGTGACCGCATGACCATCATGTCGTTCAAAATACAGATCTGTCCCCCGCCGAAAACCTTCCTTGCCGAGCAGGGTATGGATCATGCGCACCAGTTCCGCACCCTTTTCATACACCGTCGCCGTGTAAAAATTGTTGATTTCCGAATAGGCATCGGGACGCACCGGATGCGCCAGCGGGCCAGCATCTTCAGGAAACTGGGCCGCACGCAGACGTCGCACATCGCCAATCCGTTGCACCCCGCGCGAATTCATAACTGCACTGAATTCCTGATCACGAAATACCGTCAAACCTTCTTTGAGGCTCAGTTGAAACCAGTCCCGCAAGGTCACCCGATTACCCGTCCAGTTATGAAAGTATTCATGAGCAATGACCGATTCAACGCCCTGATAATCCGTATCGGTGGCGGTTTCAGGGCTGGCCAGCACATATTTGGAGTTGAAAATATTGAGGCCCTTGTTTTCCATGGCCCCCATATTGAAGCTGTCGGTCGCCACAATCATGTAACGATCCAGATCATATTCCCGCCCGTAAACCTCTTCATCCCAGCGCATGGCCCGCTTCAGGCTTTCCATGGCCTGGTCGCAGGCTCCCAGGTCCCGTTCAGCCACATAAATTTCCAGCGTCACCGACCGTCCGGATTGTGTAACAAAAACATCGCGCTGTACGGCCAGATCACCGGCCACCATCGCAAATAAGTAAGCGGGCTTGGGATAAGGATCTTCCCAACGCGCCCAATGCCAATCGTTGCCTTCATCCCCCTGGGCAATGCAGTTCCCATTGGCCAGCAACACCGGACAGGTTTTTCGGGAAGCGTGTAAAGTCACCGTAAATTTGGCCAGACAATCCGGACGATCCAGATAATAGGTAATACGCCGGAAACCCTCTGCCTCACATTGCGTCAAAAACTGCCCACCGGCAAAGTACAAACCGGAAAGGGTCGAATTGGCAGCAGGATGAATCCGAACCCGGGTTTCCAATACAAAATCCGGCTCCGGGTTCAACAAGGTCAAACCCGTCGCATCAGCACGAAACAAATTTTCCGCCAAGGGCTGACCATCTCGCAAAACACTCAGCAGTTCCAGGAATTCGCCGTCCAGGTGCAACGCAGATACCGGCTCGGAACCCAGCCGCTGAAAATGCAGACGGGCCTCCACCTCGGTGTTTTCTGGGTCCAGATGAACATTCAGCGCAACATCGGTAATCCGATAAAGGGGCGGCTGATAATCTTCGCGATGAATAACCGCGTTATTATCTTGGGCAATCATCAATGGCAAGCTCCATTTTCCAGGCTGCTGATATGATCAACAAAATCGGCCAGACTTGAACGATCCAACCCATGGGCCAGAACGGCCTGATTACGTGTATTACAATAAATCAGGGTCGGGGTCGCCACTTCTCCGCTTTCACTCAGCAGCTTGGTATTGTCTTCTACTGCAGCCAGTGTCGCCGGATCAGGGGTTTTAGCGGGAGAAATGCCGCCCTCTTCCGTCGCCTCATCAAAGCCTTTTTCATTTTCTGCCATGGCGGCAGCAGGATCACTGGCCCCCAAAATAGCCGCCGCTTTTCCGGCGCTGCTGGGCTTCAGGAAAGCCACGACCACATAGCGGACGCGCAATTTACCTGCAGCAATGAGCGGTTTGGCTTCTTCATAAAACTTGTGACAGTAAATGCAGTTAGGGTCCACAAAAGCCGTGAGCTCCGGTCCTTTGGTTCCCAGCACAAAACTGTCGGCATGCGCGGCTTTTTCAGCCAAAACCGCAGCCGATGCCGGTTTGGGAATGAGCCCCAGCTTGATCATGTCGGCATGGGCGGCATCCTGACCTTGCTGATTGAGCACCGGCCCGGCCACCAGATATTGTCCATCTGACGTCGCATAGGCAATGGTTGGATGACCTTCCATACTGACTTCAATCCCCGTCAAACCTCCAGGGCCAGGAAAAACCTTTTCAGCACTGGCCTGGCCGTGGGTAACATCATTCAGCAGCTTCTTGGCGCCATTCAGACTCAACGGACTGCTGCTCATAGCGGAGTCAGGATTGATGGCAAAGCGTTCGATAACTGCCCCGGTTAAGCCGCCAATAATTAAAAGACCCACTGCCAGAGCGATAGATGATTTGTCCATATATGAAAGTTAATCCTGTAAATTCTGAAAAAAGTGACAAAGGAAGATTGTAAACCGCTGAGAGCATCAAGACCAGAAATGACAAGATCCGTAAAAACCAGAGTTGCGTACACGCGGCAAACTCTTGAGAGAAGACCTTCAACGCCGGTGATGGTTCCCGAAATGGACGTTTTAGAGGCGGTTACCAATGCGCAGCAGACCAACCACCTGCCCTTCAATCTGCAAATCATCACGCGACAAATCTACATCAATAGGAGAAAAATCCGGATTTTCGGGTAACAGGCTGACTTTGCTCTGCTTCCGTTGCCAACGCTTGACCGTAACCTCTCCGTTGACTCGGGCCACTACAATCTGGCCATTTTGCGGCGCAAAACCGGCTTCATGGCGCACCGCCAGAATATCGCCATCGAGAATACCCGCATCGCGCATACTCATACCCTGCACCCGCAACAAATAATCAGCCCCTGGCGAAAATAATTTAGGGTCTACCGGCAACTGCCCTTCGCGAAACTCCTCAGCCAGCATCGGCTGTCCGGCGGCCACCCGACCCACCAAAGGCAAGCCCATGGTCTCGCTCAAATCTTCGTGCAGGCGAATACCCCGTGCGGTACCATTTTGCAACTCCAGATAACCCTTGCGCGCCAACATGCGCAAATGGGTTTCCGCCGCATTGGGTGAACGAAAGTCAAAGGCTTTCATCAATTCCGCACGAGTGGGCGGCAAATTGTCTTCCAGCATCCGGGTGCGAATCCAGGCCAGAATCTCGGCCTGACGCGGCGTCAGTTTATCCATGTCATGCCTCCAGAAATCGGTACGTATGATTCTGTATTTTTATACAGCATGAAGAAAAGCGCAAGACCGCTGCAAACTCGACAAAATGCTGACAGCATCCGAACCACACCCCTCCAAGTTACTGCCGGTTTTTTGACGACCGTAGTCGTAAGACAAGACTTCCCTCCATATTCGGCCCTGTACCAAATTTGCGCCTGAGTAGCAGATGACTGTCAATAAACAATTTATAACTTATTGTTTTATTTGGTGGGCCCGCACGGACTCGAACCGTGGACCAAGGGATTATGAGTCCCCTGCTCTAACCAACTGAGCTACAGGCCCTGAAGAGAGGGCACGAAATTGTTTCCGCGCCCGCATTTTTACCACATTTACCCTTCAGGAAGGAATGGTGACTTCTCCGTCCACAAAACTCTTTAAACGCTCAGAGCGGGAAGGATGGCGCAGCTTCCGCAGCGCCTTGGCTTCAATCTGACGAATACGCTCACGGGTCACATCAAACTGTTTACCCACTTCTTCAAGGGTGTGATCCGTGTTCATGCCGATTCCAAAGCGCATACGCAACACTTTGGCCTCTCGGGCTGTCAGACCATTGTCCAGAAGTTCTTCAACAACTTCGCGAATAGCCGCATTGACTGCTGATTCGGCTGGCGCGGTGACATTACGATCTTCAATAAAGTCACCCAGATGGGAGTCTTCATCGTCGCCAATGGGAGTTTCCATGGAAATCGGTTCCTTGGCAATTTTCAGCACTTTGCGAATCTTGTCTTCGGGCATTTCCATGCGCTCCGCCAGCTCTTCCGGAGTTGGCTCCCGACCCATTTCCTGCAGCATTTGCCGACTGATCCGGTTCAGCTTGTTGATGGTTTCAATCATGTGCACCGGAATACGAATGGTGCGCGCCTGATCGGCAATACTGCGGGTAATGGCCTGTCTAATCCACCAGGTAGCGTAGGTAGAAAACTTGTAGCCACGCCGGTATTCAAACTTGTCCACCGCTTTCATCAAGCCGATATTGCCTTCCTGAATCAAATCCAGAAATTGCAGACCACGATTGGTGTACTTCTTGGCAATGGAAATGACCAGACGCAGATTGGCTTCAACCATTTCCTTTTTGGCCCGCCGGGCTTTTGCTTCACCGATAGACATCAAACGGCTGGCTTCCTTGATTTCCGCGACCGGCAAGCCCGCCCGTTTTTCAATGTCTGCCAAACGCTTCATGATGGCGAGAATATCATCCCGATATTCCACTAACCGTGCGCTATAAGTAAAGCCACCATTAATCTGATGGTCTATCCAGTCCAGATCACTTTCATGACCGGGGTAGCTGCGCACAAATTCCTTCCGGGGGAAACGCGCCCGCTCAATACAAATCTCCATGAGCTCACGTTCACAATGACGTACGCCGTCAGTTAAAGCCCGCAAGGCATCGGCCATCACATCAATCTGGCGACCATTCAGCTTGATTTCCAGAAAGCGTTCTGCCAGCTCGCGTCTTTTTTCCTGATAGCTTTCGTCATGCATTTCACCTTCAGCATGACTGGCAAGCAGATTCAGATAGGCTTCGCGAATGACTGCAAAACGCTCCAGGGCTTCTTCCAGCTGCGGGCCCTTATCCGCTTCAAGAGTGCCTTCTTCGCTTTCTTCATCCGCATCATCCGTGTCTTCAGGCTCTTCGCCCTCCAGCAAAACAGACTCTTCGTCTTCACTGACGGCCTCTGCATCCAAGGCGTTGGGATCAATAAATGCATCCACCACTTCATCCAGGCGCGTTTCTCCGCGCTCAACCCGATCAGCAGCATCCAGCAACAGCGAGATAGTGGTCGGGCAGGTGGAAACCGCACGCAAAACCTGCATCAGACCATCTTCAATGCGGCGGGCTATTTCAATTTCGCCTTCCCGGGTTAAAAGCTCAACCGTGCCCATCTCACGCATGTACATACGCACCGGATCACTGGTACGGCCAATATCCGCTTCGACGACAGCCAGGGCTTCCTCGGCAGCTTCTTCGGCTTCCTGGGCGGCCACGCCGACATTACCTTCACCGTCCAGAAGAGTATCGCCATCCGGTGCTTCTTCAAACACTTCGATGCCCATGTCATTAATCATGGAAATGACATTTTCCATCTGCTCAGGATCAAAAACTTCTTCGGGCAGATGATCATTAATCTCCCCGTAGGTCAGGTATCCCTGCTCTTTCCCGCGCGCGATCAGGCGCTTCAGCTCAGACCGCTGAGACTCATTGTCCACTACACTCTCACCGTCTCTCATAACCATCCTGCACTCGCGGAAAGCCGCATATTATATAAGAAAAACCACCTAGATGAAAAGCTAAATTCATTGACCGCATTCATCCATCCTTTTTGTCTGGACACTTCAGGATTCGGAACGCTTGTGGCGACCACGTCGCGTTGACAACACGATTTCGGTCCGCTCCTGCTCCGTCAGCGCGCCCAATCCCGAACGATCCGCCGCATGGCCCATATATTCCAACCTAGCGGCGCTCAGGCGCCGATTTACCCTGTGCACACATTCTGGTATTTCATTGCGCAACAATGCGCTCTCCTGGCGCTCTTCAGCCTCGGACATGACCAAGGCATAACAAAACTCTGCCAAGTCAGTGCCAGCCAGTCTCGCCAAGAGCTCGTGGGAACTTAAATGGGTCATGTTTACCAAAATATCAAGGGTAGCATCGAGTTTTTTTGCAATGGGGTCAGACGCAAAAGGCAGCAGATCCTTTTCCAGTTGCTGCCAGACAGGGTCATCGGGATGATTCAAGAGCAGGCGCATCGCGTTTTTGAAGAGGGAGGGTCCCTCTTTGCTCCGCGACAGTTGCACTGACGCTGCAACTTGAGCATCCCGACGACGCGTTTTGGAAGGTGTGGCAAAGGCCAGACCACATAACTCCTGGAGTTTATGGAGGTAAACTTCTCGCAAAGTGGTATCCTTTATCCGCTGCAAGAATTCCCGGGCTTCCCGCAGAAACTGGGCTTTTTCGTCTTCTGCGGCAATATTATAGCGGCGCTGCAGTTCATCGAGAAAAAAATCGATGGCCGGCCGGGCCGTCGGGAATAAAGCTTCCAGTGCTGCTGCGCCCTGCTCGCGCACCAGCGAATCCGGGTCCTGCCCATCCGGCAAAAACAGTACCCGCAGCAGACGCCCCTCGCGCAACAACTCAGGCGCCATTTGCACCGCCCGCCAGGCCGCCTTACGGCCGGCAGCATCCCCATCAAAGCACAGCAAAATCTCTGCAGCCGCACGAAACAGCATCTGTAGCTGACTTTCCCCGAGTGCCGTACCACTGGCAGCAACGGCATAATCCAGTCCGGCCTGATGCAGGGTGACGACATCCAGATAGCCTTCCACCAGCACGGCACGATTCACCCGGCGCAGGCCATCCCGCGCCTGATGCAGGCCGTAAAGCACCTGCCCCTTATGGTACAGCGGACCTTCGGGAGAGTTCAGATATTTGGGCTCCCGACCATCGAGACTGCGTCCCCCCAATCCGACCAGATGGCCGCGACCATCCCGAATCGGAAAAATGACCCTGTCCCGAAAACGGTCATAAACCGAATGATCTTCGCGGCTACTCACCAAACCTGCACCAATCAGTGCGCGTCGGGTATTTTCATCCTTACCCAGTTGCTGACTGAGAAAATTCGCGACAGGAGGGGCATAACCCAATTCAAAGCGCGCAATGATTTCCGGATGGAGACCCCGGCTCTGCCAGTACTGCTGGGCCGCCGGATTTTTTACCAGTGCATCACGGTACAGGCTGACCGCCTTATCCAGAATCTGCCGAAAAGGGCGGAGATCTTCCTGGACAGACTGACCAACAGCCTCTTCAGGTAAGGCCACCCCGGCATCTTCCGCCAGCAAGGCTACCGCCTCAGGGAAGGAAAGACGATCATGGGCCATCAGAAACCCAATGGCGTTACCATGGGCATGGCATCCAAAACAATAGTAAATCTGTTTTTCCGGACTCACTGAAAACGAAGGACTTTTTTCCTGATGAAAAGGACAGCAGGCCCAAAAATCCTTGCCTTTTTTCTTCAGGGGAACACGACCCTCCACCAGACGGATCAAATCGGTCCGTTCGAGGAGAGCATCTATGAATGCGGGGGAAAATTTGACCATGTTTCAGCGTAGCTCCAACTCACTGACACCGCCACCCCCCTGCTCGGGACGGGCCATACGCCACTGGATGATGCGCGGATCCTGATGGGCAAATTCCCTGACCATTTCAGCCAGGACGCCATTGCCTTTACCATGCAGCACCTCAATGTGCTGGCGACCGGAAGCCATGGCGCCATCCACATGGCGGCACAAAGCCTGCCAGGCATCTTCGCGCAGCTGACCACGCAGATCGAGACGCCACGGATGGTTTTCTGGTGAAGCATACTGAGCACTCCCCTTTTCCTTGGGTATTTCCAGTGCGGAATCCGCGCGGAACTGCTCCAGGGGAATCCACACCTGCTTGCCGCGCAACTGAATTTGCAGACGTTGCCGGGCAGCATCCACACGGACAATCTGGGTGACCTGGCGGAGGGGCAGAAACAAGCCCTTGCTGCCGACTGCGGGCAAATCCACTGACACGGCTTCGACCATCTGAAAAGGCGTATCCAACTGCTCCAGTGCCGCACTGGCCGCCTGGGTATCCCGTCCAGACTTGAGCGCGGCGATGGTTTTCCGCACTTCACTGCGGGCATTCTGCAGCAATTGCGTCCACTCATTGCGAGCCTGTTCAGCGGCCCGCTCCCGATCCTGACGTGCCGCATCCAGTTCACGCTGCAAACGTTTCGCCGACTTGTCAGCTTCCATCCGCGCCTGCGCCGCTTCATCCATGGCCTGTTGTGCCGCGCGCAACAGGCCTTCCCGTTGTGCTTCCCAGCGTTCCCAGTCCTCACGATCATCCGCGTACAGGGCTTCGGCCCGCAGCACCAGCGCTTCGGGCATGCCAACCCGACGCGCAATGGCCAAACCCTGACTGGCACCACCTACTCCCCATTGCAGACGATAGGTCGGGGCAAGACGTTCTGCGTCAAAGCCCATACCTGCCAAAGCTACGGCAGCGCGGCTGAGCGCATAACGTTTCATGATTTCCTGATGACTGGTGAGCACCGTACAGGCTTGCGCCGACAGAAGCGCCTCAGCCACGGCCTGGGCCAGGGCACCCCCTTCGCGGGGATCCGTTCCATTACCCAGCTCATCCAACAGCACCAGGCTGTGTTGATCAGCCTGCTCCAGCACCCTGCGCAAGCGACTCACCTGTGCCGAAAAAGTAGACAGGTCAGTACGAATATCCTGAGTGTCACCGATAACCGCAAAGCCTTGCCGAAAATATCCCAGACGACCTTCAGCCGCCACCGGCATACCTAAATAGGCCATCAGATGGTTTAACCCCAGAGCCTTGAGCAGTGCCGTTTTGCCACCCGTATTGGGTCCGGTAATCACCAGTTGATGATGGCTTTCGCCCAAAGCCAGAGGATTACCAACCACCTGACCCGGATGCTGCATACACAGCAGGGGATGACGTAAATTGTGCAGATCAAAGGCCGGGCGATTATCCACCTGAACCAGCGTACCCTGATAATCCTTGCCCAGTTCCAGGGCGGCGCGGACTCCATCCAGCCGTCCGATATACTTTAAGGCGCGACGCATGGACGGCACCTGCTGGCATACGGCCGCACTCAAGGCCCGTAGCACCTTTTCCTGCTCCAGACGTTCGGCCTGGCGGTCCTGCACCAACTGGTTATTCAGGTCTACCGCCGTTAGGGGCTCCACAAAAAGGGTTTCACCACTCGCCGAACGATCATGCACAATAACCTTGATACGGCCTTTGTGGCTGGTTTTCAGGGGCAACACATAGCGGTCATTACGCTGGACAATCAGCTGATCCTGCCAGTAATCCTGCCAGTCGGGATTACGTAAAAATCCCTGCAAAAAGCGTTGTATTTCAGCGCGCCCCTGGCGTAACTGCCGGCGAATGGCGCTTAATTCTGCACTGGCAGCATCCAGAAGTTCACCCTCATCATCCAGGGCCTGCTGCAGATGCCGCAGCAGCGGCAGTGAAGGCTCCAGGTCTGTTGCCCATTCCGTCAGCGTATCGTTGACTTCCCGCAAGGCCGAGGCATAGTGCTTCTGGCCATGCAAAACCCCGGTTATCTGCTGCAACTCGCGGCCGCTCAGGATAGCGCCGGGGCGCTCAAGCAGATCCAGCAGGGAACGAATGTCCGGGAGAATGTGGATGGGCAACGAAAAGCCGGCGGCAGATCGTTCCGCCAGCGCAAGCGCCAGATTCTGGCGCTGCTGAATTTCAGCAAGGCTTACCCAGGGGGTGAGGTTTTCTACATAATGCTGCCCATAGTCATGGGCACATCTGACCAGCCAGGCGGCACAAATAGCTTCCAGATCTAGGGCTCTGGAAAAGCTGTCCTGCCGGGGAGCCGCCCCTGCCACAGCGCTTTTCATCCGTTATTCAGGCGCGCCTTTACTTTTTCCGCAACCAGTGCCATGTCAGCCCGGCCCAGCAATTGCGGTTTCAGGCTGTTCAACACCTTACCCATATCTTTGGGACCGCTGGCGGCGGTGTTTGAAACCGCTTCGGCAATCAGGGCATCAATGGCTTCCATACTCAGAGGCTCGGGGAGATAAGCGGAAAGAATGACAATTTCTGCTTCTTCCTTATCGGCAAGATCTGGGCGATTTCCCGCTCTGAACTGACTGGCAGAATCTTTTCTTTGCTTGATCAGTTTTTCGACGATACCCAGAACCTCGGTATCGTCCAACTCGCGGCGATCGTCCACCTCACGTTGCTTGATCGCTGCCTGAAGCATGCGAATAGTGGTAAGACGATCAGACTCACGAGCGCGCATCGCCGCCTTCATGTCCTCCTGAAGACGTTCGCGTAAAGACATGCTTCAGTACATCCGAACCAGACGCATGGACTGACGGCGCATCCGCTTCAAAGCCCGCTTGCGCGCAGCAGCAGCCTTGCGCTTACGCTCTTCGGTGGGCTTTTCATAAAACTCGCGACGACGGACTTCCGTCAGGACTCCGGCCTTTTCACAGGAGCGTTTGAAGCGCCGCAACGCCACTTCGAAAGGTTCATTTTCTTTAACACGAACAGTTGGCATAGAAGGTTTCTGACCTCATCAAAAATAAAAGCTTAGCGAGAAAGGGGCAGAGTATAGGCAGATCAACGGCGCGAGTCAAAAAGAAACCACGCTCAGCAGTCGTTGTAAAAAACACGAAACTATAGTTGCATCTGCTTGACACGGCGATCAAAAAGAATGCTAATATGGGAAATCATAAAAACTCTTTTAGATATAGAATATTAGATTACAATGTTGGAGTGATTGTGGTCTTTGATTTCAGGGGATACCCATGCGAACGGAAGTGAGAGAATTAAACGAAGCATTACCCGATGTCTCGCTGGCTATTGATCCGCCCCCCCTGGCTGATTTTATGGAAGGCGATCAGAGCAGTCCCTTTCTCACTCAGGATCAGGAACTACAACTCATCCGCCGCCTGCGTCAGGGAGACGACTGCGCCAGAGCCACCCTGATTTCTGCGCACATGCCTCTGGTCAGAGCGGTTGCCCGGGCTTACCGAAACAAGGGTCTCAGTCAGGAAGACCTGCTTCAGGAAGGCTACATGGGTTTATTGCGTGCCGCAGACCGCTTCCGGGAAGGTCTTGGTACCCGTTTTTCCAGCTATGCCACCTGGTGGATTCGGGAAGCCATGCAACGTGCTCTCATCCGCTCCCGCTTCATCCGGCTGCCGGACTATCTGGCAAAATCGCTGCACGCCTACCTGCAGCGAGGTGAAGATGAAACCGAATCGACAGAAGACGTCCGGCGCGAGCAACGCCGGGAAGCCCTGGGGGTGCGTGAAAGTACCATGCGCGCTCTGGATTTTGCCGATATTCGTGTCTGCTCGCTGGATGAAGAATTTACCGATGGCCCCAGTCGGGTTGAACAGGTGCCTGGCGATACCGCCAGCCCCGACATGGACTACGACCGTGAGTCCATCTGCAAGGCACTCCGGGAGCATCTGGCGGAACTGAATGAAAAACAACGGGAAGTGATGATCTTCCGCTACGGCATCCATGGAGATGCGCCCATGACGCTGGAAGCCGTGGCTGAACGTATGGGCGTCAGCCGTGAGGCAGTCCGCCAGTTACAGGTCAGAGCCCTGACCCGACTGCGTCAATCACTTTCTGATAGCGGCTGGGGTGCCTGACGTTCCTGCAGCATAGCCAACAGACGCCGCAGAGCATGGGCGCGATGACTCACCTGATTTTTTTCTGCCAATGTCCATTCAGCCGCACTTCGCGCACCGCCTAGTGGCCAGAATAACGGATCGTAACCAAAACCCCCTTCCCCCTGAAGGGTTTTACCAATAGTTCCCATCCAGAATCCCTGAGCCACAATGGGGGCAGGGTCGTCGGCTGACTCCATAAAGACCAGGCAGGCAACATAATAGGCTGCACGCGATGCTCCGTCTAAAGCACGCATCTGTTCAAGTAAGCGCTGATTATTTTCGGCATCCGTCGCGTCGGAACCGGCGTAACGGGCTGAAAACAATCCCGGTGCACCTTGCAAGGCTGGCACACAAAGGCCTGAATCTTCCGCAAGCGCGGCCATCCCTGAGATAGCCGCGGCATGACGGGCCTTCAGCAAGGCATTTTCCACAAATGTGCTACCGTTTTCTTCAGCACCTATAATGCCCTGCTCGTCCTGCCCATGGACGATGTAGCCGTGCGCGTTGAGCAGTGTCCGCATTTCCCGGATTTTGCCGGCATTGCTGCTGGCCAGCAGGATGGGCTTCAAGGCAAAGCCTCAGGAATTTCCTCACGTTGACGAGCAATCAGATCACGAATCCCTTGCCGCGCCAGCGCCAGCATGGCGGCCATTTCCTGATCACTGAAAACCGCGCCTTCAGCAGTACCCTGCACTTCTACAAAAGCGCCGGCACCCGTCATGACCACATTCATGTCCACTTCAGCGTGACTATCTTCAGCATAATCCAAATCCAGTACGGCCTGCCCCTGATACATCCCGACGGAGATGGCGGCTACCCAGTCGCGCAACGGATTACCCTGCACTTTTCCGTTTTGGCGCAGGGTCTGCAGCGCATCGGCCACCGCCAGACAGGCACCCGTGATGCTGGCTGTACGCGTGCCGCCATCCGCCTGCAAAACATCACAATCCACCCAGATGGTGCGCTCACCCAAGGCCTGCAAGTCGACGGCTGCACGCAGGCTGCGCCCGATCAGCCGCTGAATTTCATGCGTCCGACCCGAGATTTTTCCCTTGGCCGATTCACGCTGCATCCGATCCTGAGTCGCTCTGGGCAACATACTGTACTCTGCCGTCACCCACCCCTTCCCCGCCCCACGCAAAAAAGGCGGAACCTTTTCTTCAATACTGGCGGTACACAACACCTTGGTATCCCCGCAGGCCATCAGTACAGAGCCTTCGGCGTGTTTGGTAAAATTGCGGGTAATTTCTATCGGGCGCAGAGCGTCTGCCATTCTTCCACTGGGTCGATTCATTTGCGGATACTCATCATGACGGAGGATGAGCGCATTGTAGACCTGTCCTTCTTTCACCATAACCCCCTATAATGCAGTCGTACCCCCAGGAACGAGGAGCGCCTCATGTCTGCCATCGCGCATGTCGAAATCACCCAATTTCTGAAGCAGCACCATCTGGCTCAGTCACTCACCATTGCTGAAATTCAGACTCTGGCGGAATACGTGACTCATGCCCAGTTTCGCGCCGATCAGGTCATTGCCGAATGGGGCACGTTGGGTGAAGCCCTATTTTTCTGCGTCAAAGGAGAAATGGCCATTATTCACCATACCGCCGACGGCGATGAAATGGAGGTCGTGCGGGTCAAGGAAGGAGAAATGGCAGGAGAAATGTCTTTTTTTGACCGGCAACCACGCAGCGCGCGCATCCTTGCCAAAAGCGAAGACACCCAGGTTCTGGTCCTGACTCGCGCCCGTTATCAGCGACTGAAAGTAGAGAAACCTTACATCACGGTCAACATTCTGGAACAGGCTATCATCAGCCTGGACCACCTGTTTCGGAATCTTTCCCAGAATTATACGGATTTTTCAACTTACATTTACGGCAAGGGCAAGCACTAGGCTCCGCTACGCCGCTGCAACAGGTGATGAATGCGCCGCAAACGTTCGAGGGGGTCCTGCAGCAGAAGCAGATCCTGTTTTTCTTCTGGAGAAGCAGGCAATGCCTGAGCGAGCACCATACCTGCAGTACTGGCATCCAGGTCCCGGGCCGCTTCTTCACCCAGCAATTCCTTCAAAATGGCGCGCAGGGTATCGTCTTCCCGGCGCATGGGCACTACCGGCTCCTCCGGCCAGTAGTGCACCGAGGCCATAGCCAGAGCCCCCGCATAATGCCAGTCCTGAATACTGAAGCGTCGCTGCCCCTCCACCTGAATTTCCAGAACCCCTGGCTCACCACCCCAATCCACTATTCGCGCCAGTGTTCCTACCCGTTCCGGCTCCGCATGACCATCTCCCCGAGAGTGCGTCAAACAGATTCCAAAACCATGATCATTGCGCAGGGAGCTGCTGACCATGTCCAGATAACGGGGTTCAAACACTCTCAATCCGACTAAGGCCTTGGGAAAAAGTACGGTTCGGAGTAAAAATAGGGGTATTGTATGCGTATCCGTCACTATGCTGTTCCTCTCACGAGTATTCATGAATCCCAGCCTGAAACCATCCTCCACGTTCTCACTATATGTACATTTGCCTTGGTGTAAAGCCAAGTGTCCTTATTGTGACTTCAATTCACATGCAGCAGACCATATTCCTGCAGCGCGTTATGCTCGCGCCCTGATTGCTGATCTGGATCGGGAACTGCCACGCATCTGGGGGCGACGTCTGCACAGTATTTTTATCGGCGGGGGCACTCCCAGCCTGTTTCCACCGGAAATCATCAACCAGCTGCTTTCCGACATCCGGGCCCGCCTGCAACCCCTGTCTGCCATGGAGGTGACCCTGGAGGCTAATCCCGGCGCCATTGAAGCCGCAGCATTTGCTGATTTTCGTGCGGCCGGGGTTACCCGTCTGTCTCTGGGGATCCAGTCTTTCAATGATGTGCACCTGCAACGCCTGGGACGCATTCATGATGCTACTGCAGCCCATCGGGCCGTAGAAAAAGCCATTGCTGCGCAATTTGCCAGCTTTAATCTGGATCTCATGTTTGCCCTGCCCGGCCAGAGCACTGCTGAAGCCCTGGCAGACCTGAACGCGGCTTTAAAATATAAGCCTCCCCATTTATCCCTTTACCAGCTTACTCTGGAAGTCGGCACCCCCTTTGCCAGCCATCCTCCGGCCCATCTCCCTGACGAGGATACTGCTGCGGATATGGAAAATATTTTACGCAGTGAACTGGACCATCACGGTTTGGGTCGCTACGAAATCTCCGCGCATGCCCGCCCTGGACAGAAATGTCAGCATAACCGCAATTACTGGCTATATGGAGACTATCTGGGAATTGGCGCCGGGGCTCATGGCAAAATCACCCAGGTGGAAGGCATCTGGCGCAGCCGCAAACCCAGCCGACCCGAGAGTTACATGACCGACGCGCTCAGTGATATGGAAACCCTGGGAGAATACACCCCGGTTCCACCAGCAGAACGCCCCTTTGAATTCATGCTGAATGCCCTGCGGCTGACCGAAGGTTTTTCAAGCCGTCTGTTTACTGAATGCACCGGCCTGGACAGCCTGCTGATTGAGCCACAGATTCGCCGTGCCCGCCGCGAGGGTTTACTGTATGCCGATACCGAAATAATCCGGCCCACCGCCCGGGGAATGAATTTTTACAATGAATTGTGTGCCCGCTTCATTCCCTGAATGGGCAATACTATTCCCGGCCCATCGCCTCAGCTTCATGACCGGTAATGGAACCATCCTTGAACAAATATTCACGCAACTCTTTATCCAAACGCGGCATTTTACGGCGCAACCACTCCAGTACCATGGCCGCGTGCTCAATTTCTTCATCCCGATTGTGTTCCAGCACTTTTTTGAGCTGGAGATCATTGCAGGCATCCGCGCGCTGCTGGTACCAGTCTACCGCCTCAAATTCTTCCATCAGCGAGGATATCGCCCGATGAATATCCAGCGTATCACTGGACAGAGACTCCAAAGGCTCGTGCATTGTTTCATGTGCCATCTTGAGATCCTTTAACGATGAAATATCCTTCCAAGCATAGCCCAAAGCGTTCACTAAACCCAAGTGACACCAGACCGGGAGAAATGCGCCATGAATTGGCAAGACTCCTGTCCAAAGCAGGACTGTGCTCGCGGAGCATGGCCGCCGATTGGATTCGGGCCGGCAAGGTAACCGTCAACGGGCAGATCATTTACGAGCCGGAAGCCCGTTTTTCACTTCGCGATGCCCGGATTTCCGTGGCGGGACAACGCCTGACCGGACAGGCTCGCAAGGTGCTGATGCTGCATAAACCCCGGGGCGTTGTCAGTACCCGCGCCGATGAAAGAGGACGGCCCACCGTTTATGATTTACTGCCCTCCGACCATTGGCTGGCACCCATAGGACGTCTGGATCAGGCCAGCTCCGGGTTATTGTTATTCAGTAACGATCCAGAATGGGCCCAGATTCTGCTGAATCCTGATCAGCACGTCAGCAAAACCTACCACGTGCAAATCCGCCCTCCTCTTCCTGCCGAAGTTTTTCGGCACATTGCCCAGCACTCCAGCCTGGACGGCAAGCCATGCCTACCCATGCAAATTCGTGAGCTGCGCTGCGGAGGAAAAACCCAATGGCTGGAAATTGTCCTTCAGGAAGGGCGTAACCGGCAGATTCGTCGCCTGCTGCAAGGCGCCGATGCGGAAGTGTTACGCCTGATTCGAGTAGCTGTAGGAGATCTGCTTTTGGGCAGTCTGTCCAGTGGACAGTGGCGCTGGCTGAGCCCGGACGAAGAAAGACTTTTGGTACCCTGAGCAGAGTATATTAGATATTTATTATATTGACATAGTCATAATATCCATGTATGTTAGTTATACCTTATTTACTGATGGAGAACGATCATGGAAATGGAACAGGAATTTGAAATGATTGCCTTGGTTTACCAGCTGGAAGAAGCCGGTTACTGCTTTGCAGACGTTTCTGATGAAGATCTATACCAGGCATTTATGAACAATCAGGATCTGCGGGATCTGGCGGTTCCCCGTGCCGCCTGATCATTTTTATCCTCCACAACCGGCCCTTTATGGCCGGTTTTTTTTGGTCTGAACAACGGCGTGCCCGGCGCCGGTTTTGAGGCCTTCCCTGCTGCTTAACCGCTCTATCAGCTGCTCTTGCGAGCAAGCATATTCCTCTCTATACTGACCGAACGGTCGGTATCTGACAGATTATCATTCCCCATCAAGGAGCCCAACTGGTGGCGCAAGAGCAGTCTACATCCCGTCTGGTCATCACCGTGGCGGTCATGCTTGCAGTAGTGATGCAGGTTCTGGATCTCACCATTGTCAATGTGGCACTGACCTATATGCGTGGCTCCCTGCAGGCCAATAGCGATCAGATCACCTGGGTGCTCACCGCTTATATGGTGGCCAACGTCATTGTACTCCCCCTTACCGGCCTTCTGGTGGAACGTTACGGACAACGCAACATCATGCTTTGGAGTGTAGTGGGATTCGTGATTTCTTCGGCTCTATGCGGACAATCCCACAGTCTTACCGAGATTGTCCTCTGGCGCTTTCTTCAGGGCATTTTCGGGGCGTCCCTGGCACCTGTCGGGCAAACCATCATGCTCGGAGCCTATCCGGCCAATAAACGCGGTCAGGCCATGGCGATTCTCGGTATGGGCATCATGCTGGGACCGATTCTGGGACCGACTCTGGGTGGTTATCTGACGGACACGCTCAGTTGGCGCTGGGTGTTTTACGTCAACATTCCCTTTGGGATTCTCGCCTTTTTACTGATGCAAAGCGTGCCGGACGGCGGCAAAAGCGCAAACCCCCGGCCCGTGGACTGGACTGGATTTGCGCTGATGGCCCTGGGTTTGGGGTCTCTGCAAGGCATTCTCAGCCTCGGGGATCAGGATGACTGGTTCAGTTCACAAACCATCATCATCCTGACTTTGATTACCATCCTTGGGCTGCTCTTTTTTGTGTGGCGTTCCCTGAGTGTCAAGCATCCGGTTGTCGACTTGCGGCTCCTCAAAGACCGCAATCTGGCTATTGGCAGCATGGGAATCGGCATATTCGGTCTCGCCCTGTTTGGCACCATGGTGATTTTGCCCATCATGCTGGAGACTTTGATGCACTATGAGGCCTTTACGGCCGGACTGGCTATGGCGCCTCAAGGAATCGGCGCAATGCTGGCGATGATGCTGGCTGGCCGCCTGCTCGGCAAGGGGATCAATCCCCGCGATATTGTGCTGGTCGGTATTGTAATCGGCGCTTTTGGAACCTACCTCACCACCCTTTACAACCTCAATATCAATATACAGTGGGTGATCTGGCCCAGCTTTATTCGCGGCATAGGCTTTGGCCTGGTGACTATTCCCCTGTTTACCCTGGCTTTTACAACCCTCAAGAAATCACAGCAGGCAGAGGGGTCGGGAATTTTCAATTTGATGAGAACCCTCGGTGGCAGTGTCGGCATCGCTATTGTGTCTACCGTCATGAGTCAGGAAACACAAGTGGGCTGGAACCAGATGAGTAAGTTCATCAACCCCTTCAATCCGGCGTTTCACCAATATCTGGCAGCGGCTGGGATGACCCAGAATCCGACTACCTGGCAGATTCTGGGTAATGTTGTTCTGTATAATCAGGCCAACATGCGCGGCACCCTCGATGCATTTGTGCTGGTATTTTACGGTTTTCTGGTGATGATTCCGCTGATTTTATTTCTCAAGAAGCCAGCTCCAGAAAAGGGAGAAAATACTCCGCCACCCGTACAGGAGTAACCCTGAAACGGTGGTGGGCCGGGAAGCTTTTTGCGCCAACGTCCCTTGCCTGCTGTTCCAAGGCTCATCCTGCTGTCAGGAGAGAACTCGCCCTGTGGGCTCAGACAGCTCTCCTGACGGGCGCAGGATTTCACCAAGAACAACAACGGCGCGGGCCAAAGTCGCGGCAAAGCTTCCCGGCCCACCGCCGTTTCAGGGTGCCGAGGTTTTTTCCAGATGGGGTACGGCAGGCAGCCAGAGCGTTCTGGCAAAACCCCAGTCGAGCAATTTGAGACTTTGCCAGGAGGCCTTCCAGAAACCACGGTTTTCATCGGTAAATGAAGGAACCCCCAGAATCACGGCAATGAGTTGCACTCCATTTTGGGTGCCCGTAGCCACCAGGCAATGACCAGCAGCGTCGGTATAACCGCTTTTCATGCCGGTGATGAAAGGCACACGACCTACCAGCAAGTTAGGATTGGGACTGGTAATGCCTGCGTAAGTGAAATTCTCATGATTGAAAAAATGCATATATTGCGGAAAGTCCGTCATGATTCGCCTGGTGAGAATAGCGATATCATAGGGACTGGCGGTGTTATTGGGATGGGGAAGGCCGTCCGGATCAAAATAGGTTGTCGATAACATACCGATTTTACGCGCCGTCTGGTTCATTTCATGCACAAAGGCCGGGACACTGCCAGCCACCAGATGCGCAGCTTCAACGGCAGCGTCGTTTCCTGAAGGAACTGTCATTCCCAAAATCATCTGGGCTACTGAAAAGCGCAATCCGGGATGCATGAACATGCTGGAACCACCGGTTTCCAGTGCTGCCTGACAGGGTACAAACTCCTGGTGCAACTGCAACCCACCAGCGTGAATGTCCTTAAACAGCAGATACAAGGTCATGAGCTTGGTAATGCTGGCAATTGCATAGGGTTGGTAAGCATTTTTAGCGGCGATGATGGCACCGGTTTGGGCATTCATCAAAATATAAGCGCGGGCATCAATGGGCGGCAAACCACTGCTGTTGGTATTGGCGCGGGCAGCAGGAATACCCAAAATGAACGTCCATCCCAATATAAACAGGCCCAGGAACCATAAATGAAGCCGGTAGGAACGATATGTGATCGGTGCAGTATTTGCAGATGGATGCGGCAGCATGGGTTAGCCCTCCCCCTTAACGGGATGCAAGGTTAAAGCAATTTCTCAGGATAGTTTCATATTAGGCTATTTTTTCTGAAATGCCTATATGTGCGCAGTTGCTTGGAAGCGGGGCATTCCCAGCATCTGGAAGACACTCCTCAAAACTTATAGACTGGTCGGTATGAACTTACACGCGTCCCTTTCTTATGCCACCCTCATCCATTCCCCCCTCCTCTGGGCCATCGCCGGATTCATTATTCTCCTGGCTTTTTACGTCCGGGCAGTGATCGGATTTGGTTCCGGGCTAATTTCCGTGGCCTTGCTCACGCTTATATTTCCCATCAAGGAAGTCGTGCCAGTCGTATTGCTTCTGGATCTGCTCGGTTCAGTATTACTGGGTGCCTATGATTTTCGGGAAATGCGCTGGCCGGAGTTACGCTGGCTGATCCCCGGCAGCATCATTGGTCTGGCAATCGGTTCTTTCATACTGGCTGATACCAATGCCCAAAATCTGACCCGATTCCTCGGTGTATTCATTCTCGCCTACGTGGTGTACGCCCTTGCCATGAAGCCCGATCGTCTGCCGCGCATCAGTCTGCCCTGGGGCACACCGCTCGGTATATTTGGGGGAGTCGTGGGCAGCCTCTACGGTGGGGGTGGACCACCTATCGTCGCCTACCTGCAAATGCGGCATCTGGACAAACGCGCTTTTCGCGCCACTTTTCAGGGGATTGCGCTCACAGACAATGTGTTGCGCGGGTTCATGTATGTAGCCCTGGCGCTGTTGACCTGGCAGCTGGCCATAGGTTTTTTAATGTTGATTCCGCCAGTTTTGCTGGGTCTCTGGGCGGGTAATCGTTTACACCTACGTATCAACCAACGCGCTTTTTTATTAGGCACATTGGGATTACTGACCGTAGTCGGCCTGAAATACCTTATTTAACGCATCGAGCGACAAGGAGACCACATGACTTTACGCAGCATGGAAGAACTCAGGCAGCAGGCTCAGGGCGCACAATCCCTGAATATTGCTTTCATAGGTGTCGTCAATGGACTGTTCAGTGCCCTGCACCAACTGCAGAAGGCTGATTCCCGACGTCTCGCTCAGCAAGCGGGCATGGACGAAGGATACGTCACCCGCTGGTGCGATGCTGCTTATGCTTTTGGCTGGCTGGAACTGAATTCCGACGATCAGTGGCAACTCAGCGCAGATGGCGACAGCATGCGCCCCGAGGCTCCGGGTAGCCGCATGGCAACAGCTATTGGTTCGGTCCTGTCGGCACATATGGCTGAACGCGCCGCAGGACTGATGCGCACGGGCGAACGTCCGGGTGAAAAAGTACTGGCGGAACGGGAAACCATTCTGCCCTGGTTTGGGCTGATGCTGGAAAACAATTTCCGCAAGACTTTTGAAGAAAAAATCTGCCCGCAGGTTCCCATATTTGCCGAAGTAGATGCCCGGGGTGGTCTTGCTGTGGATCTCGGTTGCGGAAATGGCTGGTATTTACGGGCACTGGCACAGCGCTGCAACCATTTGCGGGGCCTAGGTTTGGATGGTTTTGCGGAAAATGTGCGACAGGCCCAGGAAACAGCCCAACAGGAGGGTCTGGGTGACCGTCTGCACTTTTCGGAGGGCGACATCCACGCGTTTTCTCTGCCAGAACCGGCAGATCTGATTGCCATGAATCGTGCCCTTCACCATGTCTGGGAAAAACGTGGGGCCATTTTTGACAAACTGCGCAGCAATCTCAAAGCAGAAGGCGCCGTAGTCATTTGGGAACCCGCATGGCCAGATGATCATCGTCGCCTGCGCGAAGCACCCTTGCGGGGCATGGCTTACCAGAATCTCACCGAGCATGTCCAAGGGAATCATTTCCTGCATCCTGAGGAAATCGCCAGCGCCTTAAAAGAAGCCGGACTAAGGCCAGAAATTTTCCCGTTTGGCAGCGATGTAATGGTGGTGGGGCGCTGCTGAGCAGCAAAAACTGACACCTAGCCCTGCCAGCAGTTTACAAGCATTGCATTCCGCGAGGCTTCTCTTTATCCTTTGCGCTCATGGGGCGGTAGCTCAGCTGGGAGAGCGTCGCGTTCGCAATGCGAAGGTCGGGAGTTCGATCCTCCTCCGCTCCACCAACATTCCAAAGCCCGGACATGCTCCGGGTTTTTTTACGCCCGCGAAGGGCCAGCAGTGGCAGGGCTTCACGGGCGCTGCGAATTTTCGGAAATTGCCGTCGTGTCTTGGTAGTATTACAATCGCGGATACCGTAATACGTCAGGAGTCATCAAATGGCAACCACACTCACCAGCAAGGGACAGGTCACCATCCCCAAGCAGATTCGCGACGCACTGAATCTCGCGCCGGGCTGCTCTGTTGATTTCGCGGTCAATCGCGAAGGCGATGTCGTTATTCACAAGGTCGGTGCCCGGCCCAGCCGCAAGCCGGATCGCTTCGAGATAGCCCGTGGCAGGGCCGACGTAAAGTGGCGCACCGATGAATTGATGGCCCTGCTGCGCGGTGAATAACTGATGCTGCTGGTCGATACCAATGTGCTGGTCGACGTTCTGGAGGACGATCCGGAATGGGCGGACTGGTCCATCGGCCAGCTACGGGCGCAGTCCAAAATTCATCGCCTGGTCATCAATCCGATCATCTATGCCGAACTGTCGTTGACGTTCTCGACGGTCGAAGCCCTGGATCGCACTGTCGCTGAACTGGGTCTGACGATGCTCGAGATTCCCCGGCCCGCGCTGTTCCTGGCTGGCAAGGCCTTCGTGCGCTACCGCCGGCAGGGAGGAAAGAAAAACAACGTGCTTGCCGACTTCTTCATCGGCGCCCATGCTGCCGTGGCTGGCTGCCCCGTGCTGACCCGTGACAGGCAGCGATACTCCACATATTTCTCCGGGGTCAGTCTGGTAAGCCCGGCATCCGGAACGGGCAAGCAATGAATTCAAAAAATCATGCTGGAAACTTGCCGACATTGTTTAAGTACGAAAATGAGGTTTGTAATACTTGGTAACTCTCGACTACGCCACCCTTGACGGTCTGCGTAACCATCACCCCGCATGGCGCCTGTTGCGTTCAGATCATGCACCGCTGATAGCAAGCTTTTTGCATCGGGTATTCGTAGTGCCCAATGAGCGGGTGATGGCAGCGGCGGATTTGGCCGAAGCACTGGAAGATGAGTTGTATGCCCTACGCCTGCATATGGGCGAGGCTGCATTCCCCAAACCTGCACTGGAATACCTGAACGACTGGGCAGAACCCGATAAGGGCTGGCTGCGCAAGTTCTACCGCACGGGCACGGACGAGGCGCAGTTTGATCTGACCCCGGCTACCGAAAAGGCTATTGCCTGGTTGACGCAACTCAGTGAACGGCAATTTGTCGGAACCGAATCGCGCTTGCTTACCCTCTTTGACCTGCTCAAGCAGATGAGCGAGGGCAGCGAAGCCGACCCTGCCAAACGCATTGCCGAGTTGCACAAAAAGCGTGACGGCATTGATGCCGAAATTGCAAGGGTGCTGGCGGGCGAGGTATCACTGCTGGATGACACGGCAGTGAAGGACCGTTTTCAGCAATTCATGCAGGGCGCACGCGAGTTACTCACCGATTTTCGTGAGGTGGAGCACAACTTCCGCCAGCTGGACCGCCGCGTGCGTGAACGCATTGCGCTATGGGAGGGCAGCAAAGGGGATTTGCTGGAAGACATCATGGGTGAGCGCGATGCTATTGGTGATTCCGACCAGGGCAAGAGTTTCCGTGCCCTTTGGGATTTTCTGTTATCCAGCCGTCGGCAGGAAGAATTGACCAATCTGCTGGATCAGGTACTGGCACTACCCGCTGTGGCGGAACTGAACCCGGACACCCGGACTCGCCGGGTACACTACGACTGGATGGAAGCTGGTGAACAGACCCAGCGTACCGTCGCCGCCTTGTCCCAGCAATTACGCCGCTTTCTGGATGACCAGGCCTGGCTGGAAAACCGCCGCATCATGGATATTTTGCATGGTATTGAAAGCAAGGCACTGGCGCTCCGCAGCATCGCTCCGACCGGCACGGTGATGGAAATGGCTGCGGCCAGCGCGGATGTTGTGCTGGCGATGGAACGGCCACTGTTCACTCCGGCCAGCAAACCAATGATTACCGAAATCATCCTCCAGGCTGGCGATGAAAACATTGATCCCTCCAGGCTTTTTGAACAGGTCGTCGTTGATAAGGCCCGGCTAACCCGTCATATTCGCAACACTTTGCAAAACCACACCCAGATCAGCTTGCGCGAACTGGTCACTAATCAGCCCTTGCAACAAGGGCTAGCTGAATTAATTGCCTACCTGCAGTTGGGCAGTGAAGTATTCAGCAGCGTAGTGGATGAAGACACGACTGAATCCATCCACTGGCAGACAACAGATATGGAAGGGCAAACACTTATTCGCAGCGCGCGACTACCCCGCGTGATTTTCATGCGCTGAACAAGCATCGAGGCAAGAAATGGAAGTGGAATATTTGAACATAACCCAGGCTACACCGGCTGCTCCGCCTGCTGACTTGTCGGTGCTGTTGATTGGCCTGCTCAAAGGTGTGCTCTATCGTGAAAATGACGAACGCCAATGGGCCGCACTGTTGCAACTGCAAGCGCGGGTGCGTGATTATGTGGGCGTGCTCAATCTCGACCTGGTACTGGATGAGGCTGAAGGCTATGCCTTCCTGAAAAGCCGCCCCGAACCGACTGCGGATGACCCCTCCCCGCGCTTACCCCGTCTGGTGGCCCGTCGGCCATTATCTTTTGCCGTCAGTTTACTGCTTGCCTTGCTGCGCAAAAAACTGGCCGAGTTTGACGCTGGTGGGGGCGACACGCGACTGGTCCTGTCCCGCGATAACATCGTGGATCTGGTGCGGGTATTTCTGCCCGATGGCCCGAATGAAGCCAGGCTGATTGACCAGATTGAAACCACCATCAACAAAGTCGTCGAACTGGGCTTTCTACAAAAACTCAAAACGGCCAGTGGTGCTACCGCTGGACCAGCCAATTATGAAGTGCGACGTATTCTGAAGGCCTTTGTAGACGCTCAATGGCTAGCCGAACTGGATGAACGTCTGGCCAGTTACCAGGAGCAACTGGCTGGCACGACCGGCAGCAGGGAAGAAACTGATCATGAATGAGCCACAATTATTGGACCTCGACTTCTGTGCTGATGACACCCTGTCAGGATTCCGGCTGACCAGGCTGGAAGTGTTTAACTGGGGCACCTTTGACAGCCGGGTCTGGACGCTGCAACTGGATGGCAAAAACGGGCTGCTGACCGGCGATATCGGTTCGGGTAAATCCACCTTGGTGGATGCCATCACTACCCTGCTGGTACCTGCCAACCGGGTTGCCTACAACAAGGCAGCCGGAGCAGACAACAAGGAGCGCACCCTGCGCTCTTATGTGCTTGGGCATTACAAATCCGAGCGCAATGAGATTACCGGAGCAGCCAAACCAGTGAGCCTGCGGGACCAAAATAGCTACTCCGTCATTCTCGGCGTATTCCAGAATGCCGGCTATGCCCAGACGGTGACACTGGCTCAGGTGTTCTGGATGAAAGACTCCCAGGGGCAGCCCGCACGGTTTTTTCTGGGCGCGGAAGGGGCGCTGTCCATTACCGCCGACTTCGCCCAATTCGGATCGGACATCGCTCAATTGCGCAGAAATCTGCGCGCCAAGGGCGCAGAATTACAGGACAGCTTTCCTCCCTATGCGGCATGGTTTCGTCGACGTTTCGGTATTGAAAACGATCAAGCGCTGGAATTGTTCCACCAGACCGTATCGATGAAATCGGTAGGTAACCTGACGGACTTCGTCCGTAGCCATATGCTGGAACCCTTTGCAGTTGACCAGCGCCTGCAAGACTTGATCAGTCACTTTGATGATCTCAACCAGGCCCATCAGGCTGTACTGAAAACCCGCCAACAGGTGGAGCTACTCACGCCGCTGATCGCAGACTGCGTTCGCCACAAGGCCATGCAGGCTGAGGCCGACAGCTTGCGGGCCTGCCGGGAAGGTCTGCGCTCCCATTTTGCTGGCCTGAAACTCGGACTGATCGACAAACGCCTGAGTTCGCTGACAGAAGACTGGGATCGGGTGGATGCCCAGATACAAAAACTGAGCGCGTTACATGAAGCGCACGGTCAGCAAGTGGATGAACTGAAGCAGGCCATCAATGCCAACGGTGGAGATCGACTGGAATGGCTGTCCAGCGAAATCCACAAGAAAGAGAAGTCGCGGGATGTACGCAAAGCCAAGGCTGCCCGTTATGCGGAACTGACCGCCGTACTGGGCGAAGCACCCGCCAACGAGGCCGCCGACTTCGCCGTACAACGGGGCAAGTATCAAAGCTGGCGGGAGGAAACCCGCAACAGCGCTGCCGACCTGCAAAACACCCTCACTGAATATGGCGTAACCATGCGCCAGGGCAAGCAGGAACATGCCCAACAAAGCCTGGAAATCGACAGCCTCAAACGGCGGCGCAGCAACATCGATGATCAACAGATCCAGATTCGTGATGCCCTATGTGCGGCTTTGAATCTGAATGTGGATGACATGCCTTTCATCGGTGAGTTGATCCAGGTGCGTGACGATGAACGCGATTGGGAAGGCGCAGCCGAACGCTTGTTACGCGGCTTCGGTCTGGCGCTGCTGGTGCCGGATGTACATTACAAGGCAGTGGCAGAGTGGGTGGATGCGGCCCATCTGCGTGGCCGCCTGGTGTACTTTCAGGTGCGCGCACGCAAGACCTCTGAACTGCCGGACCTGCACCGGGATTCCCTGGTCCGCAAACTGACCATCAAGCCCGACTCGCCCTATTATGACTGGCTGGAGCGCGAACTGGCCCATCGCTTTGATGTGGCCTGCTGCAGTACGCAAGAGCAGTTTCGCCGTGAAACACGTGCCATCACTCGCGCGGGGCAGATCAAAGACCCAAGTGGCCGGCATGAAAAGGACGACCGTCACCGCATTGATGATCGCAGCCGCTATGTGCTGGGCTGGAGCAATACTGCGAAGATCGCCGCACTGGAAGCCAGACGTCGCCAGCTTGAGGCGCAACTGGCTGAAATTGGCAGTCAGATTGCGTCCATCCAGAAAGAACGTGATGTGCTCAATGATCGTCTTGATGCCCTGACCCGTCTTGAGGAATTCACTGCCTTTGATGAACTGGATTGGGCCAGCGTCGCCACCGAGATCGCCCAGCTGGTGGATGAGCGCCAGCGGCTTGAATCCGCGTCGGATGTGCTCAAACAGCTCAACGACAACCTGCATACCCTGCTGAAAACGCAAAAAGAGACGGGGGAAGCGCTGCAGGCAGCCCGCGAAAAACGTGCCAAAGTAGAGCAGCGGCGCGCCGATGCGCAAGCGTTGCGTCAGCAAACCGAAGCACTGCTGCAGGATATGAGCATCGACGACAGCTTGCAGGCAAAGCTCGAAACCATGCGCTCCGCAGCACTGGGTGAGCACCAACTCAGCATTGAGTCTTGTGATAATCGTGAGCAGGATCTACGCAAATGGCTGCAGGACCGACTCGATGCCGAGCAAAGGCGACTGGCAAATCTTGCTGAGAAAATCATCAAGGCCATGGTTTCCTTCAAAGAGCAGTTCAAACTCGAAACCGCCGAGATCGATGCGAGTCTTGATGCGGCTTTTGAATATGAAAACCTGCTGACCCAGTTGAATCGTGACGACCTGCCGCGTTTTGTGACGCGCTTCAAAGAACTGCTCAATGTCAACACCATCAACGAAATTGCCAATTTCAATGCCCAATTGGCCCGCGAGCGTGAAACCATCAAGGAACGTATTGCCCATATCAACCAATCGCTGGGCGAGATCGACTACAATCCCGGCCGTTACATCGTGCTTGAATCACAGCCCAGTCCCGATGCAGAAATCCGCGATTTCCAGCAGGAATTACGCGCTTGCACCGAGGGTACCGTCACCGGTTCGGACGACAACCAGTATTCCGAGGCCAAGTTCCTGCAGGTCAAAACCATCATCGACCGCTTCCGGGGCCGAGAGGGTTTGTCGGAGCAGGATCGACGCTGGACCAGCAAGGTTACCGATGTACGTAACTGGTTCCTCTTCGCTGCCAGTGAGCGCTGGCGGGAAGATAACAGCGAGCACGAGCATTACTCGGACTCCGGCGGTAAGTCGGGCGGACAAAAGGAGAAACTGGCCTATACCATCCTGGCAGCCAGTTTGGCCTATCAGTTTGGCCTGGAATGGGGCGCAGTGCGTTCCCGTTCTTTCCGTTTTGTGGTCATTGATGAGGCCTTCGGGCGTGGTTCAGATGAATCTGCCCAATATGGCCTGAAATTATTCCAGCAACTCAACCTGCAACTATTGATCGTGACTCCGCTGCAGAAAATCCACATTATCGAACCCTTTGTTTCCAGTGTGGGATTCGTTCATAACGAGGGCGGGCGATCCTCGCAGCTCCGCAATCTCTCCATTGCAGAATATCGGGCGCAGAAAGCCGCCATGACCGCCCAATCTGTGCAGGTGTCAGTGCCGTGACCTGGACTGACCCGCAGCAATTGAAAAAGCAGTTGATGCGGCTCTGGGAACGCGGAGAACTGTTGCGGGACGCAGTGACCGGCAGGGAGCGTTTTCCTTTACGCCTGGCTCTCAAGACCCCCAACTCGGCGGACATCACCAATCATTTTGAGGCAGTGCGCGCCTGGGCCACCGAATTGGCATCGACCAAATTCGTGCGGGTGGAGTGGCAGGCGCTTCGCCATCACGTTCAGGGCACGCAGAACCTGCCAGCTAGCGTGTGGGTCGAGACATTGGAAGATGCCCTGAATTGCCTGGGCAAGCGCAAAGATTGGGACCGCTTTATGGAGCAGGTTTCCGTCACCCGGCAAACCCATCCCGCCTTGCTGCCCTGGCTGGAAAGACGTCCTCTCCAGGCGCTGGCGCTGTCCAGCGATTGGCCCCGACTGTTGGCAGTGCTGACCTGGCTGGTCGAACATCCCCGCCCGGGCATCTACTTGCGGCAGGTGGATTTACCAGGCGTACACAGCAAATTCATCGAAAATCATCGCGGAGTGCTCACCGAGTTACTCGACCTGGCCTTACCGACAAATGTGGTGGACGCCAGCAAAACCGGAATCAGCCAGTTCGCCGCCCGCTATGGCTTCCTGGAAAAACCGACGCGCATTCGCTTTCGCGTGCTGGACCCCAATATTTGTCTTTTGCCCGGTTCGTCATCACCCGATGTGACGCTGGATGCGGACAGCTTCAGTCGCCTGGATCTCGCTGTGCAGCGGGTATTCATTACGGAAAATGAGACCAACTTCCTGGTCTTCCCACCAATGCATCATGCCATCGTGATTTTTGGTGCAGGTTATGGTTGGGATGCACTGGCTCGTAGTCATTGGCTTAACAAATGCAAAATCCATTATTGGGGAGATATTGACACCCATGGTTTTGGCATTCTGGATCAGCTTCGCGGCCACTTTGACCATGTGGATTCTTTCCTGATGGACAGGGCCACGCTGGATGCCCACGCTGCCTTGTGGGGCTGTGAGGACAAGCCCTTGCGGATTGACCTGCACCGACTCACAAGCGCAGAGCAATCCCTCTACGATGACCTGCGCGACGCGCACATTCGCCCTGGACTCAGATTGGAACAGGAACACATCGGTTTCCAGTGGCTGACTGACCACCTTCAACAGCTGGATGACATGACCACGCCCAATCCTGACACTTCCCCCAGTTAATCTTAGCCTGATCATCCTACCAACTACCCACCCCCCTCCCCCTGTGGCAAAATGTCGCAAAAGGAGCATTCATGAACCCCACAGATTCCCATTCCAACAGCCATCTTCTCAATATTAATGGGGTACAGCGTCACCTTCCCCTGTTCAAGGTACAGCCGGATTTAGCCATTGCTGTCCTCAATATTCTTGGTGATACCGAGCTCACCGAAGCTGCGGCTGCCGCCCTTCAACAGCGCATGGCGGATATTGATTTTGATGTGATTGTCACCGCAGAAGCCAAGAGCATTCCACTGGCTTATGCACTGTCCGTGCATAGCGGTCGCCCCTATGTGGTGCTTCGCAAAAATTACAAATCCTACATGGGTGAGGCGTTATCGACCGAGACACTGTCCATTACCACCGGCAAAACCCAGACCCTGTATCTGGATGCCAAGGACCGCGCGGCGATTCAGGGCAGGCAGGTAGCCCTGGTGGATGATGTGGTGAGTACCGGCTCTACTTTGGCGGCCATGCGCACGCTAATGGCTCAGGCTGAAGCCGAAGTCGCTGTCGTCGCCGCCATTTGCACCGAGGGCAATGCAGAGCAATGGGCAGAAGTCATCGCTCTGGCCCACCTGCCCGTTTTTCCACTAAGCGCCTGAACACATTCCCATGAAAAATGATGCCGTACACGTACTGACGCTGCGCCAGCGTTGTGATCTTGAGTTGCTCCTGACGGGAGCTTTTGCACCACTGAAAGGCTTTTTGGATCAGGCCAACTGGCAATCGGTGGTGGAAAATATGCGCCTTCAGGATGGGACACTCTGGCCCATTCCCGTCGTGCTGGATGTAGAGGATGCGCTGGGCACTACTTTGCGCGCGGGTGACCGTTTGCGCCTGGAACGCAGCGACGGCACACCACTCGCCGCCTTGACGGTCTCGGAGTGTTATCAACCAGACAAAAAACTGGAGGCCGAGGCGGTTTACGGCAGCGCGGACAGAAACCATCCCGGGGTAGCAGAACTGTTTGGCCGGGGTTCCTGGTATGTGGGAGGTGCTGTCACACCTTGGGATGCCCAGACGCTCAGCCGTGCTGCAGCGGTAGAATTTCCGCCAGAATATCAGACTCCCGCGCAGTTGCGCGCACAGTGGACGGAACAGCATCCGGTGGTTGCCTTCCAGACCCGCAATCCTCTGCACCATGCCCACATTGCCGTCACCCGGGCCGGTCTTGAACAGGCCGGAACCGGTGCCAAACTCTTGCTGCACCCCGCCATCGGGCCCACCAAACCCGGAGACATAGAGGCCGCCTATCGCATGCGGGTGTATCGCGCCGTTCTGGATCATTATCCGCAGGGGCGGGCACTGCTTTCCCCCCTGCCCTTGGCCATGCGGATGGCTGGGCCTCGGGAAGCTCTGTGGCACGCTCTGATCCGGCGCAATTTTGGTGCGACCCACTTCATTATCGGGCGGGGCCATGCAGACCCTGGCGCGCCGGTTGGTGGCCTGTTTTATCCCACTTTTGCTGCCCAGGAACTGTTTGCCCGGCACGCACAGGAAATGGGTATTTCCGGCATATTCCTTCCGGAATTCGCCTATTCCCCTACCCGGCAGCAATATGTCCCGGTCAGCGAAGCCAATGGCGAAGCCCTGGCAGGCATCTCGGGTACCGAATTACGCCGCAAGCTCGCCAACCGTGAAGAGATTCCCGAATGGTTTTCCCCCCCGGAGGTGATCAGAATTTTGCGTCAGGCTTATCGTGGCGCGGATCGACGCGGGCTGGTCATCTGGTTTACGGGCCTTTCCGCCAGTGGCAAAAGTACGCTGGCGGGGATGTTGGTGCGACAGCTCGAAGCGGAGGATGAACGTGCGGTAACCATGCTCGACGGCGATATTATCCGCCGTTTTCTGTCCAAGGGCTTAAGCTTCAGTCGCGACGATCGCGATGAAAATATCCGCCGTATTGGTTTTGTGGCCAGTCTGGTCGCACGTCACGGCGGCATTGCGGTGGTAGCAGCCATTTCTCCTTATCGACAGGCACGTGCCGAAGCCCGACGCCTGGTGGAAGAAGCGGGCGGACTTTTTCTGGAGGTACATGTAGCGACACCCTTGGCGCTCTGTGCCGAACGCGACCCTAAAGGGCTTTACGCCAAAGCTTTGCGCGGAGAAATCAAAGGATTTACGGGCGTAGATGATCCCTACGAAGAACCCGAACACCCGGATTGCGTAGTGAATCACGCCCAGCAGGAGCCTGCAGCAGCCCTGGCATGCCTGATGGATTTGCTGCACCGCTCGGGAGCCGTAAGCGACCCCGCAGCCGACCGCTGAATTCGCTCTCCATGGATACACTGCAACTGGCCGCCGCTGCGCAATTTTTCCAGCAACAGCTGGCAGGACAAAGCATTCATAAAATCAGTGCGGCAGCAGGTGGCCTCCACTTGCACACGGGCAAGCAGACCTTGGCCTGCATGGTTCAGCGTACACCGCTGGGGCTCTGGCTGGCACCGGAAAGTGCAGCACCAGAGGAACAACAGGGCCATTGGAGCAACCTTCTTCAGCAGCGGCTCAAAAGCTTTCGGATAGAACGGATTGCCGTTCCCTGGGCTGACCGGATTGTGCGCCTGGACTTCAGCCGAATACATATCAGCAAGCGGGTAGATCAGCTCAGTCTCATTGCCGAGTGTTTCGGAGGGCGCGGCAATCTGGCCCTGCTGGATGCCCAGGAACAAATTCGCTGGGCCTGGCGTTGGGATAGTCTTGATGGACCTGCTGTGCCCCGCTTTCTACCGGGAATTGTTTACCATCCACCAGAATCTGCCCGTCCTTTTGAAGAATCCCGGTCTGATCCGACCATCTGGTTACAGTGTATGGCACCGCGCTATCGCCCCGGCAGCCCTGCAACACAAGCATTCATTCAGGAACAATGGGCTGCGCGTTCAGCTACCAGCTCCTGGTGGCAGGCAAAAACCGAAGCGGGGCAAAATCTGCTTTATCCCCTGCGCTTGCCGGACGGGCCGCCCATGCAGGCCTTATCCCCGGATGTTGCCCTGCAACTCCCTGCCTCCCCCCTTACCCAGGCCCCATCGCCAGCGGAACATGCACTCGCCATAGAAAAAAACCGCCTGCACCAACGCATCCAGAAAATGCGTCACGATCTGCAACAATGGGAAGCCCCAGAATACTATCGGACATTGGCCTTTGCCCTGTTTGCGGTACCGGACGCCATCGCCCGAGTCGCCAGCATTCAGGCTACTGATCATACCCATGGGGATGGCAGGATACTGGAAATCGCTGTCACACCAGGCAAGTCGCTGCACCAGCAAGCCCAGAAATACATGCAGAAAGCCTTGCGCAGCCAACGTGCCGTTCAGAAAATTCAGCAGCGCCTGCAGGACAGTGAAAAGCTGCTCGACGAATTGCTGTCCAGGGGACAGGAGGCACTCCTCCTGACGCAGAGACTTCCGCAAACGCAAAATGCACCCGTTCGACATAAGGACCAGGAGCGAAGCGCGCGCGGGTTGGCAGAGCCCTTTCACCACACGATGATTGCGGGATTCGATATTTTTTGGGGAAATAATGCACGGGAAAATGATCGCCTCACCTTTCGTTTCGCCAAAGACTGGGATATCTGGTTTCATGTGCAGGACCTGGGCGGAAGTCATGTGATTCTTCGCCGGGAAAACACCAGTACCCTGGTCCCGGAACAGGTTATTGCAGCGGCTGCCCGCCTGGCCTTGCAACACAGTCAGTCACGGGCATTCAGTGCCGAAGTGGACTGGACAGAAGTCCGGCATGTGCAACGTAAGCCCGGCGCTGGACCGGGTCAGGTTATTTACCGCCATTTTCAGACTATTCGGGTACGCCGCGACGCGCACGATGAGGGGTGATCTTAAAAACGGCAGTTGCCGTGGGTGCTTTTTGCTCCGTTGTTCCTCGCCTGTTGTTCTAAGGCTCATCCTGCTGTCAGGAGAGAACTCGCCCTACGGGCTCAAACAGCTCTCCTGACGGGCGCAGGATTTCGCCAAGAACAACAACGGCTCGAAACAAAAGTCGCTGCAAAGCACCCACGGCAACTGCCATTTTTAGGATCATTTGCTCAAGCCGTTTCCGCTTTGGCATTAAGCCACCTGCATCTTGGAAAAGGTCATTTTTGCCAACTCACAAATGGTCTGGGTACGTAACCAGTCCATTTCCTGACGACGCAAGTCCGTCCACTGGCGGTGCAAAGGGCAGGCCGTTTCATCCGCACACACCTTCAAACCCAAAACACAATGTGGCGATAAAGGATGCCCCTCAACAGCCTCAACCACATCCATAATATTCAGGGACTCAGCTGCTGGAAGCAGCAAAAACCCTCCTCCCCGGCCTTTTACCGATCCCAGAAATCCGCGCTTGGCGAGGCTCCGCATGATTTTGGTAATACACTGAACGGGAACCCCGAGATAATCAGCGATTTCACGACTCAGTACCGGCTCTCCGCGCTGTTGTGCGGCAATATATATCAGGCCGCGCAGGGCCTGTTCGGTGGCTTTGCTCAATACCATGGGTCTTCCCCTATTTTTTTACATATAACAAGAGCCACACTTGTTACAGTGCAGCTCTTGATGACGTTCATCAAACTACTGCAGAAATGACGGATTGTTTTCTGCAGTGCTGGTTAATTCAGGCAGAATGAGCCTGTGCAGAAGAGGATGATGTACCACCACCCATCTTCAGAAGGTTACGACGCATGGCCCAGGCCATACCAAACATGGCTGCAGCAAATGCGGCTGAGAACCCGATAATGATCCAGTTGTACACGGAAGGACCGGCATCCGGCGCCAGCGCAAAGATGAATTGCAGGGCAACGGCCAGGGCCAGATAAGCCGTAGAACCAATAATCATCACCGCTTCTTTATTGCGCACGTTACGCAGTACCCAGATGCCTTCAATCACCCCGACGATCGCCACCCAGGCAAAAATGGTCAGTAATGTAGGTAACAAACTGGCACCCTGTGAAAGAACTATGACCGCGATACCAGCCGCAATCCCAATGACGGCCTTAATGGCAATCAGCACTTTTGGACAGGCGCCACTCCCTTTCTGGGCAAGACGAATGGCAGAGTAACCCCCATCAAAAAACACATAAATGGCAAAAAACCAAACCAGCAAATTCATGGTATCACCAAAATCAATCAGTGATGCAATTACAAATAATAAGGCGGCAGCACCCCGTGCGGCGAGTAATGGCCAGGAGAACAGGGTCAGGCGGGCTGGCTGCGTTAATGCTTGTGAATTCATATCGACACCTCTTTTTATCAGAGCTATTACGCAGTATCATCGCTTTTGGAATGAAATATTATTCATCCACATGAGATACTGTTATCTAGTTTATAGCTTATGCATTCCCTGATAACAACAATAAATTTTTTAATAGGATTGTGAATATATGAATGTAGAATAAGCAGTATATATTATTATAATAATATAGTTATTTTTTAGAACCCCTATACTGAAGCATTTAGTCTTTTAAAATCATTAACAAACCATTAGGCAACGCCGACCGGAGCGATGTCCAACATAAACCACAATACCTTACAGCTTGGCGTAAGAATGAAGCCCGCCCAGGAAAAGATCCACACCAATAAAGCAGAACGTGACCGTGACCAGACTGATAGCCGCCCACCAAGCCAGTTTGCGTCCCTTGTTATGTTGCCCAAAAGACTTGTTACTGCGCATATGCAAATAAGCCGCGTAATTCAACCAGACAATCAAGGCCCAGGTTTCCTTGGGATCCCAGGACCAAAAACCGCCCCAGGCTTTGGCGGCCCACACGGCGCCGAGAATGGTGCCTGCCGTGAAAAAGAGAAACCCGAACATCACCATGGAACCCATAATGCGTTCCAGCCGGTTCAAGTCCGGAAGACGCCGCACCAAAGCATTTCCGGTACGTTCCGCCCGATCTCTCAACAAATAAGCAACACCCACCATGGCGGCCAGATAAAAATTGGCATAGGCAACAAATTCACAGGGAACATGCAGTTTTATCCAGAAGCTCTGCAACGCCGGAATCACGGGCTGAATCTGATTCTGATGATAGGCGACACCCACCCAGACCAGAAAAATATCGGCAACAAGAATCATCGGCATGGCAAAAGCACCCAGCCCCCGATTTTTACTCTGGCCTTCGTAATACAGGTAAAAAAGGGTCGTAGTCGTACACAAGAGAACCATCGCATCGTACATGTTGGTTACCGGAATATGTCCCCAGGAGGGATGACCGACGTAAGTCTGCTGCCAACGAATGGCGAGGCCCGCAAAACCCAGAGCTACAGTAATCCAGGCAAAACGATGCCCCCAGTCCCCAGCCGATTGATTACCGCTGAATAAATAACGATAATATCCTATGGCGCTGATCAGTATCGCCCCACTCATCCAGTAAAACATGGCGTTACTTTGGAGCACATAATACAGCAGCGCATTATTTGCGGCTGTGTATCCTGACTGATAAAGCGCCACACCAATCGCCGCAATCCCTATAACGGTCAAAAACAGGATTCTGAAGGCCGGCCAGCGGATTCCAAACCACATCAGGCCCACATACCACAGACCCAAAACAATAAACTGCCACATCCAAAAATCGGCCCGAAACAAATACCAGACCAAAAAAGCACCGATGGTCAGAAAAGCTGCCCATAACTGAGCGGCAAGACGTCCTTCAGCACGCATACCACCAAAGGTCAGTAGGTGTCGGATTTCAGAGCTTTCGGTAGACATATATATACTCCTGCAGATGCTGACAGATTAACCTGATCGTTCAGCATCCATTCACATTAAATGAGTTATCAAGGGCGGTAACCAGGCACATTGATTTTGATGCCATTACTGATGTAGGACATAAAATATTCCAGATTGCGATAATTGACGCTTTCCAGTTTTTGCGGCATCGCACCCACTTTTTTGTCACAGCCCTGGAAACGTTTTTCAAAGGTATTGACTGCTCCCCAAGCGGCCCGATAAGTCGGATAATGCGCACTTTGGCCCAACAATGGAGAAATAATCTGGGCTCGCAGATACTTACCAGCATAAGCCACATGACAGGTCGCGCAACTGAAGTTGAGTTGTCCGCGTTTCATGAAGTAATTGGCCTTCCCTTCTTCAAAGGCTTTAACGGCGCCTGGCCCCTGTACTTTGATATCCACCGGCATACCGTTGGACAGCGAAGTAAAGTAGGTATCCAGAGCAATCATGGAGCCGCTCCCATACTTGAGAGGTTGAAGATGATTTTCAACCCGACAACTATTCAAACGCATCTGAGTCGTGACCACCTGACCGGTTTTGTTGTTAACCAAAAATAGGAAATCCCCCGGCTCTGCCGGGGTGACAGTAGATGTTTGACATATAGGGGAGTCCATCGGAGAACCGACGTTGTGAGCCGCCAAGCACACGATGAAGGAGAAACCGATGGACGAAGGATTGAGCCTAAGGCACAGCAAGTGAGAGTGCAAATATCACATAGTATTTATTCCGAAGTGCCGACGTAGGGTGTTGTACGGTCAGTTACGGAATGATCTTGGGGAGGTATTTCGGGCTTTGGCCCGGCATAAGGAAAGCCGGATAGAAGAAGGGCATCTGATGGTAGACCATGTTCATATGCTGATTTCGATACCGCCGAAGTACGCAGTATCCAGTGTGGTGGGTTACATCAAGGGCAAGAGCGCGATCCATATAGCGCGGACTTACGGTGAACGGAAGCGTAATTTCGTGGGCCAGCATTTTTGGGCGCGTGGGTATTTTGTATCGACGGTGGGTAGAGATGAGGCGATGATTCGAGATTATATTCGCCATCAGGAAAAAGAGGATGAACGAGTAGATCAGTTGAACATATGGAGTTGATCCGGGCCACCCAGTGGTGGCGCCAAAACTGAGGGGCCGCGTTAGCGTCCCCGTTTTAAGCCGCTTTGAGCGGCTCACGAACTAAAGCTCCCGGCTTTGCCGGGAGATATTTACTATCGGCTTTCCGCATATGTGGGTAGCTACCGTAGAATTAGCGCTGTTTTTCTTTGCGGCAGTCAGCGCCTGGTTCATCCTCAAAAATCGTCATGCAGATCTGTTTACCAAGCTCCTGAAGCCCACTTTACTGGCGCTGATCATTATCACGCCACTGCAGATTTTTATTGGTGACGAACTGGGTCGGGAAGTGGCACACGACCAGCCCACCTCGCTCGCAGCCATGGAAGGCCATTTCCACACCTATCTACCGAACGGCAAACCCAATACGTCCTGGAATCTGATTGCCATTCCCGATGTTTCAGCAGGAAAAAATCTGTTCTCCATCCAGATTCCCCATGTTCTCAGCTTGCTCGAAACCCATACCTGGGACGGAGTAGTCACCGGTATGGATCATTTTGCTCCGAATGATCGACCCAATGTCTGGGTGCCCTTTTATGCCTTCCGGGTGATGGTCACCATCGGCTTCTTCCTGTTTTTCATGGCACTCTGGGGTAACTGGTTGCGCTTGCGGGGGAAATTGACTGCAGAACATCTGCGTAAGAACCCGTTGTTCCTGCGTCTGCTGGTGTTCAGTGGATTCCTGCCTTATCTCGCCGTCTGGACCGGCTGGTGGACACGTGAAATCGGCCGCCAGCCCTGGGTTGTTTATAACCTGATGCGGACCTGGCAGGGTGTCAGCCACATGGGGGTGACTGCTGAATCCTTCTGGCTGATTGGCTACATCATTTTCGAACTGATGGTTTGGGGGGGTGCCTGGTACTTCTTTACCCGGGTTATCCAAAAAGGACCCGATATGACCAGCCCGGTCATTGGTGCTTCGGATCATGATGCACATCCATCCGGTGGCGGAATTGCCAAGCCGACTTTCGCCAAACCGACCATGAACAAGCTGGACTGAGGATCGATACCATGCATGAAATATTTCGTATACATAGCACCTTAAGTACATTCTGGTGGATACTGCTGGGGGTTTTCTTCGTCATTTACATTGTTCTCGACGGTGCGGATCTGGGGGCCGGCGTATTTTCCCTGCTCCTCAATAATGAGAATGATCGGGCGGCCGTCATGTCTTCCATGGCAGGCACCTGGGATGCCAACGAAACCTGGCTGGTGGTGGCCGGTGGTGTGATTTTCGGGGCCTTTCCTCTGGTTTATGGGTCCACATTCAATTATCTGATGATCCCGTTGATGTTTGCGCTCTGGGGCATCATTTCCCGGGCGGTGGCCTTTGAATTTCATGTCCACGCCAAAAGCAGCCGCAAATTCTGGGGCTTCATGTTTGGCCTTGGCAGTCTGGTCGCGGCCCTTTTTGCGGGGATTGCACTTGGAGCTACCTTGCTGGGCTTTCAGATGAATACCGGCAACGCGCAAGGCATTCAGGTGGCCAATGACCCGTTTGTGAATACGGTTCCCCACTTTTCCGGCAACGCCCTGAGCTTTCTTTCTGCTTTCAGCATCTGGACAGGGATTGGGGCGTTGATCGCCGGCGGTCTGGCAGGCACCTTGTACCTTTGTGCCCGTTTTGAGCAGGATGATCCCATCTACCAGAAGGCTCACAAGTCTGCCACTCTGTTTTCTTTCCTGGCGCTGGCGGCGGTAGTCATCACCTTGATCTGGTCCTACGCGATCATGCCCGATGCCGCCAAGTGGACGGGGAGCGGCTGGTTTGGCTGGCTGATCCTGCTCATTGCCATCCTGATTTCTGCCTACAAAATGATGAGCAATCACGCAGCCCACCGCGATTTCGCGGCACTGCTCTGGTGTGGCGCCATTGTCTTGTTCATGTGGGGCGGGATGTGGGCCACCAATTTCCCCTACATCATTCCGCAGACCTGGACCATCAGTCAGGGCGGTAACCCGGCCAATGACCTGGCTATCCTTACCCTGTTCATGACGGGATTCGTGCCGGTGATGATTACTTATAACGTTTATCAAATCTGGGTGTTCCGCAAGCGCATCACCCATCTGGCCGGTTATGAAAGCCATTAAACCATTTCCCTGGTGATGTTCTGTTTGGGGCCGTATGGCCCCTTTTTTTACCGATGTTGACTTCACATAATCATATGGAAATGTTCTATAGTTGTCGGGTATGCTTTGGCAGTTACTTGAGTAGCAGAAATAATGCAGGAGTCCCGAAATGTCCAAAACCAGAAAAAATAGTACAACGCAGTCGCACCAGACTGAATTCCACGAAGAACGGCAGGAAGAGGAAAAAGCCCGTTACAAGGCAGAACTGCGTGCCCTTCAAATTGAATTGGTCAAGTTGCAAAGAGATATTATTCGCAATAATGAAAAAATACTGGTGATCCTTGAAGGACGGGACTCGGCAGGCAAGGATGGATCCATCAAGCGTATTATTGAGCACCTCAGCCCGCGCGAAACCCGGGTAGTTGCGTTAAGCAAGCCCTCGGACAAGGAACAAAGTCAGTGGTATTTTCAGCGCTATGTTGAACACTTGCCTTCTGCCGCAGAAATGGTCTTTTTTAATCGCAGTTGGTACAACCGTGCCGGCGTTGAAAAAGTGATGGGCTTTTGTTCAGATCAACAATACGAAGAATTTTTCGCCGAAGTCAATAATTTTGAAGGCATGCTGATTCGGTCCGGCATTCATGTGTTCAAGTTCTATCTGGACATTTCCCGCGAGGAACAGAAAAAACGCCTTGAGTCTCGCAAGGATGATCCACTCAAGCAATGGAAAACCAGTCCCATTGATGAAAAAGCTTTGAAACATTGGAAGGATTATAGCGAAGCACGCAATGTCATGTTTGCCCGCAGCCATTCTCCTTTCGCACCCTGGATTATTGTCAATGCCAACGACAAGAAAACGGCCCGCCTGCAACTCATCAAAGGGTTTTTAAGCCGGCTGTCCTACACCGGCAAGGATGAAATGCAGGTGCTTCCTGACCAATCCATCATTTTTGAATATGAATCTTTGTACCTGGATAATGGCATGATCCAGGAATAATGACGCATCCATCTTCATTACTTTTCCCAATTGATTTTGACCAGGAGGAAATATGTCCATTATTGATTTACAGTCAGCTTTAACTCGTGCCCTCTCTCTCAGAAACCAGGACGCCCTGGATGCAGCAACCATTGCCGCAGCGGAACAACTCAGCAAAAAGGAAGGACTGTCACTGAATGCTGCCGTGGGCGTTCTCGGCAACGATCAGCTTGTTGAACTGATCGGTTTCCTGAATGACAGCATGAACTGTGAACAACTTTCTGCCCTCTGTGATCCGGAAAGCTACGATGCGGAACAGGCTCGGGAATGGGAGGTCACCAAGGATCAATATCTGCTCGCCCATGAAATAGCCGTACTGAGTCATCGCATCGCCAAGCAAAGGGATGCAGGTCAATAAAATGCTGCATGGACGCAATCACACGTGGTTCGCGTCCATCTCCTATACTTGTGGCAGCAATATCGCACACTAACCACGACGCAGGAGTTAGCAACCATGTCTCCATTCAAACGCCCTCCTTTAGGGATTCCCGCTGACAGTGCCCGGCGCTGGACTGA
Source organism: Acidithiobacillus sp. HP-2 (assembly GCF_015100155.1). GTDB lineage: Bacteria > Pseudomonadota > Gammaproteobacteria > Acidithiobacillales > Acidithiobacillaceae > Acidithiobacillus. The sequence goes on along the minus strand of NZ_JACKZA010000004.1, from coordinate 119,669 downwards.
AAATTATCAACTCGCCACCCAGGAAAGCGGGCGTCTTTTTTTGATGGCGGGCGATCAGAAGGTCGAGCATTTGAATGATGACTTTGTTGGCGAACGCGTCGCTGCAGACGACGCTGATCCTGAACATCTGTTTCGTATTGCCAGCGCGGCTCCTGTGGGTTGTTTCGCCGCCCAGATGGGGCTGATCAGCCATTACGCCATGGATTATCCCGAAGTGCCCTATCTACTTAAACTCAACAGCAAAACCCACCTGGTGAAAACCGCCCAGCGTGACCCTGCCAGTTTGCAATGGCAGAGCATGGTCCAGGTGCGCGATTTCGTCCGGCACTCCGGCCTGAAAGTTGTGGGCGTCGGTTATACCATCTATCCCGGTTCACTGTATGAGCCCGAAATGCTTTCCGAGGCCGCGCGTATCATCCAGGATGCCCACGCCATGGGTCTTTTGGCGGTCATCTGGGCTTACCCCCGGGGACAGGCGGTAGGCAACAAAGAGCAGGATTCGCACCTGATAGCCGGTGCCAGTGGTCTGGTTGCCTGTCTCGGGGCTGATTTCGCCAAAGTCAATCCGCCCTTGAATGAACAAGGAGATATGGATGCCCGCCTGCTGGGTGAAGCCGTTGCGGCAGCCGGACGCACGCAAGTCATTTGTGCTGGTGGCTCGGAAACCGACTCGAAAACCTTTTTGCAACGTCTGGATGCGCAATTACATATAGGTGGAACCCAAGGCTGTGCCACAGGCCGAAATGTCCATCAACGCAGCCAGCCGGATGCTATCCGCTTCTGTCGGGCGATCCATGCCCTGGTCGTCAAAAATCAGAGCGTGGAAGAAGCCGCAAAACTTATGGGAGAAGCGTCTTAATCAACCCGATGGGCCATACCCGCTGGCGTTTGTAAATGCCCATCGGTACCGCCGGCAAGTTCACACCCTGACACAACGGAGAAAAGTGAGTGACTATCGCACCATGCTATCTGCTTCCGCAAATGCCGGAATCGCTCAGTGGTCTGACGGAGCTGGCGCTGGATTTACGCTGGGCGTGGAGTCATGCCGCCGACTCCCTCTGGGCCGAAATAGCGCCAGAACTATGGGAGCAAACGCGCAATCCCTGGTTAATTTTACAAAATATCAGTAGTCAAACCCTGCAAGAATTGGCGCAAAATACAGCATTCATTGAAAAACTTAAGGCTTTTAATGCGCTGCATCAGGAGCAATTAGCCCAAAGCAGCTGGTTTGAACAGAATCACGCCCAGGCTTCCTTCCAACAGATTGCTTATTTCAGCATGGAATTCGGCCTCTCCGAAGCCCTGCCCATATACTCTGGAGGGCTGGGAATCCTGGCTGGCGATTGCCTGAAAACTGCCAGTGACCTGGGCATCCCGTTGCTGGGTATCGGCCTGCTCTGGCAACAAGGCTATTTTCGCCAAACGCTCGATGAAAACAGTCGGCAACAGGAATTTTATCCCTATAACGATCCAACCCAAATGCCGGTTACACCGGTGCGTGACAGCGAAGGAGAATGGTTGCGCCTGCAACTCCCCTTCCCTGGCCGAAAAGTCATTTTACGCGCCTGGCAAGCCCAGGTAGGCCGGGTGACTTTGTATTTGCTGGATAGTAACGACCCCCTGAATACCCCGGCGGATCGGGGTATAACCGCTGAGTTATATGGCGGAGGCCCGGAAACCCGCTTGCAGCAGGAAATCTGTCTGGGCATCGGCGGCTGGTTATTATTGCGCCGCCTGGGTGTCCAACCTGAAATTTGTCACCTTAATGAAGGGCATGCCGCATTTGCCATTCTGGCCCGCGCATACAGCCATATGCGCGATCATGGTTCGGCGTTTGAATGTGCTCTCAATGCTACTCGGGTCGGGAACATTTTTACCACGCATACCCCCGTATCTGCTGGTTTTGACCGTTTCCCGACAGAATTAATGACGCGTTACATTGCCGGAGCGCCAGAAGCATTTGGTGTCGATGTGGAAAGCATCCTGGCACTGGGACAGGAAAATCCCGATGATCCGCAAGAACCATTTAATATGGCCTGGCTGGCGATTCGCGGCAGCATTATTGTCAACGCCGTGAGCCGCCTTCATGGAGAAGTCAGCAGACGCCTGTTTCAACCGCTCTTTCCACGCTGGCCTGCAGACGAGGTCCCGGTAACCCATGTCACCAATGGTGTGCATATGCCCTCCTGGGATTCAGCTGAAGCAGATGCCTTGTGGACATCCTCTTGTGGTAAACAACGCTGGCTGGGCGATTTGCAAAAACTCGAAGCAGAATTCCGCGAAACTCCCGACGGATTAATTTGGGAATTACGCAGCAAAGGCCGTCAGCAGGTCATTCATTTCGCGCGGCAACGGCTTCAGCAACAACTGGCGGAGGCGCACGCGCCGCTGGAGGACCAAGAGCGTGCAGCGTTGGCATTGGACCCTAATGCCCTGACGATCGGGTTTGCACGGCGCTTTACTGCCTATAAACGCCCCAATCTGCTCTTGACTAATCCCGACAGACTGAGGCAATTGCTGACCAATCCACATCACCCGGTACAACTTCTCATTGCCGGAAAGGCCCATCCTCGGGACGAAGTGGGCAAAAACATGATTCAGCAGTGGACCTTGTTTATTCATCAACATCCCGAGCTGGCCAATCACATTGTCTTTATTGCCGATTACGACATGCTGGTGGCCGAACATCTGGTCCAGGGCGTCGATTTGTGGATTAATACGCCGCGCCGCCCCTGGGAAGCCAGCGGGACCAGTGGCATGAAAGTGTTGGTCAACGGCGGGCTGAATTTATCCGAGCTCGATGGCTGGTGGGCGGAAGCCTACTGTCCGGAAACGGGCTGGGCTATCGGTGATCGCGCCGAACATGATGATGATCCACAATGGGATATTCAGGAAGCAGAAGCTCTCTATCATTTGTTGGAAAACGAGATTGTGCCTCTTTTTTATCAGGATCGCGATGCCAGCGGCTGTCCACAAGCCTGGATTCAGAAAATTCGCGAAAGCATGAGTCGGCTTACCCCCTTATTCAGCAGTAATCGAATGCTCCGCGATTATGTATCGACACTATACGAACCCGCTGGACGTCTTCTTGCAGCGCGTAGCGAAAAAAGTCGAATTGAGGAAATTTGTACCTGGCAGAAAAATATTCGCCAACACTGGCCCCTTCTGCATTTTGGCGATCTGCATGTACGTACCGAAAATAATCGCCATTATTTTGAAGTGCATGTTTATCTGGACGATCTGGATGCTGAATCTATCAGCGTGGAACTATTTGCCAACCGAAGTGACCAATATCCTTTAGAAGTGGTTCCCATGCAGCGTGGTGAAGCACTGAGTGGAGCAGTCAACAGTTACAATTACACGTTGGACATCCCTGCTGATCGTCACTTGGCAGACTATACTCCGCGCATCATTCCTTGCCATCAAAATTGCCTGGTGCCCATGGAGAGTGCGGAAATACTCTGGTACCGTTAAAAGGAACAAAAATTGAATCCCAACATTCCTGACCTGCAAAATATTATAGAAACCGAAAAGAAAATGTTCGGTAAATATTTGGTTCCTGTAGCTATCTTATTAATCATTATTGGGATATTTGGAATTTTAAGCCCAATTATTCTTTCTGCAGTCACCGATGGCATTATTGCCGCCATGCTGATTATTGCCGGATTCACCTGGATTGCCCACAGCATCCAGATGCATCAGCATCAAATGGCTGACTGGCTGAAACCCTTACTGCTTTTTATCACCGGTGGCATCATGATTGCCTTACCGAAAGCAGGAATTGCGGCAATTGGTTTGATGTTCGTTCTGTATTTCATCATTGATGCCTACCGAAATTTCACGCAAATGAAAATCTATCCGGGACATGGTCGGGGCTGGTCCATTTTCAGTGGTATTATTGACATTTTCATTGCCCTTCTCTTCGTGGTCACCTGGCCTCGGGGTTCATTGATCCTGGTCGGCATATTTGTGGGCGTCAACCTGATATTTGATGGGATCATTCTGCTGATGTTGCGCAATATAAAACCCGGGTAGACAGTTTATTACGCAAATTTTTCAGTGGGTTTCTTCAATAATAAATGTAACGTCTATTGCATTCTGTAATGTTGTACCCAAAAAGTTCCACAAACACTTGATCCACCTGAAAACAGGATAAAATCCCAGTTTTCAGCGCTCAGTGTAAGGTCTCAAGGCCTCTCCAGATAAGACATGGCCGTAATAAAAATTGTTAAGAAATATGAAAATCCATTTTTATAGAACAAACGAAGTTTGGTTTATAAAATATAAAAGAATTCTTATGTGTTTATAATGACCTGGAAACGCGTTATGTGTTAGTTTGACAAGACGATATTACAAATAGAGAGGATTGAACCATGTTAATGAACATTATTGTTTTTCTCATCGTCGGTGGAATCGCTGGCTGGCTGGCCGGATTGCTCATCAAAGGCCGGGGGTTTGGCATTATCGGAGACATCATTGTCGGCATCATCGGTGCTTTCATCGGTGGATTCGTCCTGACGACGATTGGCTTGATTGGTCTTTTTGGGGCGGGCATTATCGGTGCCATTATTGTTGCCTTTATTGGTGCCATTATTCTTTTGTTTATCGTCAAGCTCATCAAAAAACTCTAAAAAATAAAATGTTATGAACATCATGCTGATTCTGGCTGGGCTGGTTATTTTGGGCGCGGCCAGCCAATGGCTGGCATGGCGGGTCAAACTACCCGCCATTATATTTCTTCTGGGTATTGGCATTATTGCCGGCCCGGTCACCGGCTGGATTCAACCGGACCAGCTATTTGGCCCACTTCTGTTTCCCGGTATTTCTTTGGCTGTAGCTGTTATTTTGTTTGAAGGCGCATTGAATTTACGCCTGCGGGAACTAGGTGGTCTCGCCTCCGTTATCCGCAGAATGGTCAGCCTGGGGGCCATCAGCAGTTGGCTGATACTGGCAGTAGCTACTCACTGGATTGCGGATTTTAACTGGTCCATGGCGATCCTCTTTGGCGCAGTTGTGGTCGTTTCCGGACCAACCGTCATCGGCCCGGTGTTAAGAGCAGCCAGACCCAATGCGCGAATCAGCAATGTATTAATGTGGGAAAGCATCCTCATTGATCCCATTGGGGCCCTGCTGGCCGTTCTGGTTTTCGAAGCCATTATTGCGCATCATGGCTCCACAGGACTCCGCTCTGCCGTAGAAGTTTTTCTCAAAATGCTTGCAGCGGGTCTGGTATTGGGCGTTTTGGCCGGTCAAAGCTTGGGGTGGTTACTCAGAAAACGGGCTATCCCCGATTATCTGCATGGCGTAGTGGCCTTGGGTAGTGTTTTTATTATTTTTGCAGCAGCCAATCAGATCGCCCACGAATCCGGACTACTCGCTGTTACGCTGATGGGCGTCTGGCTCGCCAACATGCGTGACATTCCTTTGGAAAACATCCTGAATTTCAAGGAAAGTCTCTCCATTTTATTAATCTCCATTCTTTTCATTCTCCTCGCTGCGCGCCTGAATCTGCTGGCCTTGAAAGAAGTCATCATCTCCGGCGTACTGCTCACGCTGGTTATTCAACTGATCGCCCAGCCTGTCAAAGTGTTACTGGCTTACGATGGCAAGGAACTGAACTGGAAAGAAAGATTCATGACCGGATGGATCGCCCCACGCGGAATTGTCGCAGCAGCAGGCGCCCCCGTATATGCCGGGCAACTGGAAGCACTGAATTATCCCAAGGCCCACTTGTTTGTGCCTCTGACTTTCGCGCTCATCATTGTCACCGTACTCCTGGCCAGTTTTACAGCGCGTCCCATGGCAAGGCTTCTGGGTGTTTCTGAAAAAGACCCCCGTGGCATCCTCATTGTGGGGGCCAACGCTTTTGCCATCGCCGTTGCTGAAAAGCTCAAGGAATGGGGGTTCAGGCCACTTTTGGTGGATGATGAATATCGGCAAATCCAGGCGGCACGCATGGCAGGACTGGATACTTTTTTGGGTAGCCCGGTTTCAGAGGCCGCTGATCGTCAACTCAATCTGATTGGATTTGGTTATCTGCTGGCTTTATCCACCGATGCCGCCCGAAATCTGATCGCCTCACTGCGTTATGATCCCGAATTCGGTCATCGTTCTGTGTTTACCCTGGCCGATGGCAGCAGTCGCAAAACCAGTGCCCGTAACCGCACAGCAAAACAACATCGACGTCTTCATCTTTTCAGTGAAGACGCTACCGCTGGTTCTTTGCTGGATAAAATGGAAAAGGGCTGGGCCCTGAAAGCAACAGGGCTGACTGAGCAGTTTGACTGGTCACAATACCAGCAACAATTTACCACAGGCTTTCTGGCATTATTTATTCTGGATAAAAATGGAAAACTGCAAGTCATAAACAGTGACCAAAACCAGCCGGAGCCGCGTGCTGGTGATCAGATTCTGGCTCTGGTTGCCCCTGACGTAGCTCCCTCTGCAGATGCCCACTAATTCCTCTCTACCTGATTCCCCATGCCTGGGATTTTGCACTACCGCTCTCGGCGATGACGTGTGTAAATCCTGTGGCCGAACTTTTGAAGAAGTTTGCCATTGGATAACCATGACTCCTGAGCAGAAAGCGGCTAACTGGAACCGCATTCGCAAAAATGGCTGGTGGGATCAACAAAGAAAAGCCAAGGGTCTGTAATCAGAATGTTTGGTACATTAATATAAGACATTATTATCATTTACTTATGGTGACATTCTGCAGTCCTCATGATAGTCTTTACTGATAGACCATGTATTGGCAAAAGCTTCCTATCCAAGTGGAGTCGAAAGTCCATTGAAATATCCAGAGAAGCCAGATGAATTGGATGCCCCGACTATTCAGGAAATTTTAAACAGTTTCCCCGCATTGGAGTTATTACAGCAACATCCGGTACCCCATGCATTAACACACAACAGAAAATTACTATTTGTCAACAAATCTGCTGTTAAACTTTTTGAGGGAGATAATCCAGATTATTTTTTGGGTAAGGACCTCACCTCTTTTATTCATCCTCTAGATCATGGACGCATTCTTAATCGTCTTGAGGTACTGAACAATGAAAATCCTAAAAACAGTCCTACAGAAGCCCGTGTTTATACACTCAATGGCAAAATCAAACACATCATATCCGTCAGCTCATTAATAGAATTTGCCGGGAATACTCTGGTTCTGGCAGCAGCTACCGAGCTCAGTGAAGAAATGGGACATGAAATCAGCCAATCTGAGCAGAATTTTCAGCGTCTTTTTGAAAATATGCTCGACGTTTTCTATCGTACCGATAGTGAGCAAAACCTGACCTTGGTGGGCCCTGCAGCCTTAGGCGTATTAGGTTATTTACCCGAAGAAGTTATTGGTCTTCCTGCCTCCAGCTTCTATATTGATCCACAAGCACGGGAAAATATCGTAACCGCCGTTAAGAAACATGGGAAAGTTCAAAACTTCCCGGCACGCTTGAAACATAAAGATGGGCATATTGTGGATGTCGAAATTACCAGTAGTGCAATTTATAGCGAAGATAAGCAATTTCTGGGTATGGAAGGCCTGTTCAGAGATGTGAGCGAACAGGTCGGCATTAAGGAAAAGCTGCATCGACTTGCCACCATTGATGAATTGACCGGCATATTGAACCGTAGGGCCTTTCTGGAAAAAGCCAATCACCTTATCAAACAGTTGCGTAGACACCCAGAATATAGTCTGCTCGCCGTGATTGATCTGGATAAATTCAAACCCATCAATGACCGCTATGGACACTTGAGCGGGGATCGTGTTCTGAAAGTGTTTGTATCACTCTTTAAGGAGACCCTTCGGGAAACAGACGTTTTTGGTCGCCTGGGTGGAGATGAATTCGCGATTATTTTCAGAAAGTGCACGATGACAGAAGGCTTGGAAATCCTGGAACGAATCCAGGAAAAAATGCAGAAAATCAGCATTAGACTCTCCGATAATGAAGTTTACATCTCAGCCAGCATCGGCTTGACCGAGTTGCGTGAAGAAGACCTGCCATTTTCTCTGGCACTGGCTCGAGCAGATCGGGCTCTTTATCAGGTCAAACAGAATGGAGGAGCCCATGTCGCAATGCTTTTATCATGATCAGGATAATGAAAACGCAACGGACTGGCCGGGCTTGATAATCGGAAACGCCCAAGCATATTAGCATCAGCTAAAACTTGCACCCGCTAAAAAAACCATGTATAACCTATAGCCCTTGCAGCTATGTGGTTATTTTGATTTGAAAAAACTTTTTGTGGCCGCAGTGACGGCCGGAATCAGCTTCCTGTTTATCATCGCGCCGCAACCTTTGCAGCGCAGCATTCCCGGACTGCCTGCGAATATCGCCCTGTTGAAAACAAGGGTAACTTTAAGTAGTTCTAGAGGCTCACACAGTTCCCAATCACAATCTTCTGCTGCTCTTGCCAACCCCCTGACGGGACGTGCATGGCAGAAGCTCGCCGGCATCTACAGTAAAGATGTACTGTATGCTTCCAATCAAACGGGCGTTTCCCGCAAATTGTTGGCCGCCGTGATTCATGTCGAAAGTCGTGCAAGTAACGTCGTCAGCTATGCTGGGGCTGTTGGTCCTATGCAGCTCATGCCCAGCACTGCATGGCGCATACTTCATGTCAATCCGTGGAAGCCTCGCCAGAATATCGTGGGTGGTGCCCGCTATTTGCGTCGTCTGCTCTCAATTTTTCATGGACATCTTCGCCTGGCGCTGGAAGCTTATAATGCCGGACCCACCACAGTGGCCCAAGGCGTAATTCCCATACCGGCAAAAGTTTATGCGCGTCAGGTGATGGCACTGGCGGCTTGAGATCGGCATGAATGCCAGTCTATGTTAACATTAAAGTATACTGTTAACATTATCAGGAGAAGGCGTTGTCAGAAAACAGTTCGTCAAACAGCAATTTCACTATCTGCATGGGTCACGACGAATTATTGATTCGTAACCGTTACGAAACCATCAGCATCGCCAATGATTTCATGATCGGCATATTATTTCTGGTAGGCAGTTTCTTTTTCTTCTATCCCTCCATGGAAACGGCTGGAGTCTGGCTTTTTGTGATTGGCAGCGCCGAACTGTTAATAAGACCGGTGATCCGGCTCGCCCGCCATATTCATCTACAGAAACTACCCAGTGGCAGCTGGGATATGTAACTGTCCGGTCAGCGAGCGGGCCGCAAATAACGCGCAATGCTTTGCCGCGTAGTGGCTTGCGCGATCAATTCATTGTAATTCTCAATCCGATCACGCGCCCATGCGTTGGCATGCTGTTCCGTTTGTTGAATGGTATTTCGCGCGTACAAGCCTCTAAATTGCCAGATAGCCAGCCAGAAACATACGGTGGCCATTCCTGCGTCGCCCAGTCTGGGCACCATTGCCAGGGGAACCTGCATGAGCACTACATCCAGAATCACACAGACAAGAAAAGCCGTAACTCCCAGACGCCATCTTCTGCTGCGCTTGGGAGCTGTAGCACGCCCCAGTTCCCTGGCCAGGAGTGCCTGCCGCCACTCCTGAGGCTGTTGAGCAAGCGCCGGGGATAAAAATACCGATCCGGTAATGGGGTCGTGCAAAGCACTCACATTATCCGCCAGCGAGCTGTAAAAAACCGGGGTATGCACGTCTCCCAAACTATCGCGCAAGACGTACAACTGGGGATCACGGCGCAGCAAATCCTTTATAGACATTATCGACTCCTGATTCAGCAAATAAACCTGCCGTTTATCGTCGGCATGTTGATGCATATGCAAGAACGATTCCAGGTAGGACCAAGTGCATTGCCGGGGTTTTATCCTATTGCACAGGATTCGACTTTTGCACTATTTTAGTGCGCAAGCACCATATTGGTGCACAATGGCTGCACTCCATTAGCGCAATGATCGACCCTTACCAGCCCGCTTGCCGCGACAAATCTCCAGGCGATTTTTACGAATAGTGCGCGGCAAAGTCTGTCCCTCGGGATGAATATAAAGGCTTTGCAAATGGGCTTGGGGCGCCAGCGCCATCAGTTTCACCCCCTTCCCTTTCGGCAGGCTTTTGATTTCTGCCAGCGGAAATATCAATCCCGCATAATCTGAAGAGACGCACAATATTTCTGCAGACAGATCAGAAACAGGAAGCAGCGGCAAAGGATACTCATCTTTATCCAGAGACAGGAAAGCTTTCCCGGCACGATTGCGCCCGGCCATGTTTTCCAGTGCAGTGACAAAGCCATATGCACCACTGCTCGCTACCAGCCACAAACTGTCGGCCGGACCACAAGCCGCCGCCTGAAGGGAGGCTCCGGCCTGAAAATCTACCTGACTGGAGGCGGGGACCCCGTCCCCACGGCCACCGGGAACCTGACTGACCGGAACAGAATATGCGCGACCGGTTTGATCCAGCAACACCAGTTGATCCACAGAGCGTACTTCAAAAACCTGCAGGAGCTGGTCGCCTTCCTTGAAGTTCAGACTCTCCGTGGCAATACCGTGTCCGGCTCGACTGCGTAACCAGCCTTTGCGAGACACTATGACCGTCACTGGCTCGTCGGTCACAGCGGCCACAATAGTCTGAGCAGTCTTGCTGGTAATGGCCACATCCGCCTGTAACAAGCTGCGTCGATCATCTCCGAACTTCTGGGCATCGGCGTTGATTTCCTCAACCAGCAAGTCTCTCAGGCGTTCCTCGTGAGCCAGCAGGCCAGTCAGATAATCGGCCACATCCCGCTTGTCCTTGAGTTCTTTTTCCAGTTCAATGCCAGCCAGCCTGGCCAATTGACGCAAACGGATTTCAAGAATGTCTTCGGCCTGAACTTCTGTCAGATCAAAGTGCTGGATGAGATCTATTTTGGGATCATCGGACTCCCGAATGACCCGGATAACGGCATCAATATCCAGAAGAACCCGGAGTCGTCCTTCGAGAATATGGATACGCGCCAACGTCTTGTCCAGACGAAACTGGCTACGGCGGCGAACCGTGCGCAGACGGTAAGTTACCCACTGCCGCAAAATGGCCGTTAGCGGCAGACAGGGTGCGCGGCCTTCCAGATCCAGCACCGTCAAATTGACGGACTGATTGGATTCCAACGAAGTACGTGCCAATAAATAGGTCATCAGTTGCTGGGGGTCCTGATTCCGGGAACGGGGCTCAACCACAATGCGTACGGCGTGATCCTTGCCGGACTCATCGCGCACCGTATCTATCTGGGAAAGCATGGCCGTTTTGGTGGACTGCTGCTCAGGCGTCAGGGCTTTTTTCTTGCCCTCACCCCTCGGCTGCGGATTGGAAAGATTTTCTATTTCCGAGAGCACCTGTGCCGTGGAAACGCCTGGAGGCAGTTCATGGATACTGATGCGCCACTCACCCCGCGCCAGCTTTTCCACTTCCCAGCGGGCCCGCACCCGAATACTGCCCCGCCCCGACAGATAAGCTTCACGAATTTGTTCGGGCAGTGAAATAATCTGCCCTCCCCCGGGAAAATCCGGGCCGGGTATCTGCTCAAGAATAGCGTCATCCGACGTCTCCGGATTTGCTGCCAACTGCGCGCAAACGGCCGCCAGCTCGCGCAGATTATGGGGCGGGATTTCTGTCGCCATGCCGACGGCAATGCCGGAGGCACCATTCATCAACAAAAATGGCAGGCGCGCAGGAAGCGTCACCGGTTCTTCCAGGGTACCATCATAATTACTGCGGAAATCGACGGTGCCCTCATCAATTTCACCCAGCAACAACTCGGAGATGGGGGTCAGATTGGCTTCGGTGTAGCGCATGGCTGCAGCAGAATCACCATCCAGAGAACCAAAATTACCCTGTCCATCCACCACGGGATAACGCAAGGTAAAATGCTGCGCCATGCGCACCATGGCATCATATACAGAACTGTCCCCATGGGGATGCCACTTGCCGATCACCTCACCCACCACCCGGGCAGATTTGACGTGTTTGGGAGAACGCTGCAGGCCCATATCGCGCATGGCATATAAAATGCGTCTTTGCACCGGCTTTTGTCCGTCGGCAAGCGCGGGAATGGCGCGCCCGGTCACGACGCTCATCGCGTATGCCAGGTAGGCTTTGGCGGCATATTCCGCAAGAGGCGGTGAAGGGTCCTCGGGGTTCCCCCCTTCTGCAGTCGGCAGCGGGGGCTCGTTTGGCGGGCTGGATGCCGGCTCAGGATTCAAGCCATCAAACAAGTCCAGGGTATTACTCATGCGGGATTCCTTTCTGAACATCCACCACAGTTATCTCCTCAAATATCCAGATCGGCCGTCCAGCCATCTCTTTCCATCCATTCCCGACGCCCGCCCGCCGACTGTTTGCTCATGAGCAGACTGAAGCGTTCATGGAGAGCAGCCTGATCAGATAGCGACATGGTCAAGGGCACCAGAGACCGGGTGTCGGGACACATGGCCGTTTCCCAGAGTTGATCCGGATTCATCTCGCCCAGGCCCTTGAAACGCTGCACCGCAATAGCAGACTCATTGACGCCTTCTGCGCGAAGACGATCCATGGCCACATCCCGCTCTGCTTCAGCTTCACAATAGATTTTGCGGGCCTTGCCGCGCCAGGTAGCATCTACCCGATACAGGGGCGGCTTCACCACAAATACATGCCCACGTCTGAGCAGTGCCGGAAAATGGCGCAGAAACAGCGTTAAAATCAGCACCTGAATATGACTCCCATCCACATCCGCATCAGAGAGAATCATGATTTTGCCGTAGCGCAACCCCGCCAGCACCTGCTCAGGATCCGCCGCGACACCATGCGGCTCAATACCCAGTGCCACGGCCATATTGTGGACTTCCTGATTTTTGAAAATCAGGTCTGCATCCACCTCCCAGGTATTCAGCACCTTGCCCCGGAGCGGTAAAAGCGCCTGATATTCTTTATCACGAGCCGCTTTGGCAGACCCCCCCGCAGAATCTCCTTCTACCAGAAACAGTTCATTGCGTTGAATATCCTCACTTTCACAATCTGTCAGCTTGCCCGGCAAGGTCGCCAAACCCGAGCCTTTCTTGCGTTCTATCTTTTGCGCCACGCGACTGCGCAGCTGTGCGCTCTGAATAGCCTGCTCGACAATGGCCCTGCCCGCCTCGGGATGGCTGTTCAGCCACAAATCCAGAGGATCGCGAATGGTCTGCACCATAAGCTTATAGGCTTCGCGACTGGTGAGTTTGTCCTTGGTCTGCCCCTGAAACTGGGGATCAAGAATCCGTGCGGAAAGCACCAAAGCCATTTTGCCGGTGACATCATCCTGCACCAGCTTCACCTTGGCCGGCACCAGACTGTGGTGTTCCATAAAGCTGCGCACAGCTTCAAAAACACCAGCGCGGAACCCCGATTCATGGGTTCCACCATCGAGTGTTGGAATCAGATTGACGTAGGTTTCCGGACGTGGATTACCCTGGGCACCCCAACACAACGCCCAATTCGCCCCCTCTCCCTGAGCGAAACCATTACTATCATCGTGTTGATACATTTCACCTGCAAAAACCGGGGTAATGGGCTCTGCTTCCGCAAGCATTTCCTCCAGATACTCCGCCAGGCCAGAATCATACTGCCAGACCAGCGCCTCCTGCTCCGGTAAATTCAGAATCACCTGCAAACCGGGCAGCAAAATAGCCTTGGCACGCAGCAAGTGCGTCAACTCCCGAGTATTGACCCGAGCTGAATCAAAATACTGGGGATCCGGCCAAACCTGAACCCGAGTCCCATGACGGCGGGCCTGACTGTTTTCCACGCGGGTCAAGGCTTCCTGAAGCATACTGTCCACAAAGCTCAAACGATAATGACCATATCCACCCCCTTGCGGATCCCGGGTATGAATTTCCACCAGCAAGCGACTGGACAGTGCATTGGTGACTGCCACACCCACCCCATGCAGACCGCCCGAAAAGCGGTAAGCCGAAGACTTGTCAGTCTTGTCGAATTTTCCCCCTGCATGCAGGGTAGTAAAGGCCAATTCTGCTGCAGGACGCGTCTCACCGGGAGGAATCCCTACCGGAATCCCCCGACCATTGTCCTCGACAACGACCGACCCATCACTGAGCACGGTGACTTCAATTCGGGTCGCATGTCCGGCCAGCGCTTCATCCGCAGAGTTATCAATGAGTTCCTGAACCATATGCGTCGGACAGGTGGTACGCGTGTACATGCCCGGGCGCAAACGCACGGGCTCCAGGCCCTTAAGGACAGTGAATTGTTCAGCACTATAGTTCAAAACAGTAGGGTTCCTTAATCATCGTGTCCTAAATTCAGTTCGGGCTGGCTACCGGGCCCATCATAAACGGAATAATGTCTTTGAGCAGCATGTCATCAGGATTCATCAAATTGTCATATTTCTCCGTTATCATCAGGACGAGGTCAGGTGGAAAAGCTGCAGAGCAGCTTCGCCCTGCAAGTCATTCAGCAAACGGTAAGGCATGATAACAGGCAAACTCAGAATCGCTCTGATCACCGAGACTTATCCTCCAGAAATTAATGGCGTAGCGCTTACCTTAGGGAAGGCTGTCGAAGAACTCCAGACACGCGGTCACGAAGTTCAGGTCATTCGACCCCGCCAATCTGACGAGGCTGATCAGGAAGGCTTGGTGAAAGCATTCCCTCTGTTTTTTTATCCCCAGGTCAAATTAGGTTGGACCCATCCAGGCTATCTGACTGGCTGCTTGCAGACCTGGCGCAGTGAGGTGGTACACATTGCTACTGAAGGACCTTTGGGTTATGCGGCACTCATCGCTGCGCGCAAACTGGGTTTGCCCGTTGTGACCAGCTTCCACACCAATTTCGACCAATACTTTTCGTTTTATGGGATTCCTGCCCTACGCCACATAGCGCGTCTCTATTTACGTCATTTTCATAATGCGACCCGGCAAACGCTGGTACCCAGTCACGGTACCCTGCAAAGACTCCGACAACAGGGATTTCAGCGCCTGCAGCTGTGGGGACGCGGGGTAGATACGCAGCGCTTTAATCCGCAATGGCGTGATACCCAAATCCGTCAGGATCTGGGACTGGGTAATGAGGATTTGCTATTGCTTTATGTAGGACGCTTGGCGCGGGAAAAAAACCTGCCGCCCCTGATCGCAGCCTTTCGCAAACTGAGCAGGAACCATCCCCGGGCAATCCTCGTTCTGGTCGGCGATGGCCCGCTACGCAGTGAAATCGACCAGGACGCCAATGAACGGATTTATTGTGCGGGCATGCAAAGCGGCATGCATCTCGCCCGCTGGTACGCCAGCGCCGATTTGTTCTGCTTTCCATCCTGTAGTGAAACCTTCGGTAATGTGGTGCTTGAAGCACAAGCCAGCGCCTTGCCCATCATTGCCTATGACTGTCCGGGCGTCTGCGAACAAGTCATTCATGGCGAACATGGACTGCTGCTTCCGCGCAATAGCGACATGGAAACAGCTATGCAAACACTCTATGGCAATTCCGCTGAACGCCAGCGTTTGGGCAATGCCGGACGCCTGCGTGCGGAATCACAAAGCTGGACACGCAGCTTTGACATTCTCGAAGCCACCTATCAACAACAACTTTCAGCTCGCTGAATTTTCGGACAACCCATGCGTATTCTCATGATTTCTGATACTTATTTTCCACGCATCAGTGGTGTGGCCACTTCTATTCGCAGCTTTCGCCAAGGATTGGAATTGCTGGGACACGAGGTCGATTTACTGATTCCGGATTATGGCTACTGCACTTCTGAAGAGAGCGGAATTTACCGTATTCCGGCACGTAAAATCCCTTTTTTCCCCGAAGAACGATTCATGCAACCCCTCGCCTTATTGAAAATAAAATCCGGTCTCAAAGCTCGCCACTACGATATCCTGCATATCCAGACCCCTTTTGTCGCCCACTATCTGGGAAATCATCTGGCACGAAGTTTGAGATTGCTCGTCATCAGTTCCTACCATACCTATTTTGAAGCGTATCTCGGCCACTACTACGGAAAAATCCCCGGTCCGCTGCGTAAAGCTATGGCACGCATTCCATCGCGCCAGCAATGTGCAGCCATAAACGGTTTAATTGTTCCGTCCCAAGCTATGGCTGAAGTTCTCTGGAATTATGGTATCCGTACCCCCACAAGAGTGATTCCCACCGGCATCCGCATAAGCCATCAGACCCATAATACAGGTCATCGCCAGGATTTTAGAATGCGCTATAATATGGACCAAAACTGTCCTGTCCTGCTGTACGCAGGACGCATGGCCCCCGAAAAAAATATCGGACTGCTCCTGTCCATGTTAAAGCGGCTCAGGCAACAATTTCCCGATATTCTGCTGCTACTCGTTGGTGATGGGCCAGCCAGATCTCACCTGGAAAACGAGGTGCAATCAAGCCAGTTGGCACAAAACGTCCGCTTTTTGGGTTACCTTGATCATGTTGCTGAATTACCTCAGGCGTATGCGGCTGCAGACCTGCTGGTGTTCGCATCGGAAACGGAAACACAGGGTATGGTATTACTGGAAGCTCTGGCCGCAGGACTGCCCATTGTTGCCGTTCCGGCCATGGGTGCAGCAGATGTTCTCCGCAGCGGTTTAGGCACCCGATCAGCGCCTGCCGAAGCCAATACGTTCGCACGAACTTGCGCTGAACTTCTCGCCGATGAAAATTTACGTCAGCAATTATCCGATGAGGCCCGAAAGCTCGCCCAGGATTGGGCAGAAAGCGCCATGGTCGCAAAACTGGCAGAATTTTACCGAGAGACCATTAACGAAAACAGAACTAAGCAAAAATTATGATATCTGCACATTCAACATGCACATACATTGCTTCAGTATTTCAATTGAGCGCTACCTGATTGCACCTTGCGGCAACACCAATACATATACTCCATTTTATTCTTCATCATCCCGGTCAATAACATACGCACAGCCATCTGACTGCGCGTACCGGAAGAAAGCCTTTGACTGCGAGTCACCTGAACAAGCGTTTCACAAGTCCCACACTCACCCGATGTAAATTCCACTAACATGGTATCTCGCTTCTTAACTTTGATAGTTGGCATAATAAAACGTATCCCAGTAGGGCTAAAGTCGGCCATTTCACCATCAAAATTCTGACCATTTTTACAAGATATTTTAAGCGGTTCTGTTATATTAATTCGCGAATATTTTCGCACTGATCGCTTATAAACAGCCAATGGCGCGGCAACTATCGCGATGTTATCATAATTGTATAAAAATTTCGCGAAAAAAGCATAGAAGTTGTTACCATATCCAATAATTACCATAATTCGCTCATTATTAGTAACATGACTTAATCTCTGGGAAACACTAAATTTTAGAGAAATAGTACTTGAACTCACGCTATAAAGACTGCACAGCTGCCCGGAATCCGCTTCGGCGGATGAAAATACGATTACTTCACGAGTCAGCATGGCACTGAGAAGAGTAGCCTGATCTTCATGTACTATTTCCTGAAAAATTTTTTCAATTACTTGCAGATACTCTCTAAATGTTTGTCCGGCGCGGGGAGGCAATATGAGGCTCAGATCATTTGTAGTGCTCTCAGTGCTAGCCATATGCTTCATCCAGCACAAGTGACTTTGGCAACTGACCTACTCTTTTTCCCTGTCTGAACCATTCTTTTAACGAGATATGCTTTGAACTCTTTACCAAATTCAGGATGCCTGAGTGCAAACTCGATAATGGCCTGGAGGTAACCAAACTTATCGCCACAATCAAAGCGCTGTCCTTCAAATTCATAACCAAGCACCTGACGCTCAAGAGCTAAACGGGCAATGGCATCCGTCAATTGAATTTCACCTCCAGCGCCCGAGGGCAATTCTTCCAGAAGGTCAAAAATTCTTGCAGGAAGCACATAGCGGCCCACCACCCCTAAATTGGAAGGAGCTGACTTAGGCGATGGTTTTTCAACGATCCCGCCGATACGCACAATTTGTTCTTCCTGACCCAATGAAGCGATTATTCCATAACGACTGCATTCTTCCCTCAGAACCTGTTGAATTGCCAGTATAGCCGTCTGATAACGGCTATACTGCTCTTTCATCTGTAAAAGCACCGGCTTTTCTGAAAGAATCAGATCATCCGCCAAGAGCACCGCAAAGGGATTATCGCCAACCACATCACGAGCCATAAGCACCGCATGACCAAGCCCTAAAGCCCGAGGCTGGCGAATAAATGTCGTAGTCACACCGCGCGGCACAATATTCTGAATTTCCTTCAGTAGAGCTGTTTTACCGCGCTTTTCAAGTTCTGTTTCCAGCTCATAGGCGACATCAAAATGGTCGGCAATAGCACGTTTGCCCCGCCCCGTTATGAATACCAGACGATCACAACCTGCTGCCAAAGCCTCTTCTACGGCATATTGAATCAGCGGTTTGTCCACCACGGGCATCATTTCCTTAGGAGTTGCTTTTGTAGCAGGAAGAAAACGGGTACCCATGCCTGCCACCGGAAAGACTGCGGTCGAAACAGATTTTTTTGCCACATCCGGAACATGTTTCTGCATGACACACCTCATTTTTGCAGGGTCAAAATTTTAGTTACCAAGCATTAGCAATTCTTATACCATGCAAAGCAAATGGTGTTCTTCACCGTCCCTTCTTCTAAAAAATCATCCATAGACAGATGCCAGGCGTAAAAAATGTGATACATATTTATTCTCAGAAAAATATTTTTGATTAAAACCAAAACAGTAAATAAACCCAAAACTTTAACAAAATTGAAACACGCTATCCCTGTGAAACAGGTTTTGTCTGCTTTTCGTGCGCAAAACAGCAGGCTATACTGATCGCAGAGGGCGTGTCCTGTTGCCCCACAGGCAGCCAGTGGATCCAATCACTACCGGAGAATATGTATGATTACTGAACATCAAGACTTGAAAGCAGAATTTCCTGAACTGGCTGAACACATGGACCAACTCCTGGCAGAACAAGGGCATTTTGCCCGGCGCTATGAAGAGTTCAATGAACTGACCGCCCACATTGAGCACATTGAGCGCAATGATGCGGCTAGCGGTTCACAAAGTCTGGAAGAAATGAAGAAAAAACGCCTGCTCCTGAAAGATGAAATATACCGGATGCTCACATCGGATTAAGCCTGTACATTCCCGAAGAAAGAACACCCATCATCTTCGGGTGTTCTTGGTTGATAAATCCTGGAAGCAGCCGTTGGCCGTTAAGCTTTGCCGCGACTTTGGCCCGCGCCGTTGTTGTTCTTCGTGAAATCCTGCGCCCTTCAGAAGAGCTGTTTGAGCCCAAAGGGCGAGTTCTCTCCTGACAGCAGGATGAGCCGTAGAACAACAGGCAAGGGACGTTGGCGCAAAAAGCTTAACGGCCAACGGCCGTTTCCAGGTTAATGCTGCGTTTTTTCTTCCCACCATTGGGTCAGCAGATCCACATCCACCACAACGCGTGCACCCGCTTCGCGTCCCTGCAGAATCTGTGCAGGAGCCTGGGGCTCGCCGAGTTGATCAAGCACCCGCAGAGCCGCTGAAAAATTCTGGTGTTGCGTGTATTCCGTTTGCGTAATCACCGTAGCCAAACCGGCAGAGGCGGCAGAACGCAAGCCATTTTCCGAGTCCTCCAGAGCCAGACAGTCTGGGGCCGGAAAACCCAGTTGCTGCAACACATACAAGTAAATATCCGGGGCAGGTTTTTTATGCGGCACAATATCCCCAGCGCCAATAGTCTGGAAACGCCCGGGTCCATCTTTACCCAGGGTGCTTTTCAGCAGGGACTCCACATTGGCTGGGGTGGTCGTGGTCGCTATGGCTACGGGCAGACCGGCATCTCTGGCCGCATTCAGCAGACGTTCTACACCGGGGCGCAAGGGTAAAAGACCCGCTTCCATCATCTCCACATAAAAACCCGTTTTCTGCTTGTGGATTCTGGCAATATCCGCATCACCAAGCTGCGGATAATCAGGATGATCATTCAAAAAGCTGCGCAATCGCTCCTTGCCACCGGTCACCTTCAAATAATGCCCGTACGTAGGCACATCCCATTCAAAGGGAAGGTCTGCAGCGGCAAAGGCCTGGTTGAAAGCCACACGGTGAGCATCCCGCTCGGTATCCGCAAGAGTTCCGTCCACATCAAAAATCAGGGCGCGCAAGGGCATAAGCTTTATTCCTGGTACAGAGTTGAAGGAGCTGGCATTGTAAACGCAAGCTGCAAGATTGCCAAAATGGCTGATCTCTGTTAAACGTAAGCGGATTTATTACAAGGACAGGAAGATCACATGGCAGACCAAGCCTCTCAAACTGCTGGCATCAGCCCCAAAAATGTTCAGCAATACACCGCATTTGTTCCTTACGAACCAAAGCCTGACGAAGAATACATGAACGACGCGCAAATCGCTCACTTCCAGAAAATTCTGGAAGACTGGCGCGGCGAACTCATGGCTGAGGTCGATCGTACTGTGCAACACATGCAAATGGAAAACGTCAACTACTCGGATCCCAATGATCGCGCCAGTCTCGAAACCGACATGGGTCTGGAATTACGGGCAAGAGACCGGGAACGCAAACTGATTCGCAAAATCACCCAGGCTCTGGGTCGCATCAAAGAAAATGAATACGGTTATTGCGAATCCTGTGGTGTGGAAATTGGTCTGCGGCGCCTTGAAGCCAGACCAACGGCCACGCTTTGCATTGATTGCAAAACACTTGAAGAAAAACGTGAAAAACAAATGGCGCAGGACTGAAAACTTTTATTTTCGGAGCAGGCAGAGCGCAGCGCGCGCCCCCATCGGGGCGCGCACCCACGACGCCAGATAATAACCGGGAATGCACAACAAGTGCCCGGCTTCATCCCACAGCAGGGGAATATTCGCTCGCCACTCTGGCGGTATGCCAGCCTCCAGCATGATATTTTTCACCGTTCGATGCTGTCCGTTAGCCATCCGTGACCGCTCACCGTTTTGACGGCGCCGCCAATATAAATTGACCTGGGCACACTCCGCGAGCAAAGCATGACTGACTCCTTCCCCAGACCCTTGCGCCAGTAACCGGCATTCCCAGCCGCGAAAAGGAAGGGGCCGGGAAATATCCCAGCTACCCTCTTGCCAATTATCATCAAACTCCGGGGCACGAATTAGATAGAGTACTTTCCCCTGAATCCTGCAGGCGGCACCTCCCTCCCATTGAATGCTTTTGGCTGTAGCGGTCTGCAGTGCGTCCTGAAGGACCTCCAGACGCGCCCGGGAGGGTAATGGACACTGAAGACGTTGCAGCCAGCCCCGCAAAAACATCCTTTGCCGGGCTGGAGATAACTGCTGCAAAAAGCTTAAGGACAACGCGTCTTCCTTCAACCCGGGGTGTTCTGACTGGTGCCGATCCCAATACAAGGCAAACCAGTCATCGACGAGTTCGTGAACATCGCCCAGATTTTCTGCCGTTCGGGCCACGGTAGTCACGGCATGCGGCCAGCCGAGGTTTTCGAGCAGAGGTAACAGCTGCTCACGGACACGGGTCCGGTCATAACGGGGATCCTGATTTGCAGGATCGGAAATATAGGGGATTTTCTTTTCCTGGAGGTAATCCAGCAGTGCCTGTTTGGGAAACTGCAAAAAAGGACGAAGCAACACCCCTGCCCCCAGGGGTTTCTGCCGGGGCATGGCAGACAGTCCGGCAATACCCGTACCCCGCAATAACTGCAGGAAAAAAGTCTCGGCCTGATCTTGCTGATGTTGAGCGGTCAGCAGATAGTCCCCGGCCTGAAGCTGCGCCGCCAGCAACGCATAGCGACCGCGACGCGCCCGATCTTCCGGGCCTTCTCCTGAAGTTTCTGGAGGTAAATGCAGCACCGTACAGGAGACACCCAGGGCGCTGGCCTGCGCGACGCAAAAACGCGCCCAGTCCGGGCTCTCGGCGTGCCAGCCATGATCTACATGCAAGGCCCGCACAGGACAACCCAATGCCACCAGGGCGACCAGCAAAGCGGTTGAATCTGATCCGCCACTATAGGCCACAAAAAACGGGCGCTCCCGAGGCAGGAGTTCCCATTTTTGGAGAATGATCTGGAGCTTTAGCTCCAGATCAGGCCGCGCCGACCACTCCATAGTGCATCAGGCGTTCATAACGGGTGGTCAGTAATTTGCTGGTATCCATCGCTTTCAATTCGTCCAGATGCTGGGCGAACCGCTCCCGGACCAGAGTGAAAACGGCTTCCGGATCACGATGGGCACCGCCCATGGGCTCGACCAGGACTTCGTCTACCAGTCCGAGAGACTGTAAACGGCGAGCGGTAATGCCGAGGGTTTCTGCCGCTTCTGCTGCCATTCCGGCATCTTTCCAGAGAATGGACGCACAGCCTTCTGGTGAAATAACAGAATAAACACTGTATTCCAGCATCAGCATCCGATCACCCACGCCTATGGCGAGCGCGCCGCCTGACCCGCCTTCGCCAATAACGGTACAGATGATGGGAACGGCGAGATCGGACATGACCGCCAGATTCCGGGCAATGGCCTCACTTTGACCGCGTTCCTCCGCACCGATTCCAGGATAGGCACCAGGCGTATCAATAAAAGTAAATACCGGCAATTGAAAGCGTTCGGCCAGACGCAAGAGGCGCAGTGCCTTGCGATACCCCTCAGGGCGAGGCATACCAAAATTACGCTGGATTTTTTCCTTGGTATCGCGCCCTTTTTGATGCCCCATCCAGACAATCGGCTGATCATTGAAGCGGGCCAAGCCGCCGATGATGGCCTGATCATCGGCAAAAGCGCGGTCTCCGGCCAGAATTTGCACTTCACTGAACAGGGCCTGCACATAATCGAGGGTATAGGGGCGCTGGGGATGCCGCGCCACCTGTACAGTCTGCCAGGCACCCAACTTACTGTAGATGCGCTGCAGCTCCTTGCGGGCCTTCACTTCGAGGCGTTTGATTTCATCGGCAATACCGGGCTGATCCAGAGCACGCAGCTCTTCTACTTTGGCTTCCAGCTCCGCTACACCCTGTTCAAAATCCAGATAACTGATTTTCATAGGTACTCCTGAACAATCTGAAAACTTGCCTCAGGCGGGACGCCGGGTCTTGCGCTGTCCACGTTCCAGAGGAATCACATTATTTACCAGCGAAGTGGCAGCACGGTACGTCCACTGCCATTGATATCCCTCGGGCATATGCGCCTGCAGTGCCGCCAGGGCTTCTTCACTCGCCACAAAACTTAAGCTTTCCGGAACTTTTAACAGCACCTGCAGGTCATTGTCCACCGGTAAACGCAGGAGCAGACGCACAGAGCCCGGATATTGCTGAAGCCAGTCATGCAAAAGCTCGGGAGCCAGCGACTCACCCTGAGGAATTTCCACGACCAATTGTGTTGCCAACTCTTCACGAGCCCGCTGGCGATCCAGCACCCTCAGGGCGCTGAGCCGCAGACCACCGGAATAGTTGTCTTCGCCGACCTCACCCAGGACCAGCACGGGTTCTTCACCTTCTCCGATTTTTCCCGCATGGGCCCAGACTTCGGCAAATACCACCACCTCCAGACGCCCCACACCGTCATCCAGAGTGAGAAAATAAATACGATCGCCCCTTTTGGTACGGGTGCTGCGCCGCGCCACCACCAATCCGGCAACCAACATAACGGTTCCCACCGCAATATTGCTCAAAGGCTGCACGCCCAGCTCGGCAAGTTCCGCACGGAGATCATCCATGGGGTGGCCGCTGAAATAAAAGCCCAGGGTTTCCCGTTCCTGACGCAGTATTTCTGTGGAGGTCCACAGCTCAGCATGACAAATGGGGGGTGCGACAGGCAGTGCTTCCAGCCCGTCAAAAAGGGACTCCTGCAGACTGGCCTGGCTTTGCTGAAATTGGGCGGCTGCTTCAATGGCGCTTTCCAGAGAAGCCATCAGGTCCGCTCTGGACACCTGCCAGTCATCCATGGCGCCGGCCCGAATCAAGGCCTCCAGCGCGCGGCGATTGATTTTTTGGCTATCTACCCGACAAAGCAGGTCAAAGAGGCTCTGGAAAGGACCTTCTTTACGCGCTTCCAGAATACTCTGAATCGCCGCCCGTCCCAGGCCCTTGATCGCCCCCAAACCAAAACGGATATCCTGCCTGCCTTCGGGTTTAAACTCCAGACCACTGCATTGCACGCTGGGCGGGGCAATGCGTAGGCCCATGCGTTGACATTCGGCGATCATCGCCACGACCTTGTCGGTATGGTCCATATCTGCAGTCAGAACCGCCGCCATGAAAAACTGGGGATAATGGGCCTTGAGATAAGCCGTCTGATAGGAAACCAGAGCGTAGGCCGCAGAATGGGATTTGTTGAAACCATATTCCGCAAATTTTTCCATCAGATCGAAGATAGCTCCTGCCTGATCGGGATGCAGGCCATTTTTATGTGCGCCCTCCAGAAAAATACTGCGTTGTTTGGCCATTTCTTCGGGTTTTTTCTTGCCCATGGCGCGGCGCAGCAAATCGGCACCCCCCAGGGAATAGCCTGCCAGGACCTGCGCCGATTGCATGACCTGCTCCTGATAAACAATAACGCCGTAGGTTTCCTTGAGAATGGGTTCGAGATTGGCGTGCAAATAACTGACCTGGGCCTTGCCATGCTTGCGAGCAATAAAATCGTCCACCATGCCCGACTGCAAAGGACCGGGACGAAACAGGGCCACCAGGGCGACAATATCCTCAAAAGTATCGGGTTGCAGACGCCGCACCAGATCACGCATGCCCGATGATTCCAGCTGAAACACGGCCACGGTTTCCGTGGATTTCAGCAGTGCAAAAGTGTCTGGATCATCGAGCGGGAGTTGCTGAATATCCAGGGGCGCAAGGTCCTCCGTGACGGCAGCGGCATTAATGAGTTTTACCGCCATATCAATAATGGTCAGGGTGCGCAGACCCAAAAAGTCGAATTTGACCAGACCCATTTTTTCGACATCATCCTTGTCGAGCTGGGTCACATTACCACCACCACCAGAACTGTCCGTAAATAGCGGTAAACGATCCGCCAGCGGCTCTGGAGAGATGACAACCCCCCCCGCATGGGTGGAGGCATGGCGCGGCAACCCTTCCAGACGCAAGGCAATATCCAGAAGATCGCGTACGTCGTCTTCTTCGGTCTGGCGGCGCCGCAACTCTTCGGATTCTTCCAGGGCTTTGGCCAGGGTCATGCCCAAATCACCGGGCACCAGCTTGGCGAGCTGGTCCACAAACCCGTAGGGCAGTCCCAGCACCCGGCCGACGTCCCGGACCACCGCCCGCGCTTTCATTGTTCCAAAGGTAATGATCTGGCCGACCCGTTCGCGACCATATTTTTCGGCGACATACTGAATGACCCTATCGCGTTGATCCATACAGAAATCCACGTCGAAATCGGGCATGGATACCCGTTCTGGATTCAGAAAGCGTTCAAAAAGCAGGCCGTTACTGATCGGGTCCAGATCGGTGATTCCCAAAGCATAAGCCACCAGAGAACCGGCGCCCGAACCGCGTCCGGGTCCGACCGGAACCCCATTGTTCTTGGCCCATTGGATGAAGTCCGCCACAATCAGAAAATAGCCGGGAAAACCCATTTGTTGAATAACGCCTACTTCACGCAGCAGGCGTTCATGGTAGGGGAGGCTATCCTGGGCACGAATCTGCAGCGCATCCAGACGCGTCTGCAGCCCTTTCTGAGCCGCTTCATGCAGATATTCATCCACAGACTGGCCCTCAGGAATCGGATAATCAGGCAAGGCGTATTGGCCCAACACCAACTCCATATTACAGCGTTTGGCAATTTCTACCGTGTTGTCACAAGCTTCGGGTAAATCCGCAAAAAGTGTGCGCATTTCCTCTGGATCCGGCAAACAATGCGCGGCGGTGAAACGTCTTGGCCGGCGTGGATCATCCAGTGTCAGCCCTGCAGAAATGCATTGCCGGGCATCAAAGGCGGCAAAATCGGCGGCATCCAGAAAATGGGCATTATTGGTAGCCACCACCGGTAAATCCAGCTTTTCGGCCAGCCCGAGGGTTGCTTGCAGCAGACTTTCCTGATCTTTTTCGCCATTCCGTTGCAGTTCCAGATAAAAGCGTTCGGGAAACCAGTCTGCATAGCGTTTTGCCAACCGTTCAGCCTGCGCATGATCGCGGCGCAGCAAAGCCCGACCGATTTCACCCTGCCCCGCTGCGGAAAGGGCAATTAATCCATCACTGGCCTGCTGCAACCATTCGGCGGCAATTTGCGGGCGGCCCTGCTGATGTCCCTCCAGATAGGCGCGACTCAACAGACGGCTGAGATTGGCGTAACCGGTTTTGTTCATGCACAACAAGATCAGGCTGGCGGGGCGGTCTGCATCGCCCTCATCGTGGACCCAGATTTCACTCCCGATCAGTGGTTTCACGCCCTGACTGCGGGCGGCGTTATAAAACTTCACCAGAGCAAAAAGATTACCGTGATCCGTAATCGCCACTGCCGGCATATTTTTTTCGGCACAGCGCTTGGCCAGCGCCTTGACCGGAATAATGCCATCCTCCAGCGAATATTCGGAATGCACATGAAGATGGACAAAAGTCGGTTCACTCACTGCTTTGCCTCCCAGGCTCGATCCACCGGAGCAAAACCACGTCGATGCAGCGGACAAGGTCCATATCGCTGTAATGCCTGCATATGGACTGCGGTTCCATAACCCATGTGCCGGGCCAAGCCATAATGCGGATAATAAGCATCCAACACCTGCATGGTCTGATCTCTGGCCACCTTGGCGAGAATACTGGCCGCTGCAATAGCATCTACCCGACCATCACCGCCCACCAGAGTCTCAACCTGCCAGCCCGGCGGTGACTGGTTACCATCCACAACAACAAGCTCCGGACGCACTGGCAGGGCAGCAATAGCCCGGGACATGGCCCGTAAAGAGGCCTGTAAAATATTGTAGCGCTCAATTTCCCACACTGCCGCCCAGCTCAACGACCAGGCCCGCGCTTCCTGCCGAATTCTGGCAGCCCATTGCAGGCGGGCCTTGGCGGTCATTTTCTTGGAGTCATTCAGGCCGTACAGAGGTTCACGCAAAATCACCGCCGCCGCAATGACCGGCCCCGCCAGCGGACCACGACCGGCTTCATCCACACCCGCGCACGAGGGTCCCCAGTGCTCCAAAACCGGAGATATTCTGGCTGTACTCATCCTCAATTATTCATGCCACTGGCCATTTTTGGATTTACCCGTCATGAAAGCATTTTCCGTAATACCTGTTGCAGCGCCTCCGGGGAATCCCCCTGCAACAAGTCACGTATCTGCTTCAGGCGCTGGACCTGTTTGTGCCCAGCCTCGGTAAATAAGGGTAACAGAGCTGCAGCAACTTGTCCGGGTTTAAAGGCATCCTGCAAAAACTCCGGATAAACAGACTCTTTGAGTAAAATATTGGGCATAGCCACAAAAGGGGTTTTAACCAGGCGCCGCGCAAAAGCGTAGGTCAGGGCATTCAGGGCATAAACCACTACCGCCGGACGTTCCATCAGTGCGGTTTCCAGGGTCGCGGTTCCGGAAGCCACCAGTACCACATTGGCGGCTGACAGTACTGTGCGGGTTTGGGCAATAACCACCAGAGCATCACAGGGGCCTGCTCCCTGTTGCCACTGGTGGTTCCAAGCCGACGCCAGTTCATCACGAGCCAGTGCCACGACAATTTTCAACCGGGGCATTTGTTCTCGCAGAATACTTGCGGTTTGTGCATAACGGCGGGAAAGTTTTTCCAGCTCACCACGCCGGCTGCCGGGCAGCAAGGCGAGGACCTGATCCTCCGCTTCGAGCCCCAGAGCCGCCCGAGCAGTCAAACGATCGGGTGCAGCAGTAGTCTGTGCCAGCAAAGGATGGGCCAGAACCTGCACCGGAACACCGGCTTCGGCATAAATGGGCACTTCGAAGGGAAAAAGCACCAGCATTTGATCAACAATCTGCTTGATTTGATGAATGCGCTGCCCGCGCCAGGCCCAAATCTGCGGCCCCACCACATAAAGAACGCGAATGCCCAGTGCCTTGGCCGCCTTGGCAATGCGCATATTGAATGCTGGGTGATCAATCAGAATGACACAAGTGGGCCTTTCTTTTTTCAGATGCGATACAACCTGATGATACAGTCGGCGTAGCGCCCCATAATGGCGCAGAACCTCAACCAGACCGATGATGGCAAGTGGTTCCCCGTCGGCAATATTTTCAACGCCGGCGGCCTGCAAACGCGAACCCACTACTCCTGACCAATGTAAATTCAGGCCAGCAGCAGTCGCATTTTCCATGATTTCCAGTCCGAGATTTTCCCCGGAACGCTCTACAGCAAGGATAAACACCTTGCCCAATGCTTTAATCCTTCAGCGTGCGGCGAATCACCTCTGCCACCCGGGCAACCTGCGCCTCTTGCAGCTCGGGAAACATGGGCAAGGACAAAACCCGCTCGGCCAGCTTATCCGCTACCGGACAATGACCTTGAGGCTGATCACCAAACATTTTCTGGCGATGACCGGGTATGGGATAATAAATGGCACTGGCAATGTGCTCTGCCTGCAAGGCGGCTTTTACCGCATCCCGACCTTCCAGCTGAATCGTATATTGGTGGTATACATGCTGATAAGCTTCTGGTGCATGGGGCAACTGCAGATCCAGGCCCGCCAGATGCTCGGCATACCAGGCAGCCGCCTGCTGACGACCCGCATTAAAAGTAGAAAGATGCGGAAATTCCGTGCGCAAAATCAATGCCTGCATTTCATCCAGACGACTGTTATAACCCAACACATCATGATGATAAGTCTGCCATGAACCATGATTGCGCAAGCCCCGTAATTGTTTTTCCAGTTCCGGATCATTGGTCACCACCATGCCGCCATCACCAGCACCGCCAAGATTTTTGCTGGGGAAAAAGGAAAAACAGCCGATATCACCAAAGCTTCCCACCGCACGCCCATGAATACTGGCCCCGATAGCCTGGGCACAATCTTCAATGACCTTCAGATGATGCTGCTGCGCCAAAGACATGATGGCGGGCATATCGGCAGGCAGCCCATAAAGATGAACCGGAATAATGGCTTTGCTGCGGTCGGTGATGGCCGCTTCAATGAGTGACGCGGTCAGCACATAATTTTGCGGGTCCACGTCTACAAAGACCGGCTTGGCACCCACGTAAAGGACCGCTTCTGCCGTAGCAATAAAGGTGAAGGTAGGCACAATGACCTCATCCCCAGGCCCAATCCCCAAAGCACGCAGAGCCAGCAACAATGCATCTGTTCCCGACGCGCAGCCTACCCCATGGGCTACTCCACAGAGTTGAGCCACATCCTGTTCCAGAGCACGACCGTGTTCACCGAGGATAAAACCCGCCTGATCCAGAATTTTTCCCAGTCCGGCAAGAATTTCTTCACGCAGTGGCTGAAAATGTGCACGCAAATCGACCATGGGAATGGCTGTACTATGGCTCATGTATTGATATCCTGTTTAAAAATCCATTGACTGGGTCTGGTCCATCCCTCAGCGGGAAAGAAAACCATCCACCGCCTTGCGTACGTGCAGCGCTGCCGCCAATACCCGGCGACCCGCCATACCATCACAAAATACTGGAGTTTGATTAAGCACCGCACCCAGAAAATCTTCAATTTCTGCGGCCAGGGCATCGGTTTTAGCCAAATTGACGGCTTCATCCCGAACACCGGGAATACCTGGGACGGCGCCTTCTCCGCGATGGTAAATGTGCAGGGTATTCTGGATAAAATCCACAGAAGCGTAACGGTCCTGCCAGAAAATCCGCAAGCGTCGTGCCGGTTCGCGCACCACCCGGGAGGCCGCGAGGTTCACTACGGTACCGTTACTGAGAGTAATCCAGGCATTGGCCATGTCGGCCTTGTCGGTCACTGCGGCAACGCCTACCGCACGCACATCAACAGGTTCGGCCCCGGTCAACAGTAAGGTCAGATCCAGATCATGAATCATAAGATCCATGATGACATCAATATCCAGAGAACGGGGTTTGAACGGTGCCAGACGCTCTGCCTCCAGGTAACGCGGGGCGCCATAACCCGCCTGACGCAAATGGCGAATGGCTGGATGCACTCTTTTGATATGCCCCACAGCCAGAACCAGTTGACGTTCCTGAGCCAGGGCAATCAGGGCATCTGCTTCCGGAATATCCAGCGTGAACGGCTTTTCAACCAGGCAATGCACTCCTGCACGCAATGCTTCTTCAGCCACCGCATGATGCGTTGAAGTTGGAGTTGCTATGGATATGGCCTCTACTGATGCCAGCAGCTCAGGAATGCTGGCGAAAGCCCGACAACCCAGTTCCCTGGCCACTTCAGCAGCACGATCCGGATTGGCGTCATAAATGCCTTGCAGATCGGACAAATTGGCATATTTCTGGGCATGAAAGCGACCTAAATGACCCACACCGATCACGGCTGTTTTGAGATTTTTCATGGCCGGGTAATTCCTCGCTTGCTGTTCTGGATGAAGTCCAGTAGATGGGCGATTTCCGGGGCATCAAGACCACGCTTGCGCACCTCTTCCATAGCATCATCCAGACGCTGTCCAGAGCGGAACAAAATTCTGTAAGCGCGTTTGATTTGTAAAATGGTCTCACGGGAAATGCCTCTCCGGGCCAGACCACGGACATTAATACCATGAAGACTGGCATGATTCCCGGCAGCCATCATATAGGGTGGAATATCCAGGGGCGCCATGGTCCCCCCACCCAGAATAGCGTGCGAACCAATACGCGCAAATTGATGTACAGCAGTAAGACCACCCAGAATGGCATGGTCTTCAATACATACATGTCCGGCCAGCGTGGCTGCATTGGCCATCACTACCTGATCGCCGATGCGGCAGTCATGGGCCACATGACAATAGGCCATGAGCAGATTGTGGCTACCAATTCGCGTCACACCGCCACCCTTTATCGTGCCGCGATTCACCGTCACGAACTCCCGCAAGGTATTGTGCGAACCGATTTCCAGTGCCGTAGGCTCGCCCTTGTAGCCTAAATCCTGAGGGGCCGTACCCACCGAAGCAAACTGAAAAATATGGTTATGGCTGCCAATCCGGGTCGGACCTTCCAGTACCGCATGCGCACCAATCTGACAATGAGCGCCCAGCTCTACCTCAGCACCGATCACTGCGTAAGGACCAATTTTACAATCAGAACCAACAATGGCACTTGGATCAACGATGGCCGTAGGGTGAATATTCACGCTCATTGAGCAGTTTCCCGAAGTGTCGCTAGCAACAGGGCTGAAGCCACCTCATGACCATCTACCAGTGCCTGGGTTTCCATTTGCCACATTCCCGAACGACGCCGACTGACGTTAGCCAGCAGTTCCAGGCGATCGCCTGGAGTGACCGGTTTGCGGAAGCGGGCCTTATCAATACCGGCAAAATATACGGCGGCATTTTCACCATATTTATCTTCCGAAACAAAAGCCAGCAGAGCGGCTGCCTGGGCCAGGGCCTCAATAATCAAAACCCCCGGCATGACGGGCATGGCCGGAAAATGTCCCTGAAAAAAAGGCTCATTCATGGTAACATTTTTGACTGCCCGCAACGACTTTCCTATCTCCAAATGCAGCACACGATCTACCAGCAAAAAAGGATAGCGATGCGGTAATCGCTTCATAATATCCTGAATATTCAGTTCACTCTCCATGAAATGGCTCTCCGTCAGATGATGCTTGGTGCGCAGATTTTTTCTCCAGAGTTTTTACCCGCCGGAACAAGGTATCCAGCCCGTCAAAGCGGGCAACAATGCGCCGCCAACGCGTAATTTCATGGGCTGGGACCACTCCCGAATAAACCCCCGGGCTACGCAGGGAATGGGTAATCGCACTTTGTCCGGCAATCACGCAGTTATCCGCTATTTCAACATGTCCGGTAACGCCAACCTGCCCGCCAATCCGGCAATGGCTGCCAATACGGGTACTGCCCGCTATGCCAGCTTGACCAGCAATCACGGTATGCGCGCCTATTTGTACATTGTGACCGATTTGCACCAGATTATCGATCTTGACCCCGTCGGCAAGGATTGTATCGGTCAGAACACCACGATCAATACAGGTATTGGCACCTACCTCCACATCATTGCCGATCAATACCCCGCCTATCTGGGGAATTTTCAGATATTTCCCGTTTTCTTCCGCAAACCCAAAACCATCCGCACCAATAACCGCACCCGCGTGGAGAATACAACGTTCGCCTATGCGGCAACCAGAATAGATTTTTGCACCGGGATAAACATGGGTTCCCGCTCCTATCTGAACGTCAGCGCCCACAAATACCCCTGCCTCCAGCCAAACTCCGGCCGCAATCTGTGCCCCCGCCGCCACCTTGACGAAAGCATCCATGCGTACCTCAGGATGGATCTGTACATTTCGATCCAGTTGGGCGCTGTGATGAATACCCGGTTCATGCCGGGCCACAGGAAACAGGTACTGCATGATTTTAGCGAAAGCCGCATAGGGATTTTTGACAACAATGCAGTTTCCAGAAAATTCATCGGCAGATTCAGGACTGAGAATAACGGCACCAGCCTGACTGGACTGCAAACAGCTGCGCAGGCTGCTCGCCTGGAAAAAAGTAATATCCCCAGCCTCGGCGGTATCAAGAGGCGCCATTCCGGTAATCAGGTATTCCGCATCGCCGCGCACTTCTCCAGCGATGTGTTGTGCCAGATCCTGGAGACGATGCGCGCCGGTTGCTCTCATTATTTTTTACCTGCGGACTTTGCCGCACTCATCGTGCTGTTCATGGCTGCCACCACCTGCCCGGTCAAATCAATGGCACCACTGACATACAATACCGACTTGTCATTGAGGATGACCGTATAATGCCCGGCACGGCCAATTTGACTGACCACCTTGACCAGTTGGGTCTGAATATTCTTGAGGATCTGATTGCGCTGATAGTTGAGGCTATCCTGAGCCTGGCGCTGAAATTGCTGAAGACTGAGAATCATATTTTGCAATTGTGCTTCACGATCCTGCCGCTGGGCGTTACTCAAATGCGGGAAATCTTTTTCCAGCGATTTCTGAAAAGTATCTATCTGTTGGCGCTTGGATTCTATTTCCTTTTGCTTGGCCTCCACCTGCTTATTGAGGTTCGCCGCGCCGACCTGCGCTTCTGGAAGCTCGCGCAGGGCTTTATCAAGATCGACAAAGCCGATTTTCATGGGGTCCGCGAAGGCCATCACGGCAAACAGCAGCAAACCCAGACCCAGAAGTAACTGACGCATCATACCCATATCACCGGGGCATCAGAAATTGTTTCCCACAGTGAACTGCAGGGGTTGGGTAAGATCTCCGGGCTTCTTGTCCAAGGGAATCGCCAGGGACAGGCGCAGAGGACCGAGGGGGCTGATCCATAGAAAGCCTATTCCAGCTGTTGTGCGCATATCACTCAGGCTGGGGAAATAGTTATTAGTATAATTATAAATAGAGCCGTCCGTATTGGACTGTACACCATAAACCCAACCGCTGGCAGCAAAAATAGACATCCGGAAATTAGGATTATCGGCCAGGCCCGGCAATGGAAAGTAAAGGCTGGCATTAAACAACAACTCACGGGTACCACCTACAGGATAACCACCAACCTGCGGACCCAGTGCATAAGTCTGATAGCCCGGCAGTGTTGTAGGACCACCCAGATAATAGTTGTTAAAGAAAGGAACCGGCTTGCCACCATAACCATTGATGAAGCCATAGCGACCACTCAGTCCGCCAGTCAACCAGGAAGTGATGGGATGATAATATTCAGCTTTGACTTCAGCCTTATACCATTTTAGTTTTCCGGGAGGAACAGCTGCCTTCAGATCCAGACTGCCATAAAAACCCTTCGTCGGGAAAATGGGCGAATTGCGGCTATCGTACACCAGGCTATTACCTATGGTCACAGCAGTAGCCGTATTACCAAACGTAGTTACATACTGGTTATAAATCTGTGGACTACCAGAAGTCAGATTAATGGTCGTATTACTATAGCCCAAGGACATATAGTCATAGACATACCGCATGATGGGTATGCCCAGCGTGCCCGTAGCACCATAGTCAATTTCCTGATAGGGCGCGACAGCGAGGGTGGAAAGATTGGTATCATTCCGATAAAGATTAACACCCAGACTGATGCCATCCGGGGTAAAATAAGGATCAGTATAAGATAGGTTGAATGCTGTGCCCAATCCGCCCACATTGGCCGAAAAAGACAACGCATTTCCAGTACCCATAAAATTGTTCTGGCTGATGGAACCATTGAACAAAATACCCTGCGCGTTGGAATAGCCCACACCCAGACTGAAACTGCCGGTCGGCCGCTCGCTGACATGCACATCCAGATTCATCTGATCAGGATGACCGGGAACCGGAACCGTTTTAGTGTCGATTTTATCGTAAAAACCAGTCTGCTGGAGCCGCTCCTTGGAACGCCTGATCTGCGCGCCATTATAAAGAGATCCTTCCATCTGCCTGAACTGACGCCGGACTACATAGTCCCGGCTGCGATCATTGCCAGTAATTTCAATCCGGCGAATGTACACTTTGCGCCCTGGGTCCACTTCAAAATTCAGAGCCACCTCACGGGTTTTTTCATCCACCGTCGGCACCGGAGTGGTATTGGCAAAAGCATAACCCAGATCACCCAGCTTGTTGGCGATGGCACTGTTGGTGTCATTGATTTTTGCCCGGGAAAACACTTCACCTGGATGAATTTCGACCAGTTTTTCCAGCTCTGGCTTGGGAATCACCAGATTTCCCGTCAAATTCACCGACTTCACATGATAAACCTGTCCTTCATGCACATTGACCGTAATGTAGACAAAACGACGATCTGGTGTGACCTGTACCTGATTGGATTCAATATCAAAATTCAGATAGCCACGATCCAGATAGAAATTGTGCAGGGCTTCCAGGCCCTTCATCAATTTCTCCTGAGAATAACGATCATTTTTGGTAAAAAATGAAAAGGCGTCAGGGGCACCAATATCGAAAAGTCCACGCAGACGGCTTTCACTGAAAGCATGATTACCGACAATGGTCACCTGCTTGATGGTAGCCTGCTCTCCCTCGTTGGCATCCAGATAAATGGCTACACGATTACGTGGCAGTTTATCCACCTTGGCATGAATTTTCGCATTATAATAACCCATGCCTTCATACTGCTGCTGCAGTCCATGTACGACTTCGTCAAGCAGGGACTGATTGAAAATATGGCGGTCCACCAGACCAATGCCTTTCAGGGTTCCTTCCACTTCTTTTTTGGAAAAGGCCTTGATGCCGTGCATCCTGATGCTGGCAATGATCGGACGTTCCTGGACGACCACCAGCAAATTGTCATCCGAACGGGCGATAGTCACGTCCTTGAAAAAACCTGTAGAGTAAAGATCTTTAATCGCCTGCTGCGCTTTCTGGTCATCTACTTCTTCCCCGATATGAATGGGCAGATAGTTATAAACCGTCCCAGGGGCAATGTGCTGCAATCCTCTTATCTCTATGTTTTTCACAGTGAAGGGTGTAAATGCCCAGGCTGGCGCTGTCCAAACGGCAGCTACACAGGCAATACCCGAGGCAAGAACAAGAGGCGAAGGTGAAGTCAGGCTGAATTTTTTCACGGAGTCATCAATCTCGTAATATCGTTGTAAAAAGCGAAGGACATCAGCATCAGAAGCAGCACTATACCGATCTGTTGGGCTTTTTGCACCACCGCCGGCGAAAGCGGCTTACCCCGTAACATTTCCAGAGCATAAAACACCAGATGACCGCCATCCAGTATGGGAATAGGAAGCAGATTCAGAACACCCAGACTGATGCTGACCAAAGCCAGAAAAGACAGAAATGGCGCCACGCCAGCCTGAGCCGATTGCCCCGCATATTCGGCAATGCTAATAGGCCCGCTGATATTATCCGGTGAAACAAAACCCTGCACCATCCGAACCATCATCTCCACCGTCATCCAGGACATCTGCCAGGTACTGTGCGCACCATAGAGCAACCCCTCAAATGGTCCCCGCTGGCGTATAACGATGAGATCCTTGGGTAGGGGCGCCATGACAATGCCGATCCTGCCAATCGCCTTGCCGACCTTGTCGAGAAACATTTGTGGTTTGATCTGAATGGTTTTGCTGATCCCCGCAGCCGTCCGGTAAGTCATCTCCACCGTTTTGTCTGGATGCGATTCAATGTGACGCGCCAGACTCTCCCAGCTCGGGACAGGATGATGATCGATGCCGGTAATACGATCGCCAGCTACCAGTCCTGCCCGGGCGGCCGGACTTTTGGCTTCGACTGCTCCCACAGTTGCTGGCAGGTAAGGCTCCATTCCGATGATCTTGCCAAGAAAGTCCGGCCCCACCGAATCTGCCTTCAGATTTTGCAAAGGTAGGGTATGGGTTGCCAACCTGCCCTGCTCGGTAGTCTCAAGATGTGCCGGCACCCGGGCAATGGCCGCCGACAATAAACCCATACGCATGTCTTCCCAGGTATAAACCTGCTGCCCATTCAGGGAGGTAATGCGTTGGCCCGGCTGCAAATGGGCCTGAGCGGCCAGAGAATGATCATTCACCAGACCAACAATGGGAGCCAGCCCGGGAATACCAATCCAGGCAACTCCGGCATAAGCAATGATGGCAAAAAGGAGATTGGCTGCAGGGCCAGCCAGAGCAATAAGAAAGCGTTTACCGGGAGCCAGTTGCTCAAAAGTCCGGGTACGGTCTTCAGGTATTACTTGTTCATCGGCCTGTTCACCGAGCATTT
Source organism: Acidithiobacillus sp. HP-2 (assembly GCF_015100155.1). Classification (GTDB taxonomy): domain Bacteria; phylum Pseudomonadota; class Gammaproteobacteria; order Acidithiobacillales; family Acidithiobacillaceae; genus Acidithiobacillus. Next base: position 83,019 of record NZ_JACKZA010000004.1, on the reverse strand, counting down.
TGACGTAACCACCCAAAGGTAACGCAGCGATGACATATTCTGTGCGATCCTTGCCCCAACGCCGACTGATCAAAGCAGGACCAAAGCCGATGCTGAATTTCAGCACCTTCACGCCCATGAATTTGGCGACCCAGAAATGTCCGGATTCATGAATCAGCACCAGAATGCCAATTGCGAGAATAAAAGCGCCTATGGTTTCGAGTATGTGCACAGTATCCCGAAATCAGGCCAAAGCAGATTCGGCGTAACGGCGCAGATGTTTGCCGGCTATCACTCTGGCCTGCTGATCAATCGCCAGAACGGCATCCAGTTCATCCGGTGCAGCAGGTTGCAAATCGGTCAGGGTATTTTCCACAACAGCAGCAATCCGTGCAAAAGGTAAAGCCTCGTCCAGAAAAGCCTGAACTGCTACTTCATTGGCAGCATTGAGGACGGTAGCTGCAGCCCCCCCCGCTTTAAGGGCTGAAAAAGCCAAAGCCAAACAAGGAAAACGTTGCAGGTCAGGGGTTTCAAATTGCAAATCTGCGGTCTTGGCCAGATCCAGCGAGGACACCCCACTTTCGATGCGCTCCGGGTAAGCCAGGGCATGGGCAATGGGCGTACGCATGTCCGGATTGCCCAGTTGGGCCAATACCGAACCGTCTACGTATTCCACCATGGAATGAATAATACTTTGGGGATGGATGAGCACATCAATTTGTTCTGCCGGAAGATTGAACAGCCAATGGGCTTCAATCACTTCCAGGCCCTTGTTCATCATCGTCGCCGAGTCTACAGAAATTTTCCGGCCCATCACCCAGTTAGGGTGCGCACAGGCCTGATCCGGAGTCACTCCCGCGAGACGCTCCAAAGGCCAGGTCCGGAAAGGACCGCCAGAAGCCGTCAAGAGGATGCGGCGCACCCCGCGGCCATCGGCAAAGCACTGGAAAACGGCATTATGCTCACTATCAATAGGGAGCAGGGTCACCTGACACGCCCGCACCCGGTCCATAAACAGCTTGCCAGCCATCACCAGACATTCCTTGTTGGCCAGGTAAACCTTTTTGCCGGCTTCCACCGCAGCCAGAGTAGGCAAAAGGCCAGCTGCTCCAACTATTGCGGCCATTACCTCGTCAACACCGTCCATACGGGCAACGGCTGCCAATGCCTCGGGACCACTTTCCACATTTATTTGTTTGAGACCGGCATCACGTAAGAGCACCCGCAATTGTTGCGCTGCTTCGGGTGCTGCCATGACGACCTGTTCGGGTTGATGGATTGTGCAGAGTGCCAGCATCTCCGCAACACGATGATTACCCGTTAAGGCCACCACCCGGAATACATCGGAATGGCGTGAAAGCACGTCCAGGGTGCTTTTCCCAATGGAGCCCGTGGCTCCGAGTATGCAGATGCCTCTTGTCATTTCCACCAACCCAGATAGTAAAGCCCGGCTACAAAAACCGGAATACCCGCGCTGATACTGTCCAGACGGTCAAGCAAACCACCGTGTCCCGGCAGTAATTGCCCGCTATCCTTACGATCTGCGCGGCGTTTGAGATAACTTTCTGCCAGGTCACCAATGACTGCAAATATTGCTGTCACCACTCCCAGCAAAGCCCCTGAGCATAATACGAGAGGGTGAGCCCCCAGCCAGATCCATGCGCCCAGTGTGCCCACAATGGCGCTGGCAAGCAAGCCACCCAGGAGGCCTTCCCAGGTTTTGCCCGGACTGACCTGTGGGATCAGCCGCCGCCGGCCCCACAGTTTCCCAAATGTCATGGCACCTACATCTCCTGCGCTGATTATCAAAATCACCCACAAAAGTTGATGGGGGGACTGACGCTGAAGTTGCAAGGCAAACCAGAAAGCGGGCAAAAAAGCTGGCAAAAGCAGGAAACCCGTAAGCGGACGCTGCCAAAGTGAAGCTCTATGTAGCATGCTGGGTGACGCAGCAAGCATCAGCACCGCCCATAATAACCATGCGGCTACCGAAACATCTGCCAACATGGGACCGATCAGGTTTTTTAACCAAAGCGGCAGCAGCAAAAGCAGCGCGAGCGACAGCCCCAGAAGCAGGGCAAGAGACCTGGAGAATAAGCTGAGGCGACCCCATTCCTGTCCGGCAAGCAGGGCGAGCAGCATTAAAAAAACCAGGAAAATCTGAGAGGAAGCCTGAAAAATCAGGACAAAAACCAGCAGCAACAAAAAGGCGGCGGTGATCAGTCGCTGACGAAGCAATCGCCCTCCAGAACCTGATCACCAGTACGTCCAAAACGCCTTTGACGATGTGCAAAAGAATGCAGTGCGTGTTCCAGAGAGGCGCGATCAAAATCCGGCCAGAGCGTGTCGGTAAAATAGAATTCTGTGTACGCCAGTTGCCAGACCAGAAAATTACTTATGCGTTCTTCCCCACCCGTACGAATCAACAAATCCGGCTCGGGTCCATCGGCAAGACTCAGATGTTGGGCAATATCCTGCTCACTGAGATCCTGCAGATTCAAGTCTGCAGACTGATAGGCAGCAATTGCAGCGCGTGTAGCCTGGGCGATATCCCAACGTCCACCGTAATTTACTGCGAGGTTGAGTTGCAGACGTGTATTATCCCGGGTAAGATTTTCAGCTTCTTCAATCAACTGACGGATATCCTGTTCCAGCGCACTGCGATCGCCGATAATCCGTAAGCGCACCCCATTTTCATGCAACTTGCGGGCTTCCCGCTTCAGGAGCAAGCGGAACAGATTCATGAGCAGACGCACCTCCAGAGGAGGCCGCCGCCAGTTTTCAGTGCTAAACGCAAAGAGAGTGAGATGGGGAATACCCAGGTCTACACAGGACTGAACCATCTCCCGGACGACTTCAGCTCCCCGTCGATGACCGGCCACACGGGGTAAATGCTGCCGATACGCCCAGCGGCCATTGCCATCCATAATGACCGCAACATGGCGAGGGAACTTAGGCGCTTCTGATCCAGGCAGTACAGCCATAATACTCAGACCTCCATGAGGTCAGCTTCCTTGGCCTCCACCACGGCATCTACTTCATCTACAAAGCGATCAGTCAGCTTCTGAAAAGCCTCTTCTGCCTGACGTTCTTCGTCTTCGGAAATGACTTTTTGCTTATGAAGGTCCTTGACCTGAGAAATACTGTCACGACGGATATTGCGAATGGCCACCCGGGCACCTTCGCCTTCCTGCCGGACTACTTTCACCATTTCCTTGCGCCGCTCTTCAGAAAGGGCCGGCAGAGGTACACGAATATTGTCCGAACCGGCCACCGGATTCAGTCCCAGTCCAGCATCGCGAATGGCTTTATCAATTTTTGGGATCAGGTTTTTTTCCCAGGGTGTCACCACCAAAGAACGGGCATCGGCTACGGAAACCGAAGCCACCTGGGCCAGTGGGGTGGGAGCATTGTAATAATCAATCATTACATGATCCAGCAAGCCAGCACTGGCGCGACCGGTACGCAGACGCGTCAACTCCCCCTTGAGGGATTCGATGCTTTTTTTCATCCGGGTTTCAGCGTCTTTTTTGATTTCCTGAATACTCATGGAACCTCTCTACGCACCGAGGTGCCTTCCTCTTCACCCAGCATTACCCGCATCAAAGCGCCGGATTTGTTGATGGAAAAAACGATGATGGGCATATCATTATCACGACATAGGGTAATAGCTGTCGCATCCATCACCTGAAGATTCTGCTCCAGAACCTGACTGTAAGACAATTCACGGTAACGCATGGCCTCGGGGTGGGTGACCGGATCATCCGTATACACGCCATCCACCTTGGTTCCTTTCAGAACCAGCTCGGCATTGATTTCCACAGCCCGCAGACTGGCGGCTGTATCCGTGGTAAAAAAAGGATTACCCGTGCCAGCACCAAAAATCACTACCCGACCTTTTTCCAGATGGCGAATGGCACGCCTACGGATATAGGGTTCAGCGACCTGCTCTATATGCAGGGCGGAAAGTACCCGCGTCGGCAGGCCTAAATGCTCCAGGGCATCCTGAACCGCAAGAGCATTCATTACTGTCGCCAGCATCCCCATATAATCAGCAGTGGCACGGTCCATACCTTCGGCGGCCTTGGCCATCCCCCGGAAAATATTGCCACCACCAATGACAATGGCGACCTGCACACCAGACGAGACCACCTCCTTGATTTCACGAGCCATACGGCGTACAACCTCGCGGTCTACGCCATACTGCCCATCCCCCATCAAGGCCTCCCCACTGAGTTTCAGGAGAACACGTGAGTACCGGGGAGCGGTCATTCAGGACCCCCGGACTTGCGCCATTACTTCGCTGGCGAAGTCTGCCGTGGGTGCTTTTTCGATACCTTCACCCACCTCAAAACGGATGAATTCGACGACTTCCACTCCCGAAAAACCCTTGACCAACTGCCCTACGCTCTTATCCGGATCTTTCACAAAAGGTTGCCCGGTCAGCGCAATTTCATTGACCAGCTTGTTGAGCCGACCGGATATCATTTTTTCAACAATATCAGCAGGCTTGCCACTATCAGCGGCCTGGGCGACCAGAATATCCTTTTCCCGGGCCAGACGTTCTGCAGAGACCTGATCAGGACGAACCACTTCCGGACGGGCTGCAGCCACGTGCATGGCCACATCCTTACCGAGTTCTTCCGTAGCCGCCTGACCTTCCAGTGCCACTATCACCCCGATGCGGCTGCCATGTATATAGGCTCCAACCACGCCTTCCTTGACCTGCAAGTGCTGCAAACGCCGCAAACTGATGTTTTCACCCAGCTTGCTGACCAGGGTCTTGCGCCGCTCTTCAATGGACGCATCCGCCACCAGTGCCTCTATTTGTTTCAGACCCTGTTGCAGAGCCTGCCCGGCACAATCCTTGGCCAAGGCCAGAAAATCATCATTCTTGGCCACAAAATCGGTCTCGCAGTTCACTTCCAGCACCACCCCCTGCTTCTGGTCTGCACTCAGCGCAGTAACAATGACGCCCTCCGCCGCTACCCGGCTGGCCTTCTTGTCGGCCTTGGCCAAACCACGGGTGCGCAGCAGATCAATGGCCGCTTCCATATCTCCGTCCGCTTCAGTCAGAACAGTTTTGCATTCCATCATGCCGGCGCCGGTGCGCTCACGCAGTTCTTTAACCTGTTGTGCACTAATAGCCATGTAAACTCCTCGGTTATGTGGTGAATGCGTTAATCGGCGTCAATTTCAATGGTTTCTTCGTCCACTTCGACGAATTCGTCCAGCAAATCCACTTCACCACCTTGCCGACCGGCCAAAATGGCATCGGCCACCAGCGAAGCATAAAGACGGATAGCACGGGTAGCATCATCGTTGCCTGGAATGGGGTAATCAATCAGCAACGGATCGCAGTTGCTATCGACCACACCAATTACCGGAATACCCAACTTGCGCGCTTCCAGCACCGCAATATTTTCATGACCCACATCAATCACAAAAATAGCATCGGGCAGACCATTCATTTCCTTGATACCACCAAGACTGCGTTCCAGTTTGTCACGCTCACGCGACAGGGTTAGGCCTTCTTTTTTGGTCAGCTTTTCAAGCGTGCCATCGGCTGACATCTGGTCCAACTCGTCCAGACGACGAATAGACTGGCGAATGGTTTTAAAGTTGGTCAGGGTACCACCAAGCCAGCGTTGATTGACAAAAAAGGCGCCACAACGACGAGCTTCCTGCTCTACCGCTTCACGCGCCTGGCGTTTGGTACCCACAAAAAGAACCCGACCATGTTTGCGCGACACCTGCTCAATAAAAGCCAGCGCGCAACGCAGCATGGGCAGAGTATGTTCAAGATTGATAATGTGAATGCGATTGCGCTCACCAAACAGGTAAGGGGCCATTTTGGGATGCCAGTAACGGGCTTGATGACCAAAGTGCACGCCGGCTTCCAGCAGGGCACGCATGCTTACATTGCTGCTCATAGAGATTTCTCCAGTTTTCATAGGGTTAAGATCCACCACGCGGCCGAGAATTCCATCCTTGCGGACACCCGGAAATCCTCTCAGGCTACGTGTGCGTATTAGGGCAAAGCCCAGCGCGTTTTATCACAAGTTACCCCACTAGAGCAAGACTGGACCGCGCACTAGGGCCAGGTCGGCTGCAAAACAGCCGTGCTAAGTACCGGTTTTGGATTTATTCCAGCGATGCCAAAACCAGTAAAGCAAAGCACCCATAAACAGCAGCAGCAACAAAATAATCTGCACCTGGCGCACCCCATTCAGCAGGCTTTGCAAGGAAGCCCCGAGAACATAACCGATACCGGCGATGACGCCGGCCCAGACAGCAGCAGCCAGTGGATTCATGACCAGGTAGCGTCGGGGTGGATAATGATGCACACCCAGGAGTATCGGGGTGATGGTTCGGGTCCCATAAATAAAGCGAAACAGCAGCGTCACCCAATCGCCGAAGCGCCTAATTAAACCCTCTGCCTGGGTTACATGGCGCTTGAGAAAGGCGGGAAGCCAGTCGAGAATCCGCTCGCCATAGCGGGAACCTACCTGATACAAAACCTGATCATTAATGGTGCTTCCCAGCCAGGAAACGGCAATGACCAGGGGCAAATCCAGCACCCCGGCATGGGCAAGAGCCCCAGCGATGATGACTACCGCCTCACCTTCCAGCAGGGTCCCGATGAACAGGATCCAATATCCATACTGGCGCAGAAACTCCTTGATAACGCTCAGGGTAACCGGTTGCAGATGCAGCCAGTGCAACAACGGATTCAGAAATTCGATGGGAACGTCCTCTTACCAATGGAGATGAAAATCAGGAGCCATATTTTCCTGTTCCTGCTCAAGATCCGCAAAAAGCAGAGGCATTTTATCCTTGTAATGATCAGGCAGTGACAGGCGCAGGACTTTGTCCACCACCTGCAAGGCGGGTGCTGTAGCCGAAATTTGCGCACCCCGATGGAAAACAATGGCAAGTCGCAGCAATACCGCCAGGCGCTGAATTGCCAGCAGGTCTTCCGCAGCAATGCCTAAAGCCGCATAGAACTGCAGATGCGGAAGCCGCTTGCGCTGGGTTCGCAACAGAGCGGCCACGACCCCCTGTTCCCGGCGGGAAAAGCCCGCCAAATCGGCATTCCGCCAGATGTATTCGCCGTGCTTGTGAAAACCGGAATGGGCAATATCCAGACCAATATCATGGGTTAACGCCGCCCACTGCAGCCATTGCCGATGGGCACCATGTAAAGACCAGTTCGCCATTGCTGCCGCAAAAAACTGATCCGCCCAGGCTGCCACACCCTGGTTGCGCCCGGTTTGACTGTGAAAGCGCTCCTGGAGACTGCGAATACTGAGTTCGCGGGTGTCTTCCTGGTGAATCCGGCCGAGCAGGTCATAAATGGCACCTTCCCGCAACGCACCCTCTGAAAACCGCATTTCCTGAATATTCAAGGCCTCGAACAAGGCGAAAAGAATCATGAATCCACCCGCAAAAACAGCGGCACGATCCGACTTCAAACCTTTCAGACGGGACAAGGCCCGCACTGAGCCCAACTGCAGAATTTGCTCTCGCAACCAGTACATACCATGACGGGTAATACGGCTACCCTGACCATTCTCGATTAGGATCCGATTAATTGCTTTGATGGTCCCGGAAGAACCTACTGCCTGATCCCAACCATGGCCAGTGAATTCATCCAGCATCGGCTCTACGGCCATACGCACTTTTTTTTCAAGGCGTTCGCAGGACGCCGTGGTGATCAGATCATCCGGGAAAAAGGCGCGGCTGGAACCTACGCATCCAAAATGAAGACTCTCACGATTGTTCGGCACAAATCCCTGACCCACAATGACTTCGGTACTGCCCCCGCCAATATCAATGACCAGGCGGCGTTCATCCGCATCTACCGCCAGACTGTGGGCGACACCCAGATAGACCAGTCGTGCTTCTTCCCGACCGGCAACAATTTCCAGAGGAAAACCCAGAGTGGCTTCAATAGCCTGCACAAAGCCCTCAGCAGCGCTCGCCTGACGCAACGTGTTGGTACCAATGATGCGTACCCGGTCGGGACGTATACCACGAAGGCGCTGACCAAAACGTGCCAGACAATCCAGTGCCCGTTTTTCGACGGCCGGATCCAGCGTGGCATCCTCCCGCAAACCTTCGGCAAGACGCACACCTTCCCGCAGGCGGTCGAGCAAGCGAATTTCTGAACCCAGCTCTTCCGCCACTACCATATGAAAAGAATTGGAACCCAGATCCACTGCTGCCAAATAATTTTCCAATACAGCAGTGGTCACGGGTTCCGACATGATTATTTCCCCTGGAGGCTTTGCTCAACCTGATCCAGGGGAAGATGCCGGACATTTTTGCCCTTGGCAAGATAAATCACATACTCACAAATGTTGCGGGCATGATCGCCAATACGCTCTATGGCCTTGGCAATAAACAGGGCATCAATTGCTGGTGTAATGGTGCGTGGATCTTCCATCATGTAGGTAATCAGGCGACGCAGGGCAGACCGGTACTCCTGATTGAGAACCTCGTCACCCTTGGCAATGGCAATGGCCTGTTCAGCGTCTGCCCGAGCCAGGGCATCCATGGCCCGACGCAGCATATTCAGCGCATAATCTGCCATGACGCCCACATCGCGCATGAAGGCCGGGTTGGAATTGCGCGTCCCATGCCCCATGGCCAACACCATATCCGCAATCTTGCTGGCCTTATCGCCCATGCGCTCAAGATCGGCAATACTTTTGATGAGCGTCATGACCAGACGTAAGTCCGAGGCCGCCGGCTGGCGCATTGCGAGGATATTGATACATTCCTCTTCAATCCGTACTTCATATCCATTGACTTCATGGTCCCGGGCTACCACTTCCCTGGCCAGGTCATTATCCCCGGTCTGTAATGCGCGAATGGCATTGCTGATTTGTTCTTCAACGACCCCACCCATCGCCAGAACCAGCTCATGAACTTCGTTCAAGTCATCATTGAAACGTTGGGAAATATGCTGATCTTTATCCATGTTCAGTTCTCCTTAACCATAACGACCCGTGATGTAATCTTCCGTCTGTTTCTTGGCCGGATTGGTAAATAATTGGTTGGTCTGGCCAAACTCTACCATTTCGCCAATATACATAAAGGCCGTGTAATCAGACACGCGCGCAGCCTGCTGCATATTGTGGGTCACAATGAGAATGGTGAACTGATTGCGCAACTCACTGACCAGTTCTTCAATTTTCAGGGTTGCTATCGGGTCGAGAGCGGAAGTGGGTTCATCCAGCAAAATCACTTCGGGTTTTACCGCAACGGCGCGGGCAATACACAGACGTTGCTGTTGCCCTCCGGAAAGACCCAAACCACTGGTCTTGAGTTTATCCTTGACCTCATCCCAGAGAGCGGCCTGACGCAGGGCTTCTTCCACCCGCTCATCCATTTCCACCTTGCGGAGTTTTTCATAGAGCTTGATGCCGAAGGCGATATTATCGTAAATCGACATCGGGAAAGGTGTCGGCTTTTGAAACACCATGCCGATTTTGGCCCGCAACATGTTGACGTCCATACTGGGGGAAAGAATATTTTCCCCATCCAGCAACACCTCACCGGTAGCGCGTTGCCCGGGATAAAGTGAATACATCCGGTTAAATACCCGTAGCAAGGTTGACTTGCCACAACCCGAAGGACCGATAAAAGCGGTGACCTGCTTCTCCGGCATTTCCAGATTGATATCCTTGAGGGATTTATTACTCCCGTAGTAAAAATCCAGGTGACGAACAGCAATTTTGGTATTCTGAAGTTCCGACATTAACGCGGGCTCCTGTCTTTAATAATTAAACGTGATCCAAGGCTCAAAACCAACACGGCGAGGGTAGCCATTAACGCACCCGCCCAGGCAAGATTTTGCCACTCATCGCAGGACTCATGGCAAACTGAAATATTTTCGGCAACACACTGACGCCGACGTGTCTTGCATTCATTTTTAATTTTCAAATTGATCCGCAACCTTCTGGGGTGAAGCCTACCAACATAAGCAGCCTACAATAGCAGAGTTTTATTACCGTTTTATGACAGATCTTCACCGCTGACTGCACTGCGCGCCAGAGACAAGGGGAACAGTGCGGTAAATACCGTTCCCTGGCCAATTTCGCTATGTACATCCAAATGGCCCTGATAGCGTTCTACCGCATGGCGAACAATGGCAAGTCCCAGACCCGTACCTCCCATCCGCCGGGATCTTCCCTTGTCCACCCGATAAAAACGTTCCGTAATTCTTTGCAGGTGCTCTGCAGCAATCCCATCTCCCGTATCCTGCACCATCAGCATGAGACCATCGGGAACACGGCCCCAACTGATGGTGATGCTGCGTCCTGCGGGCGTGTACTTGATAGCATTTTCAAGGAGATTACGGATGATACTGGTCAAGTCTACCTGCTCCGCAAAAATACCCAGAGTCTCGTCCAGCTGCGTGTGAATTTTCAGCCTTTTTTCGGATATATTGGGCTTGAGCGTGTCCAGCACGCCCTCAATCAGTGCACTGAAAATGACGGTATCACAGCGCTCTGGTTCGGCTTCAGCCGCCTCCATACGCGCCAGCGAAAGCAAATCCTCAACGAGGGATTGCATCCGCAGGGTTTGCTGCTCCATCAAATGCAACTGGCTGCCAACTTCTTCATCATCGGCAAGAGGGCCATCCAACAGGTTTTCAAGGAAGCCCCGCACCACGGTCAGCGGGCTGCGTAGTTCATGGGAAACATTGGCCACAAAATCCTGACGTACCTGCTCCAGTTGGCGAATGCGGGTCACATCCCGAAAAATCACCAAAGCTCCGGCATCAGCCAAAGGATAACGCACGCCCTCCAAAAACAACTGGGCATCTGATGGAGCAGCCAGTTGCAAACTTGAAGGGCCCTCACCGCTTAAAAATGCCCGCAGATTGGGAGTACGCAACCAGAAGGCCAGGGGTTTGCCAACATCATCCGGCCATTGCAGTTGCAAGAGGCGAATACCTGAAGGATTAACCCAGACCAACTGACCGCGCTCATCCATGAGCACTACCACGTCTGGCATTGCCTGGAGCGCATCGCGCAGCTGAAGAATCTGGGCACTTAACTGACGTTGTCGGGCCTCCTGGTCCCGCCGCCAGTGATAACCGTCGGCAAACGTTTCCTCCCAGAGCCCTCCAGCGAGGGGGGGAAGATGAGTATCGGGATTACGGAACCAGGCACTGAAACTTTGGGATTGTTGCCGATGCCAGGCAACCCAGATCGCCAGAATCAAGGCGATGATCACTGGAGGTAAATAAGACCAGGCACGCAAACTGTCTGCGGTCAGAAAAAGGGGAATCAGCGCCCATACGGCCAGCGGATAAAACCATGCGCGCAAGGTTTTCACAAAAACAAAAAGAGTTTGTTCAGAATTTTGGGTAGTGCCATATTCATACGTCACCGACCACTGCACTACATCTGTAACCTTCACCACGAACTGTCTCAATCAAGGGCGCGTGACCGTATTCGTCAAGAACCCGCCGTAAACGGCGGATATGGACATCGACAGTGCGTTCTTCGATAAAACTTTGTCTGCCCCAAATCTGATCCAACAACATGTCGCGAGAAAAAACCCGATCAGGATTGGTCACAAACAGGCGCAACAAACGAAATTCCGTGGGCCCCAGATGCAACTGGACATCTTTGACATAAACCCGATGCGCGCGCAGGTCGACATGCAACTCACCCAGCTTCACCACACCGGCAGAATTATTACCATAACTGCGGCGCAACAAGGCGTTGACGCGGGCCACCAGCTCACGTGGTGAAAAGGGCTTGGCCAGATAATCATCTGCCCCCGATTCCAGGCCATGCACCCTATCCCCTTCCTCACCCCGGGCAGTCAGAAGAATGATCGGCAGTTTTTGGGTTTCTTCACAACGACGCAAGGCCCGACACCAGGCAAGACCATTTTCACCCGGTAGCATCCAGTCCAGAATAACGAGCTGAGGTGCCCAACTCTGGAGCGCCGGCTCAGCGGATTCCACACTGCCTTCGCAACGCACCTCAAAACCCTGACGATTCAGGGCAACCCGCAACAATTCCTGAATACCCTCTTCATCCTCAACAACCAGAATGCGTGCAGAGGAAATCTTTTCTTCTTCCATATCTGCCTTATCTCGGATTGACGCCCCTTCCCCCGGCATTGTGACTGATCAGCGGGGGGTCTGCCAAGCCGAAAAACCAGACAGATACTGTCCAGCAACATTTATGAGCGGATTTTATCGATCCCGAAACCGATTCCCACCACCAGTCGGACGTGAAGGCGCCCGGCGCTGAACGCCGGGCGCGGTCGGACGACGCGTATGCGGCGCATGCGGCTGACTGGAAAAGCTTTGCTTGGGCTCGAAACCCACAATGGTTTCTTTAGTAAAGGAGCGCTTCAGAAGTTTCTCTACGTCCGCCAATTGTTTACGTTCATCGACGCTGACCAGAGAAACCGCCTGACCATTATTCCCGGCGCGGCCGGTACGCCCAATGCGGTGCACATAGTCCTCCGGCACATGCGGCAGTTCAAAGTTCACTACATGGGGCAACTCACTGATATCAATACCTCGTGCTGCAATGTCCGTAGCCACCAACACCCGCACCTTACCTTCCTTAAATTCAGCCAAGGCACGAGTACGGGCACCCTGGCTTTTATCACCGTGAATGGCCATGGCCTGCATGCCCCCCTGGGAGAGATGTTTCGCCAGTCGATCCGCACCATGCTTGGTTCGGGTAAACACCAGCACCTGATGCCATTGCTGTTCACCGATAAGATGTGTCAGGAGTTCTCTTTTACGATCCTGATCCACCGCCAAAAAGCGCTGGGAAACCGTATCGGCAGTGGCGTTACGACTGGCCACTTCGACACTGACCGGATTATTCAGGAGGCCGTCTGCCAGGGTTCTGATTTCCGGGGAAAAAGTTGCAGAAAACAACAGGTTCTGACGCTTTTTGGGCAACACTGCCAGAATCCGTCGAATATCCCGGATAAAACCCATATCCAGCATACGATCCGCTTCATCCAGAACCAGAATTTCAACATGCGACAAATCCACACTGCGTTGCTGAATATGATCCAGAAGGCGCCCTGGCGTCGCCACCAGCACATCCACACTGCGTCGCAACTTCTGCATTTGGGGATTGATTTTGACGCCACCGATCAGAATCAGGGAGCGCAAAGACAAATTCTTTCCGTAAAGCTGCACGCTTTCTTCTACCTGGGCAGCCAGTTCCCGGGTAGGGACCAACACCAGGGCGCGCACGCTGGAGGGACCATGAAACGCAGTTTCCGACGTGGCGGCCAGTTTGTGGAGAATGGGCATGGCAAAAGCAGCCGTTTTGCCCGTGCCGGTTTGCGCACCAGCCAGCAAATCCACGCCTGACATGACCACCGGTATGGCTTGTTCCTGAATAGGTGTGGGGGTGGTATAACCGCGTTCCGCTGCAGCACGCCAGATGGGCTCGGAAAGACCGAGAGATGCAAAATCAGACGACATGGGATTTACTCCAAAAAAACACCGGCCTCGCCGCTAGGGCGTCAGTCTGGGCAGACGCTTCTCAAGGTGGGGACCAATGCAAAGGGCCATCATATAGACTGTATCATGATGGCGAACGGACTTTATCAGAATATAAACATAAATACTAGAATAAAATGAGTTAATCGGCAAATTTCGCCGTCAAACCTTCAATCTGATCCAGCCACCACCAATCAGACGCTCGCCCTGATAACACACCGCCGCCTGACCGGGAGTAATAGCCCGTTGTGCTTCATGAAAGCGAATTTCGGCACGACCATCTTCCTTCAGGAGCAACAGCCCCGGCTCCGGGCGCGAGCGATAACGCAACTTGACGGTCACAGGGTGTTCATCCGAAGCAGGCAGGGGCGTCAGCCAGTTGCAGTCCTGCAAAAAGGCCTGAGGCTGATACAATTCATTTTCGCTACCGACTCGCACCTGATTACGAACCGGATCCAGAGCCAGCACGTAGCGCGGCTGGCCATTGCCGCCACCCAGACCTTTGCGCTGTCCTACGGTAAAATTCAGGGTTCCGGAATGATGCCCGATGATTTGACCGCTGCTATCGACCATCTCCCCTTCCTGCTCCATATCAAGGCCGGCATAATCCGCCAGGAAACGCCGGTAGTCCCCGTCCGGAACAAAACAGATATCCTGAGAGTCCTGCTTGGTTGCCACCGGCAAAGCGTGCCGCCGGGCGATGGCCCGAACCGCGTCCTTGTTCATTTCACCCACCGGGAAACGCAGCTGCGGCAACAGACCGGCATTCAGCGCAAACAGAAAATAGGACTGATCTTTTGCTGCGTCCTCACCCCGCAGCAAAGACATCCCGGAAGGGGTTTCCTGAAGACGGGCATAATGACCCGTACCCAGAATCGTGGCACCCAGCTTTTTACCTTCTTTCAACAGGGCTTCGAACTTGAGAAACTGATTGCAGCGGGCACAGGGATTGGGCGTTCGCCCCGCCTGATATTCTGCCACAAACACATCCACAACCTGCTGGCGAAAAGCCTCGCGGTAATCCAGAACCTGATAAGGGATATTGAGCCGGGCACAGACTTCGGCTGCGTCTTCAATATCTTTCTCGTCGCAACAACGACTTTTCGGCCAGAGACGCATGGTGACGCCGACCAGGTCATAGCCTTGTTCCTGCATGAGAATCGCCGCTACCGCTGAATCCACACCGCCGGAAAGTGCCACCAATGCCTTGGGTGCCGTCATGTTAATCTGTCCTTAGTCCCGCTCTGCCAGCCAGGCCATCTGGATGGCTTCGAGAACCCCTTCACTGGACTTTTCAGGATCATCATCAAAATCTGCAAGTTCGACAATCCAGCGATGCAAATCTGTAAATCGGAGCAACTGCACATCCGCATCGGGATGTGCTTCATCCAGCGCGAAAACAATATCCATGGTATCACCCCAATGCATCAGTGCCGCTCCTTTTCCAGGTTGATGGTGTACTTGGGTATTTCAATGACGAGAGGGGTTTCCGCCACTTTGGCCTGACAACTCAGGCGCGAAGTGGGCTCAAGACCCCAGGCCTTGTCAAGAAGATCCTCCTCTTTTTCTTCGGCGGCTTCGAGGCTGTCAAAACCTTCCCGCAAAATGACATGACAGGTCGTACAGGCACAGGACATTTCACAGGCATGTTCAATCGCTATATGGTTGCGCATGGCCGCAGCAATAATGGTTTCTCCCGGCTCCGCCTCAAACTCCGCTCCTTCGGGGCAAAGTTCAGCATTGGGCAGTACTTGTATTTTAGTCATTCACTCTCCCAGGTCATCTATGGAACGGCCGGCAATAGCCCGCCGCAAGGCACTATCCATGCGTCGTTGCACCAGAGGTTCGGCTGCAGCTTCCACTGCCTCGGCGGCTTTACTGATGGCATCTGCGTCACTGCCTGCCAAACACTGCTCTAAATGCTCACTGGCGGCATCCAATTGGGCTTTTTCGTCCGCTTGCAGCAAGGCAGCATCAGTCGATAAGGCACCTTGCAAGGCTTCACGCACCCTTTCCCCTTCCACCCGTGCTTCGGAAAGACGCCGATGCGCTATGTCTTCAGCTCCATGCGCAAAAGAATCCTGGAGCATGCGGGCAATTTCCTCGTCATTGAGGCCAAAACTGGGTTTAACCAGCACCTCGGAACGCACGCCCGTACTAGTTTCTTCTGCAGATACCGTCAACAAGCCATCGGCATCAACCTGAAAGGTCACGCGAATCCGGGCAGCTCCGGCTACCATAGGGGGAATCCCCCGCAAACTGAAACGCGCCAGAGAGCGACAATCCTGCACCAGGTCCCGCTCCCCCTGGAGCACATGAATGCTCATGGCCGTCTGGCCGTCCTTGAAAGTCGTGAACTCCTGGGCTTTGGCAGCGGGGATAGGGGTATTCCTGGGTATAATTTTTTCCACCAACCCGCCCATGGTCTCCAGGCCCAAAGAAAGGGGTAAAACATCCATCAACAGTAAATCTTCACGCTGATTGCCCACCAACGCATCGGCCTGAATGGCCGCACCCAAAGCCACCACCTGATCAGGATCAATATCAGTCAATACCGGCTGCTGAAAAAATTCGGATACCAGACGACGCAGGGCCGGAACCCGGGTTGCCCCTCCCACTAACACCACCCCATCCACATCCGCCACTTTCAGACCCGCATCACGCAGGGCGCGCCGGCAGGCCGGAAGGGTGCGCTGCAAAACAGGCTGAATGAGGGTTTCAAGCTGCTTTCGCGTCAATTGGATGACGCGGGGAGCACCCTGCCCGGAGTCCAGCGTCAGCTCAACCTGCTCCTGATCTGTCAGGGCTTCCTTGGCCTGCCGCGCCTGTTGCAGAACTTGACGACGCCAGAGTGGATCATCCAGATGGATACCACTCTCCGCCATCAACCATTCAGCGATGGCATGGTCCATGTCATCGCCACCCAGGGCCGTATCGCCGGCAGTTGCCAGCACTTCAAACACTCCCGCCTGCAGGCGTAAAATGGAGATATCAAAAGTGCCGCCGCCGAGGTCATAAATGGCAAAAAGACCTTCACTTTTTTTATCCAGTCCATACGCCACTGCCGCCGCCGTGGGCTCGGCCAGCAGGCGCAAAACATTCAAGCCAGCAAGTCGGGCAGCATCTTTGGTCGCCTGCCGCTGCGCCTCATCAAAATAGGCGGGCACGGTAATGACGGCACCCTCGGGCTCAGATCCCAGCGTTTCCACGGCCAGATCTTTCAGAACCTTAAGAATTTCTGCAGAAACCTCAACGGGGGACTTTTCACCCGCACGCGTGCGCAGACGAATCATGCCTTCAGCGGGTACCAGATCGTAGGGTAAGTGCCCGGCCAAAAGTTGGACGTCTTCATGACCACGACCCATAAAACGCTTGACCGAAGCAATAGTGTTGTGGGGATCCTGCCCCGCTGCCGCCTGTGCCGGATAACCCACAACCACCTTGTCGTCTTCGCAGTAGCGCACCACCGAGGGTAACAAATATTGCCCATCATGGTTGCGCATGACCGTCGGCAGCGCAGACAAAACGGAAGCTACCAGAGAATGGGTAGTTCCCAGATCAATCCCGACAGCCAGCCGCCGCTGATGCGGATCAGCAGTCATGCCCGGTTCTGCAATTTGCATTAAAGCCATGCTATAGCACCTTGTTTGTTCATGATAAAAAGCTCTGCGTATGGTCCCTGCAAAGCAACTACGCCAGGCTTTATCTTAAAAGTTCGTGTGACATATCCAAAAACTACAGATTTTGCAAAGACTCTTCGCCACGATCAATTTCACCCAGGAGTTTGTCCAGAAACTGTAACTCACGCAGTACAGATCCAGCCTCGTCAACCTGTTCACAGGGCAGCTTTTTCAAGAGGATGTGAAGCTTGTTTACCGCTTTGGATGAAGCGTCTTCCACTTCTCCACGCAATTGGTCCAACCCGTTCTGGTCCCTGGCTGCAAGCACATCTTCCAGACGCTCCCGATACATCATCTGGGTCATCAGCAGTGACGGATCAGCTACCTTGACCTGCTCACCCAGGGCATCAATTTCCTGACGTTGCAACAAATAGTCCGCACGCTTCAGGGGATCACGCAGTACCGCCAGCGCTTCATTCAGCCGGGTACTCCACTCCAGGGAAAAGCGCCGGGTCGTCGCATCTGCCCGGGCAAAGCGGTCGGGATGCAGGATTTTCTGCAACTGCAATACCTGACTCCGTAATTCCTGCAGATTCAGATCATAGCTTTCCGGCAACCCGACCACACCGAACAGTGACAACTCCGCACGAAAGGGCTGAATGGCCCCACAGGAATGACAAAGTGCGGGGGGAGCATTGAGCTCCGCCCCGCACTGAATGCATACTTCCGCCATCAGGTCGTGAAGCTCTCGCCGCAGCCGCAGGAGTCCTTCACATTGGGGTTGTTGAAGCGAAACCCTTCATTCAGGCCTTCACGGGTAAAATCCAGCTCCGTCCCGTCCAGATAAATAAGGCTTTTCGGATCCACGAACAGACTCACATCATCATGGGGAAAAACCATATCTTCCGGATTGGGGGCATCCACAAATTCCATCACATAGGATAAGCCGGAGCAGCCGCTGGTTTTGACACCAATACGGATTCCCAAGCCTTTACCACGTTTGGCTATGCTCTTGCGAACCTGCTGGACTGCGCTTTCCGATAAAGTCAAAGCCATGACCGTATCCTTAGTGTGCCACCTGGGCGGCAGCCACTTCAGCATGACTGTGCCCGGCACCCTGCTTGCTGCGATAGTCTTCCACAGCCGCCTTGATAGCATCTTCTGCCAGCACAGAACAGTGGATTTTGACGGGGGGCAGTTCCAGCTCTTCGGCAATATGACTGTTTTTGATCGTCATGGCCTCGTCAAGTGTTTTACCCTTGACCCACTCGGTAACCAGTGAGCTGGAGGCAATGGCCGAACCGCAACCATAAGTCTTGAACTTGGCATCTTCGATGATGCCCTGCTCGTTTACCTTGATCTGCAGACGCATGACGTCTCCACATGCGGGCGCGCCTACCATGCCGGTGCCAACCCCACTATCATCCTTGTCCATCGCCCCGACATTCCGGGGATTTTCATAATGATCAATCACTTTTTCGCTGTATGCCATGACTATTCTCCTTGCTTGAGGGCCTTAATGTGCGGCCCACTGAATACTGTTAAGATCTATGCCTTCCAGATGCATTTCCCAAAGCGGTGACAACTCCCGCAATTTGCCCACCTTGCCCGCAATCAACTCGATGGTGGCATCGATTTCCGCCTCGGTCGTAAAGCGCCCAATACCGAAACGAATGGAACTATGGGCCAACTCATCGGACTTACCCAGTGCCCGAAGCACGTAAGACGGCTCCAGACTGGCTGAAGTACAGGCTGAACCGCTGGAAACCGCGATTTCCTTCAGCGCCATAATCAGAGATTCGCCTTCAACAAAGGCAAAACTGATGTTCAGGTTATGCGGAACCCGATGTTCCATGCTGCCATTAATATAGGTTTCCTCAACACGATCCTGAATGCCTTTGAGCAGACGATCGCGCAATTTACCAATTCTTTGGGCATCAGCATCCATCAATTGAACGGCCAGTTCCGCAGCTGCTCCCATACCAACAATCTGGTGCGTGGGCAAAGTGCCTGAACGCATGCCCCGTTCGTGACCACCACCATGCACCTGAGCCTCCACGCGCACTCGGGGCTTACGCCGGACATACAGAGCACCGATGCCTTTGGGGCCATAAATCTTGTGTCCGGACACGCTCATCATGTCCGCCTGAATGGCTTCTACATCTACTGGTATCTTACCCAGGGCCTGCACCGCATCCACATGAAAAAGTACCTTGTGCGTCCGCAAAATCCGGCCAATTTCTTCCATGGGCTGGATGACACCGATCTCATTATTCACGAACAGCACCGAGGCGATGATGGTATCCGGGCGAATGGCGGCTTCGAAAGCCTTCAGATCGAGCAGACCATCTTCCTGAACCTCCAGATAAGTGACCTCAAAACCTTCCCGCTCCAACTGACGGCAGGTGTCCAGAGTCGCTTTGTGCTCGGTGCGCAGGGTGATAATGTGCTTGCCCTTGCCGGAATAAAAATGCGCCGCGCCTTTCAGGGCCAGATTGGTGGCTTCTGTTGCGCCTGAGGTCCAGACAATTTCCCGGGGATCCGCATGAAGCGCATCCGCCACCTGCTGACGGGCTTTTTCGACGGCCTTTTCTGCTGTCCAGCCATAAGCATGGGAACGGCTCGCTGCATTGCCAAAATCATGGGTCAAATAAGGCAGCATCTGTTCCAACACCTGTGGGTCTACCGGCGTGGTCGCCTGATAATCCAGATAAATGGGACGATCCGGGTCAATCAGCAAGGGTTTCTTGCTTTCCAGGTCGATAATTTGGGGTTGATTCATTTTCTGCACCTCACGGTATCAAGCGGTATCATGTGTTGCCGCACGCAACGCATGACGATTTTGCATACGAACCGGCACACCCTGCGCCGATTCTTTTTGTAAATGTCGGGCAACCAGATCACCCAAGGTGATATTCCCGAGAAAACTGGCGATACGCTCGCCCAATTCTTCCCACAAATCATGGGTCAGGCATTGCTGGCCTTCACCCTTGCAGCAGTTTTGTGGTTCTCCACCACATTGGGTTGTACTGATGGACTCATTAACCGCCTCGACAATCATGGTCAGGGGAATTTCCGAATCCGGCACAGCCAGCCGATAACCCCCACCAGGCCCACGTACACTTTCAATCAGCCCGAAGCGCCGCATACGTCCAAACAACTGCTCCAGATAAGCCACTGATATTTGCTGACGTTGGGAAACATCCGCTACCGTCACCACGCCGTCACTCTGGTGCAGAGCCAAATCCAGCATGGCTGTCACGGCATAGCGGCCTTTCGTCGTCAATTTCATATCAGATAACCTCTGCTGCACATCCTACTATCTGTACTAATTTAGTCAAGTATTCTGTTTTGAAGTTCCCTGTTCAGCAGAATCCGGCTCTGCTTCCAGAGAACAAGCGATTTCCTCGACCGGCATCAAGGCTTCACGCGGCTGTAATTGTTGCAATCCGGACCTGATCTGGGTGATTTCGGCATCCTGACGATGCATGTGTTCAAGCATGCATTCTATCGCTCGCGCTACCGGGTCAGGCATCTGCCCGGTCAGTCCATAGGCCTCAAAATTATCCGGGTGTTGTTCCCCTTTATTCACGATCCGGCCGGGAATCCCCACCACTGTCGCCCCTGCCGGAACCGATTTGACCACGACCGCATTGGAACCAACCCGGGCCTGATCGCCAACCATAATGGGTCCCAGCACTTTGGCCCCCGCGCCGACAATCACGCCATTACCCAATGTGGGATGACGCTTGCCCGGTTGCCAGGACGTTCCACCCAGGGTAACGCCATGATAAAGCGTACAATCGTCACCAATTTCTGCCGTCTCACCGATCACTACACCCATGCCATGATCAATAAAAAAGCGCTGCCCAATGCAGGCACCAGGATGAATTTCAATGCCCGTCCAAAAACGGGAAAAAGCCGCGAGACTGCGGGCCAGCAAGTGCCAGCGCCGTTTCCATAGCCCATGGGCAAGACGGTGCATAAACAGGGCATGCACACCGGGATAGGTCAGCAAAACCTCAAGACGATTGCGGGCGGCAGGATCACGGGCAAATACGGCATCCAGGTCAGCACGCCAATGACCAGCCATTCGTTATGTTCCTCCAGGTTTTACGCGCCCTTGTCAGCCCGCATTAAAGACTATCCCGACCCTTTTTGTCTACTATTCGTCGCCCAGCGCTGTATTTCGGTGAGAATGCCGCGCAGAATATTGACTTCATTAGCCGTAGGCCGGGCCCGATCATAAAGACGGCGCAATCGACGCATCATCCGGATGGCACGAATTTCCTGTAAAAAACCACTTTGCCGCAGAACCTGCTCCAGATGACCATAAAAACCTTCCATGTCCTCCATAGGCGCTGCCAGTTCTACGCTGGTTACAGCGGGATCAGGGTGCAGCTCCAGATTTGCCTGAAGAGTCGCCATGTGCAGTTCGTAAGCCAGAACCTGCACCGCCTGACCAAGATTCAGGGAATGATATAATTCCGCCGTGGGAATATTCACCAGAACCTGACAGTGATCCAGCTCCTCATTGCTGAGCCCCGTGCGCTCACGGCCAAAAACCAGCGCACAATTTCCGTCAGCAAGCTCCGTAACCATTTCCACAGCCGCCTCGCGGGCATCCAGCACGGGCCACTGAATGCGGCGATCCCGGGCACTGGTTCCATAGACCTTGCTGCAGCCCTGCAAGGCTGCAGCAAGGTCTTCTGAGACTTGCGCCCGTTCAAGAATATCCTCGGCACCTGATGCCAGTGCTGTCGCTTCAGGATGAGGAAAAAAACGAGGATTCACCAGGACCAGATGTTGCAGTCCCATCACTTTCATGGCGCGGGCAGTCGCGCCAATATTGCCCGGATGGCTGGTTTCCACCAGAACCACCCGCAGCCCCTCCAGAAATTTTGTACTCAAGCTATCTTACTCCTGATCACGCGCTGTTTAGTTTGATGCACAGCGCTATTCGTGCGGTCATTGCCGTTCTCCTTTATACTGGACCCAATTTGTTTTGCCATAGGGTTCCCATGCAGCATCCCATATTAGTTACCGCTATCCGTGCCGCCCGTAAAGCCGGCGACATCATCAATCGCAGTTTTGCCCGGGTCAATGAAATCACCATCACCAGCAAAGCGCACAATGACTTTGTGACCGACGTGGATCAACGCGCCGAGGCCGCCATTGTCGAAATCATCCGCCGCGCCTACCCGGATCATGGCATTCTGGCCGAAGAAGGCAACCGGATTCCTGACAAGGATTTTGAATGGATTATCGATCCTCTCGACGGCACCACCAATTTCATTCATGGCATGCCACAGCTCTGTGTTTCCATTGGCATTAAACATTTTGACCGACTGGAACATGCAGTTATTTACAATCCCATCCACGATGAGCTGTTTACCGCGACGCGCGGGGGCGGCGCCCATCTCAATGATCGCCGCCTGCGTATTGCCCAACGCAAAGATCTGGATGGCGCGCTTCTGGGTACCGGGTTTCCTTTTCGGGATTTTTCCTATCTGGATACCTATCTCGCCACCTTCAAGGCCTTCATGCTGAAAACTGCAGGCATTCGGCGCCCGGGTTCTGCCGCTCTGGATCTGGCTTATGTGGCTGCCGGCCGTTATGACGGATTCTGGGAATTCAACCTCAAACCCTGGGATCTGGCAGCGGGCGCACTGCTGGTTCAGGAGGCCGGAGGGGTCGCTACCGACTTTACGGGGGACCAGGGATTTCTGGAAAATGGCAACATCGTGGCGGGCAATCTGCGCGTACATGCGCAGATGCTCCACATCATCAGCCAGGAAATCAACAAGCCCAAGGTCTGAAAACCCGCAGCTCGGGCGCGGCGTTTTACTGTCCTGCCAGTGACTTTGATCCGGCCCAGTGCCGGGCAAACTGGCGGGCTACCCGCCCGCTGCGGGAGCCACGCTGCAGTGCCCAGCGCAGGGCTTCCTCCTGCCATTGCTCAGGATCCGCCGGCATATTCAGACGCCGCAAATGGATGGCACAAATATCCAGATACATGGTCTGATCAAAGGGATAAAAACCCAGCCACAATCCAAAACGCTCAGATAAACTGATTTTTTCCTCAGCTGTTTCGCCCGCAATAATCTCATCGCCATGACGGTGATATTCATCATTGTCGGAAAAATGCCGGGGCATGAGATGGCGCCTGTTACTGGTGGCATACAAAAGCACATTATCGGGCCGCGCCTCCACACCGCCATCGAGCAGTGATTTGAGGGCCTTATAGCCAGGATCGTCAGAACCAAAAGACAAATCATCACAAAACAGGGCAAAGTGATAATGTTGTTCGGGATCAGCAGCCTGCAGGGCAGCCAGTATTTCCGGCAAATCGAGAATGCCTTCCGCATCTATTTCAATCAGACGCAGGCCCTGATCCGCATAACGCCGCAGCAAGGCTTTGACCAGGGAAGACTTTCCCGTTCCCCTTCCGCCCCAGAGCAGGGCGTCATTGGCCGGGAATCCGGCCACAAACTGCCGGGTATTCAGTTCCAGGGCCGCCTTGGTTTCGTCAATACCCAACAACTCATCCATATCCGGCAAATCCACCCGACTGACGGCCTCCAGACGCCCACCCAGTGGCAAATGTCGCCAACGCGCAGCCTTGATGCTGGCGAAATCCGGCAAGGAATGATCACTGCTATCCCCCAGCAGCGCTGCTAAACTTTGAAGCAAATGCTGACGTTCCACTGTCCATAAACTCCTTTCTGTGATTAGATAGCTGCGTTCCACTCTATATTACTGCGTCCCGTCATGAAACTGCTTACCGACTTTCTGCCCATTATCCTCTTTTTTGTAGCGTATAAGATTCATGGTATTTATACGGCTACAGAAGTGCTGATTGTTGCCGCCATTGTGCTCATGGCCTGGCAGTGGTGGCGCCGTGGACGCATTGAGACAATGACCTGGGTCTCCACTCTGCTGATTCTGATTTTCGGTGGCCTGACTCTCTATTTTCATAATGATACCTTCATCAAGGTCAAACCCAGCATCCTCTATCTGCTTTTTGCCGGAGTCCTGTTGTTCACCCATTGGCGGGAACAGCCCCTGCTTGAACGCCTGATGGGTAGTCAACTGCCGGCTACTTTGCCGCAGTCTTTCTGGAAACGCCTCAATATCTACTGGATCACGTTTTTTATTTTTGGCGCGGTCCTGAATCTGGCGGTGGCCTACAGTTTTTCGACGGGTATCTGGGTAGACTTCAAGCTTTTCGGTATGCTCGGCATTACCATCATTTTTGTGCTGTTCCAGGCCGTGGTCATTTCCCGGGCACTTCCCCAGGAAATTAAAGACAGTGACTCGTGAACGCCGATGCTGGAAACACAGATACCGCTCATTCATTGACAGGACAAGCTTATGTATTACTGCATCATTGGCACCGATAATCCGAATTCCCTGAGCAAGCGCCAAAACGCCCGGGGAGATCATCTGGCGCGCCTGCATCAGTTGCAATCCGAAGGGCGACTGCTGACGGCTGGCCCTTTCCCGGCTGCCGATACGGAAGAACCCGGCGAAGCGGGATTTACCGGCAGCCTGATTATCGCCCGTTTTAATTCTCTGGAAGAAGCCCACGCCTGGGCGGCCGCCGAACCCTATCTCAGTGCTGGCGTCTACGCAGATGTCAGTGTTCGTCCCTACAAAGGAGTATTTTTACCATGAACAAGCAAGTGCTTGAACAACTCATTGAAGATGCCCTTCATCCCGAGCTTCTGGAAATCAGGGATCGTAGTGAGGCCCACAGTTCGCACGAACAGTCCGACGGTGGTGGTCACTACGAGCTACGCATTGTCTGCCATCAGTTCGAAGGTATGGCCCCGCTCGCCCGTCACCGGCTGGTCAACGCGGCAACAGAGTCAGTACGGGAAAAAATTCATGCCTTGGCCGTCAAAGCTTATACCCCCGAAGAATTTGCCGCGCTGAACAAACCCAAAACCCGGCGCCCGACCATCTCGCTGAATACCCAGTAACGTAGCGGACAGCCATCATTGCTGACTGACAATAACTGCTTTGCGTTCGATATTGCAGGAACAAAACATGCCTGCTGATAGTTTCGTCCGCAGTTTTCGCGAATCTTCCCCCTATATCCACCGCTTCAGGGGGCAGACTTTCGTCATCAATTTTGGAGGCGATGCCATTGCCGATGGCAGCATTCGCGGTCTGGTCCATGACATTGCCCTGCTCAACAGCCTGGGTATTAACGTGGTGCTGGTGCATGGTGCCGGGCCGCAAATCGATGTGGCTCTGCAGGTTCATGGCTTACAAACCCAGCGCGTCGATGGTAAGCGCATTACCAGCCCCGAAGCCATGCAGGTACTGCGGGAAGCGGTAGGCGGCGCACGTCTGGTGGTGGAAGCAGCATTATCCGAAGGACAAATGGGTTCGCCCATGGCGCATGCCGGCCTTCAGGTGGTCAGCGGTAATTTCATCATAGCGCAGCCGTTGGGTATTCTCGACGGGGTGGATTATCAAAGTACCGGGCAAGTACGGCGGGTGGCCAATGAGGCCATGGAACGGCATCTGGCCGCTGATGAAATTATCCTGCTTTCACCCATTGGCGTTTCTCCTACCGGAACCCTGTTCAATATCCGTGCTGAAGAAGTAGCCGTCGCTGCAGCCATTGCTTTGGGTGCGGCAAAACTGGTTTTTTACATGGACGAGGACGGCATTCTGGATGGAGATGGACAGCTCCTGCGGCAACTGACCTCTTCAGAAATCCCGGGCTTGCTGGAGCGTCAGGATATTTCGGCCGATGCCCGCGAGCATCTGCTGAGTGCCGGAGCAGCCTGTGCCCGAGGCGTAGAACGGGTTCATCTGATTTCCCGGCATGTGGATGGTGCCCTGCTCCGCGAACTGTTTACCCGCGATGGCCTGGGCACGCTGATATCCAGAGATTCCTTCGAGCATATGCGGATGGCCACTGTCGCCGACATTCCCGGCATTCTCGCTTTGATCCGGCCTCTGGAAGAAAAAGGGATTCTGGTGAAACGCAGTCGTGAGCGTCTGGAAATGGAAGCGGATCATTTTGTGGTGATGGAACGGGACGGCAAGATTATTGGCTGCGCGGCCGTGTATCCTTATCCCGATCAGGGCATGGCGGAGGTCGCCTGTCTGGCAGTGGACAACCGTTATCGTCGTCAGGGACGCGGTGAGCGGCTGATGGCGTTTTGTGAGAACTGGGCCAGAGAACGCCAATTGTCACAGATTTTTGTGTTGAGCACCCAAACTACCCACTGGTTTCTGGAGCGTAAATTCCGCCAGGGAAGCCTGGAGGAACTTCCTGTTCCACGGCAGCAACTCTATAATTTTCAACGGCGCAGTCAGGTTTTTTTTCAGATTCTCTGAGAAAACTGATTTAAGGCGTGGTCTCCTCCAGAACTTCTGGTTCGACTGCTTCCTCAGATTCCCGAGTCTCTGCAAAATGCAGTTCTTCGCTGCGATCCAGGTTCTGCCGTTCGGGTTGTTTGCTCATGCCGCCACTACGTCCATCATAGCGATTGACCACCGTACAGCGTCGGGCAATGAATCCGCCTTTTTCGGTTTCACTGGGCTCAATGTCAAATTCCAGAATAATATCCCGACTGGGGAGTTCGTCCGTATCCAGCTCGCGGGGCAAGTCGGAAATATGCACAAAAGCCGATTCGTAGGGAGAGTCCTCATGACGCGTGTCGGTCACCCAGAGTCGGGCGGAGATATTGGTCAAAAAACGAATAAAACCAAAACCACGCTCGGCTTCCCAACGAATACAAATACCGCGAATACGCGAGCCCATTTCTCCCCAAGGGACGCGCATATCGCCCCGGGTGGGGAGTAAACCCGGCACCAGATAGCCCGAATAAAAAGCGTCAGCCTCATGCTGCAATTCTCTGGAAACATTGCGGAATGCCAGCACTTCCACCCGGCAACCCTTATTTTGCAGCGCCCTGACTACCTGTAGAAAATCACCATCTCCGGTCACCAGCAGCAACTGATCCAGTCGTTCGGACTGCAGCATGACATCAACCGCCAGGTCGAGGTCGGCATTGGCTTTTGAAACCCGGTTACCTTCTTCATCCACAAACCAGCGCACGGGTTTTTCAATGATTTTCCAACCCAGATCACGAACCGCCTGTTGGTAACTGCGAATACCTTCCCGGTACTCACGGTCACTTTTCATGCGTTCCCCATCCACGGCCATATAAGTATTCAGGCGCAGCAGGCGCGCCTGATCTTCACGCGCGGCGAAACGCCTTAATACGTCATAACGCATGGCATAGCCACCGTTATAGCGCACATTTTCCGCATCTACATAAACGCCAATATGCAACTCACCATTACTCATGAATAATCAGGACTCCAGAATGGCGCCATTGGCCGCATTGGTAACCAGCTTGCGATAACGCCGCAACCAGGAAGACGACAAGGGTTTTTCAATGGGCACCCAATGGTTGCGCCGCTCGGCAAGCTCTTCATCACTCAAATCAACATGAATTTTGCCATTGTCCAGGTCCAGCGAGATGATATCACCGGCTTTCAGCAAACCAATCGGCCCGCCTTCAGCCGCTTCAGGAGAAATATGACCAATACAGGCACCACGAGTGGCCCCGCTGAAACGACCATCGGTAATCAGGGCCACGCTTTCACCCAACCCCATTCCCATGATGTTGGCGGTTGGCGTCAGCATTTCCGGCATACCTGGACCACCTTTAGGTCCTTCATAGCGGATAACCACCACATCGCCCGCCTGCACCTCGCCCGCCAGAATCCCTTCGGCTGCACTATCCATGCTTTCAAAAATTTTGGCAGGGCCTGAAAACCGGCGCATTTCCGGAATAACCGCACCGATTTTGACAATGCCGCCCTCGGGCGCGAGATTGCCGAAAACCACCCGCAGTCCCCCCGTTGGAGAAATAGGATTATCAGCCAGGCGAATGATTTTACTGTCCTTGACGCTCGCTTCCGAAACAATTTCACGGAGACTCTGGCCGCTGACCGTCGGCTTGTCCAGATGCAGTACATCGGGATTACGCTTGTGTACTTCATGGAGGATGGCGGGAATACCCCCTGCCCGGCCAATATCCTCAATATGCACGGTGGATAGTGCCGGCGAGACCTTTGCCAAATAAGCTACTTTCTGCGCCAGGTCATTGAGGCGGGAAAGCGGATACTGGATGCCTGCCTCGCGGGCAATGGCGAGGGTGTGCAAAACCGTATTGGTAGAACCGCCCATGGCCATATCCAGAATAAAAGCATTATCGATGGCATCAAAATCCACTAGCTGACGCATGGTCGGTCCACCCGCCAAGGCTAAAGCGACCACCCGGTCAGCCGCCTTACGCACCAGATCACGCCGCCCCGCCGCCGTCGCCAGAATCGTACCATTACCCGGCAACGCAATACCCAACACTTCCATGAGACAGTTCATGCTGTTGGCAGTAAACATGCCGGAACAGGAACCACAGGTCGGACAGGCCTTATCTTCAATTTCCTTGAGGCGGATTTCGGTGATCTGCCCGCGCTTGAACTGGCCAACCGCTTCAAATGCCGTCACCAAATCAATGGAAGTCCCATCAGAAAGTTTTCCGGCCTCCATCGGGCCACCAGACACGAACACTGTCGGCACATCGCAGCGCAGCGCGCCCATAATCATGCCCGGTACAATTTTGTCGCAGTTGGGAATACAGATCAGGGCATCCAGATGATGCGCCTGCACCACGGTTTCAATGGAGTCTGCAATCAACTCCCGGCTCGGCAAGGAATAACGCATGCCATCATGACCCATAATGATGCCGTCATCCACACCGATCGTATTGAATTCAAATGGAATACCGCCTGCGGCCCGAATATTTTCCTTGACGATGCGCCCGAACTCCTGCAAATGCACATGGCCGGGAATGATATCAATATAGGAATTCGCCACACCGATGAAGGGCTTATCCATGTCACTGTCCGTTACCCCGCAAGCCTTCAAGAGGGAACGATGAGGGGTCCGTTCAAAACCTTTTTTGATCATATCTGAGCGCATGTAAACCTCGTGCTGTATTCAGGAGGCCGACGTTTTTAACGCGGCCTGAAAGCGGAGCGACGGCCAGGAAACATTATGGCCGACCGTCTGGTTGGTCTGACGAGTATAGAACCAAGCGCCCGACAGGCCAAGCTGTCCCACCTCAGAAGTTCAGGTTTCAGCAGACTGAGCGGGTTGCAACCATTCCCGCCAGATGGCGAGCAGGACGGCGAGGATAACCGGCCCCAGAAATAATCCAAGCAGACCAAATGTCAGGATTCCGCCCAGCACACCAAATAGCACCAGCAAAAACGGGATATGCACCGCGCTGGAAATCACCAGTGGCCGGATCAGATTATCAATCCAGCTCACCACCAGAGCCCCCCAGAGTGCCAACCCCACACCCGCAGCAATTTGTCCATGAACCAGCAGCCAGATACTGGCAGCCCCCACACCAGGGGTGTACCAAATGGTAAAAAAGAAAATAACAGCGTTACGACGGCCAGCAGCACCGGGGCGGGCAATCCTGCTGCCCAATAGCCCAATCCCGCAAGGGCACCCTGGGCCAGGGCGGTCGCCAGAATTCCGTAAATGACGGCGCGGATGGTGCTGGCCACTGTTTGCAGATAGCTATCACCCCGCTGACCCAGCACCTGATGGACCATACGCCGCAGTTGATCAAGCAGTTCCAGTCCGTAGCGATAAAAGAAAAATGCCGTAATGAGGACCAGCATCAGCAGGGCCGCAAAGCGGCCAACCCCACCTGCCAGCATCCCGATGCGCCCCGCCCAGACGGACAAATCTAGAGACAAAGCCCCCGGCCGAAACTGCGCTTTCCAGGAAGGCGGTATTTGATCAAGCAAATTCTTTATCCAGCCGTTATGACTCCATTGAGTGCTTATCAGGGTATGGGCATCCAGCTGGCTGAGTTCTGTCAGCACATGATGCAATTCTGTGCCCAGAGTCATGCTAAGAAACAGAACAGGGAGAATGAAAATCAGCGCCAGCATGAATGTCGCCCCGCAAGCGGCCAGCAGGGGTGGCCAGTGACGGCGCAGAGGCGCAGACAAAGGCCAGATTGCATAAACCAGAATAGCGGCCCAGACAATGGCGGGCAGAAAAGGTGCGAGGATTTTCCAGACTAATGCAAAAAAAACAATCGCTGCGAGAAGTTGCCCGAGGGCAAGTCGCAATTCGCGAACCGTCAGATCCGCGAGGCGCATGCTTACCTAGAGCCGGGAAACGCCGCTTTCCCGCGCGGCTGCACTGACAGCACCCGCCACCCATTGCCGCAAACGCGGGTCGAGGGGCTTGGGAATGAAATATTCAGGCCCAAAGCTCAGTCCGTCAGTCCCTGAAAAACCATAGGCTTGTTGAACTTCTTCAGGAACGGGCTCCCGGGCCAAACGCGCCAGCGCATCGACAGCGGCCAGCAGCATTTCCTGATTAATCTGACTTGCGCGACAATCCAGGGCACCCCGAAATAAAAACGGAAAACCCAGGACATTATTCACCTGATTGGGCATATCCGAACGCCCGGTCGCCATGATGGCATCTGGACGCAAGCGTTTTACGGCAACGGGATCAATTTCCGGGTCAGGATTCGCCAGAGCAAATATCACCGGCTTTGCAGCCAGTCCGGACAAAGCCGCTTCGGGAATGGCACCACGTACCGAAACGCCGATGACCACATCGGCATCCGCCAGCATATCCATCAAGGTCCAGTGCGCAGGTGCTGTAGCAAAGGGCTGGTGCCAGTGAGTCAGGTCGCTGCGGCCTGCATGCAGCACGCCATGCACATCACTCAAATACACCGCCTCGACCCCAAGAGCGCGCAGCATTTTTGCAATGGCCAGCCCCGCCGCACCCGCTCCGACAATGGCCACTTTGACGCTCTTAAAGACCTTACCCTGCAATTCGAGTGCATTTTGCAAAGCAGCAGCCACAATAACGGCAGTACCATGCTGATCATCGTGAAGAACCGGAATATCGAGCATTTTTTGCAGGGCTTCTTCCACCTGAAAACACATGGGCGCCGCAATATCTTCCAGGTTGATGCCGCCGAAACCCGGGGCAATCGCCGCCACCACATCAATCAAGTGCTCCGCATCGCGGACCTGTACTTCAATATCAAAGGCATTGATGTCCGCAAAATGCTTGAAAAGCAAAGCCTTGCCTTCCATGACCGGCTTACCCGCCAGTGTCCCGACATTACCCAGTCCAAGAACCGCCGTACCATTGCTGACTACGGCAACCAGATTACCCTTGCCCGTATAGTCGTAGGCTTTTTCCGGATCAGCAGCAATTTCCCGTACGGGTGCCGCTACGCCAGGGGTATAGGCAAGAGACAAATCATCCGGGCTTTTGCAGGGTTTGCAGGGTATGACTGCAAGTTTACCGGCAGGACTTTGGGCGTGGTAATCCAGCGCCCGCCGTCGCAATTCTGCCTGGGCTTCAGTCTGTTCCATGGATACTTACTGACCGCCGCCGTAACGCTTGCGGAACTTCTCAACCTGACCAGCAGCAGAAACATTGCGCTGCTTGCCGGTATAAAAAGGATGGCATTCGGAACAAAGATCAATGTGAAGATCACGATTGGCCGTAGAACGGGTTTTAAACACATTTCCACAACTGCAGGTCACAGTGATTTCTTCGTACTTGGGATGAATTTCGGATTTCATAGTTGAGCTACTCTCGGGCCTGAATACAAAGTGGCGAATTATAGGGATAGAGGGGGCAAACGTCCAGCCAATCCTCAGCGATTCATGGAATCAAAAAATTCCGCATTGTTTTTGGTGGCTCGCACCTTGTCGAGCAGAAACTCCATGGACTCCAAAGAATCCATAGGTGCCAGCAACTTGCGCAATACCCACATTTTGCTGAGCAAATCAGCAGGTACCAGCAATTCTTCCCGACGGGTTCCGGATTTGTTGAGATTGATGGCCGGATAAGTGCGCTTCTCGGCCAGACGGCGATCCAGATGGACTTCCATATTACCAGTGCCCTTGAACTCCTCAAAAATCACTTCGTCCATTTTCGAACCGGTTTCCACCAAAGCCGTAGCGATAATGGTCAGACTACCACCCTCTTCAATATTTCGGGCGGCGCCAAAAAAGCGTTTGGGCTTCTGCAGGGCATTGGCATCAACACCACCCGTCAACACCTTGCCGGAAGATGGAACAACCGTATTGAAGGCCCTGGCCAAGCGTGTAATGGAATCGAGCAGAATTACCACATCGTGCTTGTGCTCTACCAGTCGCTTGGCTTTTTCAAGAACAATTTCAGCAACCTGGGTATGCCGGGTTGCGGGCTCATCAAAAGTTGAGGAAACCACCTCGCCTTTCACCGAGCGTTGCATATCGGTCACTTCTTCCGGGCGTTCATCAATCAGCAGCACAATCAAATAGCATTCAGGATGATTGGCAGTAATAGCGTGGGCAATTTGCTGGAGTAATACGGTTTTACCGGTTTTGGGGGGCGCCACAATCAAACCACGCTGCCCCTTACCAATGGGCGAAACCAGGTCAATAATGCGTGGCGCCACTTCACCGTAAGCCACAGCATCATATTCCAGACGCAAAGGTTCATCGGGAAACAGGGGGGTCAAATCATCAAAATTGACCTTGTTGCGGGTCGCTTCAGGCGATTCAAAATTAATGCTCTCCACTTTAAGGAGGGCAAAATAACGCTCACCTTCCTTGGGGGGGCGAATTTGCCCGGACACCGTATCACCCGTCTGCAGGTGAAAACGACGGATTTGCGAAGGAGAAACATAAATATCATCAGGTCCAGCCATGTATGATCCGGAAGCTGCACGCAGAAAACCAAAGCCATCCTGCAAAATTTCCAGTACGCCCTCGCCATAAATAGCATCGCCATTACGGGCATGCGCCTTCAGGATATTGAAAATGATTTCCTGCTTTTTCTGACGAGCGGTACCGTCCAACCCCATTTCCTGACAGATAACGGCCAACTCAGCAGCTGTTTTCCTTTTTAAATCTGTCAGGTTCATGGCTGTAGCGCCAGGATTTGGCATCAGCAGAGTCTCTTCTTCTTCAAGAAGAATATCTTCATTGGGAAAAGACTTGGGTGTACGGGGTGATTTACGGCGGGGACGTGGTGTATTCAAAGTTGGCTATCCAGAAATGCCGTCAGCTGGGCTTTACTCAAGGCTCCGACTTTCGTTGCTTCCAGTTTTCCATTTTTGAACAGCAACAAGGTGGGAATACCACGGATACCGTACTGAGGGGGGGTATTGGGATTTTCGTCGATATTGAATTTGGCAATTTGTAATTTATCAGCATATTCAACGGCAACTTCTTCAAGAATGGGTGCAATCATTTTGCAGGGGCCGCACCACTCAGCCCAAAAATCAACCAGAACCGGCTTGGAACATTGCAGTACATCGGTTTCGAAACTGTCATCAGACACATACGTAATAGCATCGCTCATGGGAGATAGCTCCTCTGTCTCAGATTGTTACAGCGCTTTGGGTGGAGGTCATTTAGTGTTTTTCATATGGGATAATCCCAAACTCTAGGCACCGGACGGCGCTGGCAGGTTTGATCTTCTTTCAAATTGAAGGTGTGTGAAAGAATAGCACGATATAAACGGTATGCAAGTAGCAAGTTTCTGGACATCTGCATTACAAAGGATTGTAATCAGCAATACTGCAGTAGAATCAAGTTATGGTCAAGCCATAGCCATGAATTGCCATCAAAATTCATATCCCGATTACCGACACTTTTCCGCAGACTAGCAAAAAAGGAGCAATATCATGTTTGGATTTGGAGAAAAACCCCAGGAACAGCAAAACGCCACTTGCCCATGCTGTCAGACACCCATGCAGGATATGGGAGCGCATGGCATTCGTATGGGGGGCTTAACGGGTCTGGGTGGCGCCGCTTTTGGCATGATCGCCGGGCAGATGGCCGACGATGGTGAAGAGGCCTTCGAGAAAAAGCTGAAGGTTCAGGTCTTTGTCTGCCCACAGTGTAGTGAAATGTCATTCAAGTATCATGGCGGGCTTTAGTGCCTCTTTATGTTGAACCCCATGCTGGATCTGCACCGATTGTGCAGCTTATACAATCGGCCCATCACGCAGTCAGCGTCGGGGTCTATCATCTCTCTGACCGCCCTATTCTCCAGGCATTGAAAGCCGCCCATGCGCGCGGTGTGGATGTGCGAGTGATTATCGAGGTAACCCTTACGACATGAAGCCGCGCTAATCGGGAAATGGGATTATTGCTGAATGGCCGACCGGTAACCGAGCTGCAGGCGCAATTTAATCGGGATTGGGCCTGGGCTGATGATGCAGATCACCAATCTCCGGGTGAATCGCTGGAGCCATTGTGGATGCGTGGGCGCGGATGAAAGCATAACAAGCTGTGATTTTACTTCCAGCACCACCATGCCACTACCAAGATGGCAGCGCTACTCAATGTTATGGCGCCACTGATCAAAAGAAGTCTGAGTAATGCCCGAGCTTCGGCATAATGCGAATCTTCGCTCATAATATATCTGCTGCTTTCCAGGTTGAACCCATTGGCACTATTGGTAGAAAAAAAGGTGGATATCTATCGTCCAGTAGACAATTTATGGCGGCTTCCGTTCAATGAAGAATTCGGCACTGGGGCTTTGATTTGCCTGTTTGCCAGTTGCAGCACCATATCAATGCGCCGAACACAAACAAGGAGGCTTGATCATGCACTACTCACCTTGTTACAAAACGATCTACAAAGCGCGGGAAGCGGCCAACCGGTTGCTGCTACGGTATCGCCAGACCGAAAACCCAAAGTAAGACAAAAAGAAAGACGCGGTCAAACTGGAAAAATTAAAGCCCCTCAAAATCAGGGGCCTATTAGCAATGTGTGGCGGAGAGAGAGGGATTCGAACCCTCGATGGAGTGTTTAGCCCCATACTCCCTTAGCAGGGGAGCGCCTTCAGCCGCTCGGCCATCTCTCCGGTAGGCGGATAATACCCTGTTGTCTGGTCTGAGGTCAAAGTCTACAGACAAACGAATTTTCCCGGATTTTGAGCGTCTGACAACTATTCCACTAGCTTGTGGTAACTTATTTGTCCCTGACAATGGAGAAAATTCCAGTGACCGCACTTCTGGTCTTGAAGGATTTAGCCAAACGACTCCCCGGCAATAATGACAAATGGTTGTTCCGTGAAGCTAATTTGGAGGTGAGTTCGGGAGATTTTGTGGCCATCATGGGAGAAAGCGGCGTCGGCAAGAGCACCCTTCTGCACATTATCGCTGGCCTGGAACGACCGGATGGCGGACAAATGCATTTTCGGAATCAGGCACTCAACACCATGGATGATGACAGCCGCACCCTGCTCCGCCGCCGTCATATGGGTTTTGTGTTTCAGGCTTTTCACCTGATTCCGCAATTGAATGTTACTGAAAATATCGCGCTGCCCTGGCGTCTCAATGGTCTGCCACGCAAGGACCTTCCCCGGCGTATTCAGCACCTTGCCGAACAGTTGGGTATTGACGGAAGGCTGCAGGCCTGGCCCAGGGAGCTTTCCGGAGGCGAAATGCAAAGAGTCGCCGTTGCCCGGGCGATTGTGCATCGTCCTTCCATGATTCTGGCTGATGAACCAACAGGCAGTCTGGATGCAGAATCCGCCGAATCGGTCATGAATTTGCTCTACACCGCGCTGGAAGCGGAAGGGCCGGCCGTACTGCTGGTCACCCATTCTGAGGCCGCAGCCAACCAGGCACAGCGCAAACTGCACTTTGATGCCCAGGGATTTCACCCCCTGTGATGATGCGTATTCCCTGGCGGGCTGCAGTCTGGCGCCCCCTGCGACAACGTCCGGGTGCTACCGTTCTGGCCAT
Source organism: Acidithiobacillus sp. HP-2 (assembly GCF_015100155.1). Classification (GTDB taxonomy): domain Bacteria; phylum Pseudomonadota; class Gammaproteobacteria; order Acidithiobacillales; family Acidithiobacillaceae; genus Acidithiobacillus. The sequence goes on along the minus strand of NZ_JACKZA010000004.1, from coordinate 47,065 downwards.
GATCGGCATTGCCTTGGGGGTGGCTTTGGGATTGGCCATTGCGCTCATCAATGTGCAGGCGGTCAGTGATTTTTCGGCGGGGCTTCGCCATATGGCGGGTCAGGCAGATCTGACCCTCAGCGCTCCGGGTCCTGGTTTTAATAACGCCTGGTATGCACGTCTGAGCATGGCACCCAACGTAGCGGTAGCGGCGCCCGAAATCCATTTGCAGGCGCCCCTCATTCAACCCGCACAACAACAGCCCCTTCAGATTCTGGGAATCGATGCCTTTCAGGCCGCCAGGATGGGGCAACCCCTGATCCCCCTGAATCTGCGCAGCCCGCTGGCCCTGCTGGACCCGCTGAATATTACCCTGAGTTCCCCGGCTATGCAGAAGTTGAATGTTCACACAGGCGATTTCATTACCGTCAATGCGGACGGAATACCGCGCCGCCTCAGGGTGATCGGCACCCTTCCTGATGTTCCGGGCGTAGGAGTAATGGGTGTCATGGATATTGCTGCGGTGCAATGGTTATGGGGCCGTGGACATGAAATCAATCAGGTCGATTTGCGCCTGCAACCCGGAATCAGCAATCAGGCTTTTGAAAAGCAGTGGCGGCCACTACTGCCCCCCGGAGCGGTTCTCGAAAGTCCCGCCCAGCAGGGTCGGGTAGCGGCAGATGCTTCAAGAGCCTATCGCGTCAATCTGCTGGTACTCTCTCTGGTGGCGTTATTTACCGGGGCGTTTCTGGTGTATGCCACCCTCGCCATGGGGGTCGTGCGCCAGCGCCAGCAACTGGCGCTTTTGCGGGTAATGGGTTTGCGTCGGCGCGAAATCATTATGGCGGTCATGCTGCAGGGCGTAGTGCTCGGTGTGCCCGGTGCACTTCTCGGATTACCACTGGGGGTTATGACCGCCGGATTGGCGCTGGTGCATCTTGGCGGAGATTTGGGCGCAGGATATTTCAGTAGCGCTGCCCTGCAATTACATTGGCATCCCTTACTCATGAGTATATTTTTTGCAGCTGGAATGGGCGCCGCACTGATAGGCGCCTTTTTACCCGCATGGGAAACCAGTCGCGCCATTCCGGCCCAGGCTCTGCGTGCCGGCGCAGAAGAACAAAGTCATCTCCATCGCCAACATCCACGCATCGGCTTTCTGCTGTTGATTATGGCGCTGGCAGGGGCCATGGCCCCTGCCATTCATGGCATTCCCTATCTGGCTTATGGCGCTATTGCCTGTCTGCTGTTTGCCCTGCTCTTCCTGCTGGCTCCATTGCTGCGCCTTATCGTCCAGTTAATCCCCTTACCTGAAAGCAGTCTCTGGCGCCTGGCCCTGCTGCAATTACGGGGCGCTCCGGGGCGTGCTGCGCAAAGCCTGGCCGCCGTCGTGGTAGCCTTCAGTCTGGTGGTAGCCATGGCCATTATGGTCGGCTCGTTTCGTGATTCAGTGGCCAACTGGCTTGGTGACATCCTGCGGGCTGATTTGTATGTGCAGGCGGGAAGCAATCAGGACGCATTACTCGCTTCCGGAACCGCACAATCCCTGTGCACGCTTCCAGATGTTCGCCATTGTTCACCGTTGCGCCGCATTCCATTGAATTTATTACCGGGTCATCCTCCCATCATGTTGCTGGCGCGCGGTATGAACCTGCAAGACCCCGGTCGGGAACTGCAAATACTCCGGTCTGTTCCTCTTCATACGCTGAAAGCACCGCCCGTATGGATTTCGGATATTCTGGCTGGCATCAGTGCCTGGCATCCAGGCCAGAACATCCGGATTCCTCTGGGCGGACAGCTTCGGACCGTCAGCATTGCCGGTATTTATCGCGACTACGCCTATCAGCAAGGATCCATTTCCATCCCGTTACAGGAATATCAACAGTGGTCCCATGATAAAGGCATCAATGGCGTAGCACTCTGGTTACAACCGCATGTGCCAGTCTCTGCCGCGCTCGTGCAGTTGCATCAAAGCATCGCGAAAAGTCGGCAACTGCTGATTGCCACACCCCGGGAAATTCGCCACCGTAGTCTGCAGATTTTCAATCAGAGTTTTGCCGCAACTTATGCGCTGGAAGCCGTAGCCATGATTATTGGCCTGCTTGGAGTAAGCAGTGGCTTTGGTGCGCAGACCCTGATGCGCCGCAACGAATTTGCCATGCTCCGGCATCTGGGGCTGCGCCATCGTGACCTGCTGGCCCTGCTTTTTGCCGAGGGCAGTATGCTTTCATTCGCCGGTATTATCATCGGTGGCAGCCTGGGCATTGCCATCAGCGTGATTTTGATTGCAGTGGTCAATCCGCAATCTTTTCACTGGCACATGGGTTTTCAGCCACCCTGGTTATTATTGGGAATACTCAGCATGATTTTATGGATAGCAAGCACAAGCACCATGATCCTTGCGGGACATCGCGCCCTGCGCAACAGCCCGGCGGTGTTACGTGATGACTAAGCGACGGTACCCTGCAACATGCTGGGGCCTGGTCAGCTTATGGGGGCTTTGGGTCGTGATCCTGCTGATCGGTTTACGCAGTACTTCAGTAGCTGCAGCGATCCTGCCAGCCCATGTACTCCCCCTGCAAAGCCCGCCCCACATTGCGGTGTCTGCACAAAATCCTCTGCATTTCCCCAATGCCTACGGCAGTCACCCTGATTTCCCTATCGAATGGTGGTATATCACCGGCTGGCTCAAGGACCGTTCAGGACATCCTTTGGGTTTTCAGTTGACATTTTTTCGCGTACGCCCCGCCAAGGTCTGGGAAAATCCCAGTGCATTCAATGCGCGTCAGCTGATATTTGCCGAAGCCGCCATCAGCGATCCAGCCATCGGGCACTTACTGACTGCACAACATATCGCCCGCTCCGGCCTGGGTTTGGCGGGCGCGGATCAAAACCATACCCGGGTCTGGATTCGTCACTGGTTTCTGCAACAAACCTCATCCGGCTATCGTGCAGTCATTCAGGGTAAAAACATGGGCTATCGGCTTCATTTTCAGATAACCCAAGCGCCCCTGCTGGAAGGCCCCAAAGGCATCAGCCAAAAGGGTCCTGATCCCAAAAATGCCAGTTATTATTACAGTATTCCGCATCTGCTGGTCAGTGGTGACGTAACCATCAAAGGACATGGTCAGGCTGTTCATGGCGAGGCCTGGCTCGATCATGAATGGTCTGCTGCATACTTGCCGAAAGCTGCCGTAGGCTGGGACTGGCTAGGACTGAACCTGCACAATGGCGCTGCGCTCATGCTGTTCATGATGCGCCGTGCCGATGGTAGTCCGCTTTGGCTGTCGGCCACCGAACGCAGCGCAGATGGTCAGGTGCACTATTTCCACGCCGGGCAGATTCATATGCAGGCCACGGGCTGGTGGAAATCCAGCCAGACGGGCATCCGTTATCCAGCACGTTGGCAGATTCACGTCGGTGAACAGAAATTTTCCATTATGCCCCTGATGGACAACCAGGAATTTGATGCCAGCCACAGCAGCGGCACCATTTACTGGGAAGGGGCGGTGCGTGCCACCAATCAAGGGAAAACTCTGGGTAAGGGCTATCTGGAAATGACCGGCTACGGTGGCCGTCTGGCCCTCGGAGCATCCTCTGTTTCAGCCAATACAAAAGCCATACGACCCTATCGAACCATGCAAAAGAAAATTCCTTTCCTGCAAAAAAGTGGCCGATAAGGCCTTCCGTTGCTACACTGAAAGCATGCCAAATTCCATTCCGCATCTACTCCTGCAAGAACAATTTCTGAACCGTTTTAATGGGCGTACCCTCATCGTCCATCGCGGTTTTCCTGATCAATATTTCAAGGAACTGCTGGAACAGCCTGGTGGCGGCGGGCATTTCCGGATAGATGTGCGGATTCCTCCCGGCACGCCGCCGACACCCATTGAATGGGTTGTTCATCATCACGTCATCCCTCTGGGTTTACCCATGCCGCTGCTGGTCAAGGTCGATCCGGACCATCTGTATTTACGCCACTTGCTGCATGGCAAGCATGCCGGGCATCCCAGCGAGATTCTCTGGATGCTGGATGCCATCCGTGAGCGTTATCACATGCGTCTGGAGCGCCAGCAGGGCTATTACCAGCCCGTGCCGGGGATGCCCGCAGAAGAAAATGACATTGACTATGACTTCAACAATGACTGATTCCCTGGATGATGCCGCCCTAATGCGTTACTCCCGACAGATTCTTCTGCCGGAAATTGACCTCGAAGGACAAAAACGCCTGCAGCTAAGCCGGGTACTGATCATCGGCATGGGTGGACTGGGTTGTCCGGCATCGCAGTATCTGGCTGCGGCAGGAATTGGACAACTGACCCTTTGCGATGGGGACGTTGTAGAAATCAGTAATCTGCAACGTCAGATTCTTTATACCGAAGCGGACCTGGGACGGCCCAAGGCCAGCGCTGCCCGTGAACGACTGCTGGCCATGAATCCCCATATCCGGGTGAGTGCCTGGACCGAAAACGCCAGCAGTGAATCGCTGGGCAGCGCCCTGGAAACCCATGATCTGGTTCTGGATTGCAGCGACAATTTTCACAGCCGCCACGCCATCAACCGCGCCTGCCGCGAGGCCCGCACAGCGCTGGTCAGTGCCGCTGCCATTCGCTGGGAGGGTCAGCTCAGCGTGTTTGATTTCCGCGACCCGAACAGCGCCTGTTATGCTTGCCTGTATCCAGAACAGGGCGAAGAAAATGGCGAAGATACCTGCTCCCGCAACGGGGTGCTGGGGCCATTACTGGGCATTCTCGGCAGCATGCAGGCCGTTGAGGCTATTCGTCTGCTCAGCGGTCACAACTCCCCACTGAGCGGACAACTCCTGCTGATCGACGCCCGCCACTGGCAATGGCGTCAGGTACAATTGCGCCGCGACCCAGCCTGTGGGGTTTGCGGCGGGGTCTGCGCATGAACCCTTTGATTTTACCCCGCACTCTGGCCAACGCCCTGCTCGGTGATCTGCAGTCTGGCGCTGGACAAGGGCTGGTCGGCGCTTTGCAAGAACGCCCCTGCTCCGTTTACCCGGTCAGTGCCGAACAGCGCGGCATGGCGCTGGATCTGCTGACCAGCCGGGGCGAAACGCTTTTTGCCTGCTATGCGGCGGCTCCGCAGGAGCCTTACAGCACTTTGCCCGAAAAGCCTCTGAGCCCCTTTGATCCACCCTACCAAATCCGTCTGGCAACCGACATCCGTGGGGTGATCGTCTTGCGCGCCTATGCCCGGAAAGCCGGACAAGGCTGGCAGGAAAAAATCATCGAGCTGGAAAATGACTGAGGACAATGGATTTTCAGTCATGTCCTTCAATATTCAGGTGGGTATTGGCTCTCATCGTGCCCGTCACATGCTGCTCCATGGCTGGAAATATGTAATGCCGCACGGCCAGAGCCTGCGCAATCTGGAACGCATTGCCGAAATTCTTTCAGAAGCGGATGTTGTCGGCCTGAATGAAGTAGATGCCGGCTCGTTTCGCAGCCAGTATGTGAATCAGGCCGGTTTTTTGGCAGAACGGGCGCACTTTCCTTACTGGGCGCAGCAACGCACCCGTGATTTTGGCGAGCTGGCCCAGCACAGTAACAGCGTACTCTCGCGCTGGCCCATTGCCCGCAGTGAACCGCATACTCTGCCGAGTTTCATGAAAGGTCGGGGCATGCTGGAAACCAGCACCGAAATCAATGGTCAGCCTCTGACTGTCGTCATCACCCATCTGGGTCTCAGTCGTCACGCCCGTTTCAGTCAAATCCGCGATCTCGCGCAACGTCTGCGCCAGCGCCGCCACCTCATTCTCATGGGCGACCTCAACTGCACAGCCCGCTCCCCGGAAATCCGCCTGCTCCTGGCCGAAAGCGGACTACAGGCGCCTCCCTGGAACCCGCCTACCTTTCCGAGCTGGTCTCCGCGCTTTTCCTTTGACCACATTTTCTGTAGCCCGGACCTGGAATTTACCGAAATTGAAAGTATTGGCGAACCCCTGTCCGATCATCTGGCCCTCAAGGCGCGACTGCGCTGGAACTCGAAGCCAGAGGCAAATGTAAAGACCCGGTCACCGTAAAAGGAATCCGGCTGTCAAAAGGTCCTGTTACCAGATAACCCTTGACGGCATAGGGCAGGCCCTTCTGACTGTCGACACTGCCCAGTTCACCCAACACGGGTAACAAATTACCCGTAACCGGGATGGAAACCACGCTACTTCCATACGCCGGAACCTGCACGGGCTTATTCAGCAGGCCATAAGCCACCTGCCGGTCTTGCACCAACAAACGCGCCTCCCCAGCCTTGGCGCGCAAGGCGCTGCTGTTGGGATTGCTGATTTTCAGGTCCAGAATAAAAGTCTGCGACACAAAACCTACCGACTGGGGATGAATGCTTTCCAGTTGCACATGCGGCGAATGGGCCGGAAAAGCACTGCAAGCCGTCAACGGCAAAGCGGCCATCATCAGCAAAGGCCAACGCCAAAAACTTTGGGAGAAGCCAGCACTTCGTGTAACAATACCCATCAGTCCACTCCAGCAGATCCAGGCGACTGAGTATAACCCAAGGAATATCCGATAAAAGCCCATATCGCGCATGACCGACCATAATCCCCAAGAACCTCGCTGGCACCTTCAGGAGCAGACCATTACCCTGAGCGGTCGCTGGACCCTGCGCCGCCTGGGCGGCAGTTTTGCCCAACAGCAAAAAATGCTGGGCAACATTCACGCCGACCTGCTCTGGGATTTACGCAATCTGGAGGCACTGGATAGTGCTGGTGCGCTGCTGCTCTGGCAGGTCTGGGGGAACCGCTTCCCAGAACACCTCCAGTTAGGTGATGCGCATCAGGCCATATTTTCGCGGCTGGCAGATTTGCAGCCACTCACCCATCCCCCGCGCCATCCCTTTCAGCTTCTGGACGCCCTCGGTGCTTTTCTCATCGAAACCGGCGGTGATCTTTGGGGGATTTTTTTGTTGATGGGTGCGCTACTGCTGGAATTCGGGCGCGGCTTGCGGCATCCCCGCAGCTTTCCCTGGCGGGAAATATCCGCCACCATTGTCAGCACCGGCCCAAGTTCCCTGCCTATTTTGACGCTCATCGGTTTTTTGATCGGTGTGGTGATTTCCTTTCAGTCGGCTTCCACTCTGGCCCAATATGGGGCAAACATTTACATTGTCAATATTGCCGGACTGAGTATTTTGCGGGAGTTTGGACCGTTGATCACAGCAGTCATTCTTTCCGGCCGTTCGGGCTCGGCGTTTACCGCCCAGATCGGGGCCATGCGCGTCACCGAAGAACTCGATGCCCTGCGCACCTTTGGTATCCCCCCCATTCGTCGCCTGGTGTTACCCAAGGTCATCGCCCTGGCTCTTGTGGTTCCATTGCTGGTGTTGTGGACGGACATGGTGGGGATTCTCGGCGCCATGCTGGTCGCCAAGGCTAATCTGGGCATCAGCTACCACTATTTCATTCAGGAAATGCCCGTCGCCGTTCCCAGTTTCAATTTATGGCTGGGTATTATCAAAGGCGCCGTTTTCGGCATACTGATTGCCTGGATTGCCGGTTTTCATGGCCTGAAAGTCAAGCCCAACACCACCAGCCTGAGTCGGGAAACCACCAATTCCGTGGTGTTCTCCATCACCCTGGTGATTCTCATTGACGCCATCCTCGCGCTGGTATTTGCCAATACGGGGATTAGCTGATGGAAAGGCCTGATGCCATCATCATGGATAATATTGGTACCCGCTTCGGAGACTACTGGATTCACCGCAATCTCGACCTAAGAGTCCACTGCGGCGAAATTCTCGCCATTGTCGGGGGCAGTGGTACCGGCAAAACCACCCTGTTGCGGGCCATGATGGGCCTGGTCCCCATTGCCGATGGCAAGCTGACCATACTCGGCAAAAATCCGCAAACCCTGACCCTGCGTGAACAAATTGCCCTGCGCCAGCGCTGGGGCGTACTTTTCCAGCAAGGTGCCCTGTTCAGCGCCCTGACCGTTTTCGAAAACATTGCCTTTCCCCTGCGCGAGTGGGGACACCTGACCCGCACCGAAATCAATGATCTGGTGGCCCTGAAATTACAGATGGTCGGGCTTCAGCCCAAAGATGCGTGGAAGCTGCCTGCCGAGCTTTCGGGTGGCATGATCAAGCGCGTGGCCCTGGCGCGGGCGCTGGCCATGGAAGCGGAAATTCTCTTTCTGGACGAGCCCACCTCGGGACTGGATCCGATTGCCGCCTCGGATTTTGATGCACTGCTGCGGCAGGTACATGCGGATATCGGCTTTACCGTGGTCATGGTCAGTCATGATCTGGACAGTCTCGCGGCCACGGCCAGCCGGGTGGCAGTACTGGCCGACCACAAGGTACTGACCGTGGGTCCCCTCAGTGAAGTGCAGGCCGTGGACCATCCCTATATTCAGGCATTTTTTCATGGGGAACGCGGCGAAAGATTACTCAACAGCCTCCGGGCCACCGGCAAACTGCCTACTCTCCCCAGCGGCGACCAATCTGGTTTGGCACGCCAATCTGATCCAGCACCCGCGCAACCATAAAATCCACCAAATCTTCAATGCGCTGGGGACGATGGTAAAAACCCGGACTGGCGGGCAAAATCCGCACCCCCATGCGCGCCAGACTCAGCATATTTTCCAGATGAATGGTCGAAACCGGACTTTCCCGGGGCACCAGCACCAACTTGCGGCCTTCCTTGAGCATGACGTCTGCCGCACGTTCGGTCAGATTATCGGACAAACCATGGGCAATAGCCGCAAGGGTGCCTCCCGAGCAAGGGCAAATGACCATGGCGCGGGGTGCATTGGAACCCGAAGCGACGGGGGAATACCAGTCATGCGGGGTATAAACAGACAACAGACCAGGCTCGGTCCCAAAATGGGTATTGAGAAACCGGGTGACACCCTCGGGCTTTTCCGGCAAATCCAGCCCCAGCTCTTCCTTGCAGACCACCCGCGCCGCGTCGGAAATCAACAGATAAACCTGAATCCCGGCGGTGAGCAGGACCTCCACCAGACGCATACCGTAAGCGGCCCCCGAAGCGCCCGTCATCGCCACACAAATACGGTCCTGCGGACTCTGTTCTGCCATTATGCTTCTCCTGTTGTGACGGTATTTCTGCGCGCCAGTTCCGCCAACAACCGCCCATGAATGCCCGCAAAAGCCCCGTTACTCATCACCAGAACCTGATCTCCGGCCTGTAATTCGTCAAGAATCTGCTGCAGCAGGTCGTCCATTTCCGGGTACACCTGCGCAGTTCCCGCCAGGGCAGCGCGAACATCCCAACCCATATCGGCGGCGGCGAAAACAAAAGCGCGATCAGCCTCCTGCAGGCTGGCAGCCAAAGTCTGCTGATGTGTCCCCAGCTTCATGGTATTGGAACGCGGCTCCAGTACGGCAATCAAACGACCGGAAGCGCCCATCTGCCCGCGCAAGGCGGCAATGGTCGCCGCAATGGCGGTGGGATGATGGGCAAAATCATCATACACCGACACCCCGGCAGCTGTGCCCCGTAATTCCAGACGCCGACGCACCCCCCGAAAACGGCGCAAGGCGGTTACGCCCACGTCCAGAGGGACCCCGGCATGCCGCGCCGCCAGCAAGGCCGCCAGAGCGTTTTCGGCATTAAATACTCCCGCCATATCCCATTTAACCTGCCCACGCAGCTGCCCCTGCTCCACAATACTGAAGCACCTGCCATCGGGGCTATCCAGTTGTACCTGCCAATCGCCCTCGCCAGAAAAACGCTGCACCGGCGTCCAGCAGCCCTTGTCCAGAACTTGCTGCAAAGCGGGTGCCGCCGCGTTGACGATCAACGCCCCCGTACCGGGCACTGTCCGCAGCAAATGATGGAACTGGGTGATGATGGCCGCGAGATCCGGAAAAATATCGGCATGATCATATTCCAGATTATTCAGTATCAGCGTACGCGGATGATAATGCACGAATTTGGAACGCTTATCGAAAAAGGCCGTATCGTACTCGTCGGCCTCAATCACAAAAAACGGACTGTCAGTAAGCCGCGCCGAAATCCCGAAATTCAGCGCTTCGCCACCAATCAGAAAGCCCGGATTGAGTCCCGCTTCCTGCAAAATCCAGGTCAATATGGAAGTGGTGGTGGTTTTTCCGTGGGTGCCCGCCACTGCCAGTACCCAGCGACTGGCGAGAATCTCCCGCGCCAGCCAGGCAGGGCCGGAATCATAAGGAATCTGCCGATCCAGTACCGCCTCCACACAGGGATTCCCCCGGGACAGGGCATTACCAATAATGACCAGATCAGGCGCGGGATTGAGCTGTGCGGGGTCATACCCTTCATGCACCACAATCCCCTCGCGGGCCAGCAGCTCGCTCATGGGTGGATAGGTGTGGGTATCAGAACCCGTTACCTGATGTCCGGCGGCACGCGCCAACAAGGCCACTCCACCCATGAAAGTCCCGCAAATACCGAGGACGTGAATATGCATGCGGGATTAGTGCATGGTACTGCGGGATGGAGCGCCCAAACGCTGATCAAGCATCTGATTGGCCAGTTCAAAAAGTGCAGAAAATTTTTCCAGCAACTCCTGATAACGGGTCATCAACGCTTCTTCTTCGGCCAGCACCGGATGGTCGTCCAGAGAACGGGCCAACATGTCCCGGGCCATGCCCAAACGCTCCACCACCTCAAAATACGCCCAACCATCGGGAGGCTGGGCACTGGCTGCGGCCATTTCCTGCTGGTAATACCAAACCAGGGCGCCCCGGGTAACAGCCTGGGCAGCGGTGGGTTCTTCCACTTCCGTCAACTGCCACTCATGACTGGTGGGTTCCTGCCAGTCCATATACACATGCCAGCGCTGACCGTTTTCGTCGGACATAAACTCCAGACGCACCCCAACCCCCTGGTCGCCAAGGCGGGCAATCAGGCGTTCTGCCTCTTCCCAATCATCGGCATAATCCGGAATGGGACTGCCGGGGACAGAACCCATGACCAGCAGCTCCACCTGCTCCAGGTAGTTGTGGTCCAGCGGGGCGCTACGGGCGGTTTCAAGCGCGTCATTGCTACTCAAAGAAGGTTCCTTCCACCGGACTGCTGGCGCTGGCGTAGAGTTTACGCGGCATCCGGCCTGCCAAAAACGCCTTGCGCCCGGCATCCACACCCAGACGCATGGCTTCCGCCATCAATATCGGATCCTTGGCGGCGGCAATGGCCGTATTCAGGAGTACCCCATCACAACCCAGTTCCATGGCCACCGCCACATCCGAGGCCGTACCCACCCCTGCATCCACCAGAATCGGCACCGTCGCCTGTTCAAGGATAATGCGCAGATTATAGGGATTGCGAATCCCCAGCCCCGAACCAATGGGCGCCGCCAGCGGCATCACCGCCACACAGCCCATTTCCGCAAAGGCCTTGCAGGCCACCGGATCATCCATGCTGTACACCATCACCTCAAAACCCTCGGCAACCAGGGTTTTGGCCGCTTCATAGGTTTGCAGCATATCTGGATAAAGGGTCTGAGGATCGCCAATGACTTCCAGCTTGACCAGTTTCCAGTCACCCAGTTCACGGGCCAGACGACAGGTGCGCACGGCGTCTTCAGCGGTATAACAGCCCGCCGTATTGGGAAGAATGGTAAATTGATCCGGAGGCAAAGACTCCAGCAAATTGGGGGCGTCCCGATCCTGGCCAAGATTCACCCGACGCAGCGCCACGGTAATGATTTCCGCACCGGCCGCATCTACGGCCGCCCGGGTTTCCGCAAAATCCTTGTACTTGCCCGTACCCACCAACAATCTGGAATGGTACGCACGCCCCGCGATCACCAGGGGATCTTTATGCATGGTCATTATTTCACCTCAAAATAGGGATTGATGCCGCAGCGCCAACCATTAACCGCCGCCTACCGCCTGAATAATTTCCAGACGGTCACCCGCCGCAACCATGACCTCGCCATGGGTGCTGCGCGGCACAATTTCGCCATTGCGCTCCACCGCTACCCGCCGCCCTGCCCAACCCAAATCGGCCAGCAGCGCCAGCACCGTCATTTGCTCCGGCACCTCACGGGGCGCACCATTTACCTGTATCAGCATGCCTGCGATGCTAGAACCTCCCCGCAGGGGCGTCAATCCTGCTGGGCAAAGATGCACCGGTAGATGATGATCTCATGGGAAACCCTCTGACAGTTAGCTGGATCTTGGCTCAGCCCCATGGCATCTATACAAACCGCTCCGCCCGATAAGGCGCCGGATCCGTAAACGGCGTTTCGCCGTCCATCATTTCTGCCAGCAGGCGTCCGGTTGTCGGGCCGAGGGTCAGACCCTGGTGACAGTGGCCAAAGGCGTACCAGAGACCTTTGTAGCCAGGGGCGGGGCCGATAATGGGCAGCATGTCGGGGGTGCAGGGGCGTGAGCCCAGCCAGGCTTCCGGGTCCAGGCGTTCGCCGAGGCTGGGCAGGAGTCGCCGGGCTTGCGCTTCGGCGCGGGTCAGGGGAATGGCGGAACGGGGCGCGTCGCGGTCGGCGAATTCGGCGCCAGTCGTCAGGCGAATACCCCTTTGCATGGGGGCCAGTACATAACCCTGATCAGCGTCCAGTACCGGGTGGCAGAGTGGCGTAGCGGGCTGGCTGTAATGCATGTGGTAGCCCCGTTTCACGAAAAGCGGCGGATGAAAACCCAGTGCGCGGGTAATATCTGGCGACCAGGCTCCCAGGGCAATCACCAGTTCGGCGGCTTCTATGGGGCCGTGTGCACTTTGTAAGCGCCATCCCGCGTGTTCTTTTTGCACTTTTTCAGCATTGCCGGTGCGAAACTCGCCGCCCAGTTGGGTAAAGTAATTCAAATAGGCGCGAGTCAGGGCGTGGGGGTCGGTGACGGCCAGCGGTTGGGTCCAGTGAATACCTCCCGCAAGGCCGGGGTGCAAAGTCGCTTCCATCTGCGCCACTTGTGCCGTATCCAGTGCCTCATAAGTGACCCCAAAGTGCTCAGCCTTGTAGGCGGCTTCCTGCAGGGCATGGTCCAGGGATTCTGCATGGGCATGAACCTGCAACCAGCCACCGGCACGAAACAGGTTTGTCGCTCCGGCCAGACCGGCCAGGGCCAGATGATCATCCAGGCAATGGGTAATCAGGGCCGCATAGTGGCGGGCAATGACCCGATGCCGATCTTCCTGAGAGTTGTACCAGTATTGCATAAAGGGAATAGCCAGACGGGGCAGCATGGTGCCGCGATAATAGGCTTCCGTCGAGCGATTGCGGGCGTAACTCAGCATCTGCGCCAGAGCACGCGGAAAGGGATGCGGCATGACCGCTTCACGCTGGATCAGTCCGGCATTGCCAAATGATGTCCCCTCCCCTGGACCCTGGCGGTCGAGCAGTAGAGTCTGCCGACCACGCAGTTGCAACTGCAGGGCAATGGATACGCCGACTATGCCGGCACCCAGGACGATGACGGCGTGTTGATTGGCCATCAGTACGGCTCCACCCGTCCGCGTGGAGGGCAACGAAGCTTCATAACTTCCACGTTCTCTGCCATGACGGTTCCCTCTGAATGGCTTTTAAAGCGAGATTCTGCCCCAATCACCTGCAAAACAGAAGACCATGCGAAAATAGCCAAGCTCGTTTAGATTTCTTGGCGCTTGCTGCAACTTGACAGAAGGCAGTGGCTCGGCCATGGTTGCGGGAAATTGTGAGGACACCCATGCTGCATTTTCCTGATATCAATACCGTTGGTTTTCCCCTGGGTCCCATTACCATTCACTGGTACGGATTACTTGAAATCATCAGCTTTGTCATTGCGACGGTGTGGCTGATCCGGCGCGGCAAAATGTCGCACTGGAACTGGCGCAAGGAACAGGTTGTCGATCTGGAATTTTATGTGGCAGTCGGGGCCATACTGGGTGGTCGGGTGGGTTACATTATCTGGTATAACCTGCCCTACTACCTTAGTGAACCCATCAAGATGCTGTATATATGGGATGGTGGCATGTCCTTTCATGGCGGACTGCTGGGCGTGGTACTGGCCTGCTGGGCGTTTGCCAAGTCTCATCAAGATCACAGTTTTCTGCCCACCCTCGATTTTATTGCACCGGCAGTACCCATTGGGTTGGGGCTGGGGCGTTTGGCGAATTTCATCAACGATCAATTGTTTGGCCGGGTCAGTCACCTGCCTTGGGCCATGGTTTTTCCTGCCGGTGGACCACAGCCGCGCCAGCCTTCGCAGATTTACGAATTTCTGCTGGAGGGGGTGTTGTTGTTTCTGATTCTGGCCATTTATAGCCGCAAAGCGCGCCCAGCCGGATCAATAGGCGGCATGTTCGTGCTGTTCTACGGGATTTTCCGCTTTGTGGCTGAGTTTGCCCGCCAACCCGATATTCAGTTGGGTTTTGTGTTTGGCCCGTTCACCATGGGGCAGGTCTTGTCCGTACCGATGATTATTCTTGGCCCGGTGCTTATCTGGTGGGCGTATAAGGGAGGCTTTGCCGAATCACCGCCGGCAACAAACTCATCAGCCTTCAGCAAAACCGTCAGCGAACACTGATTTTCGATATTTTCAGGAGCTACTGATCCGTGGCTGATGAACTCAATGCACCGCAATTGGAGGCCGTCCACCATGTTCATGGCCCCCTGCTGGTTCTGGCTGGCGCGGGTTCCGGCAAAACCCGGGTCATCACGCGTAAAATTGTGCACCTGATTCGTGATCAACAGGTGGCCCCCAAACATATTTGCGCGGTGACTTTTACCAACAAGGCCGCCCGCGAAATGAAAAGCCGGGTCAGCCAATCCCTGCAGGGGCATAACAGCCGGGGCCTGATGGTATCCACCTTTCATCGTCTGGGCCTGGATATTTTGCGCAAGGACATTGAACGCCTGGGTTACCGCAACAACTTCAGCGTCATTGATCCGGGAGACAGCCTTAGCATGGTGCGAAACCTGCTGCGCGATGCCAATGGTCCCAGCGATCTGGCAGAGGCCATTCAGGCGCGCATTTCGCGCTTTAAAAATGACGGATTTCTGCCCCAGGAGGCGCAGGGGAAAGATCGGCTGGGGGAAGAATCAGCGGCCATCTACAAACCCTATCAACGTGCCCTGAGTGCCTGTAATGCAGTAGATCTGGATGACCTGATTCTGCTTCCTACCCGTCTGCTGCAGGAAAACGAGGAAGCCCGCACGGCCTGGCAGGATCGTATCCGTTATTTACTGGTGGACGAGTATCAGGACAGTAATGGTGCCCAGTATCGCCTGATCCGCAATTTGCTGGGAGTGCGTCACAATCTGACCGCTGTGGGGGATGATGATCAGAGTATTTATTCCTGGCGGGGGGCTGCAGCCGACAATCTGCATCGTCTGGCGCAGGATTATCCGGCCCTGAAAGTCATCAAGCTGGAGCAGAATTATCGTTCTACCGGCCGTATTCTCCAGTCCGCCAACGCAGTGATTGCGCAAAATCCCCATCTCTTTGAAAAACGCCTGTGGAGCACCCTGGGGGATGGACATCCCATCCGGGTTTTGAACTGCGCCGATGAAAGTGATGAAGCCGAACAGGTGGTCAACGCCATTCTCCGCGACCGTTTTCAGCGCCAGGGAGAGTATCGGGATTATGCGATTCTTTATCGCAGTAACCATCAGTCCCGACCTTTTGAGGCGGCTTTGCGCAATGCCCGCATTCCTTACCAGATTTCCGGTGGGCTGTCGTTTTTTGAGCGCAGCGAAATCAAGGATTTTCTGGCCTATTTGCGTTTACTGAGTAATCCTGATGACGATCCGGCCTTTTTGCGCGCGGTCAACACTCCGCGTCGGGGCATTGGCAGCAGCACCCTCGAAAAACTGGGCGAGTTTGCCAAGGCCCGGAATCTGTCTCTGTTTGCTGCGGTTTGGGAAGATGGGCTGGAACTGCCGGAAAAGGGTCGCAACGCCCTGCGCAGTTTTGCCGGATGGGTCAACCTGAAAGCTGATGAAGTCCAGAAAACGGAGCTGATGCCAGCCCTGCAAAGCCTGCCCGATGACATTGGCTATTTGCCCTATCTGCATAATGAAGGGGATGAAAAAGATGCAGCCCGGCGCTGGGAGAACATTCAGGAACTGTTGGCCTGGATGCAACGACTGCAGGAGCAGGAAGATGGCCCGCAAACACTGGTGGAAATTCTCAACCGGCTGATGCTGTTTAATGTGCTGGAGCGGGAAGAAGACGATGACCGGGATGTGCTGCGCCTTTCGACCCTGCATGCCGCCAAGGGCCTGGAGTTTCCCCAGGTGTTTCTGGTGGGCGCGGAAGAGGAGTTACTGCCGCATCGTAACAGTGAAACCCCGGAACAAATCGCCGAAGAGCGGCGCTTGTTTTATGTGGGAATGACCCGCGCCCGCTTCCGTCTGACCCTCAGCCGCTGCCGCAAACGGCGGCGCTATGGTCAGGACGCCAATCCCAAGGCCTCCCGCTTTTTGCAGGAAATTCCCAAGGAACACCTGGACTGGCAGGGTGCAGACAGCGAGGAAGAGACCATGGACCCCGCCGTGGCTTTTGCCCGCCTGCGCGAAATGCTTGGTAAAAACTGATCTCATTCTGCATCTGTCAGCAGTTGTTCGCGGATGCTTTACAGCAACTATGACCGTATCGCAGGAACAAAAAGCATCCAGGACACCCACCGGATGACGCTTACGCAAAAGGGGCCATCCACAAATGGACAGCCCCTTTCAGTGACAACAGCGCGCTGCAATCAGTGTGCGGAGACGCTAGCCATCGCCTTGACGCGTGCAGAAAGACGGCTCTTGGTACGTGCAGCAGCGTTAGGATGAACGATACCCTTACCGGCAGTCTTGTCGATGACCGATTCTGCGGCATGCAGGGCCACGCGGGCTTCTTCCTGATTACCAGCGTGGACGGCCTTGAGCACCTTCTTCACGTAGGTACGCAGGCGTGAACGCATGCTGGCATTGCGCAAGCGGTGGTTTTCGTTTTGTAACACGCGCTTGCGCGCCTGAGCTGTATTCGCCAAGTTTTACTCTCCGTGTCTTTGCGTAGCTGATTACTGCTGAAATTTGAAGCTGCGGATTTTGACCCTTTCCTGCAGCATTGTCAACGGATTATCTGCAGATGCCGGGGTTGCACGCAGACTTTGAGGAAGTTTCCCACGGTGATCTGTGCGGCTTCGGCCTGGTGGCGGGGCAACAGCATTTCCAGGGAGGTAGGCCCTTCCAGATAAAGGCGCATGCTCAGACCTTCTTTTCGGCAAGCCTTGACCTGCACCGACAGATGATTGGGACAAAAATGCGCTGCCCCCGCATCTTGCAGGTAGATATCCTCAGCGCGCAAAGCCAGTTGTACTGAAGTCCCCACCGACAGACCAGCCTGCCAATCGGCCTGCAACTGCCAATCGGGACCTGCTACCTGCAGATGTGATTCATCATCCGAGTCAACCACCCGACCTGATAGAAAATTACGGAAACCCAGTAATCGGGCTGAAGCGACATGACGCGGCCGCGCAAACACTTCGGCGGGGGTGTCTTCCTGGACAATACGGCCATCGCGCAAAATAGCCATATGGTCCGCCAGCATCGCCAGATGAGGGTCATGACTGACCGCCAGTACAGGAATCCCGAATTCGTGAACCTCCCGTACCAATTCATCCAGTACCTCGTCCCTGGTCGCCATATCCAGCGCTGAAGTGGGCTCATCCAGCAGTAATAATTGAGGTTTTCGTGCCAGCGCCCGCGCCAGGGCCACCCGCTGTTTCTGGCCTCCGGAAAGTTCAGACGGAAACCGATTCGCCAAATCTTCAAGACCAACCCGTTGGAGCAAGACCAAAGCATCCGTACGGCGATGTGCAGAGCGCGGCAAGGGAAATGCGACATTTTCCCAGGCCCGCAGGTGTGGGAAAAGCGCATATCCTTGGGGCAAATAAGCAATGGGACGTTGCTCTACCATCAGATCTCCGTAAGGACTGACCCGGGCCGGGAGCAAACCGGCAATGGCCTTCAGCAGCGACGATTTACCCACACCGGAAACCCCCAGCAGGACGGTGAAACCTCTTACTTGAAGGCTAATATCCAGGGCAAGAGGCTGCTGCATCCGACAACGAATGTGCAGGGCGGGAGCAGATTGCTTCAAAACATGGCCTGCGTCTGCCGCCGGGCGCGCAAACCAATCCAGAGCGGCAAGGGAACAGCCACCAGAAAAAATATCCACAGCAAGGGGTAAACTGCACTGAGACCGATATCCTGCAAATTGACCCACAATTTGACCGGAATTCCCTCAGGGAAATACGCCACAATCAACACAATGCCAAACTCACCCATGGCCCGTACCCAGGCCAGGGCCACCCCGGCTGACAAACCAATGCGCGCCAACGGTAAGGTGACCCGCCAAAAAGTCTGAAATCGGTTGCGCCCCAATGTCCGGCTGATTTGCTCCAGTTCGCGGGGAACGCCTTCAAACGCTGCCCGCGCTGCGATGATGTAATAAGGCATGGCACCATAAATCTGGGCGAGGATAAACGCCGGAGCCGTATTGGTGAGGTAGATGCCCGCGTGGCTGAACAGGCTACCTACCGGTGAATAGGGACCATAAAAACTGCTCAGCAAGATACCCAAGGCCAGAGGCGGCGTCAGCAGGGGCAACATCAGCAGGGCATCAAAAAACCACTTACCACGTCCCTGCCCGCGCGCCAGCCACCAGGCCAGAGGGGTTCCGGCCAGCACGGAAATGATTAGCGCCAGCATACTGTAAAGTAAGGATGTCCGGATTGCCCCGAGATCCCCTTCGGCAAAATGAAAATCATGCCAGTCAGTCGCAAATATCAACGCCGCAAAGGGTGCCAGCAAAAAGACAAATATCAGGCCCGCCAAAGCAGGCCCCATCCAGCGAAAACGGTCAAAACCCGCTGTCACCCGATAGACCGGAAAGCCTGGGTCATGATCCGCGCTTCGCAATACCCCTCCCCATAAAAGTCGTGCCGGGTAAATCCTAACGTTATTCCCAAGCAAATATATCCAATGGGTTTATAGCGCTACCGCACCAACTGGTCAAGCTTGCAGCAACAGCCCAGCGCCGCAACTGCCTATAGTTCAAGCACCAGGCCCAGGTAGAATAGTACATACATTATTCCGGCTTTTTTATGCTATGCTTATGGAGTAAATAGAGTTAGCTATCCATTAAAGAGTCAGATGAAATGCACTGGACCATTCTCCTCAAATCCGACCCCGAAGCAAAGGGTAATCCTGTTCTGCACGGCCTGCGCATGGCAGCTTCGGCTTTGGCGGATGGTGTTGAGGTCAGCATTTTTCTTGCTCAGGAAGCCTGCCCCCTGGCTTTTCTGGATGAGCAAATCGGGGCAAAACAGTTGGTTCATCAGGATCTTATTCATGAACTCCAGGAACTGGGTGAGCGAATATATGTGGTCGGCCTGGAATGGCTGCATCAGTCTGAAAAATCCCTGCTCATCTCCAGCATTGAGGCGGCCAGCATGAAAACCCTGGTCCGCCAGATGAAAATCTCCGATCAGGTCATCACCCTTTAATACCATGGGTGCTACTTACGCATTGGGAGATGTGCAGGGTTGTTGTGCCCCCTTCAACGCGTTATTGCAAAAAATCGGCTTTGATGCGCAGCATGACCGCCTCTGGTTGGCGGGTGATTTGCTGAATCGTGGTCCCGATAGTCGTCCATTACTGAAAAAGCTTTTCAACTGGCAGGACCGCCTCCAGATTGTGCTGGGCAATCATGATTTATATGCGCTTTCGCGCTGGGCAGGTATTGTTCCCGCCAAAAAAAGTGACACCCTTGCGACACTCCTCGCTGACAAAAATGCCGGTGACTGGCTGGACTGGTTACGGCAGCAGCCTCTGCTTCATCATGACGAAGAGCTGGGCTGGACCATGGTCCATGCTGCCATTCATCCTGACTGGGATATTTCCAGCGCTACAGTGCATGCCTTGAAGGTGCAGGAAGCACTATGCGGCCCGCACTGGAAACGCTTTTTGAAATCATTGTGGGCTGCACCCGCTCCGGATCGCTGGGAAGATTGCCGCAACGAAGAAGACGCCCAGCGTTTTCGGGTGGCGGTATTTACCCGCGCCCGTTATGTCACCGCAGATGGTCGTTTCAACTGGCCCAGCACCCCACCGAAAGACCTTGCGCATATGTATGCGCCATGGCATCAATGGTTTTTTGAGCGGCAGAGCAGTGGTGCTATTATCTGCGGACATTGGGCAACCCAGGGTCTGCTGGTGCATGAACGCTTGCTGGCCCTGGACAGCGGCTGCGTCTGGGGTCGCCAGTTGAGCGCAGCGCGCATTGATCTCGCCGAGCCACTGATTCAGCAGATCAATTGCCCCGCCTATGCCCAACCCGGCAGCTAAGGAATAACATCAGCTCACCAGATATGCCCACCATCACGCCCTCTCTCGAAATCCTCCGCCATACTTTCGGCTATGAACAGTTTCGAGCCCCTCAGGAGGAGGTCATCGCCACACTCATGAGCGGCCAGGACGCACTGGTGCTGATGCCTACCGGGGGCGGCAAGTCCTTGTGTTACCAGATTCCCGCCATCGCCCGTCCGGGTGCTGGTGTGGTCGTATCACCACTCATCGCGCTGATGGAAGATCAGGTGAATGCCTTGCGGCAGGCGGGGGTTGCAGCGGCGGCTCTTAATTCCAGCATTCAGCCCCGGGAAATCCGCGAAACCGAAGAAGCCCTGCGCAGCGGCCAACTGGATTTACTATACATTGCCCCCGAGCGTCTGCTGCAGGATCGTACCCTGCGCCTGCTGCAACAATGTCAGGTCAATCTTTTCGCGATTGATGAGGCCCATTGCGTATCCCAGTGGGGACATGATTTTCGTCCGGAATATTTGCAACTGAAGGTTCTTCACGAACGCTTCCCAGCCATACCGCGCATTGCCCTGACGGCTACAGCAGACCCCAAAACCCGCCTGGAAATCATCGAACGGCTGGGACTGCAACGCGCGCGGATTTTTACCCGGTCTTTTGATCGTCCCAATATCCTCTACCACATCCACAGCAGCAGCCAGGGTGCTCGCAACGCCCTGCTGCGTTTTATTCGCGACCGCCATGATGGTGAAGCGGGCATTGTTTATTGCCTTTCCCGTAAACGCGTCGAAGAAATTGCCGCATGGCTTCAGGCAGAAGGGTTGGACGCCCTGCCCTATCATGCCGGCCTTTCCGCAGATGAACGGCGCCGCCATCAACTGCGTTTTCAACGCGATGAGGGTGTCATTATCGTAGCAACCATTGCTTTTGGTATGGGTATCGACAAGCCCAATGTGCGTTTTGTGGCCCATCTCAATTTGCCCAAAAGTATCGAAGCCTATTATCAGGAAACCGGTCGGGCGGGGCGTGACGGTTTGCCAGCTGAAGCCTGGATGCATTATGGCCTGCAGGATGTGGTGCAACTGCGGCAGATGATCCAGCAATCTGAAGCCGACCAGCAACGCAAGCAAATGGAAGGCCAAAAACTGGATGCCATGCTCGCCCTTTGCGAAACCGTTACCTGTCGCCGCCAGACTTTGCTCAGTTATTTTGGCGAAACCCTCGCCCAGCCCTGCGGAAATTGTGACAACTGCCTGACCCCTCCGGCCACCTGGGATGCCACCGTCGCTGCACAAAAAGCCCTCTCTGCGGTACACCGCACGGGCCAGCGTTTTGGCGTTCAGTATCTGGTCGATGTCTTGCTTGCCCGCGATGATCCCCGTATTCAGCAATGGGGCCATCATCAACTCCGGGTCTATGGCATTGGCAAGGAATTATCTGCCAACGCCTGGCGCGCCTTGTTCCGCCATCTGTTACTCCGGGGCCTGGTTGAAGTAGATAGCGAAGGACATGGTGGCTTGCGTCTGAGTCCGCTGAGTCGTCCCATTTTGCGCGGCGAACAAACCCTCACCCTGCGCCAGCACGAAAATACCCAGTCCCGAAAAAAAGAGAAGGTCCAGGAAATTCCCGCCAGTGACAAAGCACTATGGGAAGATTTACGTCAGCATCGCCGCGCCCTGGCACAAACCCAGGGAGTACCTCCCTACGTGATTTTTCATGATGCGACGCTGATGGAAATGCTGCGCCTGCGCCCCCGAACCCTGGCCAGTCTCGCCACGGTGCCCGGCGTTGGTGAACGCAAACTCGCCGCCTATGGGGAATCGTTTCTGGCCATTTTACTGAATCACGCAGGCCAGTCCTGATGGATCAAAACTTGCCCTGCAGCAGGTCAGGTCGCATCATAGGACCGAACTTGAGGAAACCCGAATGAACGAAAAAAGCTTTGCCGTCGCCGTTGAAAACACTCTGACAGAATTGCTGACCCGCATTGAGGAACGCACTGCGGATGTGGAATGTGATCTGGTGGACAGCGTGCTCACCCTGCTCCTGCCCGATGGCAGCCAGATTATCATCAATCGTCAGGAGGCCGTTCAGCAAATCTGGCTGGCCTGCAGTGATGGTCCCGCCCGCTTTTCGGCCAAAGATGATCAATGGCTGGACAGCCAGACGGGCGAAAGCCTGACGACCGCCCTGGGCCGGCTACTCAGCCATCGTTTACATGACCACATCGATCTGGACTGAAATGATGGCCTACTGGTTAATGAAAACTGAACCTGAAGCCTTTTCTCTGGATGATCTCAAGGCGCGCGGCCAGGAACCCTGGGACGGTATCCGCAATTATCAGGCACGGAATTTTCTGCGCGGCATGCAGCCGGGGGATGGCATTTTTATTTATCATTCCCGGGTCGCGGTACCGGGTATTGTCGGGATGGCCGAAGTCGTCAGCAGCGCCCGTCCAGACCCCACCCAGTTTGATCCGCACAGTCATTATTACGATTCGGGCTCCAGCCTTGATAAACCCCGCTGGGATCTGGTGGACGTTGCCTATCGGCGTAGTTTTACGCAATGCATTTCCCTGGACAGCCTGCGCAACATGCCGGAATTTGCGGATAGCCCCCTGGTACGCAAAGGCAACCGCCTGTCCATTCTGCCCATCACCCAAAGTCAATGGCAGCATGTGCTGAGCCTTGTTGACGATGGTCGCCAATGAGTGATTCTGCCCACGAAATCCACCTTTATCACCGTTGGTCATCGACTGCCGGGCAGATGCTGCGAATGGTGTTGAGCGCCAAAAATTTACACTGGCAAGATCATCCCTGTGCCCTGCGTGACCAGGAAACCGCTTTTGATCTGGACTATGCGGACTTGCCGGTACTGGTCCATGCCAATGGCAATAAACAGCAAGCGACGCTGCCCGAATTGGCGGAACTGGATCGGCTCTATCCCGAAACTCTGCCTATGCAGCAGAGCATTGCCGAGCCGGAATGGGCGGCTTTTTGTCAATGGCGCAACAGCCTGACGCCGCTGCTGGAAAGACTGATCGCTCCGGTTTTGCCTGCTTATGATGAAATCAGCCATGATGAAGAAGACATGAATTTTTATCGGAACGAATGTGAACGCCGTTTCCAGCAGTCTGTCGAGGCGTTGGCCAATGATCGCTACGGCGCGTATCAGCAACTTGAGAGTCGGGGACGATTACGCGAATTGGGCAAAATCCTGGCTCGGCAGCGCTTTTACACGGGTGATTTGTCACTGGTGGATATTATCCTGACGGCCGACCTGCATTTACTCCGATTACTGGATGGCGTGACCATTCCTTTGGATCTGCAATATTATTTTCAACGTGTCGCTGATGCCTGTAATATCTCGCTGAATGACGGCATGACCCAGTCCCTTTGACTTTACTGGAGTAAGTAATGACTTATCAAGAGTTGGTGGAATTTTTGAATCAGCACCTGGGATATCCGCTTCTCGGTGGTTTGAGTCCCGCAGAGGCCCTACAGGCTGCCCAAAACAACACGTTGGAAGACCCCCTGACGGCGGAAGTGCTTATCGCCATTTACCAGGGAAACCAATGTCAGGCCTTGATTGATCCGGTAGACCGTGCCCACAGTTTTGACGGACTGGCTCGCCTTCGGCTGCGCGCCCAGGCCGACGATGCCGACCCTTTCATTTTTCGCAAGGTGCTCAAGTTGTCCCAGGAACTGGATAACGCCTTTGATCAGGAACTCATCCGGCAAAGACAGTAAAGTCCCGGGCAGAAATTTTGCCCTTCCAGAGCCGCTGTCTAGTCGTATTTTTTCGGCCGCCAGAATATCCAGATAATTCACCCAGTATTGGGGGCGGATCTGCTTGTTACGTTTTGCTACATACAGGGCTTCATCCGCATGGCGCAGCAAACCGTCCGGAGTGGCTGAATCATCAGGATACAAGGCCAGTCTGGCACTGCAGCCTACCGATACCTTAATTTCAGCCTCTAGCATGAAAGGCGTGACTACGGCTTTGTAAATATTATCCAAGACCGGCAGCAGATCATCCGTCTTATGCAGACCCTCCAGTAAAATATCAAATTCGTCTCCCCAAGGCGTACCAGAAAATCTGTATTGCGTATGGCATCCTGCAAAGCACCAGCCACCCTGACCAGAAGCCGATCGCCAGCTTCATGCCCATAGGTATCATTGACGGGTTTAAAATCATCCAGATCAATAAGTAACACAGCCAACGAAGTTCTATTGCGCTGAGCGCTCAAGATGGCATGGAAAAAGTAAGTTTCCAACCCACGACGATTTATTTATCCAGTTAATGGATCATGACTTGCAAGCCAGCTTTGCCGAATTTGTTCATCCGCAAGCTTTTGCTTCAGATCAATCTCATCTAAACCACGACCTAATAATGAAGCGACTCGCTGCAGAAGTCCTGCAACATCCTCACTCAAATATTCGGTCAACTGGCCTCTGACCACGAGAACACTCCACAATTTGGCACTGCGAAGAACTGGCAAGAGCGCAACAGGGATGTCGGTATTTGACGTGGCTTCTTTCCGTGGTGTTAGAGAGGGAAACAACGTCTTACCAGTTTCCCAAACACAACTTATTGTTAAAACAGTCCGGATCATTGCTGCTTATGAACAAAATTGCCTGCAAGCCAGTATCACCCCATAAAGGCCAGGCTCCAATAACCGAAGTTTTATTCATAGTCGGCTCGGAATCTCGCCAAGTTTCCAGACACGCATCCGCTCTTACTTCATCAAAAAAAAAGCGCAACCGCGATAACGCATTCATTCGACAACTTCATGAAGCCATTGTCGGACCGCACCAGGTTTTTCCAACCAATACTTGAGGGAAATTTCAGGCATACAACCCTTCGAGGTGATTAATACATATGATGAAACATCATATCTCTGTTCAGGACAGGCAACTCCAAAAACACGGCGAAATCATCTGCAAGGTGCATCCACAAAGTATGATTTGGTGATAACAGATCAACTTTCTTTGGCAGAAAAAACTATAATTCCCTTATCACCACTCAGGCTGCGATAAGGCACACTTAAACTAGCATGAAAAATCTCATCATCAGCAATCGGCCACCCTCTATAGGAATTGTCTCCTAGAAGCGGCATATATTGAGCAACAATACTTTCTAGTGCGTTATGGACAGAGCCATAAAAACCGCCAGTACAGATGTAAGTTTTTGATATAACGGCAACTTATTGGTGATATCCAGCCAGAGACAGGATACCGAAGGAATCATCCTCAGCTTTAAACGCACCGATCCAAACTAAAGAATGATTCAGATATCTGGACAGAATTTCCATCATCTTTTGTGTTGTCAAAGAGAGATCCTGTGTCAGGGAGTTCCCAACAATCGATCCACCTCGATCAAGGCAGATTGCAAAGAAGATTGCGCTTTAAAATCATTAGCAAGTCTAGTATTTTTTGTAAGAATTCGAATAATTATAGATAAAAATATCAAAAAAATAATAAAAATGTGATTTTTATCATAAAATCATATTACGAAATGGACCATAAAATTCTTTATTTTTAAACAACATCCGCAGGAGCTGCCTGAGAATTATCATCTGGGACCATCTGCAGCAATTCACCCAATCCATAATAAGTATCATTCAGCGCAGTTAAATTTGATTCCTTAACCCGCCTTTGCTGACTGAGCGACTGAATACGCGGCTGAATATTAGCCGACGAATGCACAATTGACTCCAATGCAGTCAACTTTTCTTTAGATTGTGCGGCAAAAAGTTCCAATTGACGATTCATTAAATCAAGAGACTCGTTAACCCAATTACGTATGTCTTTTTGCGTTTCTTTTACAAAATCCTCTATCTGCTGTGTTAGTGAGAAAAAAGCCTTCCGAACAACCGAACCTTGTGTGGAAGCAGCAATTTCCAGTCTTTTACCGAAACGCTCATAGCGATCTGCTATCGCCAACAACTCGGCTCGCCGAGGCAAAATAACATATGGAATGGTATCCAGTTTGGATAATCCATACTGTTGTTCAAGTACCCGATAGGCATCCAGCATTAATGCCGAAAGGCGATTGGCCCGCTCAAGAGCATTGTCAAATTGTGCAATAGTCTCCTCGAAAAACTTTGAGAATCGGTCATAAATACCTACAGTAGTCCAGGCGGCCAGCAATTCTGTCCGGGCAGAGATGATAATCTGATCAAGCTGTTCCATGGAAAGCGACTGTAATAACCAGGTATTTGCAGATTCCAGAAACTCCCTTTCTTTCAGCACAAAAGAATCCTGGTCACGAGCAAAAGAGCGCATGAGTTTTTTCTGTTTTTCCAGCAAACGCGGTAATTGCTCTCCAGTTTGTGCCTGCAGACGCTCCATACTCTCAATCTCACCGCCCAGATTCCTTATTTGTTCCTCCAGCAAAACGCGCTGATCAATAACTACCCTTCTGATCAGTCGCCGCGCGCTTTCCAGGATGGATTCACGCTTTCCAGGAATAAGAATTTGCGCTATTGCTTCTTCCAGTTCTTTTAGCCTACTTCGAGCACATAAACTGTCATCCTGACGAATCCGACCCAGTAAGCCTTTTTGCGCGGAGACGGCAATGACCTGGTCCACACTTAATCCCAGGCGCGTTGCCGTCTTTTCTCTTTGAGCAGAAATAGCATCAGCCTCCTGTTCAGGGTTCAGCAAATCATCCCAAAGCGTATCTACTTTATTAAGTACTACCAATTGATTTTGTAGGGCATGACGCCCAAGTGATTGTTCCCAGATCGCCAGGTCGCTTTGTGTTACACCACTATCCGCACTCAGCACAAATATCAATGCATCAGCGTCACGGGCTACCTCCAGCCCTAAATCTGCTTCACTACCCAATGAATTAAGGCCTGGTGTATCCAGAATAACCAGCCCCGCTTCCAGCACCGGATGTACCCACTGCAGCAACGCATAGCGCCAACGCGAAATTCTAACTTTCCCTTCTCCGCAGTCGCCACTGTTAGCAGTCTCTAACTGTGATCCAAACTCTTTAACTTGCGGGCATAATCCGTAACTACGTGCCTCTTCCATCGGTACACAAAGTGTCTCTGTCAGTTGGGTCATGCATTCTGCACAGTCTTTTTTGTCTTCTGGATTCAATGGTAAAATCGTCCAGAGATCCCGTATTTTTTTTAATTTTTCAACTGAATCATTGAGAGTTCTACTGCGAATCGGCAACAATTGCAAAGAAGGCGTCATGTGGGTATAGGCAATCTCTACAGGGCACATGGTAGTTTGTCCCGGACCAGAGGGCATCAGACGCGCGCCCAGATCCGAAAAAAACAGGGCATTAATGAGTTCGGACTTACCTCGGGCAAACTCACCAAAAAACGATATACGTAAATGATCCCTGGCAATTTCCTGAGCAAGATTCTCCATGCGTAACATTGTGCCGCTAGGTAGAATTTCCATTTCTATAGAGAGCTTCGCAAGCTGATCCACAGCATTTGCAATACGCATTCGCCATTGATGGTATTCACGCAAATGATCAACGAGCATGGGTATGGTCATAGTAATCTCTCCATTCGACTATCGGACCATCCGAAATCGGAGTATTCAAGTTTGGCGTATCGGTGCCAATTATAATGCAATCAGGAAACGTCACAACAAAAAAAAGATTAAGAACTACTTTCTTTTAAACAATACGATGCAAGAAACCAGCAATTATAGCAAACAAAACAATGGGTAAAATGGTAGCCATCGATGGGCTAATCCCTCCAGACACACTGATATAACCAGACATTTCCGTCAAAAAGTGAAAGCCCAACCCGAGCACCAGTCCAGCCATAACTCTGGCGGCAAGCCCTCCACCACGGGGATTGCGGGTGACAAATGGGACCGCCAACAAAATCATGATCAGGCCTACCCACGGATAACTCAAGCGTCGCCAGAACGCCAAGGCAAAACGATTCATGTTTAATGCCCCTGTCTGCAAACTCTGGTAATTGCGCCAGAGCGTGGGCAGGGTCATGGTGCGCGTCGGATGGGCAAAGCTGCTGAGGGTAGAAGGCGGCATTTTGATGTTCCAGGGTAAGCTTTGTTCATGCTGCATCTGTATCTGTTGCGGCGAAATCGTAGCCAGCTCAATATCCTGCAATACCCAATGACCCGCCTCAAAATGGGCAGACGCTGCGCGGGTCATGGTCTTCAGTCCCACCAACCCGGTACTTAGTGAAACTATGCGCACATTCTGCAGCGCCTTGCCTGAATCACCCACTGCACCAATCTGGATGAGTTGATCATCACGCCGCAACCAGAGCCCCTCATTCCCCATATTATGAAAACCGGCACCGGGCTGACTGGCATTGGCCCACATAGCTTCAGATGCCGGAGCAGTCACCGGAATCACCCATTCCCCAAGAACGAACATCAACACCGTTCCCAGCAAGCCAACCAGCAACAAGGGCTGCTCCAGACGCCATAGAGACCAGCCGGACATCCGCAGGGCAATCACTTCGGAATGGCCACTGAGAATACTCATCCAGACCAAGGTACCGAGCAGCAAGGCCAGAGGAACAACATCATAGGCGACTTCGGGCATTTGCAAAGCTGTGTACTGCATGAGTCGCGTCATATTCCAGACGCCATGTCCTGGTCCCGAAGCTTTGGCAATCAACTGGGCAATAAATACCAGCGCCAACAACAACAGCAACACAATACCGCTGTACGCCAGCATGCCACGAAACAGTAGCCGATCAGCGCGTTTCATGCGCACTCTGACTGAACAATAAAGGCAGCAGACCCAAATCCCGACTCCGACGTAGAAAAGTATAAAAAGCGATCAAGGCGATGCCCAGCACTACCCAAAGAAATCCCGGAAAAAGCGGCATCTTGCCAGCCATCATGTGCTCCTTTATATAAATCAGAATGTTATTTATCGCCAGCAGGAAGAGAACGCCAAGCAACATCCCGGCGGCTCTTCCGCCACCGCGCGGCTCACTGTAAGCCAGTGGTATAGCCAACAATGCCAGAAGCGGCAAAGCAATAGGCCATATTAGACGCCATTGCAGCTCCGTCACCGCATAACGCCTGTCCAGACCAGAAAAATGATCCACCAACAGGGACAAGGAAGCATTACTCCAGCTGATTCCGCCAGCCTGGTTGGTAGCATTGGTAGCGGAATTGCCAATCATCACCCGGTAGCGCGCAAATGACAGCACCTTGAAACCATTTTGTCCGGGTTGACCGAGATAGCGCTGTCCATCAATAAGTACCA
This sequence comes from Acidithiobacillus sp. HP-2, assembly GCF_015100155.1. GTDB lineage: Bacteria > Pseudomonadota > Gammaproteobacteria > Acidithiobacillales > Acidithiobacillaceae > Acidithiobacillus. The sequence continues at coordinate 17,576 of NZ_JACKZA010000004.1, read as the reverse complement.
GACTGAGAGCACCATCAGCACCCGGTTTGATTTCTCCATAGGCTGCAGTTGCCATATCTGATTGTGCACCTTGGGCGATGGAGAGAAAAATTTCATGATAACGGTGTGTATTTTTTCCGATGGCAGAACCCACATAAATGACCCGCCCCCCCGATAAGGAGGTGAAACTACCCGGTTGCAGCATCGCTTCTGCGGCGACATTGGCCAGCCTTTCGGACTCAGACTGAAGCGTGCGTTGGGCTGCAGGAGCCCAGGACAAAGCCAGGCCCAGCTCCAGGCAAAAAACGACTCCAGCCACCACGGCTACTGCAGGCAATAATCCTGTCAAACCGGTGCCTGTGCTGCGAATCGCCACCATTTCATTGGAACGATACAAATTATTGAACACCAGATACACCGCGAAAAAAAACGCAAGGGGCAAAACCGTCACCAACAGTGTTGGTACGGCCAGCCCCAACAATTGCAGGACAACAGGTAACGGCAATTGCCCCGATGCCACCTGCTTCAGCAGCTGGGTCAATTGGCCAATCGCCAGAATGGCCAGAATGACCAGACAGGTCAGCAGAAAGGTGACGGAAATATTTCGGATGATTTGCAGATGGATACGGGTCATGGATGATTCTCTTGTAATCCATCACTTGATTCACGGCACCATTGGGGCTTACTTTGTACGCTTTCGTTCATATTGAATTCCTCAGTCACAGATTATCAGGAGATTTACCGTGGAGATAGCCATTCATGCCCACAAGCCCAGTACCGACAAAATGGATTGTATTGTCGTTGGTGTTTATGAACACGGTATCCTGAGCCCTGCAGCCACTTTGGTCGATATAGCCAGTAATGGCGCCCTGCAGAAATTTATAGAGATGGGAGACTTCGGTGGTCAGTGCGGGGAAACCCAGATTCTCTACCAGCTGCCCGGATTGGCTACCCAGCGCGTGATGGTGCTGGGCCTGGGTACCCATGGCAAGCTCAAGGACAGCAAATTTCGCAAAGCGGTACAAAGTGCTGGCAAAGCCCTGCAGCAGGCGCAAATCACCCAAGTCAGTTTCTATCTGCTGGAAACACCCGTTGCCCGCCGCTCACCCGCAGCTTTGAGCAAAATTCTGGTGCAGGCGGTCATGGATGCCGATTATCAGTTTGATCATCACAAGGAACCATCGGAAAAGCCCCGGCACAGCCTGACCCATCTGCATTTGAATGTGACTGGTGGCGCGGAAGAAGAAGCGGTTATTAAACAGGCCAGTGCCGAAGCGCTGGCGACCGCGCGGGCAGTCGCCTGGGCGAAAGATCTGGCCAATGAACCCGGCAACATCTGTACCCCCACCTGGTTGGCGCAACAGGCCGAAGCCATGGCGCAACGTACTGGAATCAAAAGCACCATCCTCGGTCCGGACGCCATGGAAGCACTGAATATGCGCTTGTTACTCGGTGTTGCTCAGGGGTCTCGTCAGGAACCACGCCTGATTATTCTCGAATACTGGGGAGGAAGCGAAGAACAGGCCCCCATTGTTTTGGTAGGCAAGGGCCTGACTTTTGACGCTGGTGGCATTTCTCTGAAGCCTGCCGACAAAATGGACGAAATGAAATATGACATGTGCGGCGGTGCTGCGGCCCTTGCGGCCATCCAGGCGGCTGCCGAACTGAAACTACCCTTGAACATCATCACGGTAGTTCCCGCGTCTGAAAACCTGCCCGACGGCCAGGCCACCAAACCCGGTGATATTCACAAGAGCATGAAAGGCCTGACAGTTGAGGTCATCAATACGGATGCTGAAGGTCGCCTGATTCTCGCTGATGCCCTCACCTACGTTGAGCGCTTCGAACCTGATGTAGTCATTGACATGGCCACCCTGACCGGAGCCTGTGTTATTGCCCTGGGGCACCAAACCGCCGCTGTATTGGGTAACCACGAAGGGCTGGTTCATGATCTGATCAGCGCTGGCAAGGAAAGCATGGACCGCGCCTGGGAATTACCTCTTTTTGAAGAATACCAGGAACAGCTGAAGAGTCCTTTTGCGGATCTTTCCAACGTCGGTGGTCGTCCTGCCGGAACCATTACAGCCGCCTGCTTTTTGTCGCGATTCACGGAAAACTACCATTGGGCGCACCTGGATATTGCGGGCGTAGCCTGGAAAAGCGGCGAAAACAAGAGTGCCACCGGGCGACCCGTCGCTTTGTTGGTCGAATATCTTCTCAACCGATCCCGTCAAACTGCCTGAGGGGGCCACCACATTGCCGGCTGCCTCCTTTTATGACCTGCCAGCCACCCTGTTGACCCCGCAAGAGCGATTGCGCGCCATCTGTCGGGTCATCAACAAGGTCTGGCAAGTTGTTGGGGAAGCAGATATTCTCTGTGCAGATTTGGCAGCAGCTCAGAGCGTGGACGACATGCTCTGGACTTTTCAGGCAGATGCTTTTATTCCTCATGGATTGGGGGCAAGGCATTCTGTACGCATACACTACCAGCAACCTTGGCCGGATGCCTGCGTGGTTGCCGTGTTGTGCGCCTTGCAGAATCTCCCTGAGCCACTTCCGGCGTGTGAAAGACTGGTGGATTTTATTCCAGCCGAGAGCAACGCTCGCGACCTGGCAAGAGAGAGATATAAGACATTGAAGAACATCGGATACACTTTGCAGGTACATACCCTGGAAGCCTGACCGGAGATACCACAATGAATAAACAATCTGATCGCAAGGAACCCGTGCTCGAAGAAACATTGGAAGATAACGATGACGCACCCTTGCTGCTTACCAGGGTTGTACGAGAAGGTTTACCCCCGCAGCTTTGGCGTCATGAAGAATCACCTGCCATGCCGGAACTCAATAGCAAATCCCATAAAACACCGGCATCTCTTGATGCCGGACAGGCCGATAAATTTTCGATGCAATGGGAAGAGGCTGAGTCTGACTCTACAGCCGCCGCTGTCACAGAACAAACCAAAACGTACACACAGAGCGAAGTGCGTTGGCAGCCATCAGAAACAGTCAATCCGCAGCAGGACTTTGAAGACCGCGACCTGGAAGCAGCACTTAAGCGTATGCGCCAAGGACTCAGTAAGTTTACCGCCTCCAGATCCGAGCCTACATTTGGAGAAAAAAGTGATTCTGATTTCGCAGATCAAGTCGTTACTGGTCTGGTCAGCGAACACCTGAAGCCTGCACCAACAAATCCGGAACCCGCTGAAGAGCCTGTTGACGAAGTAATTGTAGGTGCTACCGGGTCTGAGCCGGAGGCTTCCATTGCAGATGCGGTAATTAATCCATCCGACGAAGAACATCAAGAATTTGTGGAAAAGCATCCAGTGCAGGAACCTGTGCCAGACAACCCCCCGCTTGATCTGGATTTTCTGAAAGATTTTGAGCAATTACTTTTTCAGGAAATAGAAAGACAGGTCATTAACGAGGTGGAAGAACAGATGACTCAGCATCTGCAGAAAGTCTGGAAAGAGCAGGTCAGCCTGACCTTAATGCGCACGCTGGCGCTGGAAGGCATTAAATTGCGCGAAAGTCTTGCCCAGGAAATGCGCGCTTCCCTACCTGAAATTCTTCAGCACGTACTGCATAATGGCCTGGAACAAATTACCCCCACCGAACCTGACCGATGAAGGCTCATGACTGACCATTTAGACCGCCCCTTCGCCCCCGCCGAAATAGAACAGACCTGTTACCAACGCTGGGAGGAGCTTGGAATATTCCAGCCTCAGCCCGGGCAAAACCCCTACTGCATCATGTTGCCGCCACCCAATGTCACCGGCACCCTGCATATGGGGCATGCGTTTCAGGATACCCTCATGGATATTCTTGTCCGGGCTCACCGGATGCGCGGCGAAGAAACACTTTGGCAACCCGGCACCGACCACGCCGGAATTGCCACACAAATGCTGGTGGAACGCCAGATTGTTCAGGAGGGTGGTGACCGTCATCAGATGGGGCGCAGCGCTTTTCTGGAGAAAGTCTGGGAATGGCGTCATACGTCAGGGGGACATATTACCCGACAGATGCGCCGTCTGGGCGCCTCCTGTGACTGGTCGCGGGAACGCTTCACCCTCGATAGCGGTTTGTCACAAGCGGTCACCGAAGTATTTGTGCAACTTCACGATGAGGGCCTCATCTATCGTGGCAAACGTCTGGTCAACTGGGATCCGGTCCTGCGCACCGCCGTATCCGATCTGGAAGTACTCAGTGAGGAAGAAGACGGATTTCTCTGGCATATCCGTTATCCACTGAGCGATGACAGTGGTTCTCTGGTGGTGGCGACCACCCGTCCGGAAACCCTGCTGGGAGACGCCGCTGTTGCTGTGCATCCCGACGATCCACGTTATGCAGCCCTGATTGGCAAAACTCTGCGTCTGCCAATCATGGGACGAGAAATTCCGGTCATTGCCGATCATTATGTCGATCCGGAATTTGGCTCGGGATGCGTCAAAATCACCCCGGCCCATGATTTCAATGACTATCAGGTGGGTCAGCGTCATCATTTACCCCTGATCAACGTATTTACCCCCGAAGCCCGCATTCGGGACAGCCTTGAGATATTCAGCAGCGCAGAATCCACTCCGGCCGAAGAAATTCCAAGCGCACTCAGAGGACTGGACCGCTATGCTGCGCGCAAGCAGATATTGGCACAGCTGGAAAGTGAAGGACTGCTGGTACAGACAGACGCGCACAAACTGATGGTGCCGCGTGGCGATCGCTCCCAGGCGGTCATTGAACCCTATTTGACGGATCAATGGTATGTGAAAGTGGCACCACTGGCTGAACCCGCTATCAAGGCCGTAGAAGAAGGCCGGATTCGCTTTGTGCCAGAAAACTGGAACAAAACCTATTTTGACTGGATGAACCGGATTGAAGACTGGTGTATTTCCCGGCAGCTCTGGTGGGGACACCAGATTCCGGCCTGGTATGGACCCGACGGGCACATATTTGTCGCACGCCACGAAGCGGAAGCCCACAGTCAGGCCAGTCGCCATTACGGGATGCCCGTGACTCTGGAACGGGATCCCGATGTACTTGATACTTGGTTCAGCTCCGCCCTCTGGCCATTTACGACTCTTGGCTGGCCGGAAAAAACACCGGATCTCGCGCGCTTTTATCCGGGTAGCGTTCTCGTTACCGGATTCGACATCATTTTCTTCTGGGTCGCGCGCATGATCATGATGGGTTTGCGCTTCATGGATGAAGTGCCCTTCCAGGAAGTGTACATCCATGGCCTGGTCCGCGATGCCGAAGGTCAGAAAATGAGTAAATCCAAGGGTAACGTGCTGGATCCTATTGATTTGATCGATGGGATCAGCCTGGAAGATCTGGTTGCCAAACGCACCAGGGGACTCATGCAGCCGCAAATGGCTGCCAAAATCGGAAAATCCACGCGCAAGGAATTTGCCGAGGGGATTCCCGCCTTCGGAACTGACGCCCTGCGCTTTACCTTTACCGCTCTGGCCACCCAGGGTCGGGACATCAAATTCGATTTGAAACGCGTGGAGGGTAACCGGAATTTCTGCAACAAACTCTGGAATGCCTCGCGTTTTGCCATGATGCAGGTTCCCGAAATCGGCCTGCTGCACGGTGAGAAAGAACTGATGGCCCCGGAACGCTGGATTATCGGACGCCTGCAGCACTGTGAAGCAGCGGTAAACACCGCCATTGATCAGTATCGCTTTGCCGATGCCGCCCACGCACTGTATCAATTTTTCTGGAATGATTACTGTGACTGGTACATTGAACTCTGCAAACCGGTGCTGCGTGCGGACAGCCCGTTTACAGCGGCGCAGCAATGCGGCACCCGCAACACCCTGTTGCGGGTGCTGGAGGCGGGGTTACGTCTGCTGCATCCGGTGATGCCGTTTATCAGTGAAGAACTCTGGCAGCGCATTGCACCCATGCTCGACAAAGGCGGGAGCAGCATTGCCGTAGCGCCCTACCCCATAGCCGATCTGCAACGTGTGGATCCCGAGGCCGATGCTGATACGGAATGGCTCATCAATGCCATTCGTGCCGTACGCTCCGTTCGTGGTGAGATGGATATCCCGCCGAGCAAATTACTGCCAATTTTACTGCAAGGCGGCGATGCCCGGGATCGTACCCGTGCTGAGCACTACCAACCCTGGCTGTTTGCCCTGGCCCGTTTAAGCAGTCTGGAATGGCTGACAGACAGCGAAGAAGCGCCTCCGGCAGCTCTGCAACTACTGGGAGAGCTGAAAGTCCTGGTCCCCCTGGCCGGAGTCATAGATGTAGGTGCCGAGCGGGCGCGTTTGCACAAGGAACAGCAACGCCTGGAATCCGACCGGGGTAAGACCCTCGGCAAACTGGGCCAGGAAAGTTTTCGTAGCCGTGCTCCTGCCGAAGTCGTCGCCAAGGAAGAAGAGCGTTTGCGGGAAATTGAAGCGGCCCTGCAGCAACTGGAGGAACAGGCAGCACGACTGGAGTTGCTCTGAACATGGCAGATTCTGAGCCTCGCCAACCCCGTTACTACCCCCTCGAACTGCTATTTGGCAAGATTTTTTCGCCTTTCGAGCAGTTTTTGCGGCGAGCGACAGCAGGCGGAATTATTCTGATTGTCGCGACGCTGCTGACCCTGTTCCTCAGCAATTCCCCCTGGCATCAGTCCTATCACCTGTTTTGGGAAAATCATTTCGGCATCCATTGGGGTCACTGGATGCTCGACCAGAGTCTGCACCACTGGATCAATGACGGACTGATGGTCGTGTTCTTTTTTGTGGTCGGCCTCGAATTAAAACGTGAATTTCTGGTAGGAGAATTATCTTCCCTACGGGATGCAGCCCTGCCCATTATTGCCGCAGGGGGCGGGATGCTGGTTCCCGCACTGATCTACCACCAAATCAATCCCAGTGGTTCTGCCGCCGAAGGCTGGGGAATTCCCATGGCAACGGACATTGCCTTTGCCATTGGCATCCTCGTTTTGCTGGCCTGGCGGATCCCGCGTAACCTGATTGTTTTTCTGACCGCCCTGGCTATTGCCGATGATCTTGGCGCGGTGCTGGTCATTGCTATTTTTTACACCCCATCCTTGAATATTTCGGCATTGATCATCGCCGGCCTGATACTGCTGGGCTTGATTCTGCTTAATCAGAGTGGCGTTCGCAAAGTCCTGCCTTACCTGATTCTGGGGCTACCTTTCTGGTATTTTGTGATGCTCTCCGGCATTCATGCTACGGTCGCCGGCATTCTGCTCGCCTTCACCATACCGGCACGGGGACGGGTTCGTCCTGACCAACTGGCGGACACCCTCAGCGCCCGCAGTGAAAACCTGCGCGATACCATCATTCACAGCAAACGTCTTGATCCGCTGGTCAACGGCAAACTTGCGGGCATCATTCAAAGCATTGAACACAGTAGTGCCGAGGCCATTGCACCGCAGCAACATCTGGAACACAGTCTTCAGCCTTGGGTAACTTTTGCGGTGATTCCCATTTTTGCGCTGGCCAATGCCGGCATCAATTTCGCCCACGTCAGCAGCGAAATGCTGCTCAGCCGGGTTACGTTGGGTATTTTTCTGGGACTGGTGCTCGGCAAGTTTGTCGGCATTTCCCTGTCGAGCTGGCTGGCCATCAAAATCAAAATGGCCCGCATGCCCACTGGCGTGAGTTGGCCCCATCTTCTGGGTGCTGCCTGGCTGGCTGGAATCGGCTTCACCATGTCTTTATTTATCAGTGAGCTGGCCTTTAAAGATGCATTTATGATAGAGGAAGCCAAGCTCGGCATTTTGCTGGCTTCACTGACTGCCGCCTGCATAGGACTGGTCTGGCTATTTTGGGTGGGCAGTAAAAGCAAGGAGTTAGAATGATTCCTGAAGACCTCATAGATGTCGTCAAACAAGCGCTTCGCGAAGATATAGGGAGCGGTGATCTGACCGCTGCACTCATTCCCGAAGCGCAGACACTCCAGGCCCGCATCATCAGTCGTGAGCCAGGGATTCTCTGTGGACAGCCCTACGCCACGGCCACGTTTGCCGCACTTTCCTACCAGCTGAAGCTACACTGGGAGGTTGCTGAAGGGAGCGCCGTTGCCGCCGATCAGGTGCTGTGCCACCTCGAAGGCCCGGCCCGCGCCCTCCTCAGTGCCGAGCGTTGCGCCCTGAACTTTCTCCAGACCCTGTCAGGCACAGCAACGGCCGTGCATCATTTTGTAGAATTGCTGAAGGGCAGCAGGACCCGCCTGCTGGACACCCGCAAGACCATACCCGGCCTACGTCAGGCGCAAAAATATGCGGTACGTGTGGGTGGGGGGCACAATCATCGGCTGGGACTGTTTGATGGGATTCTCATCAAGGAAAATCACATTGCCGCCTGTGGCAGCATTACGGCGGCGCTGAGTGCTGCCAGGTCCCTTGCTCCGGCCCTGACCCGCACCGAAATTGAGGTGGAAAATCTGGAACAACTCGAAGAAGCCTTGGCGGCAGGGGCGGATATGATCCTGCTCGATAATTTCGGGCTGGAATCCCTGCGCCAGGCCGTGCAGAGAGTGGCCGGGAAAATTCCTCTGGAAGCTTCGGGGAATATGGGCATCCACAACATAGCCGCCGTCGCCGCTACCGGCGTCGATTTTATCTCCGTCGGCAGTCTTACCCGTAATTTACACAGCCTGGATTTATCCCTGCGCTATTTTTGAGCTCAGGCGCGGGCTTCTGCATCCAGGCTGCGCAGCGTCTCATCGGCGCCTGCGGCAGCGGTCAGGTCGGCAACATTTTCCTTGGTGAAAAACCCCTGAAAACCACCAAAACGCTGCACGTATTCAATAATCAGGGAAGAATGCTCCGAAGCGCTGGAAAAAATCTGTTTCAAGCCTTCCTGCTCCGAACCGATGACCTGCAACAGAAACTTCTGCCCGCAATTTCGCAAGGTGTCCACCACATAATCAATGTTGATCTGATCATGGGTATACCCATCCTGCACGCCCACGGCCAGATGGTGCAGGCGGGGGCCAAAATTACGCACAAAAGCTTCTGTGGGCGAAGGCTGACCAATCAGATGATTGCAAAAATAAGGATGATTGGCAGCGGTAAACACCTTGGCAGGACTATTCAACACGTTTTCATAGTGCACGCTTTTGGTGACATTGGTAGAAGAATTCTGGTCGGGAATATCGTAAGAACCCCAGTAGTAATAACTGGACAGGGTCAGATATTCGAGTATGGCGGCTTCCCGGTTCTGGCTGTATACCCGGGTTGCCAGATGATCGATAGGCAACAGTAATTGCTCCAGACCCAGTTGTTCTCGTAACACTTTGGCTTGTTCAAAAGCCACCTGCATATCATCGCGGATGGAAGACAAACCCAGGGAATAAACACGGATGTCATTATCAGGCCGTTCCCAGTAACCGACAATATTGTGGGTATAGGGAGAAGGTTTGACGATGGCCATGTTGCCCGGCAACTCCAGGTGCCGCACCTGTTCCTGATTAAAAAAACGGACTTCGCGGTTTTTTTGTACTGCAAGTACTTCATGGAGATTTTTGACCTGAAAGACTTCGCCCATGTAGCGCGAGTTGGGACGCTTGGCCCCCACCGGATACACTTCGTTCAGGCTGCGGAAAATACCATGCAGATTGGGGTCTTTCACTTCACGAACCAACACATCGGGAGCATCCATATCAATGCGGAGAATGTGGGTGGAATGCTGATCGGTTTCGAGGGTGACCAGATAATTGTAAGGCGTCATCAAACACAATTCATGCACATAAGCGGCAGAATGTCCCGGCTCTACCGTAATCATCAGTGCATCAATGCGGCCAATATTTTCCGTAAGCCCCTGGCGATCGCGATCTTCCAACAGGCGCCCTAACCATTCTTCAAAAAAAGCCGAATTCTGCTTGTCACCCTGCCGCTGAAAATCTATTGATGCTTTCATCCATCACCCCAATTCGCCTTCACACGCTGGTTATCAGTCTAACGCGCTTAAGGCATTTTCCCAAACTGGACGTATCCGCTGGCAGCCGGTAATTGACAATATACCGTTTGGTCGGTATCTTCCAACGCCATGATGAACATGATTCAACGCAAAACGCGCAATCCCGAACAGACCCGTAATGACCTGCTGGATGCTGCTTACCACGAAATTCTGGAATCCGGCTTTCAGGCCGCGAGTCTGGAGCGTATCCTCGCCAATACTTCCGTGAGCAAGGGGGCGCTTTATCATCATTTTGGTACCAAGCGCGATCTTGGCCTCGCGGTCATTGAAGAAGTGATCGGACCGCAACTGGAAGAGCGCTGGTTTACCATGCTTGCCCAGCATGATAATCCGATCAACGGGTTGTACAATCTCATTGCAGAAAAAATTGCCCAGGCGGATGAATCGGTCATTCGCTATGGCTGCCCCCTTAACAACCTGATTCAGGAAATGAGTCCCCTCGATGAATCATTTCGGCAAGGTTTGCAAAAAATCCTTGAACGCTGGGTAGAAGTGGTCGCCCAGGCACTCAAGGAAGGTCAATCCGCAGGACAGGTCCGTCCGGACGCGAGTCCCGAGGATATTGCCTTGTATATTGTCGCTTCCATTGAAGGCTGTGTCGGGCTGGGCAAAAATGCCCAATCCGTCGCCGCCTACCAACGCTGTCTCCGGCAACTACAAGTTTACATTAAATCTTTAGCTGTCTGACCCCGCAATAATTTCCCTTCCCTTTTTTCATACGCGAATAAGGAGGTAGAGTGATGCCTGAAATGCATTCCGAATGGCTACAACTGGAAAACGGTCCTCGTGCCTGGTACGCCCGCCCCGGTAGCAATGGCCAGTATCCCGGCGTCGTCATATTTATTGAAGCTTTTGGCGTAAACAGCCATTTTCAAGATGTGGCCGAACGATTTGCCAAAGCGGGATACTGTGCCATCGTCCCCGATTTATATCATGGTAAAACGTACGAATATGCCGACTTTGAAAATGCCATCGCGCACCTTAAAACCCTGAAAGATGATCTGGCCATGCAGGAAGCGGGGCTGGCCATAGCCGAACTGCAAAAACGTCCCGAAGTCATGAAGCACGCCATCGGCGCTGTCGGCTTTTGTATGGGTGGCCGCTTTGCGTTCATGGCCAATGCCGTACATGCGGATAAACTCGGCGCGTCCGTTGCCTTTTATGGCGGTGGTATTGCCCCGGATAAGGACCCGGCCGGACGCCAACCGCTCCTGCATCTGGTCGAACAGATGCGTGCTCCGCTGCTACTGCTTTATGGAGCCGAAGATCAATCCATCACTCCTGAGGAACATGGCCGCATTGCCGCAGCCCTCAGCACCGCCAAAAAGCGTTACACCCTGACACTGTTCCCCGGTGCCCCCCACGGTTTTTTTGCTGACCCGCGTGACAGCTATCGCCCCGAAGCTGCCGCCGAAGGGTGGCGTCTCACCCTGGATCATTTCAGTCAGCATCTTGGAGGGCAGGCATGAGTCACAAACTGTTCACGCCCTGGACAATGCGCAGCATCACGCTGCGCAACCGCATTGTCGTCGCACCCATGTGTCAGTACTCCACCCCGGATGGGATAGCCAGTGATTGGCATATGGTCCATCTTGGCAGCCGTGCGGTGGGTGGCGCCGGACTGGTCATGGCCGAAGCCAGCGCTGTAAGTCCCGAGGGTCGCATTTCTCCGCGCGATCTGGGTATCTGGAATGACCCCCAAGCCGAAGCTCTGGCACCCATCGTCCGCTTCATGAAAAATCAGGGAGCCGTAGCTGCCATACAAATTGCCCATGCCGGACGCAAGGCCTCTACTCAGGCTCCCTTTGCCGGTGGCGCGCCCATCGCGCCTGATGCGGAACAGGGTTGGCAACCTTATGGCCCCAGCCCGCTGCCTTTCAGTCCGGCACACACGGTACCCGAGGCAATGACAGCTCAGGATATCGAAAAGGTCCGCAAGGACTTTGTGGCTGCTGCGCAAAGAGCGCTCCATGCCGGATTCGAAGTCCTCGAACTGCACATGGCCCATGGCTACCTCCTGCACAGCTTTCTTTCGCCCATCAGCAATCATCGTGATGATGCCTATGGTGGCAGCCTCGAAAACCGGATGCGCCTGCCTCTGGAAATCACCGATGCCGTGCGCGCGGTCTGGCCCGACCATCTGCCACTGTGGGTCCGAATTTCGGCCACGGACTGGGTACCCGGTGGCTGGGATCTGGAACAATCCGTCGCTCTTGCCAAACAGTTGCAGGCAAGAGGTGTGGACGTCATTGACTGCAGCAGCGGCGGGATGACACCTGATGCCGTCATTCCGGCTGGCCCTGGATTTCAGACGCCCTTCGCGCAACAAATACGCGAACAAACCGGTTTACCCAGTGTTGCCGTCGGACTGATTACCGAGGCCATGCAGGCCGAACATATTCTGGTTACAGAGCAGGCCGATGGTATCGCCCTTGCCCGGGAATTACTCCGCAATCCTTACTGGCCCCTGCACGCCGCCCGTGAACTGGGGGTAGACTTGCCCTGGCCAGAACAATACGATCGGGCCAAATTACGCTAAAACGCCGCCGCTTATTTCTCTACAGGGAGAGATGAAGTGGGTTGCCGGGATGGGTTGCTATCCCGGTTTTTACATTCTGGAGCCACAGACTGATGTCTTCCCCCCAAAAAACGCTGACACTCTGGCCCTTGGCTGCACTGGCCCTGTTGACCATAATCTGGGGATATAACTGGGTCGTCATGAAAGTCGCCATAAGCGACTGCCCACCCCTGCTGTTTGCCACTCTGCGCGTTTGGCTAAGTGTCATCGTCCTGATTCCCCTGATCATCTGGCTGAAAAGACCACTGCGGATGCCCTCAGCCCGCTATATCATCCCCTTCGGCCTGTTGCAAACCACCGGTTTTATTGGGCTTGCTCTCTGGGCGCTGGAATACGGCGGCGCCGGAAAAACGGCCATTCTGGTCTACATGATGCCGCTTTGGCTGATTGTGTTTGCCTGGCCTCTACTCGGCGAGAAATTGCACGGATTACAATGGCCCGCCGTGCTATTGGCCCTGTTGGGTCTGATTGCCATTCTGAAGCCCTGGAGTTTCGACGGCGAATGGACTGGCAGCGTGATTGCACTGATTTCAGGCATTTTGTGGGCCAGTTCCGCCCTCTGGCAAAAGCGTTATGCGCCCCCCGACATGGATTTATTCAACAGCACTTTGTGGCAAACCATTTTCGGCGGACTCGGGCTGATTGTCATGACCCTATTTATTGACCCACTGACGGTTCACTGGACACCCGTATTTGTCGGCGCCCTGCTTTATAATGCGATTCCCGGTACTGCTCTGGCCTATTTTCTCTGGGCCTACGCCTTGCAGAAACTGCCCTCCGGAATCGCGGGCATGGGCACACTGGCAGCGCCACTGATTGGTGTCGTTGCCGCTTGGCTGCAATTGGGAGAAACCCCGGGAGGCTGGGAAGGTGTGGGAATGGTCTGCATTTTTATCGCACTCGCCTTGGTCAGTTGGCAACACCTGCGCCCTCGTGAGCAGGAAAACGCTATTGTGCCAACGGGTCAGGAATAAATCGAAAATTTTGGATTCTCAAAGTCCATTTTGCAGCTGCTCTTGCTCCAGCATTTTGCGCAATTGCTGACCAGTCGCACGCTTCACCGGTTTTCCATCCACAGGCGAAGCGGGACTGCGCCGGTCTTCATCCAGCGCAAAAATGACCAGACGAATCTCCGTGTCTACGTAGTCAATTTTCAGGCAGGGATAATCTTGCGCCGGGGCATCGCCAAAATGCAGGCGCTGCCAGCTTTCTTCATAGGGCGTTTTCTGATCCATCAAAAAGAAAATGACCGTCTCAGGGGCATCCGCAAATAAATGCAGGGTAATTGCCGCATGGCGCGTAGCCGTACCATTCAACACCGGGCCGGTCAGACGCGGCTGAAACACCTCCAGCCACTGCATAGCTTTCAGCGCCCGCTCGCGCAGTTCGCGCAAATCCACCGCATGGGCAGGTCCGTGAAAAAGCTGCAGGCGGGCATGTAATTCCGATTCTATCTCACTATTATTCGGCCAGTGGTGCTGAGCATCCCCCCCCGCACCCAAACGCCGCGCCGCTTTTTCCTTGGCCACCCGAAAATCCACGACGCCCTCCTCCGCCATGATCCGGGCCGACTCCACAGCCAGCAAACGGCGTAAACGATGGGGTTGCTGTGACTTGCTCATGCTCGGTACTCCGATGATTGTCGCCAGGGACTATTCCGCATAAGATAGCGCGTAAGCGAGAGTGGCGGAATTGGTAGACGCACTGGATTTAGGTTCCAGCGCCGCACGGCGTGGGAGTTCGAGTCTCCCCTTTCGCACCAAATACTGGGTTAGCCGAGCCAGTCAAACAACCTGCGGATATTCCGAATGAACAGGGCATTAGCTCGACTGGATACACTACTCTATGGCGACGGGACACCAACAGGTGGTTTTTGCAGTTCCCTTGGGCGAATTTTGGGCAAAGCGCCAGAAATAAGTGTGTAACCAGCACGGTAATGCCTTTATTTGCTGGAGGTTGAGTGGCTCAGACCAGTGGATTATCAATCCGGGGGCTGGCAATAAACTGCTATCGTGGCGGTTGTAGTTGATACCTTAAGAATTGTAGTTTTCAATTATATAGTGAAGATCCTCCCTGGACTCTTCTAAAATATTAAGAGATTTTCCCATATCACCAGTTTAACATTCTTGAAATTTACATTTGTTCACACTTTTTCAATGTACGACTACATAGCTTTATGTTATTTTATTTATCACACAATTTTTTAATAAATTATCTAAATGAACAATAAAAAACACAATAAAATTTTGTTTTCTAAAGCAAAAGATTATTTCAATTCCCGAGACTATGCTTCTTCCGCAACGTGCCTTATTGATTATCTTGGGAAATTTCCAGATGATATAAAAGGAATCATTCTATTAGGGCGCGTATTATCCGGAATGCACTACTACAATAAAGCAGAAGAGGCATTTAATGTTGCTCTAAAAAATGATCAGAATAATTTTAGTGCACGTTTTTATCTCGGAGCTCTGTGGATACGAATGGGGCATTACAGTAAAGCAGAAAAGTTATACAGACAGTTGCTAAAGACCAAGCATGAAGACTCATTACCTTTGATTATTAATCTGGTTCAGGCGTTAGGTCGACAAGGTAAGTATGATGAAGCACAAGAATGGTTGCTTATGCCTATTGTAACATCATCAAAAGATCCATTTTTTATTGTTGCAAGAGCTGAGATGTGTCTTATTCGCGGCGAATTTGAAAATGCTTATTTATTGGTAAAAAAAATAAAAATTAGTGATCCAGAAGTAATTTTAGAGTCTGACATTGACGAACAAAAAAAACTAAACGATGCATATATATCTGTTTTATTTATTAGGGCTAATTATCATCACCATTATGGTGAATATGATAAGTCTTTTTTGTTATACAATGCTGCACATTCTGTGCAGAAAAGTATTTATGGATGTTATGATTTTCCATCTATGGAAAGAAATTTAAAGTCAGATATTAAAATCTATGAAAATATAAAGCCAAAATTACTAAAATTTGAAAAGCTAGATTATACGCCAGTATTCATTGTTGGCATGCCCCGTTCAGGCACTAGTTTGCTGCATCAAATGCTCGATATGCACACGCAAATAGTGGGATTAGGTGAGCTATCTGAAATTCCTGAGATCGCAACCAAAATACGTTCATCAGAATTTATTGAGTCAGACAGTTATGAATCTACTTATATCCTAAGAAAAGCGTATATAGATTATTGTGCGTCACTTGTTAACGATTTTTGTTTTCAGGTCATGATTGACAAGTTGCCACATAATTTTCTATATATCGGAACAATAATGTTGTTATTTCCTGAGTCTAAAATAATTTTTTGTGAGCGTGATGCTCTTGATAATTGCCTGTCAATTTATCAGCAGAATATGACAGGTGATCATTCTTATAGCCATGATTTCGATCAATTAGCCAGATTCTATTGCTTTAGTCAGTATGCTCTTGAACAATGGAAGCTTCTGTTTGAAAAAAATATATTAATAGTTAGATATGAAGAAATGGTAAAAAGTCCTGAGAAAAAACTTCGTTGCGTGCTGGACTTTCTCGGGTTGCCATACGAAGATTCATGTCTTAACGTTCATCTTAACAAAAATATCATTAATACTTCAAGCCGGCATCAGGTCCAACAACCTATTTATGATTCGTCTATAAATAAATGGCAGAAATATTCAGGCAATCTTGGCAACCTTAAAGAAAACATTGATCGTTATAAAGAGTTTTATTTAACTTTTTATGAATAGCTTATCGTTCTTATATTTGGAGATGATAACATGTGTTCAAATTTGATATTTATGGAGATATCTAAAGAATTTTTACCTGTTATGAAGTCCAGTCTTGTGGATTACCATAGTGCGGAACTGCAAAAGGTCATGCTTCTTTCCGAAGAAGCGGCTCACAATATCACGCAAGGACAGATACAGATGCTAGATAATATTGACCGACAAAGTGACAATCACCAGTATCTTGTTTCAGCGCAATATGATGGTAAGATGATAGGTGGTGCATGGTATTCGGCAGTACCCCATCAAGCTGCCGTCCTGCTCTGGTTTTTTATCGATGAAAAATATCAGAATCGAGGTTTTGGCAAACGATTAATGCAACATATTATGGATAATTGTAAAAACATGGAAGCATCAGGATTTGCTCTGCATGTATTCAGCCATAATGAAAAGGCGATCAAACTTTACCAATATTTTGGACTTCAAGAGGTTGGTAAGGAAATGTATATAAATTGGTCAGCATCATCCCGCTAAGATTCGTGATTAGATATTTATCCTTGGGTGTTTTTTATGGATGCGGCGTGTTCGCATATTCATTTCTATGTCTGTTATGTTGAGCTATTATTTTTTGTTATTGTTATATCGGAAGATGCCCCGTAACGTGGAGTTAAATCCGCCCAGCAAATAATTCTCGGCAGAGGACTGGTTTCAAGGGGTCTTTGAAGTATTCGTCAACTTTATCTCGAACTAACGAAGTACGGTATGCCGAATAACATGGGACGACCTTCCTGTTGGTTGGGACATAATGCACCATCATGTCTGATGGAAAGAGCCAACCAGGTTCGTAGTCCCTTGATTGAACGGGGACCAGTCACTGCCTGGATCGGCCATTTATGAGACAAAAAGCAGGGGCCGGTCATTTTTTGATGCCCCTGTGTTTCACTCGGTCTCGGAATCCAAACCCGGCCAAGGTTGCGTCTATGTCTGCATAGGCAGCGGCAACAC
The DNA here is from genome assembly GCF_015100155.1 of Acidithiobacillus sp. HP-2. GTDB lineage: Bacteria > Pseudomonadota > Gammaproteobacteria > Acidithiobacillales > Acidithiobacillaceae > Acidithiobacillus. The sequence goes on along the minus strand of NZ_JACKZA010000004.1, from coordinate 348 downwards.
TCTTTGGGTGACATCTTGTGACTTCCCCCCGGTGTCAGGGTAGTTGTCGCCTCTCTGAAATGGAGTCAGGTGTAGGGTGGGGGCGGAAAGTGGATTATCGAGATGAAGAGTTATTCAGCAGAACGTAAGGCCGCTGTATTGCAGAAGATGTTACCGCCCACCAGTTTATCTGTGCCAGAACTGGCCAAACAGGAAGGGATTTCTGATGTGACGCTGTACCATTGGCGTAAGCAGGCGATAGCGAGTGGGACGATGAGTGCAGTGACCAAGAAGACCGCAGAGTGTTGGTCTGCCGAGTCCAAGTTGGCAGCGGTGGTGGAAACGGCACTGCTGTCCGAGGTGGAGTTG